>JBJHCV010000001.1:0-542305 GCA_050486225.1 Nitriliruptoraceae bacterium
GCCCGGCCCGCGCGCGGGGCCAGCGCCCCCCCCCGCCCCCCCCCCGTTTCTCGGAACCGCCGTCGCCCGGGCGGCCGGCCCCCGCCCCACGACACGGGTGACGTCCCGCGTGGGGACGTCACCCGCTCATCGTCACCCTCGGGCCTGGATGCGGGCCCATGCCTCCTCCCAGAGGCTCGTGTCGATGATGTCCTCGGCGTCGTACGCCTCGTCGATGTTGCCGGCATCCACCTGCGCCTGGATCGAGGGCTGCAGGTAGTCGACGCCCAGACCGACGTCGTCGTGGTGCCACTGCTCCATGTCGAGGAAGCCCTGGAAGATCGCCTTGATGAGATCGAGGTCGTTCTGCCGGATGATCTCCTCCTCGTACAGGAACTGGGCGATCTCGTCGAAGTTCGCCGGGTCCTGCATGAAGCCGACGGCGTCGGTCATCGCGCCGAGCCAGCGGACCAGACCCTCACGGTTGTCCGCGATGGCGTCCGCGTTGAACACCCACGCGGTGTAGTGCTGCTGCGCGATGTCCTGCAGCGCGAGGATCACCCGCCAGTCCTCGCCCGTCTCGAAGCGGACGAACTCCAGTTCGTCGACGTGCAGGACGTGGGTGTCGAGCACGCCACTGACCAGCGGCGTCAGGTGGTCCGCGCCGGTGTCGACCGTCTCCACCTGCGAGATGTCGAGCCCGCAGCTCTCGAGCATGACGCTCAGCACGAGCCACCGCGCGTCACCGGGAGCCTGCGAACCAGAGGTCTTGCCGACCATGTCCTCGCACGTCTGGACCGCAGGGTCCTTGGACACGAGGATCCAGTCCTGGTGGTTCTCCCCCATGATGGCCTTGAGGTCGACCCCTGCCGCAGCCGCCGTCAGGAACGGCTCGGTGCCGGTGTGACCGCCGTCGATCTCCCGGGTGAAGGTCGCCTGCACCACGTCTCCACCGGAACCCATGGGACGAATCGTGACGTCGACGTCCCACTCGTCGAAGAAGCCGAAGTGCTCGGCGACGTAGATCTGCGCCGACACCCAGATCGTCGGCATGTTGCCCGGGTGCGCGATGGTGAGCGGCTGCGCCTCGGCGTCACTGCCCGAGTCGTCGCCGCTCCCACACGCCGCGAGCACGAGTGCCAGCACGAGTGCCAACAGCACCGTGCGGCGCCCACGTCGGCCACGCCCTGTCGTGAACCTGTTCATGCGTTCCTCCCACGGTCGCATCCACTTGTTGGCTGAGCCAGTCGACCAAGGGCCCCGCGCATGCGACGTTCCCCAGATCGCCCGGATGGTCGAGTGCCCTGCCGAGCGGGTCCCAACCCGTCTCCCCTGCAGGGCGCGTGGCAGAAACTACGACGGTCGTCGGGTGGCGTCAACCAGTCGTGCGATCGTTCGCATCGCCCGGACGCGGTGTCTGCACCTCGTGGCCCGGGTGCGAGCACGGACCGACCCGGCGTCCGCCGCGCCGGTGCGACCGGCCGTTCACACGGCGACGGCGTGCCACCGACCACCGGCGTGACGCACCTCGACGTCGATGCCGAACGTGGCCGACACCGTGTCATCGACCAGCACGTCGGCCACGGGACCGGCTGCCACCGGACGCCCGTCACGCAGCAGCAGCACCTGGGTGATGCCGCGCGGCAGCTCCTCCAGGTGGTGGGTGACGATGGCGACGGTGGGACCGTCGGGTTCGGCGAGCAGGCGGTCGAGGTCGGCGATCAGTCGTTCACGGCCTCCGAGGTCGAGTCCTGCGAACGGCTCGTCGAGCAGGAGCAGTTCGGGGTCACCCGCGAGCGCGCGGGCGATGCGGACGCGCTGGCGTTCTCCCTGCGACAGGGTGTCGACGCGTCGGTCCGCGAGGTGGCCGGCGGCCACCCGCTCCAGCGCACGTTCCGCGGCCTCGCGCACTCCGGGTCGGTCGAGCAGCCCCGGGGGTGGCCATGTCCCGCCCTGGATGGCCGCGGCGACCAGCGGGAGCGCCGGGGCACGCTCGTGCAGCAGCGGATCGAGCGCGACGGACACGAACCCGATCCGGGGCCGAAGGTCTCGCACGTCGACGCGGCCGACTCGTCCGCCGAGGACGTCGACCTCGCCCCGCGTCGGGTGACGGTAGGTCGACAGCACCCGCAGCAGCGTGGTCTTGCCCGCGCCGTTCGGTCCGAGGACGGCCAGGTGCCCGCCGCTGGGCACGTCCAGGTCCACGCCGTGGAGGATGTCGTGCCCTTCGACCCTCACTCCGACGCCACGCAGGCGCGCGATCGGTCCACGTCCACTCATCGATCCTCCTGACTGCTCGGCGTCGGGCGTCATCCCGACGAGGGACCCCGACTCACCACCAGGTACACGCCGGCGACGATCATCGCGGCACCCGCGAGCCGCACGGGGTCGAGGGCCACGGCACGGTCCGCGACGCGCGCGGTCTCGATCCCGAACCCGACCAGCAACTGCACGGCGGTGACGGTGGCGAGCGTGGAGGCGAGCCCCATCCCCGCGACCGCGATGGCGATGGCGGTCACCAGCAGCACCCCGCCGACGCCCGCGAGCAGACCCCAGGGTGCCGCCCTGACCACCTCGGTGCGGAACCCCAGACGGGCGACGAGCACTCCGACGACCCCGAACGCGAGGCCTGCGGCGTGCACCCAGGTCGACGCGACGAAGGGATGGAGCCGCGCACCGAACGCGCCGATGAGTGCCGACTGGACGGCGATGAGCGTCCCGGCGATCACCCCCGCGTACACCGCCGTCCTCACGCCCGTCCCTTCCCTGAGGCCCCCGTGGGACCCGGACCGCCGGCTCGCGCTCCCGGGACCCGGACCCTAGAGGCTCGACGGACGCAGTCCCGACTCCCGGGCGCGTGGACCGACAGCGTGCGCGACGAGCCGGGTGGTCGGAGGTGACCTCGCGTCGCGTCCCCGGGTTCCACCCTCACCTGCAGGGGCACCTCGTCAGAAGCAGGCGCGGGCGAGCCACTGGTAGGGGTTCACCGCCGCGCCACCCCCCGGGTGCCGTTCGAAGTGGATGTGGGGAGCGCCACCGCGCGCGTTGCCGGTGTTGCCGTTGAACGCGATGTGGTCACCGGCGACGACCCGGACCCCGGCACTGCCCAGGTCGGTGTAGCCGTTGAGGTGCGCGTAGAAGTAGGTGCTGCCGTCATCGCCCCGCAGGTACAGCGAGAGCCCGCCGAGCTGGCTGTTGGCCCGACGTTCGACCACCCCGGAGACGAACGCGTACACCGGTGCGTTCATCGGCCCCATCATGTCGGTCCCCCGGTGACCACGGCCACCCGACCTGGCGTGACCCCACGAGTCGATGAAGTGGGTCACCTGCGGGGACATCGGGCATGCGTAGACGCCCTGCTGGCTGCCCTCGGTGATCCTGCGCTGGCGCGAGTCACGATCCTCGATGGACTGCGCGACGATCTCGGCCTGCGCGAGCTGCTGCTCCAGCAGGCGCCGAGCCGCGTCGAGTTCCAGTTCGAGGGTCGCGAGGCGATCGCGCTGGGCGACGCTCAGCGCGCGAGCCTGCAGGTACGAGTCGCGCGCCGCGATCACCTCCTCGAGCCCGGCCTGGTCGCGCCGCTGGACGACGGCGAACATGCTGGCGCGCTCGATCCCGTCGATGGGCGCCTCCGCGGCCAGCAGCGCATCGAACGTCCGCGTCGATCCGTGCTTGAAGATGGTGCGTGCTCGGGTCGCGAGCCGTTCGTCGAACGACGCGTACTCCTGCTCGAGCGTGCGTTCGCGACGTTCGAGGGTCTCCAGGTCCTGCACGGCGTTCTCCACCTCGACGAGCACCGACTCGTAGCGGACCGTGAACGCCTCGACCTCGGCACGCAGTTCACTGGTCCGCTGGCGGGCGTCCTCGAGCGTCTGTGCTCCCGTGGGCTGGACCGCCGCCGACAGCGCGACGCCCACCAGCACGAGGCTCGTGACGACACGGCGCGGGCGGAGCAAGGGCAGGTTCCTGGTCGTGGCGGGCTGCGGCGGGCTGCGGCGTGTGGAGCCAGCAGGCGCAGGGCCCTCGGGCACGGTGCGCGGAATCCCGCGCGCCGTGGGGGGCGGCGAGGCCGGGAGTGGGGTGGTGCTCAGGAGGCGGTCAGGCGCCTGTCCGGAGGGCGACGCCGAGGTGGCGGCGTCGCGCGGGACCGGCGGACAGGGTACCCGCGGGCGTCCGGCCGACCCCGCTCACCCCTGTCGAACGCCGGTGGCCGCACGTGTGCGCGACGCGGTTCAGAAGCAGGCCGCGGCGAGCCACTGGTAGGGGTTGATGGCTCCGCCCCCGCCGGGGTGGATCTCGAAGTGGACGTGGGGGGCGCTCGGCGACGCGTTGCCGGTGTGGCCGTTGCGTGCGATGAGCTGGCCCGGAGCGACGCGTCTGCCCGCCTGCCCGTCGGGTTCGACGCTGTCGAGGTGCGCGTAGAAGTAGGTGTTTCCGTCGTCGCCCCGCAGGTACAGGCCCAGTCCGCCGAGCCCGCTCCAGGACACGCGCGAGATGGTGCCGTACGTGAACGCGTAGACCGGGTGGCGGTACGGAGCGAACACGTCGGTGCCACGGTGTCGTCGCCCACCGCTGCGAGGCGCTCCCCAGGTGTCGCGGAAGCGCACCGCGCTGTCGAAGATGCAGGCGTACACACCCTGCTGCACCCCCCGGTCGATCGTCACCTGACGGTCGAGCATGGTCCGCAGGCTCGTCGCGCGTGCCTCGGCCTGGGACAGTGCGGCGGACAGTTCGCGCGACTGCAGGTCCAGGTCGGCCTGGAGTTCGTCGAGGCGCTGCTCCCGGTCGGCGAGCAGTTCGAGTGTCTGGTCGAGCGCGACCCGTGAGGCGACCGCATCCTCGAGCCGGGTGCCCTCACGCAGCTGGAGGGTGGAGATCATCGCGGCGCGTTCGACGGCCTCCTGGGGCCCTCCCGAACTCAGGAGCGTCTCGAAGGTCGCGGTCGACCCCTGCTTGAACACCGCGCGGGCCCGTTCGGACAGCAGGTGTGTCGCGTCGTGCGCGGCGGCCTCGAGCACCCCGGCACGCAGGCGAAGCTCCTCGAGTTCGACCTCCGTCTCCTCGATCCGCGCCCACGTCTCCTCGTAGCGTTGCACGGCCGTGTCCAGGCGCTGCTCGAGGTCGTCGACCAGCCGCTCTGCGTCCTGGATCTCGCCGCGCAGCGAGTCCTGGGTCACGCCGACGGCAGGAAGCGGTTCGGCGACGAGCAGTACGGCGACGAGCACCGCGAACACTGCACGTCGGGACACGAGGACCTCCGGGGGCGCCGACGTGCTCGGGCAGCGGTCGGCAGCGGACGGGACACCGGGGGGCGCAGGATGCCATGCCCGCCGGGCAGGGGCCACTTCGGACCCCCGACCGACGACCAGTAGCCTCGCTCGGTGCACCGCGGCCGCACCCCTGACGCACCCGACCGGACCCGGCTGACGGGTCGACGACGGGCCCGACGATGACCGACGACCACTCCCACGACGACGCCACGCTCGCCGTCGACGTCGGTGGCACGTTCACGGACGTCGTGCGCTGGGACGGCACCCGCCTCACCGTCACCAAGACGTCGACGACGGCCGACCAGGCGGACGGTGTCGTCACCGGCGCGACCCGCCTGACCGACGCCGACACGCGGCTGCTGCACGGCACGACCGTGGCGACCAACGCGCTGCTGGAACGTCGAGGTGCACCGACCGCGCTGGTCACCGACGCCGGGTTCGAGGACGTACTGGAGATCGGCCGTCAGGATCGTCCGTCGCTCTACGACCCGTTCGCGGACCGTCCGGCACCGCTGGTGGACCGCTCGCGCCGCATCGGGGTGGATCCCGACGCCGACCCGTCCGACACCGTCGACCGGGTCATGGCGGCCGGTGTGGAGGCGGTGGCCGTGTGCCTGCTCGACGCATGGGCGGACGGCTCCACCGAACGACGGATCGCCGACGCGATCGCCAGCCGACTCGACGTGGCCGTGTCCACCTCGCACCGTGTCGCCGGGGAGTTCCGCGAGTTCGAACGGATGTCCACCACGGTCCTCAACGCGACCCTCGGCCCGGAGGTCCGCCGGTACCTCACCAGCCTGCGCGAGCGGGCCCGTACCGCCGGTCTTCCCGCCGAGATCGAGGTGCTGCGGTCCTCCGGGGGCCTCATGTCCCTCGAGGACGCGGCGGAGCTCCCGGCGGCGATCCTGCTGTCGGGTCCCGCAGGAGGAGTCGTGGCGGCCGCGGCACTCGGCGAGGTGCTGGGTCACGACACCGTCGTGTCGTTCGACATGGGCGGCACGTCCACCGACGTGTGCCGCATCACCTCGGCGCGACCCGAGGTCGCCTACGAACGCACGATCGACGGCCACCCCTGTCGGATGCCGACGGTCGCGATCGAGACCGTCGGCGCGGGTGGAGGCAGCGTCGTGTGGTCCGACAGCGGCGGTGCCCTGCGGGTCGGGCCGCACAGTGCCGGCGCCCGACCCGGGCCTGCGTGCTACGGCCGTGGCGGCACCGAGCCGACCGTCACCGACGCCAACGTCGCGCTCGGTCGGATCGCGCCGGACGCCCGACTGGTCGGCGAGGTCGCCCTCGACCGCGCCGCTGCCGTGGCCGCACTGGGACTCGTCGGCGGCCCGCTGGGTCTCGACGCCACCGCGACCGCGCTCGGTGCGGTGGACGTCGTCGAGGAGCACATGGCTCGCGCGCTGCGGATGGTGTCGGTGGAGCAGGGAGTGGACCCGCGCGACGCCTGGTTGGTGTCGTTCGGCGGTGCCGGAGGGTTGCACGCGACGTCGCTCGCCCGTCGACTGGACATGCGCGGGGTGGTCGTCCCGGTCCACGCCGGGGTGTTCTCGGCGTTGGGCCTGCTGCTCAGCCCGCGACGCGAGGACCGCACGCAGGGCGTGCGGATCCGAGGTGACGCCGAGGCGCTGGCACGACACGCCGAGCGGCTGACCGCGGACGTCGACGACGCCACGGCCACCGTGCGCATCGTCCTCGACGTCCGTCACGTCGGCCAGGCCCACGAGACACCGGTGGAGTTCACCCCGGGCGAGTCGTGGACGACCGTGCGGGCACGGTTCGACGACGCCCACCGACGCCACAACGGATTCACCCTGGACGACGACGCCGAGGTCGTCACGATCCGCGCAGAGGTCACCCGACCACCTGCGCTGCGCGTCGACCAGCTGCCCCGCCACGTCGCCGACGGCGATCCGCGACGCGGCGAACGTGACGTCGTGCTCGACGAGGGGGTCGTGCGCGCACCGGTGTGGTGGCGGCCGGGCCTCGCGGCGGGCGCTCGCGTTCCCGGCCCGGCCGTGATCGAGGAGGCGGAGGCGACCACCCTGATCGGGCCCGGCGAGCAGGCGGTCGTCCACGACTCCGGAGCGCTGGAGGTGACCTGGTGAGAGGCGTCGACCCCGTCGACCTCGAGGTCGCCCGGCACCGGTTCGCCGCCGTCGCCGACGAGATGGGTGCCGTGCTCCGACGCACCGCCTACTCCCCCAACATCAAGGAGCGCGCCGACTGCTCGGCCGCCGTGTTCCTGCCGTCCGGAGAGATGCTCGCGCAGGCCGAGCACATCCCGGTGCACCTGGGGTCGATGCCGGCGTCGGTCCGCGCCGTGCTCGACGCGTGCGGACCCCTCGAACCGGGGATGCAGTACGCGGTCAACGACCCGTTCGCGGGCGGCACCCACCTCAACGACCTGACCCTCGTACGCCCGGTGACCATCGGCGACGACCTCGTCGGGTTCGTCGCCAACCGGGCCCACCACGCCGACGTCGGGGGCGAGGCCCCCGGGTCGATGCCCGCCGACGCCGTCGACATCTCCCAGGAGGGCCATCGGGTGGCCCCGACGCGTGCCGTCGTCGACGGCCAGTGGGTCGACGCGTTCCGGGATCCGTTCCTCGCGGCCACCCGAACACCCCGCGAACGGATCGGGGACCTGTCGGCGCAGCTCGGGGCCAACGAGGTCGGCGCCCGACGTCTCGTCGAGGTCGTCTCCTCGCTCGGCCCTCAGCGGTTCGCCGAGCTCGCCGAGGCGGTGCTCGACCACGGGGAACGTCTCACCCGGGCGGCGCTCGCCGCCGCCGGCGACGGGACCGCGACGTTCACCGACCACCTCGAGGGTCGCGACGACCTGCACGCCATCACGGTCGCCATCACGCTGTCGGGGGGCCTGCTCCACGCAGACTTCACGGGATCCGACCCGCAGGTCGCCGCCAACGTCAACGCGGTCCGCGCGGTCACCCGGTCGTGCCTGTACCTGGCGGTCCGGGTCGCCACCGACCCGAGCATCCCGGCCAACGGCGGTTGCGAACGACCCCTGACGCTGGTGACCCCGGCCGGCTCGATCGTCGACGCCCGACCACCGGCAGCCGTCGCGGCCGGCAACGTCGAGGCCAGTCAGCGGATCGCCGACGTGCTCCTCGGTGCACTGGCGCAGCTGTTCCCCGACCGCATCCCCGCCGCGTCACAGGGGACCATGAACAACCTGCTCATCGGCAACGACGACTTCGCCTACTACGAGACCATCGCCGGCGGGCAGGGTGCGCGTCCCGGCCGTGACGGTCAGTCGGGCATCCACACCGGCATGACCAACACGCGCAACACCCCCGTCGAGTCGCTGCACGCTCACTACCCGTTCCGGGTCCGGCGCACGACACTGTGGCCCTCAGGCGGCGAGGGCCGCTGGCGCGGCGGAGACGGGATCGAACGCGAGGTCGAGTTCCTCGAACCTGCCGTCGTGTCGGTGATCGCCGACCGTCGACGCACCCGACCGTGGGGACTGGCGGGAGGCGGCCCGGGCCACAGCGGCGAGGACTGGCTCGTCACGCGCCGCGGGAACCGGGAGCGACTGCCGGGCAAGGTCACGTTCGACGTGCAGGCCGGTGATCGACTGCTCATGCGCACGCCGGGTGGGGGCGGGTGGGGTCCCCCGGGCTGAACGGCGCGGACGTCGGGTCAGCGGAACGCGTCGAACCCAGTGATCGCCTGCCCGAGGATCAGGGTGTGGATCTCCTCAGTGCCCTCGTAGGTGACCACCGTCTCCATGTTCGCGGCGTGGCGCATGACGTGGTAGTCGGCCGTGATGCCGTTGGCGCCGTGCAGTGCGCGGGCCGAACGAGCGACCTCCAGGGCGGTGCGGGCGTTGTCCATCTTCCCGAGGCTGACGTGGTGCGGCGTCACGGTGCCGGCGTCCTTCATCCGCCCGATGTGCAGGGCGAGCAGCATCGCCCGGTTCGTGGCGATCATCATCTCCACGAGCCGCCGCTGCACGAGCTGGCGGGCCGCGACGGGCCCACCGAACTGTTCACGCTGTGTCGTGTACGCCAGCGCTGCCTCGTAGCAGGCGCGAGCGACCCCGGCCGTGCCGAACAGGATGCCGAAGCGCGCCTCGTTCAGGCACGACAGCGGCCCTCGCATGCTCGCGACCTCGGGCAGCACCGCGTCGTCGGGAAGCCGAACGTCGGTCAGGCTGAGTCCCGCGGTGTCGCCGGCCCGCAGCGACAGTTTCGCCGGGACCGGATGCGCCTCGAACCCGGGAGTGTCGGTCGGGACGAGGAAGCCCCGCACGCGCCCGTCTCCGTCACGAGCCCAGACGACCGCGACGTCGGCGAGGTTGCCGTTGGTGATCCACAGCTTCTCGCCGTCGAGGATCCAGTCGCCGCCGTCGCGTCGTGCGGTCGTGCGCATGCCGGCGGGATCGGATCCCGCGTCCGGTTCGGTGAGACCGAAGCATCCGACGAGTTCACCGCGAGCCATCCCCGGGAGCCACTGCTCCTTCTGCTCGTCGCTCCCGTACGAGTGGATGGGGAACATCGCGAGCGACCCCTGCACCGACACGAGGCTGCGCAGGCCGCTGTCACCAGCGTCGAGTTCGAGCATCGCGAGCCCGTACTGGACTGCCGACGTCCCCGCGCACCCGTACCCGTCGAGGTGCATGCCCAACAGGCCGAGCCCACCCAGTTCGGTGAACAGTTCCGCCGGCAGGCGGCCCTCGACGTACCAGTCGGCGACGTCGGGCATCACACGCTGCTGGACCCAGCGGCGCACCGTGTCGCGGATCGTGCGTTCCTCGTCGGACAGCAGGGCGTCGACGGCGAGGAAGTCGTGGGGGTCCGGGGTGGTCATCGGCACGGCGAGGCTCCTGTGCGAGCGGGGAGGCGTCAGGCCCGTCAGGGCACGAGCCCGACGAGCCTACCGACGGCCGTACACACCAACCCGAGCGACGTGGCGATCCTCGCCGGCGATCGGGGACGTACCGGCGTCGTCAGGCCTGGGACTGTTCGGGGCCGGGGAATCCGCGAGCGACGATCGCCTCGCCGATGCGACGCACGTCCCGGTGGACGTCGTCGGCGAGCATGACTTCGAGCGCGCGGACGAACGCGTCGCCGGTCGCGTTGACCGGCACGGTGAACCGCGGGTTCTCGGACAGGATCGACAGGGGGTTCGCCTCGATGTACTCCAGCCACGCGACCCACGCGTCGAGGTGCACGACGTAGCGGTCCCGCGTCTCCGCGGCGGCCGGGTCGGACTGCGTGCGCTGGAGCCTCAGGCGCAGCTCCCCCAGCGTCTCCTGGGTGGCCGCAGCCGACTGCTCGATCCTCTCCACCGTCTGGTCCGCGTCCAGGAACGCGTCGGCGAGCCCCGACTGGAAGCCGATCATGGCCCGTTCCGACGCGTCGATGTCCACGAGCAGCCGCAACTGTTCCCGGGTCACCCCTTCGTGGTCCTCCGGGTCGACCAGTTCGATGACGTCGTCGGCACCGACCTCGGGGATGTCGAGGTCGTCGAGGTCACGGGGCTCGCGCTGCTCGTCGGGTCCGTCGGGACCCGGTCGCGCGTCAGGATCGACGGGCAGCGCCTCTTCGGCAGCGCGGTCACCCTCGTCGCCGAGGTTCCACAGGATCGCCGTCGCCGCGCCGACCATCGCGACCAGCCCCAGCGTCGCGCCGATGAGGGCGCGCCGTCGCACCCGGGCCCGCTGCCGTTCCCACGGGGTCGGCGGCGGGCCATCCACCGCTCCGTCGGCCGGGACCGGAGGCGGACCGGCGGCAGGACCTTCGGGTGGGGTGGGGGCGGTCACGGCAGTGGTCCGGCGGCAGGGAGCAGGTTCGCGCTCGACGGTACCGCGCCGCGAGCGGCCCGAACCGTGCACGCGCGCCCGCGCCGGGTCGCACCGCAACTGCGCTGCGGCCTAGCCTGACGCCGACCACGACGACCAGGAGCCCGACGATGGCCGAGCCGTTCCGTACCGCCCGCGACACGATGGGCGAGATGCAGATCCCCGTCGACGCGCTGTGGGGAGCGTCCACCCAGCGGGCCGTGGAGAACTTCCCCATCTCCGGTCAGCCGGTGCCCCTGGACGTGGTCCACGCCCATGCAATGCTCAAGTGGGCGGCGGCGACCGCGAACGAGGAGTCGGGTGTCGTCGACGCCGAGGTCGCCGACGCGATCCGGCGCGCCGCCGACGAGGTCATCGCCGGCGAACTCGACGAGCACTTCCCGGTCGACGTGTTCCAGACCGGCTCGGGCACCTCGACCAACATGAACGTCAACGAGGTCGTGGCCAACCGAGCGAAGCAGCTGCTGGGAGAGGACCTGAACTCGTCACGGGTCCACCCCAACGACCACGTCAACGCGTCCCAGTCGTCCAACGACACGTTCCCGACGTCCGTCCACGTCGCCGTCGCACGTGTCGCGGACACACAGCTGCTGCCAGCACTTCGCCACCTGCACGGCGCCCTGCGGGCGAAGGCCGACGAGTGGAGCGACGTCGTCAAGTCCGGGCGCACCCACCTCATGGACGCGACGCCGGTCACCCTCGGCCAGGAGTTCGGCGGCTACGCCCGGCAGATCGAACTCGGCATCGATCGGATCGAGCGGGCACTGGCCTCGATCCACGAGCTCGCGCTCGGGGGCACCGCGGTGGGCACCGGGCTCAACTGTCCGCCCGGGTTCGTCGACCGCGTCATCGAACTGATCGCACAGCGCACGGGCCTGCCGTTCGTGGAGGCGACCGACCACTTCGAGGCGCAGGGAGCCCGCGATGCGCTCGTCGACATCTCCGGCGCCCTACGGACCGTCGCCGTCAGCCTCATCAAGATCGCCAACGACGTGCGGTGGATGGCGTCCGGCCCACGCACCGGTCTCTACGAGATCCAGCTGCCCGAGATCCAGCCGGGCAGTTCGATCATGCCGGGCAAGGTCAACCCGGTGATCCCCGAGTCGGTGCGTCAGGTCGCTGCACAGGTCATCGGCAACGACGCCGCCGTCACCGTCGGTGGCCTGTCGGGTGAGCTCGAACTCAACGTCATGATCCCGCTCATGGCCCGCAACGTGATCGAGTCCGAGCGCCTGCTCGCCACCGTGTCGCGCGTGTTCGTCGACCGCTGCCTCGACGGGACCGAGGCGACCGACCAGGGGCCGCTGCTCGTCGAGCGGTCGCTCATGCAGGTCACCGCGCTCGTTCCCGAGATCGGCTACGAACGCTCGGCCGAGCTCGCCAAGCGCGCCCACAAGGAGGGCCTGACGCTGCGTGAGGCGGCACTCGCCGACGGCGTCGACGAGGCCGTGCTCGACCGGGTGCTCGACTACCGGCGAATGACCGAGGGCGGCGTGCTCTGATGGTCTTCCAGGGCTGGGTCATCCGGTCACTGAGCGTTCACCTGATCATCATCATGGCGATGGCGTCGACGCGCCCGATGGTCTCGTATCGCGCGCTCGAACTCGGCGCGACCAGCGCCCAGCTCGGGATGATCGCCGGCGCCTACGCCCTGCTGTCACTGTTCCTGGCCATCCCGACGGGCCGCTGGGTGGACCGTTGGGGCGAACCGCGGTTCCTGACGCTCGGATCCCTGCTGGTCATGGCGAGCGGGGTCTGGCTCACCCAGATCACGTCGCTGGCTCTGTTGGCCGCCGCCACCGCGACGCTGGGATTCGGCCACCTGACGATGATGGTCGGCATGCAGACCATCATGTCGAACGGGGGCGACCCGGCGCATCGCGACTCGCGCATCGGGGCGATGACCGTGGTCGCCGCGGTCGCGTTCGTCGTCGGGCCGGGCCTGGCCGGGTTCGTCGCCGAGGCGCCCTGGGGTGGCTTGATGACCATCTTCGCGGCCGCCGGGGTGCTCGGGGCCGTCGGTGCGGCGTTCGCGGTGTCCGTGTGGATCCGGCCTCCCGCCTCCCACGAGGTGCGCAGTGCGCCACAGGAGACTCGCGAGCCCGCACTTCGGGCGATCTCGTCGACGCTGCGCGCTCCCGGGGTGTTCCAGGCGATGTTCGCCAGCATGGCGGTGATCGCCTCGGCCGACATCGTCATCGCGTTCCTGCCCGCCTACGGCGAGGAGAACGGCATCGCGGTCAGCACGATCGGGCTGCTGCTGTCGGTGTTCGCTGCGGCCGCGATGGCGTCGCGCGCAACGGTGGTCCCCCTGCTTCGCTGGTTCGGACACCGCCTCCTGCTGACCCTGTGTGTCGTGGTGTTCGGGCTGGCGCTGGCGCTGGTCGCCACGACGACGGTGCCGCTGCTGCTCGGGATCCTGCTGTTCCTGGGCGGGTTCGCGAATGGCCTCGGCCAACCACTGACCCTGTCGTGGGTGGCGGGGCGCATCCCGCCGCGCAACCGCGGCATCGCCATCGGCATCCGCCTGTCGGGCAACCGGGCGGCCCAGTTCGTCATCCCCATCGGCGTCGGTGCACTGGCCGGCCTCATGGGGCTCGGGTTGATCTTCGTCACCCTCGCCGCCATGCTGCTCGGCAGCGGAGCACTCGTCGCCCGCGCCCCCACCGAGGGCCTCCAGCAGGGGCGCATCGGCGCGGCGCGACGAGCACGGGCCGCGGCGGAGGCTCCCGCCGAACCGGACACGACGACCGACGGCGACGTCCCACCGGGCAGCGGCGACCGGGAGACCCCATGACCTCGACCGACGACCTCGACGACGTGCTCCGACAGGTCGCGGAGATCGCCAGACCCCACGCCGCCGACGGCCGGGTCGCCGACTACATCCCCGCGTTGGCCGCCGCCGATGCGCAGGGGTTCGCGATCTGCCTGACGGGCCTCGACGGGGACGAGCACGCGCTCGGTGACGTGGACGTCTCCTTCTCCATCCAGAGCATCTCCAAGCTGTTCTCGCTGGTGCTGGCGATGCAGCTCGCCGACGCCCACGGCGGCGTCCGCGAACACCTGTGGTCGCGCGTCGGACGCGAGCCCTCCGGCGACCCGTTCAACTCGCTCGTGCAGCTCGAGCACGAACGCGGCGTGCCCCGCAACCCGATGATCAACGCGGGGGCGCTCGTCGTGGACGACGTCCTCGTCGAGCACTGCGACGACCCGAAGCAGGCCACGCTCGACCTGCTCGAGCGGCTGTGTGGCGAGACGTTGTCCGTCGACGAGCAGGTGCTCGACTCCGAACTCGAGACCGGACACCTCAACCGGGCGATGGCGAGTCTGCTCGCGTCGTACGACAACCTGCGCAACCCCGTGGACGACGTGCTGGACGCGTACGTGTTCGCCTGCGCCATCTCCATGACCTCCCGTCAGCTGTCGAGGTCGATGCGGTTCCTCGCCAACGGAGGCGTCGAGCCGGACTCCGGAACGCGGGTCCTGTCCGAGGAGCACGCGAGACGGGTCGCGGCGATCCTGCTGACGTGCGGCACCTACGACTCCGCGGGCGAGTTCGCGTTCACCGTCGGGGTCCCGTGCAAGAGCGGGGTGAGCGGTGGCATCGTGGGACTGGTGCCGGGCCGCATGGGCCTGTGCGTGTGGTCGCCACCTCTCGACGACACCGGCAACTCGGTGGCGGGGCGCGCCGCCCTGCACGAACTCTCCCGGCGCCTCGACCTGTCGGTGGTGTGAACGCAGGCAGCCGGCGGCCTGCGGGGCCCGGCGCCGGGCGTCACGGCAGGACGGGGAACTCCGCACCGGGCGGAAGGTCGAGTTCGAGCCGCAGCCTCGTGATCCCGTCGACACGAACCTCGACGGGAAACGCGACGGTGTCGCACCGCGGGCACCGCGCGACTCCGGTGACGGCGTCGTCCTGCGGTTCGACGGCGCCCCACGAGGCGCTCAGCCACCACCGTTCGCACGACGGGCAGTAGCCCCACAGGCCGACGTCCTCGTCGCTGTCCGGGCGGACCTCGACCTCGTTCACGTCGCGGCCTCGGTCGCCGCCACGTCGGCGCGTTGCGCGGCGCTGCGCGTCTGCTGCGAGCGCACGGCCACCCGGATGCGTTCCGCCGGTGAGAGGTCCTCGACGTCGACCTCCATCGCGTCGAGGATCCGGCGCAGCATCACGACGGCGGCATCGGTGCGGATGTGGACCTCTCGGTACCCCTCGTCTCCGTACTGCTCGATCAGTCGCTGCTGTTCCTGGACGGCCCACAGGTCCTCGCGGATCACCTCCGGCGCTCCCTCGACGATCGCATCGACGAGCGACCGGGCGTCGGGGTCCTTCGCCCACCTGCTCCCTGCCCGGCACGCTGTATACCTGCGCCACGTGTGGGTGCGCTCCGTCCGGGGAGTGACGGTCTGGTAGAGCACGTAGCCCTGTTCCTCGTCGGTGCCCAGGCGCCCCGTCGGGGCGACGGCGGAGGTGAGCTTCACCAGGCCGGGACCGATCAGTTCGTGCATCTGGATCCGGTCGCCGCGCACCACCCCGAACCGGTCCACGAACATCGGGCCGAACGAGAAGTCCGTGCGCCGACGGATCGTGCGCAGCACGGGGTTTCCGTCGACGCTGTCACGCTCCACGTCCATGGGCACCGACGCGTCGTTGTACGTACCGATGGTGGACTCGTGCAGCGGATAGAAGTGGGTCAGGTCGAACAGGTTCTCGAGCAGGAGTCGGTGGTTCGCCTCGACCTCCATGTCACCCGTGTCCCGGAACTCCCAGTCCGGTGTCCCGAGTTCGGGCGTCCGCGGCGGGCGAACGTCCCTCGACAGGGCCTGGTCTCCGGGCCACACCCAGACGAGCCCGTCCTGCTCGACCACGGGGAAGCTGCGCTGCCTCGACGTCGACGGGATGCGGTCGCTGCGTTCCTTCAGGGCAGGAATCCCGACACAGGTCCCGCCGGTGTCGTAGGCGAACCCGTGGTAGGGGCACTCGAGCACGTCACCCTCGAGCAGGCGACCCTCCCACAACGGGAACCGCTTGTGGCTGCACCGTCCATCGAGGGCGACGACCTCGCCGGACTCGGCACGCCACATGACGAGCCCGATCCCGGAGACCGTCTGGTGGCGGAGTTCGCCGGTCGGGAACTCTGCGGAGAGTCCCACGGAGAACCATGCGTCACGGATCATCGTCGCCTCCCACGCTCGAACACCGTGGCGCGAACCTAGGAAGGCGACTGGGGTGCGTCAATGGACGCCTCGGCGGCCCGCACGAGCCGCCGCGCCATCGTCGGGAACACCAGCCGATGGAACGGCGACAGGCCGTGCCAGTACACGCGGCCCCACAGTCCGTGGGGGTGGAACCTGGCCCGCTGGACCAGCTGCACCTCCTCGCCGTCGGTCTCGACGTGGAACTCCAGCCACGCACGGCCCGGCAGTCGCATCTCCGCACGCAGGCGCAGCAGGTGCGGCGGCTCGAGCGCCTCGACCCGCCAGAAGTCGACGGCGTCACCCACGCGCAGTTCCGTCGGGTGTCGCCGGCCACGACGCAGGCCGACGCCACCCACCAGCTCGTCGAGCGCCCCGCGGATCGACCACAGCAGGCGCGGGCTGTGGTAACCGCTCGTGCCGCCGATCGCGCAGAGCGTCGCGAACAGCCGCTCGGGGGTGGCGGAGGTCGCGACCCGGCGGACGTCACCGAGCAGGGCGCCTCCGGACCAGTCGGGGTCCTCGGGCCGCGGCCCCGCGGGGTCGCCGGCGCCCGCACTCGCCCAGGTGCTGTCGACCTGCAGGTCCCGGACCCGCTGCAGGGCACGGCGGACCGCCTCGTCGACGCCGATGGGTTCGAACTCCACGTGCTGGCGTATCCGGTCGTCGTGCACGACGACCTCGTTGACGAGGCTGTCGACGAGCGGCCGCGCGACCGACGTCGGCAGTGGTGTGACCAGGCCGATCCACAGGGACGACAGCCGCGGGGTGAGCACCGGGACGGTGACGATCAGTCGGCGTCGCAGGTGGGCGATCCGGGCATAGGTCTGCAGCAGCTGCCGATAGGTGAGCACGTCCGCGCCCCCGATCTCGTACACCCCTGGTGGCACCCGCTGAGGATCGACCGCCGCCACCAGGTACCGGAGCACGTCACGGATGGCGATGGGTTGCGTGCGCGTGTCGACCCACCTCGGGGCGACCATGACGGGCAGCACCTCGACGAGGTGGCGCAGCATCTCGAACGACGTCGAGCCCGATCCCAGCACCACGCCGGCACGCAGCTCCACCACTGGCACCGGCCCCTGCGCGAGCTCGCGGCCGACCGCCTGTCGGGATCGCAGGTGCGCCGACAGTGCGTCGTCCTCGCGACCCAGCCCGCCGAGGTACACGATGCGCTGCACACCCGCGGTGGCCGCGGCGTCACGCACGGTGCGCGCGCCGTCACGTTCACGGGCGGCGAAGTCGCCGCTCGCGGCCATGGCGTGCACCAGGAACACGACGACGTCGACGTCCTGACAGGCCACCGCCATCGACGACGCGTCCCCGACGTCTGCCTGCGTCACCTCGACGCGGTCACTCCAGGGGCGTCCACCCAACCGGGCGGGATCGCGGGCCGCGCAGCGCACCTCGAACCCAGCGTCGAGCAGTTCGGGGACGAGGCGGCCCCCCACGTAGCCGGACGCGCCGAGCACGAGCACACGCATCCGAGATCCCTTCGACGCGCACGGTGCGCGATCACCGGTGGTTCGTCACCCGACGCGTGTCGGACCGTGCGCTCGGTCGGGTCGCCCTACGCGTGCTCGTGGCCGTGATGGATGTCGCCGACGCCGACGACCTCCTGAACGCCATCAGCGCGCACCCGCCCGAGCCCGAGGGGCCCCTGCCCGTGCTGGGTCCCGAGCGTGATGATCCATCGCTGCTGACCGAGCGTCATGGCGATGAAGTAGCCGAGTTCGACGAGTTCCGGCACGGAGAAGTGCTGGTGGAGACGCTCCCACAGTTCGTCGTCGGCGCGGGACGGATCCCACGTGATCGCATCGGCGTAGTCGAGGGCCGTCCTGGTGCGGTCGTCGAAGCGATCGTTCGTGCGGTAGTTGATCACCTCGTCGTAGTCATCTTCGGTGACGCCTTGCTGCTCGGACCGAGCAGACCGGACGTTGCCTCAGTACGTGCACCCGATGGTCTTCGACACGTAGATCCGACACAGCTGCTTGATGGAGTCGTCGACCACACCCCCGTCGTACACGTCCTCCCACGTGGTCGAGAAGCTGCGCAGCACACCGGGGTGGTGCGCCCGGATGGCCTGCATGTCCGGACCCGGACGGCCGCGTCGACGCGCGTCCTCCAGGAAGCCGAGGACCTCTGGGTCCTCGATGCTGTCGAGATCGACGAATGGAAGGCGCGGCATCTGGACTCTCCCGGGTCGACGTGCACGTGACCCGAGCCTTGCACCGCACCCGGGCGGCGTCAACCAGTACCCCGGCCGGCAACCGCCGACGCGAGTGCGCCCTCAGCCCTCGGGCAGGTAGTCGTCCGCGTAGTACTCGACACCGAGATGGGTGATCTGGTCCTCGCCCATCATCCACCGCAGGGTGTTCTTGAGCTTCGTCTGCTGGATGAACAGGTCGTGCTCCGGGTAGAGGCCGGGCGCCGCCTGGGGAGCCTTGAAGTAGAAGCTGAGCCACTCCTGGATCCCGCCCATCCCCGCCCGCTGGGCGAGGTCGAGGAACAGCGCCAGGTCGAGTGCGAGCGGCGCAGCGAGGATGGAGTCGCGGCACAGGAAGTCGACCTTGAGCTGCATCGAGTAGCCGAGCCACCCGAAGAAGTCGATGTTGTCCCAGCCCTCCTTGTTGTCGCCGCGGGGCGGGTAGTAGTTGATCCGCACGACGTGGTGCAGGTCCCCGTACAGCTGGGGGTGAGCGTCGGGCTGCAGGATCGTGTCGAGCACGCCGAGCTTCGACGTCTCCTTGGTGCGGAACGACTCCGGGTCGTCGAGCACCTCGCCGTCCCGGTTGCCGAGGATGTTGGTCGAGTACCAGCCGTGCATCCCGAGCATGCGCGCCTTGAACATCGGCGCCAGGACCGTCTTGACCAGCGTCTGCCCGGTCTTGAAGTCCTTGCCACAGATCGGCACGCCGTTCGCCGAGGCGAGGTCGCGCAGCACCGGCGTGTCGACGGTGAGGTTGGGTGCGCCGTTGGCGAACGGGACCCCCTCGAGCAGGGCGGCGTACGCGTAGAGCATCGACGGGGTGATGCTCGGGTCGTCGGCGTCGATCGCGGCCTCGAAGGCGTCGAGGTCGGCGTGGGCCGCTCCCTGGTCGACGAACACCTCGGTCGACCCGCACCACACCATGACCATGCGGTCGCACGCGTTTCGCTCGCGGAAGGATCGGATGTCCTCGCGCAGCTGGTCGAGCATGGCGCGCTTCGACCGACTGGCCATGACGTTGGGCCCGTCGAGCTTCTTCACGTACGCCGGATCGAACGCCGCAGGCATCGGTTCGATGGCGCGCAGTGCGTCGGCGATCGGTTCCAGGTGACGTGCGGCGTCGAGCACCCCGGCGCGGACCGCGGACACGTAGGCGTCATCGGGGAACGGGTCCCACGCGCCGAACACCAGGTCGTCGAGTCCCGCGAGCGGCACGAAGTCACGGATGAGCGGCGCGCGGTCGTCGGTTCTCCGACCCAGCCGGATCGTCCCCATCTGCGTCAGCGATCCGATCGGCTCGGCCATCCCCCGCCGGATGAGCTCCACCCCGGCGATGAACGTCGTCGCGACGGCGCCGAGGCCCACGCACAGGACGCCGAGTCGGCCGTCGGCGGGAGTGATGTCGATGGGCGAGTCGTCAGCCACGCAGGATGCCTCTCGAGACGTGCGGCCCCGGGCGGCCGCGCGCCCAAGCCTACGCCGCAGGCGACGACAGGTCGTCGATGGCGGCGGTGATGGCCATCTGGACCTCACGGACGTGGTCGTCGTCGAGCGGGCCTCCCTCGGCGTTGCGGCACGTGAAGGCGTCGTTCGCCTCGTGGCCGACTGTCGAGATGCGGGCGACCACGATGTCCACCTCGAGTTCGGCGAGCGCGGACGCGATGGCGTACAGGACCCCGACCCGGTCGAGCGTGCGCACCTCGACGACGGTGGCACGCCCGCTCGAGTCCGGCTCCGCGGTCACGCTCGTCGGCACGTCGGTGAACCGCGCGACCCGGTGGGCCTGCTGGTCCGCCATCCGTCCGACCCGCGCACGCACGGCGAGCCGCCCGGCGCCGGCGTCGACCAGGTCGCCCTCGACTCGTGCCCACCACGATCCCGCGGCGCCCTCGGGCGGACGCACCCGGAAGGTGTCCACCGCGAGTCCGTCGTCGCGTCCGAACGCGTCGGCGGCGACGATCTCGCCGCCGTGCAGTGCGATGACCCCCGCGACCTTGGCGAACCATCCCGGGTGGTCGAGTGCCACGACGTCGAGCACGTCGAGCCCCTCGACCCCCTCCGGGTCCTGGTCGGTGGGAGTGACCCGGGTCCGGACCTCGCCCGGACCCGGGCGGGTCTGGGCCATGAGCGTGTGCCGCACCACCGCACGGGGACTGAGCAGCGCTGCGTAGCGGGACGGGAGCAGGGCCAGGTGTTCGCGCACGGCGTCCTCGGTCGCGCCGAGCTCCTCGGCCATCTCCTGGGCGGCGCGTGCGGTCGCGACCGCGTCGTCGGCGATCTGGTCGGGGTCGATCGAGTCCAGCACGGCGCTCACTCTCGTCACGAGGGCTGCGGTCAGCCCGGCGGTCCAGTCGTTGTACACGCGCGGCCCGGTGGCCAGTCCGTCGGCCGCCGTCAGCAGGTGGAGAGCGGCGAGCGTCGGGTGGTCCCCGACCACGTCGGCGAGCTGCTCGGCGAGCGCCCGGTCGGTCACGTCGCGTGTGCGCGCGACGCCCAGCAGCAGGTGCAGCCGCGTCAGTCGCCCGACGAACTCGACCGTCGCCGTCGGGGCGCCCATGCGGCGCGCCATCGTCCGCGCGAGTCGCACGCCGGAGACCTCGTGCGGTTCGCCGAGTGCCTTGCCGACGTCGTGGAACAGCACGCCGAGCAGCAGACCCTCGCGGTCCTCCACCTGTTCGAGGGCCTCGGCGGCCCACCGGTGACGCCGGACCAGTTCACCGAGCTCCGCGACGGCGTGCCATGCGTGCCGGTCCAGCGCGTAGCGATGGTACGGGTTGCGCTGTGCTCGCCCACGCACGACCTCCCACCCCGGGAGCAGCGCGACGAGCATCCCCGTGTCGTCGAGTTCGGCGAGCGCCGGCAGCATCAGACGGCCCCGCCACAGTGTCGCGACGAACGACTCGCGGTCCCGCGACGTCCACCGCCAGCGATGGCCCTCGGCCGTGTGGACCCGAAGGCGGTGCGCGGTGGCACGGTCGAGCACCGCGCCCGTGTCGACCAGTGCGGCGAACAGCCGCGTCGCCAGTTCGGGGGTCGCGAGGTCGACGTCGTCGGGGATCCGAAGCACGCCGTCGTGCAGTTCGAACACGTCGACGGTGCGCTGTGTCGGGCGCGTGCGTCGACGCCCGTCCCGGCGGTCCGCGTCGATGAGCCGCCACGCACGCCGGTGCACGTGATCGATCGTGCGGGTCGCCAGGTACACCTCGCGCAGCAGTCGATGTTCGGCCAGGTCCACCGGCGATCCCGGCGCGACGGCGGGTGAGGTGGAACCGTCGGAGCCGTCGGCGGCCCGGCCGCGCGACCGGGTGCCACGGGCCGGGTGCAGTGCTCGCGGTCCGCCGGGGTCGAGGTCCACGACGGCGGCCGGCGCGTCGGCGTCCTCGAAGCCGAGGCGGCGTGCGACGCGACCATGCACCCCGAGGTGCAGCAGGTCGGTGGTCGCGAGCCCCGGACGGGTCCCCGTGACCTGGTGCAGCGCGATCCGGACGTTGAGCACGACCCGCGCCGCGCGCGCGAGGCGGGTGCGATCCGCGGCACCGAGGTGTCCAGCGGCGACCAGCGCGTCGAGGCTCGCCGTGCCCACCAGTGCAGCGGCAGCCCACCGCAGCGACTGGACGTCGCGCAGACCGCCCGCGCCGTTCTTCAGGTCCGGTTCGAGCACCTCGGCCGCGTCACCGGCCCGAGCACGGCGCGCGAGGTCCGCAGCGTGGAGCGCGTCGAGGAACACGTCGGGTCGACGCAGGATGCGTCGCAGGGTCTCGGTGCGGACGCGCTGCCCCAGGTCTCGGTCGCCGAGCAGCACCCGCACGTCCAGCAGGGCCGTGGCCGACTCGACGTCGTCGACCGAGTCGAGGACCTCGCGGACGTCGCGCACCGCGTGGCCGACCTTGAGGCCGGCGTCCCACAGCGGGGTGACGACGGAACGGACCACCGCGGAGAGTTCGTCGTCGGACGCGCGGTCGTGGACGACGAGCAGGTCCACGTCGGAGGCCGGACACAGTTCGCGGCGGCCGTGGCCGCCGAGCGCGGCAACGGCGACCCCGTGCGGCCGGACCGTGGACGCCCCGAGCGCCCGCACGCAGTCGTCGACCGCGTCGGTCCAGTCACGGCACCACCGTCGACCCGGCGCGTCGTCCGCGAGGCGCGTGCGGGCCTGCCGGAGCGCGTCGAGCGCCGACTCCGGCACCGCCGCCGACCCTTCCGCGGACACCTCGCACCTACAGGGCGGCGACGTCCTGCTCGCCGGTACGGATGCGCACGATGCGCTCGACCGGCGTGACGAACACCTTTCCGTCCCCCACCTCGCCGGTGTGGGCGGCGTCGATGATCGCCTGGATCGCCTCGTCGGTCTGGGCGTCGTCGACGAGCACCTCGACGCGGACCTTGGGCAGGAACTCCACCTTGTACTCGGCACCCCGGTACAGCTCGGTGTGTCCTCCCTGACGCCCGAATCCGTGCACGTCGGTGACGGTGAGTCCCTGCACACCGATGCCGCGCAGCGCATCCCTGACGTCATCGAGCCTGTGGGGCTTGACGATGGCCGTGACCAGCTTCACCTCGGTCTCCTCGCTCGCTACGACGACCGACGGCTGTGAGGTGTCCCGGCGGGACACGTCACGTCGGCCGATGCCCGGGCACGTCGATCGGTTCGACGGCTCCGCGACTGGGCGAATCCTTGCCTGGCCAGGTCACCCATCGGTGTCGGCCTCGTTTCGGACGGGTTACGTCTCCACGGACAACCGTTTCACCGTGACGTGCGCATGTCGAGGGATCGGCCCCCCGCAGCGTGCGACCAACGCACGACCTCGTCAGAAATCCATTGCAGGGGTGCGTGACGACGTGGTGTAGCGTTCACTCGCAGTGGCGGCCCACCCCGGCCGCCCGGCGCGTCACCAATGTCCGACGCCCCATCGGACGACGCGCCTGTGTGGGTCCGCCTCCCCCCAGGCGACCCACCACCGCCGGTCGACGCCGTGCCCCGCGCGTCCCGGCATCGAGAACCCCCGGCGCTCAGCGCCGGGGGTTCTCCTCGTCACGGGGTGCTGCTCTTCGCCACGTGCCCCGTGGGGCGGTCGGGACCTGGCGTCAGCGGGACACGGTCACCGGCGTCCGAGGCGCTCGATCATCAGGCGCGCGGCCTCGGACGGGTTCATCGCGACGGAGATCCCGAATCCCTCGAGGATCTCCTTCTTCTCCGCGGCCGACTCTCCTCCGGGTCCGCCCTCCTGGACGATCGCGCCGGCGTGCCCCATCTGCTTGCCCTCCGGTGCCTCGAAGCCGGCGATGTAGCCGACGACAGGGGTGTCGGGGATGTTGTCGCGGATCCACTCGCCGGCGAGCTGCTCCTCGGACCCCCCGATCTCCCCCACGAACGCGATGGCGTGCGTGTCGGGGTCGGCGGCGAACGCCTGGATGACGTCGAGGAACTGGGTGCCGATGACCGGGTCACCCCCGATGCCCACGCACGTGGAGATCCCGATGTCGGCCTGCGCCAGCTCGTGCATGATCTGGTAGGTCAGCGTCCCGGACCGCGACACCAGCCCGACGTTGCCGGGGAAGGTCGTCTCGCCCGGGATGATGCCGACGTTGGCCTTCCCCGGCGAGATGAGCCCGGGACAGTTCGGCCCGATGAGACGGACACCACCGCGACGGACCACGGTGTCGTACACCTCGGTCATGTCGTGCACCGGCACGCCCTCGGTGATGGCGACGATGGTCTCCACGCCGGCGTCGTGCGCCTCGAGGATCGCGTCCTTCGTGAACGGCGCGGGCACCATCACCAGGGAGGTGTTGGCGCCGGTCTCCTCGACGGCCTCCCGGACCGTCGAGAACACGGGAACACCGACCTCGTCCCAGGTCGTCCCACCCTTCTTCGGGTGGATGCCCGCGACGACGTGGGTGCCGTAGTCACGGTTGCGGCGGGCGTGGAACGTGCCCTGCGCGCCGATGCCCTGCACCAGCACGGTGGTGGTCTCGTCGATGAAGATGCTCATGGTTGCTCCGTGTGGATCGTGCGCACCGTGGCGCGAGGGGTCACGCGGGTCAGGCGCTGGCGAGTTCGACGGCGCGGACGGCGGCCTCGTCCATGGTGGCCGCGGACACGACGTTGGCGAGCCCGGCCTCCTCGAGGATCCTGCGTCCCTCCTCGGCGTTGGTGCCGTCGAGGCGAACCACCAGCCGCTGGGGGAAGTCGCCGAGCCGTCGGGTCGCCTCGATGATGCCGTTGGCGACCTCCTCACCCCGGGTGATGCCACCGAAGATGTTGATGAACACGCTGCGCACCGACGGGTCGGACAGCACGAGCCCGAGCGACTCGGCCATCGCGTCGGCCGACGCTCCGCCGCCGACGTCGAGGAAGTTCGCCGCACGACCTCCGTGCTGGGCGACCACGTCCAGGGTCGCCATGACCAGACCCGCCCCGTTGCCGAGCACCCCGACGTTGCCGTCGAGCTTCACGTACTGGATGCCCTTCTCGCGCGCCTCGGCCTCGAGCGGATCGTCGGCGTCGATGCCGTCGATGAGGAACTCGGCGTAGCCGTCGTGGCGGAACGCGGCGTTGGCGTCGAGCGACACCTTGGCGTCCAGCGCGATGACCCGGCCGTCCTCGGTGCGGATGAGCGGGTTGATCTCGGCGAGGGTGGCGTCCTCGTTGCGGTAGGCCGCGAACAGGTGCACGAGCAGGTCGGCGGTGGCGTCGACGACCTCGGCAGGCAGGTTGGCCTGGGTGACGATCTCCCGGGCGGTGTCGACCGACAGACCGTCGGCGGTCTCGTGCGCGGTCAGCGGCCGCTTCACCACGGCTGACGGGTTCGTGCGGTTGACCTCCTCGATGTCCACGCCGCCCTCACGCGAGCAGATGACGAGGTGTCCCTTGTTGACCCGGTCGTGCATCACCGACAGGTAGTACTCCTCGGCGATGTCGGAGGCAGGTTCGACGTACACGACCTGGACCACGTGTCCCTTGATGTCGAGTCCCAGGATCGACTCGGCGTGTTCGCGGGCCTCGTCGACGCTGGTCGCGAGCTTCACGCCACCGGCCTTGCCGCGGCCGCCGGTCTTGACCTGCGCCTTGACCACGACGGCGGATGCGCCGCCCTCGAGCTGAACACGCGCGGCGTCGACGATCTCGTCCACCGTTCGGCACACGGCACCCGGTGGCGGGACCGGCACACCGTTGCGGGCGAACACCTGCTTGCCCTGGAACTCCACGAGGTCCATGCGTCATCTCTCCGGTCGTGAGGGTTGTCCGGCGGCCCGTCGTCACGGTCGCGTGCCACACGGTCGTGGGCACCTCGAGCGCACCGAGGGTCGATCCTAGTCGAGCGGTCGGGACCTCCCCAGGCGCGGCTGGTCAGGCGCCGGGCGCGACGGGGAGGGCCCCGCGGATCGCGTACCGTCGGTCCCGTGAACGACGAACTCGACTACGGCCCCCGCGGGTACCTGCCGGAGCGCGCCTCGAAGCGCGCCCGCAAGATCGTGCTGCGCGCGCCGCTCGGGCTGCAGTGGGTCTGGGCATCGGTCGCCGCCGGGGTCGTGCTCCTGATCGCGGTGCTGCTGTTCCTGCGGATGGTCGGCACACCGCCCGACGAGCCGTGGCGCGCCATCGGCCAGGTCACGGACCTGCCCGCCAGTCAGCACCTCGACGACCCACCGCTGCTGGTCGTGGCCGCCGGAGGACGCATCCGCGCCTTCGCGGATGCGTCGGACGTGGCGTGGTGCCCGGCGAGCAACCGCCTCGAGTCCCCCGACGGGCGAGTGTGGTCGCTGACCGGCCGGGGACGCGGCACCGAGTCGCTCACCGAACACCCGACGCTGGTGTGGCGTGACACGCTGTACGTCGATCCCACCGTCACCTCGTCGGCGCCGGCTCCCTCCGCCGACGTGATCGAGCCCGGCTGCCACTGATCTGGCACCCGCGGTCCGGCCGTCACGGACGGCACGTCGCCAGTGCTCGCGATCCTCCCTGACCCGGTCACCCGCAGTCCGGCGATCACGCACGGCACGTCGCCGGGGGCCGCGACCGGTCACCCCGGATGTCTCAGCCCCGCAGGGAGTCGAGGTTCTCCACGATCGCCTCCTGGCCGGTGCGGGCCAGCACGACCACGGCCCGTTCGGTCGGCGACGGGTTCTCCTCGATGTGAGGAGTGTGGGGTGGGACCAGCACGTAGTCCCCGGGCTTCGACTCGATGCGCACCTCCTCGCCGTCCTCCACGAAACGGAACACCGGGTGTCCCTCGAGCACGAAGATCGCCGTCTCGAGTTCGCCGTGGTGGTGCGCCTGGGACACCGTCGACGGCTCCATGATCGCCTGGCCCATGAAGATGGTGGTGGCGCCGGCCGTGGAGGCCGAGATGCCTGCGGTGCGGCTCATCCCACCGGACTGGGCGGTGCTGGAGCTGCACTCCTCGGCGGTGACGTGACGCAGGGGACGGTGGTCGGACATGGGTTTCCTCGTGGTCGACGTGCAGACGGAGTCGGCGACGCACGCAGGGCGCCGACGGGCACGACGATACGGAGATCGCGAGGGCGCTCCCGGCCGGGGCGGGGAAACGGTGCATTGGGGCGCACGGCGGAGGCCGCGAACCGTGATCGGCCGTGACGCAGAGGCGCCACGGCCGATCACGTCGACTCAGCGTCGGGCCGGGCGTGTGCCACCCGACCCGACGCTCCGGGTCAGAGGGTCCCAGGGTCCGGGTTCAGCGGCAGCCCGTAGGCCTCCTGCAGCTCCCACAGGCACGAGAAGTCCACGTGGTCACGCCACGGGAAGTCCGCAGAGACGATGGGGTCCTCGCCGCCGGCGATCACCTCGAGCTGGGTGTCGAACGACGACGCCGGAGCGCCGAGGTCGAACGCCCACGTGTGCGGGTACGAGGCGCGCCACTGTGCCTCTCCCCCCTCGGGGTCGTAGCCGTAGCGTTCGAGGGTCTCGAGGACCTCGGGGATGATGTCCTCCTGTTCGGGCGCGTCACTGGACGCGATCCACTGGTTCGCCTCGAGCGCTCCCTCGAGCGCCGCACACACGGCGTCGCGGTTGTTCTCCATGGTCTCGGTCAGCACGACGAACTGCAGCTGCGCGTTGTCGACCCGCTCGTCGAACAGCGCACGTCCACCCGCCTCGACCACGGTCGCGGTGTTCCTGGGCTGACCCATGAACGCATCGATCTGTCCGGCGACGAGTGCATCCATCCGCTGGTCGGCGCCACCACCCATCGAGACCCACTCGAGGTCGTCGGGGTCGATGCCGAAGTGGTCCCGGAGGATGATGCGTCCGACGTTGATCCAGGTGTCCCCGATGGCGCCGGCAGAGATCCGGGCACCGATCAGGTCCTCGGGCGTCTCGATGTGCTCGGCGACGAGCAGGAGCCATGCCTCGACCGAACTGCTCACACCGACGATCTTCGCGTCGACGACACCCTGCTCCATGGCAGGCCAGATGATGCCCGGCTCCGCCTGGACGAACCACGCGGCTCCGCTCACCAGCGGCGCGACCGGGTCCTCCGAGTACACGATGTTGACCTCGTCGAACACGTGCTGCCACGTGCGGTCGACCGCCGGAATCGTGTTTCCGATCACGGTGAAGCGGTCACGTTCGAAGATCGCGTCCAGCGTGGGGATGCTCGGGTCGGTGAACACCGGGAACTGCTGCTCGTCGTCTCCGTCCTCCGGCGCGTCGGCCGGAGCGTCGGCAGGCGCGGGTTCGGGCGGTGCCTCGACCGCGGTGTCGTCCTCGCCCGAGGCGCACGCGGCGAGCACCAGCGCTCCGACCATGGCAGACGCAAGGATCCTTGACCATCGACTTCTCATCACGTGTTGTCCTCTCCCCGGGACACGACCGGCGAACACCAGCCCGGTGACGCACGTGACTCCCCACCCCGCGTCGTTCGATGTCGCGTGTCCCCTTCGACGACACCCGGCGCGGCAAGCAGTCCCCCTCGAGCCGTGGGTCCAGCCAGCGACCGCCTTCCCCTGCGGGTCGGGCTGCAGAACCTGCCTCCCGACAGGTTCTCGACGGTCCCACGGCCGTCGAGCCAGATCCACCCTAGGCCGCCGGGTGGTCGCTGTCGACCAACGCGGCCGCACGGTCATCCCACCGTGGCCCGCCGTGCCCCGGGATCCGCGTCGTGGCGACACACACACGCAGACGGACCGGGCGGCGCGCGTCCTCCCGGTGGGAAGCGACACGCACCTGCCCGGTCCGTCACCGGCCATCAGTGGCCGTCGTACCAGACGTCGAGGTGTGAACTCACACCTCAGGCGCCCACGTTCACGGATCGTCCGGGTCCTTCCAGATGGTCTCGCTGGGCTTGGGCACCCAGATCTCGACCAGCTCGAAGGGCTCGTCCCCGGTGTTGTCGAAGTTGTGGAACTCGCCGGCCGGGATGTGCACCACGTCGCCGGCCGACATCTCGTGCGGCACGTCGTCGTCGTCGAAGAACCGGCCGGTTCCTCGAATCACCAGGAAGATGTGGTCCGCGTCGGTGTGCTTGTGGGCGGATGCCTCGTCACCCACGTCGTAGATGACGATGTCACACTGGATCGACGTCAGACCGAACATCTCCTCGGTCGCGAAGTCGATCCTGCGTCGACCGTCACGCGTCGAGCGCCGGCTGAAGCGGTCGGCGCTCTTCACCACCTTCGCCATCAGTTCCTCCTCGTTCGCACGGAACGCCGCGTCAGGCAACCGGACGTCCCGTGTTCGTCGGGCCACGATAGCCGCCACGTGGTCGCGGCCGGAGATCGCCCAGCAGGCGCTGCCCGGCGGCCCGCGCGGACGACGGTCCTCGTGGTCGTGCGGTCCGCCCGGGTCAGGCCTGGACGACCGCCGTCACGTCCACCTCGAGGCGTGCACCGTGGGAACTCAGGTTGTTGATGGCGACCGTCGTGCTGACCGGCTTGGTGTCACCGAGCCGCTCCTCCATCACCTCACGGATGTCGTTGGCCTCGCGGAAGTCGGTGAGGTACTTCGTGATCTTGATCACGTCCGAGAACGTGGCTCCCTGGGTGCCGAGGATGTACTCGAGCTTGTCCATGACACGGGCCGTCTGCTCCCGGATGTCGTCCGGAAGCATCGTCTCCTCCTTGACGTGAGGATGCGAGTGGAACAGCGGCAACGCCGTCATGCCCGACAGGTACAGGAACCGGGCGTCCCCGACCTGCACCGACACGACGGGCGAGTAGGGGATCTTGTGGGCGCGTTCGTCATCCAACTGGTGGTACTCGACCTTCATGGCGGTCTCCTTGTCGACGGGCTGATGCGCCCGTGTGCCTTCCGGGTCCGGGTGATGTCCGCGGTCGTGGGGGGGGGCGGGGGGCGGGGGCCCGGCCCCCCCCCCCCCCCCCCCACGACCGGAGGGTGGAACGCTCGCTGGATCAGATCTCGTCGGGGTTCGGGTTCAGCGGCAGCCCACGACGCTCCTGTGCCTCCCAGAGGCACGAGAAGTCGACGTGGTCACGCCAGTCGAATGCGTCGCTGACCTCCGCGGTCTCGAGCGAACGCTCGAGTGCCATCACGCTGACGCCCGCATCGGTCGCGTACGTCGTCGTCATGAAGCGCTCGTAGTCGTCGATCCAGTTCTGGGCGACGTCGATCCCGCGCGCCTGCTGCATCTCCACGTTCGCATCCCGGTTCGCCTGGCCGCCGTCCGCGCTCGCCCACTGGTGCATCTCGACGAGCTGGTCCACGAGCGCACAGACGGCGTCGCCGTGCGACTCGAGGGTGTCCCGGGTGACGAAGTACAACTGCTCGGGGAACTCGACGATGTCGGCGTAGATCATGTGTCCGCCGAGTTCCTCGACGGGTCCCACGTGCCGGATCTGCAGCATCGCGGCGTCGATCTGGCCGGCCGCCAGCGCCTCCATCCGGGTGTTCGCGCCACCACCGACGGCGACCCACTCGACCTCGTCCGCACCGATGCCGAACTCCTCCTCGAGGATGATCCGGGCGACGATGGTCCAGGGGTCTCCGGGTGGTCCGGCGCTCACTCGCGCTCCGCGCAGGTCGTCGGGCGTCTCGATGTCGGCCGAGACACCCATGTACCAGGCGGCGCCGTCGCGGACGACCGCGACGGCGACGAAGTCACCGACGCCCTGTTCGTTCGCGGGCCAGGCGACCTCGGGGTCCATCTGCGCGAACCACGCCTCGCCACTGCGCAGCGCGGACACGGCTTCGTCGGTGTAGGTCGTGTTCAGGCTCTCGAACCCGGCGGCCTCGCGGTATCCGCCGTCCTCGAACACGATCCACGGCCAGACGTTGTTCGGATGTTCGGCCCGGATGACGGCCTCCAGGTTCGGCAGGCTGAGCGGTTCGCCCGTCGGTCCCGAGTCGTCGTCCGAACCTCCGCACGCGGAGACCACCAGCAGCAGTGCTGTGAGGGCCGCCAACGCGCGGACCGTTCGGGGCCTGCGTGTCAGTCGTTGGGTGTTCACTGTGCTCTCCGTTCCACCTGCGTTCGTGTGGAGCACGCGATCGCGCTCCACAGGTCTGGTCGATCCGTGCCCCGGGGCCACCGCGGACGCGGGAGGCCTGGAGGCATGGGGAGGGTCGTCATGGTCAGATCGACAGGTCGGCGCGCGCGCGCCACCGGTCCAGGTACGCGGACAGCCGGATCGTCCCCATGACGATGACGATGCTCAGCGCCACGTAGATGCCGACCGCAGCGAGCACGGCGGCGGTGTTGAAGGTCCGTGAGTTCACGATGATCAGGTAGCCGAGACCCGAAGCCGTGGTGAACAACTCCGCCACGAACAGTCCGATCAGGCCGCGAACCGCTCCCATGCGCACACCGGTGCCGATGAAGGGCACGGTCCCCGGCACCACGATCGTGCGGTACAGGCGGTACTTCGAGGCACAGAAGGACCTGCCGACCGTCACGAGCGATCCGTCGACGGTCTTGACGCCGTCGAGCACGAACACCGCGATGGGTGGCACCGCGGCGATGAACACCATCGTGAAGCGGGTCAGGTCGCCCAGTCCCACCCACAGCATGACGAGGGGAAGGAGGATGATGCGCGGCGTCGTGTAGAACACCCAGAGGTAGGGGGTCACGAAGCGATCGAGCAGGCGGCTGCCGCCCACGGCCAGTCCGAGCGGGATGCCCACGATCACGGAAGCGACCATGCCGACCGTGTACATCCAGGTCGAGCTCCACACGTTCGGCAGGAGCACCCCGGCCTGGTGCATGTCGATCGATGCCCGGATCAGCGCGCTGAACGGAGGGACGACGAACGGGTCGACGTCACGCAGCCGGGTGAACAGTTCCCAGAACGCGAAGAAGCCCACGAGGTTCGCGAGACCGAACAGGATGCTCTGTCGGCGGCTCAGTCCACGGAACACGAAACCCATGCGGTCGCCGGGTTCACGGTTGGCTCGGCTGGTGACGCCCGCCTCGACATCGATGCTCATATCCGCACCTCGGCGCGCCAGCGGTCGGTGAATCTCTCGACGGCTCGTGACGCGGAGATGAGCGCCATCGCGAACCCGATGAGCAGCAGCGTGTAGACGATGGTCTTGGCCGTCTCGAAGTTGTAGCGCGCCCGCATGACCTCGGTGCCGAGCCCCCCACTGCTCACCAGCATCTCTGCGACGAGGAGTCCCACGAACCCCCTCGACAGGGCCTGGCGGGTGCCTGCGCCGATGAACGGGATCGTCGCGGGAAGGATGACCGTTCGGAAGGCCTTCCAGCGCGACCCGCAGAAGGACCGACAGGTGCGAAGCAGGGTCTGGTCGACCCCGCGGACGCCGTCGGCGCAGCTGATGATCATCGGGATGATCGCCGACATGACCATCACCCACAGCTGCATGCCACGGCCGATGCCGAACCAGATGATGAACACCGGGACCAGGGCCGTCGACGGCGCCGCATAGATGGCCCACAGGTAGGGCGTGGCGATCTTCTCGAGCGGCGGCGACATGCCGATGACCACACCGATCACGATGCCGAGCACGATGCTGATGACCATGCCGATGACCAGCACCTCGAGCGTGTAGAGCGTCGGCCCCACGATGTTTCCGAACGAGTGCAGCCGCAGCGCCTCGTTCAGGATCCGCTGGGGTGACGGCAGCACGAGCTCCGGAATGCCGCTGTAGCGCGCGACCAGGTGCCACACGCCGATCAGGGCGACGAGCAGGGCGACGTCGGGAACCTTGGAGTCCCACACGGCCTGCAGCGGACGCGGCAACTTCAGGTCCTGTCGCACGGGACGTGCGCGCGCCACCGGTCAGCCCTCCCGACCGGCGACGTCGGAGGTGGTCTCCTCCTTGACGAGCAGCTGCCACACCCGGTTGCGCAGTTCCACGTAGCGCTCGTTGGTGCGCAGGGCGTTGGCGTCACGAGGACGGGGCAGGTCCACGTCGATGATCCCGCGCACCCGCCCGGGCCGGTCGGTCAGCGCGATGACCCGGTCACCGAGCGTCAGCGCCTCGTCGACGCTGTGCGTGACGAAGATGACCGTCTGTCCCGTCTGGGCAACGATGCGCGACAGCTCGTTCTGCATGAGTTCCCGAGTCAGGGCGTCGATCGCCGCGAACGGCTCGTCCATCAGCAGGATCGACGGTTCCGTCGCGAGGGCCCGCGCGAGCCCCACTCGCTGCTGCATGCCTCCCGACAGTTCGCGGGGGAACGCCTTCTCGAAGCCCTTCAGGCCGACGAGTTCGATGTACTCGTGGACGCGCTCGCGACTTCGCGCGTCCAGGCGATCCTGCATCTCGAGGCCGTACTGGACGTTCTTCTCGACCGTGCGCCACGGCAGCAGCCCGTAGTTCTGGAACACGATCGCGCGATCACGGCCGGGTCCACGCACCTCCCGGCCGTTCACGAGCAGTGAACCCCGGCTGTGCCGGTAGAGGCCGCCCACCGCATTCAGGAACGTGCTCTTGCCGCAGCCGCTGGGCCCGACGATCGTCACGAACTCGCCGCGACGGATGTCGACCGACAGTCCCTCGAGGGCGACGAGCTTGTTGCCCGTCTCCGTCTGGTCGTACTCCACCGCGACGTCACGCGCCTCGATGGCCAGCGCGTTCGACGTCACGGCCCCGGCGTCGGCCCGGAGCGAGTCCTCGAGGTTGCTCATCGACGCACTCCCGTCGCGCACACGGCGGACCGGCCTGTCCGCGAGACGTCGCTGGTCCGGGCCATCAGGCCGACGCCTCCGCGGGGGCTGCCTCGTCCTCGGGCGCCCACGCACAGGCGTCGTCGGTGACGAAGACGGACTTGGGGTCGCCGTACGGCGGCGACCAGAGTTCGATGAACACGTAGTCCTCGTCGGACTCGTTGCCCCCGGAGTGCACCTTGCCCGCCTCGACCATGAAGACGTCACCGGCACGGATCTCGTGGCGCTCGCCGTTCTCGTCGACGTGGATGCCCTGCCCCTTCAGGGCGAACACGTACTGGTTCGAGATGGGGTGATAGTGGCGGGCGGACGTGTCTCCGGGGTGCATCGTGATCAGGTCGGCGATGAAGTCCTCCGTCCCGAACAGTTCCCGGTTCACCAGGTCCATCCGGTCGCGCGTGTCGCGCGTGGACCGGAACCGCGGAAGATCCTCACTGCGCCAGATCGTGGTCATACCTGCGCTCCCATGTTCAGATAGTAGTCATGCCCGCTACAGTCTGCGACAACTTCTACTACGTGCGTCGGGTCGCGTCAACGGTCTTGCTTCACCTGCCGGCGAGAGACCTCCCTGCATGATGTCGAAGGGCATCCCAGCGAGCCGCCAGCACCGTGACATCAGTGCATCGCTATGTAGCCATGGGTTGCAGATAGTTCCCGTTGGACGTAGCGTTGCCCCGCCGGCAGGGCATCGATCCTGCGACCCCGGCCGACACCCCGGGCGAGGGGCACGTGGCCCGGCACTCATGGCGGCGAGAACGGTGGCCCGGGCGCCACCTGACGGATCGGGTTCGGCTTGGAGGCGACGGCAACGGACGGACTGCCCCTGCGGGGGATGACCGTGATCGAGGTGAGCCAGGTCCTGACCGGCGCGTACGCCGCGATGGTGCTGGCAGACCTGGGTGCCGAGGTCGTGAAGGTGGAGCGCCCGGAGGCGGGCGACGTCGCCCGGGCCTACGGGCCACCGGACGTGGGCGACACGTCGTACTACTTCTGGTCGGTCAACCGCAACAAGCGCAGTGTGACCCTCGACCTGACGTCGGAGTCGGGACGGGCGTCGCTCCACGCACTGGTGGCCGGCGCCGACGTGCTCGTCCACAACGCGCTTCCCCGCACCGTGGCCAAGCTCGGCCTCGACGCAGGGTCACTGCGCACCGTCAACCCGAGACTCGTCCACTGCGGGATCACCGGTTTCGGGTCGGACACCGATCAGGCCGACCGGGCAGCACTCGACATCGTCCTGCAGGCCGCCAGCGGGATGATGAGCATCACCGGCGAACCGGGAGGTGGCCCCCTGCGGTCCCCCGCGCCGGTGGCGGACATCAGCGCCGGGCTGTTCGCGGCGACGTCGATCCTGGCCGCACTGCTCGAACGCCAGCGAACCGGGGTGGGCCGAGCGATCGAGGTGTCGATGGTGCAGACGGCCGCCGCGCTCCTCCCCTACCACTGGGGTGAGTGGTTCGTCGACGGGCACGTCCCGGCGCGCCAGGGCAACGACCATCCCGCCATCGTCCCCTACGGGTGCTACGCGACCAGCGACGGTCATGCCGTCCTGGCGATCAACTCGGACGTGCACTGGCGAACCCTGTGCGAGGTCCTCGACCTCGGCGACCTCGCGGACGACCCGTCGTTCGCCACGAACTCCGCCCGCATCGCGAACCGCACCGAAGTCCTCCGGCGCGTGCAGGAGGCGTTCGCGGCACGGACCACCGAGCAGGTGGTCGCGCCGCTCGAGGCCCGCGGCGTGCCGTGCTGCGAGGTCCGTGACTTCGCGACGGTGGACCGGGACGGGACCGTCCGGTTCGATGTCCTGGAACGGGAGGACGGGACGTCGGCTCCGGTCGTTGCGTCACCGATCCGCCTGATCGACACGCCCGCACGACTCGCGTCGGCGCCGCCGCGACTGGGCCAGCACAATGACGCCGCAGCACCCGTCACGCAGTTCGCAGGAACGGAGGACACACCATGAGCACCGCCACGCTGCACCCCGCTGTCGAGACCTTCGTCCATGCCGTCGAGGCCATCGTCGCGCGGGGCGGTACGGAGCAGGAGATCACCGCCGAGGTCGCCGAGCACCTGCGGCCCCTCGTCGCCCACGGGTTGGACATCGTCCCCGAGCCGTACCGTCAGGCCCGCCAGGACATGTACGCCATGTACCCGCTGTACGTCGCACCGGACCACTCGTTCTGCGTGGCCGCGGCAGTCTGGGGCATCGGACAGGTCACACCCATCCACGACCACGGCACGTGGGGCGTGATCGGCATCGTCGACGGCGTCGAGCACGAGGCCCGCTTCGCGTTCCCGACCGACGGCGAGCCACCGGCCTTCCTCGGTGAACACGACCTGGTCCCGGGCGACGTCGACATCTGCTGCACCTCGGACCAGGACATCCACCGCGTCTCGTGCGAGGGTGACCGACCAACGATCGCCCTGCACGTGTACGGAGGCGACATCGGCACCATCGAGCGTCGCGCGTACGACCCCGACACCGGCGAGGTGAAGACGTTCGTGTCCCGGTGGGCTGCCTGAGCCGGTGCCGGGCAACTACCTGCAGACACTGGGTCGGGGCCTCGATGCGCTCGAGGCCCTGAGGAGTGGCCCACAGACCGTCTCGGACATCGCGCGACGGCTCGACCTCGAGCGATCGGCCGCCTACCGCATCATGCGCACGCTCGAGGCGCACCGGTTCGTCACGCGCGACGACGGCGGGGTGTACCGGCTCGGTCTGGCCGTGTGGGAGCTTGGCGTGCGGATCGCCGACGTCAACGACGTGCGCGTCGCCGCCGCGCGCGAGATGGCGGGCCTCGTCGACACCTTCGGGGAGACCGCGCACCTGTCCGTGTACGACCGCGGCGAGGTCGTCTACGTCGACCTGAGGGAGGGCACCCATCCCATCCGCAGCTACACCCGTCTGGGTGGCCGCGCCCCGGCGTACTGCGTCGCCACGGGCAAGGCCCTGCTCGCCCACCAGTCCGCCGACGAGATCGACCGCGTCATCGCCGACGGGCTCGAGGCACACACCGAGGCGACGCTGACGAGTCCGGCGGCACTCCGCGCCCAGCTGCGCGACATCCAGGCCGGCGGCGCTGCCGTGAACCACGGCGAGTGGCGCGACGACGTCGGCGGCCTCGCGGTACCGATCGTCGACCCCAACGGCGGTGTGGTCTCCGCCATCGGACTCTCTGGCCCCGTGCAGCGCATCCTCGCTCGCCGCGACGACATCGTCCCCGCACTCCAGGCGGCGGCCCGCAGGATTCGCGGATGACGCCCCGAACCTCCCGCGACTCGACCGGCACCCGCGCCTCGGCCTGCGCCTGTGCCCCATCGACCGACGAAGCGTGTAGCGTCGTCGGACGGGCGGCGGACTGACGCCATGCCCGGCACCTACCTCCAGACCCTCGGTCGCGGACTCGAGATGCTCGAGGCCCTGCGCGACGGACCTCGGACCGTGGCCTGGCTGACCGAGTCCCTCGGCCTCGAACGTTCGGCCGCGTACCGCATCGTGCGCACGCTCGAGGCCCACCGGTACGTCACCCGGACCGAGGAGGGCCGCTACCGGCTCGGTCTCGCGTCGTGGGAACTGGGGGTGCGCACCACCGACGTGCACGACGTGCGTGCGAGCGCCGGCCGGGAGATGTCACGACTCGTCGAGCACTTCGGGGAGACCACACACCTCTCCGTCTACGACCGCGGCGAGGTGGTGTACGTCGACCGACGCGAGGGCACGCAACCGATCCGCAGTTACACCCGCCTCGGCGGTCGCGCGCCCGCCACGTGCGTGGCGACGGGCAAGGCCCTGCTCGCCCACCAGTCCGACGAGGAGATCGACCGCGTCGTCACGTGCGCGCTCGAGGCCTTCACGCCCGTGACGATGACCCGGCCGGCGGCACTTCGCGCCCAGTTGCGAGAGATCCGTCGGGGATGTCCGGCGGTGAATCGTGGCGAGTGGCGAGAGGACGTCGGCGGCATCGCGCTGCCCGTGCTCGACGGCACCGGACAGGCGATCGCGGCGATCGGACTGTCGGGACCGGTCCACCGCATCTTCGCACGTCGCGACGAGTTCGCCACTGCGCTGGGGGGCGCCCCCTAACCCACCCACGCCTGAACGTGACCGACACGGGGCCACGCGGCCCGGGTATGGCTAGCGGCCGCGGCGTGGTCGCCGCGGCCGATCGGGTCGTACGGGATCAGGTCAGCTCACGTGCCGACCCGATCCCCATGGGTCACATCTCGTTCGGGTCCGGACGCAACGGCAGGCCGTAGGCCTCCTGCAGCTCCCAGAGGCACGAGAAGTCCACGTAGTCGCGCCAGTCGAAGTCCGGCGAGACGACGGGGTCCTCCGCAGCCAGCTGGATCTCGAGCTGGGTGTCGAGAGCCGCGGCACTGGCGCCCATGTCACGCGAGAGCGTGAACGGGTAGGAGGCCAGGAACGCATCCTCCTGGTCGGTGGGGTCGTACCCGAACTGCGTCCACAGTTCCGCAAGGTCCGGCCACTTGTCCGCGGCACCCTCCTCCTCGTAGTCGAACAGCCACAGGATCGCCTCGAGGTGGCCCTCGAGTGCGGCGCAGACGGCGTCACGGTGGTTCTCCCACGTGTCGCGCGTCACGATGAACTGCGTCTGGGCGTTGTCGACCCGGTCGGCCAGCAGGGCGGAACCGCCCGCCTCCTCGATGGGTCCGAGGTTGCGAGGCTGACCCATGAAGCAGTCGACCTCACCGGCAAGCGCTGCCTCCATGCGGCCATCTGAACCACCCGACACCGAGACCCACTCCATGTCGTCCGGATCCATGTCGAAGAAGTCACGCGCGATGATGCGACCGACCGTGATCCAGCTGTCACCGATGGCGCCACCTGTCATCCGGGCACCCACGAGGTCCTCCGGCGAGTCGAAGCCCTCCCGGCACATGAAGTACCAGGCCTCGGTGTCGTTGGTCTGACCGACGATCACGCCGTCGACCGCACCCTGTTCGAGGGCGGGCCATCCGATGGCCGGCTCGGCCTGCACGATCCACGCCGCGCCACCCACGAGCGGTGCGATGGGGTCCTCGGAGTACACGACGTTGACCGAGTCGAAGACATCCGGCCACAGACGAGCCTGCGCCGGCAGGGTGTGCACCAGGATCGTCAGTCGGTCCCGTTCGAACACGATGTCCAGGTCGGCGATGCTCGGATCCGTGTACACCGGCGGCCGCGGGAAGCCGGGTTCGACCGCCTCCTCTGGTTCGTCCGCGGGCTCCGGCGTGTCCGCTGGTTCGGGCGCCGCGGGCTCCTCCGCAGTGACGTCGCCATCGTCCGCCCCACACGCGACCAGCACGAGTGCGGCGGCGATGGACGCGGCGATCAGCCGCATCAATCGATTGTCCTTCATCTCAGAACCTCTCTCCCTGTGTTCCCTCGAAGGGTCGTGCGAATTGACGACGACCACGGTAGTTGGCTCACAGGAGATGGCAACCGTTGCGTGAAGTGACACTGCACACGGACGGACCCGGTTAAAGGGCGATCGGCCGCGGCGTGGTCGCCGCGGCCGATCGGGTCGTGCTGGACTCGGTCAGCTCATCGGCTGGTCGAGTCCCCGTGGATCACAGCTCGTTCGGGTCCGGACGCAGCGGGACGCCGTAGGCCTCCTGCAGCTCCCAGAGGCACGTGAAGTCCACGTGGTCACGCCAGTCGAAGTCCTGGGAGATGACCGGGTCGTCGGCTCCCTTGTGGATCTCCATCTGGGTGTCGAACGCCGCCACCGACGCACCCGCGTCACGCGAGTGGGTACCCGGGTAGCCAGCGATCCACAGCGCATCCGGGTCATCGAACGCGTAGCCCTCGTCGACGAGCATCGGCCAGACATTGCGCATCTGGTCGAGTTCGTACTCGTCGTCACCGTCGTCCATCCAGAGCTGACCGGCGAACTGGCCCTCGACCGCCGCACAGACGGCGTCGTAGTTGTTCTCCAGCGTGTCACGCATGACGACGAGCTGGGTCTGGGCGCTGTCGACGCGCTGGTTGAAGATCGCGCTTCCACCGATCTCCTCGACCGGCGCAAGGTTGCGCAGCTGCGCCATGGCCAGGTCGACCTGGCCGGCGAGCACGGCATCCATGCGGGAGTCGGAGCCACCGGAGACGGAGACCCACTCCATGTCGTCGGGGTCGACGCCGAGGTGGTCACGCAGGATGATGCGGGCGATCGTGTTCCACGAGTCACCGATGGTGCCACCGGTGATGCGCTTGCCGACGACGTCCTCAGGCGTCTCGATGCCCGGAGCGGCCAGCATCAGCCACTGCTCGGCGTCGTTGGTGACCGCGACGGTCACCGCGTCGATGACACCCTGCTCGAGCGCCGGCCACAGCAGCGCCGGCTCGGCCTGGACGATCCAGGCCGCGCCGCTGACGAGCGGGGCGACGGCGTCGTCGGAGTAGACGATGTTCACCTCGTCGAACACCTGCGACCAGAACAGGTTCTTGGCCGGCACGGTGTGCATCACGATCGTGAAGCGGTCACGTTCGAAGATGATGTCGAGTTCGGGGATGCTCGGGTTGTCGTACACCGGGAACACGGTCTCGTAGGCGGGACCGTCTGCCGGGGGTGCGTCGTCACCCTCTTCGCCCTCTTCGGCGGCAGGCTCGGGCTCGGGTGCCTCGGGCGCAGCGGTGTCGGCGTCGTCCGACCCACATGCTGCGAGCACCAGTGCAGCGGCAAGGGATGCCGCCAGGACTCTCAGAAATCGATTTCGCATTCGATTGTCTCCTCTCCCGCTGTACGGGAGCCCAACTCTACAGACTTCACCTACGACTGCACTAGTCGGATGGTCCCGGGGCCCACTCACTGGCGAAAACACCCCGATCTCGCGCCTCTTCATGCGGTGGGCGCACGCCGCAAGGTGCGCAACGCACGAAACGGGCTCACGCGACCGGGGTCGTCCACCCCTCGACGAGCAGCAGCACCCCGAAGAAGGCGAAGGCCAGCACGCCGGCCAGTCGCGTCACGCGCGGAGGCAACCCCGCGCCGAGCCACGACCCGACGAGGATGGCGATCCCACTCGCCGCAGTCATGCCGAGCGTCGCACCGAGCCAGGTGGGCACCGCCTGCTGCGTCGACGCCAGCGCCGCAGTCGCGAGCGCGGTCTTGTCGCCGAGTTCCGCGACCAGGAACGCGGCGGTGACCCCCAGGTACACCGATCCGCCGGCAAGTTCGGCGGCCTCCTCGTCGTCGTCGCCGCGCAGCATCCACACCGCGAACACGAGGAACAGCACTCCCCCACCGAGCGCGAGCCATCGCAGGGGCAGCGCGGCACCGAGCGCCGCACCGACCAACGTCGCGAGCCCGGTCGCGACCGCGGCCGCGGTCGCGATCGCCGCGAGCACCGGCCAGACCCGGTAGCGGGTCGCGAACGCCAACGCGAGCAGCATCGACTTGTCCCCGAGTTCCGCGAGGAACACCAGTCCGAACGCGGCCGCCAGGTCGCCGGTCACACCCGGACCAGCGGTGCGTACGCGAGCACGAGGTGCTTGACCCCCGCCTCGTCGAACTCAACGGTCGCCTCGGCCCGCTCGCCCTCCCCGACCAGTTCGGTCAGGCGCCCCGTCCCGAAGCTCGGGTGAACGACGCGATCGCCGACGCTGAACTCCTCACCGTCGATCTCCAGCGACTGTGGTCGCTGGCGACCCGCAGGACGGCTCGATCGACGATGCTCGACCAGTTCGTCGGGAACCGACTCGAGGAACCTCGACGGCGGGTTGTACGAGGCGCCGCCCCACAGGGTGCGGTGGTCGGCGTGCGACAGGTACAGGCGGTCCTGAGCCCGCGTCATCCCGACGTAGCAGAGCCGGCGTTCCTCCTCGAGCTGTTCCGGGTCGCCGAGCGAGCGCACGTGGGGGAACACGCCGTCCTCGAGCCCGACGAGGAACACCACCGGGTACTCGAGACCCTTGGCGGTGTGCAGGGTCATGAGGGTGACGCTGCCGTCGTCGGACTCCTCCAGTGCGTCCTGGTCACTGACGAGCGTCACCGACTCGAGGAACTCGGCGAGCCCGTCGACACCCACCAGACCACTGCGGTCGTGCAGTTCGCGGGCCACCGACACGAGTTCGCGCAGGTTCTCCTCACGCCCCAGCGCCTCGACCGACCGTTCGGCCTGCAGCTCGCGCAGGTAGCCGGTGCGGTCCCAGATCGCCTCGATCAGTTCGGGCACCGCGAGGTCGTGCTCCAACGAGGTACGCAGCCCATCGAGCAGGTCGGCGAACGACGACACCGCACTCACCGCACGCGCCCCGAGCCCCTGCACGTGCTCGGCCTGCCGGCACGCGTCCACGAACGAGAGGCCCTCCCGGCGGGCGTGCAGGTCCACCGCCTCGACCGACCGGTCACCGATGCCACGCCGGGGCGTGTTCACGATCCGACGTGCGGACACGTCGTCGGCCGGGTTGAGAAGCAGCCGGGCGTATGCCAGCACGTCGCGGATCTCGCGACGTTCGTAGAAGCGCACCCCGCCGACGACCCGGTAGGGCAGGCCGACACGGATGAACACGTCCTCGAGCACGCGCGACTGCGCGTTGGTCCGGTAGAAGATCGCGACGTCCTCGAAGCGCACGCCCTGTGCCCGCAGGCGCTCGCACTCCTCGGCGACGAAGGCGGCCTCGTCGTGTTCGTCGTCGGCGTGGTAACGCACGACCTTCGCGCCGTCACCCCGGTCGGTCCACAGCTGCGCACGTCGTTCCACCGGGCTCGACGCGATGACCTGGTTCGCGGCGTCGAGGATCGTCTGCGTCGACCGGTAGTTGCGGTCCAGCACGATGACGTTGGCGTCCGGGTGGTCCCGTTCGAAGTCGAGGATGTTGCGGATCGTGGCCCCTCGGAACGAGTAGACGCCCTGCTGCGGGTCGCCGACGACCATCAGGTTTCCGTGCGACGCGGTCAACAGGTTCACGAGGTGGTACTGCGCCCGGTTGGTGTCCTGGTACTCGTCGACGAGCACGTGACGGAACCGCTGCTGATGGTGTTCGAGGACGCCCGGGAACAACTGGAACAGTTCCACGGTCCGCACGATCAGGTCGTCGAAGTCCAGCGCGTTGGCCTGCAGCAGCCGCTGCTGGTAGAGGTCGTACACCTCGGCGATCTGGACCTCGGGCCAACCGGAGGCGTGCTCACGGTAGGTCTCGAAGTCGACCAGTTCGTCCTTGGCACGGCTGATCGCGGTCTGGATGGCCCGCGGTGGCAGACGCCGGTCGTCGACACCGAGTTCCTTCGCGATCATCGTGATCAGGCGCTGACTGTCCGCCTGGTCGTAGATCGTGAAACCGCTGCGATATCCGAGTCGGGCGATCTCCCGACGCAGGATGCGCACGCACGCCTTGTGGAAGGTGGTCACCCACATGGCGTCTGCCACCCGCGAGCCCACGAGTCCCCCGACCCGCTCCGCCATCTCCCCGGCCGCACGGTTGGTGAACGTGATCGCCAGCACGTCGAACGGTCGCACGTCGTGCACACGGATCAGGTGGGCGATGCGATGGGTGAGCACTCGGGTCTTGCCCGACCCGGCCCCCGCGACGACCAGCGCGGGACCCTCGAGGTGTTCGACGGCCTGGCGCTGGGCGGGGTTGAGCCCTTCGAGGATGTCCGACGATGCCACCGCTGCTCCGGGCCGGGTCGACGAGAGGGCACCGGCCACGGGTCCCGGTGCGTCGCCGCACGAGCGTAGCGACACCCCCTGACACCCCTGGAGACGGCCGCGCCGACGGGACACGCGGGTGCACCGGACCAACTCGACGAGCCCGGCGGCCGAGCCCCGGGCACGGTCGGCGTGCCGGGCCGACACGCCGACCGAGCGTCAACGGATGAACCGGATGGTCACGGGATAGCGGTAGCCCTCGCCGTTGCCGGCACGCACGGTCCCGACGATCGGCAGCACGAACCACAGCACCAGACCGACCAGGGCGAGCAACGCGAACGCGACCAGTCCGAGCCCCAGCGTGAGCACGCCGACGATCACGGCCGGGATGGCGAGCACCACCGAGGCGATCAGCGCGACGAGCACCGTGAGCTGGAAGTTCAGGGCCTCCTTGGCGTGGTGCTCGGTGAACGGGTCCTCGTCACGGCGCATCAACCAGACCACGAGTGGTCCGACGAACCCGAGCATCGCGCCGGTGAGCAGGCCGATGCCGAGTCCGGACAGGTGCGCGGCGATGGACCAGCCTCGGCTCGTCTGGTCGATCGGCGCGGGGGTGGGGGTGGCGGTCATGGCGGGTACCTCTGTTCGTCGGGTCGGGGTGGCCGGCGACCTCGGTGGGTGGTCGCCGCAACGTGAGGGCATCGTGCACCACCGGGGTGGCCGCAGGCATCAGGGACTCCCCCAGGCCGACCCTGAGTGGTCAGGGTCGTGCCACGCGTGCCGACCCCGCTGCCGTGCCCGGGGGCACACACGAGGGGCGGCCCGCCGGGGCCGCCCCTCGTGTCTCCCTCCCGCCGTGCAGGACCGTCGTCCGGTCCTCGACTCAGAAGCCCACGCACGGCGACGCGTAGTCGAACGCGTCGGCCGTCGGGCTCGTGACGTTGGTCGCGATCGTGCGCACCCCGAGGGTCTGCGCCTCGTCGGGCACCCCGATGGCGGCCTGCCGCACCGCGTGCTGGTTGGCGTCGCCACCGAACGTCCGCGGCGGCAGTGCGCCCTCGTAGTCGACCACCAGTCCGTCGACGACCGAGCGCAGCCCGGCGCGGGTCAGGTCACCGTTGTCCGCAGCGGCCTCGAGCGCGGCCAGGATCGGGTACGACCAGATCCATCCGAACGTGTACCCGTCGTTGGCCGGCATCGACCCGCCCAGCGACTCACGCATCCGCTGGTGGGCGACCGACTGCCCGTCGAACGTCTCCCAGGGAGCGACGTGGGTGTACTGGGAGATCATGGCCGGGGCGGCGGCACTGCCGAGCAGCGCGGGGTTCCAGGTGGGGACCGACCCGAGGAACCGCCCGTCGAATCCCTGGGCCACGGCGGTGCCGATGATCTCCGCCGCCTCGGCAGGTCCGACAGCCATGACGACCACGTCCGCGCCGGAGTTCATCACGCCGCGGATCGCCTCGTCCTGGGTGCCGACCGACGGGTTGGGCAGCGTCCGGATCGATCCTGCGTACGAGACGCCGTTCACGTCGGCCCACGCCTGCACGCCGACGGCACTGTCACCCCCGTAGTCGCCGGGATACCCGACGTGCGCGACCGCAGAGATGTCGCCGTACTCGGAGACGAACCAGTCGAGCCCGATCATCGACTCGAGGCAGTACGAGTAGCCGGAGTTGAGGATCAGTCCGTGGTCGGCCTGTTCGAAGTCCCAGCCCGACCACCACGAGGCCGGCGCGCCGATCACGTCGTCGGCATCCATGTCCCGCAGGATCGCCTCGGTGGTCGGGGTGCCCAGCGTCTGGGCGAGCGCGAGGATGTTGGGTTCGATCTCCCGGTACCGAGCGCTGTGCTCCTGCGCCTGGTACAGCGTGTCGCGGGTGTAGGTGCGCACGTCGACGTCGAAACCGGCGATGCCCCCGTGCAGGTTGACCTGGTCGAAGAACGCGTACTGGCCCTCGGTGATCGGCACGGCGAGCTGGAAGAACGGCCCCTCGCTGAGGTCCGACAGCACGCCGAGGTAGATGCACCCGTTGTTCGGGTTGATGGCGTCCGGACAGGGATCGAGCGTCACGCCGAGGTCGAAGACGACATCCGGATCGGGACCGTCGGTGGTCACCCCGGGTTCGGGACGGGGCGGACCGGCAGACGGTTCGTCACCGCCGCAGGCCACCACGACCAGCGCGCTCACCGCGAGCACCGCGACCGTGCGCCGCCACGAGGTGTCGATCCCCACGTCGAGTCCTGTTCGTCGGGTGCGACCCGGGCGCGACGAGCACCGCACGGCCATGAGGTGCCCCGATCCTACTACCCGCATGGTGCGCGCAACCATGAGTCGTCGAACACGATCCGCGCGCACGACGTGGGGGTCCGCCGGCCGACCGGGACGACCACCGCGGCCCTCAGTACGAGAAGGGCCAGGCCTTCCAGTAGTTGCGGACACGCAACCACAACCCGTAGAGACCTCGCGGCTCCAGCACGAGGAACCCGATGATGAGCAGGCCGAACAGGATCTTCTCCACCTGGAACACGCTCAGCCAGGCACCCGAACCGACCCCGCCGATGAACGGCACCTGGTGGGACACCACCTCGACGACCCTGGGCATCAGCACGACGAACATTGCGCCGAGGATCGGCCCGGAGATCGTCGCGACCCCACCGATCAGCACGATCGCCAGGAAGTCGATCGACAGAAACAGGCTCCAGCGTTCCGGGCTGATCTGTCCGAGCGACACGGTCAGCAGCCCACCGGCGACCCCGGCATAGAACGACGACACGCCGAAGGCGAGCACCTTGGTGCGGAGCAGCGGGACCCCCATCACCTCGGCGGCGATGTCGCGGTCGCGCACCGCGGCGAACGCCCGTCCCATCCGGGACCGCGCCAGGTTGCGCGCGAGGATCCCCATGACGACGAGCAGCAGCACACACAACAGGTAGAACATCGCCTCGCGGTGGAACGTGCGGCCGAGGATCTCCTGACGTGCGTACAGGTCCCAGCCGAACAGCCGGGCCGTGGCGCCCGGTCGGCCGACCCCCGCCCCGCCGGTGAACGTCGCGGCCTCCTTGAACACGTGCTCGCCGACGAACACCAGTCCGAGCGTGAGGATCGCGAGGTACAGGCCCCGCACCCGCATCGCGAGCGGCGCGACGGCCAGCCCGACGAGCATCGCCGTGAACCCGGACGCCGGCAGCCAGATCCACACGTCGAGTTCGTACCCGCGCACCCCACGTGCATCGACACCTCCCAGCACCGCCGCGGTGTAGGCACCGATGCCGAGGAAGAACGCGTGGCCCAGGCTGACCTGCCCGGCGTACCCCGTCACGAGGTTGAGCCCGATCCCCCCGATCGCGTAGATCGCGACCAGCGTCAGCAGATTGGTGAGGTCACGGGTGGCGAACAGCGGGACGAGCAGCGCGGCGACGACGATCGCTGCGGTCCAGAACCGCTTCGCCGGGGTGTTCCAGATCGCCTGGTCGGACGCGTACGACGTGAACAGCCCCGGACGCCCGCGACGAACCGCACGCGACACGCGAGCTCGGCGCGACGACGCGCCGTCGAGGGCAGGCAGCGCATGCTCAGACACGTCGCACCTCCGGGGTCCCGAACAGCCCGTAGGGCCGGACCATGAGCACCAGCACCATGACCACGTACGGCACGACGACGTCGAGGTTGGAGCCGAGCATCGGCAGCAGGTCCGACTGGTAGGTGCGCGTCAGCGACTCGACGATCCCGATGAGCAGACCTGCCACCACCGCCCCCCGGACGGAGTCGAGTCCACCGAGGATGATCACGGGCAGGGCCTTGAGCGCCACGAGCGCCGTGACCGCACCGAACCCTCCGGCGCCGGTGCCGATCAGCGTGCCGGCGAGCGCGGCGAGCGCTCCGGAGATCGCCCACGACAGACCGAACATGCGTCCGACGTCGACGCCCTGTGCGAGTGCGACCTCCTGGTCCATCGCGGTGGCCCGCATCGCGAGACCCACCCGTGACCGCTGCAGGAACACCCCGACGATCGCGATCGCCGTCAGGGAGAGGACGGCCTTGGCGACGTCGACCTGCGCCACACGGATCCCGAGCAGCGTCACCCGTTCCAGACGCCACGGGTCACCGACCACGACCACACTCGTGCCCATGAGCCGGAACGCCACGATGAACAGCACGATGAACACCCCGACGGTGACCATCGCGGCGGCGAAGGGCGGCTGACCGACCATGGGACGCAGGGCAACCCGTTCGATGCCGGCGGCCACGACCGCCATCGTCACCATCGCCGCGATCACGGCGACCGGGAACGGCAGCCCGACCGTCGCACCGAACCACGCGGTCGCGTAGGCGCCGAGGATCATCAGTCCGGGCTGGGCGAAGTTCACGACGTCGGTCGCCCGGTAGATGATCACGAACCCGACGGCGAGCAGCGCGTAGGTGCTGCCGATGCCCACCCCACGGACGAGCGACGCGATCAGCTCCTCCACGTCGCCCCCTCCCCGTCCGCACCGGTTCCCGGCGCGACATCGGGCCCCCCGACCGCGTCCGTGGCGTGGGTCACCTGCTCGTCCCCGGCGGTCGCGTCCGGTTCCTGCTCGAATCCGTGGACCCGCTGGAGGTCACCGCCCGCGTACTCGTCCCGCCCGTCGTACATGTCGTCGACCAGGTGCTGGAACGTCGCGTACAGCGAGGCCCGTCGGACCTTCTGCGTCGCGGTCAGGTCTCCGTCCTCGTGGTCGAGCGCCTTGGGGATGACCCGGAACTTCCGCACGTTCTCGACACGCGCGAAGGTCTCGTTGGTCTCACGCACGACGTTCTGGACGAGTTCCAGCACCTCGCGCCGGGTCGTCAGATCACGGTAGGTCGTGTACGGGATGCGACGTCGCTGGGCCCAGTTGCCGACCGTGTCGAGTTCGATGCCGATCAGCGCCACCAGGTAGGGCCGGCGATCCCCGAACACGACGGCCTCGCGGATGTACGGCGAGAGCTTCAGCGCGTTCTCGATCTCCGACGGCGACACGTTCTTGCCACCGGCGGTGATGATGATGTCCTTGATGCGGTCGACGATGCGCACGTGGGTGCCGTCCACCCACTCACCGACGTCTCCGGTGTGCAGCCACCCGTCGGCGTCGAGCGCGGCCGCGGTGTCGTCCGGGCGGTTCCAGTAGCCCGCGAACACGCCGGGGTGGCGGGTGAGGATCTCGCCGGTCTCCTCGTCGATCCGCAGTTCCGTCCCGGGCAGCGGTTCACCGACCGTGCCGAAGCGCATCCGTCCGGGACGGTTGGCGGTCGCGACCGCAGCGTTCTCGGTCATGCCGTAGATCTCGGTGACCAGCACCCCGATGCCGGCGAAGAACTCCAGGACCTCGGGGGCGATGGGCGCCGCGCCCGACCCCGAGGCCCGGACCCGGCGCAGCCCGACGCGGTCACGGATCGCCCGGAACACGAGCACGTGGCCGATGGCGTGCAGCAGCCGCGTCCTCCACGAGTGCCGACCCTGCCGCCAGGCCAGTTCACGGCCGATGCGACGCGCGAGCAGCATCGCGAACCCGAACGCCAGTCGCTTCAGCGGGGACGCCACCGCCATCCGGACGAGGATGCCGCCGTGGATCTTCTCCCAGATGCGCGGCACCGCGAAGAACAGGGTGGGCTGCACCTCGCGCAGGTTCACCTGCACCGTGTCGATGGACTCGGCGAAGTGGACGACCACGCCGGCCTCCGCGTTGGTCCACGTGGTCGCGGCCCGCTCGGCGACGTGACACAGCGGCAGGTACGACAGCAGCACGTCGTCGCCGGTCGGCGGTGGACTGAAGATGCCGCCCTGTCGGATCAGCACGTCCATCGCGAACGTCACGTTTCGGTGGGTGAGCATCGCCCCCTTGGGTGGACCGGTGGTCCCCGACGTGTAGATCAGCGTCGCGACGTCGTCCTCACGTGCCTCGGCCGCGTGCCGGTCGAGCAGGTTCGGATCGTCGGCGAGGTGGCGGCGGGCCTGTTCGAGCAAGTCGGCCACGTGCACCAGACGCGGGTGCGAGTACTCCCGCACCCCTCGCGGCTCGAGCACCACGATCCACTCGAGCGCTGGACAGTCGGCCTCGACCTCCAGCGCCTTGTCGACCTGTTCCTGGTCCTCGGCGACGAGCACCCGAGCCCCGGAGTCCTGCAGCAGGTAGCGCACCTCGGCGGGCGGGTTGGTCGGGTACAGCCCCGTCGAGATGGCACGCAGCGCGTTCGTCGCCACGTCCGTGTACAGCCACTCTGGCCGGTTCTCCGAGTGGATGGCGACGACGTCGCCGGGACCCACCCCGAGCGTCGCGAGCCCGTGAGCGAACAGTTCGACCTGTGCCCAGTAGTCGGCGAACGTGATGTCGTGCCAGATCCCGAACCGCTTCTCGCGCAGACACACCGCGTCGCCCAGTCGAAGCGCGTTGTCCTGCACACACTGGACCAGGGTGCGCACCGGCGTGTCCGACGCCTCCGGTCCGGTGTGTTCGAGCACGGCGGTCACGATCCGACCTCCGGCTCACCGAGGTAGGCGCGGATCACGTCGGGATCCTGCTGGACCTCAGCGGGCGTGCCGATCGCGATGCGCCGCCCGAAGTCGAGCACCATCACCCGGTCGGCCAGGTCCATCACGACCCCCATGTCGTGTTCGACCATCACCATCGCCACGTCGAGTTCTGACCGGACGTCGAGGATGAAGCGGGCCATGTCCTCGGTCTCCTCGGCGTTCATGCCGGCGACCGGTTCGTCGAGCAGCAGCAGCCGAGGGTCCATCGCCAGTGCGCGGCCGAGTTCGACCCGCTTCTTCACGCCGTAGGGCAGCATGCCGACGGGGAAGCGCCGGTGCGCCTCGATCTCCAGCAGGTCGATGACGTCCTCGACGAACCGGCGACTGTCGACCTCAGCACGACGCGCCCTGCCGAGCCACGCCATGCCGGCCAGCATCCCGTACCCCAGGTGCTGGTGGCGTCCGAGCATCAGGTTGTCGAGGACCGTGAGGTTGTCGAAGAGTTCGATGTTCTGGAACGTGCGGGCGACCCCGAGCCGGGCGATGGCGTCCGGACGCATCGCGAGCAGGTCGTGCCCGAGGAACTGGATCGCACCCTGCTGCGGGCGGTACACCCCGGACACGCAGTTGAAGATCGACGTCTTGCCGGCGCCGTTGGGGCCGATGACGGCGAGCAGCTCACCAGCAGCCACCTCGAAGCCGACCCCGTCGATGGCGGTGGTGCCGCCGAAGCGCAGCGTCAGGTCCTCGACCCGGAGGATCGCGCCGTCGGTCGACACGCCACCGTCGGCGGCGGTCCGAGGTCCGGGCGGGGTTCGGATGCTCACGACAGCCACCTCTTGCGGCGGCGATAGTGCTTCACGTCACGGTACGACCGCGCACCCTCCTCACGCAGCCCCAGGTAGAACTCGCGGATGTCGTCGTCCTCGCGCAGTTCGGCGGCCGGCCGGTCCATGACGACCGAGCCGGTCTCCATCACGTAGCCGTGGTGGGCGATCGACAGGGCCATCCGGGCGTTCTGCTCGACCAGGAGCACCGAGGTTCCCTGGTCGTTGACGGCGACGATCAGGTCGCGGATCTGGCGCACCACCATCGGCGCGAGCCCCAGCGACGGTTCGTCGAGCAGCAGGCAGCGGGGCTCGGCCATCAGCGCCCGGCCGATCGCGAGCATCTGCTGTTCCCCGCCCGACAGGTACCCGGCGACCTGCCGACGACGTTCGACGAGGATCGGGAACAGCCCGAAGACACGGTCGAGCCCGGCGTCGACGTCACCACGAGGGAGCGTGTGGCCGCCGACCCGCAGGTTCTCCTCGACCGTGAGTTCGGTGAGGATGCGACGGCCCTCCATCACCTGGCCGATGCCTGCGGCCACGGTCGACGGGGCGTCGAGGCGGTGGATCGGCCGCCCGTCGAAGGTGATCGTCCCTCGCGTGATCTCGCCCCGATGGATGTCGAGCAACCCACTGATGGCGCGAAGCACGGTCGTCTTGCCCGCACCGTTGGCCCCGAGCAGCGCGACGATCCGGCCGTCGGGGACCTCGAGCGAGACCCCCTTGAGCACGAGGATCACGTCCTCGTAGACGACCTCGAGGTTCTCGACCGCGAGCACGCACCCTCCCCGGTCGGCCGCCTCGGTCAGAACTCCTGCCCGGTGGCCAGCGTAGTGGGGACGCTCCGACGCCATGCGTCCGAGGTGCCCGGCCACGACGGTTCAGTCGTCGACGACGGCGATGGCCTGGATCTCGATGGTCAGGTCCGGTCGCGCGAGCCCGGCACACGTGATCAGCGCGCTCGCCGGGTAGCGGTCCGGCGCGAACAGTTCGCCCCGGATCCGGACGAACTCGTCGCCGTACCTCGCGTCGGTGATGAACACCGTCATCGTGACGATGTCCTCCAGCGTCGCGCCGGCCAGCCGCGCCGAGTCGGCGAGACGGTCGAACACGGCGCGAGTCGCGTCCTCGACGCTCGTGTTCACCGCACGGCCCTCGGCGTCCTGGTTGGTGACCCCGGCGAGCCAGGCGGTGCGACCGCCACGGGTCACGACCGCCTTCGAGTAGGCCCGGCCTCCGGTGGGCGCCCCGTCGGGGTGAGGCACGAACTGTCGTTCCACCATGTCGAACTCCCTGTCGTGTCGACCGTCGCGTCGACCTCTGGTTGCCGGGTGTCGCGGCAGCACGTGCGGCCGCGACCGGTGCTGGGGTCCGCTCCGTCGGCAGGCCGCTGCGACCCCTGCGTCGTCCCAGCGGATCAGCGCATCGTGGCGAGCCGGGCGCCCAGACGCGACTTGTGGGCGTGACCTCCCTCGGCGGTGTGCAGCATCGACACCGCGTCACGGACGAGCTTCTGGATCTCCCGATCCCGCTGCAGACCATAGGCGCCGTGGATCTCCAGCGCCTCGACGGCGACGTCCACGGCGGCCTCCTTGGCCGCGCGCATGGACATGCTCTCGAACAGTCCGGCCTGCGGATCGCCGGTGTCGACGTACGTCGCCGCGCGCCAGCACAGCGAGCGCACCATCTCGATGCGCATCGCCATCTCGGCGAACGACAGCGCGATCGACTGGTGACCGATCAGCGGTCCACCGCCCTGGACACGCTCGTGAGCCCAGTCCATCGCCGCCTCGTAGGCCGCCCGGGCGATGCCGAGGGACTTCACCCCCTCCTTGACACCCGAACCCGCTCCCATTCGGGAGCGCAGTTCCGCACCTCCGTTGAGCGGACCGAGCAGGTTGGTCGCCGGCACGCGACAGTCCTCGAAGATGATCTCCGCGTTCTGGTTGGTGCGGATCCCGAGCTTGTCCTCCACCCGACCGATCCGGTAGCCAGGCGTGTCAGACGGCACGAGGAAGATCGAGACCCCTTCGCGCCACGGAACCGTCGTGTCGGTGCGGGCCATGACGAACGCGATCCGGTTGACGTTGGAGTTGGAGATCCAGCGCTTGCGGCCGTTGATCACCCACTCGTCACCGTCGAGCACCGCCGTGGTCCGAGGGCCGTCCGCCGGGTCGGTGGTCGGGTGCTTCGAGTCGCTGCCCCAGTGCTCCTCGGTCTGGGCCGTGGACGTCAGGTACAGCGGATCGGCCATGAACTCGGGCAGGAAGCGTTCCCGCTGTTCGTCGTTCAGGTACCGGGCGAGCCAGCGTCCCTCGCGCCACGGGTGCTGGATGGTCATGCCGAACCCGACGTCGCCGGCACACAGCTCCTCGAGCACGATCACCTCGGTGAGCACATCCGCTCCGGCGCCCCCGTACTCCTTCGGGATGGTCAGCGTGCGCAGACCGAGTTCGGACGAACGCCGGACGATGTCGGGCATGAAGCAGTCCGCCGGATCCTGCCGATGATCGGCCTCGAGCGCGGCGGGCCGCAACTCCTCGTCGGCGAAGGTGCGTGCCACCTGCTGCCAGTGCTTCTGTTCGTCGGTCAGCGTGAAGTCCACGGTCTCTCGTCTCCCGGGCGGTGGGGCGCCACGTGTGGCGCCGGTCGGTTCAGGTGGTGCAGGTCGATGCGGTCAGGGCGTTGCCATCGGATCGTTCGGGCGGATCGGGCGCGCCGGGACGTTCGGTCGTGTCGGTCAGCCGTGCGGGCCACTCGGGTCGGGTGGCCGTGGCGGGTGGGCGGGACCACGAGCGGGGCCGTCCGCGCCACGTGCCGTCGTGCTCAGTCGTCGGTACGGGCGGCGTGGATCGACACGAGCCGTTCCACCGAACGTTCGAGGTGCAGGCGGATGCGGTCGCGTCCCACCGATGCATCGGGATCGCGCAGCGCGGCGAGCACCTCCTCGTGCTCGGCGACGATGCGGTCGTCGTCGGAGTAGGTGACCTTGAGCGCCCGCAGGCACATGGACGTCTCCACCGACAGCGTGCTGAACATCCGCACGAGACGCCGGCTCCCGCTGCCCTGCACGAGCGCGTCGTGGAAGCGCATGTCCGCCGAGCTGATGGCGTCCCAGTCCCCGGCCGCAGCGGCCTCGCGCATGTCCTCGAGCGCGTCGACCATCTCGTCGGGCGGTTGACCGGCCACGAGCACGGCGGCCTCGCGTTCGATCGCGCCACGGGCGAGGTACAGGTCGCGGACGTCGTCCTCGTCGTCGATGCTCACGACGGTCCAGCGGCGGTGGTACTGCCCATCGAGCAGGCCCTCCTGGGAGAGGCGCTGCAGTGCCTCTCGGACCGGAGCGCGACTCACCTCGAGCTGACTCGCGAGCTGGGCCTCCCCGACGGGCGCGCCCGGCGGAAGCCGACCGTCGGCGAGCTGTTCGCGAAGCAGGTTCGCGATCAGCACGGCGGTGCCCTCCTTGCGCAGCGGTTCGATCGACTCGATCCCCATCTCAGTCCTCCAACGTCGTGTCTGCCCTCGACCCCATGCCTGCCCTCGACCCCATGCCTGCCCTCGACCCCATGTCTGCCCTCGACCCCATGTCTGCCCTCGACCCCATGTCAGGCCTCCGACACGCAGGTGATCTCGAGGAACTCCTCGATGCCCTCACGGCCGCCCTCGCGACCGATCCCCGACTGCTTGACGCCCCCGAACGGCGCGGCGGGGTCCGACACGATGCCGCGGTTCACCCCGACGAGTCCGACCTCGAGCCCGGCGACGAACCGGCGGCTGCGTTCGCGGCTGGTGGTGAACACGTAGGCGACCAGTCCGTGCTCGGTGTCGTTGGCCATCTCCAGCACGGACGCGTCGTCGTCGAACGGGTGGATCGCCGCGACGGGACCGAAGATCTCGCTGCACGACATCGGCGCCTTCGGATCCACACCGGTCAGCACCGTCGGTGCGACGAAGTGGCCCCGGCCGGGCAGTGCCGCGCGTTCGTTGACGATCGTCGCGCCCCGGTCGACCGAGTCGGACACCAGCGACTCGATCTTCGTGACCGCGTCGGCGTCGATCATCGGGCCGACGTCCACCCCCGGGTCCAGCCCCGGTCCGACCGTCAGCGCGGCCATGCGGGCCGCGAACGCCTCGGTGAACGCGTCGAACATCGGGCGCTGCACGAAGATGCGGTTCGCGGCCGTGCACGCCTGGCCCATGTTGCGCATCTTGGCGAGCATCGCGCCCTCGACCGCGACGTCGAGGTCCGCGTCGTCACACACGATCAGCGGCGCGTTGCCACCCAGTTCCATCGACACGCGCAGCACGTTGTCGGCCGCGCCGCGCAGCAGCACCCGGCCGACCTCGGTCGACCCGGTGAACGTCAGCTTGCGCAGCCGCGGGTCGGACAGAAGCCCACCGACCACCTCGGCCGCCCGGGTGGTCGTCACACAGTTCACGACCCCCGCGGGCACACCTGCCTCGTGACACACCGCCGCGAGCGCCAGCGACGACAGCGGAGTCTGCGGCGCAGGCTTGAGCACCGTGGTGCACCCGGCCGCCATCGCCGGCGCGATCTTGCGCGCCCCCATCGCCAACGGGAAGTTCCACGGCGTGATCGCCAGCGTCGGACCGACAGGGCGCCGCAGCACCTCGATGTGGTGGTCGCCCAGCGGCGGGACGGTGACCCGCCCGTCGATGCGCACCGCCTCCTCGGCGAACCAGCGGAAGAACTCGGCCGCGTACACGACCTCACCCCGCGCCTGGTCGAGGGGCTTGCCCATCTCCAGGGTCATCAGCGCCGCGAGCGCCTCACGATCCGCCAGCAGCCGTTCGTGGACCTCACGCAGCAGCTGGCTGCGCACCCGCGGTTCGGTCGCCGCCCACGCCGCCTGCGCACCCGCCGCCGCATCGAGCGCCGCCGCGCCGTCGATCACGGTCGCGTCCGGCACCTCACCCAGCCGGTCGGTGGTCGCGGGATCCTCCACGTCGAACGTGGCCCCGTCACTCGCGTCACGCCACGACCCGCCCACGTACATCCCACCCGGCACCCGTCGCAACGCGTCGGCGACGAGCTCGTCCCGGCCCGCCGCGCCGATGGCGGGATCCACTCCGGTGGGATCCACTCCGGCGGGGCCCGCACCGGCGGACACGGGGTCGGACGCAGCGGTGACGCCGGAGTCGGTCGGGTGTGTGGATGTGGTCACGACAGGTCTCCCCCCAGCTGGGCGGCCAGCCAGTCAGCAGACTGCGGCCGGTACTGGTAGGGCAGGTCGTGCAGCACGTAGCCGCCTCCCTCGACGAGCCGTGTCGTCACCGGACCCTGAACGGCCGCGGCGATGCGGTCGAGCGCGGACGGTGGACACATCCGGTCCGCGGTCCCGTGGGCGAGAAACACGGGACAGGTCACCCGTTCTGCGATGCCGGCGAGGGTGAACTCGCGCGCGTACTCGTGGGCATGGTCGAGCGTGTCGAGTCGCGCACGGATGCGGAACGCCTCGCGCGACAGCCACGCACGCGTGTCCCAGCCCTCGGAGAAGTCGTACGCGGACGCGATGGTCACGCACGCCCGGATCTGGTCGAGGTGCGCGGCAGCCCGCAGCGTGTACACGCCGCCGAGCATGCTGATCCCGAAGATCCCGACGGCGTCGAGGTCGAGACGTCCGTCACCGGCGAGCACGTCGAGCGCCGCGGCGACGGCCTCCTCGAAGGCGGGATCGACGGCCAGTTCGTACTGGGCCTCACCCTGGCCCGGCCCCTCGATCGCGAGCGTTGCCAGGCCCCGTTCGAGCATCGCCGTCTCGTAGGCGCGCATCTCCTCCTTGGCGGCGTCGAGCCCGCAGGTGAGGATCACCAGTGGCCGTCGCGCCCCGTCGGCGCTGCCCTCGCCCGACACGCCGGCCGTCGATCCCCCCGGCAAGGACGTCGGCACCCGCAGGATGGCGAACAGGTTGGCGTCGCCGTACGGGATGGTCAGGTGCTCACCCGGCGGGTCCATCAGTTCGACCGCACGGCGTCCCACCTCCACGGCGCGCTCGTGGGTGGCGCGCATCTCGTCAGGATGGTGGACGAACAGGAACTGGCCGAAGTGGTACGCGAGCGAGGCGGTGCGCAGGTGCTCGGCCCGCGAGATGCGGCTGGCGGCCTCGTCGGCCAGCGCCTCGTGGACCTCTCCGGTGGTGACCCACGAGGCACACCAGTCCTCCCAGCGGTCGATGCGTTCGGTGGTCGTGCGGTAGTCGCGCAGCGGGATCCCGGTCGCCACGAGGCGCGGCAGCCACGCGCGTCGGGCGTGCTCCAGCACGTCTTCGGACATCGGTTCCTCCGTTGCAGGTCGGTCGAGGTCGGCGGGTCGGTGCTGGTCGAGGTCGGCGGGTCGGTGCTGGTCGAGGTCGGCGGGTCGGTGCAGTCCGGGTCGGCTCGGTGGGTCCCGGGTCGGCGGCGTCAGGCGACGGACGTGGCACGTGCCTGCTGCAGCGCGTGCCACACCTTCTGCGGGGCGAGAGGCATGTCGAGGTGGTCGACACCGAGTGGTCGCAGTGCGTCGAGCACGGCGTTGACGATCGCCGGTGGGGCACCGATCGCCCCCGACTCGCCGGTTCCCTTGGCGCCGAGCGGGTTCGACGGTGCGGGGGTCTCGAGTCGCCCGGTCTCGAAGTGGGGCAGGTCGGCGGCCGAAGGGACCAGGTAGTCCACGAGACTCGCCGTGCGCAGTTGCGCGTGCTCGTCGTACACGACCTCTTCGTACAGCGCCTGGGCCACGCCCTGTGCGAGTGACCCGTGGACCTGTCCCTCGACCATCACCGGGTTGACGACGGTCCCGCAGTCGTCGACGGCGACGATCCGTTCGAGCGACACCCGGCCGGTGTCCTCGTCGACCTCGACGACCGCGACGACCGTGCCGTACGGGAACGTCTGGGCACCCGCGGAGAACCGCTCCTCGACGGTGAGTTCCTCGCCTGCGTCGCCGGCGATCCGTTCGAGTTCGTCCAGGGTGCACTGGTCCACGCCGGCAGCGGCGGACTCGCTCGCCGTGTGACGTACGACCCCGGACTCGTACGCGACGTCGTCGACCGGCACCCCCCAGTGGCGCGCGGCGACGTCGCGGGCGCGTTCGACCAGTTGCTGACAGGCGCGCAGGATCGCGGAGCCACCCAGTTGCGTGGACCGGCTGGCGTAGCTGCCCTCACCACCCGGCACGGCGTCGGTGTCGCCGGTCACGATGCGCACGCGCGATGCGTCGAGGCCGAGCGCCCCGGACGCGATCTGGGCCCAGGTGATGTCGTGCCCCTGGCCCTGCGAGGTCGTACCGGCGTAGACCACCACCTCGACGTCGCTCGACCCGCTGCCGTCGACACGTTCCACGGCGACCCGCGCGTACTCGTGGCCACTGGCGCCGCCACCGGCACGCTCGATGAACACGGAGATCCCGAGCCCGAGCGGCCGCCCGCCCTCGACCCGGCGGCGGCGCTGCTCGGCACGGACCCCGTCCGCGTCGATCAGGTCCAGGGCCATGCGCATCGAGGTCGCGTAGTCGCCGCTGTCGTACTCGACGCCCGTGGGCAGACGCTTCGGGAGCTGGTCCGGCGAGATCATGTTGCGTTCGCGCACCTCGGCGGGATCCATGCCGAGCCGGGCCGCGAACGCGTCGACCGCACGTTCGATGGCGTAGGTCGCCTCGGGGCGCCCCGCGCCGCGATACGACCCGATCGGGGCCCGGTTGTTCACGACCATGGTGGTGGTGACGGACACCTCGGGGACGTCGTAGACACCGAGCGCCATGGCGGCGGTGTTGCGGGGGATGTGCGAGCCGTTGTGCGGGTAGGCGCCCATGTCGGCGACCACGTCGAACGTCGCGGCGTGGATGCAGCCGGTCTCGTCACCGGCGATGCGGATGCGGTGGTGCATGCCGCGACCGTGCACCCCGCACAGGAACTGTTCGGTGCGGGTCTGCTGCCAGCGCACCGGTCGGCCGAGGCGCAGCGCGGCCGCCGACACCGTCACGTACTCGGGGAAGAACCGGCCGCGCAGCCCGAAGCTTCCCCCGGCGTCGGGCACCCGGATCCGCAGCCGGTCGACCGGGATGCCGAGGATGTCGGCGAGCTGGGTACGCATGGTCTGGGGTCGCTGGTGGCCGTACCAGACGGTGAGCCGGTCCCCGTCGGGTTCGGCGACGATCCCGATCGGTTCCAGTGGCATCGGCGCGAGCCGCGGGTTGTCGACCTCGAGGTCGACGACGACGGGCCAGCGGTCGACGTCGACCGCTGCGCCGTCGGGGATCGTGACCCGGTCGACGACGTTGGTGCCGGCGGCCTCGAAGAGCAGCGTGTCGTCGCTCAGCCCCTGTTCGGGCGTGGCGACGACCGGGAGTTCCTCGACGTCGAACTCGACCAGTTCCGCGGCGTCGACCGCGGCGGCGACCGACTCGGCGATCACCATCGCGACGGCCTCGCCGACGTGCCGCACCCGGTCCCGCGCCAGCGGCGGGCGGGTCATGGCCGGCACGACCGGACCCGGTCCGGTGGCGCTCGGGATGTCGGCCACGACGAGGCTCGCGGCGGTGAACACCTCGACGACCCCGGGGGCCTGCCGGGCCGCGTCGACACGCACGTCGCGCAGGATCCCATGGGCGACGCTGGAGCGCACGAACACCGCGTGGAGCATGCCTTCGGGCCGTACCGACGCGAGGTAACGCCCCCGGCCTCGCAGGAACCGGTCGTTCTCGCGCCGGGCGGTGACCATCAGCCTCCCCGGACCACGCCGTCGCGCGGGAACGGGGTGATGTCGCGAGCCCCGGACTCCTCGATGACGAACGTGCGCGACATGAACATGCCGTACACGCCCTCGGCGTCGATGGGGGTGATCTCCACGTTGACCGTCATGCCCGGCACGAGCACCCGGTCGAGGTCGCTCGCACGGACCCCGTCGGTGGTGACGATCGGCCCGTCGGTGATCAGGTCGATGCCGTGCATGCACATCGGCCTCGACTGGGCACCGAGCCGGCGGAACACCGCGGTGGCCTCGTGGACCCGCTCGAGGGGGACGTCGGGGCCGAGCGCGCCGGAGATCTCCTCGTAGGCGGGGCCGAGCACGTCGTCGTAGAACGCGTCCACGTACGCGGGCGGTTCCCCGACGGAGACGGGGTGGCCGACCTTGGCGGAGTAGCCCATGTAGGTCGGGGACAGCTCCGGCAGGATCAGGTCGCCCTCGCCCAGCACCCGCATCGACGGGTTGGGGTTCGGGAAGATCAGCTTCGGGTCCGACGTGTCCGTCGAGCCGATCATCATCAGGAACGAGCGGCCTCCCCCGGCGAGCATCGCGGCGGTCGCCTGGGCGGACAGGTCGCACTCGCGGTTTCCCGGCACGGCCGCGGCGACGACCGCGTGCTGGGCAGCCACCGCGAGTTCACCAGCGACCTCCATCGCCGCGATCTCCTCCGCGGACTTGCGGTAGGTCAGTTCGTGGAACAGGTCGGGTTCGAAGCTGATCTCGAGCTGCGGGAGCTCGGCGACGAGTTCGAGGTAGGCGCTCGCGCCCATGTACTCCGGGCCGGTGCGGTCGGCCGCGGTCACGCCGATGCGGCCGGACCCGATGCCCAGTTCGGTCAGGCGGCGGGCGATGACCCGGCCGTAGCGGCCGCCCTCGCAGCCACGCACGTCGTCGACCCACGTCATGCGACGAACGGCCTCGATGTGGCAGCCGGGATGCGGGTAGAACACGGTCGGCTCGCCGACGCGCGGCAGGACCATGTACTGGATCATCCCGCGGTCGTCCATCATGCCCGACGCCCAGGTCACCCCGCTGCCCATGCTGTAGACGTTCTGGCCGCCGGTGAGCAGCAGCGCGTCGAGCCCCTCGCGTTCCATGAGATCACGCGCGTGGGCGTGGCGGCGCTCGATCTCCTGGTCGGAGAACTTCGGGTAGACCGCGTCCTCGTACCAGGGCGAGTTGATGATCGCGCCGAAGTTGCGACCCTTGTCGAGCTCGTACCGCACCTGCGTCCAGTCGTTGCCGGTCATCAGCGTGTCTCCCGGTGTGGATCGATGAGGTGCGGTGCACCTCGGGCGAATGATGTCACTTCCACGCGTTCATCGGCGAGGCGATGTCGGTGTACTTCTCGTCGCGCGACGTCGGCACCTCGATGACGATCGGGCGGTCTCCCCCATCCTGGTGGGCGGCCAGGGCCGCCTCCAGCGCCTTGCCGAACTCGGTGTCCTCGCTGACGCGGTACACGTCGCAGCCCATCGCCGCGGCGATGCCGGCGTAGTCGAAGTCGCGCAGCGTCGAGGCGACCACCCGGTCGCCCTGACTGTGCTGCACCCAGCCCAGCGACTCGTTGTTGAGGATGACCACGATGATCGGCAGGTTCTCCTCGACGGCGGTGAGCAACCCGTTCATGCACATCCCGAAGCCGCCGTCGCCGGTCACCGCGACGACCCGCTTCGACGGTTCGGCGACCTTGGCCGCGAGCGCCGCAGGGATCGAGTAGCCCATGCCACCCGACGCCGCCGACTGGTAGAAGTCGCCGCGGCCGGTGGACTGGAAGTAGCGGTTCATGAACAGGCGGTTCTCACCGGCGTCGCACGTGACGATGCAGTCGTTCTCGATGTGCCTGACCAGCGTGTCGATGGCTCGCTGTGGATGCATCGGCAGTGAGGCCTGCTGGCCCTGCGGACGCGAGAAGAACCCGTGGGTGTCCCGGTGGGCGGCGACCGCCGCTGCACGGGCCTCTGCGTTCGAGTCGTCGACGAGTTCGGTCAACTGCGCCATCACGCGACCGGCGTCGCCCATGAGGATCTGCTCGACGGGGACGGCGCGCGAGACGTTGAGGGGCTCGACATCGATCTGGATGACGGTCTGGTGCTCACCGCCGATGAGCGCCGGGTTGTTCATCGACGTGTCGCTCGGGCCGAGCTTCGTCCCGACGGCCAGCACGACGTCGGCCTGCGCGACGGCGTTGTTGGCGGTCGGTTCACCGAAGTTTCCCATCACGCCGACGGCGAGCGGGTCGGTCTCGTCGAACACGCCCTTGCCCGATCCGGTGGTCGCGACCGCGGCGCCCACCTTCCGCGCGAGCGCGGCGAGCTGGTCGTAGGCCTTCGACAGGCGCACGCCGTTGCCGGCGATGATCACCGGACGCTCGGCACCGTCGAGCAGTGCAGCGGCAGCCCGGACCTCGGCGTCGTCGGCGACGCGCGCGGTGGCAGGCAGGTAGGCGTTGGTGTGCCAGATTCGCGGGCGGGACTGCGGGCCGACCGTCCCGTTGAGTGCTCGCGAGTGGTAGAGCACCGCGACCGGACCCTGTTCTCCGGCGAGCGCGTGCTGGATCGCGAACTGGGTGACCTGCACAGCCTCGACCGGGTCGTTGGCGACGAAGACCTCCTTGGTCATCCCGCGCAGCGTCGCGGCGGCGTCCCAGCCCCCGCGGAGGCCGGTCGCGGCCTGGTAGGGCGCCTGGTGGGAGAACGGCGCGTTGTCGGACAGGTCCCCGAGCACCAGCATCGGCGAGGAACCGAGGTGGGCCTCGATGATGCCGGCGCCGCCGTTGCCGACCAGCCAGCTGGTCTGGCCCATGACCACGCCGGGGATGCCGGTCATCCGTCCGTACACCTCGGCCATGATCGAGCCGAGGCTCTCCTCACGGGTGAGGACCGGCACGACGGCGTCGGTGTCGAAGAGCGCGTCGTAGATCATGTTCGTCTTGCCACCGGGCATGCCGAAGATCTTCGTGATGCCGGCCTGCGCCAGCACCTCGATGATGGCGGCCGGAACCGACATCTCCGTCGTGGTGAACGGGGTGACGGTGCGCGCGTCCTCGGTCATGTCCCTACCTGTCTGGTCGTGGGCCCGGTGTGGTGCGTGGTCACGGGCGGCTTCGTCGTGTTCGTCGCGGGTCGTGCGGGCGGTGCAGGTGGTGCGGTCGGTCGGCCCGACGCCGGTCATCGACGCCGGGCGGACCGACCGGTCAGGCGGACAGACCCGGCATGACGATCGGGCGCAGCGAACTGCGGTCCTTGAGGGCGCCGATCGCGTCGGCCGCACGCTCGAGCGGGTAGACGTCGTCCGTGAGCGTCCCGGGCATGATCGACCCGTTGGCGAACAGGCTGATCGTGCGCGGGTACAGACCCGGGCTCGACCGGATGCCCATCAGGTTCAGGTCGTCGAGCGTCAGGCGGTCGGGCGAGATCTCCGCACGCGCCTCCTTGCCCGCGAGGCCGAGCAGGCACACCGAGCCGCCGCGCGCGACGGAGTCCAGCGCCTGTTGAATCACGATCGGGTTGCCGGCGCACTCGTAGATGGCGTCGGCGCCCTGGCCGTCAGTGGCCTCGCGGATGCCCTGGACCGGGTCGACCTTCTCGTAGTCGACGATGGCGTCGGCACCCATCTCCTTCGCGTACTGCAGGCGGTGTCCGCGACCCACCATGACCACACGGTCGGCACCGACGGCCTTCGCGATCTGCATGGACATCAGCCCGAGCAGTCCGGGGCCGAACACCGCGGCCGAGTCTCCCGGCTTCAGACCACTGCGCAGCACACCGTGCAGGGCGAGCGCCGCCTGGTTGACCAGTGCGGCCGACGCGTCGGGAACCGAGTCGGGGATCTTGTGCAGCACGACCTCGGGTCGCGCCGCGTACTCGGCCAGCGCGCCCTGCGCGGTGTGCCCGTAGAGCTTGTAGCCCGGCTCCCGCACACGTAGGCAGATGTTGTACTTGCCGGTGCGGCACTTGCGGCAGGTGCCGCAGCCGCCGTGGTTCTCCGCGACCACCCGGTCACCGACCTTCAGGTCGTTGCGCCGGCAGTTCGGGCCCATCGCGACGATCTCGCCGCCCCACTCGTGGCCGATGATGAACGGCAGCTCGGGCGGCCACGTCCCGGCGTAGGTGCCGGAGACCAGCTTGAGGTCGGTGCCGCACATCGCGCACGACGCGACCTTGACGAGGATCTCCCCGTCCTCGAGTTCGGGGATCGGCCACTCGGCGGTCTCCAGGACGTTCCAGTCCCTGAGCACCGCTGCGCGCATCGTTCCGGTGGGTGCACTCATCGATCGGTTCCTCTCTGACGTCTGCTGCGAGGCTCGAGCCGTCGGGTCGAGCAGGTGGGGTCGAGGCCGGTCACTGACTGGCGGGCGAGTCCTTGTCGAATCGCTTCGCGCGCTCGTCGAGCTCCGCGAAGGTGGCGGTGGCCTTGGTCACGACGTGGTCCGCGACCTCGTCGAGGATCTCGCGGGCCCTCTCGACGGTGATGCGTTCCGGGTGGCCGTACCAGCCGGTCGGTGCGACCTCGCGGAAGTCCTCGAGGATCGGGAACACGTCGCGCTGGCGGTACAGGGCGTGGCCCTCCTCGCCGACGTCGATGTCGGAGGCGTTGCGGGCGGCGTCACGCTGGACGAGCGACGGGTCGTACGCGAGCACGGCCGCGGTCTCCATCGCGCCGGCGTGCGTGAACTCCATCTCGTCGGGGTACAGGCCGTTGGTGATGATGTGGCCCTCGGCGATCACGACGCGCACCGGGTTCTCGGTCTGGACGTCGTCGGCGGCGAGCCGCACCGTGGGCGTGTTGCCCTCGTGCCAGTTGACGATGAGGATGCGTTCCGCCCCACCACGGGCCAGGCCCGCACAGACGTCGCGGATCATCGCGCGCATCGTGTCGGACTTCAGGGTCAGCGAGCCGGCCCACGCCATGTGGTACGGGGCGACACCGAGGACCGACAGCGGGACCAGCACGGACTCCATCCGCGCCGCGACTCGTTCGGCGATGGTCAGGGCCGCGATGGCGTCGGTCCCGAGCGGGAGGTGTGCACCGTGCTGCTCGATGCTTCCCGTCGAGATGATCGCCGTGCGCGAGCTCTTCAGCAGCGCCTCGGCCTGTGGCTGGGAGATCCGGTCGATGCGGTAGGAATCCAAGGCGCTTCGTTCTCCTGTTGTCTACTTGTCGACAATGCGTAGGGCCGCAGCCTAGGGTAGGAACCCACCCGTGGGCAACACCGGCGTCCATACCAGGAGCGACCATGACCGGCAGACCAACCGACCCCCCGAACGCGACCTCGCATCCGACGATGCGTGTCCGCATCACGGTCGACGGCGCCGAGCAGGTCCACGAGGTCGAACCTCGCCTCCTGCTCACCCAGTTCCTGCAGGACGTCGTCGGCGCCACCGGCACCAACATCGGCTGTGACACCTCCAGCTGTGGGGCGTGCACCGTCCACCTCGACGGCCAGTCGGTGAAGGGTTGCACGGTGCTCGCCGTGCAGGCCGACGGGCGCCGGGTCGACACGGTCGCGTCGCTCGCGTCCGGACCCGACGACCTGCACCCCCTGCAGGTCGCGTTCGACGAGGACCAGGCGTTCCAGTGCGGCTACTGCACACCTGGCATGCTCATGGCCGCCGCGGACCTGATCGTGACGAACCCCAACCCGTCAGAGGACGAGATCCGCCACGGACTCGAGGGAAACATCTGCCGCTGCACCGGGTACATGGCCATCGTCGAGGCCGTGCAGCACGCAGCATCCGCCATGCGCGCCCGGACATCCGGTTCGGCCGACGCCCAGAGCATCCCCGGGAGGGACACATGATCCCCGCTCCGTTCATGTATGTCCGTCCGGAGTCCGTCGACGAGGCCGTCTCCGCACTCAACGAGGCGGGCGACGAAGCCATCCTCATCGCCGGGGGCCACAGCCTCCTGCCCCTGATGAGACTGCGGTTGGCGAGCCCGAGCGTCCTGGTGGATCTGGACCGCGTCGACGGACTGCGCGGTGTCCGGATCGATGCCGGTGGCGACGCCAAGTGGCTGTCGATCGGCGCGCTGACCACACACCAGCAACTCGCCGATGACCCTCTGGTGAACGAGCACTGTGGCGTGCTCGCTGCCGTGGCGGCCACGATCGGAGACCCTCAGGTTCGTCACCGAGGAACCATCGGAGGAGCACTCGCACACGGCGATGCGGCCGGCGACCTGCCGGCCGTGATGGTCGCGCTCGACGCCGTGTTCGTCGTGCAGGGTGTCAGTGGCCACCGCGACATCCCTGCCCGGGACTTCTTTCGCGGGTACCTCACCACGGCGCTCGAGCACGGCGACGTGCTCGTGGAGGTACGCATACCTCGTATCGGCGGCTGGCGGTGGCACCACGAGAAGTTCCGGCCTGCTGCACGGGCCTGGGCAGTCGTCGGGGCCGTCGTCATAATGACGACCGTCCGGGGAGACCCCCAGGGCGCCTCGTCGGTCGACGAAGCGATCGTCGACCTGCGCGTCGGCCTGACCAACATGGACAGCGTCCCCGTGCGCGCGGTGGCGGTGGAGGACAGACTCCGAGGCACACCACTCGCTCGGCTCTCGGACAGCCTGCTGGCCACTGCGGCCGACCTCGCCCCCGAGGGCACCAACCCACCGTCGGACCTGCATGCAAGTGCCGACTTTCGCCGACATCTTGCTGCGACCCTCACGCGCCGCGGCCTGCAGGCGTGCCGATCTCGGGGCTGAGCGGCACGCAGCCCCGAGATCGGCGGCTCTATCCGATGATCGCCGGTGAGACCGTGCCGTCCGCATTGAAGACAGGATCCGGGCCGGCGTAGACGCCGGCGGTCTCCGGGAACAGTTCCCTGATGATCTTGAACCGGTTGATGTCCGCCGTACCGTTGGTGTGACCGAGGATCGACGCATCCCGCAGGAACTTCTCGACACCGGCCTCGACCATCACCCCCGCGCCGCCGTGCAGTTCCATCGCGGCGCGAGCGAGATCGAAGACCGCTTCGCACGTGTGGAGTTTGGCCATCAGCGCCAGTGCGTCGGCATCGTCGAACCCAGCGTCGAAGGCACGAGCCGCCCGGTACACGATCGACCGCGAGAGTTCCAGTTCGGTGATCATGTCAGCGAGTCTCGCGGCCACCGCCTGGTGCTTGATGATGATCTTGCCGCCGTGGAAGTGCTGCTGCACGTAGCGCGAGGTCTCGTCGACGATCGCCTGCATGATCCCGAGCGCCCGCGCACCGTTGAACAGTCGGCTGCTCTGCGTGTACCTGCGCTGCCCGTCGTGCGAGCGGTTGGCAACCAACAGGTGCGAAGCCGGCACGCGGCAGTCCTCGAACACGACCTCGGAGTTGACCTGGAGCCGATGACCGATCTTCTCGTTGATGCGACCGATCGACAGGCCGGGCGCGTCTCGGCCAACGAGGAAACTTGACACACCTGCCCGAACACCAGCGGTCGGGTCCGTGTTCGCGTGCACGATGAACGCGCTCGCGATCGCACCGTTGGAGATGTAGTGCTTCACCCCGTTGATGACCCACTCGTCACCGTCCCGGACGGCACGCGTCTGCATGCTCGCCTCGGGCGCGTCGTAGGGCAGGATGCGGTCGGACGCACCCCGAGGCTCCGTCGAGCAGTTCGCCCACAGGAACGTGGGGTCATCCTTGAACCTCGCGAGCCACTCGTCAGCGAGTTCCTTCGATGCAAGGCGAGCGAAGGTCGCCGGCAGCTTCCAGTTCTGCACCAGCGTGGTGGTGAACCCCGGATCGCCCCGGCTCAGTTCCTCGATCATGAGGACCTGAGTCATCGTGTCGAGGGCCACACCCCCGTACTCGACAGGCAACCCGAGCGTTCGCAGGCCGATCTCATCCGCCTTCGCGAACAGGTCCCGCGGGAGTCGTTCCAGGGGCTCCGCACTCCACTCGTGATCCCGGTTGGCCTGCAACCAGGGAAGGATCTCGCGGTCCGTGAAGTCCCGACAGAGCCGCTGGAACTCCCGCTGTTCGTCCGTCAGCCCCTCGTGTCTCGATTCCATCCGTGCCTCCGTCCTCTCCGCCGGATCCCGGCATCAGTCGATCGGGCATCCACCCGAACCGCCTCCAGGCGACGTCACGTCGCCGCGCTCCCACTCGATGGCGCGCGCGCAACCACGGCGGCGGCCGATCCAAGGAGCACCGCGGTCACGGCAAACACCGCGCCCACACCTGTGACTCCAGCGATCGCCCCCGCCACGAGCGGAACCGTCATCTGGCCCACGCGGTTGCCCGTCATGCGTACGCCGAGCGCGGTCCCGCGCATCCGCGGTGGCACGGCCTCCGAGATCCACGCGAGGCTCAGCGGTTGACCGAACCCGAGACCGCACCCCGCCACGACCAGCAGGAGTGCCAGCGACACCGGCGTCACCGTCGTCGGCAACAGGGCGAGGCCGCCCGTGGCCGCAACGAGGCTGACGACCAGCACCGACCGACGGCCGAAGCGATCCACGAGCACGACGAGTCCGAGTCGCGACGCGATGGCTGCGGCAGCTCGCAGTCCGAGCAGCAGGCTGATCACCTCGACAGGGATCCCATTCGCCTCTCCATAGGCAGGCAGGTAGGCGGTGATCAGGTCGGTCGTCGCGACGACGGCGATGCAGGCGAGCATCGCATGTGGAACGCTCGGACGCCGTAGGACGGTCGACACGGCGCCGTGCATCGATTCCTGCGCCGTGCCGGAACGCCCGTGGTCATCCGAGTCTCGGTCGTTGTCCGGCGCAGGCCACACGACGAGGGTGAGGGCCACCGCCACGGCCACGATCATGAGCGGTACGACCGCGACGAACACCCAGTCGAGCGACCCGTCCGAGAGCACGTACACGAGCCCACCGAGTGGAGGACCCACCATCTGGGAGGTCGCCGCACTGACGCTCGCGACACCGAATCGAGCGTCGCGCCGATCGGTCCGCCCCGCGTTCGCGGTCAACGCCTGCATGCCGATCATCGTGGTCGCCTGAGCGACCCCGAGGACCGCGTAGACCGCGGTCAGGGACCAGATGCTGCCGACGGGGACCATGAACGCCACTGACACGCTCGCCACCAGGGCCCCCAACGCCATGAACCTCGATTCACCCCAGCGGTCGACCCAGCGACCGAGAGGGACCGCCAGCAGGAAGGCGATCGCTCCGTACCCGGCCGCAACCACACCCAGTTCGAGCGGTGACGCGCCAAGTTCCAGCGCGCGATATGACACCATCGGGCGCACGGCGTTGATGGGCATCATGATGGCGAACTGCACAGACACCGCCCTTGTGAACCACAGGCTCACGCTTCGCCCGACCGCGCGGTCACATGCGGACGTCGGCTCCGGGGCGTGGCACCCCGGGACTGCCCGATCACCTCGCATCGACCTCTCACAGGGAGCCAGCCCCGAACACCGACGCCATGTGGTCGGCGAGCATTGGGCGAATCAGGTAGGGCACGTTGTTGCCCGTGTGTTCGGCCCCCGCGATCAGTTCCCAGTGGCGAGGGCCCGCGAGCTCGTCGTACAGGCGCTGCGTGCCGCTGGCCTGCCAGGCGAAGTCCTTCGTGCCCGACACGACGAGGGTCGGGCACGTGATCCGCTCGGCGTCTCCCTCCAGCGTCAGATCCGTGTCCCGCAGGCGTTCGCGTAGCGCCTCCTCGTCGGCGACGTGGAAGATGTGGAGGAAGAAGCGCAGTTCGTACTCGTTTCGCCAGTCTGCGTCTCGACGGTCGTAGCCCGGGCTGACAAGCGCGAGCGCTCGAATGCGCGGTTCGCGGGCAGCCGCCTTGGCCGCGGTGTGTGCTCCTCGATTCGGGCCCGTCGCCCCGATCCGCGTGGCGTCCACGTCGTCACGCCGTTCGAGCATGTCGATCAACAGGGACGTGATCTCTCTCTGGTCTCCGTGCATGGGAAGGTGCTCGAGCGTCTCTCCCCGACCGGGGCCATCCCACGACAGCACCGCCATGCCTCGGTCCAGGTACTCGAACGCGCGCCTCTGGCTCTCCTCCTTGCTGCCCTCGAAGCCGTTGTAGAACAAGACGACGGGCGGAGGCTCTGGCGTGTCGGGCACCCGGAGGTAGCCGGGAATCGTCGTCCCCCGGTAGTCGACCGAGACGGGCAGGGCCGGCGTCTCAAGGTGAGGCGCCGCCCGGGCGAAACTGGCCACACCTCGTCGCTCTGCTCGAGCCATCTGGTCGAGGTCGCAGATGAAGTACATCCCACCGAAGTGGTGCAGCATCCCCGCGAGCACCCAGAGGTCCGCGGCGGTGAGAGCGCGACCTCGCTCCATGGCCTCGTCGGCCGCGGCGTCGAGTTCGTCACCCACGGCCGACCACCGAGCGCACCACTGGTCCCAACTCGCGATCTCAGCCCTGAGTCGCTGGACGATGTTCCAGTCGACACCTGCGGCCACGAAACGGGCCTCCCAACGTCGCCAGACCCACTCAGGATCCGGATTCACGTCTGTCCAGTCCACCAGACACCTCCCTGGAGCCGTGTCGCGAATCCCCGAACCGGGGTCACCAGCCGCGTTCGAGCACCTCGTGAGCCTCGGCCGACGTCACGTCGATCGGCGAGTTGACCATGATCGGATCGTCCGGAACCTGCGCACAAACCACCGACAGATCCGGCAGTCGTGCCGCGTCCAGTTCACGCCAGGATGCCGGGATCCGCAGCGTGTCGCGGACTCGCGCGACGCCACGGATGACCTCGCTCGCGACGTCCCGGTCTGAACGGCCCGTCGGATCGAGACCGAGCGCCATCGCCATCAGGTCACGGCGTCCGTGGGTCCTGGCGAAGACGAACTCGAGCACATGCGGGGTGAGCACGGCATGGGCCACGCCCTGATGGATGTCGGAGTTGCGTGAGATGCTGTGGCCGAACGCGTGGATGATGGACAGACTGCGGCGCAACTGGATCAGCAGTGAACCGATGACGACGCGTCCGACCGCGACCGGATCCCGCTCCACGAAGCCCTCGAACGCGTCGGCCATCAGGCGGATGCCTCTCATCACACAGGCATCGCTCACAGGGGTGGCGCGCGGCCAGTAGATCGTCTCGATGCCCTTGTTGAAGCCGTTCATCGCCGAGTTCCGCAGTACCTCGTCCGGCGTGGACAGGTACATCTCCGCGTCGTACATGACCAGCCAGGGCGTCACCGACCCGCGGGTCCGGATCGGTCGTCCACTGGGCGACTCGGTGGACGCGAGCACCTCGATGGTGCCCCCGTTGGAGATGTCACCGCCCGCCAGCGCCGTAGGCACGAGCGCCACCGGCGTCGGAGCCTCGCGGCACTGTGGCGGCTCCATCGCGCCACGCATCGCAGCGTCGCGGAAGCTCTCCAGCGAACGCCCGTCCGAGGCAAACACACTCATCTGGCGGGCCGTGTCGCTGCTCGATCCTCCCCCGACCCCGAGGATCGCGTCGGCGCCGACCTCTCGCAGGCGCTCGATGCCCTCGTACACCGTGCCGATCTCCTTGCCCGGCGACGTACCGTCGTGGATCCCGACGAGGCGGTCACCAAGTGCCTCACGGAGCGGCTCGATCACGGCGGTGTTGGCACCGACGTGCCTTCCACACACGACCAGGACCCGGCGCAACCCACGCTCGTCGAACAGCCGACCGAGTTCGCCGACACGACCCGGGCCGCACAAGACGTCCGTTCCGGTGAGGCCCCGCGCCTGATCGACGTGACCGAGCACCTCGAACCATTCCTGGCTGTCCTTCATCGGCGCCTCGTTCCTGCCACAGGTGGTCGGGACTCGCTCATGTCGGCCTCACGATCTCGGCATGGCCACCCGTTCGCCTGCTTCGGATGGCAGCCTCCATGACGGCCACCACCCTGAGCGCCTCGTGCCCCGAGACCTCGACGGCAGATCCATCCCTGATGGAGGCGACGAAGCCGCGCATCTGGTCGATGATCGGATCGACGTCGGGGAGATCGACGTCATGCAGGCCTCCGGACTCGTCCTGCAACCGCAGTGTCGTTCCGTCGTGGGTCGACCACCCGGAACGTCGGGTGCCGTGGACCGCGATGTTCGTCGTGCGCGTCGCGACCATGCTGCTGCCGACATGCCCGATGGCTCCCGTCGAGAACTGCAGGAGCAGGGACGTCACATCGTCGATCGGGTTGAGGCCGACCGGGCGTGCGCTCATGCAGGTCACACCCACCGCGTCACCCAACAGGTGGAGCAGGTTGTCCACGCCGTGGACTCCGAGGGCGGTCACCGCCCCCAACGGCGCCTCGACGGGGTCCGCACGCCATGTGTCACGACGGCGCAGGCTGCCGGGTGTCATGATGACCGCCTCGGCAAGGGACACCACACCCATCACATCGGTGTCCATCAGTTCACGGAGGCGTCGCAGTGCCGGCGAGCGGCGCCGGTGGTGCCCGACCTGGAGCACGACCGACGCCCGTTCGGCGGCCTCCACACACCGCAGACCGTCCTCGACGGTGTTCGTCAGGGGCTTCTCGACGAACACGTGGCGACCGGCGCCCGCCGCCAACTCGACCAGTTCTCGGTGGGTGCTGTGGGGGGTCGCGATGACCACGGCGTCGACCGACGGATCGCGAACGAGTTCCATCGCGCTCACCGACGGCTCACATCCGAACGCCGCGGCGAATCGCCCTCGACTCGCAGCCGTCGGCGACCAGCACCGGGAGATCGATGCATCGCCGGTCGCGGCGACCCCGACAGCGAGCCGCTGGGCCCACGAACCCGTCCCGATGAATCCGACCTGAACCATGGCGCGAACTCCCGCCGCGTCGTGCACTCACGTGGTCGCTACACCGGCACGAGGGTGCACGGGCGCCAGTCGCGGATCGACGACACCTCCTCGACCGTGGCGACGGCGTCGCGCACGTCGTTCGCCTGATCCGCACCTATGCCACCCCAGTCCAGGCACTCACGCACCTTGACGAGCAGTTCGTCGTCAGACATCGGGTTCCGAGGATGCCCCTTGCCGTAGGACTCGGTCCGCGTCCAGGTCTCCCCCGACCGTGCCGTGACCTCCACCCGCGTGGTCATCTCGCGCGGACCCAGTTCATCGAACTCACGATCCGCGCTGAAGTCCACGCGCCTGATCATCGCCTGTACGTCCTCACGATTGACGGTCTCGCTCGTGTACTCGGGCAGTCCGGCACGCCCGTCGACGAGGAGGATGGCCATGCAGAACTCCATCGAGAACTTGGCCTGCAGGTCATCGGTGGGGCGGTGATGGATGAGCGCGTTCGGCATGCTCGAGTTCGTCCGAACCACGACCGACTCGACATCCTGCGGCTCGGGAGCCGCCTCCCCGAGGATCTGCATCATCGCCCACATTCCGGGATGCGTCAGCGAACCCGAGGGATGCGGCTTGATCGAGACTCCGGGATCGACGAAGCTCCACGGGGCGCCCCACGCCCCGTCCAGGAACTCCGCATCGAATCCGCCGCCCGCCGCCCGGAAGAATCCTCGCGGCGCCTCCAGGATCCGGCTGGTCCCGGTGATGCCGCGGCGCGCCAGGTCGGCGGCAACGAAGCCCGACTCCGCCGCTCGTCCCGCGTGGTAGGGCTTGAGCATCGTCCCGAAGTTCTCACGCAACCCTGCCGCCTGCGAGCCAGCGACCGCGAAGGCCCGTTGCGTGGCTTCGACATCAAGCCCCATGAGCCTCGCCGTGGCCGCTGCCGCCCCGAATGTGCCCACGGTCGCCGTGGTGTGGAACCCGTGCTGGTAGTGACGCGGATCGATCGCCTCCGCGATCTTGCACTCGACCTCGACGCCAACGCAGTACGCAGCGAAGAACTCCTCTCCGCTGCTGCCGACTGACTGGGCGGCGGCCAGCGCTGCGGGCAGGACCGGGGCGGTGGGATGGGTCAGGAGCCCGTACACACGATCCCTGGCCACGGCGAGCTGTGTGTCGTCGTAGTCGTCCGCGTGGATCGAGATCCCGTTGAGGAGTGCGGCGAGTCTCGGTGGCGCCCCGCCCGGACACCCGAACACGGTCGCAGGACCGTCGCCGACCATGCCATCCAACGAGCCTCGGACGATCTGGTGCACGTCACTGGCGGACCCCGCGACGGCGAGCCCGATGCCGTCGAGGATCTGGCGCCTGGCGATCGCCTTCACCGATCCAGGGATGTCTCCCGGTCGTGTCTCGACGACGAACTCCGCCGCCTGCCTCGTGATGTCAGCCACGTCAGCACTCATGGGCCTCCCCTGCTCGTCGTGGACGGGATCCCCCATCGGCACACCCCGGTCAGAGATGTGCCGCGATCCAGTCGCCGATGTCCTCGTTGGCAACCGTCAGATTGTCCATCTGACAGTGTTCGTACCCGGGAAAGTCCCGCGTGAACTGCATCCAGGTCTTGTCGCAGGTCAACTCGTCGTACACCCGGCGAGCCATGTCCTCGCGCACTCCTCCTTCGCCATCTCCGATGACGACGAGCGTCGGCATCTCGATCCGGTCCAGCAGGCCGTCAAGGGTGTAGTCGGCGAGCCTCCGCCTCACTCCGGCCATGTCCTGCTCCCCGAGGAACCACAGGTACTGACCCGCGAGCGGGTGATCATCGGGGCGGGCAGCCCAGAACTCGCTCACGTCGTAGTGAGGAGCCCAGGAGACGCAGGCGGCGAATCGTGGGTCCATCGAAGCGGCACGGAGCGCGAAGTACCCGCCGAGGCTCAGCGCCATGATGGCGATGCGATCCGAGGCGACTCGGGGATCCCGGGCCAGCACATCGAACGCAGCACCCGCCGGCACCTCCCAGTCGTGTCGACTCAGGATGCCGTTCTCGCGTAGGGCACCGCCCTGCCCCGGTCCGTCGAGGAACAGCAGATTGACCCCACGCTGGAGGATGCCGTGACCCGCGAAGTACAGCTCCTCGGCGATGGTGTCGGCCCCCCCGAAGAAGACCACGGCGGGAGCGTTGGTGGTCGGAGCACTGGGAGAGATCGCGAGATAGCCGGGGAGGGAGGAGTCCTCGTGGGGGATGTCGACGCGTTCGACTCGGATGGGGCCGAGTTCGAACCCACGACGAAACGCAGCGACGGCCGCTCGGTACGTCTCGATCCTGCGCTGTCCCGTGTAGGGCTCCCAGAACTCGGCCGTTCGGTAGTAGTTTCCTGCTCGCAGGTACCGCGCGCTCGCCGTCACGGGGGCCTGCCGTGCTTCAGCCTCCCGCGCCATCCCTACGAGTCGGTCACCAAGGTCCGACCACTCGCGCCACCAGCTGTCCGGATCTCCGTACGTGATCCGCTGCGCCGCCTCGAACGCCTCGCTGAACTGGCCACCACCGAAGTGTCCCTCGGACACAAGTCGGATGAACTGGTACGACCATCCGCGCTGGCCCGTGGCCCGGCGCCACGACGCATCCTCGTCAGCCAGGTCTTCCGTGAACGCCATGAACATGCGGGCTCCTCGACTCCGGGTTCTGACTGCTGCAGGACCGGCGGATCAGGCGCCGACCGTGTGAACCGACACATCCGCCTGCGATCCACGGCGACAGCCACCCGCAGGAGACCCTTCCACTACCCGACCCGCCGGCACCCGACCCGCCGGCCGCGGCGGCCAGTCTGTGTCAAGGGCGCCGCGGCAACAACCACCGGTTTCGGATGGTGGAACGCGCCTGCGTCCAACTGACGGGCACCCGCCCGATGGCGCCACGGTCAGCCGAAGTGGATTCCACCGTTCAGGTGCAGAGCCTGACCCGTGAGGTACCCGGACTCATCCGACACCACGTACTCCACGAGGGCCGCGACCTCAGATCCGGTTCCGACCCGCCCGACCGGTCGAAGCCCCTCACGATCGTGGAGGTCGCTGCCCTCGTCGCTGCCACCTCGTGCCCAGGGGGGAGCCGGCGGGCGGTCATCGAGGCCCTGCGACACTGAGCCGGGAACGATGGCGTTCGCCGTGATCCCGTGCACCCCGTACTCGCGGGCCACGCTTCGGCAGAACCCCAGGATGGCCGACTTGCTTGCCGCAACGTGGGCCGAGTGCTGACCGGACAGCGCCCGAATGCCTGAGAACGCGACGATCCTTCCCCAGCCCGCCTCCTTCATGAGGGGCAGTACTCGCCGGGTGAGCCGGAACAGCGTGCCGACGTTGAAGTCCATGACCTCGTCCCAGTCGTCCACGCTCAGGTCCTCGACCGACCTGTGGGGCCGCACACCCGGAACGTGGACCAGCGCATGCACCGTGTCGAAGTGCTCGACCGCCACGTCCACCACGCGATCGCACGCATCGGGTTCCGTGAAATCCGCAACGACCCCTTCGACGCGCGCACACTGGTCCACCAGTTCCGACACGAGTCCCGCCACGCGATCGTGATCGCGTCCAGCAACGAGGAGGCGGTGGTCCGGCTTCGCGAGCCTTCGTGCCGTCACTGCTCCCAGCCCCCGCGTCGCGCCCGTGACCACGATCGTCTTCATCTTGGGACTCCCTTTCCGATCGATCCCGCGCCTGGAACGCACGCACCCTGCGGCTGACCGCTGCAGGGTCGGTGGATGTCACCCTCGACGGTCGACAGCGACCGCGGATCAAGGGCCCACAGTCGTGCCACGTGTACCTGAACAGCGGGCTGGTGGTGCAGGACCGGGCTAGCCGGCCGTCGTGACACCCTGTTCGGCCGCCTCGACGTTCGACACGATGACTCGGTCCCTGTCGAACTCGACGAGCACCTCGTCACCAGCGTTGAGCTCTCGGTCGGGGGGCAACTTCGCACGAACGAGACCTCCCGCCGTGTCGCAGTAGCAGTCGAGGTGGTCGCCACTGAACTGGGCAGACCGCACCGTGCCCGTGATCACGTTGAGGGGTGCGCCCGACCCGGGCGCGGTCGCGGAGTCCGCTCCATCGTCGACCCGGTGCACATCCACGAGTTCGGGCCGGATCATGACCTGTACCTCGCCGTCGAGTTCGGCGTCCACGGAGCGGCACCACACGTCGTGGCCACCGGTCAGGGTGACCAGGGCGTAGTCGTCCTCCTGACGCACGAACCTCCCGGCCAGCATGTTGACGCTGCCCACACTGCGTGCCACCGCCGAGGTGACAGGCGTGAGGTAGATGTCTCGAGGCGACCCCAGTTGGATGACGACGCCTTCGGACATCACGGCGATCCGATCCGACATGGCCAGCGCCTCGCTCTGGTCATGGGTCACGTAGATCGTCGTGATGCCGATCGATGAGGTCAACTCCTTGATCTCACGCCGCATCTCCTCACGCAACTTGGCGTCGAGGTTGCTGAGCGGTTCGTCGAGGAGCAGCACCTTGGGCTTCGACACGAGCGCGCGAGCGAGCGCCACGCGTTGTTGCTGGCCTCCGCTCAGGTACGGCGCACGCCGATCGGCCAGGTGGTCGAGCTGCACCCGTCGCAGCGCATCCATGGCCGCTTCCCGGCGCCCCTGACGACTCAGTCGCTGTTTCGGATCTCCGTTCGGATGCCGGTACGAGAGGGGGAACGACACGTTGTCCACCACCGTCATGTGCGGCCAGATCGCATACGACTGGAACACCATGCTCACGGGTCGGCGGTTGGTGGGCACGGACTTCGAGTCACTGACCACCTCGACGCCGTCGATGGTGATCCTTCCGCTGGTCACGTTCTCGAGTCCCGCGATGCAACGCATCGTCGTCGTCTTGCCGCAGCCGCTGGGACCGAGCAACGTGAAGAACTCGCCCTCCTCGACCTCGAAGGAGACTTCGTCGACGGCCAGGACCTCGCCGTTGTCGGACTCGTAGATCTTGACAAGGCTGTCAACACGCAACACGAGAATCGCCTCCTAGTCGGAGTGACCGAGGGACAGGATGAGTCTCCGCATGAGGAAGGTCATGGGGATGAGTGCAAGCATCAACATCGTCCCGAGCGCGGAGGCGCCCTGGGGGTTCCCGCCGTTCCACATTGCGTACAGGCGCGACGCGACGACCTGGTTGCCGCCCGTCGCGAGCACCAACGGAATGGAGAAGGCGCGCAGGGCGTGTACGGCGACCCAGATCCATCCAGCCACGAACGCAGGCAGGATGAGCGGAAGGGTGATGCGGCGGAGCACGTCGGTGTTCGGCGCGCCACCGACGTGTGCCGCCTCCTCGAGTTCCTTGCTCACCTGCACGATCGACCCGTTCATCAACCGAGTACTGAACGCGAGGTACTGCGTCGTGAGCCCCACGGCGAGGATGTACACGGTCCCGTAGATGGGGATCCGATTCAGTGGAGGGGTGAGGAACGCGATGAGGAGCGCCACCGCGACGGTGATGCCGGGGAACGCGTACGGGATGAAACTGAGCCCGTCGAGCAGTCCCCGGAATCGCTTCGGACCCCTGACGATCGCCCACGACACGAGGAACGCGATCACCATCGTCACCGTGGCCGTGACCACTGCCATGTGGATCGTGTTCCACGCGATGCCCTGTTCGGAACTCGACGCGATGATCGTGCGGTAGTTCTGCAGGGACGTGCTCTGGCCGATCCGGATACCCGACCGCGGCGGTTGCAGCGAGACCCATCCGAGGAACAGGGCGGGCATGATCATCCCGAGCGTGGTGAACACGCCGACGAGTCCGAACGCTGGCCACCGCCACCTTCCGAGTTCGATGCGACGTGGCCGGTACCCCTTGCCGGTAACCGTGGCGTACATCTCGCTGTTGCGCACGATCCGGCGATAGATGACGACCATCACCAGCATGATCATGATGAACATGATCGAGTACACGGCGCCCAGGCCGTAGTTGATGGGATTGCGCATCTGCACGTTGAAGAAGATCAGGGTGCTGAGCAGGAAGATGTTGCCGGGGAGGCCGACGACCAGTGCGGACTCGAACTGCTCCATGCTGCTGACGAGCGAGTACATGCCGGCAACCATCAGGGCCGGGAGCAGTGCCGGCAGCGTCACCCTCCGCAGGGTCGCTGCACCTCCGGCGCCCGACACCCGCGCTGCCTCCTCTGAGGAGGGATTGAAGAGCCGGAACGCTCCGATGAGCATGAGGAACAGGGTCGACACCCCCCGCATGCCATCGAGGAAGATGATCCCCGTCAGCGTGTAGATGTCGAAGGGGCCCCGCTCCAACGTGATGCCGACGGCGCCGAGCGCATCGCGGATCATGATGTTCAGGAACCCGTTCGTGGGTCCGAGAAGCATGCTCCACGCCATCACGAACAGGATTCCGGGCATCGCCATCGGGATGAGCAGGAGAATGAACGCGAGGTTGCGCAGCGGCATGTCCGTGCGCTCGATCAGCCATGCGAAGAGTGTTGCGAGAGCCAGCGTGATGGCGGTCCCGACGACGGACACGATCATGGTGTTCGTGAACGCCTCGACCAGGCGACCACCGCCTGCGGTTGCCTGGCGGTAGTGCGACAGCGTCCAGTCGCCCATGCGACCGGGCCCGCCGAGTCGCAGGCTCTGCTGGATCAGCTGGGTGAGCGGAACCGACACGAGGAGAAAGACCGCCGTGATCGCCAGCGCGACCGCCCAGCGGCCACGCATCGTTCGGAGGCCATTCACGACGGCATTGCTGAGAGTCCCTGCAGATTCCCTCAGCACATTGTGTTGTGCGTCACGCATGAGACCATCCCTGAGCGTCACTCGTTCGAGCCCGAGGCCGCAGTCCCGACCTCTCGACGGGACCTCCGCGCAAGGACACCAACGCCTCGTCGGCGTCGGCCGCAGAGTTCAGCGGACCGGGTGCGCTTCCCGCCACGTTCCCGGGAAGCGCACCCTTGAGGTCCGCCCGACCGTCGGCCTACTCCTCAGGAGTGGGGAATCCCCACTGTTCGAGGAGGATGTCGGTCGCGATTGCGTCGTAGTGGAAGAAGTCCCACCCGCTCGGCACCGGGGTGGCACCCGACTCGGTCAGGAGGCGGTTGGTGTACGTACCCGGAACGTCGGCGGCGAGCCGCGCGGGCATGACCTCCTCGAGGGCAGCCTGACCGCTGTCGGACGCCAGCCACGCGGTCAGCAGGATGGCGCTGTTGGGAGCGTTCGGTTCCGGACCGACGGCGATCTGGAACCCGGGGGTGAACGGCACCTCCTCTGGCCAGATGTAGTTCAACGGGCCGCCCTCGTCTGCAGCCATGACCCGTTCCACATTGTGAAGTCGGACGTCACAGATGTAGGCAGCCTCGCCCTGCGCGACCTGCTGCAACGATGAGGTGTCCCCGCGAATCCAACGTGGCTGCATGGCCGCGATGTTCGCACCCCACTCACGGAAGCGATCCTCGCCCCAGTGGGAGTAGAACGTGTTCCCGGTGGCAGGCCGGACATCCATCATCCACCGACCTTCCCACCCCGGATTGTCTCCGCAGTCCCAGTAGGAAGCGGGAACATCCTCGACGTCGATGAGGTCGGAGTTGTACGCGATGACACCGATCGTGCTCCCGACGTTGACGACGTATCCACCGTAGATGTCATCCCTGAACTGGTCGCGGACCTCGAGCGGGGACCCGTCGAACACGGACCACTCGACGAAGCCCATCAGTTCGTCACCCACGATCTCGTCGAGCTGGTCGACTCCCGGCATGATCAGGTCGGTCTGATTGATGTTCGAGGCCCACTCGGTCATGACGCGTTCTCTCGGCTCGACGCCGGAGCACTCGTACGCCTGGACCGGCTCGAGGTCGGGGAAGTCCTCGGCGAACCGCCCGAACAGGATGTCACGTTCCTCATCCACGAACAGAGCACACATGACCAGCGACGGCTCGTCGGCCGCGAGGGCGACGATCTCGTCGTAGTTGGAGCCAACGAGAGCCATGAACCCAGTCGGCGCCGGTGCGCCCTCCTCCGCGGGTGCGGCATCCGTCGGCGCGGGCTGAGCGGTGTCCGGCTCGTCGCCTCCACACGCCGCAAGGATCAGCGCGACGGCTGCGCCAGCGGCGACAACCATCGACGCCCTTGACCTACCACCTCTTCTCGTCAGATCGTTCATGTCCTCTCCCGTTGTCCCTTGTGCAGATCCCCGGTTCAGCAGCAGGTGCCGCGATCACGTCGTTGAAGGGCAGTACCCCTATCAACAACGTGATCGACCTGAACCGGATCTCCGCCACCGCACCCGCCGGGTCTCCCGCCCGAACCGTGTGCGCTCGTCGACCGCCCTGTGGGTCCCGCGGCCCCCTCGGGTGCCGAAGAACGTGCGGCCGGGTCGAGCATCGTCGCACCACCGACATCGAACAACCCGTGTTTTCGCATCGTGGAAACCGAGCGCCAAGGGGCGCAGCCGCGCGGCTAGGGTCCGACTGGAGTCATGACGGCTGCCGGGCGGGCCCATCGTCGTACCGCCAGGTCCGGTCGCACACCTGTGGGGTGGACAGCACGCACATGAACGGTGACCCCTACGCCCCGACCAGCCCGGTCCAGGCGCTCGACCGCGCAGTGTCGATCCTCGGCGCGTTCACGCACGACCACCCCGTGCGTGGTGTCACCGAGATCGCGAGAGCGGTGGGTCTGAGCCCAGCGACCACGCATCGCCTGCTGACCTCGCTCACGATCCACGAACTCATCCGTCGTGTCGGCACCAATGGCAAGTACGCGCTCGGCCCCGGGGTGCTTCGCCTCGCTGCCTCGATGGAACGGTCGACGAATCTGGAGGATGTTGCGCTTCCATCCATGGAGTGGCTGCGCGACCAGACGGAGGAGACGACGGCCCTCCACGTCGCCAGCGCCAGCGGCATGCGGATCGTCCTGCGCCAGGTCGAGAGTCGGCATGCCCTGCGTCGGACGTACACAGAGCTCGGACGCCCGGTGCCGATCCACGAGGGCGCCCCGGGCAAGCTTCTCCTCGCCCATGCACCGCTCCCCATCCAGCAGGCAGTGCTTGCTCCGGGCGAACTCGCGCGAGCCACACCCAACACGATCTGCGATTCGGATGCGCTGGCACCCGCCCTGGCGGAGATCCGGGAGTGCGGCTACGCGACATCGTTCGAGGAACGCATCGTGGGCATCTCGACGATCGCCGCTCCCGTCCGGGACCACCGCGGCGGAGTCGTCGCTGCGATCAGCGTGAGCGGCCCGGCAATCCGCATGTCCCCCGAACGCATGCAGCAGATCCGACCACTGCTCCTGGCCGCCTGTGACCGCATCAGCAGTCTCCTGGGCCATCGGGTCGACCTGGAGGATGCCTGACGGCAGGCGAAACCCCTGGGCGGCTCGGCGTCAGCGCCCGGGTCACCTGCACCGAGGGGGAACGAGAGAAACACGCCAGGCAGTCATCAGGCTCCCGCCCCCGAGCGTACTGGTGGGCGGCTGGGCCGTCTGGGAGGTCCGACCACGTTCGCGTCACAGGCAGCATTGGCAGCACTCGTACACCACCCGGAGTTCGACGCGGTCGAGTACCTCGACACCATGGGCGACGTGTGGGACGCCGTGCGCAACGGCACCGTGGATGCTGCGGTCATGACCGGCGAGTCGAGCCGACGTGCTGCGGACCGCCGCCACCCCGGTCGCCGGTTGGGGTCTCCGGTTCGGCGCAGGACATGTCGGCGCACGGCCAACCTTCACCGCTTTCGTTGCGCACCGACCCGGGGCCCGCCGACAGGAGGACCGTCAAGCGACTGGTCTGGGTCGGGCGACCTGATACGCCAGGAACGCAACGGTGGCGACGGCGACGAGCACCGCGTTGACCTGCAGGCCGAATCTCACGCCCCACACCGTGGTGAGCGCACCCATCGCGATGGGGCCGATGATGAGGCCGATGTCGTTGGCGGTTCGGTAGACACCGAGCGCAGCGCCGAGGTGCTCTCGCGACGTGTGGTTGGAGATGTAGATGGCGGGCGCAGGAGTACCGACCCCGGACGCGATCCCGTACACGATCGCTGCCGCCGCCATTGCAGCGAAGGACGAGGACAACGAGAGCATCACCAGGGACACGACCGTGAGCAGCCAACTGCCAGTGATGACACGAGTCACGCCGTAACGATCCGTGGCCCGGCCAGCCGCGTACAGGACCACGAGATTCGCGAGCACGATGAGGCTCATGAGGCCGCCGATCGCCCCGGCCAGCAGACCACTCTCCTCGGCCACCAGGACGATCCCGAAGTCACGAGCTCCCGTGCGGGTGTAGGCGGCCACCAGACCGAACGAGCTCGCGAGGAGCACCACGGCACTGAACAGGACACGCACCGAGCCAGCCCCTGCCGCAGATCCAACCTCGCCGTTCGCAGCGCCGCCCTGAACCACGGCGTCATGTTGCTCGGCTGCCTCCGTCGTGGCGACCGGCGCGGCACCATCCGGCGCGGGTCGGCTTCCGGCAGCCCCATCACGATCTGCGCGATCGTCCGCGGCGGGCTCGCCGACACCGTCGCCGTGCGCCACCGGGCGGGGGTCGGGCAGGCGAGTCCGGATCCAGACCGCCGTGGCCAGGGCCATGACGGTGTAGGCGAAGAACGGCGACCTGAGACCGAAGACCTGCGCGGTGAATCCCCCGACCACCGGACCGACTCCGACTCCGATGAGGAACGACCCCTGGAAGGCCGCGATGTGCCGCCCTCGGTTCTCGGGGGCACTCACGTGGGCCGTGTAGGTGAGTCCCGCCGTGTGGCTCGCAGCGGTCCCGATCCCGTGCAGCACCCGGGTGGCGACGAGGAAACCGTAGGACCCTGCAAGTCCACTGCCGAGAGCGGCGGCACCCGCGATCATCGCTGCAGCGAATAGCACCCTGTGAGGGCCGAACCGGTCGGCAAGGCGGCCAGCGGGAACGTTGGCGAAGATCCGCGGGAAGGCCTGCATGGACAGGAGCAGACCGACCATCGCCACGTCGACTCCAAAGGTTCGCGCATAGAGCGGAAGGACCGGGATGATCAGCCCCTGGCCCGCATAGAGCACCACGATCTGACCGCACAGGATCAGGAAGGTCTCGCGACCCCGCAGGTTGTCGCGCGCCTGCCCCAACCGGGCGAGCAGACCCCGAGCGCCGCCTCGGCCAGCGCCATCCGCGGATGGCGATCCACCCGCCGGGTCGGACTCGAGATCGTCAGCCACGAGGTTCCTCGAGGTGGACCTCGAGTTCCGCCGCGAGGTCGACGATGCGCTGCCAGGTGCGGTCCGGGACGTCGACGCCGTGTGCACTGCGGTGCACGCGCGCATCTCCCTCGGGTTCGCCGGGCAGTCGGACGCGGTCGAACCCCTCGGCGGGAGGCACCCTCGTCAGCCGGTCCGCGACGCTCGCGAGCGACGCGTCGTACTCGGCGCGTGTCCGGAACGTGTCCACCGCGATCGCGAAGATGAACGCCCCGGTCCGCCGGCCGTCGACCATCTCCCAGGCGTCCGCTGCGGCGAGCGGGCCACTGAACAGGTCGGCCATCACCGCGAGCGCGTAGCCCTTGTGGCCGGCGAACGGCAGCAGCACGCCACCCCGGTCCCACTCGTGCGGGTCGGTTGTCGGGCGACCATCGGCGGTCAGCAGCGCGCCCTCGGGCAACTCCTGGCCCCTGGCCTGGGCGACACGCACCTTCCCGGCGGCGGTCGCCGCCGTAGCGAAGTCGAGTGTCACCGGGGGGCCGTCGGCGTTCGGGAACGAGAACGCGATCGGGTTGGTGCCGAGTGCGGCCTCGCGTCCGCCATAGGGGGCGACCAGCGGACGCGAGCCCGTCCCCGACGCCATGAACAGCATCACCCCACGCCGGGCGCCGCGTTCGGTGAACGCCGCGAGACGTCCAGTGTGGGGGGTCTCGACGAGCGACACCGCGGCGACGCGGTGCTCGAGCGCCATCTCGGTGGCGAGGTCGGCACCGAAGTTGGCGGTCACCTGCCCGAACGTCTGGTGGCCGGTGACCAGGGCGGTCGTGTCGGTCCGTTCGAGGATCTCCGGGCGGGCGACCGGGTCGATCTCACCCCTGCGGACGGCCTCGACGTACTGCGGGATGCGCAGGATGCCGTGCGAGTCGTGCCCCGCGAGGTGGTTGTCCGCCAGCACGTCGGCGACCTCGTCGGCGTGGTCGGTCGGGGCGCCCACCTTCTGGAGGATGGTGGACATGGTCCGCTGCAGCTGGTCGATCGTGAACGTGGGCATTGCCGGTTCCTCTCTGGTGGTCGACCGCGATGTCTAGCGGCCGGAAGGCGACTCGGCACAACCGCATGTGGTGCCCTGCGCGCGAGACCACGCCGCGCGACCGGTCCGGACGCCCACGGCGCGTGTCGCGCACGCGCGAGTACATTTCGCCTGGTCACGCCGCGGGATGGCCCGGCCGTCGCGTCGGACGGGACCAACGACCCGTGGGGTCGATCCGGGACTGGGAGGTTCGCGATGCGCTGGGAGGTCGATGTGTCGTGGCCGGCGGACCTGCCGGACGGCTGGGTGCTCGGGCAGATCGGCAGCGTGTGCACCGACGCCGACGACAACGTGTGGGTGTTCAACCGCATGGACATGACCGACGAAGAAGCCGACACCTGCGTCAACGCCCCGGCGGTCCTCGCGTTCGACCGTGCCGGGACCCTGCTCACCGCGTGGGGTGACCTCGACGCGGTCCCCCTGAAGCCACACGGGATCCTGGTCGACCACGAGGGCTGCGTGTGGCTGACGGGGATGAGCGACGGGAGCATCCAGAAGCGTGACCGCGACGGGAACCTCCTGCTGCAGATCGGGGACCGTGGCGTGCTGGACTCGTCGGACGGCACGATCACCGGCGCGCCGAACAACGCCAGCACCACCCAGTTCTTCCGGCCGGCCGCCGTCGCGGTCGACCCGTCGAACGGCGACGTGTACGTCTCCGACGGCTACGGCAACCGCCGCGTCGCCGTGTTCGACCGCCACGGCGGCTTCCTGCGCCAGTGGGGGCGCCAGGCGACGTCGGACGAGGCGCGCGACGGCGTCGGGGGCGTGTTCGCAAGGGTCGTCCACGGCGTCACGCTCAGTCGTGACGGGCACGTGTACGTCTGTGACCGTCACGGCAATCGCGTCCAGGTGTTCGAGCGGGACGGCACGTTCGTCCGCAACGTGTGGATCCCCACCGGAACGGGGGAGTTCCCCGATCCGCGAGGCACGGCGTGGTGGCTCGACTTCTCCCCCGACGAGGCGCAGCAGCACCTGTTCGTCATGGACGGGCGCAATGAACGGGTGCACGTGCTGGATCACGCTTCCGGCGAGATCGTCGCGTCGTTCGGCAGGCCTGGCCACCTCATTGGGGCGTTCACCCACGGTCACACGTTGGCAGTCGACTCGGAGCACAGCGTGTACGTCGGGGAGACCAGTACCGGGCGGCGTGTCCAGAAGTTTCGAGTCCGGGACGGATGATCAGCGGGGCCCGCACATCAGCTCCCCCGGACCCTGCGAACCGGGGCTCCGCCTACCTCATCCGGCGAGCCGATGAACCGGGTTGCGCACCATGGCCATCCCCGTGGAACACGGCTACTCGGAGCCGACATCCTGATCCAGCCCATCGTGCTCCACGAGCCCCGAACCTGGCCTCGGCCGCCTCCGCGGAAGCCCCCAAGTCAGCCACCGACCTCAGCCCCGGCCCTGCCCCCGTCGCAGGCATCACCACCGACGAACGGTGGAGTCAGGCTCAGGTCAGGAACCGCGGCACGCAGCCAGCGGGTCCGTCGGCAGACATGCGGCGGGGCCTGCATTCGCGGCCGCACCCCGGACAACTTGCCATGGTCTCAGCAGGGCAGCGAGTCGTCACCCAGACCTGTGGCCTCCACGACCTCGTCAGAACCAGCCGACGAGGCGACAACCCAAGAGGTCGCCGAACTGTTCGACCGCGTCCACGGCGGTGTCACCATCGGCCTCCAGCACGACGAGATGGGCATAGTCGAACAGCGTGCCCGTGGGGAGGGAGAACAGGCTGCGCACGTGCATCTCGGACGCACGCGCGCGCTCGAGGACGTCACCGAGCCGGGCGCTCGGACGCACCGACAGATAGACGGTGCTCGCCTCGGCCTGCTCAGGGCGCTGGTTGGTGACCAGCCACCAGCCGCCCTCGCTGCCCTCGTCCACATCCTCAGCGAGGATCTCCAGGCCCAGGCTGCGTCCTGCAGCCAGCGTCGCCACCACCGCAATCGTCCCGTCGGCCTCAGCGACCTCCTGGGCAGCGGCCTCCGAACTGCCGACGTGGATGTGGGCAGGCACGCCCGGCAACTCGCGTTCGAGGAACGCGCGGCACTGGCGCAGCGACCCGTGGCCGCGCACCTCGACGATGTCGGAGATGGAGGCACCCGGCTTGCCCCAGAGCGTGCACCGGTAGGGCACGACGACGTTGCCGATGACGTACACGTCGTCCTGGGTCGCGAGCTTGCGCACTGCTTCGTTGTTGATGAAGTGACTCGTCTCACCGGTCACCACCGATGCGGCGACGTCCCCGGAACGCATGGCGTCCCATACGTCGGCCGTCGTGGGGAAGTACACGATCTCGTCGTACGAGGGATAGGCCTCGAACGCGTGGAAGGTGGCCTGCCCCGCGAACGAGGTGGGACCGCCAAGCGTGCCGAGCAGGGCACCTGACGCCGTTGCGTCGCTGCTGGTCATGATGGGCTCCTGTGGTTGTCGGACTGGCCGGGTCGATCGACCGCATCGATGTCAGATCGCTCGATCAGGTTGGCGGGCACGTCGTCGATCGCGGCCCAGGCCCACCCTCCTGGAGCACCAGGTCGCCATCGCACGGTGCTCGAGCGCGTCACTTGGTGTAGGAGGGCGCGGCTCCGCGCAACCGGTCCCAGACCTCGTCACAGCGCTCCAGCACGTCTCCGGGGAGCGGACCTCCGCGGCACGCATCCAGGTTCTCGCGCAACTGCTCCGGCCGCGAGGCGCCAACCAGGACCGAGGCGACGTGAGGCTGGCTGAGCAACCAGCGGAAGGCGAGCTGGGTGAGCGTGATCCCTGCGTCACGTGCGACCCCGGCCAGCGCGTCGACGGCGGCGAACTGCGCGTCGTTCCAGTATCGCCGATGGTAGTGCGCCTTCTCCGCGAACCGCGTCCCGGGAGCCGGCGCCGTGCCGGCCACGTGCTTGCCGGTGAGGAGTCCACCGGCCAACGGGTTGTACACGACGTTGCGGATGTCGAGCGCTTCGGTACACGAGACGTACTCGTCCTCGATGCGGCGCGCGAGCAGGTGGTAGACGGGCTGGGAGACACCGACGGGGCTCGCGCCCTCGCGCTCCGCGATCCAGTGCATTCGTGTCAGTTGCCACGCCGCGTGGTTGGACACCCCGATGTGACGCACGAGGCCTTCACTCACGAGTTCGTGCATCGCACCGAGGGTCTCCTCGAGGGGAGTGGTCGGATCCGGGCGATGCAGGTAGTAGATGTCGACGTGATCGGTTAGCAACTGCTGCAGGCTGTGGGTGATCCACCGGCGAATCTCTGCGGGGCCGAGTGGAGGGCCGTCGGCGACACCGGGGTTGCCGACCTTCGTGGCGATCAGCACCTCGTCTCGGCGCCCGCGCAGGAGCCGCCCGACGATCTCCTCCGACGCTCCGTGGGCGTAGCCGTTCGCGGTGTCGACGAGGTTCGCGCCCTCCTCCAGAGCCATGTCGAGCATCGCGCGTGCCTCGTGCTCCGTGACCGGGTCACCGAACGTCATGGCCCCGAGCGAGACCCGGGGCAGCGCGAGACCTGGACGCACGGGGTTCTCCGGCTTCATCGTCGCCCTCCGTTGCTCATGCCGGCTTCGTTCGATCCCCGGTCGGGCCGAGCATCCCGAAGAGGATCGCCGCGACGACGACCATCGCCGTGTTGACCAGTATCCCATTCGCCGGACCGACCGCGACGATCAGCCAGCCCATGACGAGTGGCCCCGCGATGAGACCGAGGTCGCTGACCGAACGAAAGATGCCCAGTGCCGTGCCGCGCTGATGGGCGGGCGCGACCTCGGCCACGTACATGGCGGGAACGGGATTGCCGAGACCGGCGCCCATCCCGAAGAGGATGGCTCCGGCCATCAGCACGCCGAACCCACCATCGACGGTGAGGAGGTACATGCCGCCAGCCATGACGAGGTAGCCGGGAACCAGGATCATCCTCGGACCGAACCGATCCACCAGCATCCCGGCCACGTAGATGACCGCTGCAGTCGCGAGGAAGATGACGCTCATCAGCAGGCCGATCTCGCCCTCGGTTGCCCCGCGGACGTCGGCGAGCATCACCAGCCCGAAGTTCCTGGTGCCGCTGCGGGTGTAGGCAGCGACGAACCCCACGAGACATGAGACACCGATCGCCACCGTCCCCAGCAGCGCCCACGCCTCGCGAGGACTGAGGCCCGAGTTCGAACGTGCGCGGGACGCCCCGTCGTCGGGATCCTCGGCCAGCACGTCCCGCGGATCGGGCAGACCTCGCCAGATCCACACCGTCACGAGCACCGCGATCACTCCGTAGACCACGAACGGCATGCGATAGCCGAATCCCTGCGCGACGAGCCCGCCGAACACCGGACCCATGCTGTTCCCGAGCAGGTTGGCGCCCTGGTAGATGGAGATGCGCCGACCGCGGCGCTCGGGCGAACCCACACCTGCCACGTACGTGAGACCCGAGGTCATGCTGACCGCGGCAGCGATGCCTTGCATCACCCGGCTTGCCACAAGCATCGCGAACGTCGTGGCGGCAGCCCCGGAGGCAGCAGAGGCGACCGAGCACAGGCCAGCGACCAGCAGGACACGGTGCGCCCCGAGTCGGTCCGAGAAGTGACCGGCGGGGATGCTGGCGAACACCCGCGGGATCGACTGGATGGTGAGCATCATGCCGATGGCGACGGTGGTGACTCCGAAGGTCTGTGCGTACAGGGGCAGGATCGGAACGACGAGTTGTTGACCCATGTGCATCAGGAAGGCCTGCGCGCACAGAAGGAGCATGATCGACCGAACGACCCGATCTTCGGGCAGACGGCCCGATGGGTCCGCGTCCATGCACGCTCCTCGACCGCATCCTTCGAGCGCATCGAGGGAGTGCGTGTGCCTCATTGCGCACCATTCAGCATGGTGCGTCCCTATCGTAGACAGCGAAGGCGCTCGACCCCGTCGACCCCGGATTGGCAGGAACCTGGCCATGGACTTCGCACTCACGCCCCAGCAACTCGAACTGCGAGACACAGCCCGAACGTTCGCAACCGAGGAACTCACCCCGAGGTCACTCGAACTGGATGCGATGAAGGACCCGGCTGACTGCTTCTCACCCGACCTCATCCGGCGCGCGGACGAACTGGGCCTGCGCACGATGGCGATCCCCGAGGAACACGGTGGACTCGGCGCCGACATCCTGACCCAGACCATCGTGCTCTACGAACTGTGCACCGGTGACTTCGGGTTCGGAAACTCGCTGCAGCATGCATGGCGTGAGGGGTACTGCCTCGCCGCGCTCACCACTCAGGAACAGCGCGAACGGTTCCTGCCCGAGTTCATGAGCGACCCGACCTACCTGACCTCGCACGGGGTCACCGAGGAACACTTCGGAAGCGACGCGGGGTCCCAGAGCCCAGACCCCGCAGACGGACCCCGGACCACCGCCGTGCTCGACGGTGACCAGTGGGTCATCAACGGCAGGAAGCGTTGGATCACCAACGCCAACGTCTCCCGGATCGCGTTCATCCTCGCTCGGACCGACCCGACCGTCCCGTGGCGCGACGGGGTGACGATGTTCCTCGTCCCCTCGGACTCTCCCGGGTACAGGATCGGCCAGATCGAGGACAAGCTCGGACTCCGCCTCACGACGAACGCGGAGATCATCCTCGAGGACTGCCGGATCCCGCAGGACAACGTGCTCGGTCGACTCAACGGGGGCCGCAGCATGGGCACGAGGTTCTCTGCAGGCTCCCGGACCAAGACCGCCGCCAAGTCACTGGGCATCGCACGCGCCGCCCTCCAGGAGGCGCGCACCTACGCCAGCCAGCGAGTCCAGGGTGGCCGGCTGATCATCGGCCACCAGTCGATCGCGGCCGAACTCATCGACATGGAGTGGCAGATCGCCGCCGTGGAACAGATGATGTTCCACACGGCCTGGCTCGTGGACCAGCAGGCCCCGAATGCGTCGAGGATGGAGTCACTCACCAAGATCGCCGCCGCCGAGACCTCCCGCAAGGTGGCTCAGGCCGCGCTGGAGATCTTCGGGGCCGCAGGCATCCGAAACGGCAGCCGCATCTCGAAACTGGTTCGAGACGCCTCCTGCCTGTCCCACCTTGGCCGCGCCCTGCACGCTGCCCGTTCCACCCTCGGCGACGCCATGTACCAGCAGGCCCTGGGCGAGGCCGAGACCAGCGACGATGCCATCGAGTCCATCGAGGGCGGCTGAATCCGGGCACTCGCACGGACGGATCGTCGCGCATGCGGCGGCCACGTCGGCTCGCTCCCCTGCGGGTCGAGGCGACGCAGCCGCCGCGGTTGCCGGACGCGACCGGCCTCGATCAGCCGTCGGGCGTCCAGGCGTTCACCCGTCAGGCGGTCAGGGCCGCCTTCGGCAACCCGCCCATCGCCGACAGCTGGTCCCGGAACTCTGCCTTGTCCTGATCGCTCAGGTTGTCGAGCGGAGGCCGGGCCGGGCCGCCAGCGAGCCCGTTGAGCTCTCCCCAGTACTTCACGCGCGCCACCGGGCACAGCCCACGATCACGCCACGGTTCCTGGATCCACGACTCGTACAGGTCGCGCATCGGCTGCAGCGACTCGAACAGTTCCGTCGCACGGGCCGCATCGCCCGCGAGCGCGGCATCCACGTAGTCACGCATCGGGTTGTACTCGCCGTTGTCGAACAGCATGTTCGCGCCGGTGTAGATGGCCTTCTGGCCATGCTCGAGCATGTTCCTGAGCATGAACTTCTCGCCCGGCTGGATGACCACGATGTCGTCGCCCACCAGTTCACGGATCCGGGCCGTGTCCTCGACGCCCGTGCCGCTCTTGATGGCCGCGATGTTCGGGATCTCCGCAAGTCTCGCGACGAGTTCCGGGGCCATGACGTACCCCGCCTGCTTCGTGTTGAACACGGAGATCCCGAGATTCGTCGACTTCGCCAGTTCGCTGAAGTACGACAGGATCATCTGCTCGGAACCCTCGGCCATGAGCGGCCCGACCATCGAGATGAGATCCGCACCGATCGACTCCGCGTGCTGGACGAGGTCGATCGCGTCCTTCAACGAAGGATGCGCACACCGGATCGAGACCGGCACCTTCCCACCCGCCTCGTCGATCGCGATCTCCGCGACGCGCTTGCGTTCCTCGACGGTCATCAACCAGAAGTTGCCGAAGAAGCCGTGGACGTACAGGCCTCCGACTCCCATCAGGTCGATGTAGCGCCGGATGTCGCTCCGCAGCGCCGCTTCGTCGATCTCGAACTCCGGCGTCTCCGGCACCACGAACGCGACCCACACCCCCCGGAGGAACTCTCGCGCCGCATCCTTCGCCTCTGCTGCCGAATACCGTGAACCAGACATCCCGTGCTCCTTGGTCGCCTACCGGCGCTCCTCGTGTCCACCTGTCCTGCAGGCTAGCGTCGGGGGTCCGGCGCAGCCATCGATCGGTCCTGCGTTCGCATCCGTCACACGTCCATCCCGTACCGCGTCCTGCGTGACGGCCGAGAGATCACCTTCGACGAGATCTGCGCGTCGATCAGCATCGGACCCTCACCGCCGAGGAACTCGTCCACGAGCGCCGGAAGATCGTCGAGGTCGGTCAGGCGCGCTCCACGACTGCCGAGGGATCGTGCGACGGCCGCGATGTCGAGCGGTGGCTGGAACGCGAGTGACGGGTCGTAGCCTCGTGAGACGAGGTTGTGGTACTCCGCCCCGATCAGGCCGTCGTTCATGACGACCATGAGCGCGTGCGCGTTGTAGCGAGCGGCGGCCTCGACCGCCTGGAAGTACATCATCGATCCCGCGTCACCGTCGAAGACGACCAAGGGCCGGTCCGGACGCCCGAGAGCGGCACCGACACCGACCGAGAGCCCGTAGCCGATGGCTCCGAAGAACGTCGCGAACACCATGGGATCCCGCCGCTTCGACATCTCCATGACGGGGAACGCCCAGAAGTGTCCCGAGTTGCCACTGGCGAACCCACACTCGTCGGGGAGAAGTTCCTCGAGCCGCGCGCAGAGTTCCCTGGGGTCGAGCCGGCCGGGCTCGACCTCGACCTCCCACGGATCGGGCACGTCGTCCAGGCGCTCGGCCACCGCGTCGGTCCGGAAACGCACGCCATCGGCGGACGTCGGCAACGCCGCGTCGAGTGCCTCCACGACCGCGAGCGCATCGCCCTGGACGTAGCACTCCGCCGGCTCTCCGCTGGCCATCGCGCGCGGAGACTGGACGTCGACCTGCACGATGTCGGCGTCCGGGAACAGGTAGCCGTCGACCAGCGTGTGCTCGTTGAGGCTCGCACCGAAAGCCAGCACGAGGTCGGCCTCGCTGTAGACCGCCGAGGCGCCGTCGGTCGAGTACAGCCCGGCGACCCCGGCATCGAACCGCTCACCGTGGAACAGCCCCCTGGCCTCGAGCGCGGTGCCGAGCACCGCACCGATGCGGTCCCCGAACGCGACGAGCGCCTCACGGGCGCCTGACACGACCGCACCCCGCCCGGCCAGGATCACCGGCCGTTCGGAGGCCTCGATCATCGACACCACGCGCTCGATGAGACGCGGATCCGGATGCACACGCTGAGGTTCGTGCCACGCAGGGCGCGGCCGCGGTTCGACATCCCAGTCGAACTCGAGCCGCTGGGTCTCCTCGGAGACGTCGAGCACGACGGGCCGGCGCTCTCGCAGGATCGTGTCGACCGCGTCCCGGGTGCGTTCCACGGCCATGCCGGCGCTGTGGATCGGAACGAAACGGGCGCCCGTCTGTTCCGACAGGACGCGATGGTCGATGACCTGGCGCCCCTCAAGCGCGTCCCTCGACCCGGGCCCGGTGATGAGCAGGACCCTGGAGTCCGTGCGCGCCGCCGACGTGAGCGGCACGAATGCGTGTGCGAGTGCCGGGCCGCCGGTGACCGCCGCGACACCGAGCCTCCCGGTCGCACGGCTGTACCCATCGGCCATGGCGACGGCGATCGCCTCGTGGCGGCACTCGTACACCTTCACCCCGTGTTCGACCAGGTGATAGACGATGTGCACGCTCCCATCGCCGAGCATGGTGAACACGGCGTCGACCCCTTCGTCGACCAGGGTGCGCGCGATTGCCTCGTCAACCTTCACGACTCGTCTCCGTTCGTCGGTGCGACTCCTGCTGCGTGATCAGCGACGTTCGTCGCGAACTGTTCGAGGACACGACGCGCAAGGTGCACGCCGCCCGACGACAGGAATGCCGACAGCGCCCCGGTCATCTCGATCACGGCGGACAGTTGAACTCCCGTGATCGGCGCGTCGACCGTGCCGCGAGACCTCTCGTCGAGGTGGAACGTGGTCGTCGCCGTCGCTCGGGTGCGGCCCTTGCGGTCGCCCCCACGCGCACGAATCGAACCCGCACACGCGTCCTCGTCGAACTCCACTCCGACGGTTCCGCTGAAGCGGACACTGGTCGGGCCGAGCTTCTGCGTCACGACTCCCTCGTACTCGCCGTCGTCCCTCCGCCCGGTCAGCTCCGCCCCCGGGATGAACGAGACGACGGTCTCCGGATCGGACATCAGTCGCCACAGCGCATCACGCGACATCGGGGCTTCGAAACTCTCTTCAAGAGTGATGCTCGCCGTCGCCACGTGGTCTCCTCACCGGGTCGTCGCCCTCACCGGGCCTGCAGGGTGTCTATCACCGGCGTGTACCCAGCGCGACACCCGTCTCGTCCACCGACACGCTCCTGATCATCCGTCGTCAGGTTCGTTCCCCGGCCCTCGCCTTGGCGCACGAACCTCGACCTCGCCCGCGCGACGGCCCTCCAGCGTCAGCACTCGCAGTTCAAACCCTGCGGGGGTCGTGGCCCTGTCGCCGACTCGTGGAAGTCGACCCAGTCGCTCGACCATCCAGCCGGAGACCGTCTCTGCCTCGCCGCCGTCCAGATCGACGCCGATCTCACGCATGGCCTCGTCGCGACGCAGTGATCCGGACACGACCGCGCGACGCTCGTCGACCAGCCGCGGATGGCGCTCGTCGTCGAACTCGTCCTCGAACTCACCGACGAGTTCCTCGAGCACGTCCTCGAGGGCCAGCAGGCCCGCCGTCCCACCGAACTCGTCGATCACGATGACGGCGTGATTGCGCTGCTCGCGCATGTCGTCGAGCAGGTGCTCGAGGTCCCGCGATTCAGGCACCGCGGTCACGGGACGCATGATGTCGGAGACCGTCATCCGGTCGATGTCCCGGTCATCACGCGTCAGGGCGTCCTTGACGTGCACCAGACCGATCACCCGGTCGATCGTCCCGTCGAACACCGGGAACCGCGAGTGCCCGCTCGCACTCGCGACCTCGAGCATCTCGGCCAGGGTCGCGTGCGACGGGACGGCGGCGACGTCGACCCTCGGCGTCATCGCAGCCCCGGCGTCGATGGAGGCAAGTGCAAGCGCCGCGCCCATGACGTTGGCGTCGTCCTCGGAGATCGAGCCGCGCTCGCCCGCCTCGACCAGGGCAAGGGCAAGTTCATCCGGGGCATGGACGAGCCGGCGCTCGTCGACGGGTACGACGCGGACTGCCCGCACGAGGAGGTTCGCGAGGGCGTTCATGGACACGATCAGGGGCCGGAACACCATCACGAAGAGGCCGAAGGGCCGCGACAACGCGAAGGCGACGGACTCGGGATGCGAGAGCGCCAGGTTCTTCGGTGCCATCTCTCCCACGACCATGTGGAGGAACACCACGATGGACAGTGCGAGGGTGATGGCGACGGCGGTGACCAGGTGTGGCGGCAGCGCGGTGGCCCCGAGCACGTCGACCAGCAGGGCCGCCACGGCAGGCTCTGCGACCGCACCCAGCCCGAGAGAACACATGGTGATGCCGAGCTGCGCCCCCGAGAAGGTGACCGACAGTTCACGCAAGGACGTGAGTGCGCGCTCGGCACGTCGATCGCCCGCCTCCGCGGCCTCCTCCACACGGGTCCTGCGCGCGGCGAGCAGCGCGATCTCGGCTGCCACGAACAGGCCGTTCGCGAACAGGAGCGCCACCCCGACGAGGACCATGTTCCAACTGAAGGACCCGTGCAGGTCGGTCGCGGCGACGGCCACGATCATCGGGACACCTCCGCGGCGTCACCGGGATCCGGGGTCACCGTGACCTCGATCTCTGCGACGCGCATGCCGTCCATCCTCGTGACCACCATGAGCGCGGTGTCGAGTCGGATCTCGTCGCCCGGCTCCGGGATGCGTCCCAACACATCGAGAACGAGGCCAGCCACCGTTCCGTAGTCACCCCCGGGCAGGCCCACTCCCGTCTCGGCCGCGACCTCGTCAGGACGCACCGATGCGTCGACGAGGTACCGGCCGACTCCGATACGTCGAATGGGGCGAGTCCCACGATCGAACTCGTCCTCGATCTCCCCGACGAGTTCCTCGAGCAGGTCCTCGAGTGTGACGATGCCGGCCGTCGCCCCGTACTCGTCGACCACGACAGCGAACGTGCACTTCTCCCGCCGAAGCTGTGTCACGAGTCGACGCAGACTCGCCGACTCCGGCACCACGAGGGTCTCGCGCGCCACGGCGGTCACTGCGGTCGTCGCGTGCGCCTCGATGGGGATCCCGAGCGCGTCCTTGATGTGAACATTGCCGACGACGACATCGTCCGCTGGGTCCCGAATGGGGAACCGGCTGTGTCCTGTGCGTCTCGCCAGCAGCCGGAGGTCTGCGAGCGAGTCCGTGCCGGTCAGCCACACCACCCTTGGGCGAGGAACCATGATCTCTGCCACGGTGCGATCCCCGAGCCTGACCGCTCGCTGCAGGAGATCGACCTGGCTGTCGCTGAGGCTTCCCGCCCTCCCGGAGACCGCGATGATCCGAGCGAGTTCGGTCAGGTCGTGACCACCGATCAGTTCCTCGGTCATCTCCACGCGCAGCACGCGCTCCGTGATGAAGCGCGCTGACTGGTCGAACACCCGGATGACCGGACGCAGAACGATGCCGAACGAGCGCGTGAAGGGCGTGACGGCATGCGCGACCTCGAGCGGCCGAGAGATGGCGAGGTTCTTGGGGAACAGCTCACCGAAGAGCATCTGCGCCACGGTGGAGACGAAGAACGCGATGGCCAGAGTGACGCTGAGCGTGGCCTCGGCAGGGAGTCCGAGGGCCACGAGGACCGGCCGGATCAGGGTCTCGCCTACGGCGCGTTCCGCGATGAACCCGAACACGAGAGACGTTGCGGTGATGCCGAACTGGGCCGTCGACAGGGCGTACGACAGGTTTCCCAGTTCTCGACTCACCGTGCGCGATCGACGAACACCCGCTGTGGCGCGTTCCTCGACCACCGGACGACTGACGGAGACGAGGGCGAACTCTGCGGCGACGAACAATCCGTTGGCAGCGATCAGCAGCACCGCCAGGGCAAGGCCGAGTGGGCCGCTCACGTGGCGTACCTGGACGGGATCGGGTCGTCCTTCACCTTCCCGATCTCACCTCGCCTCCCCTTTGTCGGCACCCGGGCGGCGACCCGGGGCTGGGCACCCGACGTCCCGCGATGCCGCAGCCACACCGCTGCCACGGGGCGTCGGGCCGACGCGTCGTCATCGAGGTCCTCAGTCGTGCGCCCCCGCACCGACGCGTGCTCGGACTGCGTGCTTCCCGCCACCGGCATGCAGCATCGTCGCGGCGTCACGTACCAGCTTCTCGGCCAGACTTCCACGCAGGAGCCCTTCAGGTTCGTGGATCTCGATCAGCATGTTCGACACCTGAGCGCACACCTCGCTGGACTTCACGAATGCCATGCGCTCGAGGTCACCTCCCTCGGGGCGCTTGTTCTGCAACGCCCAGCCCGCATGCCACATCAGTGCCCGCGTCGCCTCGATCTCCGCCGCCATCCTGGCCAACGCCTCATCGAGGGACTGCTCGGCGGGACCCGGTGCCGCGTTGATCATCGCGACCAGCTCCTCGTACGCAGCGCGCGCGATCCCGAGCGACTTGGCAGCGGTCTTGGCCTTCGATCCTCCGCCCATGGCACGCATGGTCTCGTGGCCCGCGTTGAGTTCACCGAGCATGTCGTCGTTGGGGACCCGGCAGTCCTCCAGGATGATCTCCGCGTTCTGGTTGCAGCGGATCCCGATCTTGTTCTCCGCCTTGCCGGGGGTGAGACCGGGCGTCCCCTTCGGGATGAGGAACACCGTGCAGCCCTTGTTCCACGTCACGTTCTTGTCGGTCCGTGCGACGATCATGTACATGTCGGCGATGTTGCCGTTGGTGATCCATCTCTTGGTGCCGTTCAGGATCCACTCGTCACCGTCGCGAACCGCAGACGTGCGGGGCCCGGCCTCGAGGTCGCCGATGTAGAAGGCGCTCGTGTCGCTGCCCACGGAGGGTTCAGCGGTGGCCCGAGCCGTGAAGTACAGCGGGTTGTTCAGGAAGTCGTCCAGATACCGATCACGCTGCGACTCCGTCGTCTGCCGGATGAGCGCCTTGCCCTCTCGCCACGAGTGCTGGAGCGTCATCCCGAACCCGGTGTCGCCGGTGCACAGTTCCTCGAGCACGACGATCTCGGTCAGGAGATCGACGTCCAGCCCTCCATACTCGCGCGGCAGCGCCATCTTGCGCAGTCCGAGTTCGTCCGCCCGCTTGAAGAGCGGGAGCGGGTGGCAGTCCGCTGGATCACGGTGCTGGTCGTACTCGCGACATACCGGGCGCACCTCCTCATACGCGAAGGCCCGCGCCATCTCTCTGAGTTCTTCCTGTTCCTGGGTGAGCGTGAAGTCCATGTTGGACACCTTCCTCGCAACCGTCGAGACCGGGATCAGGGGAGCCAGACGCGCGCGTAGCAACCGGTGCCTTCCAGCGAGCCCGATGCTCCCGCGAGCGTGCGTGCGTCCCGGTAGAGCTTCTCCAGCGGATACTCGGTCGTCACCCCGTAGCCACCGAGCAGTTCGAGCATGTCGAGCGACACCCGCGTCGCCATGTCGGTCGCCGACTCGCGCAACGCCGCGGCGACGTGCAGGGACGGAAGCCCCTCGGAGATGTGTGTCGCTCCGGCGACGGCCTGGCGAATCGTCTCGATCGACGCCCGTCCGTCCCAGAGGGTCGCGGCGACGCTCTGGTGTTCGACGATCGGCTTGCCCCCCTGCACACGCGTCAGCGTGTAGTCGAACGCGTGGTCGTAGGCGCTCGATGCGATCCCGACCGCCATCGCGGCGAGGCGCATGCTCGTGACCACGATCAAGCGCTCGAGAAGTCGCACGGCGTCCTCGCCGACCAGCAGGCGATCCGACTCGGACAACTGCACGCCGTCGAGGACGAGCCGTGCACGCCGCTCGAGGCGCAGTCCGAGCGTCCGAGCACGAGGTTCGTTGAGCACGAGCCCATCCGGTCCGACCGCGACCCGGTACGCGGCGAGTCCATCCGACGGCGAGCCGACGAACAACACGAGCGTGTCGCAGTGGTCCCCGTCGGCCACGAAGTTCAGACGCACGTCCGCGAGGTGCACGGCAGCACCGTCCCAGGTGATCTCGCCTTCCCGCGCCAACTGGTAGCGGCGGGTGCGCACCCCGAACTCCGAACCCGGAACGCCGATCGTGCCCTCCGCTCCCGCTTCGGGCTGGACGAAGCCCACCGCCACGTCGCGACCGACGACGTCTCGGATCCCGGAACTCGCGTCGACGAACCCGGCGAGCACCGTGCGCACCGTGGCCTGCGTCAGCAGGCGGCTGGCGAACCCGGGCGCACCCGCCGCGAGTTCTTCGGCCACACGGAGCACGACGGGCAGCCCCACTCCGAGACCGCCGAACTCTTCGGGCAGTCCGAGGCGATCCAGGCCCATGTCGAGGGCTCGCTGCACTGCTGGCTCGAGGTTCGGGTGGGCGTCCGCCTCGCCGGGGTGATCCAGCAGGTCGAGTTCGCGCTCGAGGGGTTCGAGCACCTCACGCCGAAGGCGTTGGGCCCCATCCACGATGTGGCGATGCTCCTCACTCCACATGCTCGAGTTCGCGTCATCCATCTTCACGTCCTGTCGTCGTCCTCGTCAACGGTTCACACGGTCACCGGTCCCGCGGCCACTACGTGTCCAGTCGAAGCAGTCGCGCGGGGTTGTCACACAGGATGGCCTCGGCCTCCTGCTGGGTGATGCCCGGGATCGACTCGACGTACTCGACGGGACGCCACACGGCCATGCCCTGTGGCCAGTCGGTGCCACTGACGACCCTGTCCACGCCCACGATGTCGATCAGTGTGCGCATGTGGGTGGGGCTGTGCAGGATCAGGTCGTAGTGGAACCTGCGCAGGTAGTCGCTCGGCCGGCCGACGCCGCGGTCACGGAATGCTCCCCGCGCCTCCTGCTGATAGTCGAAGCGCCAGATCACCCATGGCAACGCACCCCCGGAGTGCGGCAGGTAGACGTCGAGTTCCGGGAATGCATCGAGCATGCCACTGAGGATCATCGACACGGAGACGAGCGTGGCCTCGAACGGGTTGCCCAGCGCGTTCATGAGGTCGAGCCCACCCTGGAACAGCCGATCGGGCGCCATCGGATCGATGTTGTGGACCATCAGTGGATGACCGAGTTCCTCGCACCGCTTCCAGATCGGCCAGAAGGATCGATCGCTGACGTTGAGTCCGTTGACGTGGTGCCCGAGGTTGATGCCCCGAAGGCCCGGCAGTTCCGATGCGCGCTCCAGTTCCTGCAGGGACAGGTTCACGTCCTGCAGAGGAAGCATGATCTGACCCATGAAGTGATCGGGATGGCGCTGATGCAGTTCCGACAGGCCGTCGTTCTGCGCCTGGGAGAGTCTCAGCGCGAACTCAGGCGGCGCCCAGTACACCTTGGGGTGCGTCATGCCGATCGAGTGCATGTCGACGCCGCGTTCACGCATTCCTTCAAGTTGCTGGTCCATGTCGGTCATGCGCCGGGGGAAGGGCGACCCGTCGTATGGGTAGTACCCGGCGCCATGGCCACCACCGATGGCTCGCAGGGAGTAGCACCCGTCCTCGTCCGGCCCCAGCACCTCGGCGTTGTTGTCTCCACCCTCGGCGACGGCAAGGTCCACGAACTCCTGGGCGAACGCGTGGGTGTGCGCGTCGATGATGGGCTTGCTGTACGAGAAGCGCGCCGGGATCGCGCGTTCGCGCAGGTCCGGTCGCGGATAGGGAACGTCGGGCGTCGACATGCGAAGGCTCCTGTGGTCCGTTGGGTGTCTGCCGGTCAGGCAGCGAACGTCTCTGCGAAGAAGTCGGCGAGCAGGGGGCGGATCAGGTAGGGCACGTTGTTGCCGTTGCGCTGAGCTCCCTTGACGACCTCCCACGCCTTCGGGCCCGACAACTCCTCGAAGAGTCGTCTGGATCCCTCGAACTGACGACCGGCATCCTGGTCGCCCGCGACGATCAGCGAGGGGCAGGAGATGCGTTGTGCGTCCCCGTCGAAGGTGAGATCCGTGGCCCGGAGGCGTTCCTTCAGGTCCTCCTCCGAGTCGAGGTGGAACAGGTGGAGGAAGAACGCAAGTTCGTAGTCGGTGCTCCAGTCGATGTCCCGGCGGTCGTACCCGGGGCTCACGACGGCCAGGGCACGGATCCGCGGCTCGTGCGCCGCCGCCTTCGCTGCCGCGTGCCCACCACGATTGGGGCCGGTCGCACCGATGCGGGAGGCGTCGACGTCGTCGCGACCTTCGAGCAGGTCGATCCAGAGGGCGACGAGTTCACTCTGGTCCCCGTTCATCGGGAAGTGCTCGAGCGTCTCGCCACGGCCCAGTCCGTCCCACGACAGGGTCGCGATCCCACGTTCGAGGAACTCAGGGGTCCTGCGCTGGTTCTCCTCCTTCGTGCCCTCGAAGCCGCTGAAGAACATCGCGACCGGCGGCGGGGCGGCGACGTCGGGGATCCGCAGGTAGCCGCGGACGGGCACTCCGTGGTACTCGACGTGGACAGGGATCGCCGGGGGTCTCACGTGAGGGGCTGCACGCTCGAATGCCTCCACGCCACGACGCTCGGCTGCCTGCATCTGGTCGGTGTCCGAGATGAAGTACATCCCACCGAAGTGGTACAGGCGCGCCGCCAGTTCCCACAGGCCCGCCGCGGTCAGGGTGCGCCCCCGGTCGAACGCCTCGGTCGCGGCCTCATCGATGCGATCAGCCTCGACGCACCAGGCGGCACACCACTGGTCCCACGTGGTGATCACTGCGCGGAGACGCTGGATGATGTTCCAGTCCACGCCTGCGGCGATGAACCTCGGTTCCCATCGCTTCCACACGGATTCCGGGTCGGGTGGCTTCACCGTGGTCGACACGAACGCTCCTCCTGCTCTCGGACGACCGCGACGATCGCCCGTTGCCTGCCCATCCTCAGACGAGTCGAGACCCAGACACGGTCCCATGCACCGACCGCGGGCTCCGCACGCGGCCTCGCGCGCTGGTCACGCGCCGAGGCGACGCGCGAGGAAGTCCGCCATCAGGGGTCGGATCTTGAACGGGACGTTGTTCCCGTTCCGCTCCGCATCCTCGATCACGGTCCACTCCTTGTGGCCCTGCAACTCGTCGAACAGTCGCTTCGAACCCTCGAACTGGCGTCCCTCGTCGCGCCCGCCGGCAATCAGGCAGACGTCGGCCCCGATTCGTTCGACGTCACCTTCGAGGCACAGGTCCGGTTGGTTGATCCGGTCGACGAGTTCGTCGATCGAGGTGAGGTGGAACAGGGACATCTCGAACGCGACCTGGTACAGGTCGTCGAGGTCGGTCCCGCGCCGGTCGTAGCCGGGACTCGTCGCCGCGATGGCACGGAGTCGCGGCTCTGAGGCCGCTGCCTTCAGCGCCACGAACGCACCACGGTTCGGGCCCACCGCACCGACGTTGTCGAGGTCGAGTCGGAACTCCGGGTGCTCGGCGAGGGCGTCGAGGAGCGCTGTGGTCGCAGGCCCGTAGTCCCCGTTCATGGGGATGTGGTGCAGTGCCTCACCACGCCCGGGGCCGTCCCAGCTGACCGTCGCGAGCCCCCGCGCGTGGAGTTCGCGGACACGTCCCTCACTCTCCTCCTTGGTCCCCTCGAACCCGTTGTAGAGGAGCACGACGGGCGCCGGCCGGTCGTCGGTCCGTGGGTTGCGCACGATCGCCGGCATCACGCCACCCTCGAATGGGACCTCGACTCTCGTTCCCGGGGCCGGGAGCAGTGGCGACGCGAGGCGGTAGGCCTCCACTCGCCTGCGTTCGGCCTCGTCGAACTGCTCCATGTCCCAGATGTAGTACATGCCCCCGAACTGGTACTGGAGCGACGCCCGTGCCCACGACTCTCCGGCCGTCAGCAGGTCACCACGGTCGGCCGCCTCCTGGGCGAACTCCCAAAGGTCGTCGCCCACCGCGCACCACCGCTGGCACCACTCGTCCCACGTCGAGATCTCACCGTGGAGCTTCTGGAGGATGTTGAAGTCGACCCCGGCCGCGGCAAATCGCGGCTCCCAGCGCTTCCACATCCACTCGATGGTCGGTGGCTCAACCGTCCTGCCGTCGATCTCCAACGTGATCCTCCTGCGGTTGTCGGTCCGGGTTGGTGCCGTACGTGTCGACGGCGGGCGATTCGGGTTCAGCTCACGGACACACGTGGTCGACGAGTCCGCGAACGCTGGGCGCGGCATCCATGCCGTGCAGCGCCGCGAGCGCCGCATCGACCTGCCCCGCGTCGAGGCTGAGTGTCGCGCACGTGCGGAACTTGCTGTCGACCTGTTCATCGGTGAGGGGCCACTCCGGACTGCCCCGGTGGTGGGTGACCGACTCCTCGTGGACCGTGCCATCACGCATCGTCACGGTCAGGGGCATCCGCCGTCGCTGGGCCATGTCCCAGTCGGGGTGCTCGACGAGGTTGACCCTGGCGAGCATGTCTCGGAACTCGGGGCGGCTGGCGGCCTCGTCGGAGAAGGACTCGATGGTGAGATCTCCGTCGAGGGCAACCGAGGCGACGGTGTAGTCCAGACTGAACTTGCCACGAAACCCACGCTCCGGTGAACGGAACCGCAGGGTGTGGAAGACATCGGGATGGACGTCGAGCCTGAGCTCCACGACGTCCCCGGCCCGGTACGAGTCCTTCGAGGAGATGGCGACCATGGCGTCGACCGCTCGCAACGTGCTCGTGCACGCGGGATACGGCTTGAGGGCGAGCCCGGGGTCGACGATCGACCACCGGTCCCCCAACTCCTCCGCGACACCCCCGAAGTCGAAGTTCCCCTGACCGTGCACGGCGGAGAACAGTCCGTAGTCACCACTGATGCCGCGCTCGTCGCCCCAGAATCCGCGTTCCGCGAGGAGGCTCGCGGTGATGCCGGCGCGCGCTGCGTTTCCAGCGTTGACACCCTTTGCCCACGTGCCGAACTGCTGCGACAGTCCGCAGGATCCCGCTGCCGCGATGCCGAATGCAACGATCATCTGGTCGACGTCGAGCCCCATGAGGCGGCCAGCCACGGCTGCGGCGGCCGGGGCCCCGTAGATCGACGTCGGGTGGTAGCCGCGGCTGCGCAGCACCGGTTCGTATGGCCGGCCACTCGCCGCGAGTCGCTCGAACACCTCGTAGCCGAGGACGAGCGCCCCCACGAGTTGGCGCCCACTGGCATCGAGGTGCTCACCGACCGCGAGCGCCACCGGCCACAGGCACGCGGTCGGGTGGGAGAATCCACGATCGTCGAAGTCGATGAGGTGAGCGAGTGAGCCGTTGGTGAAGGCCGCCTGGACGGTCGAGGTGGCGACACCACGACCGACGACGCGCGCCTGGCCCGCTCCCGCGAGGTCTCCAGCGAGGTCCGCGAGGATCCGGCCGGGCTCCTGGGCAGCCGACGCGAGCATCACACCGGTGCAGTCGAGTGCCTGCCTGCGCGCGGCGGCCCGGGCATCATCCGGGATCTCGTCGTCCTCGATGCCCGCAACGAGTTCGGCCAGGACCACCTCGGGAACGTTCACGTTCGCCCCTCATCGTCACGCACGGTTCGTCACGCTCCTCGTGAGCGTGACCGAGCAGGAGGACCGAGCAGTGCTGGTCCGGTGCCCTGCGTCGTCCGCCCGACGTCCCGTTCCGACGCGGGTCCCGAAGTGATGACGACGACCTGATCCGACGCGGGTCACTGGGTCGAGGCCATCGATCCGACCGAGGCCGCGTCATCGTCGTCATGCGATGCCGGCGTGGCAACGCCATGCGACTCAGAGACGACCACGATCTCGTCCTCCGGGAGTCCAACGTCGACGACTGACTGCCTCGCGACGTCACGTCCGAGGGCACTGCTGCGAACGAGCAGTTCGAAACCGTCGCCGAGTTCCAGGTGGTACTGGACGGTCTCACCGAGGAACATCACCTGGGACACGGTCGCCGAAAGGCTCTGAGGGCGTGTCGACCCATCGTGCGGCTGGATCCTCGCAGCCTCGTACCGCACGGCAAGGGTCACCTTCGCGCCGGCAGGCAGCCCTTCCGGCCAGGGCGCCCGGATGGTCGAACCGCCGTTGGCACTGACGCGATACTCGGCCATTCCATCTGCTGGCGCGACGTCGGTGCGCACGGCGGGGATGAAGTTGGTGTTGCCCAGGAACTCCGCCACGAACTGGCTCGTGGGACGTCGGTAGATCTCCTGTGGACGGTCCTCCTGCAGGATGACGCCATCACGCATGACGGCGACGCGATTCGACATGCTCAGCGCCTCCATCTGGTCGTGGGTCACGTACAGCGTCGTGATCCCGAGTCGACGTTGGAGACGACGGAGTTCGGCACGCATGGACTCGCGGAGCTTGGCGTCGAGGTTCGACAACGGCTCGTCGAGCAGGAGCAGCTTCGGTCTCGCGACGAGTGCGCGAGCAAACGCGAGGCGCTGCTGCTGGCCCCCAGACAGCTGCGTCGCCATGCGCTTCTCGTACCCACCGAGCTCGACGGCGACCAGAGCTTCCTCCACACGCTTCCTGATCTCCTTGCGGTCGAGTCTCGGACGCTCGATCTCGAGAGGAAACGAGACGTTCTTGAACACCGTCATGTGCGGCCAGATGGCGTAGCTCTGGAACACCATCCCCAGCTTTCGCTGGTGAGGTGGGAGTTCGATGCCCTGTGCGGGAGCACTGAGGATCCTGTCTCCGAGCCGAATCGTTCCCTCATGGATCGACTCGAGACCGGCAACGCTTCGGAGTGTCGTCGTCTTGCCACAGCCCGACGGCCCCAGCAGGGTGTAGAACTCGCCGGCCTGGATCGTGAACGTCACCCCGTCGACGGCCTTGACCTGCTTCCCGTCGTCGTCGCGGTAGTACTTGCGGATCTGCTCGACGTGCAGGACCCGGTCATTGCTCTCGGTCATCGATCCACCTCGTAGTCGTCTCGTCGTGCACGTGTCGACACCACGGTCCTAGCCATCCCGCACCTCGTGCCGAACCGGAGCGGCACTCTCGTCGACGACCGGGACAGCGGTCGCCACCTCGTCCGGGGACGACGAACCGCCCGACGGGTTCCACAGGTTCTTGCCGAACTTCATGAAGTAGACGATCACGAGCGGCAGCATGATGCCCATCATGACCACCGTCATCGCTGATGCGATGGTCTGGCGTCCGCTCGTCCAGTTCTGCCAGATCACCACCGGCAGGGTGATGTTCGTGCGCGACAGCAGGATCACGGCAACCGTCAGCTCGCGCAGCGCGCTCATCGCCAGCCAGATCCACGCGAGGATGAGCGACGGCTTGAGCAGGGGGAGCATGACCTTGCGGAACGTCATCGCACCGTTCGCGCCCGACAGCTTCGCGGACTCCTCGAGTTCTGGGTGGACCTGAATCAGAGCGGCATTGGTGATGCGAGTTCCGAAGCTGAGCATCGACACCACGTACAGGATGACGAGGATCGTCGTCGTGCCGTAGAGGTCGAGTCTCGGCAACGGGTAGTAGAGGACCAGCAGGTAGGCCGCGAAGGCGAACACGACGGACGGCACCGCATGCGGCAGGAACGCCACGAAGTCGAACGCCTTGCGGAAGCGGTACCTCGAACGAAGCACGAGCCACGAGAACATCAGGCTCAGGAACACAGCGATCGTGGGAGCGACGATCGCGAGGATCGTGGTGTTTCGAAGTCCGCGACGCAACAGGGGGAAGGGCAGGTTGCGGTAGTTGTCCAGCGTGAGCGCCCCGAACGCATCCAGGGTGATCGGACGCATGTAGGGGAGGAACGAGACCCACGTCAGCACGATCAGGGGCAGGATGTTCGCCAACAGCATCCCGAACAGGACCCAGGCCTGTGCGGGGCGGCGCCACCGGCCCAGCGCCACGGTCTTGGGCTTGAAGGAACGGCCCGTGATCACCTCGAATCGACGAGCCTGCGCGAGCACCTTGACGTAGCGCCACGACAGGAACAGGGCGATGAGGATCATCAGCGACGCAAACGCCGCCGCCGGTCCGTACTGCGCCGCCGAGTCAGGAGACGACGTCTGGAGCCACAGGTACGAACTGAACACGAACCGATTGCTCGCCACTCCCATGATGAGCGGGATGTCCAGTGTCGACAGGCCCATCGCGGCGACGTACAGGAATGCGGCGACCAGCGCGGCCTTCGACGTCGGGAGCGTGATCCGCCGCATGGTGCGCCCGAAGTCGGCTCCGTGCACCTGCGCCGCCTCCTCGAGTTCCGCATCCATGTTGGAGAAGCTCGGCGCCAGCAGCACGAAGGTCACGGACACCATCGACATGCCCTGTGCCCAACTCATGCCGGGAATCGTCATGATGTCGATGACGAAGTCCTGGCTGCCCGTGATCGACTGCAGCCAGGCGTTGATGGTCCCGATCCGTGGGTGCGACAGGTAGACCCACGCCATTGCGTGGAAGAAGTTGGGCAGCAGCACGCCGATGGTCGCGAGTCCGAACGCGAGATTCCGGAGCCCGACGTCGGTTCGGGCAACGAGCCAGGCGATCGACACGCCGAAGAAGAGCGCCCAGAACGACGACTGTGCCGTGAAGTTCAACGTGTTGAAGAAGGACGTGACGGCGAAGTCGTTGCCGTAGAGACGAATGTAGTGCCCGAGGGTGAACGCCCCCTGCTCGACCTGTGTCCCGGTCTCCGACCTGATGCTGAGGTATCCGACACCCACCAGCAGGCTGAAGATGACGATCGCAGGAACGATGGCGATGCTGAGCGCGATGTGGCGTCCGAAGAATCCCCTCAGCCTCGTGCGGAGCGGATCGCGTTCTGCCACGCCTTCCTTGAGAAGCATGCTTTCCGCCATTCGTCAGGTGTTCGGGGACGGGATTGGCGCGTCGGGATCCCAGCGGGGGAGCCGTGGCCCTCGAGGTGATCCGACGGGTCCGGTTGCCGGACCCGTGAACGGTGAGGTGGCTGATGCATCGATGGTGGGGCTCGACAGGAGCCCTGAGCCCCACCATCGATCTCGTGCCGGCGGGGTCACCGGTGGTCACACCCGGTCAGGGTGCCCACCGGAGAACCCGACGGTCACGGGAACTACATCCCGAAGTCGGCTGCGGATCCGCAGTCGGCGTCGGCCCCGCGGATGAGTTCACGAGCCACGAACTCGAGGTGCTCGTCCGCCTCCGGGGTCAGCGTCTCCATCATCGCGATGTCCATGAGTGCGGGCTCCTGACCGGAGTCCAGGATCGCCTGGACTCGCGGGGCCTGCCGCGAACCCTCGATGTGGATCGAGTCGATGTAGTAGGTGTTCCAGAGGATCTCCTGCGCCCCGGGGCTCAGGAGATAGTCGATGAACAGTCGAGCGGTGGCCTCGTTCGCCGCACCCTTGGGAATTGCGAGGTATCCCGGCCGCAGGAACAGGGCATCTGCCAGGTAGGCCATCTCGACCGGCGCGCCCTGCTGCGTGAGGACCGCCGTGTTCTGGCCCGTCGCGAACACCAGCATGTCGAACTCGCCGGAGGCGATGCGCTCGATCTCGCCGGAGTTGATCAGGCCCGCGACGCCCTGACCGAGGGCCCGCGTGTAGTCACACGCGTTGTCCCAACCCCAGACCTCCTGGTCGACGATTCCGGTGAACAGCGAGTCGACGAGCGACGCCGTCGGGGTCGCTGCCACCGCGTACTTCTCGAGCAGACCGTTGTTGATCACGTCCCACGCGTTCTGCGGGACATCCTCGGGGGCCACGGTCTCGGTGTTGTAGGTGATGCCGGGGATCACGTGGAGGTTGATGACGACCTGGCCGTTGGCCTCGAGCGACTCCGGGTTGATGTGTGGCAGGTGCAGCCACGAGTCGCCGTACTCGATCGGGGTCCCCGCCTTGATGCTGTTGTTCAGGCGAGCGTTGAGTCCCTGGATGATGTCGCTGTGGGGCGTGCGTCCCGCTCCGACCTCCTCGGTGATCTGCGCGGAGGCTCCGGACCCATCCGGGTTCGGGGTGTGGACGATGCTGACGTCGAGGCCGTACATCTCGTTGAAGCCAGCCTCCCAGTCCGGCATGATGTCGTCGTAGCTCTGCCAGTTGATCAGCAGTTCGCCACTCTCCCCACGCGCCTGTTCGATCAGGTCCTCGACGTAGGCACGGTCCTCGTCGGACAGGCCCTGCAGGACGGGGAGGACGTCATCGTCCGACGGGGTGGCGCTTCCGGGGTCCGGTGCACTCGGGGTGCCCGGGTCTGCCGGAGCGGCATCGTCGTCGCCACCACATGCCGCCAGGACGAGCGCGAACGTCGCCAGGATGGCGACGACCCCTCGTAGACTGCCTCGCTTCGATCGTCTCACGATCCGATACTCCCTCTCCTGGTCTCCCAGGTGCATCCCGTTTCGAACCAACGGGTGGCTTCGATCGCGCAGAGTCGTCCGCGCTGTTCGAGAGGCAGAGGCAGTCGGAACGCCTCGACCCGCGCGATACCACACGCGGGCGACATCATCGAGGTGATCACCCTCGGCCTCTCCCAAGAACCACGACGGGCAACTCTCCACACGCGCTTCACGCTAGAGCGCCCGGCCACTCTTCGTCAAGTCGGCGGCATGCCACCGCAGTCGAATCATCGCGATGCCACGTCGAGGGAGCCGACTGCGAAGCATGGTCGCCGATGGTTCACGTGTCTGGGCAGTTCCTGCCATCACACACCAGTGCTCATCGAGCGAGGCGTCCCCGTCTCGTGCGCACCGTGACCCGGGCGTCGACATCCACCGCGCACGAGGGCCACCGGAGTACGGTGTCCGCAGCACCGCGGCGCGGAGCCGCCTGACTCTCGGGAGTTGCGTCGGATGCGACCGATGACTCGGACCGAGCAGATCCTCGCGCGGACGTCGGGCCAGCAGGAGGTGCGCCCGGGTGACATCGTGGTGGTCGAGGTCGATCGGGCCGTCCTCATCGACCTGCAGTTCGCCTCGACGGCCGTCACCTGGGAGATGCCCCTGCGGATCACCGACCCCGAGCGGCTGACGGTCGTCTTCGACCACGGGGTTCCCGCCCCGACCATCCGCGACGCCAACGGCATGCGCCGGGGCCGGGAGTTCGCCAACCGGTTCGGCATCTCCGATGTCGTCGACGTGGGAGACCACGGGATCGTCCATCAGGTCATCGCCGAACGAGGGCTCGCACGGCCGGGCGAACTGCTGGTGTGTTCGGACTCGCACACATGCGCTGGCGGCGCGTTCAACTGTGCCGCTCGGGGGGTCGGGCCGCTGGAGATGCAGCAGGTCGTCTGCACCGGCACGACGTGGTTCGTGTGCGCACCGTCGATCCGGGTCGAACTCACGGGCGTGATGGACCCGGACGTCGAGGGCAAGGACGTGTTCCTCTCACTGGCGGGCAGGTATGGCTCCGCGGACAACGCGAACCTCGAGTTCTTCGGAACAGGGATCGCGAGCATCTCCATGCACGACCGGCGCGTCATCTCCACCCAGAGCGCCGAGGTGAACGCGGAGTTCTCGATCTTTCCCGCGGACGACGCCGTGGTGCGACACTTCGCCGAACGCGGCGTCGAGATGACGACGCCCGTCGAGGCCGACGACGGCGCCGAGTACGCGGCAACGTGGGCACTGGACCTGTCGACGGTGACGCCTCAGGTCGCGGCCCCGGGCGGCGTCCTCGACGGCAACGTGCACGGGGTCGAGCAGCTCGCAGGCACTCCCCTCGACCAGTGCTTCGTGGGTTCGTGCGCCAACGGCCAGATCGAGGACTTCGCGGCCGCAGCCGAACTGCTCGAGGGCCGCACCGTCGCCCCGGGTGTGCGCCTGATCGTGACGCCGTCATCACAACAGGTCTACCGCGATGCCCTGCGACTCGGCTACGTGGAGACGATCGTCAACGCCAACGGCGTGGTCACGAACTCCACGTGCGGCGCCTGCATGGGCTACCACATGGGCGTCCTCGCGGAGGGCGAGCGATGCCTCACGTCGTCGACCCGCAACTTCAAGGGACGCATGGGCAGCCCGGACGCCGAGGTCTACATGGGTTCGACACGCACCGTCGTCGCCTCCGCCCTCACGGGCGTGATCACCGACCACCGAGAGGTGACACGATGAGGGCGGAGGGACGCGCCTGGGTGTTCGGTGACGGCATCAACACCGATCTGCTCTACCCGCAGGCTGCCTACGGCCTGCCCACCGAGGAGGCGGCTCGCATGGTCTTCCGGGCCAACCGGCCCGGGTGGGCCGACCTCGTCGAGCCGGGCGACATCATCGTGGGGGGCCGGGACTTCGGGATGGGCAGTTCTCGCCCGGCATCGACACTCCTGCGTCACCTCGGGATCAGCGCGATCGTCGCCGAGACCGTCACCGCGATGTTCCTTCGCAACTGCGTGAACACCGCACTGCCGATCCTGGTGTGCCCCTCCGTCCGTGACGTGATCGCCGAAGGCGATCGGATCGCCATCGACATCGCAACGGGCACGGTCGACAACCTGTCGACCGGACAGGCGGCGCAGGGTCTGCCCCTTCCCCCGTTCCTCCTGGACATCATCGAGTCGGGAGGACTGCTCGCACGACTTCGGTCGGCCGGCTACCTCGCCAGCACGTGATGGACACGAGCCGGGACGCGAGTCGAGCCGGCCGTGTCGTCCGCGTGGCGGTGGCGACTCTGGGCATCGCGTGGGCGTGGACGAGCCTGCACCCGTCGGTGGCGGTGGTCGGCGGCATCGTCGTCGGCGCCGTGGCGTGGCTCACACGGACCTGGGCTCCACGCTCGCCCGAGGGTCGCTCGTCCGCTGACAGGCCGCACGGGCGCACGGGCAGGCACGGGCGCCGCCCCCGACCTCCACTCTTCGAGGCCTGGGCGGCGGCATACGTCGACTCTCGCGTCCTGCCACCTCACGCCTGGATGTCACGACCCGGGCCGGCTCCACGGATCGCCGACGCCGATCCGCCCCCTGGCGACGCCGCGGAACTCCTCTCCCTGGCGCCGCCCGGTGCCACGGTTCGGGGAACCGCACGTGACGATGGCACGACGATCACCCTCGAGACAGCGACGGGGCCGTGTGCCCTGTCGTGGGCGCACGTGGATCACCACGCGGTGCTCGCCTCGCCCGCGCCCACCGACTCCGGTGTCGCGATCGTCTTCGTCGCAACGCCGGGAGGTCGGCGCTGCCTGATCGTCGACGATCCTCATGGTCGGTGGCGGGACGAACTCCGCCGACGACGTGTCCCCGGACCCCCGCCTGATCGAACCGGCCACCACGCTCATCGGTGATCGGTGGCCTCGCCTCCCCCGCGACGCCCCTGTCGGCCGGTCAGGTGCCGCGCGCCTTCTCGCGGGCCGACGGGCCGAACACCGCGAAGACCGCGAGTGCCACGAGGACGAGGATCCAGTTGAGTGTGATGCCGGCCTCCACGTTGGTGGCGACGATGAGCCAACCCATGACCATCGGTCCGACGATGAGGCCGACGTCGCCGAACGTCCGGAAGATGCCCATCGCGACGCCACGCTGGTGGGGAGCGACGACCGACGCGATGTACATCGCGGGGACCGAGTTGCCCAGGCCTGACCCGACCCCGTAGACGATCACGGCAGCGAGCAGCATTCCGAAGCCCCGGTTCCACGTCATGAGGTACAGCCCACCAGCCATGACGAGCCACCCGGGAACGAGCACGCGCTTCGCCCCGAAGCGATCGACCAGCATCCCGGTCAGGTACAGGACGCTGACGTTGGCGAAGAAGATGGCGCTCATCAGCAACCCGATCTCGCCCTCCGTCGCACCTCGAAGGTCGGCGAGCATCACGAGGCCGAAGTTTCGTGTCCCGCTTCGCGTGTACGCCCCTACGAACCCGATGAAGCACGCCAGCGCGATGCCGGCGGAGCCGAGAAGCCGCAGTGCTGCACGGCGATCGAACCGTCCCGTCCACGCCTGGACCTCGAGTCCCTCGGTCGTGGCAGCCCGGTCCCGCAACACGCGGTGATCCGGCAGGCGGCGCAGGACCAGGACGGTGGTGCCGCCAGCGATGACCGCGAACACCGCGAACGGCGCGCGGTACCCCCACACCTGTGCGACCAACCCGCCGACGACCGGACCGATGCTGTTGCCCAGCAGGTGGCTGGCCTGGAACACCGCGATCCGACGGCCCCTACGTGTCGAGTCACCGATGCTGGACACGTAGGTCAGCCCTGCGGTCGCACTGATCGCACTCGCGACTCCCTGCACGAGGCGGCTGACCACCAGCATCCCGAAGGTCACCGCCACACCACCGGTGACGGCGGACACCAGCGCGCACAGGCAGGAGACGAGCAGGACACGGTGTGCCCCGACACGATCCGAGAGATGCCCCGACGGCACGCTCGTGAACAGTCGAGGGATGCTCTGGACCGTGAGCATCATCCCGATGGCGACCGTGCTCACCCCGAACGTGCGGGCATACAGCGGCAGGATCGGCACGACGAGCTGCTGGCCCACGTGGATGAAGAACGTCTGGGCACACAGGAGGATCATGACGATCCGCAGTTCACGGTCCTCCGGGGTGTGCTCGACGCCGCTACCGAACACGGGGCCACCGATCACCGGTGGTTCGACGGCCGCTCACGCTTCCGGAAACAGTTCAGACAGGGCACGCACGTCCGGGAGGTCATCCAGCCGTCGGCACCAGTCGATCAGCAACGCCGATCGCTGCGTTCCCAGGACGGGCTCGACGAGGTCTCGTGCCTTCGCGTCGACCTCCTCGGTGGTCATGGGGTTGTCCGCCGTGCCGCGCACGGCGGTGACGTGTTCCCGAAACTCTCGTCCGTCGCGAAGCCGAACGGTCGTGATCGCCTGACGGACCGGCGCCATGTCGGGGTCCTTGACGATCTCCACCAGCGGTCCCTGGCGACCGCCGGCACGCCAGTCGAGGAACCGATCCCGATCGTGTGCCGCGGCGAAGCCGACGTCGCCGTCCTGGAGTGCGACGTTCGTGAGGTACTGCAGGTTGATGTTCGGCATCTCCGGGTCGTCGACGACACGGACCAGGGACGCGGGCATGCGCACCTCCGCCGACTCGACGTCGGCGGAGGTCAGTGACTCTCGCCGGAAGATCTGCAGCAGCCCGTCGAGCGGCGCCTGGATCGGGGAACCCACGGAGAACCGCTTGATGTTCGTTCGCTGGATCTCGAAGTGGGACCCGAGGCCCGCCAGCATCGCATCCGGGTCGGGCTCGATCCCGAAGATGTCGAACAGGTTGGGCTGTCCCTCGAAGACGTTGTCCACCCCGGTCCACCCGAGGGACACGAGCAGTGCCACCCACACACCGGTGGACGCCGGCATCCCGGCGAACGTGTACGCCTTCTCGACATGTTCGACGTCCCGTCGCCAGGTACGCGAGCCCGATGCCTCCTGACACGCGTAGGAGAAGACGTACCCGACCTGCTGGGCGCTCAGTCCGGACAGCGCGGCGGAGGCCGCCGCGGCACCGAAGAGGCCTCCGATCGCGTGCGTGCTGTGCCCCTGGGTCCGCAGGGTGTCGTTGACGGACCACAGCGCACGCGTGACGCGAGTCCCGACGTCGTAGCCGAGGACCACCGCACGCACCAGGTCCCGGCCGGACCGGCCCTCCCGCTCGGCGACCGCGAAGGCCGCTGGCACGATGGCGCACCCCGGGTGGGTGAGCGACGGCTCGTGCGAGTCGTCGGTCTCGTCGGCGTGCGCCGCCATGGCGTTGGCGAGCGCGGCACGGGTGGCGTCGGTGCGCTGTCCCGTCGCCAGGACCGTGGCCTCGACGACCCCGGGCACGGCACGCGCGAGGTGCGCACCTGCCTCGCCCGGGGTCATGACACCTCCGGACACGATGGCGGCCGCGGTGTCCAGGATGTGGTCCGTCGCCTTGCTGACGACCGCCTCCGGCAGCGGGACCGTCAGGGCCTGTGCCACGTACTCGGCAACCACGTTCCCAACCATCGCGCTTCCTCCGGACCGGCGAGACGGGCGTCGTCAGGAGCGGGCACGACCACACGGCGAGGCCGTGAAGCCCGTTCGTGTTGCGGCGGCGAACTCGCCACGCACGAGGTCGTGTTCCGCCAGGACTGCTGCTCCTTCCGCAACCTAGCACCGAGGACTGCGACATCCTGGCGTCGGGCGCGGGCCGCGGGTGGATCGCGCGTAGCACCGCCAGCACGTCGAACGGGGCGTCACCGACGTGGTCGGATCGACGGCGGACACGGCAGCTGACGCTGAACCCGCGTGGCCCTGGCATCGTCGGTCACGGGCGAGCTGGTGACCATCAGGCCGTCGACGGCTCGGGGCGGACGGGGCGACCGAAGTACCAGCCCTGCGCGAGGTCGCACCCGAGTCGTCGCGCCTCGAGGGCCTGCTCGGCGGTCTCGACGCCCTCGGCGACGACGAGCGCACCGATCTCGTGGGAGAGCCGGACGACGGCGTGCACGATCGCCCCCGCAGTCACGCTCGGCAGCTGACGCACGAGACGCTGTTCGATCTTGACGATCTCGGGTCGCAGGTGCGCGACCACCTCGAGGCTGGAGTAACCGCTGCCCACGTCGTCGATCGCGACCGACGCGCCTCGGCGGCGGTAGTGGTCCACGACGTCGGTGAGGTGGTCGAGGCTGTCGGTGCGATGGGTCTCGACCATCTCGAAGACGATCTGCGAGACGGCGAGGTCGTGGCGGCGCGCGGCGGCGAACGTCGTCTCCATGCACACGTCCGGGCGGTACACGCTGGTCGGGATGAAGTTGATGAACAGGCGGGCGTCGCCGATCCAGTCGGCGGCGTCGCGGATGGCGACCTCACGGCCGACACGGTCGAGCGCGTTGGTCCAGCCTCCGGCCCATGCCGCGGCGAAGAGGTCGGCCGCGCCGATCTCGGTCCCGTCGGGTGCGGATGCACGCAGCAGGGACTCGTGACCGACCACCTCGGCGTCACCTCCGGCTGACGTGTCGAGGCGGACGATGGGCTGGTACAGCGCGTGGAAGCGGTCGAGGTCGTCGACGAGGCCGATGCGGTCGCGGTGGCGGACCCGTGCCGCGAGCTCACCGAGGGTCGGCGCCCCGAAGGCCATCTCCAGCAGACGGTCGCCGTCGAGGTCACCGGGCAGGACCACGGCGGCACGGACCTCGTCGCGCTCCGTGGCGGTGAGCACCTCGTCGAGCGCGAGCAGCAGGGAGTCGACCTCGCCGACAGCGCCCTCGTCGTGGCCGGCCGCGTCCGGCGTCGAGGTGATGTGGCGCAGGGTCCCGGCCCCGGAGACCTCGGCGCCTCGTTCCCGTGCCGTGTCGGTCAGGACCCGCAGGGTGTGGGACGCCGAGGAGTGCACGAGCAGCGCTCCCCGGTCGGCGACCGTCCCCACCGTCGAGCACTCACAACCCGGTCCACATGCTCCCACGCGCGCCTCCCCGGCAACCGTCCGTCACGAACAGCCCTCGACGGTAGCCGCGACACGATGGACGGCGGCGACCAGTTCCCCGCGATCTCAGCGGGCCACGACCACGATGCGGGTGGTCGGGCCCAGGGTGACGAGCCCGCCGACCCGGTTGGCGTACGGGTTGGCCGACGACGCGTCCACGCGGCGCGGGACCCCGGCGTCGTCGACCTGCGCGAGCACGAGTTCGTGCTGGCCCTCGACGAACGACGGATACCCCGTGTCCGGGTCGATCTCGCCCGGCCGGAACCAGTTCTCGCAGCGCGGCATCGCGCAGTCGTCGTGGTGGTTGCGGTACCAGACGTCGAGGTGCACGTCGACGGGCTCGCCATCCCAGGTGAACGTCCAGACGCGGTCCACGTCGTCCGTCAGGTCGGACGGCTCGACGACCACCGACAGCGTCCCGAGCACGGTGTCCGAACCCGGCGACCCGTTGGGTCCCGTCGCCTCCCCCGAGCCGGCGTCCGCACCCTCGGCCGGTTCACGTCCGCCCGCCACGCCGCCCACGACCTCGACGGCCGCGAGCGTGGCGCCGTGTGCGTCGACGAGCAGCAGCCGCTGGCCCGCCACCACCTCGACGCTGGCCACGTCACGCCCGGCCACGGCGTCGCTCGCGTCTGCCGCGTCGCCCCCGTCGCCCGCGCCGCCCTGCGACCCACCCGGTCGGCTCGCCAACGACGCCTCGATGAACGACCGCCGCAGCGACACGAAGTCGAGGACGGCCTCCACGTGCAGGTCGTGGTCCTCGGCGGAGGCGTGGTGGTTGCCCGGGTGCAGGCGGAACGCGTCGTCACCCGGGACAGCGCGGGCAACGTCGCCGATCGCCTCGACGATCGAGCCGACGCGGGTCTCGAACCACGGTGGATCGAACGCGTCCAGCAGTTCGGCCAGTCGCTCGTCCACCCGTTCGGCGATGGCCGGCGTCTCCAGTGCCTTCGCGAACAGCTGGTTGCCCCAGGCAACGGCCCGTCCCCGGGTGACCAGCGGGTACTCGTGACGGAACACGTCGTTCGCGGTCCCGAGTTCCGGCACCCAGTGCGACCCGAAGGTGAGGTCGTTGTCCCAGGGCAGCACCATCCACCGGGCCCGGTCGTCGGTGTTGTCGAGGTACAGCCAGTAGTCGTCGGCGAACGAGTCGACGTCGGCCTTGAACTCGTTGACCGCGAGCCAGTCGACGAACACGTCGAGGTCGAAGCGCGCCTCGAGCCCCGCCGCGAACTCGGGACCCGCAGGTGTGTCGACCACCCAGCGCACCAGCGAGGCGACGGCCCCCCAGTCGGGCGTGTCCCCCCTCCAGTCGAAGGCGTGTTCGAGCCAGGACGCGGCCGACTCGGGCAGTGCCGCACCACCCGCCGCGCCCGACCCCGCACCGGGCGACGCGACGGCAGGACCCACGAGGTCCGAGGTGACGCCGACCCTGTCGAGCAGCGCCTCGTCGGCGCCGAACACGGAGCCGCCGACCGTGTCGTCGTGGCGGAGCCGGTCGCGCACGAGCGTCACGTCCTCCGACGGCAGCCCGCGCAGTGCCAGCATCTGCTGGTCGACCCGCTCGACGGCCAGGTACAGCCCCTCGTGGATGCCGTTGACGAACACCTCGACGTACCGGGTCGCCGACGCCGGGTGCCCGAGTTCGGCGACCATCTCCCAGGCGAGCCGTTCGCGCAGCATCGACGGATCGGTGTACATCGCCACGAGATTGGTGCGCGACGACCCGAATGCGTCGACGTGCTCACCGAACTCGACGTTGAACGACTTCTTGGGCAGGAACCGCGCGGTGTTGCCTCGGAACCGCAGGGCCGCGCCGGGGTCGTCACGCAGTGGTCCGTCGTCTCCGACCCTCCACGCCGCGTCGACCCGTTCGTCGGACGCCGGGTCGCCCTCGTACAGGCGGGCGAGGTCGTCCGGGTCGACCTCGAGGTGGAGGGCGACGGGCGTGTGGTCGTCGAACCCCATGCCCGTCGAGGTGCCCGGCACCCCGTACTCGAGCCGGTCGACGAACCCGCACGACGCGAGGACCATCGCCATCGCCATCGCCAGCAGGCCGGCGCCGGCTCGCGGTGCGGGGCCGGACGATCGCGCGGCGGCACTGCGCGGAGTCGCAGGGGGCACGGGGCCGAGCATCAGCTCGTGATCAGCTGGCACCGTTCGATGACCCGGACCACGTAGATCTGGGTCTCGGCGAACGGCGGGATCCCGCCGTAGCGGATGACGTTGCCCGGCCCAGCGTTGTACGCGGCGAGGCCGAGCTCGAGCGAACCGAACCGGTCGATCTGCTGGGCGAGGTAGCGCGCACCTCCGTCGAGGTTCTCCTCCGGGTCCCACGGGTCGACCCCGAGCCCCGCGGCGGTGCCGGGCATCAGCTGCGCGAGCCCGATGGCGCCGGCGTGGGACACGACAGTGGGGCGGAACCCGGACTCGGACCAGACGAGCGACGCCATGACCGGCGCATCGATGCCGTTGCGCGCGCTTGCGACCGCGATGGGTCGGATCCACTCGCTGGACGACGAGACACGCGACACGAGCGACCGGCCCCATGGGGGCAGGTTGTTCCCGCTGAACACGGAGCCGCCGGCAGGGACCCGCCCGACACACACGCCGCCGGACCGCAGCATCGCGATACGGCGCTGCAGTTCGTTGGCCAGCGCCTGCATGACCGAGGCGTCCTCCTCGAGCTCACGGAAGATGGCCTGCTGGCGGCCGCGTTCGGCGGCGACGTTGGCCCGGGCCGCCTCACGCTGGGACACCAGCGCCTCCATCTCCTCCAGCGTCTCCGCCGCGCGCTGCTCGGCCACCTCGGCACGAACGGCGAGCTCCTCGGCCTCGAGCCGTGCCCGTTCGGCCTCGGCCCGCGCTGCGTCGGCCTCGGCGCGGGCGTCCATCATCTCCGACACGATCTCCCGGTCGTCGGCGATGGCACGCTGGACCATCTGCGACGTGCGGGCGACGTCGTGCCAGTCGCTGGCCTGGATGATGCCCTGCGCGAGTCCGAGCGTCGGGTGGGTCGAGCCGTCCTTGAACGCCTTGATGACCCGTTCCTCGAGCCGTTCGATGGCGACGCGTTCACGTTCCAGCGCACGGTCACGGATCGCCTCGGCGAGCTGGAACTCGCGCACGGCCACCTCGAGCATGACGATGGCCTCGTGCATGTCGAGCTGGGCCTGCTCGTACTCGGCCTCCGCGGTGGCGGCGGCCGACTGGGCGCGACCGAGTTCGGCCTCGGCGGCGGACAGTCGTGCCTCTACCGCCTCGAGTTCGGCTCGGGCACGCGACAGTCGTTCCATGGCCTCGTCGAGCCCGGCGGTGGCCTCCTCGAGTTCCCGTTCGAGTTCGTCGACGTCCTCGGCGGACGCAACGGCGGCGGTCATCGACAACATGCCGATCACCAGCAGCAGCACGAACGCCCTGGGGCGTCGCAGCCTTCCTGCCATCTCCACCCGGTCTCGCGTGAGGAAGCCCGTCGGACCACGGCGACAGGCCGAACCGCACGTGTAACGACACGCGTGTGGTTCGGCGGACAAGAGTACCGACGCGCGCCGAGAGTCAACAGGACCAACGGACAGTCGTGGAGAGGCGCCTGTGCGCACGCCGCCACGGGTTGCTGACGACACCTCGGTGCAGTTCGGCGACCCCGAGGCAGTACTTGCTCATCCGTCCGGCGCGTGCTCCGGGCAGGCTCAGCGCACGACGCGACGCCGCGTGGACCGACGCCGTCTTGGTCTCCACGATCACCCAGCCCGGGTCGAACCGCCCCACGGTGTCGTCGTCCGCGACGTGCAGGAACCGGTCGATCGTGACCCGCTCACCGGCGTCGAGGTCCACCAGCGTGGTGCGCACGTACCTGGTGTCGAGCGAGAAGCGCAGGTCGGCGGGTGCCCCGAACCCGTAGTGGGACCTCAGGGTGTCGTGCACGAACCTGCGCGCCGATGCGTCGAGGGTCCGCGGGTCCGGTCCGGGGTGGGCACCGCGGTACTTGACGGTCTGCCCGCGGGTCCCCCTGCACTTGACCTCGAGCATCGTCGCGGCCGGGTCCCCGTAGTGCCGCGTACGGATCTTGAAGCGGCGTCGGCGGCCCCTGCGGTGGTCGTCGAACGTCTGCAGGTCGGGTGTGTCGAAGTAGGAGGTGTGGTAGCCGATCGCCCGTCGCCCGCCCACCTCGAGCGCGGCGAACCGGTCGCCGAGCGCGGCGACGAACCCCTCGAGTGCCGTGGCCCGCACGAGGTGCTTGCGGTCGTGGCGCGCGGCGACGGACACGCCCTGCACGTCGTCGAGTCCGACCGTCCCCAGCCGAGCCACCCGCGCGTCGAACTCGGCCATGGCCCGCGCGGTGGCGGCGTCCGGCTCGGCCGTCGTGGTGTGCGCAGACGTCACGACGACCCGCCCGGCTGCCCCGCGTCGCCACGTCGGGACCGGCGGGTCGCGGGCATCCGCACCCGCACGTCGACGCGGGTGGTCTCGCGCACCCAGTCGACGTCCTGCACGATCATGTGCCTGACCTCGCCACCGAGTCGCGACTCCAGGTCCGCGCGCAGTGCCGCAGGATCGGTGTGGACGACCTCGAGTTCGACCCGGAACCGCTGGTGTCGGTCGTAGGGCAGCAGGACCGGGTGGTCGGCGATCCACATCGACGCGACGAGCAGCACGGCGAACAGCACCTTGTTCTCGAACACGAGCCCGGGCAGGCCCATGAGCAGGCCGAGCACCAGCGACACCATCGTGTAGCCGATCTCGGCCTGGGTCGTCTCGTCCGACCGGAGGCGCACGATCGACAGCACGGCGAACAGGCCGAACCCGACGCCGATGCTCAACGGTGCCGACCCGAGCGCGGCCGACACACAGAACAGCGAGACGTTGAACGCCACGTAGCCCATGAGCAGGTCGCGGCGCCGGTGTCGTCGGAAGTACAGGCCGTAGGCCAGCACCGTGATCGCCGCCACGTTGAGCAGCAGGGCACGCAGCAGGTCGGGAACGTCGAACACCATGGACGCCTTCGAGGTGTGCGGATCCGCGACGCGGGCTCTGGACGCAGCCGGGCACGCAGTCGGGGACGCAGCCGGGCACACAACCCGTGATGCAGACGGGGACGCCAGCCGCTGACCCTTCGACGCTACCAGGGTGCCGAGCACCGTTCACCGGCCCGACGGCCATCCGCGTAGTCTCCACCCCGGACCGGCCGCTCCGGCGAACGACTCCGGCGAACCGCCGCGGTGATGCGCACAGCCGCACCGCTTCGGACCGCGTGGAGGCCTCCGGCGGCTGGCCCGTCCGACGGTCCCGTGACACCCCGACGAGGTGTGGATGAGCACGATCCCCGACCAGCGTGTCGTCGTGGTGGACTACGGCGCCCAGTACGCACAGCTCATCGCGCGCCGTGTCCGCGAGGCCGGCGTCTACTCGGAGATCGTGCCGCACTCCACCTCCGCCGACGACCTGGAGGCGATGGCGCCCACCGCGATCGTGCTGTCGGGCGGCCCGGCGTCGGTGTACGAGGACGGCGCTCCGGGTCTCGACCCGTCCGTGCTCGACCTCGGGATCCCCGTGTTCGGCATCTGCTACGGATTCCAGGCGATGGCCCGTGCGCTCGGTGGCACGGTCGCGCGGACCGACCATGCCGAGTTCGGTGGCACCCGGCTCGAGAGATCCGGCGACAGCACACTGCTCGCGGACCTGCCCGACTCGCTGAACGTGTGGATGTCGCACCGGGACGCGGTCACCGTCGCGCCCGACGGGTGCACCGTCGTGGCGACCAGCCAGTACGCGCCGGTCGCCGCGTTCGAGGACGTCGACCGCAGGGTCGCCGGCGTGCAGTTCCATCCGGAGGTCGCCCACACCGACCGCGGTCAGACGGTGCTGGAGCACTTCCTGTTCGACATCGCCGGGTGCACACGGTCGTGGACGACCGAGCACGTGATCGACGACCTGACCGCGGCCATCCGGGAGCAGGTCGGCGACCGCCACGCGATCTGTGGGCTGTCGGGAGGGGTGGACTCGGCGGTCGCGGCGGCGCTCGTGCAGCGCGCGATCGGCGACCAGCTGACCTGTGTGTTCGTCGACCACGGGCTGCTGCGCGAGGGGGAACGCGACCAGGTCGAGCACGACTTCGTCGAGGCGACCGGCGCGGACCTGATGGTGGTCGACGCGCGCGAGCGGTTCCTGGACGCGCTTGCCGGGGTCAGCGACCCGGAGTCGAAGCGGAGGATCATCGGTCGCGAGTTCATCCGCGTGTTCGAACAGGCGGCCGTCGAGGTCAGCGAACGCGAGGCCGCCGAGCACGGCCGCGGTGTCGACCTGCTGGTGCAGGGGACCCTGTACCCGGACGTGGTCGAGTCGGGCGGCGGGTCCGGCACTGCCAACATCAAGAGCCACCACAACGTCGGGGGGCTGCCCGAGGACCTGCAGTTCGAACTCGTCGAACCGCTGCGCACCCTGTTCAAGGACGAGGTGCGTGCGGTCGGCCTGGAACTGGACCTGCCCGAGGCCATCGTGTGGCGGCATCCGTTCCCGGGTCCGGGGCTCGCGATCCGGATCATCGGCGAGGTCACCGCCGACCGGCTGGAGCTCCTGCGTCGGGCGGACGCGATCGTGCGCGACGAACTCACGGCGGCAGGCCTCGACCGGGAGATCTGGCAGTGCCCGGTGGTGCTGCTCGCCGACGTGCGTTCGGTGGGTGTGCAGGGTGACGGGCGGACCTACGGGCACCCGATCGTGCTGCGCCCGGTGTCCAGCGAGGATGCCATGACCGCCGACTGGACCAGGATCGACCACGAGGTGCTCGCGCGGATCTCCAACCGGATCACCAACGAGGTTCCCGAGGTGAACCGGGTCACGCTCGACATCACGTCGAAGCCCCCCGGCACGATCGAGTGGGAGTGACCCGAGCCGGCGGGACCTGACGCCTCGGCCCCGGGGAAGCCCCACGGCCGCCGTGCTCCGTGGGGCGTCAGCGCAGCCCGAACGCCAGTCCTGCGATCAGGACGATCGCTGCGAGCTGTGAGAACACGAGCGTGCGGGTCTGATGCGTGACCGCGTCGGCGATCCGACGTTCGAACAGTGCCATCGCCTCGTGGAAGCGCCCGACGGACCGATCCTCGGCCCCCTCGAACCGGATGTCCCACTGCTGGTCCATCGCCGACAGGCGCTCGTGCCACCTCTCGTCCATCGCCGACAGGCGCTCGTGCCACCTGTCGTCCATCGCCGACAGGCGCTCGTCCTGCGCCGCGAACCGGGCGTCCCAACGACGCTCCATCGCATCCATGGCATCGAGGATCACCCGGACATCCTCCCGGGTGGCCAGTTCGTGGCCGGACGGTGCGACGAGTTCGACCAAGGTGTCCGCGACCTCCTCACCCCACGAGTCCGCTGCCGCACGGTGCAGCGCAACGCGTCGGCGTTCCTCGACGGCCATGATCGCATCATCCCCCTCGACGGGCAACGATCCGTGTATTCGGACCGGGACCACCGTACGAATCGGTCCCCCGACGCAGACAGCAGGGCCACGTTCACCTGTGGACATCGCGGACGCGGCCCCGAAGTGCCCGCGAACCTCAGTGCGAACCATCGACGAGACCGACCGATTCACCCCGCCGTGCGTGACGTCAGCGTCGGCGCCAGGTGAACGTGCCGTGGTCGTTTCGCATCTCGAGCAGGTCGCCGTCGACCCGCAGGTCGAACCGACGGACCACCTGCCCCTGCGCCGGATCCAGCGCACGCCCACAGAACGCGAGTCCGATGTCGACACGCAGCGACCGCATGTTGTCGGTCCAGAGGATCTCGTCGGGTCCCCGCGTCGGGGTCAGGCGGGCCTGTGCGTCGACGGCGCCCTCGCAGCGCGACGACGCGTCCCGCTGGTCGGGGAAGAACACGTCCTCGACGCCGAACGTCCAGACCGCGTCGAGGTCGTCGCCGATGGTCAGCCGCCCGTCGAACGGCGCGAACCCGAGCTGCACGGGTCCGGGTTCCTCGATCCAGTGCACCAGTGTCCAGGTCCCCTCGACGGCCTGACCCGGGGAGGTCGAGGGTGGTGTGCGCTCGACCCCGCCCTCCCACGGTTCGAGCAGCGCGACGACGAACAGGACCACGCCGAAGACGGCCAGCGTGACCTGCCGACCGTGCTGCCCGGCGAGTCCCGGTACCCGGACGTTGAACGCCTCGAGGCCCCCGCCGACGATCGCGGCCATGACGGCAACGACCCCGAGGACCATCAGTGTGGCCTGCATCCCGGTCCCACCCGCGTGACCCGCACTTCGGACCGTAGTCGTCGCGACGACACTCGGCACCCGGCATCCATCGTCGTCGCGACGACGCGCGCAACCCGCGATCGTGGTCGTCGCGGCGGCACGCGGAACCCGGGGTCCGTCGTCGACTACTCGGCGCGGCGCGCCTCGATCTCCCAGGGGTGCCGTTGGTAGGAGAACCCGGCGCGCACCCAGGCACCGAGGTAGCCGAGGTAGTAGCCGAGCACGCTGCGCTGCCGGTACTGCTCCCAGTGCACGAGTTCGTGCCGCCGCAGACGCTCGGAGTCCCGTCCCGCGCGGATGAAGATCCCGATCGGCGGCAGGCACATCGCGGCGATCCAGGGCAGCGGCAGCCACGGGACGGTGCGGATCGGTGGCATCTGTCGACTCATCCTCGCCCTCCTCGGTTCCTCGGTCTCGGTCGAGACGACGAGCCCGCGCAGCAGCAGTGCACCCGCCTCGCGCACGACACGGATGCGGTCCGGCAGGTCCACCGCTCCGAGTGCCTGGACCGATGCGACCATGCGGCGTACGGCCGCGGGAGTCAGGCGCACGGTGCCGTGCCCGACCTCGGGAGGTCCGTCGCCACGGGAGACGGCCAGCTCGACCGACGCGGTCGTCACCTCGGTCCACCGGCTGTCGCCGGCGTCGTCGTGGATCCGCTTGACCGCCTGCAGCGTGACGTCGGCGTCTCCCGTCACGAACCCGAGTTCGTAGCGCACCTCGATCGTGCCCGACGGGTCGGTGACGATCCGGCACGATCCGTCACGGACCATGCGGGGTGGACCCCACGGGCCGAACGTGACCCGCCCACACACGTCGGCCGCACTGGTCCCATCGGCGAAGGCGTCCAGGTCGGTGACCTCCACCGACAGGTCGAGCGTGAGGGCGGCTGCCGGCCTGCCACCGACCTCGGCCGTGCCCGTCAGGCGTTCCTGCAGACGCACGCCACGGTCGTGCTCGCGCATCTGGGTGGCGTGGTGGTCGAGCGGCGTGCCCTGCGCATCAGCATTCGCGAGGTACCGGCTCGCGTCGCGGTAGCCCATGGCGACGAGCGTGTCCGCGCTGATCCTGCCGAGCACGAACTCCGGGTCGTAGGGCAGCGGGTGGGTCGGGCAGATCGCGTGCACCCGGACCGGTTCGGTGGTGCCGTGGACGGCCTCGCCGGCCCGGCGCCGTTCGTTGACGTCACGGATGACGTCGAACTCGGCGAACAGGGCGCCGTTCGCGCTCATCTCGATCATGTGCACGTACTGCTCGAGCGGGCCGTTGCCCCAGCGGGGCGTGTTACCGATGCACCAGACGAGCCACAGGTCGGTGAACCCGCGCCGGACGGTCTCGAGCAGGTTCGCGTCCTTGATCCACACCGCGTCGGTGTAGGTGGTGCCGTTGCGTTCGACGGCGGGCGTGAAGAGGGGCAGCGACATCCCGGCGACCATCAGGTCGACGTCCACCTCGGTGTGCGGCACCGCCTCGCACAGCTTGGTGTCGAAGTTGCAGACGTTGAACGTGCCGGTCATGTCGGTGGTGCCGCGGATGCGGTCCTCGTCGATGCCCAGGTGCACGAACACCTTCTCCCGCAGGCCCGAGGAGTCCCCGAACGCGACGAGGTCGGACGGGCTGCGCAGGTATTCGCGCAGCGGGAGCAGCGACACGAAGTCGGTGACGCGCAGGGTCTGCCAGCGCCCGCACATCTCGGTCGGCGACAGGCCCGACAGCAGCATCCCCAGACTCAGGATCCCACCGGACGTGCCGTCGCCGTGCGCGAACTCGAGCCCCTCCTCCTCGAGGCGGGCCAGCACCCCCGACTGCCAGGCGACCCGCATGCCCCCGCCGGCGAGCACCAGCGCCCGCTGGTCACGCCCCGCCCTCGTCGCGCCCTCCACGTCACTCACGTGCCCGCCACCTCGCTCGTCGCGTCGACCATCACGTCGCTCGTCACGTCTGTCGCGGCGTCGCTCACGTGCCCTCGACCTCGTTCACGCGGACCTCCCGGCGTCTCACGTCGCGCGTGTACCAGGCGATCACGACCACTCCGACCGCCTCCCAACCGAGGAACGCGAACATCGCGCCGCTGGGCACCCCGTCGAGCGGCAGGCTCACGAGCCTGGCGACCACCCCGGCGGCCATCACCAACAGGAACAACTGGTTGAAGCGGGGCTCGGAGAAGACCTCGCGGTGGAACCTCCACGCGAACAGGCCGAAGCCGAACTCGATGGCGCGCAGGAACCGGTACTGGCTCAGCAGGTTGGCCTCCGCGTCGGGCGGCAGCTCGCCGAGTCGAACGTGCAGCAGCAGGGGCAGGTCGATGCGTGCGCCGACGATGCCCCATGCGCCCGCGACGACGAGCAGGCCCACGTACCCGAAGAACAGGATGCGGGCCGCGGTCCTCACCGGCGATTCCTGCTCCACAGCCACAGGTAGAGCGCGGACGACAGCAGGTCGAACCCGGCGATGAGCAGCGCGAGGCCGCCGAACACTCCGCGCCCGACCCCGAGGCCCACCGCCGCGAACGCGCCGAACTTCTGGATGGCCGCCCACACCAGCACCGGGTGCTCGCCGGTCGCCGTGAGCAGCGCGTGCAACGTCAGTCCACCGACGACGGCCATGAACATCCCGACGATGCCGAAGAAGTGTCGCGTCGAGGCGTTCGAGTCGGCGCCGATGATGTCGAGCACCAGGCCGGGAGCCACCATCTGCGAGAGGCCGGACACGACCGTGATCGCGGCGATCAGCGCCACCACCAACCGGAGGCGATCGTTCGTGAGTTCCCTGAGTCCGTTCACCATGAGTTCTCCATGAACCAGATCACCATCGCGATCCACTGCACCGTCCACAGCCCGACGCGCACCCGGTTGAGTGTCATCCAGCGGCGCAGGACGTCGTGCAGTTCGTCGTGGTCGGTGATGCCCGCCTTCATCCGTCGGTTGTAGGGGAGGATGAACTGGGTGGTCAGCAGCGTCGCCGCGACCACACCGACGAGCACGACGATGGGCGCCCAACCGGCCGGTTGGCCCCACTCGGTCCAGGTCATCACCGACCCCGACACCAGCATCACCATGGTCATCCAGGTGAAGAAGCGTGTCGCGGCTTCGACCTGGGGTACGAAGTGGCTGTAGTAGTTGTCGGGCGTCAGGTCACGCGCGGTCGGGAACTGGAACAGCACCAGCGACCATCCCGTCCCGAGGTACATCGACGTGCACGCGAGCAGCAGCACGGCGTTGAGCATCGCCAGCGTCCCGGTCATCGGTCCGTCCCCGGAGGTTCGGGCCACTCCTGGCTGAGCCCCAGGTCCACGACGGTCTCCAGTCCCTCGGGCGGCTCGGTCACGGGCTCGTCGTGGGTGAGGAACCACGACTGGTAGTGGTCGTCCAGCACCCCGGTCGACACGGGGATGAACCCGGTGAACAGCGCGTGGCTGCTGATGTCGAGGTCGCGCAGGGGGTCGGCGCGCGAGTGTTCTCCGAGCGTGAGTCTGGCGACGGCGCGGCGCCCGAACGCCGCGTGCATCCGACCCCGGAAGTAGATGAACGACTTCATGAGCATGCCGCGGTAGGCGCAGTAGTTGGCGGCTCCGACGCGCACCGGGAAGCGCAGTTGGCTCGGCCGGTCGATGGCGATGCGCATCACCATCTGGCCGTCGAGGTCGTAGCGGCTGGTCACCTCGGTGTCCGTGATCGCGAAGTCGAGGCTGGCGCGGTGCTTGGGCATGCCCCAGATGCCCTTGCCGCCCTTGACCGAGATCTCCGTGCTGACCGGCAGGTCGAGCACGAACTGTCCCGTGCCGAACGCCCGCATGAACAGCCCCGGCAGCAGCGGGATCGCGGGCCGCGGTCCGTGTGTGCACGGGATGGCGACGCTGAACTCGATGTACTTGCCGATGTCGGTGACCCGGTAGTCGACCACGGTGACCAGCAGCAGCGCCCGCCGCGGGCTGATGCGGAACGGGTGGACCTCGCCGCCGGGCAACAGCGCGGCCGCCCGGCGGGCGTCGATCGTGAACGCGGCGAAGAACGCCGGGCTGTCCGCCGAGTTGATCGGCATCTCGAACGGGATGCCGTCCACGAGCGCGTGCCGACCGGCGAGCCGCCGCTGACGGCGTGGCATCCTCATGGCTGGTTCCCTCTGGTCGTCATGGCTCGAGCCACGTCGTGGTCACGGCGCGAACGTCGTCGTGGCCACTGCGCGAGCCTCGTCGTGGTCGTCATCCGAGTTCCTCGATGATGAGCGGGAAGACGTCGCGCGCGGCGTGCTGGCCCATGAACACGTCGAGGTGCCCGTACCGGTCGAGCAGGTGCAGCGCGTGGTGCCCCGGACGGTGTGCGTCCAGGAACGCGAAGCTCTCGACCTGGCTCTGGGGCAGGAAGCAGCGGTTGTCCCTGCCGGCGAGCAGCACGAACCGCGCGTCGGTCCGGGGCGGTGACGCGACGAGGCTGTCGGGCAGCTGGGGCAGCCCGTCGACGGACACGAGGTGCCCGCGCCGCACACTGCGTGCCATCTGCGAGAAGAAGGTGAACGGCACCTTCCCGAACTCGTGGTCGACCCAGCGGTGGGTGGCGTCGTCGAGGTTGTCGTGCGACCACAGGGCCGGGAACCCGGTGCCGTAGGTGAAGCTGACCATCCGGCACACGTTGCGATCGCACTCTCGATGGGTCAGCCGCACGAGCGCGACGAGGAACCTCGCGATCGGCGTCGGGGCGTCGAGTCCCCAGCCCGGGTTCAGGTACGGGGTCAGCCGCGCCAGCGGCGGGGACAGATACCGGATCTTGAAGCGGGAGAAGCGCGGGATCACCGGGTGCAGCGACACGGCGTTGCTGACGATGGTGGTGACCTGCGGCAGCAGACCGGCGACGGCCGACATCACGAAGCTGGTCGACCCCTGGCAGTGCACGACCGCCTTCAACTGGCTCGCGCCGGTCTCGGCCAGCACCGTGCGCACGGCCGCCGGGTGGTCGAACACTGCCGCCTTGTCGAGGTTCCAGGCGGTGGGCTCGACGTCGATGCTCGCCCGCCAGTTCTCGAGCCAGACGTCGTACCCGGCGTCGACGAGCGCGTCGACGAGCGTCACGTCGGTGGGGGGACGGAAGATGTCGGCGCGCACCCCTGCACCGTGGACGAGCAGGACCGGACCGCGCGTCGCCGGCCGGTCCCCGGTGACGTGTCGCAGGTTGAGTTCGAGTCCGTCCTCGGTGGTGAAGGGGACCGTGGTGGTCTCGAGCGTCGTCGAGGTCGTCATGGTGCGACCGTGCGTTCGAGTCGGATGGGACCCTCGATCAGTTCGGGCCGCAGTTCGTCGCCGTCGGGAACGATCCACGCGTCGGCGTCGGCACCGTCGGGGCGCACGCGCCAGGTGTGCGCGATCTCGCGCAGGCCGATCGGGTGGATGGTGAGCGCGCCGTCGTCGCCGACGTGCATCCGCACGAAGTTCTTGAACCCCTCGATGCGCATCGACGAGAACTGCTCGTTGACGTTGCGGCCGAACCGGTCGCCGAAGGCGAGGTAGCCCGCGAACGTCAGGGACCCCGTGACGGCACCGACCGCGCCGGCGAGCACCAGCGCGCCGGGCAGGGCCGTCCAGCCGGGCAGCAGCGACGAGACGGCGAACGTCCCGAGCAGCACCGCGGCCAGCACGGCCGACTCGACCGCCAGGTGCACCCCGCCGACCACCCACCGGCGCAGCCCTCGGCGCTTGGTCAGCCCGAGGATCGCGGCCGCGAGCAGCAGGCTCACCACCAGCGCGAGCGGTCGACCGAGCGTGCCGCGTACGACGTCGAGCAGCGCGACCTGGCCGACCGCGTCGACGTGGCTGCGCAGCCACCCCGCGACGGATCCGTCGAGCGTGGCTGCGGCGACCCCTGACAGCGTCGAGGCGGCATAGAACACGTGGACCAGACCGACCAGCGCCGCGAAGCTCACGTTGCGCAGTGGCAACCGCCACACGTCGCGGCCGAGCCGCCTCGAGGTGTCGACCGACGGGAACTCGCTGACCCGCCGGAACTCGTGGGCGGGCGTCGACCGACTGCGGTCGGTGGACGCGACCGGAGGGGTCGTCAGCGTGTCGGGCAGCCCGTGGGTGGCCGACAGGTAGGCGCCGCCTCCGCCCGAGGTCAGCCGGTGCAGGTCCCCGTTCGTCGACACGTAGTGGGCGAAGTGGTGGGCGTTGCCGGCGATGGCCACACGCAGCGTGGCCCCGCTCGGGACGATGACCTTGCGGTCGAAGTAGTCGAGGGTTCGGTAGCTCTCCGGGTCGTTGCGGTGCGAGTCGACCCACTCCGGGTTCGCCGTGCACAGGATGACCTGGTCGCCGGGCTGGACCTGTTCGGCGGCGACCTGCTCGAAGTAGTCCATCTGCGGCGCGTCGATGTACGAGTCGAACTGCACGTCGATGCCCCACAGCCACCACCCGTGCGGCAGGCGGACCGCGAAGTGGCTGCGGGTCTGGTGGGTCTGCCACCCACCGAGGTTCTTGCCCTGCGCGAACATGCGCATCCACGCCGTCAGGCCGTCGTACCAGTCGTGGTTGCCCGGGACGACGAACAGATCCGGCGGATCGTCGTCGCAGGTGGGCAGCGCCGCGCGGTACGGACCGATGGTGCGCTGCTCGTAGTTGTCGATGGACGCGGCCGGGTAGACCTCGTCACCGCCCATGACCAGCACGTTGCCGCGCCGCGTGGTGACCGGCGCTCCGGATCCGGGGTGCGCCACGTCGAGGTGTTCGGCGGCGAGCAGGAACGCGACGCTGTAGGTCGCGTCGAACCCGTCCCCGAGGTCGGCCACGTAGTCGATCCACATCTCGTCGCGGTGCGAGTGGTCGCGGACCTCGGGCCGCGGCAGCGTGCCGATCAGTTCACGCTTGTCGGCGTAGTCGCCGAACACCTTCGAGATGGCCAGCTGCTTGGCGGTCAGCAACAGTTCGCTGGGCGAGAACCAGACGACCGGACGTTGGCGGTCGAACCCGACGTCGTCGAAGCCGGTGGGGCGGGGCCGGCGCGACGGTGTCGTGCTCACGACCGGCCTCCCCCGGGCAGGTTGGGCCCGTAGACGTTCCACAGTTCCCCGAGGAACAGCCGACCGAAGCGGGCCAGCCCGCGGGCGCGAGCCGCAGGGTTCGGACCGGCGGTCCGGAAGGTCGTGAGCTGCCGCACGAAGTCGGCCTTCAGGATCCGCAGCACCCCGGACGCGACGACCGGCGCGCCCTCCTCCTCGTCGGCGCCGACGTGCCCGCCGAGGATCGTGACGTACAGCGTCGAGGTGTCGCTCCACACGTCGAACCCGGGACCATCGTGGACGTCCTTGAAGCCGCTGAGCGTGAGCGGGTGGCCGACCGAGTCGGCGAAGTACAGCCGGTAGAGCATCCGGCGCCGGTCGGGATCGTCCTCGGTGACGAACAGGTTGAACACCCCGTGCTCGACGGGCAGGCGCCCTCCGAGTCGGTCACAGTCGATCCATCCGGTCGCCGAGCCCTCACGCATCGGGTCGGAGACGAAGTTGTCGATGTCGTCCATCCGGATCGTCAGTTCGAACATCAGCGACGTCCCGGCCTGCCTGCCCGCATGGAGCCCTCGGGACGGGTCGTCCTCCCCGATCGCGACGTGGCCCTTCATCTGCTCGGTGAACCACACGCTGGTCACCTCACCGTCCTCCGACCCCGCCGAACCCGGATCGTCGACCGCGTCGTCCGGAGGCACCCGGCCCGACTCGAGGTCCGACCCAGCGGCCGCAGCGCCACCAGTGACCCCGGTGGCGGTGGCAGCCCCGCGACCGTCACCGGATCCGCCCGACGCTGCCCGTGCCGCGGCACCCGCACCCACGGTCGCCGCCCGGGTCTCCAGCAGCCGGTCACAGGCACGGTCCGCGAACGCGGCGATGGTCAGTGCCGGGTTCGGCCCGACCGGGCCGGGAATCGCGGCACCGTCGAGCACGTACAGGCCCGGGTAGGCGAACGACTCCCCGTGGGCGTCGACCACACCCTCCTCGGCGTGGTGACCCATCGGCGCGCCACCCAGCGGATGGACGGTCACGACCCGCCTGAGCGCATAGGTCGGGTTGTCGTTGAACCGCGCACCGAGCGCGCCGGCGACGTCACGCATCGTGGCACGCACGGACTCGAAGAACTCGGCCGAGGTCTCCGTCGTCCAGTCCACGGCGAGGTGCCCGCGACGCAGCGACATGACGCCGTCGGGGATGTCGCGACCCATGCCGAGCAGCGGCATCGACGTCGCCGAACTACTGCCGTCGCCCAGCATGCGTGCCATCGCCGCACCGAGGTCACTGCGCGGGTCGCGCCGGATCCGCGCCCAGACGCGCTGGAGCGCGAAACGCAGCGCGCGCTTCGCCGCGCGCGGGGCCCCGGCCGCCTCGATGAGCCAGTCGGCGAATCCGGGATAGCCCGCATCCTGCAGGTAGAACCCGCGGCCGGTGCCGCCGTCGAGCCGGTCGGGCATGCGGATCGTGCTCGTGATGACCGGTGCCGAACTGGCATCGAGCGGCCAGGGCTCACCGTCGGCCGTGGTCGCTCCCGACAGGAAGCCGAGCAGGTCACCGTTGCCTGAGAATCGGGTGCCGAGCGACCTGCCGAGCGCCGGGAAGGCACTGCGGTTGCGCAGCAGCAGGTACGAGGTGCCCAGCGCCCCCGCTGCCATGATCAGCCGGTCGGCGGTGATCTCGGTGACCGGGAGTTTCGACGTCGCCGTCGGCTGGCCCTCGGCCCGAGCGTCGTGTTCGACGTACCCGACGGTGAAGCCTCCGCTCTCACGTGGGGCGAGACGTCGGACCTCACAGCGGGTGCGCACCTGTGCGCCATGGTGGGCGGCTGCGGACAGGTAGGTGTGGTCGAGCGTGTTCTTCGCGCCGTCGTTGCAGCCGACGTCGCACTCGCCACACATGCGGCAGGTCAACCGGGGGCGATCGTGGATGTTGCCGTGTTCGGGTGGCGGGATGGCCTCACCGCGGCCCGGTGGCCGGCCGTCCACCCCGAAGGTCACCGCGAGGTTCGGCAGCCGCCACTCGAGGTCGAGCCGTTCGGCCGCGTGACGCATCGCCCCGGTCTTCGGCGTGTCGTAGCCCGACGCGCCGAACGGGAAGGGGGTGGCCCCGAGCATGCGTTCGACCGCGTCGTAGTGCGGGTCGAGGTCCGCTCGGGTGATCGGCCAGGACCAGGGCGTGCCATCACCCGCGTGGTCCTCGACGAACCAGTGCTCGTCCTTGCGGATGAGCACGTTGGCGTAGATCAGCGATCCGCCGCCGAGGCCGCTGGACACGACGGCCTCGATGCCCTTGAACGACCAGATGTTGAACAGGCCGTGCAGACCCTCACTGGGGTCCCAGAAGTTGCGGGCCATGCCCTGCGGATCGCGGGGGAACGACCCCGGCGGGTAGGCCCTGCCGCGCTCGAGGACACAGACACGCAGTCCGGCGTGAGCGAGTCGGTAGGCCGCGACCGATCCACCGAACCCGGAGCCGACGACGATCGCATCGAAGTGCGGCGTGTCCGTGGTCACATCCTCACCACCTCGGTCGTCACGTGCGCGCCGTCACGACGCGCGGTCGGCCAGGACGCCCCCATTCTCCGTCATCGCAGCCGTCATCGACACTAGTCGTGAGCGGCCCTCCGCGTCCCGCATTCATCGCAGTGCTCGACTGGTGCACACGGCCCTCCGCTCGACGTGCGCACGGGCCGAACAGCGCCCCGTGCGTCACCGCGGTGGTCGGTCGCGGGGCACGGGACGAAGCACCTCGAGCAGGACCCGCAGCACCAGGGTCGTGCTCGCGAAGAGCCCGAACCACCCGATCGCCTCGAGAAGGCGGACCGTCGTCCCGGCCAGCTGCGGTCCGGCCTCGGTGCCCATCATCAGCACCGACAGCAGTCCGATGCCCAGCGCGAGGACCGACAGCACGACACGGTTGAGCAGGCGCTCGAGCACCTTCACGTCGTCGCCGTCGGACAGCCATCGGACCCGGGTGGTCAGCGCGCCGTGCTGGATCAGCGTGGCGATCCGGTCGCGCTGTCGAGGTGCGCGACGAACGATCGGCCGACGTGCTGGTGGGGACCCCGGAGGTGACGGTGCAGATGCTCGCGTTCGCCTGGCTGTTCATGGCCTGGCAGTCCCGCGCGATACGCCGAGCCGGCCGCCCGTCAGCGCAGCCCGAACGCGAGTCCCGCGATCACGACCACGGCACCGAGCTGTGACCACACCAGGGTGCGCGTCTGGTTGGTGACCGCGTCGGCGATGCGACGCTCGACCATGGCGAGGGTCTCGTGGAACCGACGCTCCGACCGTTCCTCGTGCGCCTCCATCCGGGCGTCCCACTTCTCGTCCTGCGCAGCGAGTCGCGCGTCCATCGACGCGAAACGCTCCTCCCACTTCGCATCCATCGACGCGAGCCGCTCGTCCCAGCGTGCATCCATGGCATCCATGGCGGTCAACACACCGCGGATGTCCGCGCGGGTGGCCACCTCATGGCCCGGCGGTGCGATCGAGTCCATCAGCGTGTTCGCCACCTCTTCGCCCCAACTCGCCGCCGCGGCCCGATGCAGCGCGATCCGACGGGGTTCCTCGACCGCCATGGTGCCACCTCCCCCATCCGCCGGCAACGACTCGTACATGTCGCGCGTCACGGTACGGGCGAGCACGCACGAGGCAGGCGTGGACCCTCGCCAGGGTGTGGACTGATGCCCCCGACGTCAGACGGAGCATCGTGGCACGACCCACACGTGGGGTTGCCCGGTGACCGTCGCGATGCGTTGGAAGTTCGCGTCACCGTGCAGCAGGGTCAACCACCACGCTCTGCGCATGCCGTGACGATCAGGTCCGGGATCGGCAGTCGGTGCGGTCCCGACCGGGCGAGGATTCCCTGCACCTCGACCGCACGGTCGAGCACCGCGTCGCCGAGAGCATCACGCCAGCAGGGCGTCCCACTGGTCGAGGACCGTGTCTCGGTCCAGCGCCCGCATCGCCTCACGAGCACGCTCACCGAGTTCGACCCGAAGCCGAGGGTCATCGACCAGACGGGCGATCTTCTCGGCGAGGTCGTCGGCATCGCCCGAGCGGAACACCAGTCCGGTCTCACCATCATGCACGTGTTCGACTGCCCCGGGCAGGCTGTCCGACACGACACACGGCAGTCCGTGGGCCATCGCCTCGAGCAGGGCGTTGGGAGTGCCCTCGAATCGTGAGGGCAGCACGAAGATCCCGGCACGCAGGTAGGCGGGTCCGACGTCGTCGAGGTGGCCCGTGAGCACGACCCGCCCCGCCGAACGCTGGTCCTCGGTCGCCGCCTCGAGCACGGGACGCATCGGACCCTCGCCCACGATCTCGAGGTGCCAGTCGTCGACCCGCCCCGGCTCGTCGAGCCGTCGGAACGCCTCGGCGAGCAGCACGTGTTCCTTCTGCTCGGCGAGGCGTCCGACCGTGAGCACGACCCGGCCGCTCGCCGGCCCGGCCGCGACGGCGGGGACGACCACGTCGTTGGGCACGACGTGCAGACGCTCACGACGCACGTACCCCGCCATCCCGTCCACACCGACCTGCGAGTTGGCCGTCACCACCTCGGCAAACCGGTACAGGGCCCGCCGGGCCGTGCGCACCGGCACGCTCATGCGCTGGCGCACGGTGTCGTTGCGTTCGGACACGACGCGCCGCACCCCGAGCCCCGCGGTCCCCACGAGCGTCAACAGGTTGGTGCCAGTGAGCATCGACACGACCACGGGCGCTCCGCTGCGCCGCACCGCGCGACGGACCTGACGGGCCATCCCGGCGACCCCGAACGCCTGGCTGGCCACGCGGCGGGCACGCACCATCGCGTCCGGGGCGACCGTGCCGACCAGCGGTTCGTGCGCCACCCCGGCAGGCAGACCGTCCCATCGTCCGTCGTCGGCCGCAGGCGCGACGAGGAGCACGGCCCGACCTCGCGATGCCCAGCCCTCGACCAGCCGACGCGCGACCCGCTGCGTACCGCCCCCCGCGAGGTCGACCAGCACGACCACGACGTCGAACCCACCGTCCGTACGGACCACGTCGGCTCCTCGTCGGAGAAGGGATCGAGACGCGACGAACGCTAATGGACGGACGGCCCCCGTAGGATCAGCACCCATGAGGATCCTGTCCTGGCGGCACGCCGCCCACTGGTTGCATCCGGCCCGCCTGCCCGAGGCGGTCCGCCGCATCGTGCGTGCCTGGCGGGGCACCCGCTGGTGCCGCAGAGTGGCCGTCGAGCACACCCCGTCCGGTCGCCTGCACACGATCCACGCCGCGCGCCTCGACGACGCTGCGGCGCGTGTGGACGTCACGCCGGTCCGGCTCGGCGGCGCCGGCAACCTCGAACTGCTCTTCGACCTGTGCGAGGAGGTCGGCGCTCGACGGGTGGTCGAGACCGGGGTCGCCTACGGCTGGTCGTCGCTGGCGATCCTGCTGTCGATCGTCCCGCGGGGCGGGCACCTGTGGTCGACGGATCTCGCGTACCGCCACACCGACGGGGCCCAGCACGTCGGGATCGCCGTCCCCACCGACCTGCGCGAGTTCTGGACGCTGCTTCCCGGGTACGACCACGACCAGGTGCCTGTCGCACTCGAGCAGGCCGGCGTGCTGGACCTCGCGCACTACGACTCGGACAAGACCCCGTCGGGCATGCTCGCCACCTGCACGCTGCTCTTCGAGGCACTGCGCCCGGGCGGGGTGCTCGTCGTCGACGACGCCGGCGACCACCTCGGACTTCGCACGCTCGCGCAACGACTCGGGGTGGAGCCGACCGTGGTTCAACACGACGGGAAGTTCCAGGGCATCCTGCGCAAACCGTGATCCCGCACAGGGCGACATCCGGCTCAGGCCCTGACACGAACGGCCGGGTCAGCCTCGCGGGAACCCCGGGGGCGGGAACGGGAACGGCAGTCCGTGCGGGCCCCCGGTCGGCGGCGGCGGCTCGTCGCCGACCTGCGGCGACTCGGGTTCCACGTCCGGGCGCACCGGAGGCAGCGGCGCGTCGGTGCGTACGGTTCCGGCGTTGAGCGTCGCGAGCCGTTCGACACGTTCGCGTATCGACGGGTGGGTGGCGAAGCGTCGTGCCATCTTCGCCGCGCCACCCTTCCCACGAGTCTCGTTGGGTTCCTCGAACCACAGGTGGGCGGTCGCGACCTCGAAGCGCCGCAGCGACGTGTGGTCGGCGTCGATACGCCGCAGCGCATTGACCATCGACTGCGGGTCACGGAGCATCTCCGCGGCACTCGCGTCGGCGAGGTACTCGCGCTGACGGGACACGGCGAACCGGATCATCTGGGCAGCCATCGGCGCGAGCACCAGTGCGATCAGACCCAGCGCGAGGAACAGGACCTGCGCCCCGCCCCCACCCTGGTTGTTGTTCCCACGTCCGCCTCCGCGGCCCCCACCGAACCACATCATGCGCACCAGCACGTCGGCGAGCAGCGCGACGAGCCCTGCGGTCGCGACGGCGACCGTGACGGCCCGGATGTCGTCGTTGACGATGTGCGCGACCTCGTGGGCGAGCACCGCCCGAAGTTCGTACCGGGGCAGTCGTTCGATCAGCCCGGTCGTGACCGCGATGTGGCTGTCCTCGAGCTTCAGACCGGTCGCGAACGCGTTCGGCGCCGGGTCGTCGACGACGTACAGCCTCGGCTTCGTGCCCATGATCCCGGCGGCGACACACACCTCGTCGAGCAGGTTGTGCAGTTCCGGAGCGTCCTCACGACTGACAGGTCGTGCCTTCGCGGCACGCAGTGCGAGTGACGGACCGGATCGGTAGGCAATGAACGTGAAGAGCAGGCCGATCGCGGTACCGACCGCCGTGACGCCGACCCCGAAGACCGGGTCGAGCGCGGCGGGACCGACCGCCCAGCCGACGATGATCCAGACGAGCACGGCGGCGATGACGACCCCACCGGCGAGCAGGAACCGCGTCGCACGTCGGTTCTGCCGCTGGAGTTCGTCGTAGAGGCCGCCTGCGCGCGCCATCGACTACTCGAACGACACGTCGGGGGCGCTGCGCACGTCGACGGTCTCGACCTCGAAGTACTCGCGGTCCCCGAAGTTGAACATCGAGGCGAGGATGGAGGTCGGGAACACCTTGCGGGCCTCGTCGTAGGAACGCACGGACGCGTTGTAGTGGCCACGCGACCCGGCGACCATGTTCTCCGTGTGTGCGAGTTCCTCCTGCAGTTGGCGGAAGTTCGCGTCGGCCTTCAGAGCCGGGTAGTTCTCGGTGATGGCGAGCAGCTTGCCGAGCGCCTGGGTCAGCATGTTCTCCGCGTCGGCGAGCTCGCCCGGCTGGCTGACCGTCAGGGCCTTGGCTCGCGCCTCGGTGACGGCCTCGAACGTCTCACGTTCGTGGGAGGCGTAGCCCCGGACCGTGTTCACCAGGTTCGGGATCAGGTCGTGCCGACGCTGGAGTTGCGTGTCGATCTGTGCCCAGGCCTCATCGATGCGAACGCGCGAACGCACCAGGCGGTTGTAGCCGGCGATGACCCAGCCGACGAGCAGCACGACGACGACCAACGCGATGATGATTCCGGTCATGTGTGGTTCCTCGTGTCGGCCCGTCGGAGCAGAGTGCCCGCGCGGACGGGGGTTAGGACCAACTCACCCAGGATCGTACCTCCGCGACCCGGTCGGGCGACGGCCCATCCCTCGATCTCCACGAGGGCCGACACGTCGTGCGTGCTCCTGCCGAAGGTCAGCGTGCCCGAGCGCGCACCGCCTTGTACAGAGAACTCGCCGCGTCACGAAGCGTCTTGCGGACCGCTGTCACTCGCACCCGCCACCGCATGACCGACCAGTTCTCCACGGTGATCTTCAGCCACGCCGTCCACCGAAAGGGGTCGGCCTTGGCCCGATAGCCCTCCACCGTGTAGCAGTCGACGATCGCGTCGTGGACGCCCACGACGTCGAGGTCTGCGCGCAGCGCCGCAATGACCATCGCCCGGTCCTGACCCGACCGGAGGTCAACGGGAAACCCGCCGATCCCGAACAGCGCGTCCCGCCGAGCGACGACGTTCTGGCCACCAAAGCCGTGGTTCTTGTGGGAGAGGAGCCGGTCGAGCCACAGGTTCCTGGGCTGCGAGTCCACGTCCTTGATGCGAACCACGTTGCCGTCGTCGTCCAGGACGCGCTTGCGCCCGTAGAGGAGATCCGGGTCGTGCGCAGCGATGGCAGCCATCATGGCCTCGAGGTACCCCTGCGCGAACGCGTCGTCGTCGTCCAGGAAGGCCACGTACGGCGCTCGAGAACGCCAGGCTCCATAGTTCCGGCTCATGGCAGGTCCGGACCTGGGCGGCAGGGAGAGCCATTCGACATCGACAGACGTTCCCCGAGCGACGTCGAGCGTCTCGTTGCGTCGCGCATCGGCGCCTTCGACGGGGCCGTTGTCCACGACCAGGATCTCCAGGGGAGGCACCGACTGGTCGATGACGCTTCGCAGGGCGCGCGTCACCGACTCCCTCCCGATGGTGGGTATCACGACACTGATTCGGGGCATCTGCGTCAAGCGTCCCTCGTCGCACGCAAGCGGCACCTTCTTGGCCTCGCGAGGCTACCCGTCGGCGACCGCGACCCCGTGGCCACGCTCCCGCGACGACGCCCAGGGTGCGGCACGTCCGAGCAACGGCTGGCGGCGCGACAACGCGGCATGGGTCGTCGACCCGAGCCCGCCGGCCTCGAGCGCGATCCGGTGCGAACCCATCCCCGGCACGACCGGTCGTGCGCCAGTTCCGTCACGGGTTCGTCGCGTCGCCCAGGTCGAGGCCGTAGCCCAACAGCTGGAAGTCTCGTTCGTACAACCTCGCCACGACGTCCGCGGCCTCGCACGAGTAGAAGTCATGAAGGTGCGCTGCGGCCTCGCGGTCATACGAACTGTGGCCGGGGGCCTGATCGACCATCCGAGCCGCCACCTCCGCCGGGACACCACGACGAGTCAGGTACGTGCGCATCTGCCGGTCGCAGTCCTCGAAGTCGATGACACGCGTGTAGGCACGAGGGGGAAGGACCATCCGGTCGACCTGAAGACTCCAGTGCGGATCACGCATGATCCCGCACTGGTCGAGCCTCCGCAGCAGGCTCTGGAACCCCAGGGGGTCGATGTCGAAGGCTCCGTACGTGCGCCGGTACCGGCGATGTCTGAACCTGTCGAGGAATGCCGCGAGCACACGTGTGTACGGATTCCTTCTCACGACCAGCATCTCGTGCGCGGGCAGCCGCCGGATGACCTCCGGCGACTGCTTCAGCACCGACGATGGCGAAGGATCCGCGCCGTCCGACGCGCCGGACGCCTCCGCCCGCGCTGCACAGAGCGCGTCGAACTCATGGAGGGTTCGCATCATGCTCGTGTTGGCGGCCTTCTTGACCCGGTTGAAGGTGACCCCCGCACTGGGGAACACGTAGAGGACCCTGAGGACCGACAGGTTGACCTCGCTGACGTCGTCGGTCAGCGAGGTCAGTGCCCGGGACGCCAGGTCCGAGCGCGACGACCCGTCCCGCGCCCTCATCCCCACCCCTTCGCCGAGTTGCAGCGGGTCCCGGCACCCGACCAACCCCGTCGAACGGCGCTGGTGTGATGCTTCGACCTGCCGGCACCCCGGACGATAGCGATGCCATCGTCCGACCTCGCAGGCCGACGTCAGATCGCTCCCCTCACCGTGCACCCCTCTGTACTCATGACGGCCTCGCGGACCGGTCACCAGCCGGTGACGCACGCACCCGGAACGAGCGAACTGGCACGGGACCCGATCACGGACGGGACGAACGAGTATCGTTCGCGTGCCGCTCCACCTGCCGCCAAGTCGTCACGACTCGCGCGTCTCGCACAGGGCTCCGCCAGGGACCATGATCCTCAGCCACCGCCACCGCTACATCTTCATCCACTGCCGCAAGGCTGCGGGGAGTTCGGTCAAGGTGTCCCTCTACCGTGACGTGGGTCCACGCGACGTGTGCGTCGCGGCATGGGAGGACGCCGCCGAACACGGAGTCCGACCCAACCTCATGACGCTCTGGCTCGCGACGCGCCCACCCGGGCTGCGGACCCTCGTCTCGGGCCTGGCCCGCGGGAGGCCTGGCGCCAAGATCGTGAACCGCGCGGCCAAGCGAACGGCGGACCGCCTCGTCGGGACGCACCACGGCCATGCCACGGCACGTGACATCCGCCAGCGGTTCCCCCAGGAGTGGGCGCGCTACTACCGGTTCTGCATCGTCCGGAACTCGTACGACCGAGTCCTGTCCGACTACCGGTGGCGAACTCGACGGCTCTCGCGGCCACCGACCTTCAGCCGATACCTGAACGCCATCGCCGACGGCGACGACCTTGGTGGGATCGTGAGCCCGTACCACGACGCATGGGACTTCTACACGATCGACGATCGCGTCGTCGTCGATCGTGCCTGCCGATACGAGGACCTGGCCGCGGAGCTCGGATCCGCACTGAGCGCCGCAGGCGTGGCGTGGGACCAGTGGCTGCCGATGGCCAAGGTCGCGACGGATCGCCCCGACCATCGCGACTACTACACGGCCCACGAGCGGCAGCTCGTGAACCGGATCTACCACAAGGAGATCGAGGAGTTCGGCTTCGCCTTCTGACCGGCCTCGGCACGTCCACGTCGCGACACAGGAGTCCAGCACCCATGACCGACGCCGAACGTCGGGTGTGCTTCCCCTACGTCGGCGACGACGTGGGAGGCAGCCACCTCTCGTCCATCGCACTCGTGCGAGGTCTTGCCGGCAGTGGCTACGTCCCCGTCGTGGTGGTGCACGCGAGGGGTCGACTCACGGATGAACTCGATCGTCAGGGCGTCGTCTGGGAACTGGCACCGGGGACGGCCGCGAGGTCGACGTCCCGAACGGCCCAGGCGGCGGCCGTCGTTCGATCGCTCGCGCCAGCGATCAGGTTCCTCCGTGACCGGGACGTGTCGATCGTCCACACGAACGACGCGCGGATGCACCGCACGTGGGGGCCCGCCGCCAGGATGGCAGGACGCCGCCACGTGTGGCACCAGCGGAACGCCGGACTGTCGTGGAAGATGGCGCAGGTCGCTCGTCTCGCGAACGAGATCGTGACGGTGTCGCACTTCACGCGATCGACACTCCCGCCCCATCTCGCCCGGCGGGCACGAGTCATCGACAACCCGTTCGACACCGACCCACCCGGAGTCCGACGTGACCGCGCCCGCAGCAGGCTCAGTGCCGAGGTCCAGGGATCCGAGGCGGTACCCGTCGTGGGATTTGCCGGGGCCCTGATCGACCGCAAGCGCCCACTGCTGTTCGTCGACATGGCCCTGCAGATGATTCGCGACGGTTCCCGTGCTCGCTTCGTCATGTTCGGGGCCGACGACGGTCCCCTCGCGGGTGCAGTGCGCGATCGGATCGTGGAACACGGCGCGAGGCATCAGATCCTGCACCTCGGGTTCCGGTCACCCATCGAGGAGTGGCTGGCCGCGTGCGACGTCCTGGTGCTGCCGTCCGTCTCCGAGCCGTTCGCGCGGACGGTGGTCGAGGCAATGATCGTCGGCACCCCGGTCGTCGCCGTGCGCGACGCCGGCAATCTCGAGATCATCGAATCCGGGGTGAATGGCGTGCTCGTGGCGCCCGAAGACCCATCCGAACTCTCGCGCGCGGTGCAGGAACTCGTCGACGACCCGGCGGCCGCAGCCCGGCTCGCTGAGGCAGCCCGACGCGACGTGGTCAGGCGATTCTCGATTAGGCGCCATGTGGACGCGATGCTCGAGGTCTACTCAGACTCGATGACGGGCCAGCACACCTGAGACGATGGCACGAGCAAGGTCGTCCGGTGTGTCCTCCCGATCGACCGGCACTCGATGGAGGGCGATGCGGTCCGCGCCGCGGGCGGCGAGACCATCCATCAGCGCCCTTCGTTCGTCGTCGGCTGCCCGGTACAGGCCGGCTGCGCCGCGTCGCCCGCTCGCCTCGCCACGTTCGGCACGAAGTCGCCTGCGCTCCTCCACCAGGTCGTCGTCTCCGTCGAGGTGCACCAGGACACAACGGTGCCGCTCGTAGAGTTGGAGCACCCTGCTGATGGCGTGATCCCTCGGCGACGGATCACGCCATGTGGCGGCGATCAGCCACCCGACCGGACCCTCGTCGAGCACGAGCACCCGGCGACCGCGCCTGGCGACGATCCGGGCAAGGCCCTTGAAGACCTTCCATGCCCGCCTTGCCCGTGCGCGCGGTGTTCCGTTCACCCCTCTCGCCGTGGTCGACACGATTCGGAGCAGGAGCGGAAGCGAAGCGGGAGACGTCCACAGCAGGCACACGGAACGCACGGTGTCACGTCTGTGCCCTCGCCCCAGCCGTTGCGCGGCCCGGTCCTCGCCCAGGCTGCCCACGACCCGGTCCACGACGGAGGTCTTGCCGACCCCCGGTAGCCCCACGACCTCGACCGCTCGGGGCGGTGTCACTCCCGTCGAGGAGTTCATGATTCGCCTCGTGTCCAGCCATCAGGGATGGCCCGCGGCCCGGTCGCGCGGACCTGCCGCGCAAGCGATCCGTCAGGGTACGCGGCGGGGCACCGGCTACGGTCGCACCGGAGGCACCGGGAGCAGGGGAACGCCAGCACTGTGACACGAGACTCCGCCAGGCCGCCCGTCCGGCATGCGTTGTTCGTGGTCGACTTCATCCACACGAACATGCTTCCCGTGGTCTCGGCACTGCGGGGCGGCGGCGTCGTCGTCACCGTCGTGTGCCGCACCCCGGGGATCGCGGGACCGCACCTGGAGGTGGCTCCGATCGTGCTCGACCCCGACCGGGTCACCGCGGACGACGTCGCAGGCCTCCTCGATGACCTGCGACCCGACGTGATCGTCCAACGTGCCCGGTGCGGGAGGTTCCCGCTGTTCGCCCGGCTTGGTGCGAGGCGTGGAATCCTCACCGTCTTCTACAACCAGGCCCCCGCCCTCCGCAGACGCGGGGCGCGGCACGCCGCCGACGACGCGGCTCGTTTCATCGGTCGAATCGTCCACAGGCTCCCCATGCGTCGGGTCACTCCGGTGCTCGGTCCGAAGGACGGGCATTCGACCATCCGGTCACGACACCTACCGTTCCCGATGGCCGTCGCTGACGCTGCTCACCACCGCGACTACTTCCGCGGTGGACACGTGACGATCGCCTGCGTCGGGAAGCTCGACCACCCACGCAAGCGCCACGACTGGCTGTTGGACGCCCTTGAGCAGATCGACGTGCCGTTCCGTCTCCTGATCGTGGGAACGGGGCCACGTCCCCTCACCAACGACCGGCCGACGGCCGAGTACCCGCAGGGCAAGGCGACCGGCTATCGCGAGTACTACGAGCGCCTGATCGAACGATGTCGCACGCCCAGGCGCTCAGGAGTGGTCGAGGTCCTGCAGGACGTCCCGTTCGACCAGATGGCGGAGATCTACCGGCAGTGTGACGTGTTCGCGCTCCCTGCCGCCGACGAACCGTTCGCGATCTCCCCGCTCGAGGCGATGGCGCACGGCGTCGCCGTCCTGGTCGCCGACACGAACGGGGCCACCACCTACGTCGAGGACGACGTCAACGGGCGGACGTTCGACGCATCCAGCCTCGAGGACCTGACGGCGCGACTTGCCTCCCTCGTGACGTCCCCCGTCGACGTCGCGAGACTCGGGCAGGCCGCGGCAGCGTCTGTGCGACGAGACCACGACCCCGCGGGTTACCCCGACGTCTTCCGCGCAACGGTCGCCGACGGTTGGTGACTCCGAGTCCCGCCTCGAGTGGCACCTCGCGGTGGCCGTCAGGGCGTAGCATCTGGCGCAGCCCGACCACCGCGGCAGGACCCTGGAGGGACGGACATCGCCACCCGGACCGTCGCCGTACTGCTCCTCGCCGGGTTCCAGGGCGGCGGTGCCGAGCGCGTCGCGGCGGCCCTGGTCGATGCACCGCCCCCGGGCGATCGTTCGATCCTGATCACGAACCTCCCGGCCTCGATGGACCGCTACGACGCCGGAGTTCGGGCTCCACGCATCGCGTTGGATGTCGACCTCGACGAGACGAGGATCCGGCGTCGAGGGATGCTGCGTGCCATCCCGGCGACCGTCACCCTCGTTCGGAGAATGCGTGCGACCCTGCGCCAGCACGACGTCGACGTCGTGGTGTCGTTCCTGACCACCGCGAACCTCCTCGCGCTCGTGGCGACCCGGGGACTTGGCATCCGGGTCGTCGTCTCCGAACGCAACGACCCGGTCCGCGAGGCGACTCCTGCACCGATCCGGTGGTCCCGCCGACTGCTCTATCGGTTCGCGGACGTGGTCACGGCGAACTCGCAGGCCGCGCTCGACGCGCTGCGGCACAGCGCACACCCCGATCGCATGTGGTACGTCCCGAACCCCGTGGTGGTTCCGGAGTCCCACGCGCAGGCGGATCGGTCGAAGCGCATCGTCACCGTCGGACGCCTGGTCGCCCACAAGGATCACGAGTTGCTCGTCGATGCGTTCGCTCGACTCGCTGGGGATCACCCCGGTTGGGTCGTCGACGTCGTCGGCGACGGTCCGCAGCGAGAAGCACTCCAGGCACGAGTGGACTCGCTCGGGCTGACCGATCGGGTGCAGTTCCACGGCTTCGCGCCCGATCCCTCACCTCACTATCGCGAGGCCGCCATCTACGTCATCACCTCGCGCCACGAAGGAATGCCCAACACGTTGCTCGAAGCCATGGCCCATGGACTCCCGTGCGTCGTCGCGGACAGCCTTCCGGGTGCGCTCGCCGTGTGTGATGCAACCTGCGGACAGGCGTTTCGCTCCGGCGATCCCGATGACCTGGCTGCAACGCTCCAACGGCTCATGGAGGACCCCGCCCTACGGATCGCGCTGGGTGCAGCAGGGCGCGAGCGGGTCCAGTTCCAGAGTCCCCGCCATGTACTGGAGCAGTGGTGGCCGCTCATCACAGGCGACGTGTCAGCGCGTCCTCGATGACGTCGAGGTACTCGCGCACCACGGACTCTGGGCGATAGCGCTGGAGACTCTCGTCCGGAACCTCGGGTCGACCTCGTGCGAGCGCCTCGAGGAGGGCCTGCGCGAAGGCCTCCACATCCCCCGGTTCGACGAGGTGCCCCAGGCGACCCCCTTCGAGGATCTCCCGCGGGCCGCTCGGACAGTCCGTCGCGACGATCGCCGCCCCGCAGGCAAGTCCCTCGATCAGGATGGTCGGCAGCCCCTCATAGCGTGACGAGAGCGCCAGCACCTGCGCCCGCGACAACCACGCGTACGGGTTCTCCTCAAATCCCGTCATCAGGACGGCGTCACCGAGGCCGAGGTCGCGGACCAGATCCTCGACAGCGGCGCGACACTCGCCGTCGCCGAGGATCGCGAGCAACGCGTCGGGTCGGCGTTCACGCACGAGCGCGAACGCACGCAGCAGGGTCCCGTGATCCTTGTGGGCGACGAGCCTGCCTGCACTGACGACAAGGGGGGAGTCGCCGATGCAGTTCGACCATGCCTCGTCGATCCGCCGGGCAGCCAGCCGGGTGAGCTCCTGGGTCAGCACAGGGTTCGGGATCGCGACGACGTGATCCTCATCGAGACCCAGGTAGTCGATCAGGTCGGCCCGAACACCGCTGGAGACCGCGATCACTCGTGCTGCACGTGGATACAGCCAACGCATCAGGCGTGGTGTTCCGTGACGCCTCATGAATCGCCGAGCGTCCGCACGCTGGACACTCTGTGTGTTGTGCTCGGTCACGATGACCGGACAGGCAACCCGCGAGAGTCGAACGGCGAGCAGAGCGACCACGTTCACGGCACTGACCGCGGAGAGGACCGCGGACGGGCGAACAGCGCGCAGGGTGCGAACGAGTGGGACCAGTGACCTGCCGATGGACCTCGCCGACAGGTCGATCACCTCGACGCCCTCGGGCACCCACGCGCGTTCTGGCTCCGGGGCCGACACTGCGACGAGGACGACACGCGCTCCCGTGGCCTGCAGGCCCCCTGCCAACTGCAGGAACACCTTCTCCGCACCACCGCCGTGCAGCGTGCGGATGAACATCAGGATCGACGTCTCGACGGCCACAGGACGCCTTCCACTTCGTCGTCGACTGGCCGCGCGGGCCCGGAGGAGCGTGGACCCTAACGCCCGGGGGCACGGGCGACCCAGAATGCCACCCCCCGGCAAGTACGCTCGCTCACCTTCGTTCCGAGGATGGTGCTGCATGCACGCAGACAGACAGATTTGCCGGCCATGCTGACCGCCTCCGAACGAGTTGCCAAACGCGCGCTCGCGGCCGTCGCACTCCAGGCTCGGAACCCGACGATCCGCGTCCACTCGAAGGCCATCAGTCGGCTCGCCCTGTTCCCCAACCTCGGCGTCGCGCTCAGTCGTGTCCACAAGAACGCCAACACGTTCTGCATCCAGCTGTTCCGCCAACTCGACGGCGGATCTCCCACCAACAACGCGACCGCCAAGGAAGAGCACGCACTGCAGAGTGCTCGCTTGACGACGATCCTCGGGCTGGGGCGCCTCGACCTGCTCGGCGTCCGGCGAAACCCCTACTCACGAACCCTCTCGGCCTTCCTCCAGAAGTTCCGGCGGCCGAAGTACCGCGAGCGGTACGGAGCGTTCGACCTGACGCGGGAAGGGTTCCTCGCCTTCACCCACTGGATGGCTGACGGGGGACTCGACGCGAATCCCCACTGGGACCTGCAGACGAGACGGTTGTTCCCTGTCGACTGGTACGACCACCTGTTCCGCATGGAGACGCTCAACGGAGAACTCCAGGACTACCTGACGGCCCGCGGCGTGCACGTCCCGCCCGGAGCGCTCGTGCGGGAGCCGCCCTCGCGGCGCAGGCACCACGTCCTCGCCGATGAACGCGTCGCGCAGTTCTACACGGCCGAGTCGGCGCGGATCGTTGCCACGCTCTTCGAAGCGGACTTCACGATCCTCGGATACGACCCAGAGGTCCTGGAACTCGAACGGCACCCTTAGTCCGTCGGGCCCTTAGACCTCATGCAGGTTCCACCTCGAGCAGGTCGAAGCGCGGCTCGGAGACCGTCAGTACCTGAGCACCCGGGTGGTCGCGCATCATCGCGACAGCCTCGGCGCGATGCAGGCCCCCCGGCAGTTTCCGTTGGGCGTTCGTGCCGGTGAAGCGCGGCGACGGACGCACGCTCCGAATCCCGGAGACGACCACAGCAGCCGCGCGCTTCAACGGGACGCTGCGGTCCCGAGCCACAGGGGGTTCCGGACGGACGTCCAGCGCCGCGACAGCGTCCGCGATGCGATCACTGGCGAGTCCGTCGCGCGGCCCGAGCACCTCCCCCGGGATGGAGGCGTGGTCCCACACGAGCGTCCCGTCCAGCGCGTCCTGCACGAAGCCCCGCGCCTCGTCGAGGTCCCTCAGCGTCCGGGAGACCCGGAAGGAGGCGCTGTCCTCGAAGTCTCGAGGCTGATAGCCGATGAACTCGAGGTAGCCGCTCGACACGCCGGCCAGCCCTGCTTCGACGGCCGTCGTGCAGCCCGCGTGGATCACTGCGTGCGATGCGATGAGCCAGGGGGCAACCACGCCTCCGGCGTGCACGCTGAGGCCGGGAACGCCCCGAACGGCGTCCTGCCACGCGGAGGGGTCCTCGGACGGGTGCGGTCGAACCACGATCCGCACGCCGTCGCCGACGGCAATGTCCTTCAGTGTCTCGGCGGCACGACGGAACGACGCCAGCCGATGACCGGCACGGCTCCCGTACTCCGCCGCCTCCGAGGTGTTGCCCCACGATGGGCCCCCGTCGGCCAGGGATGCTGCCCGCGCGAAGGCGATCGCGTGCCGCCGTTGGGCCTCGGTGTTGATCTTGAAGTTCGAGGGGAACAGGACGAACTCGCCCAGCCGACTCCGGATCTCCCGGGCACGCCGCTCATCCGCCACCCGCAGCGCGGGTTGCAGCAGGTCTGCCCGGGGCCACCCGGTGACGAGGGCACGTCGCGCGAGGTCGGGGTGCACACGTTCGAGCCCGTCGACGTGGTCGCCTGCGAACGCGTACACCTGGTCGATGAGCGCTGCGACCTCACGCGGATAGCGCGTACGCCAGGCGCGTTCGACGTCCTGGGTGCCCAGCGCAGGCCCGATCTCCTCGTCCTGGCCGACCACGAACTGGCAGGCGGCGCGTGCCGTGAGCAACGCGCTCAGGGGTTCGCCTCCCTTGAAGTAGTACACGCCCCCGGGGACCTGACCGTCCCGACCCGCGACCACGTCCATCACCGCATTACGGGAGCCCACGTACACCCGGATGCCGCGCTCCGCGAGCTTCTGCGCGAGCAGGAGCTTGGCGCGGAACTCACGCGACTTGATCTCCACGAGCATGAAGACCGTGGGTCGTGCACGGGGCAGAGCCTTGCGCGCCGTCACACTGCGAGCCACTCGACCGACGCGTCCACTACGAAGCCGTCAACCGCACGAAGTCCTCGCTCGTCTCCATCAGGTCGTCGTAGCTTCCGGCGGCCACGATCTTCCCCTGCTGAATGAGGACGATCTGGTCCGCACCTCGAACGGTGGACAGTCGGTGAGCGACCAGCACGATGGTGTGATCGCCGCGCAGCCGCGCCAGGGCGTTCATGACCTCACGCTCGGTCACGTTGTCGAGCGCCGAGGTGCCCTCGTCGAAGATCAGGACCGACGGGCGCCGGTACAGCGCGCGGGCGATCGCGACGCGCTGACGCTGTCCTCCCGAGACCCGGACCCCGCGCTCGCCGACCTGCGTGTCGAGTCCCGCGGGCAGGGACTCGACGAACTCACGCAACTGTGCCAGGTCCACGGCCTCCTGCACGGCCTCCTCGTCCACGTCGCCGGGGAGTTGTGCCAGCGCGATGTTCTCACGCAACGTGCCATCGATGAGGAAGACCATCTGGGGCACGACCCCGAGCCGGGCCTGCCAGTCGCGTTCACGTCCTGCGATGTCCAGACCATCGACCTTCACCGCCCCCGACGTCGGGGGCAGCAGGCCGGTGAGGACGTCGGTCAGGGTGGTCTTGCCGCCTCCGGTGGGGCCGCAGATGCCGACGACCTGACCCCGCGGAATGTGCAGCGTCACATGGTCGAGAGCGTTGGAGTGCGCACCCTCGTAGCGGAAGACGACGTCCTCGATAGCGATCTCGTGGTCGAAGTCGAGCGGGTCGACCACTGGATTCGCCCATGCGTGGGCCTGGATGAGTTCGAGGTCGCCGTACAACTGATCGATCGGGGCATTCGCGTACTGAAGGTCGTTGATCCCCTGGATGATCCCCTCCGTGGACTTCTGGAGCCGCTGGCCCGCATAGGCGAACAGGCCCAGCACCGCGAGGGTCTCCGGCGTGTTCCGATCAGCCAGCACCATCGCGACGAAGTACACGAGGATGAAGCCCATCATCGCCAGGTCGATCAGGCTGCTCGGGAGGGCCGACAACGCCGACCGGGTGTAGGCGATGCGTGCCAACGACCGTTGATCTCGCGCGTATCGCCTCGCGAATGCATGCTCGCCGGCCAGGATCTTGACGTCACGGATCCCGTGATAGGACTGCTGGAGGTTCTTCAGCGTCTCACCGGCAAGGTGATGGCGACGGCGCCCCAGACGCTTGACCCTCGGACGGATGAACCTGAGCAGCACGAGGCTCGTGAACCCGATGATGAGGATCGCGAGTCCCGTCGCCAGCGGCGACACCCGGATCAGCAACCCCAGCAGACCCAGGGTCAGCACGACCTCCGCGCTGACCCTGACGATCGGTTTGATGGCCTGTCCGAAGACCTCTCTCACCACCTGGTTCGCATTGCGGATCAGGTCCGACGAGTTCCGCTGCAGGTGGAACGAGTACGGCATCGCCAGATAGCCCGCGTTGAGCCGTGCAGACAGCCGAGCGCCCATGTTGAGGACGATGCGCCCTTCGACATACGTGTGCCCGATCTTCATGACGGCGCGAAACAGGAAGAAGGCGCCCATGCCCGCAGCGACCCCGACCAGGAGCGTGGACTCGTCGACGTCGAACAGGCCACGGATGTCCCCGATGACGGGAATCTCCAGGGTCGAGGTCGCCCCGGTTGCCAGGCTGAGCAGCGAGTAGACGAGAGCGGCGCCGAGCACCTCGATACCACTCATGACCAGAGCCAGCGGGATCAGCAACAGGACCCGACCGCGATTCTCGCGGCCGATCAGCCGCAGGGCTCGGCGAGCAAGTCTCATCTTCTGGACCTTCTGGCCCACCGAGGCCAGGATCGACGTGCCCTGAGGGCCGGAGGTCAACCACGCGATCTCACCGTCGAGATCGAACTCTGACGGCCTTCGCGGAGGCCGCTCGACGGCGAGCCTCCGTGCAGACGCAGCACGGACATCCTACCGGTCGACGTGCCCGACGCCTGGTTCCCGGGTGGTGGCCCGAGGAGTGGCTCGCACGACTCCTCGAGTCGATCGTTTGGATCCTGGGTCGCCGGGCCTGCCCGGGCTGGTCGATCGGTGCCGCGTCGGCCCGAAGCGCTGCGGTTTCACTACGCTCGCGAGGCCTCCCGGGCAGGCATGACGACCGACAGGGTGGTGACCTCGGGGAGGTGCCCAACGTGACGATCGTCTCACATCGTTACCGCATGGTGTTCGTCAGGACGCGCAAGACCGCAGGTTCGTCGGTCGAAGCCGCGCTGACCGACCTTCTGGGGCCACGCGACTGGGTGTCGACGGTTCCGGCCGTCGAACCCCTGCGCCGAGCGCCGTGGACGACTCCCAATCGGACGACCTGGCCGATTCCGGTGGAACGGGAACTGAAGCGTCGCCTCGCCCCCGTGCTCCCGTTCCCCGCACTGCGTCTGCGTCAGCACATGGCGGCAGTCGAGCTGCGCGCCGTGATCGGACGCGAACGGTGGGACGGCTACACCAAGTTCGCGATCGAACGGGACCCCTGGGACAGGATGCTGTCCCTGTGGCGATGGAGGACCCGATCCAGGCCGTGCTCACTCGACGACTACCTCGACATGATCGACACAGGAGACGATCGTGGGCACGCGAGGTATCGCGTCGGCGCGTGGTCCAACTGGCCGTTGTACGCAATCGACGACGAGGTCTCCGTCGACCGCGTCATCCGCTTCGAACGCCTGCACGAGGACCTGCCCCTGCTCCTGGGTGAACTCGGCGTGACCGAGGCGATCACACTCCCCCGACTCAAGGCCGGCCACCGCCACGCCACGGACCAGGTCAGCGAACTGTCCCCGGACCAGATCGAGAGAATCGCCACCATGCACGCGCGCGAGATCGAGGCCTTCGACTTCGTCCGGCCGTCGGCGGGCGGCGCCGGACACTGACAGGGCGACCACCGTGGCGACAGGCGTGCGAGGACGTCTCCGGAGGGCGATCCACCCGAGGATCGTCGACCTGACCAATGCGATCCGCCACGGGCGCGCGGGGCCGCGCTTTGCCGAACGTCTGTGGGTGCGTCCCGATGAGGTCACGCTCGTGGTGTCCGGTCGGGCTGGCTCCCACTCTGGCACCGTCGCGCGCGGGGACTGGGACCTTGCGGCGGCGCCGATCTACACGATGCCCAAGTACGCAGCATGCATGGACCACTGGCTCAACGGCACTCCGTGGAGCGACACCGGGATCTACGAGATCGTGTTGCGACTGATCGCCGAGCGGGGGCGCAGAGTCGACGGCTGCCTGACGCGGCAGGACGTGATCGAGCGATATCGCCGACTCGACGAGGTCTTCGAGCAGGTGCGCGCCGAGGGTCGCCTGCGAACGGGGGCCGAGCTCTCCGGGCGTCCCGAACGCGGCCGATGCCGAGAGGATCACGGCGTGCTGATCCACATCGGCAGGTCGGGGACCCCGATCCACGGGCGGGGCGGCACCCACCGACTCGCGATCGCGACGGCCGTTGGGCTGCCCGTGATTCCCGCCCGCATCGGCCTGCTCCATCCAGGGGCGCTGAGCACCTGGAGAACGACCTACTCCGCGGGGACGCTTCTGCCGCCCGGACGGCTTCCGTGACCGCCCTGCCCAGGGCCTGCGCGGTACCGCGGCGCATCGTGGTGGAGGGGGAGCGGTCCCGCCGGCCCGTCCGTGTCGCTCCGCCGCCCACGCTCGCCCGGCCCCTACACTGCACCTGTGAACGCCATGTCGACGTCGTAGACCGTGGAGTCCCGGTTGTTGCTCGAGTCCCTGGCGTATCGAGTCAGGCGTCCCCGAAAGGCGCTGCGGGAGGCGTTGGAGATCCGACGGCTTCGCCGTCCGGAGCCACCGGGGCCGGCGACGGAGACCGTCGACGTCATCGCCTCGTTCACGTCGTTCCCAGAACGCGTGGGGGACGTGTGGATCGCCGTCGAGTCGATTCTCCGCCAGTCCGTCCGCCCGGCACACGTGGTCCTCGTGCTGTCCGAGGAGGAGTTCGCACGGCGCGAACTCCCGCGGCGAGTCCGGTCGCTGACGACTCAGGGCGTCGAGATCATGTGGGAGAAGCGCAATCTGCGCGCGCACAAGAAGTTCATCCCCGTCCTGCGGACCTTCCCCGACTCGACCGTCGTCGCGTTCGACGACGACAGGATCTACGGACCCGGAACCCTGGCCGCCCTGGTCGAGGCACACCGTGCTCATCCCGGTTCCGTGATCGGGAATCGCGCACGTGCCGTGGCCGTCGACGCCGGTGGCGTCCACGCGTACGCGACATGGCCGCGCGCCGACTCGGACACGCCCGAGCATCGCCTGATGCTGATCGGCGTGGGAGGAGTCCTGATTCCCCCGGACAGCCTCGACATGGACGTCTTCTTCGACCTCGACCTCCTCGCTCGGATAAGTCCGACGTCAGAGGACACGTGGAACTGGGCGGTCGAACGTCACTCCCGAGCCAACATCGTGTGGACGCGCCAGCACGACAGCCGCGCACTGCTCCGGGTGGGAGCTACTCCTTCACTCGTGGCGGAGCACTCTCGGTCGGGGGACAAGGACGCGGCGATTCGTCGCGCCGTCGACCACTTCGACCTGTTGCCGTTCCTCCTGCACGGCCCACGCCAGTGATGCCCCGCGACGCCCGATCACCCTGGCCGGTCAGATGAGTCGCCGTCGGTGGACACCCAGGTTGTGGCGCCGCACGCCCCCTGCGGTGGTCGACCACCCCCTCGAGGCACCGCACGTGGACGGGCCCGTACTCCTTCGGGCGCCGGTGTCGCTGGGACGGACCATGCGGACTCGCGCCCTCACCTCCGGTCAGCACCCCCACGTCAGGGCCGCCCGGATGATCTGGGAACACCCCGACCAGCCCGGGCACGCACGCGCCATACTCGAGGACTACTACCGGACGAATGCGCCGGATCGATTCGGGTCCTGGTTGGACATCGAGGTCCCCGGGAGCCGGATCGCAGACCTGGATCCGAGACTGGTGCCGTTCCCGTGGTTCGACAGATCGGTCGACGAACAGGCGGCGTTCAGCAGTCGCGTGCTCGCGGCCGAGGGGCGCCGGCACGGAGTCGACCTCTCGTCGAGCGAGTACTGGCCCCCGCTGGGCCCGATGTCAGCCGCAGGCATCGACCTCGAGGTCGAACGCCTCACTCGCATCGTCACCTCGGTGCGCCGATCGGGCTACCGGGACGTCCACGGCCGCTCCGGAGCCGTGTCGGCATGGGTCCTCGTCGACGAGGACCGCGGAACGTGGCACTGGCAGGTGAAGAGCGGCAACCACCGGGCCGCGGTTGCGACCGCCATCGGATCCGAGGTTCTCCTCGTTCGTCCAAGAGCCTTCATCGTCGTCCGGCAGGACGCCGCCACCTGGCCCGGTGTCGCAACAGGTCTCTACCAGCTCGACGAGGCCCTCCACGTCTTCGATCGCGTCACGCGAGGATGAACCGGGGCCCGTTGGCGCACTCACGACGAAGGCAACCGGCCGCAGGCCGAGTCCCGTTGGTCACCCGAGTGTTCGGCCCGCGCGGACGGTTACGATCCTCGTTCGACGTCTCCATCCCTGCCGCTGGGTCCGCATCGTGAACATCTACATCAAGATGGAGATCCTGGTCCGAGAACTCGAAGGCCGCACGCTTCTGGGCCTCATCGCGGCTGAACGCGGGCACCGGGCAGTCGTGGGGAGGATGACGGACTTCTTCACTCCTGCGACGTTCACCCTGCCACCCGGCATCTACCACGACAAGGCGCTCACCCCGACCAGCAGGAAGCTCGCCCAGTTCGAACGGATCCACCGCGCCGGATCGCTGATCACGAGCCAGGACGAGGAACATGGGCTCGCCCACGCGTCGTACGCGGGGTTTGCCCAGCGGCGCTTCGGATCCGACACGCTCGACCGGGCGCACCGTGTGTTCACGTGGGGCCAGCACGACCTCGACGGGATCGCGGAGCACCACCCCGACCACCGGGAACTCCTCGTTGCGACTGGATCTCCGCGCGTCGACCTGTGGTCACGCGACTTCGACGCGTACTTCGCGGGGCAGGCCCCTCCCGAGGTGCCCAGGGACCGCCCCTTCGTGCTCGTCTCGTCGAACTTCCACGCCGGTGGGTCGATCCCGTTCTGCGATCGAAACAGGTCTTCGCGGGACCCCGCCGAGGCCTCGTACAGCCCGGAGGCGGAACGATTCTGGTATCTCAAGGAATCGGAGGACTTTCGAATCCTCGCCGACCTCATTCCCGCGCTGCGATCCGTCGCCTCGCAGGTTCCTGATGTCGACGTGATCATCCGGCCTCATCCGAAGGAGGATGTCCGGGCGTGGAGGCAACTCGTCCCGCCGAGCTCAGGCGTGCACGTCGTGCAGGCGGGGAGCATCGGCCCGTGGATTCGCGCCGCAACGGCGGTCGTCTACAACGGGTGCACCAGCGGCTTCGAGAGCGCCGTCGTCGGTACACCTCCGATCGTGTTCGAACCACCTGGTGTCTCTCGCGGCCAGGTCGTCAACGACCTCGCGAGACGCGCGTCGACCACGGACCAACTCGTCACCCTGGTGCGAGATGCCGTGACACACCGGACCGATGCCAGGACGATCGACGAATGGATGCCGCCGAGCGGACCCGAGATCCTGCGTCGTCGATTCGCGGATGCCGGACGTGCAACCGCGGCGGAACGGATCGTCGACGAATGGGAAGCCCTCGCGGCCCGGTCCCACCTGCAGGACACCCAGAGAGACACCCGGCTCGACCGGAGCCAGCGTCGAGCCACACGCAGGGTCCGTCTGCAGTCGCTGGCTCGGACGGCGCGGCAGGTCGGCGCCGCGACGCGCACGAACGGAAACGTGAAGTTTGCCCCGCTCGGTCACGATGACGTCACCGCTGTCGTCGACGGACTCCGGACTGGCCTCGACCGGTTCCACGGTGTGGAGATGTCGATGATCGGACGTCACGCCTTCGAGTTGCGCGGTCCTCGCGGACGCAGCGCGTAGACCGCTGTGGACCCGTCACCTCCGCTGGCCTGACCACCGGGCACCCGCGCACATCCGGTGCGCAGCCGACGTCGCTCAGTGGCCGGTTCTCACGTGCGACTGCAGGCGATCCAGGGCTCCGCGTCGGTCCACCTCGCGCTCGACCTTCGCCCACAACTCCGGCGAGACGACATCCTCGAACCGGCCGACACGCTCGGTGGTCAGAGGCTTCTGGAGCATCTCCAGGGACGTGCTGTGGTGGCCAAGTGCCTGCTTGACGATCTCGAAGTCCTGTGGGCGCCCTCGGAAGTCTGCGACGGAGTCCTCCCACGGTTCACCCACGAACTCCACGATGGGGCGCAGGATTCCGACGGGGTCGGCCACGAGGTCCTCGTAGATGAGTTCTCGGTAGGCCTCGCGGGCGCGCGGGTCCTCTTCTGCCCAACGGGCGGAACCGTCCACGGAGTCGACCCACAGCCCTGCGAAGACGGCTGGGTCGTCCCACTTCCCCGACCTCACCAGCGACGCGAAGACGTCTCGCGGATCGCGGATGATGTGCAGGACGGTCGCCGTGGGCCAGTAGTCGAGGATGTCTGGCAGCACCAGCACGTTGCCCGGGGTCTTCTCCACCCAGCGCGGACGGCCTGCCCGTTCGGCGGCCAACTGCATGACGCGGTCCAGGCAGGACCGCGGCGTCGTTCGATCGGCGCATGCACGGACGAACGCGCCCGCCGGGAAGTCGTAGAAGGTCTCGAGCGTGCTCAACCAGGCGTCGCGTTGTGCTCCGGCGTCATGCGACCACGTCTGGTAGCACCACTTGGTCTCCAGTCCGGCGAAGAACGACGAGTGTTCACCGAGCATCGCGCGCAGGAGGCTCGTCCCCGACCGGAACACGCCACCGACGAACACCGGCGCGAGCGCGGAGGAGTCTGGCTCAGTCACGGTCATGCGGATGCACCTCGAGGACGAGGGCGCATGGTAGACCTTCCCCCAGGCCACCACCGCGACCGCCGCAGGACGCTGCCGATGCCACGCCCCGAGGCGATCAACCCGTCACCCAACCAGACGCACCAACGTCTCCGACCAACCGACCGTCTCGATGCGCTGCCGAGCCACACCCCCACCCGTGACGCATCGGCGCGATCTGGGCGGCGACATCCGTGACGACGCAGGTGCCTCTCCCGGTCAGCCTTCCAGGGCACCCACCACGGCATCCCTGCACGGGGCCTCGGCGATGACACGACGTGACCCGGAACCTTTCGACGGTGGTCAGGAGCATGGAGAGCCCGACAGCGGGCAGGTCGTCGCCGTGCGTGCCCGCCCCACGACCGCCGCAGATCCACGTGAACACGCGGTCGGTCGTGACTGAGCACCGCGGGGAACCGCCCACCCCTGACACCACCGAACCGCTCGGGCCTGATCGCCCACCTCGAGCGTTCCGGCCCGACATCCAGGGGCTGCGTGGACTCGCTGTCGCCCTCGTCGTGCTGTACCACGCACACGTCGCGTTCCCTGGAGGATTCGTCGGCGTTGACGTGTTCTTCGTCATCTCCGGATTCCTCATCGGCGGACAGCTCTTCGACCAGATCGAGCGGACTGGACGAATCTCCCTGGTCGAGTTCCTGGCGCGCCGGGCCCGGCGGCTCATGCCGGCGCTGGCCCTGGCGACGTCGATCACGGTGGCACTCTCGGTACTCGTCGTCGAGATTGGACGACCGCTGCGAGCCACCGCGAAGACGGGAATCGCTGCGTCGTTCGCTGGGGCCAACGTGCAGCTCCACATGGCGGAGTCGGACTACTTCGCCCCTTCAGCCGAACGCAACCCACTGCTGCACACCTGGTCGCTGTCCGTCGAAGAGCAGTTCTACCTCGCCCTTCCCCTGCTGTTCATCGCCGCTGGCGTGCTCGCCCGACGGGGCCGAGCCTCCCGGCTCCGAGGTGGCCTCCTCACGGTTCTGGCCGTCGGAGCGGTGTCGTCGGTCGTCCTGAGCGAGTTCCTCGTCCGCAGGACGGACACGTTCTTCGGGATGGCGCGAACGGAGTCGCTCGCGTTCTACGCGCCGTTCACCCGAGCGTGGGAGTTCACGCTGGGAGTCGTCCTGGCGATTGCATGGACCGCCCGCGCACGCGCGTCGACGCCCGGCGTCGGGGTTCGTGGCGCCGGGGTACTGGGGCTTGGCCTCATCCTGTGGTCAGCGCTGGCGCTGAATCCGGACGTCCCGTTTCCCGGTGTCAACGCTGCGGCGCCGGCGATCGGCACGGCGCTGGTGCTCATGGGTGGATCCGACCGGAAAGGCTGGCCTCATCGACTCCTGTCGACGCCCGTCCTCACGCGCCTCGGAGATCTCTCGTACAGCCTGTACCTGTGGCACTGGCCTGCGATCGTCCTCGCGACGGCGCTCTGGCCAACACGCCAGGCCCCTTGGATCGCAGCCGCGGCATCCCTCATCCCCGGGTGGTTGTCCTACCGCTTCGTGGAACAACGGTTCCGTGTGACTGGCCGAGCCGTCGGACGACGGACACTTGCGCTCGTGGGGATCGCGATCCTCGTGCCGGGTCTGACCTCGTACGCGGCACTCCGGGCCAACTCGGCGCTGACGGGGCGAGCTTCGGCGGCACAGGTCTCGCTCGCCGAGTCATCGGGTTGCCTGGTCGACCGGGACGAGACGACGGCGTGGCCACGCTCGTCCTGCCTTGTCGACGGAACGAGCGACGACCTGACGGTGCTGCTGATCGGAGACTCCCACGCGGCGAGCCTCTCGGACGGTCTCCTGCTTGCCCTGGAGCCGATGGGCGCGTCACTCGCCATGTGGACTCGCGGCGGGACACCGTTCATCGACACGGCCCACGACGCTCCAGGCAGTGCGTCGATCGAGGACGCGTCGCGTGCGTTCCTCCAGACTCTGGAGCTCGTGGAGCGACTGGATCCCGCCATCGTCGTGATCGCGAACCGGTCACCCAGGGCGATCGACCCGTCCCGATGGCATCGTTGGTCGAGCGCCACGTTCGAGTCCGAGGCGGACGCCGTGGAGGAGTGGGGTCGACGTGTTCGAGCGACCATGGCTCACCCGGCTCTGGCCGATCGCCAGGTCCTCTGGGTGGCGGTGGTGCCGGAGTTCCTGCCCGACCTCACTCGCGACGGGACCCCGAGGCGTGGGCCGAGCCTCCTGCGACCCCGGGGAGTGTCTGGCGAGATGGGTCTGGACCAGCTGGATCGTCGACGCGGAGCGGTCCTCGCCGTCGAGTCCCGTGCGGCCGCCGACTTCGCACACGTGACCCTGTTCGACCCGGCTCCTACGTTCTGCGCGAGCACGTGCAGGTCATCGACGGGCCACGTCGTCGCCTATCGGGACGATCATCACCTCGCACCCGCTGGGAGCCTGCTGCTGGCCCCAGCGCTCAACGAGGTGATCGCGGCGCTCCCGCGGGCGCCCGACGCGTCATCCTCGTAGAGCCGGCCGACGATGCTGGTCGTCTGCTCGGCCCACCCCGCCCCCGCCACGGCGCCTCATCCTCCGGGTCCGCCGAGCCACCGCGACCCCGTCCCGCGAGTGCCCGATGATCCTGCCGCGGTCCACTACTGTCCTGCAACGGATCAGCGTGCCCGTTCCCGACCCGACCACAGGAGTGCCGCGCGTGCGAAGACTGAAGAAGTGGGCCGACAAACGCGCCCACCTCCTCGCGCGGCAACTCACGGTGCACGGCGCGCGCCTCAGACTGCCGCTGGTGACTGCCATCGGCTGGGCACTGCGAACCAGAACGCTGCGCGTGCCCGGGACCGTGGGACGGCGCACGAGAGGTCGGCGCATCGCCCTGCTGCCCAAGGTGGGAGGTACGGAGGACGTGCGCGCTGCGTTCAGTGAACGTGGGCGCATCGACATCGGTCTGCTGAGGCTCGACCGCTACGCCCCGAAGGAGGTGTACAGCCAGTTCCTCGACGACCCTCTGGACGACTTCGACTATCGCCCGCACGATCATGCGTTGGCCGCGGACAAGCTCGCCTATCGCAGGTTCCTCGCACGGACCCTCCGTCACTACTGCCGCCTCCTCGGGATTCGAGCATTCATCGTGGCGAACATCGGCTACGTCGCCGAGCGCGAACTGGCTGGCGCATGCGAGGACCTCGGTGTCCCACTACTCGCGCTCCACAAGGAGTCGATCCGCACCGCAGCGCAACGTCCGATCTACGAACAGGGGCTCATCGACAACGTCGGACCCTTCACCGGACGAGCCGTGGCGGTGTACAACGAAGAGGAGCGCCAGTCGATGATCCGCACCGGGATCATCGACGCGGCACGCATCCAGGTCGTGGGATGCCCTCGCGCAGACGTACAACACGTTCGACGCCGCATGGCGTCGAAACCGTCACGACGAAGTGTCGTCTACTTCGCGATCGACCCGCTCGCCGGGAGCCGGACCTTCGGCCCCGCGTCAGAACGGGCCGGGCACGACGCGGACATTCCACGTTGGTGCACGACCACCCTCGAGACCGAACGTGCGCTCGTCGCCTGGGCCGCCGCACATCCTGACGTCACGGTCCATGTGAAGGCCAAGTTCGGTCACACAGAGCGCGTGCGCGATCGATTCTCCAACCATGAGGTCCCTGACAACATGACCATCCACTACGCCGGCGTCGGGACCGACCTGATCGACGAGGCACATGTCGTGATCGGCCTCAACACCACGGCCCTCCTGGAGGCTGTCGCCGCCGGCCGCCATGCAGTCGTTCCTCTGTTCGGCGAAGCGGCCGAACCCTCGGCGGAACCGTTCCTCTTCGAGTTGGGGACAGCCGTCTCGACGGTGGACTCCGCGAGCGCCCTGGGTGGCGCGATCGACCGTGCGCTCGGCCTGCCCCTTCGCACGGAACTCGACGACGCGGAGCGGAGACTCCTCGACCGATACATCGGCAACCCCGACGGTGCAGCCAGCGATCGCGCTTACGCATGGATCCTGCAGGAGACTGGGCTCGCCACATGAACGGTTGTCAACTGACACTGTTCCCACACCTGCGCCACGCCCAGACCACCATCATCGGCGCGGCGATGCAGGACGCAGCATGAGCCACGTTGCACTCATCACCGCCAAGGGCGGGAGCCGTTCACTGCCGGACAAGAACATCGTGCCGATCGCCGGCAGGCCGTGCCTCGCCCACCCGATCCTCGCCGCACAGGCATCCCAGTACGTCGACCGGGTGTTCGTCAGCACGGAGGACGACCGCATTGGCGCCGTGGCCGAGGAGTACGGAGCCGAGGTCATCGACCGACCGGTCGACCTGGCCCAACCCCTCACCAACCACGGAGACGTGATCCTCCATGGTGCACGCGCGATCGCAGACCGACACGGCGAACCGGACACGGTCACGGTCCTGCTGGGCAACACCGTGATGCTCGACGGGGCGATCATCGACGCGGCGATCGAACGCACGATGGCCGACGATCACACGGATTCGGCGATGACGGTGTGGGTCGCCCAGGACGACCATCCCTATCGGGCACTGACGATCGACCGCGACGGGTACCTCCGTCCGTTCCTCTCGATGGATCGTCCGGACACCAACCGGCAGAGCTACCCGGAGGTCGTCTTCTACGACCAGGGTCCGTGGACGGTGAGATTCAGGAGCCTGCTTCGCAGCGCAACGACGAAGGAGGGTCCCGGACCGTGGTGGTGGATGGGCGCCAACTCGGCGGCGATCGAACGTCCATGGGTCACCGGCCGTGACATCCACACCGAGTTCGACCGCGCAGTCTCCGACTGGTGGCTGACCCGCGAGGATCGCTGACGGGAGGCACCCTCGCGGGCCCGCGGTGCCAGGACCCCCGTGGCCCGCAGACCTCAGTCGAACGGTTGGCGGGCGGCACGACCGAGGATGAACTCGGCCCAGGCGAGGTCGAGGGCGGAGTCGATGTTCGCGACCGGGTCCTCGATGACCATCGCGCCCGCTCGTCGTCCGTGGATCGATCGTTGCGCGAGGATGCACTCACGCGTCATGACATAGACGATGCCGTTGCGGTGGTAGAGGTTCGTGAGTTCCTGGCGTGCCACGATCGAGCGGCCCCTCTCCGTGTGGAAGTCGAGGCGCCCGTCGTGCACCTCGAGCTGCTTGTCGGGATGGAACTTGGGGTCCGTGGGGCTGACGGACCACAACGAGTCCCAGTTCCGCTCGACCGTGATCCGGAGTGCGTCACGCAGGTGGTCCGGCGTCCGCGTCGGTGACGTCGGCTGGAGCATGACCACCAGGTCATACGTCACCTCGTCGATCGCCTCCATGGCCATCAGGGCATGCTCCAGCACCGGGTGATCCGCGACGCGATCCCCCGCGAGTTCGTCGGGACGACGAAACGGAACGGCGAGCCCCGATCGTTCGGAGACCTCGACGATCTCGTCGTCGTCGGTGGAGACGACCGTCCTGTCGATCTCGGGAACCTGTTCGACACAGCGAGCGACGTGGCCCACGAGGGGGATCCCGGCCACGATTCGGACGTTCTTGCGGGGCAGGCCCTTGCTCCCGCCCCGGGCAGGAACGACTGCGAGCACGCGACGGCCGGCGATCACCTGTCGTCCAGTCGCACCACGATGTCGGGAACCCCCGCCAGGCTGCCCACCACGCTCAGAGCGGAACCTGCGGTCGGACCTCCCACCGCAGCCCTGTCCCCATCGTCGTCACCGTGCGTGACCCGTATGAACGCGGCACCCACCTCCGCAGCAGCATGCCGGTCGGAGTCGCGGTCCCCGACCATGACCATCTCCCCCGTGCTGAACGCTCCTGCCCTGGCGACCCTCCGGAGGTGGTCAGGCTTCGACACGGGGCGACCGAGCACCTCGTGCACCTGGTCCGCCCAGACTCTCCGGGCAACCGCCCGACGCAGTGCCTCCTCCGGTGTGTCCGACACGATCACGACACGCACTCCCCGGCACCGAAGCGTGACGAGTGCCTCCGTCGCGCCGTCCACGTCTGGGCACTGCGCAATGCGTTCGTCCACGAGGTCCGTGTACGCCCGTGCCCATTCACCGGCCCGGGATGCACCGAGCCCCGCCTGTGCGGCCACATGCGCGAACGTCTCGTGGCGATCCAACTGGGGGCGCACCGCCAGCGCCGCCTCGAGATGACGATGCAGGGACGCGTCGATCACCTCCCAGAACGTCTCCCGCTTCACGCGTTCGGACAACACCAGGGTGTCGTCGAAGTCGAACGCCACACACCGGATGGTCACGACTCGGCGGCCGTGACGCTCGGCATGCCCGAGATCTGGAACCTCCCCCAGTTGTTCACGACGGTCTTGCGATCGTCCCGCTCCAACCGCTGGATCCTGCGATCGTGGTAGAACGAGTCATCGGGGAAGTGGGTCGTGGAGATCTCCTCGAACACCACCCCGGTCTCCGTCCAGAACCCGTGCCACACACCGGCCTGCACCAGGACGGTCTCCCCGGGCCTCATCACGCGGTGGATGCCCCCGATCTCCACGTGAAGGTCGCCGTGAACGACCTGGAAGGTCTCCTCCTTGCGCTTGTGGTAGTGGCTCGGGTGCCGCTGGCCCGGGAGTTGGACCACGATCTTCTTGCAGTAGTCACGGTTGACGCACTCGATGAACGTGGCCCCGACTTCGTGGAACCGGTCGATCCCGTAGTGATGGGAGTACTCCACGTCGAAGGTGTGGTCCAGAGCGACTCCGGCTTCGTTGAGCAGGGCCTTCACCTCGTGGAGGGCATCCTTGAGGACGCGACTCTCTGGGCCGACGGGGATCTCGACCTGCTCCCGAAGAAGCGCGCCGTCGACGGCGACGTCCGCGAGCACGCGAACGCCATCTCGCCACTCGCCACTCGTCAGCTGTCCGTCGAGCACAGGCATGGCGAAGTACACGTCGTCACGAGTGGGTTCATCGCCGCTCGTGAACGCGCCACGCGCGTACACGCCGCGAGCCAGTTCCGCGATCGCCTGTCGCTCGGCTTCACCCGGGGCCTGACGGGCATACGACCCGAGGAGCCTCCGCGCTCGGTGGTACGCCGTGTACCAGTCGTCCATCTGCGCGGGTGTTGCCGAGTACGCGTTCAACGTGACGTCGTCGGCCTCGACGCCGATGTGTCGTTCGAAGATCTGCGCCCCATTCGCCACGGCGAGCGTCACGGGCATCGTGTCCTCGGGGCTCTCGTGCGTCGACCACCCGATGGGGACGTCCCGGTGGCGACGACGCAGCATGGCGATGTTCGCAAGATCGAACTCGTCCTCGGGAATCGGGTACAGGGACACGCAGTGCATCACCGCGAAGTCCGTGCCCCGATGGTCGAAGAAGCTCACGAGGTTGTCGATGTCCGCGATCTCCAGACCACCGGTCGACGCGACGACTGGCAGGCCGGTCTCCGCGATCTCCTCGAGCAGCGGCCAGTCGCGGGCTGAACAGCTGGCCACCTTGACGATGTCGAAACCCATCTCGACCACGCGGCCGACGGACACCTCGTCGAAGGGCGTGCACACGGCGAGCATGCCCTCGGCGCGCACCGCGTCGAACAGGATCCCGAACTCGTCGAGCGACAGTCGCGTCCCCAGGAACCGATCGATGTGCTTGTTGGTCCCCGCGTGGACAGCGTCCGGATGGATGAAGGTGTCGAGGTCACGAAACTGGAACTTCATCCCTGCACGAACGTTGTGCCTTCGTGCGACCGCAGCATGTTCGCGGATGACTCGCAGTCCGTGCTCGATGCTTCCCTGGTGGTTGTTCGCGACCTCCAGGATGAACAACTGGTCGAAGTCGAAACGTCCGTGCATCACGGCTCTCCTGGTTGCCGGGCGGGAACTGGACGTCACCGCTCGACACGGAGTGCGTTGGGTGACCACCCCTGGGTCCGGTCAATCGTGACGGTGCTGCCTGCGCGCTGGGACAGGTGTGCTGCGGCCACCACGAGCATAGTGTCGAGTCCATGCTCGAGATCGATCGGTGACGGCGTCCCCTTCATGAGCACGTCGTCGACGTGACGGAGTTCGGCGACGAAGTCGTCGGGCCGCGTCTTGCCGAAACTGGACGACTCCCACGCGCCACCCGATGCCGAGCGATCCACGACGTCCTCTGTCGCGCTGCCCGTCCACTGCACGGCAGCATCGGAGCCCTGCACCCTCAGCCACTTGCGGACCGGCAGCGTGACGACGTCCTGGGCCACCCGACCCACGAGTCCTTCGCGCGTCCTGAGACCCAGCAGGCAGAGGTCGTCGTACTCGGCATCGCCTGCCGTGGCGTAGCGGACACTTGCCGACACCTCGACGACGTCACCGGCACCCACCTCATGAGCAAGGTGCTGAAACAGATTGATCGCGTGCGAGTGTTCACCGCTCGCACCTCCACCGCGCGTCCAGTGGCCCAGGTAGCTCGCCTCTGGGCCGGGCAGCCACGGGTGCGCGGCGAGCATGCCTCCCCAGTGCTCGCGAAACTCCACGTCGATCGTGAGGACGTCGCCGAGGCTCCCACGAACCAGTTCACGGACGTGAGACATGCTCGCGCCGACCACATGGTCATATCCGACGAAGCCACGCACACCCGCCTGCTCGCAGGCGTCCATCAACGCCTGGGCGCCCTCGAGGTCAGGCCCACAGACTGGCTTCTCGACGAGAATCGCCGCTGGCTGCTCCTGGATTGCGCCAAGTGCAACCTCGACGTGCACGTCCGGTGGGGTCCCGACGACGATCAGGTCGAAGTCCCCGCGGGGCGCGTCCTCGACGGTCGAGAGTCTGATTGCGTCATCCCAGGCCCCGTAGCGTGCCGGGTAGATCTCGTCACGCGTCCGTGCCAGCGCACGCGCATCGACGTCGCAGAGATGCACCTCCCACCCGAGAAGGCGCGACGCGTGGGCCAGGTGGTTACCGATGGAACCGGCGCCGAAGATCTTGACCGATCGAGTCACGTCGTCTCCTCATGGAACCTCCCAGCCTAGGGGCGGACGCGGCGCCCGCGGTCACCATCGACGCGACCGCCGATGCGGGCGACGCGCCGCGGGCACCGGGAGACGGGAACTGCCCAGAGGACAGCACACGGCGACTACCGGACGTCTGGATCGGCCACCGGCGGCTCCCGGCCCGGGTCAGGCCCAGGGTGTCGGAGTCCTTCGCTGCGGCTGGCCACGTCGTGCAGGCAACCCAGCAGGCCGAGGCCGAGGTCGATGTACTCGGGCTTGGTCAGGCGCCGGCCGAGATCCGGCCGGAATGCGTACGGGGTCACCTTGTAGTGGCCCTCGACGCTCCGGGCACCCAGGGCGATGTCGACTTCGCTGGCGAGCATCTCACGGATCATCTCGAGCAGTTCCTCCGTGCGGATGCGCTCCCGACCTGTCAGGTGGACCACGTCACCTGCATACCGGTCATCGAGCACCGCCACCGCGAGTTCCGCGGCGTCGTGGACGTGGATGTACTCCCGAACCTCGTCACCCGTCCCCCAGTAGTCGATCCGGCCTTCGTTGACCGCCTGCTGGAGCAGGCGCTCGATCGCGTTCTCCCCGTCTGCACGAGGGCCGTAGAGAGACCCGAACCTGAGTACGGTGGCCGCCAGGCCATGGTGCTCGTGAAACTCCCGGACAAGGCCCTCCGCTGCCGTCTTCGTCACTCGGTAGAAGCCGCCCGAGTTCGACAGGGTGTAGATGGTGCTCGCGTGGACGAACCGCTGGATGCCCTGTTCGACGGACGCCTCGAGCGCATTGAGGGTGCCGATGACATTGAGTTCCGTGGCGCGCCGCGGGTGCCGCGCGGCGTCGGCGATGCCTGCCATCCCGGCCAGGTGGTAGACCGCGTCCGCCTCGGACAACGCCGCCGAGAGTGCCTCCAGGTCGAGGATGTCGGCGACCACCTCGCGTTGGTCGTCGCGCCTCCACGGTGACGGGCGGACATCGAAGATCGTCACTGCGTGCCCAGCTTCGCTGAGCGCGTCGGCGACGTGACTTCCCAGGAAGCCGCTGCCGCCGGTGACCACCACCCTCATCGGTGCTCCTGCCTCACGACTCGCGCCTCGACGTCCGACGTGTCCGGTCACGATGTTCGACGACCGAGGACCTGGAGATCCCTCCGGACACAGGCGTCGAGTATCCGAACGTCCATCGAGTAGCCGAGGAACCGGAAGCCGTCGCGAACGCGTCCGAGGAGGGCATCGCAGTCAGGTTCGACGACATGAAGGCCCCCGGGCTTCCCCGCGCGATCTCCGGCCGCGAGGGCCATGTCGATCAGGCGCCTGGTCGCAGGGCCGTCCAGGTCACCCGGCGCGCCGAGGGAGGCGGAGAGGTCGTACGGGCCGATGATGTACCCGTCGACCCCGTCGACCGCCAGGATCTCGTCGATGTTGGCCACTGCCTCGTGATGCTCGATCATCACGATCACGACGGCTCGTTCACGCAGACGGTCCCGGTACTCCTCGAAGTCCACACCGTAGCCCTGCGCTCGGGCGAGGCCGACGCCTCGGCTCCCGAGCGGTGGGTAGTAGACGGCGTCGACGGCTGCCCGTGCATCCTGAGCGTCGAGCACCATGGGCACCATGATGCCGTGGGCACCGGCATCCATCACTCGCTTGATCTGCACGGCGTCGTTGCTCGCGAGTCGCACGATCGGCGAGCAGCCAGTGGGTTCGACGGCCCGCACGAGCGACTGGACGTCGGCGGTCGACAGCACGCTGTGTTCCGTGTCGAGGACCAGCCAGTCGAAGCCGGCACGGCTCATGATCTCCGCGATGGACGGATGTCCCAGTGTCACCCACGACCCGATGGTCAACTCCCCTGCAGCCAGGCGAGCCTTCAGGGTGCGTCCATCAGACGTCATGTGTAGCGCTCGAGCATCGGGTCCTCGAGAAGTCGCTGCTCGACACGCACACGATCCTGCTCCGTGTCGACGGCATGGGTGGCGAACGGCGTCTCGACCATGCGCACCGGCCTTCCGTTCTCGAGCAGGCGGAGCATGTCGATCGACTCGGCCTGCTCCAGCGGCGTGGGCGCCATCCGTGCGTACTCCGCGAGTGTGCGTGCACGGAACGGGATCACACACACCTGCCTGAACGCCGGAGCCGACCCCCATCCATCGGGTTGTGTCGGGACCGGCTGGCGGCTCATGAAGAGCGCGTTGGACCGGGGGCCCACCACGACCTTGATCGTGTTCGGGTCACGGAACTCGTCCTCCGTGTCGATCCGGTGCATCAGGTTGACGCACTCGAGTTCCTCGTCGGTGTGGAACGGTTCGATCGCCTCGGTGACCATGTCCGGGTGGATCATGGGCTCATCGCCCTGCACGAGGACGTACAGGTCGGCAACGACCTTCGTCGCGACCTCGGCCATCCTCTCCGAGGCCCGCTCGTGGTGGGCACCGGTCATCACGACGCGCGCCCCGAACGACCCGGCCGCCTCGCGGATCTCGTCGTCGCAGGTCGCGACCAACACTTCGTCGACCGCGTCGCACAACTGCACGCGCCGGTGGACGTGCTCGATCATCGGCCGGCCCACCAGATCGGCCAACGGCTTGCCCGGAAGCCGCGTCGACGCCATCCTCGCCGGGATCACCGCGACCACGCGCACTGCCCATCCTCCCGTGCCGACCGGAGCACCCTACCCGGGCGCATCGACGACTCTGCACGATGCAACGCGCCGATCGCACGACCAGTGCGTGTCGCGGCGTAGCCTTCGCCACCGTGACACACTGACGGACCTCCCGCCCGACAAGGACTCCAAGCATGGCACCCCAACAGGCTTCGACGAGGGCGATGGCCATCGCCGACCGGGTCCTCGACGATGCGAGCGACTGCTTCGTGATCGCCGAGGTCGGACACAACCACCAGGGCAACATGGAACTCGCACACCGGTTCCTCGAGGTCGCCAAGGAGTGCGGAGCTGACGCGGTCAAACTGCAGAAGCGCGACAACCGGACACTGTTCACGCGCGCGTTCTTCGACACCCCGTACGTGGGCCCGAACAGCTTCGCGGACACGTACGGCGAACACCGCGAGGCACTCGAACTCGATCGAGTCCAGTATCTGGAACTGCAGGCTCACGCGGACGAACTGGGCATCCTGTTCTTCGCGACCGCCTTCGACCAGGCGTCCGCGGACGTTCTCGCCGGCATCGACGTGCCCGCGTTCAAGATCGCGTCAGGCGACCTTCGCAACCTGCCGCTGATCGAGTACGTGGCCCGAATGGGCAGGCCCCTGTTCATCTCCACCGGCGGGGGAGATCTGGACGCTGCGATCCGTGCACACGACACCGCCCGCGAGCACAACGACGACGTGTGCATCATGCAGTGCACGGCCGGGTATCCGCCCGAGTGGAACCAGCTCAACCTACGCGTCATCTCGACCTACCGTGAACGGTTCCCCGACACGGTCGTCGGCTTCTCGTCACACGACAACGGCATCGCCATGCCTGTCGCCGCGTACACGCTCGGTGCCCGGGCCGTGGAGAAGCACTTCACCCTCGATCGGACGATGCGCGGAACTGACCACGCGTTCTCGCTGGAACCGGCAGGCCTGCGCAAGCTCGTCCGTGACCTTCGGCGCCTGCGAGTCGCACTCGGCGACGGGGTGAAGTCCCCGTACGAGACGGAGATCGCCCCGATCCACAAGATGTCCAAGCAGTTGGTCGCAGCGCGGGACCTCGCTGCTGGACACGTGATCACGTCACAGGACGTGCTCGCTCGCTCGCCGGGAGGCGGGATGACCCCGGACCGGCTCGGTGAACTGCTCCAACGCCAACTCACGGTCCCAATGACGGCCGAACAGGCCTTCGAGGAGAAGTTCCTCGGCTGAGCGACCTCACGGCTGCGCGCAGGCGCACCCGGCGCTCAACCGCTGAGGCCCGACACGACGGCGCGAGTGACCTCGCGGATGGAACCGTCCGGTTCGCCGAAGACTCGCGAGTACGCCTGCTCGAGTCCTCCCATGACCTCCGCTCGCCGGTGGAGACTCGCGTCCAGTTGCGCACGCAGGTCGTCGCGGTCGTCGGCACCAAGGACGAGACCGTGGAGTCGGTACTGGAGCACCGGTCGGCCTCGTGCGTCACGAGGCGCCCCGGGAACGTCGAACTTGTCGAGGCCGCGCAGGTCGAGTCGCTCGATGACGGGAACGCCATTGACGATCATGTCACCCGACACGCCTGACAGGAACACCACCGCCACCCGCACGTGTTGGGCCAGGTGCAGTGGGTGCGCACGCGTGTAGCGCCAGAACCGGCCGTACTCGCCGCGGCCGAACACCTCCTCGAACAACCCGTCGTATCCCTCCTTGGGGTGCCGCTTCACCAACAGCGTCAGCCCCGCCTCACGGACGACGTCGCGAATGTCCTCGAGCGCCGAACGCTTGCGGTCGGCAGGGAGGTACGCACGGTTGGCCGGCCTCGAGAGCAGGAGGACGGAGTCGTTCCCGGAGACCCGGTGGTTCCGCTCCGACGACCTGGTCACGTGTGCCATCCAGTCGCGCTCGTGCCTCGGGACCCCTGTGACGATCACCGAGCCAGATCGCTCGTCCACGCCGAAGTTGTCGATGTATCCCGGGCGCTCGAGTTCGGAGAAGAGGAACGTGGTCACCCTCGGCCGGTCGTCGCTCCGGCGACGAGCAGCACCCTGCGGAAGGACGATGTCGATGCCGTGACGCAGCGACACCCAGTTGGCCGACGCCAGCGCACCGAGCGGTCGCTGCACGTATCGCTTGTCTTCCTCGGACACGTCGTAGCAGAGCACCCTGGTCTGCGCCGCGATCGCCTCGAGGGTGACCGGACGCCGCCGTCGCACGACGCGCTCGGCGAAGGCGAACACCGGGATCGCCACCCGCGCATCGGGGAGACGCGTCGCCAGGGTGTCCAGGGATCGAGCCGCTGCGTTCACGACCCGGTTCCTCGCGAGACCGCCACCTCGCAACCAGCCACCCACGACGCGAATCGCGTGCGACGCTCGGCACATCAGAGAGGCGGTGAGGCTGGGCAGGACGCAGTAGCCGCCGCGGCCATCGGGGGTGACGACGCCATCGAACACGCGCCCGGCCATCTGCATGACGGTGTCGTCCGCGACGACGTCACGGAGGATCCGAGCCTTGGGCACCAGCGCGAGCATCTGCACACCCGTCTCGCGCTTCACCTGATCCAGGACGGGCAGCCAGTTGTCCAGGATGCCCAGACTGGGAGCACACAGGAAGACCACGGTCGGGCGTTCCTCGATGACCACTGCTGCCCCTTGCGCACCTCGAACGGAGAGCGTCCATGTCACCCGTGCGCAGAATCACGCTACCAGCCGCCGTCATGCGCCTGGTGAGCCGGCCACTGCCTCCCGACCACCGGCCTCCGAGCGACCCGCGCCACGTGCGGCAAACGCTTCACCGATAGGCTCGGCGCCGCCCTGCGAAGCGACGACAGGGAGCGGAGGTGGACGGGTGACCGCGGACTTCTCCCTGGAGGACCGGGTCGTCGTCGTGACCGGCGCAGCGGGACAACTCGGCACGAGCTTCACCGCCGCGCTCCTGGCCGCAGGCGCGCGCGTCGCGGCGCTGGACCTCGAACCTCGGGAAACCGACGACGACCGACTCCTCCCTGTGGAGGCGGACGTCACCGACCGGACCTCGCTGGAGGCAGCGCTCGGCGAGATCACCAGCACACTGGGGTCCCCGACGGGCCTGGTCAACTGCGCGGCGCTCGACAGTCCCCCGAGTGGGGACGACGACGTGTCCGGAACGTTCGAGACCTACCCCGAGGACGTGTTCACGAAGGTCATGGACGTCAACGTGCAGGGGGTCGTGCGCTGCTGTCAGGTGTTCGGCGGTGCGATGGCCGCGGCGGGCCGTGGAAGCATCGTCAACATCGCCTCCATCTACGGCGTGGTGGCGCCCGACCAACGCATCTACGCGCACCTGCGCGACGAGGACGGGACCGGGTTCCACAAGCCCGCGTCGTACACCGCGTCCAAGGCGGCGCTCATCGGGCTGACGCGCTACCTGGCGGTCTACTGGGCCGGCCGGGGTGTCCGCGTCAACGCGCTGACCCTCGCCGGGGTCGCGAACGACCAGGACGACGAGTTCGTCGCCGCCTACACCTCGCGAGTGCCGATGGCACGCATGGCGCGTGCCGACGAGTACGACGGGGCCGTCGTCTTCCTGCTTTCCGATGCCGCGTCGTACATGACAGGGTCCAACATGGTCATCGACGGCGGATGGACGGCATGGTGAGCCTGACGGTTCCTGACACGATTCCGAACCTGATCGGCGGACGTGACGACCGCGCCGCCGACGGGGGCACGATCGATCGGCACTCCCCTCACGACGGCCGTCGACTGTGGAGTCTGGCCCGATCTCGGGCCACCGACGTGACCCGGGCGGTCGACGCGGCGGTCGACGCACAGCCAGCGTGGGGCAGGACCGCGGGACCGGCCCGCGGAGACGTGCTGTTCCGGCTGTGCGCGCTGCTCGAGGAGCATGCCGACGACCTCGCGGCGATCGTCGCCGCGGAGACCGGCAAGTCTCCTGCCGACGCCCGCGGTGAGGTCGGCGGAGCGATCGCGCTCGGCCGGTTCTTCGCCGGGGAGGGAACGAGGCTCTACGGACGCACCACCACGAGCGCTGTCGCCACCAAGCAGGTGACGATGGTGCGCGAACCCGTCGGCGTCGCGGCCCTTGTCATCGCGTCGAACACACCCATCGCAAACGTCGCCTGGAAGTCGTTTCCCGCGCTGATCTGTGGCAACGCCGCGGTGCTCAAGGCGGCCGAGGACACTCCGGCGACCGCGTGGGCGTTCGGCGTCTTCGCCCGGGAGGCGGGGGTGCCCGACGGCATCTTCAACGTGGTGCAGGGACTCGGCGACGAGGCGGGTGCCCCACTGGTCGCCGACGAACGCGTCGACGTGATCAGCTTCACCGGGTCGACCCACGTCGGCAGGCAGATCGCCGAGGTCGCGGCCCGGCGCCTCGCCAGGGTGTCGCTGGAACTCGGGGGCAAGAACCCCCTGGTGGTGTGCGACGACGCGGACCTCGACCGCGCAGTGGAGTGGACATGGCGGTCCGCGTTCACGAATGCGGGGCAACGCTGCGCCTCGGGCAGTCGCGTCATCGTGACCGACGGGATCCACGACACGTTCGTCGCCGAACTGCTCGAACGCACGGCCACCCTGCGTGTCGGGCCCACCGACGACGACGACCTCGGGCCGGTCATCTCCGAACGTGCGCTCGAACGCATCCTCGACCGGCTCGATGCCGTCGACGGGACGACGGCTCGCGTCCTCACCGGCGGGGTCCGGCTCACCGACGAAGCCCACGCCGCGGGCTGCTACCTCGCACCGACCATCGTCGAGGTCGACACGCCGGACCACGAACTCTCGAACGTGGAACTGTTCGGGCCCGTCGCGCAGCTCTATCGAGCACCCGACTACCCCACGGCGCTGCGGATCGCCAACGACTCGCCCTACGGGCTGACCGCAGCGATCCACACCCGCGACGTCGACCGGGCCATGCACTTCACCCGTGAGGTGTCCGCAGGCGTCGCGGTCGTCAACGGCGGCACGTACGGCAGCGAACCCCACATGCCGTTCGGTGGACGCCGCGCCTCGGGCAACGGCACCCGGGAACCGGGCACGGAGGCGCTCGACGTGTACTCCGAACTCAAGTCGGTCTACGTGTGGGTCGACGAGCCTCGTCCGTGAACACGCATCCAAGACTGTCCGCCGTGGCATTGATCCCCGCACGCGCCGGCTCGTCACGAGTGCCCGACAAGAACGTGCGACTGCTCGCTGGCCACCCGATGCTTGCCTACACGATCTCCGCTGCCCGGACGTCGGGCGTGTTCGACGCCGTGGTCGTGTCGACCGATTCGGAGCACTACGCCGCGATCGCCCGCCACTACGGCGCCGAGGTTCCGTGGCTGCGTCCCCCAGAACTCGCAGCCGACGACTCGCCAGACATCGCCTGGATCGACCACCTGCTGCGTGCCCTGTCCGCGTCCGGCCGCGACTTCGACGTCTTCAGCATCCTGCGCCCCACGAGTCCCCTGCGCACCCGTGCGGTGATCGCCGACGCGATGGCGCGATTCCTGTCCGACCCGGACGCGGACTCGCTGCGGGCCGTCGAACCGGTGAGCCAGCATCCCGGCAAGATGTGGACGATCGACGGGGATCGGCTCGTTCCCCTGCTCGACGGGACACTCGACGGGGTGCCGTGGCACTCGAGCGCCACCCAGTTCCTGCCGCGCGTGTGGGTCCAGAACGCGAGCCTGGAGATCGCCTGGAGCCGCTGTGTGCTCCACGACCACTCCATCTCCGGCACACGGATCGTCGCGTTCGAGAACCTCCCTCCCACAGGCTTCGACGTGAACACACTCGACGACTGGGACACACTCGAACACATGGTGGCCAGGGATCCGTCCCTGCTGCCGACCATCGACGTCGATCCGCCCACTGACCTGCTCGACCCTCGACCACAGGAGCCCCCACGTGGGTGACCTCATCGGAGACGCCGGCGACCACGCCACCCTCGTCCCGCCTGCGGAGGCGACGCGACTGCTCGACGTCGGACCGTCGCACGAGGTCACGGCGGCGTTCGCCACGCTGTGTCGCCTCAACACGCTCGGCATGATCCACCTGGCGGGGTCGGGCCACATCGGCAGTTCGTTCTCCAGTCTCGACATCATCAGCGCACTGCTGCTCGAGCACCTGGGTGACGACGACGTGTTCTTCTCGTCCAAGGGTCATGACGTCCCCGGCCTCTACAGCGCAATGCTCGCACTCGGTCGGCTCGACTGGTCGCTGGTCACTCGGCTGCGACGACTCGGCGGGCTGCCGGGCCATCCCGACGTGCGAACACCCGGCATCAGGTTCAACACCGGGTCGCTCGGCATGGGGATCTCCAAGGCCAAGGGTCTGATCCACGCCGACCGCATGCAGGGTCGCCAGCGCCGCGTCGTGGTGATGACCGGCGACGGAGAACTGCAGGAGGGACAGATCTGGGAGTCGCTGCCCACTGCTGCCCGCGACGGCATGCACGAACTCACCGTCGTCGTCGACCACAACCGACTCCAGTCCGACACCCACGTGTCGCGGATCAGTGACCTCGGGGACCTCGAGGCACGATTCGGGGCGTTCGGATGGCACGCCTCCACCATCGACGGCCACGATCTGACCGCAATTGCCCAGTCGATGGCGGCACACGTCGACGGACCCCGAGCCATCATCGCGGAGACGATCAAGGGTCGTGGTGTGTCGTTCGTCGAGCACACGAGCCGACCGGCCGATGAGGACCTGTACCCGTTCCACTCGGGTGCACTGTCACTGGACGACTACACGGCCGCCCGCGGCGAACTGCTCGAGCGGCTCAGCGACCAGTTCGCCGCGCTCGGACTCGGCACACCACAGGTCGAGGAGGTCGACCGATCGCCCGCGACACCGCAGCCGGCCGCGGACGTCGAACCGCAACGACTCGTCGTCGCCTACGGCCGTGCGCTCGCCGAGGCCGGGGCACGCCGCGAAGACCTGGTGGTGCTCGACGCGGACCTGGTGCTCGACTGCCAACTGCTCGAGTTCCGCGATCGGTTCCCCGAACGGTTCATCGAGTGTGGGATCGCGGAGCAGGACATGGTGTCGATGGCCGCCGGCCTGGCCGCCGGAGGCGCGCTGCCCGTCGTCAACAGCTTCGCGTCGTTCCTCAGTCAGCGGCCGTCCGAACAGATCGCCAACGCGTCCAGCGAGGGACGACGCATCCTGTACATGGGTGCGCTGGCTGGTCTGGTCCCCGCTGCGCCCGGCCACTCGCACCAGGCCACCCGGGACATCGCCGCGTTCGGGTCGCTCGACGACATCGCGGTGATCGCACCCTCCACGGAACGCCAGGTGGCCGACGCGGTTGCGTACGCGACCGGGGACATCGACGAGAGCGTCTACCTACGGCTGTGTCCGGTCCCCACCCCGGTGCCGTTTGCTCCCACGCCGCTGCCGCCACGGGGTCTGGGGACGGTCGTGCACGACGGGGACGGCTCCATGGTGGTGTTCGCCTACGGGGCGACCCTGATGACCGAGGCGCATCACGCGATCGTCGATGACCCTTCCCTCCGCACGACGGTCACCCTCGTCGACCTCCCGTGGGTGAGCGATCCTGACCGGGACTGGTTGCACGACGTGGCGCACGGTGCTGCCCGTGTCGTCGTGCTCGACGACCACTGGGTGCGCGGTGGGCTCGGGGAGCGGATCGCCACCCGACTGGCTTCCCGCCCAGGCTTGCCACCGGTCGACATCGTTGGCGTCGAAGGGCTGCCCGAGTGCGGCCAACCAGGAGAGGTGCTCGCCCACCACCACCTCGACCGGACGTCGCTGCGAAGCCGGTTCACCACGATCGTCGATGCGCTCGACGTCCCGTCGAAGGTCGGCTAGTGCGCGTCCTGGTCACGGGCGGCGCGGGGTTCATCGGGTCGACGACCGCCGCGGCGCTGATCGATGCCGGACACGACGTCGTGGTCGTGGACGACCTGTCCGCAGGCCACCGTGATGCGGTGCCGAACAGCGCGACCTTCGTGGAGGGCGACGTCACCGACGCGCCGGCGATGGATCGCATCGTCGGCGACGCGGCACCGGACGCCTGCGTGCACTTCGCCGCACTGATCGAGGCAGGCACGTCCATGCGCGAGGCAGCCCGGTACCTGGCCGTCAACACGGGCGGCGCCCTCAACGTGCTCTCCGCGCTGGCACGGCACGATGTCGGACGATTCGTGCTGTCCTCCACCGCGGCGGTCTACGGCGAACCCTCGACGTCGCCGATCGACGAGAGCCATCCGACCGATCCGACCACGCCGTACGGGGAGTCGAAACTGCTGGTCGAGCGAGCGCTCCGCTGGCACCACGAGGCCCATGGGATGCGCACCGCCGCACTTCGCTACTTCAATGCCGCAGGGTCCACACCCGGCCGCCCCGAACGCCACGACCCGGAGACCCACCTGATCCCGATCGTGCTGCAGGTGGCGTCAGGCCAGCGCGAGGAGGTACAGGTCTTCGGTGGCGACTACCCGACCCGCGACGGCACGGCAGTGCGCGACTACGTGCACGTCTCCGATCTCGCCGCCGCCCACGTCGCCGCCGTCGAACGCCTCGACACCCTCCAGGAGATCACCTGCAACCTCGGGAGCGGATCGGGTTTCAGCGTCCTCGAGGTCGTCGACACCGCCCGACGAGTCACGGGCCGCGACATCCCCGCCGTCGTCGTACCCCGACGGCCCGGCGATCCCGCGAGTCTCGTCGCGACGTCAGCCAGGGCCGCCAGGATGCTCGACTGGCAGCCCACCCGGTCCTCGCTCGACGTCATGATCTCGGACGCATGGCGAGAACTCCAGGCCCTGCAGTCGTGATCACGGGCGCCGAGGGCGACGAATCAGGTCCTCGACTGCTGGATGACGAGGTGGCCCAGCAGACCGAAGAACACGGTCTGCAACCCGAACAGACCGAAACCGATCACCCCGTTCGGCCGACTGATCACCTTCGCACTGTTGCCCATCGCCCAGTCGATGACGTCCCACCCGAGGATGACGGTGCCCAGCAGCATGAACGACAGACCGATCGGCACGAACACCTTCAGGGGACGAAGCGTCGCGAGCATCAGCAGGATCTGAGGCAGCACCCTGAACGGATACGTGAGTGAGACGAACGACTTGCCCGTCGTTCGCTCGCGGAATGCGACGGGCACGTGCGCGAACCGTGCCCCCTTGTGGTACGCGTCGAGCAGGACCTGCTGCGTGTAGTTGTAGTCGCCCGGGATGTAGAAGCGCTCCAGATAGCTGCGGTGCGCGGCGAAGATCCCGGGCTGGGAGTCCTTCACGGGCCAGCCCGTCAACCAGGCCATCAGCCGGGTGAAGACGATGTTCCCGAGACGTCGGACGACCGGCATTCGGTAGGCAATCCGTTCGAATCGATTGCCGTACACGAGATCCGCCTCGTCGGCGAGGATGGGCGCGATCAGGGCAGGAACGTCCGCGGGGTCGTGCTGGAGATCAGCGTCGAACTTGACGACGATGTCTGCGTCGTCGCCTCGTGCCGCCGCCAGGCCCGTCCGGATGGCGGCACCGAGCCCGCGATTGTCCCGGTGAGTCACCACGCGATCGGCACACCCGCGGGCGATGGCCGCGGTGCCGTCCGTCGACCCGTCGTCCACGACGTAGACCCGCAACTCGCAGCCGAGTTCGACCAGGTCGGTCGCGAGTGCGCGGAGGCTCCCGACGACCTGCCCGATCGACTCCTCCTCGTTGAAGGCCGGTACGACGACGATGACCCGCCTCGTCCGGGTCGACACCTCGCCGCCGCCGGGACGATGATCAGAGGGAGCGACACTCATCGATGGCGCCTCGCAGGGTCACAGGCATCGGTCGGGTGGGCACTGCAGACGGGTCGACGCCGTCGGCGGGCACCCAGGTCGTTGGACGTGACGAACGAAGGGCACGTCAATCGACGACCGCACGAGCGGACGGTAGCACCCGCCTGCCGGTCGACCGGGAAGGTGGCAGCGCCGCGTGTCTGGGGACGTACCCTCAGCCCGGCTCCCGTCGAGCAGGACACATGGCAACCATCACCACACAAGAGTCAGCCTCCCGCCGCCGTCGCTCCGTGATCGATGGTGCCGTGGGTGCCCTGAGGCGGCACCGCGTCGACGCCGGGATCGCCCTGGCCCTGTTCGTGGTCGCCGTGCTCGTCATCTCCTGGTTTCGCAGGGAACCCGTCTACTCGGATGACCTGGGCTACTGGGAACGATGGCCCCGCCGCGCGCAGAGCAGCGGGATGGCCAATCCCTACCGCATGACCATGGCCCTGTCGGCAGAGATCGCGCGCTGGATCTTCGGCCACTCGATGGTTGCGTACAACGCCGTCGGGATCGCGTACGGCGCCGCCCTGATCGCGATGCTGTTCGTGCTCGTTCGCCTCCTGATGCCACGCGTCGTCGCGCTCGGGGGGGCGCTGCTCCTGCTGACCAGTCCCGTGTTCCTCGAGGACGCCAGCGTGTTGACGCCGGACTGGCCGGCGGTGTTCTGGTTCACGGGTGCCTTCACCCTGCTCGTGTACGCGGCGACCCGACTGGAGCATCGCCCGCGGCAGGCGATGCTGTTGGCGGCTGCGGCCGGTGCGTGCATCCACTTCGGGCTGTTCGCGCGTGAGAGCGCGATCCTGCTCGTCCTGGTGGTCCCACTCGGGATGCTCGTGTTGACCCCCTGGCGTCACGCGTTTCGCCTCACCGCGACGGCCGGGGCGTCAGCCATCGCGTTCTTCCTCGCGGAGCTCTTCTGGTTCTGGCGGCTGTTCGACGATCCGCTGCGTCGCATCGACCGCATCCTGGGAGGCCACGTGGCCAGGCGCACCTCCGAGCGCCTTGGCGGACGTGTCGAGTCAGCAGCGGTACAGGCTGCCGAGTCCGGAACCGACGAGTTCACCCGGACGACGCTCGCTGACTGGTGGGGTCTGGCCGATCGGTACATCGATCCGATCTCGTTCACGTTGACTGGCCGCTGGACCCTGGCACTGATCCCGATCGCCCTGGCGGTGATCCTGGTGTCCCGAGACCGCCGAGCGTGGTTCATCGCGACCGCAGCGATCATCGGTGTCATCGGTTCCGTGTTCCTCGTGGGCTCGATCAACCCGCTGCGACCCATGCTGAGCATGAAGTTCCGGTACCTCGCGCTGGGCTGGGCCTACCTCATGCCCATGATCGCCGTCGGGGCGTGGTTCGGAGGTGTGCACCTGCGACGACTGCTCGAGTCCAACCGCACGCACACCGGCAGGGTGGCAAGGATCGTGCGTGCGATGCCTCACATCGTCCTTGCCGCTGCGCTCGTCGTTCCGATCGCGCTGGGACCGTTCGACGCGGCCCGCCGGCCCGTCTTCGTGGCCACAGGATCGGACGGCCTCCGCCAGGTCGAGCGTGCGATCGAGCGACTGGAGTCAGAAGGCGTCGAGATCACCCGGATCGTGGCCGACGGACGTACCCAGCAGGGGCTGCGCATCCAGCTCGAGGGCGCCAGTTCACCCCGTCTCCGCGGAGCAACGAGCAACTTCAACGCGATCGAGCCCGGCGACCTCGTCGTCGTCAACCGCAAGCGCATCGCCGAACCACAGGCTCGCCGTCCCGACGACGCCGTGCCGGAGTGGTTGCTCATCCCGCCGGGGAACTGGCGTCACCTGGCCGACTCGGAGTTCGCGGACTTCTTCGTCTACCACGTGGGTGTCCCGAGCGGCGCCCCTCACGAACCCCTGTCGCGGTCCGGCGACGACGTGACCCTGCTGTCACGCGCGACTCCGATCGATGCGGACCACGGTCAGTTCTCGTGGCAACTCGGGACCCACGGCCTGTTCGTGTGGGTCGAGGACATGGACGCGGCCCGGTTCACCCTCGGCCGGGGGCGGCATGATCGGGCAGCGATCGAGGGAGACGACCTGCGCCTGTCCATCGACACGCCGGGAAGGCTGGGCGTTCGGGTCGAGCTCCACACCGGCCGCGGCGTGTGGCTCTCACACATGTTCCTGCGGACGTACGACGCGGAGGGTCGCATCCGGCAGGAGTCGCGGATGTACCTGGTCGAGCAGGACGACCGCACGTCACTCCCGGAGTTCGCCATCGACCCCGACTCCCTGCGTCCATGGAGCTTCGCGACGTCGGTCCAGGTCGATCCCGACGAGGACGTCAGCTACCGCCTGTACGGGGTGTTCGGGGGAACGGGACCTCTGACCGTCGATAGGGTTGCCTCCAAGGTCATTCCCACTGTCGAGTGACCGCAGTCGGAGTCCGTGGGTGTCTCACCGAGAGGACGCATCCGTGCCCATCGAACGCGCCGTCGTGACCGGAGTCGCGGGCTTCATCGGCAGCACCCTCGCAGAGCGACTCCTCGAGGAGGGCACGGTCGTCCGTGGGATCGACTGCCTCACCGACTACTACGACCCACGGATCAAGACCGCGAACCTCGCGGCACTCGAGAGCCGCGACAACTTCGAGTTCGTCCGGTGCGACCTCGCGACCGACGGCCTCGAGCATCACCTGGAGGGGTTCGGCGTCGTGTTCCACCAGGCGGCCACGCCGGGGGTGCGCGCGTCCTGGTCCGACGGCTTCCTCGCAAGCGTGACCAACAACGTCACGGCCACCCAACGCCTGCTCGAGGCCGCCCGTCACGTCGGGGTCGACCGATTCGTCTACGCCTCGAGTTCGTCCGTCTACGGCGAGGCCTCCGAGATCCCCATGAGGGAGGACGGACCGCTGCGCCCCTACAGCCCGTACGGGGTCACGAAACTGTCGGCTGAGCAGTTGTGCACCGTCTACGCCGCCAACTTCGGCGTGCCAACGGTGTCACTGCGCTACTTCACGGTCTACGGGCCACGTCAACGCCCCGACATGGCCACGCACCGCATGATCCAGGCATCGCTCCGGGGCACGCCGTTCCCGCTCTACGGAGCCGCGAAGTTCGTCCGCGACTTCACGTTCGTCGACGACATCGTCCACGCCAACGTCACGGCGGCGACACGTCCCGGGCTCGAACCCGGGACCATCGTCAACGTGGCCGGCGGTTCGGTGGTCAGCATCGCCGAGTTGATCTCCGCCGTCGAACGTGCGACCGGGTCCCCCCTCCCGGTCGACGACCAGGCCCACCAGGCCGGCGACGTGTCCCACACCGAGGCGGACCTCGATCGCACGCTCCGGCTCCTCGACTGGGTCCCCGCCACGACCCTCGACGAAGGCCTGGCCGCCCAGGTCAGGTGGCACCGGGAACACTCAGACCTGCTCTCGCCGGGGCAGATCCGGGCGTGATGCCACCCGGGAAGTCTCACCCGGGAGTCACCACAGGGCGGCCAACCGTCTGCTCAGTTCAGCCACTCCAGCGGCAACATCGGACCTGAGTCGATCCACCGTTGTCGAGAACTCATCGGGGACGCCTTCGTCACACGCAGTTGCGACCTGCGCGGGGAGCCAACCCTCCTCGTAGTAGCGGACGTCCAGCGCAGCCTCCGGACGCCCAGTCTGCGCGAAGAACCGCGAGACCTTCGGGTGCCCGAAGACACCAATGGGGAGTGCCTCGAGGCCGGCGGCACAGATGGCGACGTGGAGCTTGGTGGACACCACCACCGAGCACTTCGAGATGTCGCCTACAAGACCCTCAACGGTCCGGTAGGGCACGTGTCCTACGTTCGGCAAGGACTCGAACGCCTCGAGCAGTTCACGAGGCGTCGCCTGCCTCGGGTTGTCCTCGAGCAGCACGAAGTCAACGTCGGCACGAGCCTGCACGAGCGTCACCACGTCCTCGAACAGGACCCGAAACTGATCGCGGTCGGCAGCAGACACCGGAAGATGGAGTCCGACGCGAACACGTGACGACGGACCATCCCTCAGGGGGACACCCCGACCTCGTGCCCAGCCCGCGACACCGACGGCGATGTCCGGGACCACCGACACACACGATGGTTCTGCGCCGAGCTCCGTAGCCGCGGCCGCCGACTCAGCGTCACGCACGTAGGCGTGTTCGCAGTAGGCGAACATCTCGGCGACGACGCTCGCCGTGCGGTCATCGCTCAGCGGCCCGACACCGACGCCGAACAGCAACAGGGGGATCCCACGATCGCGAAAATGAGTGAAGGCCCGAGCGTGGTATCCGAGGAAGCGCTCGTGCCACTCCTCGACCTTGTTCGGGCGCTCACCCAGGTATCCGCCCGGCCCGAGGATCGCTGCGCGCGTCCTGACGCGAGGCCATCGACCCCCGAGCGCCAGCCCTGACGCGTCGCTGAACTCGATGGTTCCGAACGGAACGTGTACCCGGGCGCTGACCGACCGCTCGAGATGATGAGCCAGCATGGACTGGATCAGGACGTCGCCGAAGTTCGTGCCGTAGACCGCGCCGTGGAGTGCTACGTGTCGCGATCGCAACAAGGTTGCAGGCCCTTCGACAGGCGAACCCGGCACTGCCGGGCTGGAGTTGTCCGGAGATCGTAGAGCCCCGCGAGCGGGCGCTGCATCACGACGGGCAGCACCTCGCGGCCGGCGGCGCCACTGGCGTCAGCCCGGGGCGCCGCCGGGTTCCAGCGCAGCGGGCGTCGAGGCGGGATGATCTACCCTCAGCACTCAGCACGCGTCGGCGCCCACGAGTCCACGATCACGTCGGCCGGGGCCGTGGCCTGGGGCCCATCGTCGGCCCTGGAGACCGACTCGTGCGGCAGGCCGGAGACAGGGGCGGACGTCAATGGCGTCGAGACTCGCGACAACGTCCGCAGGCCGGCGCGTCCTCCATGGGATCGCGAGCCGGTTCCCGGGCATCCATCCGATCCTCTGCAACTCGATCCCGAAGTCCGGCACGCACCTCATCCAGGGAATGATCTCCGCCCTACCTCGCCACACCGTGCACCAACGAAACCTCTACTGGTACTACCTCAACCGCAAGGACTTCGACCCTTCCGGAAACGGCGCGACCGCCCGGCCTGCGCAACACGAACGCATCCTTCGTGCCATCCGCCCCGGAGAAGTCATGAGAGGTCACGTCGAACACCACGAGGTGCTCGCCGACACCATTCGATCCCTCGCGGTCCGGCACGTCCTGATCGTTCGCGACCCTCGTGACATCGTCGTGAGCCTTCTCCACTGGTGGGCGCGGCGAACCGACGTCAACGCCGCACCGGTTCGGTACTTCAACACGCTCCGCGACCGAGACCTGCGACTCCGTTACCTCATCCATGGTGACCGAGGGCTGACGGACTCGGTGCCACCCGTGCCGCCGCTGCCAGACATCGGGCAACGGATGGCCAGCTGGCTGCCATGGACCACCGAGCCCGACTGCCTTGTGGTCCGGTTCGAGGATCTCACCCGCGACGAGCGGGCCAACGAGTACGTCCGCATCGCCCAGCACGTGGCGCCCGGCATCGACGAACGCGCCGCCGTCGAGGCGATGGCAGGGGGCGCAGACCCGCGGCGGTCGCGCACGTTCAGACAGGGACTCGTCGGCACCTTCGCGGGCGAACTGGACACGGAGATGATCCGTGACGTGGAGGTGCTGTGCCGCGACTTCATGGCCCGACTCGGATATCCAGCCGCGACCAGGTGATGGGCGACAACCATCTCCAACGTCGGAGCCGCGACACCACGAATCCACCTAGCCTGAGCGAGCATCGACTCCGTGAGAGAGCGGCCCTCCCGTGATGAACGCGGCCAGGCGAGCGCGCAGACGTGCTTCGCTCCCGTGGTGGCGCGGGGGTGTGTCGCAGCAACGCGCACCGTCATCCAGTGGGCCATCACCACGTGACGATGCTCAGGCGTTGGACTGCGCTCCGCAGTCCTACGTGCGAACCGTCGCGGCCCTGGCCACTGAACATGCGGCTGGGAGTCCCGCGGGACAGGCCACTCGGCACGCTTCGGCGCGGGGCCTGCGAAGGTCGCTGAGGGCAGGCGCCGTTCATGACGTGGTCGACGGGAGCGCGACACGGGTCGTGCGCGCACATTCCGACGGTCGCTTCGAGCACCTCGCGCGGCTTCTCATCCCTGCCGCTGGCCTGCCTCCGGATGCCTCAGACCTCGCAGCGCGACGGCCCGACCGCGTCAGGCCACCATCGTCGCTGTGGAGATCCCGGCGACTGTTGCGGACACAGACATCGCGCCTCCCGGTGTCGTGTGCCGCCCCGCTCGCCGCGGCGCTGCGCTCAGGAGACGGCGGGATCGTCACCGACTGCGTGGTGGCGGCTCACGCCGCTGCGAGTCTGGACCGGGACGTCGCCGTCGTCGTCGACGACGACGTCGTGTTCGGGCGAGGGATCACGATCCTGCGCGACCTCGCTGGACTGCCGTCGTGCCGCGCGATCGCGTTCCGCTCCGAGCGCGCGGCGCACGCGTTCGCCTGGACAATCACACTCCCTGAGGAACCCCATCCCGGACCTCGTCCACGGCTGTTCACTGCGGAACCGACCGGCACGGCGTGGACGCTCCGGACGGGAGAGCCTCGTCCGCACGCGAGGTCGACCTCAGGCATCCACCTTCCGGTGGTCCGGAACCGACGAGGCCTGGATCACTCCCGCCCGGCAGACGATTCTGGGGCCCGGGCCGCGGCAACGGCCCCAGGCGCCGCCAATGGGGCGCATCCTCCTCGTGTGGCCTGGTTCACCGGGACCCGGAGGGGATGGTCGTACGAGATCAACGCACGACGCATCAGCGCCGAACTGACCTGGGCGCGACACGACGTGTTCGGCGCGGACGACCCGGTCCCTGACGGTGACCACGCCGCGAAGGTCACCTTCGACGTCGGTCTGCACAGCACACCCCGCTGGCGCGCGGTGCGCGCAGACGTCTCGCTCGCGCGGATCGGCGGGCCACTCCCCCTCGAGGTCCTGGCACGCCGCGGCCTCATGTCGTACCTCGACGCGTTCTGCGACGTGGACATCGTCGTCGCCCTGTCCGATGAACTCGCGTCCCACGTCTCCCGGATCCACGGCAACGTCCACACGATCCCGAACGGCATCGACCTCGACGCCTGGGAACCGCTCACGGAGTCGGGTCCCAGGGCCAGACAGCACCGCCCACTTCGTGTCGGGATCGCGGCCGCGCTCGAGGATCCTGACCTGCGCCTCATGAAGGGCCACCACCTGGCGGCCGATGCATGCCGCATCGTTGGGGCGCGACTGCTGCCCATCGGGGTGGGTCACGGGCAGGTTGACCACCGGGACATGACGGCGGCGTTCTACTCGAGGATCGACTGTCTGCTCCATCCGGTCAGCCACGGCAAGGAGGGTTCGTCGAACGTCATCATGGAGGCCCTGGCCCTCGGCATTCCCGTCGTCACGACTCGCCACGCCGGCTACCACGGAGAACGGCTCGCGGACGGCGTCGACGCACTGCTGGTCCGCCGTGACGTCGACGACATCGCCCGAGCGCTCACGCGACTGAGACGCGATCGGGAACTGCGGGCGCACCTCGCGCTCGGCGCACGCAGGTTCGCCGTCGAACACCACGACATCCGGCAGGTCGGGCGCCAGTACGACGCTCTGCTGCGCCCACTGTCTGGGCCACGACCATGATCACCCCCCGCAGGGACGAAGCGGGGTGGTCCTCGTGACGGTCAAGGTCACCGTGCGAAGTCTGGCACGGCGACTGGCCCCATCCTGGCTGAGAACGCTCCTACGCAGACACGTGGTGAGGCCGCTCGCGGCAGCGTCGGGCCGCCACCGCTCACGCCGGGGACACCGTCACCTGAGGTCGGCTCGTCGCGCGAGGCGAAGTGGGCGCGCACCGCAGGCTGTCAGGCACTTCGAACAGGCACTGCGGCTGCTGCCAGACCGTCCCGGTGTCTGGGCCGAGGCGGCGGCAGCGTTCCGTGCCGTCGATGGGCACCGGGCCGCAGTCGACGCGTATCGGCGGGCCATCGAACTCGACCCGGACGACCGGCGGTGGCACGCACGGTTGGGTCAGGCGCTCCTGTCCGTCGGCGACGACCTCGGCGCGTGCTCGGCCCTCGAGGCTGCAACTCACCGGGGACCGCTCGACGAGGCCGAGATCGGAGCACTGGTCCGGGCTCTGCTCGCGGTCGGAAGACTGCCCGACGCGGTCGAACGTGCTGAGGCCACGTGGGAACGCGTCGGACCGACCGACACCGGAAGGCGCCTCTACGGGCCGGTCCTCGTCGCCGTGCTCACCCAGGGAACGGACGATGATGTCGATCGCTGGCTCCACCGTGCCTCCGCCACGTTCCGCGACCGCCCGCAGCAGCTGACCGAAGGAGTACTTCGCCACCTGGAACAGGGAGCGGTCAGTGGACGCCTGCTCCAGCACGTTGCCCCCGCGGGAACCAACGATGACCGCCGCATCTGGGACGGTGCGGTCGGATCGATCGCCGCGCTCCACGACGCAAGGACGCGAGCCCTCGGGCCAGACCACGACGTCGCACCGCGACAGGCTGTCGAACACCGCACCCTGCTCGCCGAGTACTGGCGATCGCGGGCGACGACCACCGGCCCTCGCCGCCTGGACGAACTGGACCCCCGAGCGCTGGCGCCGGGCGCTCGCGCTTCGGAACGGTCACGCGCGCTCCGATCTCTTGCCCGGGCACGGACCGTGCTCGTGGCGGGACAACCACCCTCGACCGACATGCTCGAGCACGTCGCGCTCGGCGCGTCGGGGTGCGCGGCGCTGCCGCTGTCGAGCCTCGACGCTCCCGACGTGCGCGACTCTCGACTGCCGGCACCCGGGTCGGTTGGCCTTGCGGTCGTGGACCTCGCCGGTGTGGTCGGTGCCGACATGGACGTGGTGCTCCGGCACGTGCACGCCCTGCTGTCCGACGACGGCGCGCTCGCGATGTTCGTCACCCCATCCGCGTCGACCGATGACACCGACGTCGCAGCAGAGGTGCCCGTCGAGGAGGCTTCGTGCCTCGAATGCCTGAAGGCGACGACATCGAGGTGGTTCGAGGTCGTCGAGTGGCGCGAACTGATCGGCGAACGCCACTCGGAGGTCCGCCTGGCGTCGGCACCCGGCCGGGGGGCCTGCGCGCACGACCGTTCTCCCGACACCGCGATTCGAGAACTCTGGTGCATCGCCGGCCGTCGGACCACCGACTGACCCGCCTGGCCGTCTCTGCGGCAGGTGCCTCCGGGCGCCACGTGGTCGCGGATAGTCTCGTCGCCCACCGTCCACCGAGGCCGTACGTGATCACGCACGTCGTCGGAGCTCGACCCAACTTCATGAAGGCCGCCCCGGTCATCGACGCCCTGGCGGACCGTGGAGCTCGGCAGCGCATCGTCCACACCGGACAGCACTACGACGAGCGGATGTCCAAGGTCTTCTTCGACGAGTTGGGCATCCGCCGTCCCGACGCGAACCTCGAGGTCGGTTCGGGATCGCACGCCAGGCAGACCGCGCTGCTGCTGACGCGGCTCGAGGAGGAGTTCGAGAACGCGCCGCCCACGTGCGTCGTGGTCTACGGCGACGTGAACTCGACGCTGGCGGCCGCCCTCGTGTGCGCGAAGCTCCTGATCCCCGTCGTCCACGTCGAGGCGGGCCTTCGCAGCTTCGACGACACCATGCCCGAGGAGGTGAACCGGCGGGTGACCGACGCGCTGGCCAGCCTCCTGCTCGTGCACAGCCCGGAGGCTCTCGACCACCTCGCGCACGAGGGGCGCCCGCGTGAGATCGCCCACCTCGTCGGCAACACGATGATCGACACGTTGCTGGCGAACCTCGATCGCTTCGACCCGGGAGCCGTCCGCAGCCGACTCGACCTCCCCGAGGACTACGGCGTCGCGACGATGCACCGGCCGTCGAACGTCGACGACCCCGGTTCGGCGCGCAGCGCCGCCGACGCACTGAACGCGATCGCCGAGCAGGTCCCGCTGGTCATCCCGCTGCATCCGAGGGGTCGGGAACAGCTCGCGGAGTCGGGTCTCGTCGACTCCCCGTCCACCCGCATCGTCGAACCCCTGGGTTACGTCGACTTCCTGTCCCTGGTGCGGGGCGCCCGACTGGTCGTGACGGACTCGGGCGGCGTCCAGGAGGAGACCACGATCCTCGACGTCCCCTGCCTGACGCTGCGGGACAACACCGAGCGTCCGATCACGATCAGCCACGGCACGAATCGGCTCGTGACCCCCGCCGATGCCGCGTCGGCAGCCAGCGACGTCCTCTCCGGAGCCACGACGTTCCCGACACGTCGACCGCCCCTGTGGGACGGCCACGCCGGCCCGAGGTGTGCGAGCCTCATCCTCGACACGTTCGGATGACGTCCACGCCGCGGCGAGGCCGGCACCTCTCTGGCGACGACCTCCCTGCAGTCCGCAGGGACCGCGACTGCAGTTTCGCTGCCGGCCTGACCGCCGTGACCTTCCGGGACCGGGTCCGGGACCTGAACGCCGGAACGCTCGTCCTCGAGCCTCATGCTCCGGTCGCAGTGGCCCTGCCACCGGACTGGTCGGCCGACCCGCTCGGGGACACGAACTGGCGCTTCCAGTTTCATTCCCTGAGATGGGCCCAGACGCTCAAGCGTTCGTACGACAGGTCCGGTGACGCCCACGATCTCCAGCGCTGGCTGCTCATCCTCGAGGACTGGTACCGGAGGAACCCGTGGACCGATCCCCCGTCGGACCAGTCGTGGGCCGATCACTCGACTGCGTTGAGGGCACGGGTCTACGCCGCATGCGCGCAGGCCCTCGGCGACCCGTGGCCAACCTGGCTGCGGCTGGCGCTCCACGAGCATGTCGACGTCCTCTCCGGATCGGACATCTATCCGACCGGTGGCAACCACGCGCTCAATCAGAACGTGGGACTGTTCGCCGCCGCGACCATGCTCGGGCGCACCACCGAACGTCGATTCGCCGTCGAACGAACGGCAGACCTCCTCGAACGATCCGTCGACGAACAGGGGGTGACCGACGAGCAGTCGACCGAGTACCAGGTCTACAACCACCGCCGTTACCGCGAGGCGGCGGAACTGTTCCGTGCCGGGGGCGAGGATCTCCCCGCCGTGTTCGACCGCATCGACCTGATGCCAGACCTCATCGCGCACGCGACCCTGCCCAGCGGCCGCGACGCGATGATCGGCGACGCGTGCGACGACCCTGCCCACGTGGTCGCCGGAACCATCACGGAGTTCGCCGCCTCCGCCGGCGCTCGAGGGCCACGTCCGACAGACCGCCACCGCGTGTTCGATCGCGGGTACGTGTTCGCACGGACCGGATGGGGCGACACGCGCCCGTTCGACCAGGAGACCCACCTGTCCGTGCGGTTCGGAGCCGCCCGAGTCCCGCACGGCCACCACGATGCCGGCTCGGTGGCGCTCTACGGTCGCGGCACGAGGATCCTCGTCAACGCAGGCAAGTACGGCTACACGTGGGACGCGTTCCGTGCGTACGTGCTGTCTCGCCGTGCGCAGAACTCCGTGAGCTTCGTCGACCGCCCCTACGGCCCGGACGGCGGTTCCGAACTCGAGGAGGTGACCGCCGACGAACGCGTCCTCGTCATCCGGATCCGCGATCTCCACCACCCCGACGTCGACCACCGGCGCATCGTGGCCTTCGACCTGGAGTCGGGCGACCTGGCCGTCGTCGACCGGTTCGCGACGCTCGACGGTGCCCCTGCCACCGCTGAACAACGCCTGCGCCTCGATCCCCAGTTCGCCGTCTCCGAGGTGACCGCGGACCGTGTCTCCGCCTCCCACCCGCTGGGGGTCCACGTGTCGCTGGTCCAGCACGTGCCCGTGGACTCGTGGACCTGCGTGTCGGGGGCAACCGAGCCGCTCGACGGATGGGTCTCGTATCGCTACGGAGAGCGCACCCCCACGAACACGTGCGTCGCGTCGTTGACCCGCCCCTCGGGGACGTTCGTGACGTCGATCGTCGCCCGGCGAGAGGACGAGGAGGTCGCCGGGACGACCGCCTACGACGCTGCCACGGACCTGCTGTCCATCGGCGGGAGATCCGTCGACATCGCCTGATCTCGAGCGTCCATCAGTTCCGGGTCCTCCCCGAACGCTCGGAGGGCTCGGTCCGCGGCCTGCCGAGCGAGGCGCACGTGGCCGTCCCCCGACAGCCCGCGGACGAGTTCCGCCGACGCTCGCGCCCCGCGAACCTGAAGCGTCAGTCGGCCCAGGGCCTCGTACGCCTCGACCGACCGCCCGGTTCGCCCGAGGAACAGCGCCAGGGACCGCAGTGCGACCGCATCGAGGTCACGACCCAGTTCGGACACCGCCTCCTCGGCGACGTCCCGCTGTCCCAGGTGCCACAGCGCGACCGCCCGCGCCGCCCGACCGGCCGGCCGATCACCGACACGTCGAATCAGGGCCTCGGCGGCGGCGAGCTGGTCCTCGTGCTCCCCGATCCGTCCGAGCCCGTCCCACGACTCGAGGATCTCGTCGACCGTCGCTGCGGACGACCTCACGACCTGCATCCAGGCACGACGGGCGTCACCGTCGTCGCCCGCGACCCGCGCGAGTCGAGCACGCAGGAGCACCGCCGGACGGTGTCCCGGCTCACGCTGCAGGGCGGTCGACACCAGACGCTCGGCAGTGTCGGTGTCGCCGCGATCGAGGGCGAGGGCCGCGAGGCCCACCGCCGTGGCGGCCGACGGCCGCACGGACTCTGCACGTTCGAACTCGCTGAGGGCCTGCGCGTGGTGTCGTCGACGAAGGTGAGTCGCGCCCAGCCGCAGCGAGACCAGTGCGTCGAGGGCGTCGCGCGCACCGTCGCTCAGGCCCGGCAGGGAACGGCACGTCGACCGCAGGTCCTCGAGCGCGGCCGGTTCGGTCAGGATGGTCGCGAGGCCGCGCAGCGTCGATGCCGGGTACCGGACATCCGGTCGCGCCCTCACGACCGTCCAGGCGTGCTGCGTCCGCCGCTCGGCGAGCAGGCGATCCACGGCCGCACGCACGAGTCGTGGGCGCGCACCCGGGGCGGTGGTCTCGAGCCGAGCGATCGCGAGCGAGGAACCGTGCGCGGCGAACAGCACGGCCCCGGAGAAGTCGTGATCGGGTGACGGGGCCTTGGTGCGGTCGCGGTCGCGAGCGCGGGGCTCCGCCAGGAGGCCCGCACGTAGCAGTTCGAGGTCCGCGTACCGCACGGCCACCCCGAGGTCGCGGCCACGGAGGGGTGCACGCTCGGCTCGGTGCCGGAGCGTTCGCAGGCGACAGAGGATGGCCGCACCGCGCACGTGGCGCAGGGGGCGGGAGGCGCGCCTCAGCAGTCCCGTGAAGATCCGTGCGGCGCTCGGTCGTGAAGCCATCGAACCTCCGCAGTCCTGCGCCCCGCGACCGTACCGCGACCAGTCAGGCCACTCCGGTCAGGCGCGTCGCACACCGACGGACTCGTACACGCCCAGGTACCGCTGCGCGTTGGCGGCCCAGGTGTTGTTGGACAGCACGTGCGCCCGAGCGAGTGCGCCCAGTCGGCGACGTTCCTCGGGGTCACCGGCAAGTTCGACGATGCGGTCGGCGAGCTGCCCGGGGTCCTCCGGCGTGAACGTCCGACCGAGACGACCATCGTCGACGATGTCGCGCAGGACCGGCGTGGCCGACACGATCAGGGCACGTTCGAGTGCCATGGCCTCGAAGGGCTTGAGCGGGCTGACGAGCTGACAGACCCTGGCGTTCGTCCTGGGCACCACGAACACGTCGATGAGCCCGTAGTACGAGGTCACCTCTGCATGGGGCACCCGTCCGGTGAAGACGACCTGGTCCTCGATCCCCAGCTCGCGTGCTCGCCGTTCCAGTTCCGGTCGCACCACCCCGTCACCCACGAGCAACCCCCTGACGGGGGCACCCCGATCCCGAGCCAGCGCGATCGCCTCGATGAGGGTGTCGATGCCCTCGTAGGCGACGAAGCTCGACACGTAGCCGACGACGACGTCGTCGGGGGCGAACCCCAGCCGGGCCGCCAGGTCGTCGTCTCGATGCACCGGCGGGAAGCCCGCGGGGTCGACGGCGTTCGGGGCGAGGCTGAGCCGGTCCGGGTCGATCCCGCGCTCGACGAGTTCGTCGCGCATCACCGGCGCGAGCGTGATCACTCGATCGGCCGTCAGCGCCACCTCGGTCTCACGCGCGCGACGCATGCGATACACGTCGCTGTCCATCCCGGACGTCGGGTGCGTGACGAGCCAGGTCTCCTCCCAGAAGCCTCGCATCTCGTAGATCACGGGGATCCCGAGGCGTCGACCCACCAGCAGGGCGACCTGCCCGTTGCGGAAGTCGCTCGACGCGTGCAGGACCCCCGGTCGGAGCCGCTCGACCAGCCCGGCCAGTGCGTCGACGTGGGCGGTCATCCGTTCGTCCAGCGACGGTGGCAGACGAAGCCCTTCCGGGAACCCGAGGCGATGGTGCGGCACGCCGTCGACGTGCTCGATCGACGGGGCATCGTGGCCGTCCTCCCACGGAAACCCGATCTGTGACACCACGTGCACGTCGACGCCAGCATCCCTCAGCGCCCGCACCGTGTAGTCGGTGCGAACGGCGTACCCGGACGTGGCGTGGGGCCGAGTACGGCCGACGACGTGGAGCACGTCGCATCCCCGCGACTCGGGCGGGCCAGTGGGCGGTTCGGTCGGCGCGCCGGAACCCGCGTCGAGTCGACGTGACTCGTCCTCGAACCACCGGCCGCTGAAGACGCGGAGGTGTCCAGCCGCCAGCCGTCGAACCTCGGCGAGTTCACCGTCGCGCGGGTGGTCACCCACGGCCTCGTCGGCGAGGTCGAGTGCGAGGGTGAGATGTCCCTCCTCGCGCAGGGCGACGATCACCTCACGCAGCAGGTCGGTCCCGCGGTGGCGAACCGGAAGCCCGCGCACCAGGTCCCGGGCCTGTCCGGCATGACCGGTACGGGCGAGGAGGAACGAGCGCGCACGCACGTGCTCCACCCGCCGGGACGACTCGAGTTCCTGAACGTGACGTCGGGCGTCTGCAGCACGGCGCAGCCGCATGAGCGACACAGCACGGAACGCGTGCGACCAGGGGCCGTCCCCCGTCACGACACCGATGCGATCGGCGACCTCGAGGCCCAGCTCGAACTCCTGGATGCGGTCGAGGCCGAGCCATGCCCATCGCAGTTCGCTCTCGATCGCACGAGGAGCGTCGAGCAGGCGCCGAAGCATGCCGACTGCGGCGGACTTGTCTCCACGCTGGATGTGGAGCATTCCCAGGTGCAGGATCGCCGGCGTCCACTCGGGATCGACGTCGAGCGCAGCCTCACCGGCCGCCTGGGACTCGTCCAGCCGTCCGAGCCGCCGCAGGGTGACCGCCTGCCACGTCCACGTGTCCGCCGAGACATCGGCCTCGTCGTGGAGCCGTTCGAACCACCTCAGCGCGTCGGCGTCGTCGTGCCGGTCGAGGGCGAGCCTCCCCAGACGCACCAGGGCGACGGCCAGCAACCGTCGCACCCCCGAGGAGGTACCGGACCCGCCGCGTCCCGATGCCCGCTCGACGAGCCGTTCGAGCGCAACGGGGTCGGTGAGTTCGTGCGCGAGCGGGAGCTGCAGCCACATGGGGAGCGGGAACCACCGGGCCCCGAGCAGGCGGCCGAGCACTCCCTCACTTCGCCGGACGACCACGCGCAGGGCCCTGCGGGCGACGCGCACGACCGGGCGGAGGAACCCGAGCCGTCGGCGGAGGTCGTCGTTCACGGATGCGAGACGCTCGTCACACGGTCGTCGAACGAGGCCCCACGGCCAGGTCGACCTCGCGCAGTTCCACGACCCGGTCGCACCCGGTCACCCCCATGGCTCGGCGAAGGCCCCCGATGAGGTTCACCGAGCCGTCGTCACGGTGAGCCGGTCCCCGCAGGATGACCTCCATCGAACCCAGCGTCTCCACACGGTCGTGACGTCCACGCGGCAACTCGTGGTGCGCGGCCGACAGGCCCCAGTAGGCGCCGCCGCCGGGTGCCTCCTCAGCCGCCGCGAGAGGTCGGCCGAGCATGACGGCGTCGGCCCCGCAGGCCAGCGCCTTGACCACGTCCCCACCCGTGCGGATCCCGCCGGCCGCGATCACCTGCACGTAGCGGCCCGACTCCTCCAGGTAGCGGGTGCGGGCCGCGGCCACCTCTGCGATGGCGGTGGCGGACGGCACGTGGATGCCGAGCGCCGCCTCGGTGGTCGAGACCGACGAACCGCCGATCCCGACGATGACGGCGACGGCTCCGGTGCGCATGAGGTGCAGGGCCGGCTGCTCGTGGGCGACGCCTCCGACGACGACCGGGATGTCGTACCGGGCGGTGAACGAACGCAGGTCGAGCGGCTGGGACCCGTCCACACCGACGTGCTGGGCGGTGACCGTGACGCCGTGCACCACCAGCAGGTCCAGGCCTGCCTCGAGTGCCGCCCGGTGGTAGCGCTCCACCTTCTGCGGGGTGAGCGAACCGGCGGCGAGTCCGTGGGCCTTCAACTGCTCGACGCGTGCGCCGATGAGGGACTCCTTCACCGGCTCGGCGTACAGCTGCTGCAGGCGCACGGTGGCGTCGGGTCCGGGGGTGAGCGTCGCGATCTCCGCCAGGACCTCGGCCGGGTCGTCGTACCGGGTCCACAACCCCTCGAGGTTCAGGACCCCGAGCCCCCCGATGCCGCCCAGCAGCCCGACCGTGTCGGGAGACATCGCAGCGTCGAGCGGCGCTCCCATGACGGGGAGGTCGAAGGGATACGCGTCGAGCCGCCAGGACACGTCGACGAGCACGTCGTCCCGGGTGCGACGGCGCGGCACCAGACTGACGTCGGCGAGTTCGTAGCCGACGCGTGCACGGCGGGCACCACCGATGGTGGCCTCGAGCATCCGACACTCCTGACGGGGACCCGCCGAGCCTACTTCCCTACCGGCCACGTCAGTGCCCGCCCATCCCCCTCCGCGTCACGGGCGTTCCCGGGCCATCCGACGGCCACGACGTGCCCGGGGCTACCCTCGACGTGTCGCACAGAGAGGTGCTGGTGCCCGATCCTGACGAGTTCGACGACGACTTCGACGGGTTCGACGACGACTCCATCGAGCCGCTCGACGACCACGAGGTCGCGATGGTCGAACAGGACCTGTCCGACCTCAAGGACTTCGAGGCGGCGTTCGCGGCCGAGGGCTACCGGGGCATGGCCGTGTGGTGCCACGACTGCACGGAGGAGCACTACTACCCGTGGGACATGCTGCGGGAGAACCTGACCCTGCTGCTGCAGACGGGTGAGGCGCCGGTCCACGAGCCGGCGTTCGCCCCGGAACCGTCTCGGTACGTGCCGTGGGACTACGCCCGCGGGTACGTCGACGCGATGCGCGACGCCGGACTCACCGACCGTGCGGACGTGTCGCGTTGCCCACGGTGCTCGCTCGACCTCGGCCCTGCCGAACACGCCAACTTCTGCCCCCGGTGCGGGACGCCACTGCTCGCCGCGCGGCTCGCGAACGCGCTCACGCAGGCTGGGGTCGACGCGGAGACCGCGAAGCGCGTGCTGGGGGCCGTGGGGCTTCCCCATCGGGAGCAGTGACCTCCGCTGGCGTCACAGCCTTCGCGTGAGCACCACCCACACCGTTCGGGTGAGGATCTCCAGGTCCAGCACCGGCGACCAGTTCACGATGTACTGCAGGTCGTAGCCGAGCTTGTACTCCGCGTCGGTGTGGTACCGCCCGTGGATCTGCGCGAGTCCGGTCATCCCCGGCGGCAGTTCGTGCCGTCGCTCGTATCCCGGGATGCGCCTCACCAGGTCGGCCACCAGTTCGGGACGCTCCGGGCGTGGCCCGACGAGTGACATGTCCCCCCGCAGGACGTTGTACAGCTGCGGCAGTTCGTCCAGACGCGTCGCCCTGACCCAGCGGCACGCGCGGATGACCCGTGGGTCGTCGGGTTCCGCGAGACGCGGACCGTCTCCGTCGGCCTCCGCGTCCACCCGCATGGTGCGGAACTTGATCATGCGGAAGACTCGGCCCCCGTGCCCGACGCGCTCCTGCACGTACAGGATGGGGCGACCGGCCGCGAACCCCTGGTGCACCGTCATGGCGAACATCACCGGGATCCACACGACGGCGAACACGACGAGCAGCGTGAGGTCGAACAGGCGCTTGAGTCTCGCGCGACTGGGAGGGATGGCGTGTGGCCGCACGAGCACGAACGGCATGCCGCCCACCTCGCGCACGGTGCTGACCCCGAGCATTGTCTCGCGGGACGTGAGTCGCATCAGTACGGTGATCGCGCGGTCCTCGAGTTCCTCGATGGCATCCGGGTAGAGCGCGTCGAGCCAGTCGCGCGAGAGCAGCAGGACGTCGGTGGCACTCGTCGACTCGACGAGACCGACCACGCGTGCCGGGTCGTCGGTCCCGGCAACGAGAATCGCGCGGTCACCCGCGAGGTCGAGGTGGCGGGTCGCGACACCTCGCTGGTCGTCCGTCCCGACGACGACCACCCGCGGGAATCCCTCCCGGTTGGTGCGGACGACGTGGGCGACCCGCCGGTTGGCGGACACCGCGATCGACCCGACGACGATCACGATCACGAGGTTGAGGATCGGGTACGGCAGCGCCCGCTCGGCCGTCAGCCCCATCTCACGTGCGATACCGGTCGCCGCGAGGTTCATCAGCGCGATGAACCCTCCCGCGACGAGCATCTGGGGCAGTGCGCGCGGCAGCACCGGCGGGGCACCGAGCCGTGGCTCGCGCTCGTACAGGCCGCCCAGGTACAGCACCGCCACGAACACGACCGTCGTGACCGTGAACGACGTCAGGTAGAGCCCGACCCGGTAGCTGGGCCAGTCGAGCCCGAACCGCACGAGCATGACCCCGATGGTGATCGCGAAGATGGTCACCGCGTCCAGCAGCATGACCAGTCGGAACCCGTGCCGGTTCAGACGACCGAGCAGCGAGGTCGTGCCCGTGATCACGGGTGCGTCGCTCATGCAGGGCTCGCAGGTCGAGGAGGCGGGGCAGGCGGCTGCTGCGGCGGCCCGACGAGGAACCCTAGCCCCCAGGTCAGGTGCATCGTCACGAGCGCAAGAGCGGTTCGCAACCCGACGATCGGGCGTCGAGCGGCAGCCAGTGCCCCCACCAGCACGATCCCCGCGTAGCCGCCTGCGCCGACCAGCAGCGGCCACGCGGAGGCGACGAGCACGCTGGCCGCCGCGCAGACCCCGAGCACGACGACCACGACCGGCGCGGCGAGCTGACGCACGCGGACCCGTCCGTGGCGACGCACCGTGGCGCGTCGCCACTGCCCGTACTCGAAGTACTGCAGCGCGAGTGACCTCACGGTCGACCGCGGCGCGTAGTCCACCACGAGGTCGGGCACGAACCAGACCCGCAGGCCGTTGGCCCGCAGGCGCTCGTTGAGTTCGGCGTCCTGGTTGCGCACGAACGCCTCGTCGAAGCCGCCCACCTCATCGAGGGCCTCTCGGCGGTACGCGCCCAGGTAGACGGTGTCCGCGTCGGTCGCCGACTCCCCGGTGCGGTAGGTGGCGCCGCCGGATCCGATGCCCGACGCCATCGCAGTCGCGACACCCCTGGCGAACCCACGATCGGCGACCGGTCGTTGCCGGCCACCGACGTTGGCGGCGCCGGTCGCATTCATCTCCTCGATGATCCGCGCGACGTACCCGGCGGGTATCCGCGCGTGGGTGTCGACGCGTACCAGCACGTCACCCCGGGCGGCCGCAATCGCGGCGTTGAGTCCGGCAGACGTGCCCCGACTCGGATTGTCGACCACTCGGACGCGCGGATCGGACGCGGCGGCACGCGCGGCGTCCGCGGTCGTGTCGTCCGCGGCGGCGACGACCACCTCGCTCACCGCGCGACCCTGCGCGAGCACGGCTTCCAGGCATCCCGACAACTGCTCGGCGGCGCCACGTGCAGGGATCACGACGCTGACGGTGGCGTCGTCGGACAGCGGCGGCAACCTGCGCCACTGGTCGCCGTGTTCGGTGGCCGGCACGGTCAGTCCTGGCCGTAACGGGAGCGGGCCTGCTTGACCCGTTCGTTGTGTGCCCGGTACTCGGCGGTGATCGGTTCCGGATCGCCGTCGGCGATGAGTTCGCCGTGGTCGAGCCACAGCACCCGGTCGCACACGTCGGTGACGCTCGACATGACGTGGGTGGCGACGAACACCGTGCCCGCGGAAGCGATCATCTGCCGGATGCGCTCGTCGCTGCGTTCCTTGAAGTCGGCGTCTCCCGTGGCGAGCGCCTCGTCGACGATCAGGATCTCTGGCGTCGTGGCCGTCGCGATCGAGAACTGCAGGCGTGCGCGCATGCCCGACGAGTACGTCCGCAGCGGCAGGTCGATGAAGTCCCCGAGCCCGGCGAAGTCGACGATGTCGTCGAACCGTTCGTCGATCTGGCGGCGGGTGAGCCCACGAGCGGTGGCCCCGAGGATCACGTTGCGTCGGCCGGACAGTTCCGGGCGCAACGCCGCCGACACCCCGAGCAGCACCGGCGTCGATGACGTGAACACCCGGCCGTTCTCCAACGGGACGAGTCCGGAGATCGCCCGTAGCATCGTCGACTTTCCCGATCCGTTGTGTCCGATGACCCCGATGGCCTGTCCACGCCCGGCGACGAAACTGACGTCACGCAACGCCTCGACGGCGCGGTGTGAGGCCTGCCGCGGTCGTCCTCGCAGCACGTCACGAATGCCGCGCCCGACGTCGGCGTGGATCCGGTAGGTCACGTCGACGTGGTCCACGACGACCGACGGGTCGGACGGCAGGGTCGCTGTTGCGGTGGCGGTCACGTCACACCCCGCTGTACTGGTGCTCGGCCCGGCGAAAGACCCAGAACCCGACGACGAGCGTCGCGAACGCCCACGCGCCACCCCGCAACCACGCGTCAGGGTCGAACGTGGAGTGGAGGACCACGCCACGGACCATCTCGAGCAGGTGGAACACCGGGTTGAGTTGCAGCGCGGTGAGCAGCGGGCCGTCGGGGATCAGTTCCGGCGTGATCGGGATGATCACCCCGGATGCGTACAGCAGCAGCCGCAGCACGTACGGCAGGAACTGCTGGATGTCACGGAACCTGAGGCTGATACGCGCCACGATCATCAACGCACCGAGATTGAACATGCCCTGCACGAACAACGCAGGCACGAGCAGGAGCCACATGACCGACGGGGACGGACCGCCCGGGGCAACCGACGCGAGCAGCAGCATGATCGGTACGGCGTAGAGGTAGCTGATCGTCTCCGACAGCATGGCCGACAGAGGCATGACCACGCGCGGGAAACTGATCGACTGCATGAGGTTGCGGTTGCGCGTGATGGTCTGGGCGCCTGCCTGGGTGGAACTGCGCGTGTAGTCGAACGCGATGATCCCGACGATCAGGAAGGGCAGGTAGGCGTCGACGCCTCCGCGGCCCTCCACGTCGAGCACGACCCCGAAGATCAGGTAGTACACCGCGATGAGCAGCAGCGGGTTGAGCAGGTTCCACAGCTGGCCGAACACCGAGTCCTGGTTGCGCGCCTTGCGTTCACCGAGCGGCACCCGCACCAGGAACGTGCGCCACCGCCACACCTGGCGCAGGTACTCCCCCAGTCCGACCGGACCCCCGACGCGGCGCAGGTGCGGCCACGTCGCCGCCGGGTCGTCGGGAAGTTCAGGTGGTACCGGTCGTGGCAGCGACGTCTGCGGACGCAGGTCGCGTTCGGACAGGGACACCTGGACACCTCGGGGAAGGGTCCGCCGGCGCGGACGACGGTCGAGGCTACATCGTGGACGCGTCTGGGCAGTGTCCGCCGGACGTCACCGTCGCCGCCATCCGAGGACGCGCAGGACCCGCTGTCCCACGGCCAACACGATGCGCAGCTGGCGCGGAGACAGCGACGACAGGCCTGTCCGCGCCACCTGCACGACCCGCTGCTGCTGCGCAGGTTCCAGCCGCGCGAGGACCTCGCCGAGCGCCTGCAGTTCGCCACGGACGGCCACCGCGGTGGCGGCCGTGTTCTCGGCCAGTGGGTCGACGGTGTCGGCATGACCGATCGCGAGATCTGCCCCGGCGCGCCATCGACGGGAGAACAGTGACTCGACGCTCGCGAGCACCTCGTCGTCCGGGTCCGCCGCCGCTCCCGGGGCGACACGCTCCACGGCACGCGTGTTCCATGCCACGACGCGGCGATCAGCGGGACGGTCGGGCGGCACCGTCACGTACAGCACCCCGACGGGATCGGTCGGATCGGTGAGTTCGGACACGATCCGGTCGACGGACTCCAGTCCGACGACCGCCGGCGCGTCGAGACGCAGCCGGTGCGGGGTGGTCCAGGGCACGTCGTCGGGATCGAACGTGACCCGGGGGTCGTGTTCGAACTGACGCTCGATCCAGCGGCGGTGCTGTTCGTCCGCCGGTGGTTCGACGACCACCCGCAGGTCGGTGACCGAGCTGGCCAGCACCGACTCGATCGACGCCAGCGCGGCCCCCGCATCGACGTCGCGGGCGCGCACGGTCGCGACCACGCGCGGGGTCAGGTAGTCGCGGCCGCGTCGGATTCGGCGGAATCCGTGGTGGGCGATGAGCTGGGCCATGAGCGGGCTCTGTTCGACGAGCGACACCCGTTCCCCGGCGTCGGGTTCGTGGCCCTCGCCCTGGTGCCAGCAGTGCGCCTGCTCGTCCCAGACCACGAGTGCCCCGGCGACGAAGAGTCGGTACCCCAGTTCGGTGTCCTCACCACCCCACTGGTCGAACGACTCGTCGAACCGTCCGACGCGTTCGAACAGGTCCCGTGACACCCCGAGGTTGCCGCTGGCGACGACCCGGAACAGGTCGTGATCGGCGCGGGTGAGCCGTTCGGTGCGCTGAAGGTGCCCGTCGATCCACGCTGGTCGTTCCTGGTCGCGACCCGCGAACACCTCGGCCAGTGGCGCTCCGACGGCGAGCGCAGTCAGGTCACCGGGTCCGATCCCCGTCGAGTCGACGTGGGTCCGAGGCCCGAGCGTCACGGCGTGGTCACAGGCGTGATGCCAGCGGGCATGGGCCTCCACGAGGTGCGGTTCGGGAACCATGTCGGCGTCGAGGAACAGCAGCACGTCGCCGCGCGCCCGCGACGCCCCGAGGTTGCGGGCCCGTGGAGCGCCGAACCCGTGCCGCTCCTGACGAAGGACCGACAGGTCGAGCCCCAGGTGGTCGCTGGGCAGGTCGAGCGGGACGTCGGATCCGTCGTCGGCCACGACGACCTGCAGCAGGTGCGCCGGGTACGTCTGTCGCGCCAGCGCGGCGAGCGTGAGCCGGACCTCGTCGGGCTGCTGATACCACGGGATGACCACGGTGACCGTCACCGTCGGTGTCCACGTGCCCAGATCCGGGACGTCCAGGAGGTCCCAACGGTTGTGGGCGACGAGCCCGCGGTCCGGTTTGCTCACCCGAGGACCCCACGGTGGCGCAGCGCGGCGAGGACCGCGTCGGCGCACACGTCGACCGGCAGTTCCGCGGCGTCGAGCCGCAGTTCGGGCGACTCGGGTGGCTCGTAGGGAGCGGACACTCCGGAGAACTCGGGGATCTCCCCGGCTCGGGCTCGGGCGTACAGGCCCTTGACGTCGCGCTCCTCGCAGATGTCGAGCGGCGTGTCGACGAACACCTCGACGAACCCGCCGTCCGGGTGCAGGTCACGGACCGCCTGCCGGTCGGCCCGGTACGGGGAGATGAACGCGGTGAGCACGACGAGTCCGGCGTCGTGCATCAGCCTGCAGACCTCACCGATCCGGCGGATGTTCTCCGTGCGATCCTCGGGCGAGAACCCGAGGTCGCGGTTCAGTCCGTGCCGGACGTTGTCCCCGTCGAGCACGTACGCGGCGACGCCCTGTTCCACGAGCAGCCGTTCGACCTCGAAGGCGAGCGTCGACTTGCCCGACCCGGACAGGCCGGTGAACCACACGGTCACCGGTCCATGACCGAGCGCACGCCGCCGCGCCACCCCATCCACGTGTCCCTCGACGCGCGTGAGGTTGTCTGCGGACGGTTCGGTCACGGTGCGTGGAACTCCCTCGTTGGCCGTGGCGCAGCCTACGCGCGCGACCTGCCGTCGACTGCGACCTGCCCGGTCAGCCGGGCAGGAATCCCCGGTCGCGCAGCAGGTCGAGGATGGCGTCGACCGCGTGGTCCACGGTGGTCTGGGACGTGTCGATCTGGAGGTCCGGGTGCTCGGGCCGCTCGTAGCCGAGCGTGACCCCGGGCAGGTGGTCGATCTCTCCGCGGTCGGCTGCCGTGTACAGACCGTGTGGATCGCGGGCACGGCGGACGTCCTCCGGAGCGTCGAGGAACACCTCGACGTACCGCTCGTCCCCGATGAGGTCGCGGACCCGGTCACGCACGGACGCGACCGGGGCCTGCACCGCCACCAGCGCGATGAGCCCCTGCTCGTTCGCGAGCTGGGCGACCTCGGCGGCACGGCGCAGGTGCTCCGAACGTTCCTCGGCAGAGAACCCGAGGTCGCGGCTGATGCCCAGTCGCAGGCTCTCCCCGTCCAGCCGGAGCAGGGTGCGGCCACGGTCGAACAGGCGGCGTTCGAGCGCTGCGGCGATCGTCGACTTGCCGGCACCGGTCATGCCGGTGAGCACGACCGTGCAGGGCCTCTGGTCGAACCGCGCCGCGCGTTCGTCGGCACTCACCCGCGACACCTGCGCCTCGAGCGTGCCCGACGGGCGCGACTCCCAGCCGCTCGACCGCCCGGTGATCATCCCGGCGCCGACGGTGGCGTTGGTCATCCGGTCGATGAGGATGAACGACCCGGTGGTCGGGTTGATGCGGTAGGGGTCGAACAGCAGTTCACGGTCGACGGTCAGCGAGCACCGGGCGATGTCGTTGAGTCCGAGTTCGGGGGCATCCGAGTCGTCGAGCGAGTGCAGGTCGATGACCCCGTGGATCTGGCGCAGCGAGGCGTTCGAGCGTCCCCCGACCGACTGCAGCACGTACTGACTGCCGGGTCGTGCGGGTTCGGCCGCCATCCACACGACCATCGCGTCGACGTCGTGGGCCTGCGACGGCCGCGAGTCGGCCGAGACGAGCAGGTCACCCCGGGACACGTCGACCTCGTCGGTGAGCGTGACGGTGACGGCCATGCCGGGCACGGCCACCTCGACGTCACCATCGAACGTGACGAGCCGACCCACCGTGGAGGTGATCCCCGACGAGGCCACCATCACCGGGTCACCGGGACGCAGGATCCCGGACGCGACCGTGCCCTGGAACCCCCGGAAGTCGAGATTGGGACGCTGGACGAGCTGCACGGGAAACCGCAGTGTGTCGAGGTCGGTGGCCAGTTCCGTGTCGACCGACTCGAGGTGGTCCATGAGCGGCGGCCCGTCGAACCAGGACATGGCCACCGACGGGTTGACGACGTTGTCGCCGGTGAGCGCCGACATCGGCAGGACGTACACGTGGTCATCATCGAGTTCGAGGCGCTGTGCGAACTCGAGGTACTCGTCGCGGATGCGTTCGAACGTCGGGCGGTCCCAGCCGACCAGGTCCATCTTGTTGACGGCGACGACGACGTGGCGGATGCCGAGCAGCGACGCGATGAAGCTGTGACGGCGGGTCTGGTCGAGGATCCCCTGTCGCGCGTCGACGAGGATGATCGCGAGCTGGCAGCTCGACGCGCCGGTGACCATGTTGCGCGTGTACTGCACGTGACCGGGCGTGTCGGCGATGATGAACTTGCGCCGTGAGGTGGAGAAGTAGCGCCAGGCGACGTCGATGGTGATGCCCTGCTCACGTTCGGCCTTCAACCCGTCCATGAGCAGGGCGAGGTCGATCTTGTCGCCCGTCGTGCCACTGGTGACCGAGTCGGCCTCGAGCGCGGCGAGGTGGTCCTCGTAGATCAGGTGCGAGTCGTGCAGCAGCCGACCGATGAGCGTCGACTTGCCGTCGTCGACACTTCCGCACGTGAGCAGGCGCAGCAGGTCCTTGCGCTCGTGCTCGGCGAGGTAGGCCTCGATGTCGGTCGCGATGAGTTCGGACGCGTGCGCCATCAGAAGTACCCCTCGCGCTTCTTCTCCTCCATGGAGCCCGACTGGTCGTAGTCGATCACCCGGCCCTCGCGTTCCGACCGGGTGGCGAGCAGCATCTCCTGGATGATGTCGGGAAGCGTCGTCGCCCTGGACTCGACCGCTCCGGACAGCGGGTAGCAGCCGAGCGTGCGGAACCGCACCCAGCGTTCCTCGGGCGCTTCGCCGGGCTCGAACCGGAACCGGTCGTCGTCGACCATGATCAGCACCCCGTTGCGTTCGACCACCGGACGCGGGGCCGAGTGGTACAGCGGCACGATCGGGATCTGCTCCAGGTACACGTACTGCCAGATGTCGAGTTCGGTCCAGTTCGACAGCGGGAACACCCGGATCGACTCGCCCGGACGCACCCGGCCGTTGTAGAGCTGCCACAGTTCGGGGCGCTGGTTCTTCGGGTCCCAGCGGTGGTGGGCGTCCCGGAACGAGAACACCCGTTCCTTGGCGCGGGACTTCTCCTCGTCGCGGCGGGCGCCACCGAACGCCGCGTCGAACCGGCCCGCCGACAGCGCCTGCTTCAGCGCCTGCGTCTTCATGATGTCGGTGTAGTTCTTCGACCCGTGGTCGAACGGGTTGATCCCGTCACGCAGGCCGTCCGGGTTGGTGTGCACGATCAGGTCGAGACCCAGCTCCTCTGCTGTGCGGTCCCGGAAGGTGATCATGTCCCGGAACTTCCACGTCGTGTCGATGTGCAGCAGCGGGAACGGGATGCGGCCCGGGTGGAACGCCTTGCGGGCCACGTGCAGCATGACCGACGAGTCCTTGCCGATCGAGTACATCATGACCGGCCGCTCACACTGCGCGACCACCTCACGCATGATGTGGATCGCCTCGGCCTCCAGCCGCCGCAGGTGCGTGAGCCGGGGCAGGTCCCGTCCGTCACGGGGCAGCACGGTTGCCACGAGTACAGGCTCCTCCGGAGGTTCGAAGTGATGCTACTCGCCGTTGCCTGCCGTTCCGTGGCGACGGCCACGGCGGACGCGTGCAGACACGCCGTCGATGACCGCGAGGACCGCACGCACCGACCGCCGCCTCCTGAGCGTGCGGTACATGTCCCGGGTCAGTTCGAGGTGCGATCTCGCACGATCGCGGTCCTCACGAGCCCGATCACGCTGAGTCACGAGGCGGCGCATCGCCGCGGGCTGCTCGTCGAGCGGACGCTCGATCACCTGTCGCATCAGGCGGTCGTTTCGCCGCAGAAGTTCCGCAGGTTCGACGCCCAGGCTCCGCGCACCCTCCACGTACCAGGCGAGGCCGCGCCCGAGGAAGTGCGCCGCGAGCTCCGGCTCGTCACCACGAGCGTGGTACCAGCCGATCCAGTAGTGGGAACGCGCTGCGTCGATGCTGCGCTGCTCCGGCGACGCCCCTGACGAGACCCCACCGGGGTGTCGCCGGTAGACGGCGGGAAGGAGCGACTCCTCCCACGCCGCACCTCCGTGGAGGCCGAGTTGCGACAACGTGAAGAGGTCTCCGTTCACGACCTGCGCACGCATCGGGTGTCGCTCGAGGGGCACGTTTCGGTGCAGCACGGTGTGCCCGAGAACGAGCGTCGCCCGACGAAGCTCCTCCTGCGACAGGTCACGGGCCCCGCCAGGAGGAAGTTTGGCCAGCGACTGGATCCGACCGTCCTCGATGACGATGGACTGGTGGTGCGACACCACGGCATCAGGTCGGCGACGCAGTGTGGCGACCTGTACCTCGAGCTTCGACGGATCGATCCAGTAGTCATCGCCTTCGCAGGGCGCGAGGAACTCGCCCTGCGCGTGGCTGCGAAAGCGACGGCGGCTGGGGTCCTTCCAGCGGTTGGTGGGTTCGAGCAGGGCCCGCACGACGCTCGGGAAGCGCTGCGCGTAGTCGTCGACGATCTCTGCCGTGCCATCGGTCGAGGCGTCGTCGCGGATCCACACCTCGAACGGGAACGTGGTCCGCTGACCGAGGAAGCCGCGGATCGCGTCCTCGATGAATGCTGCGTGCTGGTGTGTCCGGCACATGATGCTGACGACCGGACGGTCGGAGTCCCACGCAGCCGTCACGTCGGACTCCGCCCCCACTGGCAGGGGTTGCGGCGCAGGGTCACCGACCTCCCACGTCACGTTCGCCACAGGTGCTCCGTCATCTCGAGCGCATCCGTGAGCCGGTCGCGCTCGGCGTCCGACATGCGACGGTACGTGGGCAGCCCGAGCTGGCGCGGCGCGACTTCGTCGGTCACGGGGAAGTCCTGCGGCGGCCCCGAGGCCACGAGCCCCCGGAACGCGGGCATGCGATGACAGCCACCGCCCCACCACTGGCGGCTGGCGACTCCGTGTGCCGCGAGCGCCGTCTCGACGGCCGCACGCACGCCGGGGTCGGGGAACTGCACGATCCAGTAGGGAGTGACACCACCTTCTGGTGGGGTCAGCCTGTCGAGGCCGAAGCGGCTGGACAGGTCGGAACAACGCTCCTGCGCGACCTGCCATTCGTGGCGCACCTCGTCCCAGGCATCCAGCGATGCGTGTGCACAGACCGCGAGAAGTTCTGCCAACTTCCCGTTCGTACCCAGATGCTCCGAGTCGCGCGTCTGCGCCAGCCCGAAGTTCGTCCATCGACGAAACCGCTCCGCGCGATCCGCGTCGCCGAAGACGACGAGCCCGCCCTCTCCCGCCGGAAGGCACTTCGTCGCATGGAGCGAGAATGCGATCGCCCATGTCCGCGGCAGACTCCTGAGCGGCGGCAGGACCGAGCCGATCGACGCTGCCGCATCGATGACGACCTCGCGGTCAGGGTCCCACGGCCGTCTGTCGACGTCTGCGCCGAACGGGGCGACGGGCAACAGCCCCTCGACGTCGCCGGGAAGTCTGTCGACGTCGAGCCAGTGGTCGCTGGCCCGTACGTCGCCGAACCGCAGTGACGCGCCGGCGGCGAGTACGGCGAGCGGAGTCGCGGGAAACGTGTACGTCGGCACCGCCCACGTCGTGGCCGGACTCACTGCGACCGCCCCCTGCAGGGCGACGGTCGCGCTCGACGCGGTGGCGACCTGCGCGACGTCCACGTCGAGGAGGTCGGCGAAACGCGCCCGCAGTTCCTGTTCCTGAGGCCCGAAGTTCGCATACCAACCTGACGCGGCCATCCGTCTGATTCGAGGCGCCAGCACCTCCATCGTCGGGAGGATCGGCCGCATGACCGGGACGATCACGGGCGCGGCGGCGCTCACGGTTCTTGCTCGTCGTCGATGACCAGGCGGACGTCACCGGGATCCACGACGACCAGAGCCCGTTCACCGGAAGTCAACATGGTCCCTCGCGGGACCCGCGCGACCAGCGTGGCGCCACCGACCTTGACGGTGACGTCGACCGCTTCGCCGCGAAACGCCAGGTCCTCGACGATGCCCTCCAGTCGGTCGTCGCCGCGGGCACTCGCGCCGACGACCTCATGCGCCTCGACCGACTCGAGTCGGATCGCCTCCGGGCGGATGGCCAGTCGGAAGGGCCCTGCCGGCGGGTCGACGACGTCGGCGCAGAGCACTCCAGCGGGCGTCTCCAGCACGTTCCTGCCAGCGATGACGTCGTGCGACCCGATCACGTCGAGGAAGTTGGCCTTCCCGATGAACCCAGCGGCGAATCGGGTCCTCGGCCAGTCGTACAGTTCCTGGGGCGTCCCCTGCTGCACGAGTCGCCCCTCGTGCAGCAGGAGCATGTGGTCGGACAGTGCGAGTGCCTCGTCCTGGTCATGTGTCACGTACAGCATCGTGATGCCGAGCCCGCGTTGGATCTCACGGATCTCCTGCTGCATCTGCACGCGCAGCACTGCGTCCAGGTTGGAGAGGGGTTCGTCGAGAAGGAGGACTCTGGGTTGGGCGACGAGTGCCCGCGCCAGCGCGACGCGTTGCTGCTGACCACCCGACAGCTGCGTCGCTCGACGACGGCCGAGCGACGCCATCCCGACGAGTTCGAGCGTTGCCATGACTCGGGAGGTCAGGTCCCTTCGAGCCACGCCCGTCGCCCGAAGCGGATACGCCACGTTCTCGAACACGGTCATGTGAGGCCAGACGGCGTAGGACTGGAACACCATCCCCACCTTCCGCTGGTTGACCGGGACCTCGATGCCGAGCGCCGAGTCGTGGACCGTGCTTCCGCCCAGTGCGACACGGCCCGAGTCCGGGGTCTCGAGACCGGCGACGATCCGCAGCACGGTCGACTTTCCGCACCCCGACGGCCCGAGCAGGGTGGTGCACGTGCCCTCGGACACGGTGAACGAGAGCGCTCGGACAGCGTCGATGGTCTCGTGACGCGTCACGAACCGGCGACTGACCTCGGACACGGCGACCGTTGGGACAGCAGTCATCGGGAGAGGCCGATCCCGTGGGACCGAGCAGACGGTTCGGCAGGGGACTCCCGACGGGCGGCGTGGCCGCCACGAACTGCGATCGCCCGTGCCGATGCCGCCGTCAGGAGCAGGAACAGGACGATCAGCATGCCGAGCGCATTGAGTTCAGCGAAGCGCCCTCGGGACTGCAGGTCGTAGATCAGCACGGGCAGGACCTCGTTGCCGGGTCCGGCGAGCAGGACCGGCAACGACAGCGTCCGGAACGTTCGCGACAGCACGTAGATTCCGGCAACCACGAGCGCAGGCGAGATCAGCGGCATCACCACACGCGCAAGTGTCCTCAGCCGTGACGCCCCCGCGACGAGGGAGGCCTCCTCGAGTTCCGCACCCAACTGCGCGAGCGAAACGTCCGCGGCTCGATGGGCAAAGGGCAGGAACGCAGTCACGTAACCGAGGACGATGATCCCGAGCGTCGCGTAGACCGGCAGAGGCACGTACAGGTAGAACCACATCAGCGCGACGGCGATGACCAGTCCGGGGAACGCGATGGGTGCCGTCGCGAGCACGTCGAGCACCCTGCGACCCCGCACACGGGTGCGCCGCACCGTCCACGCCACGATGCCCCCGATCGTGATCGTGAACCCCGCCGCAAGTGCACCCGCCACGAGGTTGTTGCGGGCCGCGCGCGCGATGACCGGCATCTCGAAGATCACGCGACGGTAGCTGCGGAGCGTGAACTGGCTCCACACCTCGGAGGTCGGGGGTCGGTAGTACGTCAGCAGCGACGAGTACAGCATCACTCCCAGCGGCACCGCCACGGCGAGCAGCAGCAGCACCGCCGCCACGACGGCGTGCACCGATCGGCTCTGGCCAAGACGCATCCTCGACGGCCTGTACCCCCTGCCCGTGATCGTGACGAATCGATCCGACCCGCCGACAACCCGCCAGTACAGGACGAGACCGGCCAACGCGATCGTGAGGTAGATGACCGAGTAGGTCGCCGCCAGGTTCATGTCGACGGGGAACCTCCGAGCGCTCAGGTAGACCTCCGTGGCAAGCACACGGATGCCACCGGGTAGACCCATGATCACCGGTACCTGGAGGCTGTCGATCGTGTTGATGAACACGAGCAGTCCGCTCGTCACCAGCGCCGGTGTCATCAACGGCAACGTCACCCGGCGAAGCGTTCGAGCCCCCGACGCGCCGGCGACGTGGGACACCTCCTCGAGCGCGGGATCCATCGCGCGAAACGCCGCGACCATCAGCAGGAACGGGAGCGTGAAACTGTCGGTTCCGTCGGTCCAGATCATCGCTGCCATCGTGTGGGCGTCGAACACAGGCTCGGCGCGACCGAAGAACGCGGACACCGCCGCGTTCGCGATGCCGATCCGGTCGTTGAGCATGAGCGACCAGGCCACCGTGGTCAGGATGCCCGGCACGAACAGCGGCACCACCGAGAACACGTAGATCAGCCTGCGGCCCGGAACATCCGTGCGCTCCGTGAGCCATGCAAGATAGGTGCCGATGGCGAGCGCCAGGGCCGTCGACCCCCCCGCGAAGACGAGCGTGTCAGCGAGAGACGCCGCCACCGCGGGGTCGGTGAACACCCGGCGGTAGTTCGCAAGGCTGAAGGGACTCGGCAGGCCCGGAGGGGCTGTTCGAAGGCTTCCCCACAGCACCGCACCCACGGGGACCAGCGTGAGGTAGCCGACGACGACGAGCGCCGACGCCATTCCCACGCTCTCGGGCCTCAGGCGCATCGGCCGGGGCCGATGCCGCGATCGGAGCACGGCGGGGTCCACGCGCTGCTCCTACCCCATGCCCGCCGTCAGCCGGTCGACCAGGCTCGCCGCGTCCTCCTGGAGCTCCAGCACCCGGTCGTGCGGAACGAACGCGAGCCGCCTGTTGAGGTCACTGCCCGGCTCCGAGAACCCCTGCAGCCGCCCGTAGGGACTGGTCGCACCGGGGAAGAACGGGACGTCGCCGCCGTCGGCGAGAATCTGGGCCCCGTCCGGCCCGAGCACCCAGTACGTGTAGAGCGCGGCGGCGTGAGGATTCGGCGCGTGAGCGGCGATGCCGAGCGCACCCACGTTGGCTGGCGACACGCTTGGAACCGCCCACTCCAGCGGTGCGCCGTCGTCCACGATCATCGCCTCGGCACGCGGGGCGAGGCCGCCCGCCATGCACGGGAACTCGCCGGCGGCAACCGACGCAAGCACCGCACTGATCCCCGAACGAACGACCCCTCCGTTCTCCAGGAAGCCATCGACCCAGTCCTCCATCGCGGGAAGACCTCGCTCGGCAACCATCGCCGAGAAGAAGTTCAGGCCCCCGTCGCTGGTCGCACACCCGGCGTGTTCGGGCCGCAGGAAGTCGTCCCACTCGCGCGGCGCGACAGCAGAATCCACCAGGTCGGTGTTCCACACCGTCACGTAGGGGGTCGCCCGGTAGTCGATCAGGTCGGGGCGCACCCGCTCCTCCGGGAACCCGGAGGGAACCGGGACACCGTGGTGAGCGACCAGGGCGCCGCCCTCGCCGATCAGCGTCACCACCGCCAGGGAGGCCGTGACCACGTCCACGATGTGGCGGCCGGCACGCATCTCGCTGAGGACCCGCTCCGGCGTGTCGATGGCGCGGGTGCTGACGAACTGCACGTCGACGCCCGGGAACCGTTCCAGGAAGCCGGCAAGGTCCTCTTCGGCCATGGAGGACCCGGAACTGTAGTGGACCACCTCGCCCTCGGCGCGGGCCCGCTCGTACAGGTACTCCAGCAACTCGTCCTCGGCCATGCCCATGGCCGCGACATGCGCATAGATCTCGGCCACCGACGCATCGGCGTGGGGTCCGTCAGCGACATCCTGCTCGGGAGGTGCCGGGCGCGCATCGGGCGACGCCGGCTCGGTCGGAGCCGAAGGCTCAGCGCCGGAACAGGCAACGGCCGACAGGAACAGTGCCGTCACGACACCAGTGTGGACGAACCGGGACCGGACGGACATTGGCGCGATCTCCGGGCGTGACACCTCTGGCCACAAGGCGGGTCTGGGCACGCGGAGAGTACCGCCGAGGCCTACGATTCGAGCCTGGTCCCGTCCGTCGCCCCGAACCCTCGTGAGGTCAGACCGCGTGACGCGCAGGTCGCTGGTCGTGGAGCATCTCCGGTCGCTTGCCGACGACGACCCGGACGCTCCCGCAGTCGCGACCAACCACGGCACCGTCACCCGGGAAGCGCTCATGCGACGGGCTGGGGCGATTGCGGCGATCCTCGATGCACTGGTTCCCGCCGATCCGATCGGAGTGATGGCGTCAGACGGCGCAGAGTTGGCCGCGTGCACGATCGCGTGCCTCGCAGTGGGGCGACCATTCGCTCCCCTGGATCCGCGCATGGGCCCAGAACGGCTGGGGGCCGTCGCTCGCTCCATCGGGATGCGCACCCTGTTCACCGGGGCAGGCATCCGCCACGGCCTGGACTCCGGAGTCACCGTCCCGATGGGGACGTGCCCAGATGCACCCCTTCACGCGATGCCGGTCGACCCCGACGGGATCGCGATCATCGGTCACACGTCCGGATCGACGGGCACTCCGAAGGTCCGTCGACAGTCCAACTGGGAACTCGACGCACTGGTCGGGCGCCGACGGGTCGGTGGTGTCCGTCCCGCAGACACGTTTGGCATGCTGCTCGGGGCCACGGGAGGAGCCGTTCGCCGCCTGGCGGAGGGACTGGTCACAGCGGCCAGTGTCGTGTGCCTCGACGCACGATCGTCGCCACCCCCCGAGATCCTGCTGCGTCTCCGACAGACCGGCGTCACGTACCTGTGGATCGTCCCGACCTACCTTCGATCGCTGCTCGCTGACCCGGACGGAACCGACCTGCTTCCCACACTCCGGATGGTCGCAGTTGGCGCAGAGGCCATCGACTGGAGCGACGTTGCCCTCGTGCGATCCAGACTGTCCACGCGCGCAACCGTGCGCCACTCGTACGGATCGACCGAGACGAGCGGCGTGACCGTCAACCTCGTGCACCCGTCCTCGCAGCTCGGCACGGGACGGGTGCCTGCAGGTCGGCCCGTCCGAGGTCGCAGGATCTGGATCCGAGGAAGGACCGGCGACCCGGCCGGTCCGGACGAGGAGGGAGAGGTCATCGTCGAACTCGATCACGTCCGCGGCGGGGCCCGGGCCGAACGACTCCCGGACGGAAGGGTCCGGTACGCGACCGGCGACCTCGGCCGCGTCGGGGCCGACGGCGTCCTCACGATCACCGGACGTGCCGATCGCCGCGTGAAGATCGGTGGCGTCCACGTGGACCCCACGGAGATCGAGACCCTGCTGCGAGAGCACCCCAGAGTTCTCGACGCGCACGTGATCGCAACCGAGGGTCCCGACAGGCAGGTGTGTCTGGTGGCACATGTGCACGCGACGTCGACCCCCGCGCGCGAACTCGTGGGCGTGCTCGACCGACTCGTGCGGCGACGCATCCACCCCAGCGCCGTGCCAGGGCAGATCGTGGTGCACCGGCAGGATCTCCCGCGGCTACCGAGCGGCAAGGTCGATGGCATGGCGCTCCGGGAGTCGTGTCCCGCGCCCACCCGTGACTGACTCGGGCCGCGGCTCGGCGGCGCGGCGTCGAAGGCCCCTAGACTGAGGCCTGGACGACACGGTTGACGGCCAATCCCGACTGAAGCAGTGAGTGTGTTCGAATCGCACCTCGAGGTGTCCGAGGACGACATCGTCCGAGGGTTGAACGCAGCGACCGTGGGATTCCTCGTCGACGCCCACCCGGTCGACGACGCGCCGATCTTCGTCCTGTCGGCTGGCTGGCGATCGGGAAGCACCGCGCTGCAACGCCTCCTCAGTTCGAGCACCACGAGGATCTGGGGCGAGCCGTTCCACCTCAGCGGTGTCGTGCCGTCGCTCGCACGCCAGTGGGCTCCGTTCTCCACGTCATGGCCGGACCCGCGCCACATCCCCGACGACGCGGACAGCCAGTCGGTCCGCAACGACCGCTGGATCGCGAATCTGTATCCACCCCCAATTGACCTCCTTCGTGGGCAGCGGGCCCTGATGCGGGCAACGTTCGCCGAACCCGCGTACCGGGCGGGGTGCACGCACTGGGGCCTCAAGGAGGTTCGTCTCGGAGGTGGAGTCGCAGCGGTCCTCAGGACCCTGTTCCCCCTGTCTCGAGTCATGTTCCTGGTGCGCAACCCGTACGACGCGTTCGCGTCGTACCACACCCTCCTGAGACGTCGAGGCGCCGGTGGCTGGTACGCAGAGTGGCCGAACGGCCGCGTCGCGGACGAGGTCGCCTTCGGAACCCACTGGCGACGCATGGTCGACTCCTTCATCCTCTACCGCGAGCGGTCTCAGGCGCTCCTCGTGCGCTACGAGGAACTGAGCGAGGACGCCACCCTCGAGGCCATCGAGTCGCACGCCGGGATCCCACTGGACCGGTCTGCGGTCGAACTCCGGGTCGGTTCGTCCTTCGACCGGGACGACGACTCGCGTGTGCACGCACTCACCGACCAGCAGGTGATGCGGCTCGCCGGGGTAGTCGGGAGCCTTGCCGAGGAACTGGGCTACGTCGGTCCGACTCAGGGGGCAGCGTGACTGCGTCACCGAGACCTGTGCGCTTCCTCGTCATCGGTGTCGCTCGCTCCGGCACCACGTTGCTCCAACGCCTAGCCTGCGAACTCCGTGACGTGTGGGTTCCCCACGAGACCCACTTCTGGTCGGTCGCGCTGCGCGAACTGACTCCTCCGGGCGGCCGGCTGGCGGTCACGGACGCCAACCGGCTCATCGCGACCCTCGCCGAGACGTCACGAGACGAGGTCGTGCAGCGCGCGGCATCGTCCGTGACCAACAGCGCGTCGGACCGAGCGCCGGGGCTCTGGCCAGCCTTCGAGGCCCTGGTGTCAGAGATGGCGCCGCGCGAACGCGACGTCCTCGGGGAGAAGACGCCGGGCCACGTGATCGCTGCGCCACTGCTCGCGCACGTGCACCCCGAACTGAAGATCGTCGCCGTGGTCCGGGATCCTCGTGCCGTGCTCGTCTCACATCGCGAAGTCGACTGGGGCATCAGGGACCCCGAGGTCCTGGCCTGGCGCTGGCGCCTGCGCATGACATCGATCGACGACCTCGCGCAGGCGCTCGGACCCGAGAGAGTCCTCGTCGCCACCTATGAGTCCGTCGTCGATGATCCGACGGCGGCCCGCGCGCGCCTCGCCCGGTTCCTCCACGTGCCGGACCAGTCGGTCCCGGTCTCAGCGACGCCGGCGACGCTCTTCTCTCCACGTGAGGTGTGGAGGCAGCGCGCCCTTCACGACGCGGACCTGACTCGTGTCGACCGTTGGCGCGACCACCTTGCCGCATCCGACGAACGCCAGGTCCTGACGATCGCCGGTCCGGTGATGGAACGGTTCGGGTACGACACATCGAGGCAGGTCCCGACCAGTGCCATGACCCCGGGCCCGGGGTCGCTCACCGGTGAGGGGCCAACCGTGCAGGGCGCCGGAGCCGTGGCCCTCCGCGAGCAGCGCGCGTGCGCTCGTCCGTTCGCCTACGTCGACGGGTTCTTCCGATGACCACGATCTCCGCAACGCTTCGCCGAGTCACCCGGATCGGCCCGCGCAAGGCGACGGGTCTGGCGGGCGTGAGCGTGTGGACGGCCGGCGCGACGGTCGCGGGACTCCCACTTCCCGTGGTGAGCGCCGTGGCAGGACTCGCCATCGCCGTGCTGGCCACCGCCCTTGCGGTCCTCGAGTGGAGGCGTCACCGTCCCGCAGCACCGAATCGGGGCGGACCGCCGTCCGCAGCCGATTCCGCGAGCCCGCCAGGGACTGCGGGAGACTGCGCGGTCCCGAACGACCTGCCGCACTCCTTCGTCACTCTGAACCGACTCGAGCGGAGACTTGCCGCCGCCAACGAACAACTGATCCGAGGTGGGCGTGCCCTCGACGAGGATGCGGCGTGGAAGGACGTCGTCCTGGCGGTACGCGCCGAGGGTGAACCCGCGCGCACGACACAACTGTGGGCGTTCCCGCGCGCGGCGAACAACTCGTACCAGCCTCTGCTCTACCAGGAGTTCCCACGCTTCGACCTGCAGGTTCGCTATCCCCCGTCCCTCGACGAAGTCGGTGACCTTCCCCGCGGCTCCATCCTCCACCTGCACTGGACCCGATTCGTGCAGGCAAACGCCGAGACGATGCGTGAGGCCCAGCGGCGGTCGGACGACGTCATGCGCAGGATCGCGGTGATGCGCGAGCACGGCGCGTCCCTCGTCTGGTCCGTCCACGAACGCCTCCCTCACGACTGTCGATTCCCCGAGGTGGAGTCGCGGTTCCGTCAGCAGCTCGCGGACTCCGCAGACGTCATCCACGTGCTCCACGACGCCACGGCAGAGTTCGTGGCCGACACATATCTCCTCGACCCGGACAGGTGCGTGACCGTCCCCCACCCGCTGTACACGGGAGTGACCCCCGACCACGTGTCTCGTGAGGCGGCACGAGCGACGCTCGGACTACGCGACAGCGATCTGATGATCCTCTGCCTCGGAGCGATCCGGCCCTACAAGGGGTTCGAGCGGGTGCTCGACATCCTGCCGCACGTCCGCGACCAGTTCCCCGACCGCCGTGTGCGACTCGTCATCGCCGGCGTGGCCCTCGACACCGATCCCACGGTCCGTGGCTACATCTCCATGCTCCGCGAGCGAGCATCGACGACACCCGGCGTGTCAGTCGTCCCGGGGACGGTCCCCGAGCGCGACGTCCACGTCCTGTTCAACGCAGCCGACACGACGGTCTACCCGTACCGTGCAGGCCTGAACTCGGGAGCGCTCTTCCTGAGCCTGACGTTTGGCGTGCCCGCCGTCATCCACCGCAATCCGGTGACGGCAGACCTCGAGTCCGTCGGCCCCGTGCACGCGGTGGACTGCGAGGAAGCCGACGCGCTCGCCAGCGCAGTCGTCGAGTCGCTCAAGTGGGACCGGTCCGCGATCAGACTGGACGCCTCCTTCGTTCGCGCACACCTGCCAGAGGCCGTGTCACGCCAGATGGCCGAAGCCCTACGCGACAGGCTCCACCTGTCATCGTGACGTCTCTGTGGGGTTCGGCGACGAGCACGGGGCGCCCGCCGATCACTGAACGAGCAACCATGTCTGGCCGTTGATGACCTCGCCGAACGGGGTCACCTCGAGATCGCGGTCGCGGCAGAGAGAGCGGATCCAGCTCAGCCGGTAACTGACCATGCCCGGCACATCGGACTCGTGGGACCTTCCCACCCAGTGCTCCGCGCGGTTGTTCCTCGCGCCTAGCCGAACGGAGACCGCCATGAGGCCCTTGGGGGTTCGCACGCCAACGAACGCGTCGAGCATGGCGGCGACCTGATCCGGGCTGGCATGTGTCCAGACCGATCGGGCAAGGATCAGGTCGAACCGAACTCCGAACTCTTCGAAGTCGAAGCGATCAGAGTGCGCGAAACGCGGTTGCTTCAGCGCTTCGAGGCCTGGTTCAAGAACGATTCGACGTCCCGCGTCGAGCATCTCACGATTCGGTTCGATGCCGTGATACCCACCCGGTTCAAGGAAGTGGATGAACCAGTAGCCGCCCCTGAGGGCACCGCAACCGACGTCCAGCACCTTCCACGAGGGCTGCAGGCCCACCTGAAGTGCGGCGACCAACTGAGCCCGACCGAGAGCCTCGAAGGACCTTCGGGGCCCTCCCACGAACACGTCGAGCGACCGTACTCGCTGTTGCAGCGGCGATGCCGGACCAGCGACGTGAGGAACAGGGAGCGTGCGTGATCGACGGCGTCGTCTCGCGTGAAGCACGCTGCCCATCCTCAACTCGATGGGTGACGGACTCCCATTCGACACCCCAAGGCGCCGACCACCCGCAGCGGACTCTAGCGCGCACCCTCATGACGGCTCAGGACGCCCACCGGACCAGACCCCCCCTGCCGGTAGCCGTTGAGCAGGACGACCTGGGTGAGTGGACGGGTCAGTGGATCATGGTCAGGCGAAGCGGTAGGTACGAAGCGCGACCAGCGCGGAAGTCAACTGACGCCACGAGACCCCGGCACCGCCTACTGGAACACGAGACCGTCGCTCGTTACCACGTTCGGAGATTGCGAAGCACTCGCCTCGGTCCCGTGAAGTGTCACAAGTCCGCCACGCAAGACCCGAACGTCCACACCGCCACCGCCCTCGAGGACGGCATCGCCAGCGTGCACCCGACTTCCTGTCCTGACGTCCACCGCGTAACCCTCCACATCCGTCACATGAACGTTGTGCAACTGTACGGTTGCCGCCTGGAGCGCGACCACGGCCGCGACTCCTCCGATTCCCGACAGGTGTGCGGCGGAACAGTCGACGACCGCTCCGTCGCCAACGTAGAGACCCAGACCTGAGACATCTCGGATCCGGGCCCTCGAACAGTCGACCATCGAGGCATCCGCAACTCGAACGCCATCGTGAGCTCGGCTCCACTCGGTGTCCCTTGCCGACACGTGGGACCCCGACACCACGTGGAGACCCACACCTCCCGCATTGTCGACACCGGCACCCCTCAAGAGAACCGCGCGACTCCCTTCGCCCACAAACACGCCGACGCGGCCTTCTGGAGAACCGGAGTCGTCGATGCGAAAGTGGGCATCGATGACTGGCAACTGGCCTCCTCCGACGGCCGCGAACAGCGGGTACGTCAAGACTTCCCGAGTATCCAACGGCCTCGTCAGCTCAGATCCTCGGACCGCGACCGAGCGATCCGGCCCGCTCAGCCGAATCCATCCCAGATCATGGCCCACGACGATCAACTGCTCTGCCATGACGAAGTCCGGCAGGAGTTCCAACGTCACCTGATCGACGCCGCCCCGCTCACGGGCCGGCCCTGAGGAAACCCCGGCAATCGCACTGCCGATCGTGGCGAAGTCCCCGGCCGGGCCGATGGTCACTCGCTCCTGGAAAGGCCCGTCGCCACTGACTGCTCGTACGCGGTCCATGGCTTGCTCTCCATCACAAGCAGTCGCCATGACCAGGGCCGCCGTGATCGCGGCCAGGGCCCGCCGCCGCCTCCGGGGCCTGCCCTCGGGAGGTGGCGTCCTGCCGCGCCGTCCCTCAGTCACGCGGGTACCCGAGGTGTGAGACCAGGTCTCCTGCCACGCGATCGAACTCGGCCCGAACCTCTGGCGTGAATTCGTCACGCCACTGTCCGCTCGATCCCTTCCTGAGGTGAACCGACTTCTCACCCTTCCGACGATCTCGTTCCACCGTGGCCCCGAACGCGTGCCACCTGCCAATCTCGACGAGTCTCTCAAGGTCCTGTCCGGCGACTCCCATGTGGCGGCCGACCTGCGTCCACACCCACTCATCGTTCCCGAAGGACTCCTCGTAGGTGAGTTCGAGGACACGGGGATCTCCCCTGTTCCAAGCGCGCATGCGTGCAAACAGTTGGGCACACCGCCTGACCTCCTCGATCAGGCCCTGTTCGCGATCCAGGTTCTGCAGCAGGGTCTGGTATGAGACTCCCCCGTAGCGATCCTGCGGTCTGTGCAGCCACCGCTCCGATGCGCGCAGGTGGTAGTGGTAGCCCGACACGACGATGTCCCGAGGGTCTCTCACCATGTGGGATGCCCGGAGGTCTGGGTTGTCCGGCACGGACACCGCGCTGTGCCCGTCGAAGTACACACCGGATGACGCACCCTGGAGGGCGTCTGGTTCGCGCCTCAGGACCACGAACGGAACGTTCGCCTCTTCGGCGAATCTGCGAAGGACGCGCTGGAACCACACCGTGCCGGCCTTGTGGTAACAGAAGTGGACGACCGGACCGCGAGGGCGCCAGCCGACAAGGTCCTTCGCACGCGCTTGAGCAACCATGGCCCTGATGGTACGTCGGCATCGACCACCGGGAGGAGACCGGAGCCCGTGTGGGTCGAGGATCGAAGTCTCTCATCGGATCGGAACCCGCGCCTCATCACCGGTGACACCGCCACCCATGCACTCCAACGGTCAACCCATGGACACAGACTCGAGGGCCCTGAGCGAGTTGGACGTGCCTCACCAGCGCACCGGATCCAAGGTCGACCTGGAGGATCGTCGCGGGCGACAATCCGACGAACATCCACGAATCGTGGACCGCGAGTCCGCGGCGCGCGGCCGGGCGGGTCGTTGACCGCGATGGTCCCGATCTCGCAGCGTCCCGCCGAGGCCGACGATCGGGCCGTGCCCGGCCACTGGGAGGGCGATCTGATCATCGGCAGGGCTGGACGATCCGCGATCACGACCCTGGTCGAACGCCACTCGAGGTTCGTGCAGTGGGTTCGGCTGCCCGAGGGGCGCACCGGGAGGTTGGCCTGTGACGCGTTGACCGCCGCCGTCCCGAACCTGCCGGCGGCGCTGTAGCGCTCACTCGCGTGAGACCGGGGCAAGGAGCTGGCGCAGCACGCCACGTTCGCCATCGACACCACCGTCCAGATCCACTTCTGTGATCCGTCCTCACCCTGGCAGCGAGGTTCGAACGAGAACACCAACGGGCTCCTGCGCCAGTACTTCCCACAGGGCACCGACCTCTCCGTGCACGATCAGGCCCACCTCGACGCGGTCGCCGACGAGCTCAACGGACGCCCTCGACAGACCCTCGACCGGATGACATCATCCGAGATCCTCAACCAGACCGTTGCGATGACCGCATGAGACCGAGCACCGTTGAACGGACACCCCCGTGGACCAGTGAGTGCGCATCACTGATGCACGTCAAGCCACATCCGTGATGCGCCGCTGCGGGTGGTCCGAGACCGTCGAACTGCGGTCTCCGAGGTGGGGCAGGCCATACGCTCGGACCGGCTCGCCGAGACACCGATACGTCGCAACGAGGTCCATCCATCGACGCTTCCTTGACACCGCTCGGGTGGCGACGCGATCCCGGCCGCCACATCGGGCTCCGGGTTGCGGACGTCGACCCCGACACGTGGCGTGACCTCAGCAAGCGCTCACGGGCCGTCGTACCCGGGGAACTGGTGGTGCTTGTCGACGGCGGTCCGGGCCGACAGCCATCGGGCCGACGGATGCGTGGACTCGCCGCCGAACACGGCCTCACGGTCGAACGGCTGGAGTCTGCACCCGACGCCAGACGCCGTCAGATCCACTCCTTGGCGGGCGTCCTGGACCCCGGAGTCACGGATCCTGCCGCGGCCGCGCCCCCGTCCCAGGGCTCGTCCGTCGCGCCCGCCGACGATCCATCACACCAGTCGTGGTTGAACGAGGTGGCCGCGCACCGAGTCCCGGTGCTTCAAGGCGGGCCATTCTCTGAAGCCGCCATCCGCGAGGTGCTCGATCCGCAGGCACGCGAACGCCTGGGCGTGGCCCAGCGTCGCGAACTCCTGCGCCGGCGGGGCGCTGGTGATGCTGGTGACACCCCAGCGGCAGATGCGAGGCCGTTCGCCGGCCAGTCGGTGTCGGTCCTTCTGGCGACCAACCGGCCCGAACGTGTGGTCGACGTGATCGACCGTGTCGTGGCACAGACCCACACCGACGTGGAACTCGTCGCCGCGCTGCACGCCCCGTTCGACGAACGATTCACCGACACGCTTCGCGAGCGAATGACCGTGCCCCTGCACGTCGTCGACGCCTCCGACGCCCCCACGCTCGGTGACGTGCTCAACCGGGCCACGGAGCGCGCATCGGGCGAGATCGTCACGAAGATGGACGACGACGACCTCTACGACCAGGAGCACCTGTTCGACCTGCTCGACGCGCTCGACTACTCGGGCGCGATGCTCGTCGGCAAGGGTTCCGAGTTCGTGTATCTGGCGGAGATCGACACGACCATCCGCCGGTTCCCGAACGGGGTGGAGACGGCGAACCGCAACCTGGCGGGGGGCACGCTGATGATCCGGCGCGACGACCTGCGCGCGGTCGGCGGCTGGCAGCCGGTCCCCCGCGGGGTCGACCAGGCGCTGATCGACGACGTCGTTACCCACGGCGCCGCGTTCCACCGCACGCACGGCCTCGGGTTCATCCTGAATCGGCACGGAACGGACCACACCTGGGACGTGCCAGTCGACTACTTCCTGCAGCAGGCGGTCGCCCAGTGGCCCGGCCTGGCACTGGGCGAGGCCGGCTTCACGGGCGGCCCCGACCTCGACCGCGCCCGTGAGGATGCGACGTGCGTCAGATGACGGGTGGCCGGCCCAGTCGGGTCATCCGCCACACCGTCCGCCACGAGATCGGCTGGCGCGGCAGGTGACGCAGCCGCAGCCCGTCGGCGATGCCACCGAACACCGCCCGCAACGCCCCGGGGGCGCGCACCAGACTGATCGCCGTCCACACCGGCAGGTACACGGCGGCGAGCACGAACGGCAGGTGCAGGTGCGCGACGAGCACGCGGTTGCGTGACGTCAGGCGGTGGAAGTCGGCGTGTCGGGACGCCGGTGCGGCCGGGTGGAGCACGTGCAGGTCGCCGCGGTAGCGCAACCGGTAGCCGTGGTCGATCATCCGCCACGCGAGGCTGGTCTCCTCGAGTGCGTACACGAAGTCGTCCGGATACCCGCCCGCCCGGTCGAAGGCCTGCACCCGCACGACACTCGCTCCCCCGAGGAACGACGTCACCCACGAACTGCGTGCCGCGTCGCCGACCCGAAGTCGGGGCACGTGCCGTCGTTCGGTGCGTCCTGTGTCCGGGTCGACGAGCCGCATCGACACCACCGCCAGGTCGGGGTCGTCGCGGAACGCCGCAACGGCCGACGCGAGCACCCGGTCCCCGTCGAGCCGGGCGTCGTCGTCGAGGAACAGCACGACGTCCGCCCGGTCGCGCACCGCCGCGAGGCCGACGTTGCGACCTGCGGGGATGCCGAGGTTGCGCCCGGGACGCAGCACCTCGACGTCGGCGCCGAGCCGCGCCTGCCAGGCGTCGGCGTCGTCGGCCGCGACACGCGATTCGTCCGGGTCACGGTTCAGCACCACGAGCAGGTCGGTGTCGACGTCACGCTGTGATCGGATCGAGTCGAGCGCGGCGACGAGCTGGTCGTCCCGTTCGCCCGTGGTCAGCAGGACCGCCGCGACTCGCACGTGTCAGGCGGAGTCGACGCTGCGGCGCCCGATGGAGTGGTAGCGAAGCCCGGCGGCGATCATCTCGTCCGGATCGTGGACGTTGCGGCCGTCGACGACGATCGGGTAGGCGAGCGCGTCGAGGTAGCGCTGCGGCGTGATCTTCTTCACCTCGTCCCAGTCGGTGCACACGACGGCGGCGTGCGCACCGCGCAGGGCCTCGTCGGGGTCCTCGAACCGTTCGAGGTGCGGCGCCTGACGGGCGACCTCGGGCAGCGCGACCGGGTCGTAGATCCGGACCGTGGCGCCGCCGGCGATCAGGGACTCCGCCAGGTACAGGGCGGGTGCTTCTCGCAGGTCGTCGGTGCCCGGCTTGAACGCCGCGCCGAGCAGGGTGACCACCTTCTGGTCGACGTGCCAGAGTTCGCGTTCGAGCTTGTCGAGCACGAGCTGGCGTTGCGACGCGTTGATCTCCCGCACGTGGTCGAGCAGGTCGAAGTCGTAGCCGACCTGCCGGGCGAGGTGCGCGAACGCGTCGACGTCCTTGGGGAAGCACGACCCGCCGTAACCGAGCCCTGCCTGCAGGAACCGGTGGCCGATGCGCACGTCGTGGCCCATGCCCTCGGCGACGACGGTCACGTCGGCACCGACCCGTTCACACACCTGTGCGACGGCGTTGATGAACGAGATGCGCGTCGCGAGGAAGGCGTTGGACGCGTGCTTGATCAGCTCCGCGGTCGGCACGTCGGTCTCCACCACCGGGCAGCCGTGGGTCTCCACGAGTGGCTGGTAGACGCGACGCAGCACGTCGCGGGCCTCGTCGGACGACGTGCCGTAGACGACCCGGTCCGGGTAGAGGGTGTCGTCGACCGCCGCTCCCTCCTTCAGGAACTCCGGGTTCGAGGCGACCTCGATGCGGTACGGGCTGCCCGTACGTTCCTGCTCGAGCTGGACGATCTGTTCGAGTCGACGTCCGGTGCTGGCCGGAACCGTCGACTTCTCGACGAGCACCAGGTCGCGGGTCGCGTTGTCGACCACGGCACGCCCGGCCGCCTCCACGTACGACAGGTTCGGGCCTCCGCCGGGAAGCGGCGGGGTGCTGACACAGACGAACACGGCCTCGGCGTCGGCGACGGCCCGGGCGATGTCGCCGGTGAACGTGAGCCGGCCGGCGGCGACGACCTCATCGAGCAGTTCCTGCAGCCCCGGTTCGAAGAACCAGGGTCTGCCCTGGGCGAGCAGTTCGAGCTTGGCCGGGTCGTTGTCCATGCCGACGACGTCGTGGCCCCAGCGGGCGAACGCGGCGGCGGTCACCAGACCGACGTGGCCGACACCGATGATGGCGATCTTCACGGGAGGACTCCGAGGCACACCGGGTCGCACTCGGCGCCCGTCAGGGCCACCACGGTAGCCGTCGTCACCGGACACGTCCCGCAGCCACGCGGTCCCGTGGACCCCGGCCGTGGACGACCGTGAGTGACGCCGTCACCCGTCCAGCACGGGCCGACCGAGCCGAGCGGTGTGCAGCACCTCGAGGAACGTGTCGACGTGCTGGAGGAACAGTTCCGGTGCGTCACGCTGGCCGGGTCTCGGGACCGGCTGGGCGAGCACGACCACCTGACGCGACGGGATCAGCACCACCATCTCGCGGGTCGGGACGTTCGCGGAGGTGTCGGTGAAGATCAGTCGGGTCGCCGGGACCTCGCCGTCGAGTTCGAGCCGGTCGTCGGCCTCGAGGGTGGCGCCACGCTCGTCGAGCAGACGCCGCCACTGGTCGGGCCGCGCGTCGGGTTCGTGGCTGAAGAACATCGCCACGACGTCCTCGTCGGGGATGTCGCCGGTCTCGGCGAAGGTGGCCAGGTCGACGTTGGAGATGCTGAGCAGGTCGTCGGTCTGTTCGAACACGTACCAGCCGTCGGGCAGGTCGACGTCGATGTTGCGCCACGTGACCTCTGCGGGCTGCCCGCCACACGCGACGCCCACGACGGCGACGAGCAGGAGTGCCGCGAGTCTGGTGACGACTCGCGGTGCCCTACTGGTCATCACGAACCTGGAGGTCCTCGGACAGGATCGCGAGCTGCGCCGTGGTGCGCAGCAGGTCGTCCTCGTCCTCGGCGGCCTCGGCGAGGTCGTCGAAGTCGCCGGTGGGAGGTTCGAACGTGACACGCCGAGGTGCCCCGAAGAACTCGTCGTCGGCAGCCTCCTCGCCCGTCGGATCTGCCGGGGGCGCCGAGACCGGGGGTTCCGGCGGGGCCGGGGGTGCGGGTGGCTGTGGCGGAGCCGGCATCGCCGGTGCGCTGGCCTCCGCCGGCGCGGCGGGGGCAGACTGCGACTCGGCGTGGGCGGCCAGTTCGGCGTCCACACGGGCCTCGAGCCGGGCCAGTTCGTCGTGCGTCGGTGCCGCGGGAACGACCGGTGCCGATGGCGTCGCTCGTGCGGACGCGACCTCGTCAGGATCGGGCTCGTCCAGACCGGGCTCGTCCAGACCGGGCGCGTCGAGGCCGGGCGCGTCGAGGCCGAGCGCCTCGGTGGGCACCGACGATCCGAACGGCTCGTCGTAGTTGCGATCGGCCGTGAACGGATCCGCGGACTCCACCTGACGATCGAGTTGGGCCGTGTCGTCGTCGGGCTGCCACGGCTCGGACTCGGCCTCGCTGACCAGCGCCGCCTCTGCGGCGGCGGCGCCGAGCACGAGGTCCACGTCGCGCGGTTCGACCGCATCGAACGACGGGGACTCCTCCGCGTCGGTGGTCGCCTGTGGGATGGTCGGCGCGTCGGCGGCGATGACCTCGGTGTCCTCGATCCACTCGTCGAGCGGCGGCACGGGCGGCGTCCGGTCCTCGACGGGGGCGTCGGCGGTGTCGGCGCCCGCTGGTGGCTCGACGTTGCCGACCGGACCCGGCTGGTCGTCCACCCACTCGTCGAGCGACGGCGGCGCGGTCGCGGCCACCGGCGCCTGCCGGACCGCGACTCCGCGTGGGGCCAGGTCGGGCCGTCCACCCACGATCGGTGGCCCCGATCCGGGGAACCCGCGCGGCGGGTCGATCTCGGCTGGGTCCAGTTCACCCGTCGGGTCCAGTTCGACGGCCGGCGACCACGTGTCACGGGGCGACGAGGGTGGTGCGTCGTCGCCACCCGGCAGGGTGTCCTCCCAGTCCGCCGGCCCAGCAGCGTGGCCGCTGCGGTCGTCGGCGGCGAGGGAGTCGATGGGGGCCTGTGGCTCGGACCGTCGCGGTGTGTCCGACGACGGCTCGTCCGGGGTCGCGGGCGTGGCTGGCGCGGTGGGACCTGTGTCGGTCGGCATCGCGGGTGCCACCGGCGGGATCGGTGTCGAAACCACGGGAGGCGTCGGTGCACTGGAGCGCGGGGTCGGCGGTGACGGATCCGGTTCACGGAGTTCGTACGGTTCGTACTCGCCGCTGGCGTACGGGTCGCTCTCCGGGACGGCGACCCGCGGGATCCGGCCGGTGAAGACCTCCTCGTCGGGCCCGTAGTCCTGCCGGTCGGTGCGTCGCGCGGGACGCTCCTCGATCTCGACCGGTGCCACGAGGCCGAGCGCACCGGCGGTCACCCCGTCGAGCAGGACCACCTGGGCAGGACTGCGCACGCGCCCGACCGCGTCGAGCGCACTGATCAGTTCCACCCGGGTGGTCGTGTCCCGCTCGCCCACGACGAGCAGGTGGTCCACGTGCCGGGAGGCACCGAGCGCACCGCGGGTCACCATCGGGGGCAGCGCGACGATCATGACCTCGAGGTCGCGTGGCAGGGATGCGTTGAGCCTGCCGAGGCCGTCGAGAGCGGCCTCGGGGTCCCGCCCGGGACCAACGCGCGCGAGCCTCAGGCCGTCGGCGATGCGCGCGACCTCGCTGAGGCGACGCCGACCGAGCGCGATCTCCGCGAGCCCGTCGCGCGTCGTCGATCCGCTGGCGATGTCGACGACGAGCACGCTCGCGCCATGGTCGGCCAGCGCGATGCCGAGCGCGTCCGCCCACGGGCCGACGCCCGCGACCCCGGGGCCGGCCGCCGCCAGTCCGAGCCGCAGCGGTTCGTCGCCGCTGCGCGCATCGAGGACGGCGACCGCGAGGTCACCGATGACGTCGGGGTGCGCGTCGGTCGGGAGCACCGCGACCAGTTCCGCGCCGGCTGCGCGAACGTGTCGAGGGCCCCGGACGCGGCGATCCATCGAGTCGGTGACCAGCGCAACCGCGACACCGAGCAGCATCGCCGACACGGCGACGGTCGCGCCCACGACGGGCAGGGGTGGGAGCAGTCCCGGCAGCGCCCATGCGGTCACGGCGCCGAGCACGCTCACGGCCAGTGCCGTGCCCCACAGCGACGATGCCCGCAGGTCCAGGACGTCGAGGGTCTCCACGAGCCTCGTGGAGCGTCGTGGGCCGCGGCGGCGAGGGGATCTGGTCATCGGGTCGAGCGTACCGATGCGTGCACGGCGTTCGTGGGAGGCTGCCCGCCCCTTCGGGATGCGCCACACTGTGCCCCCACGCCACGGAGGACCCCCGCGATGACGGTCGCGCACACCAGGATCGGCGGCCTGCTGGTCGTGTCCTGGCCGACGCACGACGACGGCCGGGGCTTCTTCCGCCAGATCCACCAGGCCAGCGAACTCGAGGAGGCACTGGGTCGGCCCGTGGCCTTCCGGCAGTCGAACCACGCGCGGTCGCACCCGCGGGCCGTCCGGGGCCTGCACGCCGAACCGTGGGACAAGCTGCTGTACGTCGCGCACGGCACGGCGATGATCGCCGTCGCCGACGTCCGACCCGACAGCGCGACGTTCGGGGAGGTGGAGACGTTCCTGCTGGGAGACCCACCCGGGCAGCGCGACCGTGTCTTCGTGTCGACGGGACTGGCCAACTCGTACGCGACCGTCGGGGACGCGCCCGTCGACGTGCTCTACGAGGTGTCGGAGGAGTACCGACCCGTCGACAAGGCCGCCGTCGCGTGGAACGACCCGGACCTCGCCATCGAGTGGCCGACCGACGACCCGCTGCTGTCCGACGACGACCGGGCCAACCCGACGCTGCGCGAACGCTTCCCTGACCATCCGCGGTTCGCAGAGGGAGCCCGATGACCGACGTCCGCCACGTGCTGGTCACCGGAGGTGCCGGGTTCATCGGCTCGAACTTCGTGCACTGGGTGCTCGCCAACACCGACGACGTGCGCGTCACCAACCTCGACGCGCTGACCTACGCGGGCAACCTCGCGTCGCTCGCCGACGTGGCGGATGACCCGCGGTACACGTTCGTGCACGGCGACATCCGTGACCCGCAACTTGTCGAACGTCTGGTCGCGGACGTCGACGCCGTCGTGAACTTCGCCGCCGAGTCCCACGTCGACCGGTCGATCGACGCGCCGTCGGTGTTCCTCGACACGAACGTGTCCGGCGCCGGGGTCGTGTTCGACGCCTGTCGACGCGCCGAGGTCCCCCGGGTGCTGCACATCTCGACCGACGAGGTCTACGGGTCGATCGACACCGGATCGTTCTCGGAGGGCGACGCGCTCGAACCCAGCAGCCCCTATGCCGCGTCGAAGGCCGCAGCGGACCTGCTGGCCCGCTCGTACGGAGTCACCTACGACTTCCCGATCACGGTCACCCGGACCACCAACAACTTCGGGCCCCACCACTTCCCGGAGAAGGTCATCCCCCTGTTCGTCACGAACCTGATCGACGGGAAGAGGGTCCCGCTGTACGGGGACGGCGGCAACGTGCGCGACTGGCTGTACGTGGAGGACAACGCCGCGGCCCAGTGGCTCGTGCTCACCGAGGGCGAACCCGGCGGTGTCTACAACGTCGGTGCGGGCAACGAGATCTCCAACCTCGACCTGACCCACGCGATCCTGGACGCGTTCGGCCTCGACGAGTCGAGGATCGAGCACGTGCCCGACCGGCCGGGCCACGACCGCCGCTACTCGGTCGACACCTCACGCATCCACGAACTGGGTTGGCGCCCGCAACACACCTTCGAGAAGGCGCTGGCCACGACGATCGACTGGTACCGGACCCACGAGGACTGGTGGCGGCCCCTCAGGTCGACGTGATCACGAACCCTGCGCATGGACGTGGTGCGCGGGTTCGACGCCCACGGGCTCCAGGCACGTCCGGGCGACTCACGCGATCCGTCCGCGGATGATCGCACCCACCTCGCCGAGAGAAGCCACGACTCGGGTGCCCGCAGGGAACGGATCCCCCTCGGTCGCCAGGCCGACGAACTGGGTGCCGGCAGCCCACGCACCGTCGAGGTCGGTGGTGGCGTCGCCGATCATCAGCATCCGGCTCGGGTCGACCGCCCATTCGGCGGAGATTCCCGACAGGATCTCGGCCTTCGTCGCCGGTGTGCCCCGGACCGACTCGAAGTGGCCGTCCCAGCCGCGTCGACGCACGATCTCCAGCAGTTCGACCTCGGGGGTCCCGGACGCGACGTGGAGCGGCACGCGCCCGTCGAGTTCGTCGAGCAGACCCGACGCCCCCGGGACCTCCGGGGCGGCCACGACCTGGTCGACCACCAGACGTGCGAACGCGTCGGCGAGTTCCTCGAGCCGCTCGCGGGTCGGTTCCCTCCCGAGCAGTACGCGCTCGTAGTACTCGAACTTGACGTACCGGGAGATCCCGCCGTGGGCCAGGTGATGGGCACGCACCTGCTCGGCGACCTGCGGCCCGTACGACTCGTAGAGCGCGACGAACGCCCGCGTCTTCACGTCGACCGAGTCGACGAGCACCCCGTCGAAGTCGAACACGACGACCTCGACCGGCCCGTCGGGAGCCTCTGACTCGCCGTTCACTGCACGCCGTTCACAGCACGCCGCACGCGCGCAGGTCGCGAAGCAGGTTCGCCGACGCCTCGCGTTCCATGCGCTGCCGGGTCTCCACGGTCGACGACCCGACGTGCGGGCTGAGCACGACACTGTCCAGTTCGCTCAGCGGGCCGGTGTAGGGCTCGGTGTCGAAGGCGTCGATGGCTGCTCCCCCGAGGTGGCCGGAACGCAGGGCCGCCTCGAGCGCCTCCTCGTCGACGATGCCGCCTCGCGATGCGTTGACGATGACGGTGCCGGGTCGGGTGCGCGCGATCACCTCGGCGTCGATCAGGTGACGGGTCGCGTCGGTGAGCGGCACGTGCAGAGAGATCAGGTCGCACCGTTCGAGCAGTTCGTCGAACGACACGAGTCGGGCCACCTGGTCGAGGTCGTCGAGGTGGTCGAGGGCGGGGTCAGCGACACACACGTCGGCACCGAACGCGGCGACCAGCCGAGCGACGGCCCGGCCGATGCGGCCACCTCCGACCAGCCCGACCGTCCGCGACCCGAGCAGGTGGCCCTTCGTGCGCGGCCAGTCGCCGGCTCGCACGCGGGCGTCGGAGTCGGGGATGCGGCGCAGCACGGCGAGGATGAGCCCGAGCGTCAGTTCGGCGACCGCGGCGGTCGGTGCGTCCGGGGTGTTGGACACGAGCAGGTCGCGTGCCGCTGCGGCGTCGAGGTCGACACTGTCCATGCCGGTGCCGAGCCGGGCCACGACCCGCAGGTCGGGCGCACGGTCGAACACGCTGGCGGTCAGCGGTTCGACGCCGGCGATCATCCCGACGACCCCACCGGCGAGCAGGTCACCGACCTCGTCCTCGGTCATCGTGCGCCCGTACGGGTTGCGAACGACGTCCAGCTCCCGGAGTTCGGGCGCGAGGTTGTCCAGGTCGAACGACGACGACGTCAGGGCGACGACGGTCATCTGCAGGGCCCCTCGGGTCGGTCACGGTCCGGCGGTGGCCGGGTCCACCGTCAGGCTACTTCCGGCACCGGTCACGCACCGGGCACCGCCAGGCCGGGTTTCAGCCTTCGAGGTGGACGAGTTCACGCACCGGGGCCGTGATCACCGACGCCGCGATCGGCCCCCCGGCAAGCAGCTGTTCGATCGCCCACGCGCGGTCGACCGGGACGATGAACATGGCGCGTCGTGTGTGGCTGAGGCGTGCCGCTCCGAGCGACACGCGCTCCGCCGGCGGCTTCGGTGCGTCGCTGACAGCGACGGCCGGCGAGAGGTCACGAGTCGCGGCGTCGTCGAACAGGCTGGCGGTGTGACCGTCGTCTCCGAGGCCGAGCACCACCAGGTCGAAGGTCGGCACGTCACGCATGCGAGCGTTCGCGCGGTTGGCGGCGTCGACAGGGCCCCGTTCGGCCTCGAAGATCTCCAGGTGGCCGAGGCCGACGTGGTCGGCGAACAGCGCACGCAGCATCGTGTCGTTGCGGTCCGGGTCGCCGACGGGCAGGCACCGTTCGTCGCTCGGCACGACCCACCAGCCAGACCAGTCGGTGTCGAGGTCACGCAGGCACCGGTAGAGGGCAGCGGGGCTCGTCCCGCCGGCGAGCACGACGTGGAAGCGGCCGCGCGCACGGATCGCCTCGGCCGCCACCGCGGCGATCTCGACCGCCAGTTCGTGCGGCGCGACACGCCGGCGGTGCACCGGGGTGGCCGTGGGTCCGCCGGTCACGGCTGCTGCGCGGAGAACATCCACAGCTGCATCTCGAGCCCCTGCAGGATCTCGACGAGCAGGTCCTCGCTGGCGAGGTCGACGTCACCGAGTCCGTCCAGGCGTTCACGCACGGCGCGCGCCACGGCCTCGATCCGGTCGGTCATGTGGGTGACGACGTCGGCCTGGCCGACCCACCCGTCCGGGGCCGGATCCGCCGGCGAGTCGCCGGCGACACGCTGCAGGCGCCCGTCCGGAGCGACCCCGATCGCGGTGAGCCGTTCCGCCACGGCGTCGGACCACGTGCGGTACTCCGCCGTCACCTCGTCGAGGTGTTCGTGCAACGGCCGGAACGCGGACCCGACCACGGTCCAGTGCAACTGCTTGGCGGTCAGCGAGAGGTCCACGAGGTCAACGAGCAGCGGCTGGAGACTCTCGGTCACCGCAGCGCGGGCGTCGGGGTCGAGCGTGGAGCGGACCCCACGTGTGCGGGGTGTGTCGGTGGTGGCCATGTCTGGCTCCTCGGTCGGCGGCGTCCCGGCGTGGCGATCCAGACATCCGCGGCGGATGCACAGGTCCGGCGGCGCCGGGACCTTTCAGTGTCACTACTCGCTGCACGCCTGTCGGGGCCGAAGGTCCACACTGCTCGAGGACGATCATCGGGCAGGTGTCGGTGGTTCACGCATGGGCTCGCGATCCGGCCGCGGGAGGTCTGTCCCGCCGATCGGGTCGATGTGGAGTCGGATCCTCTGGTGCAGGTCCGTGGCGTCGTCGGACATGGCATCCCTCCTGCCGGGAGCGTCCATGATGACCTGGACGACCGCAAGCGCGCACGGTGGTCCGCGATGAGCATCTCGGGTCGACGTCGCTGTCACGTCTGCCGTGTGCACGGACCGTCCTCGTAGGATGGTTGAGCGGTGCCGCCCACCAACGTTCGCGAGGACTCGATGACGTGAAGCGCACGGTCACCGACGAGGCGTTCTTCACCACGCCGGAACTCGCCGAACGGTGCGTTCAGGTCACCCGCCGCCACGTCGACCTCGACGCGTGCGGACTGGTCGTGGAACCGAGTGCCGGGCGGGGCGTGTTCCTGGACGGTCTGCCCCGGGACCGCACGGTCGCGATCGACCTGCACCCGCGCCACCCGGACGTCGTCGCCGGCGACTTCCTTGACTGGACGCCGCCGTCCGTCGACGGTCCGGTGCTCACCATCGGCAACCCGCCGTTCGGGCAACGTGCGGCACTCGCCGTCCGGTTCGTCGCCCACGCCTGCTCGTTCAGCGACACGGTGGCGTTCATCCTCCCCCGCAGCTTCAACAAGTTCACGTTCCAGATGCGGGTGCCGGCCCGCTTCCACCTGGTCGACGGGTTCGACTGCGACGCGTTCACCGACGTCGACGGTGCCCCGCGCCCGGTGCGCGCCACGTTCCAGGTGTGGCAGCGTCGCGACCACGACCGTGACACGTCCCGGCCTCCCGACCGGCACCCCGACTTCGTGATGACCCACCGGCACCTGTCGCGCACGCCACCTGACGACCTGGCACGCATCCGTGCCACCCACCCGTTCGCGGTCCCGCAGGTCGGCGGCCGTTTCACCCCTCGTGACGCCACCGAGGTGACTCGCGGCAGCCACTGGTTCATCCGCCCGAACGTCGACGGGGTGAGGGAACGGTTCGAACGGTTGGACTTCGCGTTCCTCGAGGGCATGAACACCGCCCACACGAGCCTGTCGAAGCGCGACATCGTACGTGCCTACACGGAGGTCCTCGACCGCGAGGGCGCCGACCGCACGGCACACCCCGTGGAGGCGCACGACTCAACCGCTCGGGACCGCAGGGTTGCCGCGTCGGACTGAACCGCGGACCGGTCGGCGGTCAGCCGATGCCGTGGGCGATGGCGGCCTCGACCCCGCCCGGGGTGATCGGCACGCCGCAGCGGCGGAGTCCCCCCTCCACACCGGCGAGCGTGCCCGCGAGCGTGAGTTCGTTGAGGTCGCCGAGGTGCCCGATGCGGAACACCGTGCCAGCGAGGTCCGACAGCCCCCCACCGAGCGACAGGTCGTAGTGCTCGAGGATGACGTCACGCAGGCGGTCGGCGTCGTGCCCGTCGGGCATGACCACGGACGTGCACGAGTTCGACCGGCGTGCCGGGTCGGTCGCCAGGATCTCCAGTCCCCAGTGTTCGACGGCGACGCGCGTCATGCCGGCCAGGTGTTCGTGTCGGGCGAACACCCGGTCGAGCCCTTCGGCGTCGAGCAGGTCGATGGCCTCACGCAGCCCGTACAGCAGGTTGGTGGCCGGGGTGTAGGGGAAGGAGCCCTTGTCGTTGGCGGCGAACATGGCCTCCCAGTCCCAGTAGGAGCGACGGACCCCCGCGCCCGACGCGGCGACGGCCCGGGCCCGGTCGCTGACCGCGGCGAACCCGAGGCCCGGCGGGAGCATGAGGCCCTTCTGGGAGCTGGCCACGGTGACGTCGATCCCCCACTCGTCGTGACGCAGGTCGATCGACGCGAGCGACGACACCGCGTCGACGAACAACAGCGGGTCCTGCCCGGACGCGTCGATGGCGCGACGGATCCCGGCGAGATCGGTGGTGAAGCCGGTGGACGTCTCGTTGTGCACGATCGCCACGGCGTGGAACCGCTCTTCGGCGAGCGCAGCCGTCACGTCGGCAGGGGTGACCCCGGCCCGCCAGTCGAGGTCGACCACCTCGACGTCGAGCCCGAGCTCACGGGCCATCCGTGCCCACAGGCGCGCGAAGTGGCCCATGTCGAACATGAGGATCCGGCCGCCGGGTGCGCACGTGTTGACCAGCGTCGACTCCCACACGCCGGTTCCCGACCCCGGGAAGATCAGTACCGGGTCGGTCGTCTGGAAGACGTGACGGACGTCGGCGAGCAGTCCCATCGCGAGGTCGCGGAACTCCGGACCTCGGTGGTCGATGGTCGGGCGTGACAGGGCCCGCAGCACCCGGTCGGGCACGTTGGTGGGCCCGGGGATCTGGAGGAAGTGGCGTCCGGCGCGGTGGCCGGTCGGGTCGGTGCCGCTCACGGTTGGACGCTCCCGGGACGATGGGGACCTGCGGACGGACCGCGGACGGACCGGCGACCGACACTAGGATTCGGCCCATTCTGCTGTCAATCGACAGGTCACCGTGAGCGCCTCGCCCGACGTGTCCGCCTCCCGCTCGACGGGTCGACGCCGCAGGGGCGGTCCCGGCCCGCGATCGTCCGGCGAACCGCGGCCGGGGGCCAGCGACCTCGAGGTGGCGCTCGGCCGGGCGCTCGACGGTGAGGTCCGGTTCGACGACCACACCCGCCACCTCTTCTCCACCGACGCGAGCATGTACGCGATCACCCCGATCGGGGTCGCGTTTCCCCGCCACGCCGACGACGTGCAGGCCGCCGTCGAGGTTGCCGCCCGTTTCGGGGTGCCGGTGCTGCCCCGCGGTGCCGGCACGAGCCACTGCGGACAGACCGTCGGCGAGGCGGTCGTGCTCGACCTGTCACGACACCTGTCACAGATCACCGAACTGGACCCAGAGTCCCGCACGGCGCGGGTGCAACCGGGGGTGATCCAGGACCAGCTCAACCGGGCCGCCGCACCCCACGGTCTGCTGTTCGGTCCTGACACGTCGACGAGCAACCGGGCGACGCTCGGCGGGATGATCGGCAACAACTCGTGCGGGGCACGTTCGGCCCAGCACGGGATGACCATCGACCACGTCACCGCGCTCGACGTCGTGCTGTCGGATGCGTCCACGGCCCGGTTCACGGTGCGGGATGCCGCCGAGGTGGCTGCGCGTGCCGCACGTGACACGCTCGAGGGTCGGCTGTATCGGGAGATCCCCGGGCTCGTCGAAGCGCATCGCGACGCGATCGTCGAGCACACCCAGCCGTTCTGGCGGCGGTCGGGCGGCTACCGGCTCGAACGCCTGCTGCCCGGGTTCGAATACTCGCTGCACCCCGGCGCCGGGGACACCCGTCGCACCGCGCCGCCCGGCGGGCTCGACCTCACCCCACTGATCGTCGGGTCGGAGGGCACGCTGGTCACCGTCACCGAGGCGACCGTCGGACTCGTCGACCTGCCGAGCACCGTCGGACTGGCCGTCGGGCACTTCTCGTCGCTGCAGGCCGCGATCGACGCGGCGGCGAGCGCCACCGAACTGGGTGCCGCGACCATCGAGATGGTGGACCGGCCGATCCTGAACCTGTCGCGCCAGTCACCCGAACACCGCGACCTCGTGTCGATCCTCGACGGTGACCCCGCAGCGCTGCTGTTCGTCGAGTTCCACGGCGAGGGTCCGACCGAGGTGCGTTCCCACGTCGACCGGCTCGCCCGGCGCTGGCAGGAACGCGACGGCGCGTACGCGGTGCTGCGTCCCGACGACGCGTCCAGCCTCAACCGCATCCGTGCGCTGCGCCGGGCGGGACTGGGCCTGCTGATGGCCTCCGCGAAGGGCAGCGAACGATCGCTCGCGTTCATCGAGGACACCGCCGTGGATCCGCTGCGGCTCGGCCCGTTCGCGGAGCGGTTGCGCGGGATCCTCGACGGCGCCGGGCTGACCGCCGGGTTCTACGGGCACGCGTCGTCCGGGTGCCTGCACATCCGTCCGTTCATGGACCTGCTGGCCCCGGGACAGGTGGATCTGATGCACCGGGTGGCCGAACAGGTCGCCGAACTGGTTGACGAGTTCGGCGGGGTCAACTCGAGCGAGCACGGCGACGGGATCGCACGCAGCGAGTTCAACGAGCGCCTGTTCGGCGCAGAACTGTACGGGGCGATGCGGCGGGTGAAGGCGCTGTTCGACCCGGACGGGCGGATGAACCCCGGCAAGGTCGTCGACGCCCCGGCGATGACCGAGCACCTGCGCGAGCCCGCGCTGCCCACCCCGATCCACGTCGACACGACCTTCGACTTCGGCGGCCCCACCGGCTGGCACGCCGCCGCCAACCGGTGCATGCGCATCGGCGCGTGCCGCAAGCTCCCCGAGTCGGGCGGGACGATGTGCCCGTCCTACATGGCGACCCGTGACGAGGAGCACTCCACCCGCGGACGGGCCAACGCGCTCGTGAAGGCCCTGTCAGCGCCGGCGACGCCAGCGGCGGCGGTCGGCTCCGCGGCTGCTGCGGGCGCGCACACCGCCACCGACGCGGTGCCTTCCGGCGCACCCCACGCGTTCGCCGGGCTCGGGCTGACCGATGAGCGGCTGCACGAGATCCTCGACCTGTGCCTCGAGTGCAAGGCGTGCGCCGCCGAGTGCCCGCTGTCGGTCGACATGGCCACCATGAAGAGCGAGTTCCTGCACCACTACCAGCGCGAGCACGGCACGACGCTTCGAACGCGCCTGTTCGGGGCGGTCCGCCGGCTCAACCGTCTCGGATCGGTGTTCGCGCCGGTGTCGAACCTGCCGCTGCGCCTGCCGCTGGTGCGTGTACTGATGGAGCGCGTGGTCGGGATCGACCGGCGCCGGCCTCTGCCCCGGTTCCAGCGCGAGACGCTGCCGCGCTGGTTCGGTCGTCGGCGTGCCGGCGCCCACCCGGCCCCGCAGGGCACGGTCGTGCTGGTGGCCGACTCGTTCACGAGCTTCACCGAACCCGGCATCGGTCGCGCTGCGGTCGAACTGCTCGAGGCCGCCGGGTACGCGGTGCGGCTCGAGTCCGAGGGCTGCTGCGGACGCGCCGCCATCTCGAAGGGACTGCTCGACGACGCCCGGGACCGCGCCGCCGACCTCGTCGCGCGGCTGGCCCCGTACGCGGCGCAGGGCATCCCCATCGTCGGCGTCGAACCGTCGTGCATCCTCACCCTGCGTGAGGAGTACCCGCGGCTGCTGGCAGGCCCGGAGGTCGAGCAGGTCGCCGCACATGCACGCATGGTCGACGACCTGCTCGTCGAGGCGATCGACGACGGACGACTCGTCCTCGCCTCCAGTTCTGACGTCGCCAACCGACACGTGCTGTTCCACGGACACTGCCACCAGAAGGCGATCACCGGGCTGCGATCCACCACCGAACTGCTGAAGCGTCTGCCCGGCGCCCGGGTCGAGGTGCTTGACGCGGGCTGCTGCGGCATGGCCGGCTCGTTCGGGTTCGAGGCAGAGCACTACGACCTGGCGATGTCGATCGGCGAGCAGCGACTGTTCCCCGCCGTGCGCGCCACCGGTCACGACACCCTCATCGCCGCGACCGGCGTGTCGTGCCGTCAGCAGATCTCCCACGGCACCGAGCGCCGCGCCCAGCACCCGATCGAGCTGATCCGCGCTGCCGTCGCCGTCCCGGACACCGATCGACGCTGACACGTCGCTGACGCGTCGTCCGACGGCGTCCTGCCCCTGCCGTCGGCCAACTCCGCTGCCGCGGGTTCGGACTGGCGCGGACGGCGCTCACCTCCCACGTACCGCGCGACGACGTGCCTGACGGGCGCCTCCTGCCCCACGCCTGATCGTCACTCGCACATCCCGGCCGCCGGCGCCTGATCGCGCCATCACTCGGCTCGCCTCCAACGTGGCAGGCCAACACTGACGAACGTCGCGGCCGCGCTGCGGGTCGCCTGACCACATCGTCACCTCGTCCCTCGCTCGTACGCATTCCCGGAATGCGTGTTCTGCCGTTCACGGCCTCGAACCGTCAGGTTCTCGACAGGTTCGAGTTCCACAGTCGACCCATCGCCGCACGAGGCATGCACCTGCCGGGGCACCCGACAGACGGGCTCCGACTCCAGGGCACCTCGGAGGGCATGTCGACAAAGGAATGAAGATGGACACGCAGAGAAAGAGTCTTCGAACCAGGTGGGGGGCCGTCTTCTCGCTCGCACTGGTGGCCAGTCTGCTCGCCCTCCCGGCGGCGGCCGAAGAGCACGACGAGTGCGAACCGGAGTTCATCCAGGTGCAGGTGGGCACCGAGTACCTGTGGGAGCAGTACAACACCAACAACGGCAACACGATCAACAACTCTGAGACGTGGGCGGCGGAGAAGCCGGAGGGATCGACCTCACCTCCGCGCGACTACCGCAAGGTGGACCCGGAGCAGTCGCGCCCGCTCATGGAGCAGCGCGAGAATCCTGAGTACGACCCCGAGTGTGGCGACGCCGTCTTCGACGGCAAGGTCACCATCTGCCACGCGACACCGCCGGCGACGGCTGCCCAGGGATGGAACAAGCAGACCATCGACGACAGCGGCACGTCGTTCAACGGGCACGACGGGCACGACATGGACATCATCCCCGCGTTCCAGGGAACCGAGGCCTTCTACCCGGGCAAGAACCTGGGGGACCTCAACATGGAGGGGCTGTACCTGCTGACCGGTGTCCACGTCTGGGAGGCCGACTGCGAGATCCCAGCCGAGATCGAGGTCTGTGTCCTCGACACGGGCAACCTGGCCATGGTCGACCCGACCATGACCGACCCCGAACTGCACGCGGCTGCAAGTGACGACGCCTGCGACGACGATGACAACGGCGGCGGCGGCGGTGGCGGCGGCGGCGGATCGTCGTCCAGCACCACGGCACTGCCTGAGGAACTGGCGACCGGTCCGGCAACCACGCCGGTCCTGCCGACAGAGCTCGCCACGGGCTACGGCCCGAGCGCGCTGCCCTGGGCCCTGTACCTGACGGTCCTGCTCGGACTGTCGGTCGGTGGCGCCGGGTACGCGCTGCGCAGGCACTGAGGTACTGCGGATGAAGCGGGCGACGGCGGTCACGATGGCGATGCTGCTGAGTGTGGCAGTCGTCACGGGGCCGTCGTCGCCCGTGGATCCCGGGCTGCTGCCCCCGGAGCCGCCCTCGTTCCAGCGACCCATCGCCAAGCCCGATGTCGGGGGCGAGCCGTTCGTCGCCCCCGACGTCGATCCAACAGAACCTGCGGGCCCCGTCGGCGCCGTGCCGTTCTCGATCTTCCTCGCGAACACCGCTGCCCACGTCATCCCGGTCGGTCTCAACCCCGACGGCAGCATGGAGGTCCCCGACGACGTCCACGCCGTCGGGTGGTACACGCTCACCAACGTCCGACCCGGTGACCCCGGCACGGCCGTGCTCGCCGGCCACGTCGACTCCCGCACACAGGGCCGTGGCGTGTTCTACGACCTGGTGAACCTTCGCGTCGGTGACGAGATCACCATCGACACGGCGGACGGCCCCCAGCTGTGGATCGTCTCGTCCACCGAGACCCACCGCCGCAGCGAACTTCCCATCGCCGAGGTGTTCAGCCTCGACGGCGAGCCGCGCCTCGCACTGGTCACCTGCGGCGGCGAGTTCGACTCCGCGATCCGCTCCTACCGTGACAACGTCGTCGTGTACGCGCACCTGGCGGACGAGACGCACACCGCGGGACGGGTCCTCACCCGCGGCTGAACCCACACTCCGGTTCCCGAGGCTCCTGGACGGCCGTTCACGGGAGTTCCGGAATCTTCCCGATGATCCCCACCTCGTCTTCGCACAGGCTCCTGCTCCCAGTCGGGGCACGGTGTCCCGGCGTTCCAGTGCGGATCGCGGGTGGCCTCCAGAACTTCTGTCGTCCACATCCTCGTGTCGACCGTGGCACGCGTCGTGCCGGTGGTCGGCGCGGCGCTCGTCATGCTCGGCGTCGCCTCAACGGTGACCCTGACGGGCCAGACCACCTCGTCGGTCGCGGACCTGGCGCCCGAGCGCGCCGTGATGCCCGACCTGCCGGACGAACCGGCGCGACCGGCCAGCCAGGCACCCGTGCGCGTGATCGCGCCTGCGGACATCGCCGCACCCTCGAACCAGCCGACGGACCGGGTGTCGACCGCCGCGCTCGTGGACCGCACGCCGGCGATCGACCGTTGGCAGGTGGCCGCACTCCTGCAGACCATCCGGCCCGCGCCGGTGGTACCCGACGAGCCGCCCCCACCACCGAAGCCCGCCGCGCCTCCGGCTCCGAAGCCGGCGGCGCCTCCGGCCGCCGAACCTGCCGAGACCCCGAAGGAACCGACGCCCGAGCCAGTCGCACCGGCTCCGGCGCCGGATCCCACCCCGGTCGCCACCTCCGGGGGAACCTCCCAGCTCGCCCGCGTCGAGGCGATCGCGGACCGGCTGCCGTTCAACTGGCGCGCGACCGGCGTGAAGTTCCGGGTCGGCTGTGCTCCCGGTCGTGCCGCGTGCAACTGGGGTCTGTACACGGCGGGGCCGAAGGAGATCTGGATCGGTCCGGGTGCGTTCGAGAACGAGGCCCGACTGTTCTACGTGGTGGCGCACGAGGTCGTGCACGCCTGGCAGTACGCGAACGACCCGCACTCGCGCATGTACGACCTCGCCGACTGGCAGCGGGTCGAGGTCGCGGGACTCGAGGGCGCCGCGGACTGTCTCGCACAGGCCTGGGGCGCGACCACGACCTACTACTGGACGTGTCCGTCGGACGCGCGCCAGCACATGCAGCGGGTGTTCGCCTCCACCCAGTGAACGGGCCGAACAGGCCCGCCGGACACCCTGTCCGACCCGCCAGACACTCGTCAGGTCCCCGTCAGGTGACGCTCGTACGGTCAGTGCACTGACTGGTGTGAGGTCGTCGAGTGGACACCTACCCCGAGGACCCGTACGTCCCCGCGGCACTACTGCTGTGCGATGACGGCGCGACGTCGTGCCTCGCGGTCGAACGTGCCGTGACCGCTGCGGGGTTCGAGGTCGTGGCCAACGTGTCGCGCTGGTCCGCCGCGCTGCAGACGCTGGCGGACGTGTCGATCGACGTCGTGGTCCTCGACCTGGCCCTCGCCGGGTCGGTGGGCATCCGCATCGTCGGGGTGCTGCAGGCCGTCGCACCCAACGTCGAGGTGATCGTGCTGACCCCGTTCGCCAACATCGACCCGGAACTGCGACGTTCCGGGGCGTTCAGCGTGATCGACCCGTCCGACCTACGTCCGCTGGGACTCGCGCTGCGCCGCCTCATGGTCATCCGGTCCCAACCCCACCGGATGCGTGCCACCACCGACTGACGCCCCGTCCCCCGGCTCCGCGTCGCCTGCCCGGCGGACACCATCGTCGCTGTGTGTGTCTCCCACCGCGTGGTCGCCCTCCGGGTCGCCCGAGTCGTCCGTGGCGTCGTCGCCCTCCGGGTCCCTGGCCTCGACGGGCATGGCCGGCAGGCTCAGTACGAACACACCATCGCGGAGCACCAGGTCGCCGCCCATGCCCCGCGCCAGGCCCCGGGCGATGGGCAGACCCAACCCGGAGCCCCCGTGCTCGTCGAACGACGTGAAGCGTTCGAAGATCAGCTCCACGTCGTCGACCCACACACCCGGGCCGTCGTCGCTGACCCGGACCTCGAGCCAGTCGTGGTCGGCGGCCTGCACCCGTGCGGACTCGACGGCGACCACGTGGCGGGCGTGGCGGCGCGCGTTGTCCAGCAGGTTCGCGAGGATCTCTCGAACGTCGCGGTCGATGAGCCACCACTGCCCGGTGAGCATCGGATCCGCGTCGAACTCGAACTCCAGCGACGCCGACAGGCTGCAGGACCGGTCGACCTCGTCGAGGCACAGGGCCGTGAGGTCGACCGGTTCGAGCTCGCCGGACCGCCCCTCCTGCAGCTGTGCCATGCGCAGCAGGGCGTTGACGAGCCGGTGGGACCGCGCCGTCTCGCGCAGCAGGTTCGCCATGAGCTGGTCCCGAACGGCCGGGTCCGCCTCGTGGAGCATCGCCTCGACGGTGGCGCGGATCGCCGCCAGCGGCGTGCGCAGCTGGTGGGCCGCGTCGTCGACGAACCGTCGGGTCTGCTCCTCGGACTCCTGCAACCGCAGGTAGGACGACTCGAGCGAGTCGAGCATCTCGTCGTAGGCGACCGCCATCCTGCCGAGCGGAGTCGTAGGGTCGTCGGGTTCGAGGCGCCACCCGAACTCGCCCGACGCGGTGTGGTGCGCGACGTCCACGACGTGCTCGAGCGGGTCCAGTGCGAAGCCGGCCACCCGGTGGAACAGCAGCATGGCCAGACCGAGCACGAGCCCGCTGCCGGCGATCATGTAGCCGAGGAGGACCCGCATGGTGTCGTCGATTCCGTCACGCGAGGCGTACACCTCGATGACGGTCCCCCCGTCGAGTTCGACCAAGCGCGACACGCTGCGTTCCCGTTCGGCGAGGATGACCGACGCGGTGACCGCGCCAACGCCCTGCTGTCGCAGGCGCGGGTCCGACTCGTGCACGACCCCGTCGTTGCCGGTGACGGTCGCCGGGATCCCGTTGGCGGCGAGCGCCAGGGCGATGCGCTCGGGGTCCTGCAGGCTGCCGATCTCCCGGGCCAGGTTCGCGCGCACGTCGAGCACGACACCGAGTTCCCGTTCGAGGCGGTCCTGCACGGCGAAGAACACGAAACTGCCGACGAGGAGGATCATCAGCGCGAGCGTGGAGATCCCTGCGGCCACGACCCGGTCGGAGAGTGACGGTGTCCGCATCGGTCAGTCCGTCGTCTGCTGGGCATCGGGCTCCGGCTCGACGTCCGACGTCGCCGAACCGTCGTCCGGAACCGGGACGTCGGTGACCGGCTGGAACCGGTAGCCGGCGCCGCGGACCGTGTGGATCACCCTGGGGCCGTGCTCCTCGAGTCGTCGACGCGCGGAACTGACCCGCACCTCGACGACGTTGTGGTCGTACGAGTCGAATCCCCACACACTCGACAGCAGCTGCGTCTTGGACAGGACCCGGCCCGGACTGCGTCCCAGCGCGACCACGAGGTCGAACTCGATGCGGGGCATGTCGACGAGGTGGCCGTTGCGGTGGATGGTGCGTGCCGCCTCGTCGACGACGACGTCGCCCACCTGCCACACGTCGGACGCCAGCCGGCCGCTGCGTCGCAGCAGTGCTCGGATGCGGGCGAACAGTTCGGCCATCTCGAACGGCTTCGCCAGGTAGTCGTCCGCGCCGGCCTCGAACCCCGCGAGCCGGTCGGGTGTGGTGTCCGCGGCGGTGAGGAAGATGATGGGGAGTTCACCGTCGTCGCGCAGCAACCGGGCGATGCTCAACCCGCTCGGACCCTGGGGCAGGCGGATGTCGAGCAGCGCGAGGTCGGGCCGGAACGCCCGGGCGACCTCACGGACGTTGGCCCCGTCGGGCTCACTGTGGACCGTGTATCCCTGACTGGTCAGCGCCGAGTGGATGGCCTGACGCAGCGCGGTGTCGTCCTCGACCGCGAGGATCCGGGGCATGTTCCGCATGCCGCAGGTTACCCCTGGCCGGTTCATGACCGCGGTGACCACGACCTCGTCAGGCCCTCGTCAGGTTCCCGTCAGGTTCATGACGAGAATGGGTTCTGTGGCCGCCGTGCATCGCGGACGCGTCACGCGACACGCCCCGGGAAGGTCGGCACATGCGCACCAGTCGCAGGCACGACGAACAGGCGCTGCAACGCGCCATCGACGGGCGACCCTCGAACGATGCCGCCGACGACGCCGCGAGGCTGTTCGTCGACGCCCTTCGCGCGACGGTGGGCGACGAGCCCCCGACCCCGAGCGCTGCCCTCGAGGCGGTGCTCGAGCATGGTGTGCACGACCGCGAGCGGCCTGAGGCACGTCGTCGCGCGGACGCCGCAGGCTCCGCGGAGGCCTCGAACGCGTCGTCCAAGGCGAACCAGGGCCACCGGTCCGCTGCGCTCCACTGAACCTGCCGGCTCGGCCATCGTCCGCGGGCATGCCGTCGGGCCGTGCCCGCCGGCTCACCTGGCCAGGTCGACGACGGTCGCCTATCGTGGGGACTCGCACACCGCACACGCGCGACGTCCGTCGCGCGCAGCACCGGTGTGACGATCGACACCGAAGCCGGGGAGGTGATCCGTAGGCCGCCGAGGCCGTTCGGAGTGCCTCGCCCACGTCGCCGGGTCCCGTGAGGATCCGGATCCCGTCGGGTCCCGCGGCCGACGTCATGCATCACGACATCGAACTGAGAACACCCACGTCCGACGACGCCGCTGCCATGTGGCAGCTCGTACGAGACGACGGGACACTTGACGTCAACTCGCCGTACGCCTACCTGCTGGTGTGCACCGACCACGCGGACACGTCGCTCGTGGCGACCGACGACCGCGGAGTGGTCGGGTTCGTGTCGGGCTACCGCCCACCGTCGCAGCCCGACGACCTGTTCGTGTGGCAGATCGGTGTCCACCGACGCGCGCGGCGCCGCGGTCTCGGCCGCCGGCTGCTCAGAGCCCTGCTGGACTGTCCCGGCAGCCGCGACGCGACGAGCCTGACCGCCACGGTCACCCCCGACAACACCGCGTCCATGGCGCTGTTCGAGCGGTTCGCCGCCGAACTGGGGGTCCCGTGCGAACGCAGCGAACGGTTCGCCGCCGACCTGTTCCCCGCAGGTGACCACGCGGCCGAGTTCGAACTGCGCATCCACCCACTTCCCGCCGCCGACCGTCGTGAGCGCACCGAGGAGCCCATCGTCATGAAGACCGCCCGCCCGGACGCCATCACCCGACTCGAGTCGGACGTGCGCTCCTACGGACGGATGTGGCCCGCCACGTTCGAGACGGCCCGCGGCAGCACCATCTGGGACACCGACGGCAACGCGTACCTCGACCTGTTCGCCGGGGCCGGTTCGCTCAACTACGGCCACAACGACCCCCGCATGCGCGACGCGGTCGTCGACCACCTGACGGCCGACGGCATCGTCCACAGCCTGGACACCGCCACGGTCGCCCGCCGCCGGTTCCTCGAACGGTTCGAGGAGGTGATCCTCGAACCACACGGGTTCGACTGGAAGGTGCAGTTCCCCGGACCGACCGGCACCAACGCGGTCGAGGCCGCGATGAAGCTCGCCCGCAAGTACACGGGGCGCGAGCACGTCGTGGGGTTCACCAACGCCTTCCACGGCATGACGCTCGGGTCGCTGTCCGTGTCCGGCAACTCGATGAAGCGTGAGGGGGCCGGGGTGGGCCTCGGGTCCACGACCAACGTCCCCTACGACGGCTACCTCGGCGACGAGGTCGACACGATGAGCTACCTCGACGCCCTGCTCGCCGACGACGGCAGCGGGTTCGAGAAGCCGGCCGCCGTCATCGTGGAGACCGTCCAGGCCGAGGGTGGGCTGGCGACGGCCTCGTCCACGTGGCTGCGTCGGCTGCGCGAGGTGTGCACGAACCACGGGGTGCTGCTCATCGTCGACGACATCCAGGCCGGCTGCGGTCGCACCGGACCGTTCTTCAGCTTCGACGTGGCCGACATCGAGCCCGACATCGTGACGCTGTCGAAGTCACTGTCGGGGTTCGGGATGCCGTTCGCCGTCACCCTGATGCGCCACGAACTCGACGTGTGGGACCCGGGCGAGCACAACGGCACGTTCCGCGGGTTCAACCCCGCGATGGTCACCGCGACCGTCGCACTCGACCACTGGGTCGACGACGCACTCCAACGGTCGACCGCCCGGAAGGCCGAGACCGTCGCCGCCGCCCTCGACGCGCTGGTCGACGCACACCCCGACCACGTCCTCGAACGCCGGGGGCGCGGGCTGCTGCAGGGCATCGCGTGCACCGACGGGATCGCCCAGGCAGCCGCTCGTCGCGCCTACGACCTGGGCGTGCTCGTGGAGACCTCCGGGCCCAACAGCGAGGTGCTCAAGCTCCTGCCGGCACTCACGATCCCCGACGACGAACTGGCCGAGGCCCTCACGCGCATCACCACCGCCGTGGGTGACGTGGTCGCCGACGCGAGTGGGTCACCGGCCCGGAGCGCCGTCGCCTGAGCGCCCCCGCCGGCAGGCGACTCGAACGCCGCAGCACCTGCCGGTCGGCCCGGACCGCACCCGGACCTCCTCGAGGCCGCTCCGACTCCGCGCGCCACGCCACGGCGGTGCCACACGCGACGAACCAGGACGAACCATGATCGTGAGACGACTGAGTGAGATCGCCGACGGCCAGCGCGACGTTCGCGGCCCGACGTTCGCGAGCCGCAGGCTGCTGCTCGCCGAGGACGGGATCGGCTACTCGCTGCACGACACGGTGCTGTACGCGGGGTCGACCACCCCGATGTACTACCGCCACCACCTCGAGTCCGTGTACTGCGTGTCGGGACGCGGGGTGCTCACCGACCACGACACGGGCGCGGTGCACCAGATCGCCGAGGGAACCCTCTACGTGCTCGACGGGCACGAGCACCACGAACTGTTCGCCGAGACCGACCTGCGCATGATCTGCGTGTTCACCCCGCCCCTCACCGGCGACGAGGTCCACGACGAGCACGGCACCTACCCGCTGCTCACCGACGCGGACACCGGCATGGCCGCGTCGCCCTGACGACGCGACCGCTCCTGGACTGCGTCGTCAGAGCGACGACGATCGCCCTGCCTGCACGGCCCTGGCGAACATGGCCACGACCACTGCTCCGGCGAGCGGCTCGTGGCGGGCGGCGCAGTATCGGGTGGCGGGTGGATCCGCCACCGACGCCGGTGGTCGAGAGCGCCGCAGGCGCCGCAGGCCGGACGCACGGCGGTGGTCGACCGGCCCGGGTGCACGCACCGTCTGGACACCCCGGGCCAGGGGGCAGGAGGCTCCACCATGGGTTCGTCACCAACCAAGGACGACAGACATGACGAACCCTCCCACGAATCGACGCACCCGCATCCAGCGTGTGACCGTCGCGATGGCGGCCGCACTGGCGCTCGGCGCTGCGGCGTGCACCCCGGACGAGCCCACCCTCCCGGAGCCCACGGAACCCGTCCCGACGGAGCCCGAGCCGATCGAGCCGGAACCGGCGCCCGAGCCGGAGCCAGAACCTGCTCCCGAACCCAACGGCACCGACGAGGACCCTGACGAGGAGGAGGACCGCGACGGTTCCGATCCCGACGAGGACCCCGAGCCGGTGAGCTGACCGGGTGACGGTGGTGGGTGTCGGCCCGACGTCGACGCCCACCACCGGACCTGCACCCCGTCACCGACGACGGCCCGAGGCCCCAGCGACCGCAGATGTCGCGAACCGATCTCGAGTCGGTTCCCGCTGCCGGGCGGGCGGTCACGAACTCGAGACAGCAACTGGCGGAATCAGGGGGCTGCGGTCGATCTGCCGGCATGGGCGGCACGCGCCACCAACCCACGCACCACCTCGGGATCGTCGTGCTCGATGCGCGGCACCCCGCGCGGCACCTCGGATCCGACCCAACCGACCTCGATGCCGGGGTTGCAGATTCCCGTGCCGTCGGGCAGCACCACGAACCCGCTGCAGTCGGCCGCACCCCGACGTGCGGCCGCCGACTGCCGCATGACCGCCGCTCGCGCCACCCCGAGATCGAGGTCCTCGGCCAGTCGGGAGGCGTCGAGCGCCACGCACTCCGACGCGGCGGCGAGGACCTCGTGGCGCATGGTGATGCTCCTGGACCGCACGAACAGCGCGGTGCGCAGGGCGAGATCGAGTTCCTCTGCGGCAGCCTCGGACTGGCGGCGGGCCGCCTGCACGGCCTCGACCGCGAGCAGACTGGAGACCGGGTACTCGTCGAGTCGCCCCTGCCACAGCGACCAGCCGAGACCCGGCGCCGCCGACGCGCACACGGGGATCTCCGCGTCGATCACACGACGCGCCAGCGGCCGGTCGTGGAGCAGTTCGAGCGGGTGGGCCAGGTGGACGATGGGCACGGTCGCCTCCAGCCCGAGGTCGGAGCGGGCCTGCCGCAGGCGCAGCACCGCGACCGTCGCCCAGGGGCACGCGACGTCGGAGAACAGCACGATCGCACCTTCTGCACCCTGCAGGGGCTCCGGCGGGTCGTGGTCGTGCGAGGAGCGGTCGCGGTTCCGGCCGTGCGTGACGACCGCCCGGTCGTCGACGGGCCGGGGCGTCGGTCGGGTCATCGACCGATGCCGGTCAGAAGTTGACGCGGGTGGCGAGCAGTCCCGTCCCGGGGGCACGGCCGGAGAGGATCCGGCAGAACTCGACCGCGTCGAGTCGGATCTGTTCACCGCCGTGACCACGCCGCCACCTCCCGCCGGCGGGTCCGGTCAGTTCGAGGGTGAACGGCTGGCCGTGCAGTTCGGCCCACTCGTCGACGACGTCGGCGACGATCCTGCCGTCGTGCTCCGCGGTCAGTTCGAGCGGACGGTCGACGGCCCGGGCGATGTCGACGCGGTGCAGCCACGTGTCACGGGTGAGGATCCGGTCGTAGAGGTACCCGAGCGGCTGGGTGCCGAGCGGTGACCCGAACGGAACGCGCAACGCCCGCAGCGGGCGCGGCAGGCGGTGTCGAGCGCGCACCGCCTTCGGTGCGACCTCGGCCAGTTCCGCCAGCAGCTGGTCCGGGGTGCGATCGGTCCGCGCTGCGACCTGCACGGCGTTCATGCCGTCGACGACGTCCGCGTCCGGCAGCAGACGACGTGCGCGTCGCGCCTGTCGCACGAACTCCCGCACACTCGCGGACCACTGGGCGCCGCCGGCCAGGTGCGCGGTCAGAGCCCGCACGTCCCAGCCGTCACAGTCGGTCGGCGATGACCACTGCGCCTGGTCGAGACCCCGCAGCAGCGAGAGCAGCCGTCGGTACTCCTCGTCCGCTGCGCGCGTCCAGTCGGCGTGCGCGAGCGACGCGGCACCCGTCGCGCGGTCCGCCATCGAGGTGTCGGGTTCGGAGTCTCGTGAGCGTGACATGGCACCACCCGTCCGTGCGTCGGGGTCGCGTCACGGCCCCACCAGCCGCACGCTGACCATCGTTCGGTTTACCTAACAATATTAGGTTACGCACTGGCGGGGTCGCCGTCAAGCAGTCGCCGAACATTGTTAGGCTGCGTGCTCGACCGCAGGAGCACGCCATGTCCGAACGCCGCAGTCTCCGGCACCAGGCCACCCGACAGGAGATCGTCGCCGCGGCGTGGCGACTGGCGGAGGACCGCGGACTCACCGGCTGGACGATGCGCGAGATCGCCGAGGAGGTCGGCATGCGCGCACCGTCGCTGTACGAGTACTTCGCGAGCAAGAACGCCATCCACGACGCGATGTTCGCCGACGGTTACCGGCAGTTGCTCGACGAGTTCGACGCGGAGCCGGTCACCGGTGACCCTGCAGAGGTGCTGCGACGCGCCGCCCGCCGGTTCCTCGACTTCTACGTGGCCTCACCGGCTCGACACCAGCTGCTGTTCCAGCGGGTCGTGCCGGGGTTCACACCGTCGGCCGAGTCCTACCGGCTCGCCGAGCAGGCACTCGAGCGACTGCGCGCGGTGCTGACCGACATCGGCATCGACCGACCGGAGTCCGCGGACCTGTGGACGGCGCTGGTCACCGGACTTGCCTCGCAGCAGGCCACCAACGATCCCGACGGCGACCGCTGGGGCCGGCTGGTCGACCACGCCGTCGACATGTTCCTGGCGAGTGAACGGCCGCGATGACCCACCCGTTCGCACGGGCCGGATTCCCGAGGCCTCGACCCGGGGTGCCGGTCTACGATGCGGCCCGTCGCCCTGCGACACGGTGAGGTGGTCGCAGCGCGTGTCCGACCGACGAACGAGGTGCGATCGTGTCCGACACCCCGACCCGTGTCCTGCTCGACGAGGACGAGATCCCGACCCACTGGTACAACCTGATCGCGGACCTGCCGTCCCCACCTCCTCCCCCGCTGCACCCCGGCACCCACGAGCCCATCGGCCCCGACGACCTCGCACCGCTGTTCCCCATGGCGCTCATCGCGCAGGAGGTCACCGGCGAGCGCTACGTGGAGATCCCCGAGGCCGTCCGTGACGTCTACCGCCTGTGGCGGCCCTCTCCGCTGGTGCGCGCACGTCGGCTCGAACGGCTGCTCGACACCCCCGCGCAGATCTGGTTCAAGTACGAGGGGGTCTCGCCCGCCGGTTCGCACAAGCCCAACACCGCCGTCCCACAGGCCTACTACAACGCCCAGGAGGGTGTGCGCCGCCTGACCACCGAGACCGGGGCGGGCCAGTGGGGTTCGGCGCTCGCGTTCGCGACCGCACAGTTCGGACTCGAGTGTGAGGTCTGGCAGGTCGCCGCGTCGTTCCGTCAGAAGCCCTACCGCGCGTCGATGATGCGCACGTGGGGCGCGACGGTCCACTCGTCCCCGTCGACCGAGACCGCCGCCGGCCGGGCCGTCCTCGAACAGGACCCCGACTCCCCGGGCTCGCTCGGGATCGCGATCTCCGAGGCCGTCGAGGCGGCGCTCGCCGACGACTCGACGCGCTACGCGCTCGGCAGCGTGCTCAACCACGTCCTGCTCCACCAGACCGTGATCGGCGAGGAGGCACTCCTCCAGATGCAGAAGGCCGGTGTCACCCCGGACCTGATCGTCGGGTGCACCGGAGGCGGGTCGAACTTCGCCGGGCTGACGTTCCCGTTCCTCCGGGAGAGGCTCGCCGGGAAGATGTCGCCACGCGTGCTCGCGGTGGAGCCGTCGTCGTGTCCGTCGCTCACGAAGGGCGAGTACCGCTACGACTTCGGCGACCTCGCCGGAATGACCCCGCTGGTCAAGATGCACACGCTCGGACACGACTTCATCCCCGACCCGATCCACGCCGGCGGTCTGCGCTACCACGGCATGGCCCCACTCATCAGCCACATCCACGAACTGGGGCTGATCGAGGCGGAGGCGATCCCGCAGACCGAGTGCTTCGACGCGGCACTCCGGTTCGCCCGCACCGAGGGCATCATCCCGGCGCCGGAACCGACCCACGCGATCGCTGCCGCGATCCGCGAGGCGGAGGTCTGCCGCGAGTCCGGTGAGGAGAAGGTGATCCTCACCGCGGTCTGCGGCCATGGCCACTTCGACATGGCCGCGTACGACGCCTACCTCGACGGCGAACTGGTCGACCACGAACTCGACGCGGTGAGGATCGCCGAGGCGATGAAGCGAGTCCCGACCGTCGCCGAGTGAGCGACCGGCGTGGACCCGCCGCGATTCAGACGTGGCCCTCGGCGAGCATCACGTCCAGTTTCGCGTAGCCGTCGTCGACGCCGACCTCCATGCCGCTGCGCAGCCACGCGTCGCGGCCGTCGAACGAGTCGACGAGCGACTGGGTGCGCAGGCGCGTCCGACCATCGCCGAGGTCCTCGAACGTCAGGGTCTCGAGCGCGACCCCTTCCGGGTCCCCCTCCCAGGTGAACGTCTGCACGATCCGCGTGTCGCTGACCTCGTGGAAGCACCCGCGGAACCCGAACTCCTCACCGTCGAGCACGCTGACGAATCGCCAGCTCCCGCCGGTTCGTGCGTCCCAGTGGTCGACCCGGGTCGAGGTGCTGTTCGGACCGGCCCACCGCGCGAACAGTTCCGGGTCGGTGTGCGCCCGCAGCAGCTGCGCCGGCGGGGCCGCGAAGTCGCGGGTGATGCGGATGATCGGGACGTCGGGATCGGCCTCGATGTGCGCCCGTTCGTAGGTCGTCATGAGGCTGCACCCTCCACTCGCTGCTCCGTCGGGTCTGCCAGCAGGGCGTCGAGGCGCTGGTAGCGCTCCTCGACGTTGCGCCGGTACCGCTCGATCCATCCGTCCATCAGGTCGAACACCTCGGCCTCGAGGTGCACCGGGCGACGCTGGGCGTCGCGTCCTCGCGAGACCACGCCGGCGTCCTCGAGGACCTTCAGGTGCTTCGACACGGCCTGCAGGCTCATGGCGTACGGTCGGGCGAGCTCACCGACGCTCGCGTCCCCCCCCGTGAGCCGGGCGACGATGTCCCGGCGAGTGGGATCCGCGAGCGCGGAGAACACCCGAGAAAGACGGTCCGCCACGCTCTCGCTCCTCAACCTTCTGGTTGAACATCCACCGTAGCGAGGGATCGCCACTTGTCAACCAATCGGTTGATCAGGCGGCGCGCCCTGCGGTTCCGCGCGCGTCCAGACGTGGTTCGGTGACATCCGGTGCGGCCCGGGCATCACGGGATCACGGACGTGGGGTCACGAGTCGCCGGCGACCCGACGGCGGTGCTGGTCGGTGATCCGAGGGAACGGTTCGAGCGAGAAGATCACCTCGACCGGAACACCGAAGAACTCGGCGATGCGCAGCGCCAGTTCGAGGCTCGGGTTGTACTCGCCCCGTTCGAGGTAGCCCACGGTCTGGTAGTGCACGCCGAGTGCGTCCGCCAGCTGGCGGCGCGTGACGTCCTGCTCGGCGCGCAGCAGGGCGATCCGGTTGTGCACACCCGTCATCGGGCCCTCCCCCGCGGCCACGAGCGGTTCACGTGGACGATCCCAGACGCGTCACCGGACCCACTGCGTGGCCTGTTCACGCGCGGCCTGCACGGCAGCGCCGGACTGGCGGCGCGCCATGCGTCGCAGCACTGGTGGGCACAGCGCCGTGCCGACGACTGCCCAGGCGGCGAGCACCGCGACGGTCGTGCCGGTGCGCCACGACTGACCGATCTCCATCACCAGTGCGGCGTCGGGCAGGAACGCCGAGCGCATCCCGAGCCCGATCCAGTACAGGGGGAAGACCTGCGCGACAGGCTGGACCCATCCCCACAGCGCCTGAACCGGGAAGAAGATCCCGGAGATGCTCACGAGCACCATGATCGGCAGCATCCCCCAGCTGCCGACCTTCTGCGTGCTCGGCACGAGCGCACCGATCACCATGCCGATGGGCAGCATCGCTGCCAGCCCGAGCAGCAGCACCCAGGTCATGGTGAGCCAACCAGTCGCGCCGCGCTGCATGAGGCCGTCGAACAGCAGGAAGCCGGGCACCAGGATCACGAGGAGCATCGGGACCAGACCGGCGGAGTGGAGGAACAGCTGACTGGTGACGTACCCGCCGATGCCGTGCGGCATGGCCTTGTAGCGCAGCAGCGTGCCGTCCTCTCGGTCCATGGCCAGCTGGTAGGCCGGTCCGATCACGACCGCGAAGGCGAGCAGACCACCGAGGATCGACGGCATCGACACCTGCGGGATGGTCATCCCGATCTCCTCGACGACGGTGTTGCGCCGGATGAACAGGTAGCCGAGCACCCCGATCGCCATGAACAGGTAGAAGCCCTGGTCCTGCGGGCTCCTCAGGCTCTGGACGAACTCGGTCCAGCCGCGGTGCAGACCGATGCGTGTCGCGTGCAGCCTCGCGTTCATGCTCCCACCTCCTCGGTGTCGGCGGTCGCACGCTGGAACGTGGACAGCGCGTCGTCTGCGTGGCCCGACTCGTGCTGCTGCACCATCGTCAGGTACGTGTCCTCGAGGCTGGTGTGGCGCACCTCGAGGTCGTCGACGTCGTCGTGCTGGTCGAGCAGCCCGCGCACGAACACGACCGGTTCGTCGGCCGCGTGGACGAACGTCTCACCGTTGCGTCGCCAGCGCACCTGGGTCCGGCCCTCGACCTGACGCGCGAGCTCGTCCGCGGTCCCGTCGGCGACGATGTGCCCCGCAGCCAGGATGAGGATCCGGTCGGCGAGCTTCTCGGCCTCCGCGAGGTCGTGGGTCGTCAGCAGGATCGTGGTCGCCTCGAAGTCCGAGAGACGGTGCACCAGGTCGTGGAACTCGCGCCGTGCGTGCGGGTCGAACCCGGTGGTCGGTTCGTCGAGGAACAGCAGCTCCGGGCGTCCGATGATCCCGATCGCGACGTCCAGACGCCGACGCTGCCCACCCGACAGCGTCACGATCTTCTGGTCGGCCTGCTCGACCAGCCCGACCAGCGTGATCAGCTCGTCGACGTCGCGGGGGCGAGGCGTGTCCGGGGTGGAGAACGGCAGGTAGTAGCGGCCGAGGTGCGTCAGCAGTCGACGAGGCGTCCACCGAGGATGGTCACGCCACGACTGCAGCACCACTCCGCTGCGCGCCCGCCACGACTCGTCACCGGCCGACGGGTCCGCGCCCAGCACGGCGACCTGTCCGTCCGACGGCATGCGGAAGCCCTCGAGGATCTCGATCGTGGTGGTCTTGCCGGCACCGTTGGGACCGAGCAGGGCGACCACCTCACCCCGGGCCACGTCGAAGTCGACCCCGGTGAGCACGTCGTTGTCCCCGTAGCGCATCCGCAGTCCGCGCACCGACACCGGCACCTCGCCGGACGAACCTGATCCCACGACACCCACACTGGCTCCTGACGTGTCTCACCGACCACGAGAATAGTAGACCTGCTATGTCTGCTGCAGGTCTACTCGCTCCTGTCGGCGCACTGCCGTCCGGTTCGACGGGTTCCCTCGGCGTCGCCCCGTTCGTTGTCCCCCAACATCGGTGGACGGGCACGCCCGTCAGTCGTCGCTGGCGACACCTTGATCCGCGGTGCTCATGTCTCCCGTGGCGGGCGTCCCGTCGCCGAGCCCGTAGCGCAGCAACACGGTGCCTGCCGGACCAGCCGCCGGCGGTTCGAGCAGCGTGACGTTCGTGGGGACGGCGCCGCCGTCGAACACCTTCTTGCCCATACCGAGCACGATCGGGTGCACCCACAGGTCGAGCCGGTCGAACAGCCGCTCACGCAGGAGCGTCTGCACGAGGTTCAGACTTCCGACCACCTTCACGTGCTCATGACGCGCACGAACCTCACGAACCTCGCCGGGCAGGTCCGGGCCGAGCAGCGTGGATCCCGCCCACGACAGATCTGGTCTGCCCCGGGAGGCCACGTACTTCGGAACACGGTTGAACAGGGTGGCGATCTCGTCGTCGTCGCCTCGCTCCTGGTGGGGCCAGTACGACGCGAAGATCTCGTACGTGCGCCGACCGAGGAGCAACGCGTCCGTGCCCTCGTACGCGGCCACGATCTGCGTCCCGGCGACCTCGTCCATCAGGGGCGCCTGCCAGCCGCCGAACGGGAATCCCACGGGATCCTCGTCAGGACCACCGGGAGACTGGCCCACCAGGTCGAGGGTCGCGAACAGTTCGATGTGGATCATGCCCATGTGATGCTCCGATTCGTCGGTCGGAGGGGAGACGTGCCGACGCCAGGGGACTCATCGCCGCCGGCAGGTCGTGACCCGACCTGCTCGATGCACATCGGCGGGCTGGTCGCGGCCGTCGCCCCGACCGGGACACCGTCGCCACCCCGGCGCGAGCCAACGGGATCGCCGCCGGCGGACCTGCGCCGCCGGCGGTCCGACCGATGGTCCACCCCCGGCAGTTCAGCGCGCGGCGTCGACGGCGGCGACGAGTTCGTTCGCCCAGGAAGCGGCGGTGTGCACGTCGTTGGCGAGGGCGACCCTTGGCTCGGCCACAGTGGTCAGTTCCCTGTCGTACAGCACTTCCCAACCTTCCCGAACGATGATCTCTGGCGGCCACGGGTGGCGCTGGCGGGCGGCGAACAGACGTGTGGCCGCGTCCCGCACCTGGACCAGCTGCCCGGGAAGGACGTCGCCGGCGAGGAGCTGCAGGTCCACCAGGTAGTGGGCGCGGTCGTTGCCCCAGTCGCGCGCCGGGTCGTCTGGCGTGGTGCACGCGTGCAGCTTCTGCGCGATCTGGACCGGCACGGGCAGCAGTGGAACGGGGTCGGGTCCGGGCAGCCCGACCGCGGAGAACAGGTCGTTCGCGTCGTGGCTGGTGGCGGACTCGACGGCTGCCAGCCCTGCAGCCTCTTCGACGGCGACTTCGACGCTGACCGTGCCCACCCCACTTCGACCCCTGTAGACCAGCTTCACGTCGAGGCGCCGCGGCACGTAGGCGTCGGGTACCGGCGCAGCGATCGCACCTCGATCTCGTACCGTGCCGCCGAACCCGTTCCAGCCCGCCGCCAGCGCGTCCTCGAAGTCGTCGAGGAACGCGTCGAGGGACGCGGCGCGTACGACGTCCAGGTCGCTGGAAGCACGGCTGGACCGCAGGCCGTAGCGAATCTCGAGGTTGCGGCCGCCCTTCACCACGGTGCCCGTGTCGCGGAACAGTTGTGCGACGGCCATCGCCGCCATGTGACGTTGCGCACGCGTCGGATGCAGCCCCGTCTCGAGACAGTGGTTGCGCAATCGGGCGAGCAGCGAGCCGAGGGTCGGAGGTGGCCCTTCAGCCATGGGCGGCTTCCAGGTCGGCGAGCAGCGACTCGAACTGTTGGCGGCGGACGAGGCCCAGAGCACGCGCCTCGTTCGCGGCGTCGATCAGGCGCGAGCGCATGATGAGCCCCCGGCAGTCACGGAGCGCGCGAGCCACGGTCGTGCTCGGGATGCCCTCATGGGAGGTGAGGTCTGCGGCGGGTAGCTCGCGGCGGACGATCTCCACGGGTAGGGGCGGGTCGTGCCTGCGCACCCTCCTCGGGGTGGTCACGCGAAGAATCCGCGGGTTCGCCTCTGCGAGGCCGTGCATCGACAGGACCGCGTCGTGGGACAGGGCGGCGTCCTGCCCGACCCACAGCACGGCCTCCATGTACGCGGTGAGCTCGGTCACCGGGACCTGCGGGAAGCGGTAGAGACCGCGTGCGACGGGCTCGATGAGGCCGCGGCTCCTCATGGTGCCGAGGTAGGTGTCGGGCAGTCCCAGCGCGGCGGTGTCACGTGAAGTGACGAAGCCGTGCTGGTCCATGGCCCTGGCCAGGAGCTGTTCCCATCTTCGGTGCGGCACGTCCACCTCCTGATGTCAGAACCTTATCGTAATGAATAGGTTCTGACATCGCGTTGCCGCCGACTCTCCGGGAACCCACGTCTCCCCCCGGCCGACGGTTCGAGGTCGCCTGCAGGGGTCACGCATGAACGTGGACGGGGGTGCCCAGGTCGATGCGTTCGGCGAGTTCCAGCACCGTGTCGTTCGGCAGCCGGATGCACCCATTGGACACGGCCTGGCCCACGAGATCCGGCTGGTCGGTGCCGTGGATCGCGATCTGTGCGGGACCGCCGAAGAACTCGTCGAGCACCTCGGAGTGGCTCGAGATCCCGATGGCGAACGCTCCGTACACCCCGGTCGGGTTGAGTCGCAGGTCGACCGGATCGGTGACGTAGAACGTCCCGGTGGGCGTGGGCGTGGCCGGATGGCCGATGACGACATCGGCCTCGAGGACCGTCTCACCGTCGTCGAGCAGTCGCAGCAGACGTGCCGTCAGGTCGACGTGCACCTCCATGGTCGTGGCGTCCACCACCACGTCGTCGGCACGGATCCATCCGCTGCTGCCGTTGGGCTCGATCGGCAGCAGAACCTCGAACCAGGCGGACCCGTCGGCGTCACGGTCGGTGTCGACGATCATCAGGGTGCGCGGCGACCCGTAGTACGACCACTCCGAGAGCTGCACCACCTCGTCGGCGTGCTCGCGCGGCGCGTCGAACACCTGCAGCTGGTCCACCCGGGTGGTCGCAAAGATCGCCCCGTGGTCGGGAATCGTGGGCAGCGCATCCACCGGCTCCGCCGCCGTCGCGTCGTCGTCGCGCGCCCGGGTCCCGACGTGCGGCACAGGTTCGGCCACGCTCGCGGCGGAGCCGCTGGTGGGCGCCGCGCCGAGGTCCTCCGGTGCCCGACCTGCGGACGCGTCGGGCACCGCGGCCACCAGTGCGACCAGCGTCGCCAGCCCGAGCGCCGTGGCTCGGGGCAGCGGCGTGACGTGGCGCCTCACGTGGGCGCAGTGCCGGCCGGCGGCCTCACCCCGTGAACGTGACCCGGATCACCGGCGCACCCGGATCGACGATGTAGCCGTTGGCCTCACCCGACGCGTCACCGAACCCACCGTCGGTCAGCGTGAACGAGACCGAGTTGCCGTCGAACACGGCGTCCTCGACCTGAAGCCACTCGCCGTCGAAGTACTTCCAGTACTCGTCTGCCGGACCCGGAAGCTGGATCGTCACCGTGATCGTCGCACCCGGTTCGACGTCCGCGACGTCGAACGAGATCAACCCGTGCGGCAACGACAGGCCGGCAGGCGGGGGCGGAACCGGAAGATCCTCGGGATCGGACACGTCGGTGAGGGTCAGGTGCCGGATGCGCGTGCCGTCCTCGGCCACGGTGACGATGAGCTGGCCACCGTCCTGCGTGTGGACCGTGTTCCCCTCGGCCGGGTCCGGATCCGGCTCGCGCGACGACGACCCTCCGCTGGACGGCTCCGGACCCGTACACACGTCATCGACCGGATGCCAGGTGAAGATGACATAGCCGTCGCCGTCGTTGCGACTGTCTTCGTCGTTCGCACCGTCGTCGAAGTCCGCGGCACCACGGAACGACACGGGTGACCCGTCGTCGCTCGCGAACGACGACCCGCCGCCGCCGCCGGCCTGCCCCGCACCGCCGCCTCCGCCACCGTATCCACCTCCACCCCCACCGGCGGCGGTGCCCCACCCTCCTCCTCCACCCGCAAGACCGAGGCCCCCGCCACCGCCGCCACCACCTGAAGAGTTGCTCGTGTCACCACCATCACCCCCAAGCGGGTGGCCAACACCGCCGTCGCCGCTACCGGCTCCACCATCACCGCCGGCGCCCTGCCCATCGCCCCCGGCGCCACCATCCGAACCCGACGAACTGCCACCACCACCACCGCCCCCGTACGACCCGCCACCCGAGCCGCCGGCGCCTGCACTGTCACCACCGCCGGCGCCACCCCGAAGAGGACTGGTCCCCGCAGCGCCCCCAGTACCTGTCCCACCGCCCGCACCGGGCGCCGCGCCGCCGGCGCCTCCCGCACCACCACCCAGGGCAGCACCGCCGCCACCGCCAGCGACCACGAGTGGGTCCTCGTCGAGGCTCACGACACTGGCGCCGCCACCGCCACCGCCAGCGCCACCGGCGCCACCGCCTCCGCCGTGGCCGCCATCGTGACCACCGGCGCCACCGACGAACACGTCGAACGTGGTGCCGGGTTCGGCCTCCACCGTGACGGTGACGACTCCGCCGAACCCTCCCAACGCAGGAGGCGGACCATCGAAGTCCCCGCCCTTGCCTCCGGCGACCTCGATCGTGACCGAACAGATGCCGGCGGGAACCTCGAACTCGTACAGGCCGCCGGGCGTGATGAACTCCTCGTCCACATCGGCGGCACCAGCCTCCACACCGATGGCGAGCACCGCTGCCAGGGCCAACGCCACGACGAGCAGCACGTGGAACCCCGCTCGTAGGACCTCGGGCCCCGATCGCCCCTGTGCGTGGGACCAGGCCACTCGATCGGCGGATGTGGACAGGCGAGAAGGCAGAGAGAACACGAGCGCCCCAAGGATCGTCACCGAACAACGGATGCGGGACCCTAGCCATCGCCACCGCGCGACGGAAGGATCACCTACCCCACGGGAGTCGCGTCTCGTCCGACATCCACGGTTGACCCCCGCTGCAGGACGACTCGCCCCTCACGACGTGTCACGCCGCCCGGTGGATCTCGTGGCCGTCCGGTGTGGCTGTCGACATCGGCGTGGTCACGGTGTGCCGACGAGGGACCATGGCCACCGGCACACCAAGGCCACGCACAGTCCGCGCCAGGGTGTCGAACCGGAGCAGCCGGGGAACCCACGTGTGGCGCGGGTACAGGATCACCTCACGGAACGGCTGCCCACGAAGGGCTTCGCGGAGCGAGGACGGGACATCGGCGTTGACGATCACCCCGTCTGCCGTGCCACCGGCTGCGCGGATGGCGTCGCACGTCTGCTCCAGACGACGCTGCGCGTCCTGCCACGCGGCCTGCCGGTCTGCCTGGTGCCGCAGGGTGCTCTCGTGGAGTGCCTCGCGGATCTGCTGGACCTGCGCGGGCGTCAGCATCGCCTCGTCGGTGAACCGCACGACGTCGAGGAACGACCACGCGCGTTCGCGCTTCGGCGCGTGCACCGGAGCGACGACCCAGAATCGGGTGGCTCCCTGGTCGATGCGATCAAGGACCGCGGACGAGACGCCCGCGCCGGTCGCGTCGACGTCCTCGACGACGATGGCGATGCGCCGGTCGAACAGTTCGGGGATGTCCATGTCTCACCTCGTGTCGCAGTTCGGGAACGACAGCGACCGGTGTACGGCCTGCAGGTTTCGAGGCCGTTGCGTGGCGATGAACGAAACGAACTCCGGTGCGCCCGAATTCACGGCGCCGAGGGCCCTGCTCCCACGAGGCATCGTTGAGGGTTGTCCAAGTGGCGGTGTTCGTGCTCGATGACGTATCAGAGCGCCACGCAGGAGGCAGGGCAGGAACACTCTCACCATCACTGTGTCGAGCTCTCGCACATGAGCATGGGGCTTCGGGGACACGCTACGGGGACGTGACCCCACTCCTGGGGTTCTGCAACCACAAGCCGTCACAGCTCTGTGATGAATCCGCGTACGGTCGACGCCGCTTGTCGACGGAGCCGTGCGCGTTCCTCGTCGTCGTTGGTCTCGGCGAGGAAGTTCGCGTAGGCCATCGGTCCGTCCTGCTCGATGTCCGCAAACCGTTCTTGCAGGAGACGCAGCGCGTCGGCGACCCGCAGGTCATGACGGACGGGGCTGGCTGCAGCCCGGACGTCTGCCTCGTGTGGGCCGCCGGGTGCGTGGAGCAGGGTGTGGACGAGGTCGTAGGCGTCCTTGCTCTCGTGGCGGTCCTGGAACGCGAAGACCTTGAGCGCGACGTATGGGAGGACGTCTGCGACACGGAGGGTGACGCGGGATCGGCCGCCGTCGTCGAGTCGTTCGCCTTCGATCGCGACCTCGATGTAGCCGTCACGGGCGAGCATTGCACCGCGGACGTCGAACGCCGCGAGCCTGGAGCCGGTCCCTTCCCCGGGGCGGAAGATGCCACCGGGCGGGACCACATCTGTTTCGCAGAGGAACTCGATCGTGACTGCGATGCCTTCAACGTCGCGTCACCCAGGCGAAGCTCGGCTCCGTCTGGGTGAACCCTGATCGGGTGAGGTTGGTGTGCAGCGTCCGGAAGGTCTCGGGCTCGTCGTCGCCGAGCGCGACGCCGACCACGAGATCAACGTCGGTCGTGCCGACGTGCGGCTGTGCGCCCTCGGGAAGCGAGCCGATCAGGTAGCGGGGTGCGAGCCCACCCACGAGGTAGATCCGTTCGCGCCACGGGCCGAGGTCACCGAGGAGCGTGACGAGCGTGCGTTCGCAGCGCAGCGTGGCGGCCTGGTCATGGTCGCTGTGGTGGCCCCTCGCAGTCATCAGAACCCGATCGCCTCGTCGCGCAGGTGCTGGGCCTGCTCGCGGCCGCGTCGCGGATCGCGCAGGAGGTCAACGTAGAGTCGGAAGCGGTTCACGACCCGACGACCTTCGACCCGTTGTGCGAAGGTCAGCGGAGCGTCGTCCTTGGCCTGGAGGAACACGGCGTTGTGCCCCGTCGCGACCGGTTCGGCCCCGGTCACCTCCATCAGATCGTCGACCGCTGTAACGGCGGTGATCCAGAGCTCCACGACCGGCACCGCGGTGACGAACGGCGCGACGAGCGCGGCAGCAGCAGCGCCCGTCAGCGCGTGGCCGATGCCTGCGGCTTCGAGGCGGGCTCCGACCTGCTCGGCCACCTGGGCGCTGGTGGGTGCGAGCAGGTAGGCCAGAGCACGGTGGGGTTGATCGTGCTGTTCCTCGGCCCACAGGTCGAGCAACGCAGCCGGAGCGGCGAGATGTCGGACACGGCTCGGGCCGCGGCCGTCGGCGCGCACGATCTGTTCGCCTTCGAGCCGTGTGAGCACTCGGTGGGCGAGCCCGGCCATCTTCACCGTGCCATCATTCTTCACAGCAACGGTGACGACATGCCTTCTGGTGAAGAATGGCAAACGGCGGCGCGGGGATGCACGCCGTGGAACGACGCTGATGTGTTTCCCAGGTCAGCGGCACAGTGGGGAACATGCGGTCACTGGCAGTCACCCGCCATGCAGCATTCGATCCGCTGCCCAACTGTCAGAGTCCGCACATCCGATCGCCCTCACGTGCCCGTGAAGATGGCGCACCAGGACAACTCGCAAACCCATGTCCGAAGACGGACAGCCATCCCCACGAGCTGGAGAGGGGACTCGAACCCCTGGCCTGCCGCTTACGAGGCGGCTGCTCTGCCATCTGAGCTACTCCAGCGCAGTGGGGAAGGGTAGCCACCGGCCCAGGGGCCGCCCACACCGTCCAGCCCGGTCACGCCGCCGGGGCGTTCGCCCTCGAGTAGAGCGCGAGCGCGAGGCGCATGAACAGGCGCTCGAGCTGCAGTTCCGGGTTCCCGTTGCGGTCGAGCGCGTCGCGGCAGTCGGCCAGCGCACGCAGGACGTCGATCAGGTCGACGGTCTCCAGCCGGGTCGCGTCACGCCGCAGGCCGTCGAGGTGGTCGACGTTGACCAGCGCCTCGTCGGCGCCGTCGCCACGTACGACGAGCAGGTCTCGCAGCCAGCTCGCGACGTCGTCGAGCGCGAGGTCGAGGGCCCGGCGACGCTGCTCACGCTCCAGTCGTTCGAAGCGTCGGGTGATCCGCGCGCGTACTCCCGGCGGCCAGCCCCTGCCCCCGTCCACCCCGAAGGCCTCCTCGAGGTCGGCGAGTTCCTGTTCGTGGACGGCCTTGAGCGCCTCGGCCCGACCCTTCGACCACGCCACGAGTTCCTTCACGACGGTGAACACCGCACCGGGGCCTCCTACGGCCAGTCGGTCGACGATGTTCAGGTGTGCGTGCCGTGCCCCGGCGACCTGCGGGTCGGCCAGTGCACGCAACCGCTCGGGGGAACCGAGGGCCGCTCGTGCCAGACCCTCGCGTTCGTCGTCCGGGATCCCGAGCCGTCCCGCCAGCGCGCGCAACGCCTCGGGCCCCCAGGCGACGAACGGCACCCGTCGGCACCTGGAGACGACCGTGTCGAGCAGGTGACCCTCGTCCTGCACGTCGAGCAGCCACACCACCGACGGCGGGGGTTCCTCGAGGATCTTGAGGAACGCGTTCTGGGCGGCGTCGTTCATCCGGTCGGCCGCCACGATGCGAAGCACCCGCCGACGGCCCTCCGCGAGGGTCCGCGTCGCGGTCGGGATCCACTCACCACGCACCGCGTCGACGACGTGGAAGGTCCCCTCGGGTTCGAGGTCGGCGGCGGCCGGGTGCACGCCGCGTTCGATGCGTCGACACGTGGAGCACTCCCCGCAGCCGGCGTCCGGCGACGGTGCCTGCGGACAGTTGAGCGCCATCGCGAGCGCTCGGGCCACCTCGGCCTGTCCGACCCCGGACGGCCCGGTCATCAACCACGCGTGGGCGACCTCGCCGGCGACCAGCGCGCGGCGCATGGCGGTGACGGCAGCGGTCTGACCGAGCACGTCGTGCCAGCCTCCGACGACCGCAGCGTCGGCCGGCGGGTCCGCGGCCATGTCCGGATCAGGCATCGGCAGGCCCCAGGTGCTCGGTGACGACGTCGAGGATCTCTCGGTGCAGGTCGTCGACGGTACGTGTCGCGTCCAGCACGAGGTAGTCGCCCGGGCCGGACGTCGAGCGACGCAGGTAGGCGTCCCTCACGGCGCGGTGGAAGCCGTCGCCCTCCGACTCCATGCGGTCGGCCTCACGCCCGTCGGTGGCACGTCGCAGGCCGTCCACCGGGTCGATGTCGAGCAGGACGGTCAGGTCGGGTTCGAGTCCCCCGGTCGCCCACCGGTTCAGTTCGACGACGTGGTCCTCGCCCAGTTCGCGTGCCGCTCCCTGGTAGACGACCGACGAGTCGACGAACCGGTCACACAGCACCACCGCGCCGGTCTCGAGTGCCGGGCGGATGACCCGGTCGACGTGCTGCGCGCGGGCGCCCGCGTACAGCAGCGCCTCGGTGCGGTCGCCGATCGACCCCGGCGGCGAGTCCAGCAGCAACGCCCGGATGCCCTCCCCCACCGGGGTGCCGCCGGGCTCCCGCGTCACGACCACGTCGTGGCCGGCCTGCGCGAGAGCGCGTTCCAGCATCGCGATCTGGGTCGACTTCCCGGACCCGTCACCACCCTCGAACACGACCAGACATCCCGACCGTTCCCGTACGGGCGGCGCAGCGATCTCCGGCAGGACGAACCGTTCGGACCGTTCACGTGCGAGTGCGCGGTGCAGCGTCATCCCGGCGGCCACCGCACCCGCGATGGCGAACAGGCCGCCGGCGAGGAGCGTGATGCGGACCCCGCCGAACGTGTACGGGTAGACGAGGGCCGTCGTGCCGTCCTCCAGCACCCGGAACTCGCGTCGCTCACGGCCGAGCAGACCGATCATCGTCGGCACGACGATCGTCGAACCGAAGATGGCGGCACGCACCCCGGAGTTGAACGCCCCGAAGGTGCGCCCCCGGATGCGATCGTCCGCCCGCTGCTGCAGGACCGTGTAGCCGACGATGAACGACACCCCGGCGCCGAAGCCCATGACCACGGCGGGAACGGTCGCGAACCCCAGTGTCGGCATCACCGCCGTGACCATCAGCGCGAGCCCCGCAAGTCCGATGCCCGGCGCGAACAGCCGTTCCGGACCGATCCGGCGCGTCAGCGGCCCCGCCGCGAAGAGCCCGACGACCAGTCCGGTGCCGACCACGGCGACGAGGATCCCGTACCCGGACTGACCGGCGTTGAGCAGCGACGCGAAGAACTCCCCGGAGGTGATGACCACCCCGGCGACGGCGAACGCGACCATGACCCCGACGACCAGCGACCGGATGACCGGCTGCCCGGCGATGAACCGCAGGCCCTCCTTGAGCTCCTCCCAGGCGCTCGGCGCGGTCATCGGGTCGATGCCGGAACGACTCCCGCCGTTCGCCGAGGCGCCCTGCGGCGCCGGGATCCGTGCCACGAGCGGGGCCGCGACGAAGAACGAGGCGGCGTTGAACCAGATCGCCGCGGCGACGGGGCGCTCGGCGAGGAACGTGCCCTCCGGGAACGCCGCCGCCGCGTACGCCACGAGCAACGCGTACAGAGCACCGCCGAGGGGCAGGGTCCCGTAGGTGGTGACGAGGTTGATCTGGTTCGCGTGGACCAGCTGTTCGCGGTCGACGAGCCGCGGGATCAGCGCGTCCTTCGCCGGCGCGAACAGAGCCGACATCACCTCGATGACCAGCGTCGCCAGCAGCAACGCGAGGATCTCGTTCGTGAACGGGATCAGGGCCATGACCACCCCACGACCGAGGTGGGTGACGATCATGACCCGGCGACGGTTCCACCGGTCGACGAAGACCCCCGCGATCGGGCCCAGCACGAGGCTCGGCAGCACCCTGGCCGCCATGACTGCGGACACGGCGAACGCCGCCGCGCGGGTCGGGCCGAGGATGTCGGCGGTCAGCGCGATGATCGCGAGGAACCCGATCCAGTCCCCCAGCGTCGACGTCAACGTCGAGATCGCGAGGTTTCGGAATCCGCGGTTGCGGAGCAGTGGGATCCAGGCGCCGGCGGGTGTTGCCCGCAGCGCCGGCCCGGTGGTTCCGGCACCCGCCGGTGCGTCGTCATCCATGGTCCGCGAACCCTACCCGCGTGCCGCCCCGGCGCGGCAGGGCCACTCGTCAGCCCACGGTCGCCTCGACGCCGGCGAGGATCGCCGCAGCGGTCCGCCGGCCCGACACCATGGCGCCCTGCAGCGACGCGGTGTCCCGGTGGTCTCCACACACCCACGTCGACGCGTCCACCCGAACGCTGCGCGCGAGCGTCGGCAGGTCCGCGGGGGTCTGACGTGGCTGGGCCCACGGGATCTCGTCGACCCGCAGCACCTCCCACTCGGCCACCCCCGCCCCGGCCCAGCCGATCACCCGACGGCGAACCATCTCGTCGAGCCCGACGTGTCCGGTGCCGAGCGCCGACACGGCGACGAGGTGCTGGCCGGCGGGCGCGTACGTGTCGGCGACGTCGCTGAGGACCGCGACGGTCACGACGGGTCCCGTGCCGTCGCCGAGCACCAGCTGGGGCGGGCGCACCGGGGGACGCGGGACGCGGTACCAGACCGTGCTGACCCCACGTCCGGGTGGGACCGGGCCGATGCGATCCCCGAGCAGGTCTGCGGCCGCAGGACCGTCCGTGGCGACCACGACGTGCTGCGCCCGGATCGCGGTCCCGTCCTCGAGCGTCACCGAACGATCCCCCACCTCCCGCACCGACGTGCCCACACGGACCGGGTGGTACAGCCGTGACGCGAGGTGGTCGGGCAGTGCCTGCATCCCGAACGCCGGCACGGCGACCTCGCCTCGCAGGAACGTGCGGAACACGAGTTCCACCAGTGGCGCGGCAGTCGTCTGCCGGTCGTCGAGGAAGATCCCGGCGACGAACGGGCCGAGGAACGGGTGCACGGCACGCCGCGACAGGCCCAGTTCGGTGAACCGGTCCCCGACCGTGATCGCACGACGTCCCGCCACCGCCGGACCGCTCGAGCGCAGCAGCGCACGGCGCCACCGGGCCAGCCGCAGGGCATCGACGACTCCCAGCACCCGCAGCGTGTCGAGCACCGCCGTGGGGTCACGTCGCGGGTCGGTGATCCGGCGGGTCCGCGTTCCGTCCACGACCCGCACCCCGGGCGCGAACGCACGCAGGTCGAGCGCATCGAGGTCCACGTGCTGCATGGCCGGGTAGGCGGTGAGCAGCACCTGGAAGCCCCGGTCGAGCCGGAACCCGTCGACGACGTCCGTGCGCACGCGACCACCGGGGCGGTCGGCGGCCTCCAGCACGACGACGTCCACCCCGGCGTCCTGCAGACGCAGCGCGCAGGACAGTCCGGCCAGACCCGCGCCGACGACGACCACCTCGGTGTCCATGAGCCTCCCACGGGCTGCGGATGGGCCCATCCACAGCCGACGAGGGTTCGACGCCGGGAACCTCGAGGATGGCATCCAGGATCTCGCCGTCACGGCCCGGCGTGGGTGGGCAGGCATGCCGGACGAACACAGCGGCCTAGGGCTACATTTTTCGTCACGACGTGCTTGATATGGGATACATTTTCCGTCACGCACTGCGGCATTGTGGTGACGAGGTGCGTCAGGGGGTGTGATGAAGCAGGGTGACGTGCAGCAGTTGCTCGCAGCCACGAACCGTTGGTGGCGCAACCCGACGGGCTGGGCTGCCGACGACCCGGACCTCCGCGAGGCAGCCGAAGCGCCCTTCGACTACGACCCGGACGTCCTCGGGGAACTCGCAACCGGCGGGCTGTACGTGCTGCGTGGACCGCGTCGCGTCGGCAAGTCCGTGCAGGTCAAGCGCACCATCCAGCGGCTGCTCGACTCCGGTGTGGAACCTCGCCGCATCCTGCACATCTCCGTGGACGGCTGGCGTGCCGGCAATCTCGGACTGCTGGTCGACGCCGCCAGACAGTTGATGCCCGCAGACGGGCCCCGGTGGTGGTTCATCGACGAGATCACGAGCATCCCCGACGGATGGCCGCAACGCATCAAGTGGCTTCGAGACAACGACACCCGATTCCGGCAGGACACCGTGGTGCTCACCGGATCCTCGGCCACCGGCCTGAACGCCTCCGTCAAGGAGTTGGCGGACCGCCGTGGCAGGGCACTCGATCCCGATCGAGTGCTGCTGCCAATGGGCTTCCGGACGTTCGCGGGACTGGTCGTGGAGGACCCACTCCCCCACGACCTCGCACGGTTGCGGATCGCCGACCTCACCCCAGGCGCGCTCCGGGAGTCGACCACGGCGCTGGTGCCGTGGCTCGACCAGCTGGTGTCGGCATGGGAGACCTACCTGCAGGTCGGCGGATTCCCGAGGGCGGTGGCCAGCCACCTCGCCACCCGGCACCAGGACGAGGCGCTGATCCGGGGCCTGACCGACGTGATCCACGGCGACGCCTTCGCCAACGCCGCCTGGTCACGGCCCCAGACGCTCTCCTTCCTCGCCCGACTGACCGAAGGGCTCGCTTCACCGGCCAACCAGTCGGCGATCGCAGACGACATCGGAAGCTCACCGTCGACCGTCGGTCGGCGCATCGACGATCTTCGCGAAGCGTTCGTGCTGTGGCCGGCGTTCCGCGAGGACCGGCTCAGGCCGCGACTTCGGGCGCAGGAGAAGGTGTACTTCACCGATCCGATCTACGCCCAGTTGGCCCCGCGGTCCGGACTGGACCTCACCCGCCGGTCGGAGCAGCAGCTCGGCATCGCACTGTTGCGTGGCCTCGAACACGACGAGCCCGGCAGGTACATGGACTTCGACCGAGTGCTGCACCACCGAACGGCCTCTCGCAAGGAGATCGACTTCGTCGGCCCCGACTTCGGTGGTGTGGCGATCGAGTCGAAGTACGTCGACGGGCGCTGGCGGAGCGACGCCCAGACGCTGCTGGCCTCCCCGTGGCACGGCATCATCGCCACCCGAACCGAACTGAACCTCGATGACCCCCGGGTGCAGGCGGTTCCGACCGCCCTGCTCGCCTGGCTCGTCGACGTCTGACCCCCAGGTTCCACCGGGCACCAGCCCTGCCACCGGTCGTGGGTGACCTTCGGCGACCGATGGGCCCCGAGTTCCCTACTTCTTCGCGGTGGACTTCTTCGCGGCCTTCTTCGCGGTGGACTTCTTCGCGGTGGACTTCTTCGCGGTCGCCTTCTTCCGGCCCGTCGACTTCTTCGCGGTCGCCTTCTTCGCGGTCGCCTTCTTCCGGCCCGTCGACTTCTTCGCGGGAGGCTTCTGGGTGCCGGTGTAGACCATCCGGATCGGTGGCGGGATCTCCTCGGTCTCGATCGGCGTGCCGCCCAGCTGCGGGTCGTACGCCTCGACGCCGCCGACGACCGTCCAGGTCGCGACGGACGGCACCTCGAAGTCCTCGAGCTCGAACGTGTGGTTGATCTCCGGGTGGGTGCACACGGCGATGGGCAGCCTGCGGTTCTTCGGCGGGGGTCGCAGCGGGGACCCGCACTTCGGGCACGGACTGGCGATGGGCAGGGACCACACGGCGAACTGGTCGTCGGGATAGCCGGTCGACCCGACGAACGGCTTGCCGTACCGCGACGTCCTCCGCTCGATGAAGCTGTCCGGGTCGGTCGGCGACCGGAACGGGTGCACCGTCCCGTCGTCGTCGGCGTACATCAGCCGCTGCTCGAGGTTCCGGATCCCCTTGCACTTCGGGTAGTCGACGCAGCCGAAGAACCGGCCGTAGCGACCGGCCCGCAGCAGCATGGGCTTACCGCACTCCTGACAGCGCACCCGCTCGTCGGGTTCGGGTTCCGGTTCGGGTTCCCCGACCGAACCGTCCTCGGCCAGTGGCAGCGTGCCGTCACAGTCCGGCCAGGCGCTGCAGGACGCGAACCACTGCCGGGACTTGCCGGAGAACACCCGCTCCATCGGCCTCCCGCACGTCGGACAGTCCGCGGGCACCAGCAGCGGGAGCCGCGGGCGTTCCGGCTTGCGTTCACGGACCCACTCGTCGACCTCGTCGAGGAACGACGTGACGGTGCCGCACCAGCGCTGGTTGCCGACGGCGATCTCGTCGAGGGTCTCCTCCATGCGGGCGGTGAAGTTGAGGTCGACCACCTCGTGGAAGTGGGCGCGCAGGAAGGACACGACGACCTCGCCGAGCGCCGTCGCGAAGAACCGCCGGGCGTCCTTGCGCACGTAGTCACGCTGTTCGAGGGTGGAGATGATCGACGCGTACGTCGACGGGCGACCGATGCCGGCCTCCTCGAGCGCCTCGACGAGCGTGCGCTCCGAGTAGCGGGGCGGCGGCGAGGTGGTGTGACGTCCTGCCGACAGTGCGTGCAGGTCGAGGTGCTCGCCCTCCTCGATGCGGGGCAGTCGGTCGGCGACGTCGTCCGCGCCCTCGTCCTCGTCACGAACCGCGCGGTACACGGCGAGGAAGCCGTCGAACTTCTCGACCTGACCGCTCACCCGGAACACCAGTTCTCCGTCGGTGTCGTCCCCCTGCACGTCCGCCGACACGCGGTCGAAGACGGCCGGCGCCATCTGGGTGGCGACGGTGCGCTTCCAGATCAGTTCGTACAGGCGCGCCTGGTCACCGGACAGGTGGCGGCGGACCTGGTCGGGGGTCCGGGCGATCGACGTCGGCCGGATCGCCTCGTGGGCCTCCTGCGCCCCCTTCGTCGCATTGGCGTACCGACGAGGCTGGGACAGTGCGTAGCGCTCCCCGAACGTCCGCCGCACGTGGGCACCGATCTCGTCGAGCACCTGGTTCGACAGGTTCAGCGAGTCGGTACGCATGTAGGTGATCAACCCGACCTGCTCGCCCCCGAGGTTGATCCCCTCGTACAGCTGCTGGGCCGTGGCCATGGTCTGCCGAGCGGAGAACCCGTACTTGGACGCCTCCCCCTGCAGCGTGGAGGTCTTGAACGGAGGCTTCGGGTTGCGCTTCGCCTCCGTACGGCGTACCTCGGTGACCGCGTAGTCGAGCCGTGCCGCGCGTTCGGCGAGCGCCCGCGCCTCGGGTTCGGAACGCACGACGTGCAGCCGGGCCCGCTGGGCGTCGGACTTCTCGTCGAGGTCCTTCGGGCTCGACAGGCGGCGGCCGTCGACCTGGTGCAGGGTCGCGGTGATCGCGCCGTCGGGCAGCGCCTCGGTGACGTCGTCCTCGTCGTCGGGCTCCCCGTCGTCACGCCCACCGGGTTCGTCGGCCGCGATGGTGATCGTCGGCTCGCCGGCGGGGCCGCCCTCGTGCAGGAACGTCGAGGTGAACGACCAGTACTCCTGGGCCACGAACGCACGGATCTCGTCCTCACGGTCGACGATCATCCGCAACGCCGCAGACTGCACCCGTCCGGCGGAGATCCCCGACGACACGGTCCGCCACAGCACCGGCGACAGGCGGTAGCCGACGATCCGGTCGACGGCACGCCGGGCCTGCTGGGCGTCCACGAGCGCCTGGTCGAGCGTTCGGGGCTGTTCGAACGCGGCCCGGATCGCCGACTCGGTGATCTCGTCGAACGTGACGCGGTTGGTCGACGCGGTGTCGAGCCCGAGCACCTCAGCGATGTGCCAGGCGATCGCCTCGCCCTCGCGGTCGAGGTCCGGCGCGAGCCACACGGTCGTGGCGGCCTTCGCCGCACGCTTCAGTTCGGCGACGTGCCGCGCGGACGACTCCGGCACCTCGTAGACGAGGTGGCAGCCGCCCTTCCCGTCCACCTCGACAGCGAACGTGGAACGGGGCAGGTCGCGGATGTGGCCGTAGCTCGCGAGCACGCGGAAGTCCGCACCGAGGTAGCGCTCGATGGTCTTCGCCTTGGCGGGCGACTCGACGATGACGAGGTTCGCGGCCACGTGGTTGTCGTTTCCTGAGGGTGGGACGGTGGTCCGATCGCGCCGCAAGGTGGGCCGGTCGCGGGCTCCTGTCAACTCCGGGTGGCCCGGCGGACCGCCGATTCGGCTAGCATCCGGGCACCACGGCGAGCCGGTGTGACCGCGAACCCAGACGGTCGGACACCGACTCGCCATCTCGCGCGCCCGGCCCCTTCCGCCTCGGGTGACGGCCGCACGAGACGTCCGCAACCTGACCTCTCGAAAGGCCAGTCGACCGTGTTCGAGATCATCCCCTACCTCGCCATCGGCGCTGCCGTGGCCGGGCTGCTGCTCGCCGCGTACTTCGCCCGGGTGGTGAACGCCGCCGACCCGGGCAACGACGTGATGCAGGAGATCGCGCTGGCCATCCGTGAGGGTGCCATGGCGTTCCTGCGCCGCGAGTACCGCGCCATCGCCATCTTCGTCGTCGCGCTTGCTGCCGTCGTGTTCATCGCCCTTCCGACCCTGCGCCCGTGGGGTTCGATCGGCGTGATCAGCGGTGCCCTGTTCAGCGCCATCGCCGGATTCATCGGCATGCGCATCGCGACCGCCGCGAACGTCCGTACCGCACAGGCCGCCCGTGAGGGTGCTGCCCGCGCCCTGCCGCTCGCCTACCGCGGCGGTGCCGTGATGGGCTTCTCCGTCGCGGGCCTCGGGCTGCTCGGCATCTCGCTCGCCTACCTGCTGTTCGTCCAGGTCCTGCGGGTCGACGACGCCTTCCAGGTCGTCGCCACGTTCGGTCTGGGTGGCTCCTCGATCGCGCTGTTCGCCCGTATCGGCGGCGGCATCTACACGAAGGCCGCCGACGTCGGCGCCGACCTGGTCGGCAAGGTCGAGGCCGGCATCCCCGAGGACGACCCCCGCAACCCCGCGACCATCGCCGACAACGTCGGGGACAACGTCGGGGACGTCGCCGGCATGGGCGCCGACCTGTTCGAGTCCTACGCCGGTTCGATCGTCGCCCCGATGGTGCTCGCCGCCCTGCTGTTCGGCGGCGTCAACTTCGACACCAAGGTCGTGGCCGACAGCTTCACCGCCCTGCAGCAGACGACCTTCCTGTTCCCGCTGCTCATCGGCGCGGTCGGCATGGTCGCCTCCATCATCGGCGCGTTCCTGGTCCGTGGTCGCAAGGGCCGCTCGCTGTCGTCGCAGCTGCACTTCGGCACCAACGTCGCCATGATCCTCACCGCCATCGCATCCGTCGGTGCTGCGCTGTGGATGTTCGGGGACGTCGACGAGGTCGCCAACCCCATCTGGCTCGCGATGCCCATCGTGCTCGGCCTCGCCGTCGGGTACCTGATCGGCTTCGCGTCCGAGTACTACACGTCCGACCACTACGCGCCCGTCAAGCGGCTGGCGAAGCAGGCCGAGACCGGTCACGCGACCGTGATCATCGCCGGCGTCGCCGAGGGCATGATCTCCACCGTCGCGTCCGTCGTGCTGATCGTCACCGCCATCGGCGGGTCGTTCTGGTTCGGCACGCTCGCGATGCCGGGCATCGCCGACCCGGTCAGCGCCGGCCTGTACGCCGCGGCACTCGCCGCGATCGGCATGCTGGCCACGACCGGTGCCGTCGTCGCCGTCGACGCCTACGGGCCGATCTCCGACAACGCCGGTGGCATCGCCGAGATGGCACACCTGCCGCCTGAGGTCCGGGAGATCACCGACTCGCTCGACTCGCTGGGCAACACGACCGCGGCCGTCGCCAAGGGCTTCGCCATCGGTTCGGCCGCCCTGACCGCGCTGGCGCTGTTCCGTGCGTTCACCGCGGCCGTCGGCATCGACGTGATCGACCTGACCAACGTCGAGGTGATCATCGGACTGTTCCTCGGCGCGATGGTGACGTTCGCGTTCGCTGCCCTGACCATGAAGTCGGTCGGCCGTGCCGCCCAGCAGATGATCGTGGAGGTCCGTCGTCAGTTCGCCGAGATCCCCGGTCTGCGCGAGGGCAAGGAGGGTGTCAAGGCGGAGTACGCGAAGTGCGTCGACATCTCCACCAAGGCGTCGCTGCGCGAGATGATCCTGCCCGGGTCGCTCGCCGTCATCCTGCCGCTGGCCGTCGGCCTGTTCTCCGCGGAGGCGCTCGGCGGACTGCTCGCCGGAGCGCTCGCCACCGGGTTCCTGCTCGCCATCTTCATGGCGAACGCCGGTGGTGCGTGGGACAACGCGAAGAAGTACATCGAGGCCGGCAACCACGGCGGCAAGGGTTCGGAGGCGCACCACGCGGCCGTCACCGGCGACACCGTCGGTGACCCGTTCAAGGACACCTCCGGTCCCGCGATGAACATCCTCATCAAGGTGATGACCATCGTGGCGCTCGTGTTCGCCCCGGTGTTCCTCGGCACCTGATCCACGTACGGCACACGTCCGGCCGTCTGGCCGTCGTGCTCGCGCCGCTGGGCGCGAACGGGTGTCCATCACCTGACGACGGTCGGACGGCCGACGTGTGTCCCGGCCCTGCCGGATCGGCACACCCCCGGGCTACCCTGCGCGCCTCACGCCCCGACGATCACCAGTCAGGACGCCGGCCGTGGACGGGATCTTCGAGCAGGTCGCTGCGGTCCTCGCGGTCTGCGTCGCCGCGGGTGCGCTGTCTCTGCTGCTGCGTCAGCCGCTGATCGTCGGGCTGATCGCGGCCGGCATCGCCGTCGGCCCCGAGGTGCTCGGCCTGGTCGAGTCGACCTCGGAGATCGAACTGCTCGCGAAGATCGGCATCTCGCTGCTGCTGTTCGTCGTCGGGCTCAAGCTCGACGTGCGTCTGGTGAGCCGACTCGGACCCGTCGCGCTCGCGACCGGACTCGGACAGGTCGTGTTCACGTCCGTCGTCGGGTTCGCCATCGCGATCGGCCTGGGCTTCGACGTGGTCCCGGCCCTGTACATCGCGGTGGCGCTGACGTTCTCCTCGACGATCATCATCGTCAAGCTGCTCACCGACAAGCGCGAACTCGACCACCTGCACGGGCGCATCGCACTCGGGTTCCTGATCGTGCAGGACATCGTCGTCGTGCTCGCGATGATCGTGATCACCGCGACCGGAGACCAGACCGACGCGAGCGTGCTCACCCAGGTCGGCGGGGTCGCGCTGCGCGGCATCGCGCTCATCGCCGTGGTGGCCGCGTTCGGGCGCTGGCTCGCCCCACGGGTCACCCACCTTCTTGCACGCAGTTCGGAACTGCTGGTGCTCGGAGCGGTGACGTGGGCGGTGGCGGTCGCCGCCGTGTCGATCGTGCTGGGGTTCTCCGAGGAGGTCGGGGCGTTCCTCGCCGGGATGTCCCTCGCGTCGACGCAGTACCGCGAGGCGATCTCCGGACGCCTGTCGACACTACGCGACTTCCTGCTGGTGTTCTTCTTCATCGAACTGGGCACGACGTTCGACCTCGCCGGCGCCGCCGACCAGCTGACCGCCGCGCTCGTGTTCTCCGTGTTCGTGCTGGTCGGCAACCCCGTCATCGTCATGGCCATCATGGGCGTGATGGGCTACCGCAGGAAGGTGTCGTTCAAGGCCGGACTCACCGTCGCCCAGATCAGCGAGTTCTCCCTGATCCTCGCCGCGCTCGGGGCGAGTCAGGGCCACATCGAGGGTGACGTCGTCGGGCTGGTGACCGCCGTGGGCATCGTCACGATCGGGGTGTCCACCTACCTGATCCACGGGTCGGACGCGATCTTCGAACGCCTGTCCCCGATGCTGCGCATCTTCGAACGTCGCAACCCCAGTGCCTCGGTGGACCTCGACGACGAGCGTCCGCGGCCCGAGTACGTGGTCATCGGACTCGGACGCTTCGGCGCGACGGTGCTGCAGGAACTGCTCGACCGTGGCGACGAGGTGCTCGGCGTGGACTTCGACCCCCGCAGCATCCCGTCACGCACCGAGGACGTCCCGGTGGTCTACGGCGACGCCGAGGACCCTGACCTGCCCGAACAGCTCCCGCTCGAGGAGACCCGCTGGGTCATCAGCACCCTACGCGGGGTGGACGCGAACCTGCTGCTGCTGTCGTCGCTCCGACGCCACGGCTACACCCAGCGGATCGCGATGAGTGCCGACGACGAGGTCGACGAACGCCGCCTGCTCGACGCCGGCGCCGACATCGTCGTCCGACCACTCCACGTCGCCGCGGGACCCCTCATGCGCCGGATCCACGAGCACGAGTGACGTGCGGCACGGCCCGACCGGACGGGCCAGCGCCCGTTCGTGTCGGCCCCCTTCGGGTCAGCCCCTGCGCGGCAGACGTCCCAGCGCGACCACCCACGGACGACGACGGTCCAGGAGAGGATCGGGACGCACCTCGACGGTGACGTCGACCAGCCCGTGGGCCGCGAACAGCCGCTCGATCTCCGCCTCGACCGCCTCGGAGACGTGGACCGACCCGAGCACGGGATCGTCGACCGGTTCGAGGTCGCGGCTGCCCCGCAGGCACGACAGGTAGACCGGTCCGTGTTCCAGCAGGCGCATCAGGCGTGCGAACGTCTCCTGCCACTGGGACCGCGCGAGATGCGTGAACGACCCCGACATCCACAGGCCGCGAAACGCACGGTCGACGAACGGTGGATCGTGCAGCGGCGCGCGGACCAGCGGATGGCGCGGCAGCAGCATGCGCGCGACGTCCAGCACCCCCGACGACAGGTCGATGCCCACCGGGTGCACCCCGGTGTCCCGCAGCAGTCGCAGGTCGCTCGCCGGCCCGCAGGCGACGTCGAGCACGAGGTCGTCACGTTCGGCCATGTCCGCGAACCGACGGACGTCGGCCAGCGGGCGACGCAGCCGGTGGGCAGCCTGGTGCTCGACGGCGCGTTCGTCGTAGACCGACACGGCCTGCAGGGTGCGCTCGTCGAGTTCCACCCGCACTCCCCGATCGACGGCTGACGGACCACTCGCGGCCGATGCTAGCCAGCCGGAGGGACGCTCAGACGGCCGGGGCCTGCGGGACGATCTCCAGCACACGGTCGAGACCGGCGTCGGCAAGCACCCGCAGCAGCCGTTCACGATCGCACGCCACCACGAACGTGGTGTCGTGAGTGCGCGCCCGGTGGTGGGCGTCGACGATCACACCCACCCCGATGGCGTCGAGGTACTCGACCCGGGCGAGGTCGAGCACGACCGTGCGCGCCGGACCGAACTGGGCCTCCGTGAGCACCTGCCGGAGCCGTGGCGCCGTCGCCACGTCGAGCTGGCCGACGGGCGTGACGACACAGGCGTCGTCGCCGTCCACCCGATCGATGAGGAGGTGCTCCACGCGGCCCGTCGCTCCCGGTCGCCCACGCCGGAGACGCTACCGGACGGCGCTACGGTGCCGGCGGCCACCACCTGCAGGAGACATCACGGACCCCCGAGACGTGCTCGAACTCCTCGCTGCGGCGCACACCGAGGCCCGGCAGGCGGCGGACGACGACCACGAGTCGCGAGGCCCCGGCGACGAACCGTCGCCGGGCGGTCCTGCCGGCCTGGTGCACCTGACGTCCCTGCCGGCACGGCGAGGGCACACCGTTCCCATGCCGGGCGACCTGCCCGAGGTGCTGCGTCAGCGACTCGCGCTCGACGGCATCGACCGCCTGTGGAGCCACCAGGCCGAGGCGCTCGCGCTCGCCCGCGCGGGGACCGACACGATCGTCGCGACGGGCACCGCGTCGGGCAAGTCGCTCGCCTACCTGCTGCCGGTCATCGAACGCATGCTCGCCGACGACCGGGCCACCGCCCTGTACCTCGCCCCCACCAAGGCGCTCGCGCACGACCAGCTGCGTGCCGTGCGAGGCCTGCGGCTCGCACAGGTGCGCGCCGCCTCCATCGACGGCGACACTCCCCTGCCGGAACGCGACGCGATCCGGCGGACCGCGAACCTCGTGCTCACCAACCCCGACCTGGTGCACCACTCGATGCTGGGCGACCACCAGCGCTGGTCGGATCTGCTGCACCGGCTCGCGTTCGTCATCGTCGACGAGGCCCACGTCGCGCGCGGCGTGTTCGGCAGCCACCTCGCCCTGGTGCTGCGACGTCTGGGGCGCCTCGCCGAACGGTACGGAGCCAGCCCGACGTGGCTGCTCGCGAGCGCGACCATCGGCAACCCGGCCGAGCACGCCTCCCGACTGACCGGCCGCGAGGTCGTGGCGGTCACCGACGACGGTTCCGCCCGCGGCCCGTTCGACATCGGCCTGTGGCAGCCGCCCCGCGACGACGACGGACGGGCCACCTCCACGCTCCGGGTCGCCGGCGAACTCCTCGCCTCGTTCGTGGGCGCCGGGGTCCAGGCACTGGTGTTCACCCGCAGCCGTCGCGCCGCAGAGGTCGTCGCGGTCCACGCGCGCGATCGACTCGCCGACGCCTCCGACGAGCAGGGACTGCTCGCAGACCGGGTCGCCGCCTATCGCGCCGGCTACCTCGCCGACGAACGTCGAGAGCTCGAACGGCGACTGCGTGACGGCGAACTGCGCGGCGTCGCCGCCACCGAGGCGCTCGAACTCGGGATCGACGTCAGCGGGCTCGACGCCGTCGTGCTCGCCGGATGGCCGGGAACCTCCGCGTCGTTCTGGCAGCGCATCGGGCGTGCCGGTCGTGCGGGCGGACCTGCCGTGGCGGTGCTGGTCGCGCAGGAGGACCCGCTCGACCAGTACCTGGTGGGTCATCCCGACGAGCTGCTGACCCGTCCCCCCGAGGACGCGACGATCGACCCCGCCAACCCGTACCTGCTGGCCCCCCACCTGCGCTGCGCCTGCCACGAGGCCGGCCTCGACGTCGAGGAGGCCACCCGATGGTTCGGGGACACCGCCGCCGACCTGCTGGCGGCCGACGTGGCCGACGGGACCCTGCGGCTGCGTGCCGGCCGGCACCACTGGACGTCGCGCCGCCGCCCCGCGTCGCTGGTCGACCTGCGCTCCGGGTCGTCGCGCACGATCCGCATCGTCGACGTCTCGACCGGCGCCGTCGTCGGCGACGTCGACGAGTACCGGGCGCACAGGCAGGTCCACACCGGCGCGATCCACCTGCACCAGGGCCGCGCCCTGCGCGTGGAGGCCCTCGACCTGGACGCGGCGACCGCGCTCGTCGTCGACGCGCCCGACCCGTCGCTGATGACCCGGGCGCGCACCGACACCGACGTCGAGGTGCTCGAGGAGACCGACCGTCGCGACGGGCCCGTCGACGGGATCGACTTCCGGTTCGGCCGCATCCGGGTCACCTCCAGGGTGGTCGCCTACGACCTGCTCGCGATCGGCAGCACCCGCGTGCTCGACCGTGTCGACCTCGACCTGCCGGCCGTCGAACTCGACACCGTCGCGGTGTGGTGGACCATCGAACCGTCGCTGCTCGAGGCCGCGGGAATCGCGGGACGGCGCGCACCCGGTTCACTGCACGCGGCCGAACACGCGGCGATCGGACTCATGCCACTGGTGGCACTGTGCGACCGGTGGGACATCGGCGGGCTGTCGACGGTGCTCCATCCCGCGACAGGCACCCCGACGGTGTTCGTGTACGACGGGCACCCGGGCGGCGCCGGGCTCGCCGAGCGATCGTTCCGGCGGATCGACGACCACCTGCGCCTGACTCGCTCGGCGGTCACCGACTGCCGGTGCGACGACGGGTGCCCGTCGTGCGTGCAGAGCCCGAAGTGCGGCAACGGCAACGAACCGCTCGACCGACACGGCGCTGTCCGACTGCTGGACCTGCTGCTCGACGGCCCGCCGGATCGGCCCTGAGCCACCGAGCCCAGACCCACCGCTCGGCGCGACCTCACCCACCGACACCAGAACCCCGGACACCCAGACCACGGAGGCCTGCCCGATGTCGACCCGACACGTCCTCACCCTGCGCTGCCCGGATCGCCCCGGCATCGTTCGCGCGCTCGCCGAGGGCGTGTTCACCAGCGGCGGCAACATCGTGGACAGCCAGCAGTTCACCGACGCCGACACCGGCACCTTCTTCATCCGCATGGAGGTGGACAGTCCACTCGACGACGCCGAGGCGCTCGACCAGGCGCTCCGCAGCCACCTGTCCACGTTCGAACCCGACCTGCGGGTGCGAGGGGCCGACCGGCGGCAGCGCGTGCTGATCATGGTGTCCCGACAGGACCACTGCCTCGTGGACCTGCTCTACCGGTGGGAGGCCGGGCAGCTTCCCATCGACCTGCCCGTCGTCGTCTCCAACCATCCGGACACCCGCCCGCTGGTCGAACGGCACGGCATCGAGTTCGTCCACGTCCCGGTCACCGCCGACACGCGAGCGGCCGCGGAGGCCCGGCTGCTCGAACTCGTCGACGAGCACGCGATCGACCTCGTGGTGCTCGCCCGGTACATGCAGATCCTGTCGGACGACCTGTGCACGCGGCTCGAGGGACGCATCGTCAACATCCACCACTCGTTCCTGCCGGCGTTCCGGGGCGCACGCCCCTACCACCAGGCGTTCGAACGGGGGGTCAAGATCATCGGTGCCACCGCCCACCACGTCACCGCCGACCTCGACGAGGGACCGATCATCGAACAGGACGTCGTACGGGTGTCCCACGCGACGAGTCCCGAACAGCTCACCGTCATCGGCCGCGACGTGGAACGGCTCGTGCTGGCACGGGCCGTGCACCTGGTGGTGGAGGACCGCGTGCTGCTGAACGGGACACGAACCGTCGTGTTCCCCTGAACCGATCTGCACCGGTCGAGGGTCACGGCCGGGTCGAGGGTCAGACCACGGGTGTCAGCGGGGGCCCGCCGGCGAGCACGGCCGCGACGTTGTCCACCGCCAGCACTCCCATGCGGTCCCGGGTCGGGACGTCCGCGCTGCCCACGTGCGGCGCGAGCACGACGTTGTCGAGGTAGGTCAGGCCCGGGTGCAGCACCGGTTCGTCCCGGTACACGTCGAGTCCGGCACCCGCGATCGTCCCGTCACGCAACGCCTCCACCAGCGCGTCCTCGTCGAGGATCGGCCCACGTGCCGTGTTGACCAGCACCGCCGTGGGCTTCATCCGCGCCAACTGGTCGGGCCCGATCAGGCCGCGGGTGTCGTCGGTCAGGGGACAGTGCAGGGACACGATGTCGGCACGTTCGAGCAGGTCGTCGAGTTCCACCGCCGTCACACCGTCCGCGTCGCCGTGCTCGGCGAGGTACCGGCCTCCGGTGGCGAGGATCTCCATGTCGAACCCACGGGCACGCCGCGCGACGGCCTGACCGATCCGGCCGTACCCGACGATCCCCAGCGTCGCGCCGGTGACCGGACGACCGAGGAAGAACCGCGGGCCCCAGATCCACGGGGTGCCCGCCCGCAGGAACCGGTCGCCCTCGGTGAGGCGACGGCACGCGTCGATGATCAGGCCGAACGCCACGTCGGCCGTGGCGTCCGTGAGCACGTCGGGTGTGTTGGTCACCGTCACCCCGGCGGCCCGAGCCGCCTCGAGGTCGATGTTGTCCACGCCGACCGCGACGTTCGCGACGACCTGAAGCGCTCTGCCGGCGGCGGCCAGCACCTCGGCGTCGATGCGTTCGGTGACCGTGGACACGATCGCCGCGGCGCCGTGCACGGCCTCGAGCAGCGTGTCCCGGTCCGGCGGGTCGTCGAGCGTGCCGCCGGTGACGTCGTGGTCGAGTTCGTCGAGTCGCGCATGCGCGGCGGCGGTGAGCCGGCGGGTGACGTGAATGGAGGCCATGCCACGACGCTAGCGCGTACTGTTCGGCGCGCGCCGGTCGGCCGGGAGTCCGACCGGGCACACGGGGAGCCCGCGTCGACGCCGGGCTCGGGCCTCGGGAGCGATGCGGTGAACCTCTACACCACACTGGTGTTCGTGCACGTGCTGATGGCGATCGTGTGGGTCGGCGGCGTCCTCGTGACGCAGGTGTACGTCGTGCTCGCCTCACGCGCCGAGGATCCGACGCGCAGGACGAGACTGTTCGGCGACATCTCGTGGATCGGCCTGCACGTGTTCACCCCGGCCGCGTTCGTGCTGGTCGTCGCCGGGGTGTCCATGGTGCTGCTGTCGGACGCGTGGGCGTTCTCCCAGACGTGGATCTGGGTGTCGCTGAGCGTGTACGTGCTGTCACTCGGGGTCGGGGTGACGTTCATCGGCCCGGAGAACGGACGCATCGCCGCGCTCGCCGAACAGCGTGGCCCCACCGACCCGGAGGTCGTGCGTCGCAGCGCGCGCCTGCTGACGGTGTTCCGCAGCGAGGCGCTGCTGCTGATCATCGTGGTGTGGATGATGGTCGCGAAGCCCGGCGCCTGACCCACCCTGCCGTCGGGTGGCCGTCAGCCGGGGGTGAGCACCGCGTGCGCCGTGGCCCTGACCCTGGCGGCCCCGAGTGCGGGAACCATCACACCGGGAACCTCGACGCTGACCTCGACGGTCACCCGCGCCGCGAGTCGAGGACATCGGCACGCCTCGAGGCGACCACCGGCGGCCTCGACGACCCGACGGGCCTCGCGGGTGGGGTCCACGAGTTCCGACGGGTGGTTCGCGCTGGCGGCAGCGAGCGCAGCACTGTCCGCGAGCGTCTGGGCGCGCGCGGCCGCGACGAGGTATCCACCGACGTCGACGAGCACGATGGCCGTCACGATCGTGATCCACAGCACCCCGGGCAGCAGCAGGCTCGCGGTGGCGTCCTCGTCCACGACCATGCGACGCACCGGGCTCAGTGGCCGGCGTCGCGGCCGCCCGCCGCTCATCGGACGACCGGTTCGACCCGCGCGTGCGTCGTGGCTCGCAGCGTGTGGACCACCCCGCCGAGCGTGCGGTCCACCGAGACCACGACCCGCACCACGTCTCCCGAGCGACGGTCGGAGGGGTCCACCTCGACCCGCAGGCCCTCGAGTTCGGGTGCCGCGCCTGCAGCCGCTCGGGCCACCGCCGCGTCGTCCGTCGTCGTCGCGGCCACACGGACTCCGGCCCGGGCCGCCTCGTGCACCAGCAGCGTGTCCGTCAGCAGCGCGGTCAGCTGGAGCAGGCCCGCGACGACGACCGCGATCAACGGGAGCAGCAGCACCGACTCGAGCGACAGCGAGCCGTCGCAGCCTCCGGATCGGTCACGTCCCGGCTTGCCGGCTGGTCGCCGCCTCATGCACCGACGAGCGAGCGTGCCTGGTCGAGCATCGCGTTGAACAGGCCGACGACCGCTCCCCCGGTGGCCCACTGGATCACCACCCCGGCGACCGTCGCGGCCACCACGGCCAGCAACCCGTACTCGGTGACCAGCGACCCGTCCTGCGATCCCACGTCCGGCGTCGGGTGATGCGTCATGTGTGTGCTCCTCGGTGTCAGGTGCCCACCGCCGTCAGTCCGGAGTGGACGATCGGCGCACCGACGAGCAGCAACGTCGCCGGCAGCAGGCACAGTGCGGTGGGGAAGGTCAGTCGGGCAGGAAGCCGTTCGGCATCGGAGAGCATCCGGGCGAGCTCGTCGGCCCGCAGCTGCGCCGCGAGTCGGCGCAGAGCCGCCTCCGCGGGCGCGCCGAGGCGACCGGCGTCGGCCAGTACGCGCGCCACCCGGTCCGCCGGGGAGGCCACCGTCGGGGTGGGCGCGGTGTCCCGGCGGGGTTCGGTGACGCCCGTCCACCCGAGGTCCAGGTCGAGCGCGAGCCGTCGTAGCCATGCCGCGTCGTCGTCCAGGTGGTCGGCGGCGATCCGCAGCGCCGTCGCGGCACCACAGCCGCCCGCCAGTGCGGTCGCGACGAGGTCGACGGCCTCCTCTCCGCCGACGTCCGCCGCGCGGTTCCGACGTCGAGCGACCACGCCCGCCACGATCCCTCCGGCCGCGGCGACGACCGGTCCGGCGACGGTCCACAGCACGGCACCGACCAGCAGCCCGGCGACCAGCGTCGAGCCCTCCGACGGGCGAGGACGTCCCGCTCGACGCACCATCCACGTGACCATCGCGACACCCGACGCGAGCAGGCCCACGCCCAGCGCCGCGACGACCCGCCCCACCGGAGTGGCGTAGAGCGCCCATGGGTCGGCTCCCGTCACGCGCGACACGAACGGCAGCAGCAGGGCGGGCGCGACGACCAGCCCGGCGGCGACCGTGCGCGCCTGCGCGGACGCGACCGCCACGGCCCTGCGTGCCTGCGCCACGTCGGCCTGGACCGACAGTGCGGCGTCGAGCACGTCCAGCAGGGGGGCGCCGACCTCACCCGCGACCGACAGGGCCCGCCGGACCCGGGCCGGCAGCGCGGCGTCGTCCGTCAGGGGCGCGCCGGACGCCACTCTCAGACGCACGAGATCGGTGTCGTCGATGCTCATGGCCACACCGTCCGGCCCGCACGGACGTCGAGCACCTGGGTGACGGTGCGGACGCGGTCACGTCGGTCCAGCGCCACGACGAGATCCACGGCGGTGGTCAGCTGGGCGCGCGCGGCCGCGAGCGGGATGCCGGCGAGCAGCGCCATCCCCTCGAGTCGCACGAGGGCCTCGTCGGCGCCATTCGCGTGCACGGACGTCATGCCGGCGTGTCCGGTGTTCATGGCCTGCAGCAGGTCGGCGACCTCCGGTCCGCGCACCTCGCCGACCACGATCCGGTCGGGTCGCATGCGCAGGGCGTTGCGCAGCAGCTGCTCGATGGTGAACGCGCCGGCGCCGTCGGGACTCGCAGGACGGCTGCGCAGGTGGACGGTGTGCTGACCGTCCGCGCGCAGTTCCGGGGTGTCCTCGATGACCACGACCCGATCACCGCCCACCTCGGCGAGGAGGCGCGCGAGCAGCGTGGTCTTCCCCACGCCCGCGCGACCACACACGACGACGTTGCGCCGTCGGCGCACCGCGGTCACCAGCAGGTCCACCAACGCCTCGTCGAGCATCCCGGAGGCACGCAGTGCGTCCCATCCGGGCACGACCGGCGCCACCCGTCGCAACGTCACCGTCGGGCGGTCCACCAGCGGCGGGATGATCGCGTGGAGCCGAACGCCCCCGTCGAGCACCGCGTCGACGAACGGGTGTGAGCGGTCGAGTCTGGCGCCCGTCGGGCCGACGGCCCGCGCGACCACGGTGCGAACGTGGTCGTCGTCGACGAACGCCACCTCCGCACGTTCGAGCGCCCCGTCACGTTCCACGTGGACGTCGTCGGGGGCGTTGACCATCACGTCGGTCACCGCCGGATCCCGTAGGAGTCGTTCGAGGGGCCCGAGACCGCCGATGTCGTCGACCAGGTCACGCACGATCCGTGCCCACACCTCCGGTGAGGCGACCACACCCTCCGCGGCCAGCGCCCGCGCGACGGCCCGCCGCAGCACCGACCGGTCGCCACTGCCTTCGAGCACCTCGGCGTCGTCGCGCAGCCGGCCCGCAACCGCCTCACGCAACCCGGGGTCCACGGCCGCGTTCACGTCGCGCTCCGAGGCGCCCCGGCCAGGTGCTCCGCGATCGGCACGAGTTCCCGCAGCCAGGACCCCGGCAACGACGCCGGAACCCGGCGGTGCAGGTCTGCGCGCGCAACCCGCACCGACCACGGCAGTCGCACGACCCGCCGCCCCTGCACGACGCGCAGGAGGTCACGCGGCGACGCGGGTCCCGTGCCGTTGACGATCACCGTCGACGCGGTGCTTCGACCGACCTGTTCGAGCAGGCGCCGGTCCGGACGCCCCACCAGCACGTCCACGTCGAGGTCGACGGAGCCGTCGACCACCGTGAGGTCGATCGTGTCGTCGACGGGCACGTCGAACCCGTCGGACCTGTCGGACTCGACGCGCACGATCCGGGCACCGGGCACCCCGTCGATGCGGGTGGCGCGAGCGAACAGGTCCGGTGATCCGGACGCACCCGCAGGCACCTGCCGCACCTGCGGCACCGGCGCGTCGCCGTGCACGACGGCGAGCACCGTGCGACCCCGCCACGCGACCAGACCCGCCAGCGCGATCGCCGACGTGGTGGTCCCGACGCCCCCGCAGACGCCGCCGACCCGCAGCAGACGTCCCGCTGCCGGCTCCACCGGCCGACTCGCGATCCGGTCGACCGCCGCGGCGAGCACGTCCGCGTCACAGGGCCAGTCGACGGCTCCTCGCGCACCGTGGACGGCCATGGCCTGCGCCACCCCACGGGTCGTGTCGTCGGCAGCCACCACCAGCATCCGCGCCCCGGAGTGCTCCGACGGCGGCGTGTCCACCGCGACGAACCGCACCACCGCCGGCATGTAGTGCCCGGTGGCGTCGTCGACGACCTGCCAGCCGAGCATCCCCTCGACCGTGCGGCGCAGACCCGGAGCCTGCGGTCCGGTCAGGTCGATCGCGACCGGCAGTGCGGTGTCCACTCCCACGCTGGCCCCCCGTGCCCCGCGACGTCACGAGGACGGTACGAGCCGGGGAGGCGAGGCAGCCGACGGAGCCGCCGCAGGCTGGGGAAACCGGAGCCACGAGCGACCGTGATCGCCCGGTCGCCGCAGGGTCAGGTGTAGTCGCGGTGGTAGGAGACGCGACCGTCCTCGTCGAACGCGAGGAAGCTGGCCCGGGGCAGGTCGTTCCAACGACGACCGCCCGCGTCGTAGCTGATGGTCCACTCCACGGCGACCTCGTTGCCGTCCGCGGACTCGATGAGGCGCTGGGTGTCGACGGCGATGCCGTCCTTGCCGGCGAGCCAGTCCTTCAGGTAGGCCTCGATCAGCAGGTTCCCACGGTGCGGTGGGTTGTACGGCTCGAGGAACAGCGCGTCGACGGCGTACAGCTCCGACACACCGGACACGTCCGCGTCCGTGAGCATTCCGGACAGCCGTTCCCAGGCCTGTGCCGCCTGCCCCACGCTCCACACCTTCCGTCTGACCTCGATGCCCGGAGGATAGTCGGCCGGCACGCCGTCGCCGCAATGCCGGCACCGCATCGGGCAGACTGCGACCTGACCCGGGTCCACGGCCCACGTCGCACCGTCCGACCCCGACGTCAGGATCCCTGGATGACCACGCCCCCACGAGACGTCGTGGACGCGCTCCACGCGGCCATGCCCACGACTCGCGCCCAACTCGAGGAACTGGTGCGGATCCCGTCGATCAGTTCCCAGCCCGAACATCGCGACGACGTGCGTGCCGCCGCCCGGGCCACGGCCCGCCTCCTGACCGACGCGGGCGCCCAGGAGGTCGAGCTCCTCGAGGTGGACGACGCGGCCCCCTACGTGTTCGCGTCGTGGCAGGTCGACGACGCGCTGCCCACGGTGCTGCTCTACGCCCACCACGACGTGCAGCCGACGGCCACCGCACACCGGTGGACCTCACCACCGTTCGAACCCTCCGAACGGGACGGGCGCCTGTACGGGCGCGGTGCGGCCGACGACAAGGCCGGGATCATGGCCCACGTCGCCGCGCTCGCCGCCTGGCAGCAGATCCGGGGCGGCCCGCCGTGCAACGTGCGGGTCATCGTCGAGGGCGAGGAGGAGATCGGTTCACCCCACCTCTCCCGTTTCCTCGAGGTCCACGGTGAACGGCTGCGCGCGGACGTCATCGTGCTCGCCGACCTGACCAACTGGAAGGTCGGATGGCCCGGCCTGACCCGGTCACTGCGCGGAATGGCCGAGGTCACCGTGACGGTGCGGGCGCTCGAACAGCCGGTGCACTCGGGGATGTGGGGTGGTCCGGTCCCCGACGCCCTGACCGGGATGGTCCGCCTGCTGGCGAGCCTCCACGACGACCGGGGCCGCATCGCCGTCGCCGGGTTCGTCGACGACGTCGCCCCGGTCACCGACGACGATCGCGCCCACCTCGAGGTGCTCGCCGAGGATCCCGACGAGGTCCGCCGCGACACCCGCATGCTCGACGGGGTGTCGTTCGTCGGCGACGACACGGCAGGACTCCTCGAACGGATGTGGCTGCAGCCGACGATCACCCCGACCGGCATGGACGTACCCGAGGTCGCCCGGGCCTCCAACACCCTGCTGTCGCAGGTGACCGCCCGCCTGTCGTGTCGGCTCGCGCCGGGTCAGGACCCGGACCGGGCGCTGGCGACCCTCGACGACCACCTGCGCACCCACGTGCCCTGGGGGCTGCACCTCGACGTCGAGTTCGGACACCGGAACGCCGCGTGGACCACTCCGGCGGGGGGACCCGCGTGGGACGCGGCCGTCGCCGCGATGACGGCCGCCTGGGGCCGTGAACCGGCGATCCTCGGGTGCGGCGGTTCGATCCCGTTCGTCGAACCGTTCAGTGACGCGTTCGGCGGCGCGCCCTGCCTGCTCGTCGGCGTCGAGGACCCCGCGTCGAACGCGCACGGCGAGGACGAGTCGCTGCACCTCGACGACTTCACCCGGGCGTGCGTGACCGAGGTGCTCCTTCTCGACGAACTCGCCCGGCGCCTGCAGGGATAGCATGCGCGTGCGCGGTGCACGGGCCCTCGTGCGCGTGTACCGCTGCGTGGAGGTGTCCGGACGCCTGGTGGGTCCCGCGGCCTTCAAAGCCGACGAGGGGGCGAGACAACGTCCCCTGGCGGGTTCGATTCCCGTCCACCTCCGCCATCACGACCCGTCCCCGACGGCGTCGCGGACGAACCCGTCGACGGCGTCGAGGTACTCGTCACCGACGAACATCTCTGCGTCGTTGTGCCCCACCCCCTCGATCTCGAGCCACTGCGCGCCAGCGACCTCGGCCACCGTGCGCGACATCTCCGCGGGCACGATGCGATCACGCTCCGCGGCGACCACCAGCGTGGGCACCTGCAGCCGCCCGACGGCGTCGACGACGTCGAGGTCCCGGCGCAGCAACGTCCGCACCGGCAGGTAGGGGTGGTGCCGGCGCCCCACGTCGGCCAGCGACGTGAACGGCGAGCGCAGCACGAGCGCGTCGGGCGGGCGGTCCCGTGCGACGACCGCGGCGACCGCCGACCCGATCGACTCTCCGAGGTACACGACGCGGTCCGGGGACACGTGCGCGTGCAGCCAGTCGACAGCGGCCTGCAGGTCGGTGACCAGCCCGCCGACGTCGGGCCGGCCCGGGTTGCCGCCGTACCCGCGGTGGTCGAACAGCAGCACCGCGTACCCGCGGTCCCGGAGGCGCTCGGCCAGCGGCAGGCGTCCCGCCCGGTTGCCGGCGTTGCCGTTGACCACGACCACCCACGCCACCGGATCCGGGTGGTCGACCACCCAGCCCGCGAGGTCCAGCCCGTCCGCCGTGGTGAACACGACCTCGTCGACACCCCAGGGCGCCACCGGCGTCGACGTGTCGGGCAGGTGGACCAGTCGGTCCTGGAACGCCCAGGCGAGGACCACCACCAGCGCCCACGCCCCGGCGAGCACGGCCAGCCAGGTGAGCACGCGTCGCCACACGGCTCAGCTGTACAGGCCGTCGATCACGTCCGCGTGCTTGCGGAGGATGACGTCGCGCCGCAGCTTGAGTGACGGGGTGAGCTCGTCCGACTCCGCGGTCCACTCGTCCGACAGGATCGCGAAGCGCTTGACCTGCTCGACGCGGCTGAGGCGCTCGTTGCCCTCGTCGACGGCCCGCTGCACCTCGGCGACCACGGCAGGATGGTCGGCGAGCTGCGCCACCGACGTGAACTCGAGGTCGTTGGCGGCACACCATCCGGGCAGCAGCTCCGCGTCGAGCACCACCAGCGCGGCGATGTACGCGCGGGCGTCGCCGACCACGCACACCTGCGAGACGATCGGCGACCGCTGCTTCACGGCCTCCTCGATGTTGGCCGGTGAGAGGTTCTTTCCGCCCGTGGTGATGATCAGTTCCTTCTTGCGTCCCACGATGCGGACGTACCCGTCGTCGTCCATCGTGCCGAGGTCACCCGTGTGCAACCACCCGTCGTCGTCGATCGCCACGCGGGTCGCCTCCTCGTCGCCGTGGTAACCGGGGGTGACGTTGGGTCCGCGGGTGAGGATCTCCCCGTCGTCCGCGATCCGGACCTCCACACCGGGCAGCGCCGGGCCGACGGTGCCGATCCGCACGCCGCCGGGAACGTTCGCGGTGATCACCGCGGTGGTCTCGGTCATGCCGTAGACCTCGAGGATCTCGATGCCCAGCGCCCGGAAGAACGTGAGCAGCTCCGCACTGATCGGCGCGGCGCCCGAGATCGCGTAGCGCAGTTCGTCGAGTCCGAGACCGTCGCGGATCTTCTGGAACACGATGCGGTCGAACAGCGCGCGCTGGGGACGCAGGTGGCGGGGCACGGGCCGTCCGGCGAGTTCGGCCTCCACGCAGGCGACCCCGACCGCGATGGCCCGCCTCGCGATGGGCGCTCTGCGCGGGTCCTCCTCGATGCGGGCGAGCAGCGCCGCGTGCATCTTCTCCCAGACGCGTGGCACGGCCATGAACATCTGCGGACGAGCCGCAGCGAGGGTCTCGGCGACGTCTGCCATGTTGCGAACGAACCAGATGGTCCCCCCGTACCGCAGCCCGATGTAGTGGGTGACCATCCGTTCGGCGACGTGGGCCAGGGGCAGGTAGGAGATCCCGCGCTGACCCGGGCGGATGTCGAGCAGGCGCTGGACCACGGCGAGCTGGAACAGGATGTTGTGGTGGGTGAGGACCACGCCCTTCGGCGCGCCGGTGGTCCCCGACGTGTAGATCAGTGTCGCAGGGTCGTGGGGACGGATGGCCCGCCAGGACGCCTCCAGCCGGTCCGGCGTCTGTTCGAGGGCCTCGCGCCCGTCGGTCAGCAGTTCGTCGAACGTGGTCACGCGCGGGTCGGGGTGCTCGGCGAGCATCGGTTCGAGCACCACCAGGTGCTCGATGGTGTCGACCTCGGTGGCGGCCTCGAGCCACCGGTCGAGCAGGTCGGCGTCCTCCACGATCACGGTCGCCGCACCGCAGTCACGCGCGATGTGCGCGATCTGGTCGGTCGTCAGGGTGTTGTAGACCGACACGGGGGTGGCACCGGCCAGCATCACGCCGACGTCGCAGATGACGTGCTCGGGCCGGTTGGTCATCATGAGCGCGACGCACCCGCCCTGCCCGACACCCAGTCCCCGCAGCGCCATCGCGACGGCGCTCGCCCGTTCGCGGTACTGGGCCCACGTCAGGGACGTGAACCCGTCGCCGTCCCTGACGACCAGCGCGTCACGGCCGCCGTTCGCATCGCACGTCGACATGAACACGTCGACCAGCGTGCGCCCCTCGATCTCGGCCAGGATCTCCGCTCGCATCCACCGCTCCGACTCGTCGCATGGTCCGAGTTGACCGGAGCCCGCCACGAGAATCAACCCGCCAGAGGTCCGGCGCCAGGGGTCCCGCGCCCGGTTCAGACGACCGCGTCGATGGCCGCGAGGACGAACACGCTCGCGAGGTAGACCGTGGACCAGTGGAACAGGCGCATCGCGGCCGCCACCGTGCGTTCGCGACGCAGCCGGTGGGCGAACACCAGCCACACGATGGTGAGTGCCGGGCCCGACACGGCGAACAGCCACCCGACCCCTCCGCCGGCGACGTACAGCAGCACCACGCTCAGCAGGAGGTAGCTGTACAGCAGGATCTGGCGGGTCGCCTCGTCGTTGCCGTGGGTCACCGGGAGCATCGGCAGGCCGGCCTGCAGGTAGTCCTCCCGGTACTTCATGGCCAGTGCCCAGAAGTGGGGCGGGGTCCACCAGAACACGATGGCGAACAGCAGCCACGGGCGCACGTCGGCCAGCGATCCCCCGGTCACCGCCACCCATCCGGTGAGCACGGGCACGCAGCCTGCCGCACCGCCGATCACCACGGCCTGACTCGTCCGTCGCTTGAGCCCGAGCGTGTAGACGAACACGTAGAACGCGATCGCGGCGGTGGCCAGCAGCGCCGCCGCGACGTTCACGAACACGGTGAGCCACACGAACCCGGCCACGCCGAGCACCCCACCCAGCACGCTCGCCGAGCGTGGACCGACCTCGGCACGGGCCGTCGGCCGCTGTGCGGTACGACGCATCGCCACGTCGACGTCACGGTCGATCACGTTGTTGAACGTGTTGGCGCTGCCGGCGGACATGGCACCGCCGATCACGGTGGCGACCACGAGCCACGTGCCCGGCCACCCGTCGGCCGCGACGACCATCGCCGGCACCGTCGTGACCAGCAGCAGCTCGATGATCCGCGGCTTGGTCACCAGCAGGTACGCGCGCACGCGGTCGGTGAGCCGCGCCGACTCGTAGCGGCCCTGCGTGTGCATCGGCCCCGCGTCCGGGGTCAGGTCGGCGGCCACGATGCTCCTGGTCGACACGTCGGCGGCTGCAGGGTACGCGGCACCGATCGGTACGTTTCGCGCATGGACACCCTGCGCCGTCTCACCCTGCTCGCCATCGTCGTGAACGTCGGCATCGTGTTCACCGGAGGGCTGGTCCGCGTCACCGGCAGCGGGCTGGGATGCCCGGACTGGCCCACCTGCACCCCCGACAGCCTGGTGCCCGTGCCCGGCGGCGACCACGCCGGCTGGCAGACCGCGATCGAGTTCGGCAACCGCCTGCTCACGTTCGTGGTCCTCGCGTCCGCGATCGCCGTGTGGGTCCAGGTGCGACGCACCCGTCCGCACCGTCGGGTGGTGGAGGTGCTGGCGCTGGTCCTGCCGGCCGGCGTGCTCGCGCAGGCGGTCGTGGGCGGCATCACCGTGCTCACGGGCCTGTCTCCCTACAGCGTCGCGATCCACTTCCTGCTGTCGATGGTGCTGATCGCCACGGCCGTCGTGCTGCACGAACGCACGCGCGGCGGACAGGACCCCGGTGCCACCGTCGCGGTGCGGCGCACCGCCTCGGTCATGCTCGTGGTCGCCGGCGTGGTCCTGCTGCTCGGCACGGTCGTGACGGGTGCAGGTCCCCACGGAGGGGACCCGTCGGCTCCCCGGCTGGCCCTCGACATCCGCATGGCCGCGCTCCTGCACGCCGACGCGGTGTGGATGCTGCTGGGCGTCACCGTGGCCCTGGTCGCGATGACCTGGAACGGACCGCCGCGCCTGCGCCGAACCGCCCGCATCCTGCTCGGCATCGAACTCGCCCAGGGCACCATCGGCTACACGCAGTACGCACTGGGGGTGCCGGAGGCCCTGGTCAGCGCCCACATCCTCGGCGCGGCGCTGCTGTGGACCACGGCCGTCACCCTGTGGATCCGGGCACGACCGGCGACGCCGGTGCCTGCCACGACCACCGCCTGACGATCAGGCGTCGTCGACGACCCGTCCCACCCCGTTCATGTTGGGATGCACGGCACAGAAGAAGTACCACTCGTCGGGAAGGTCGTCCCACGCGTAGTCGGCGCTGCGGTAGACGTCGGTGGCGACACCGGTGATCAGCGTCGACGCCGCATAGGTGGTGGCGCCCGGCGACGGCGAGTCCGCGTCACCCTCGAGATCGGTGATCACGACGTTGTGGGGAACCCCGGCCTCGAAGTTGTCGAAGACGAACAGCAGCTCGTCAGCCAGCTGGGACGGTGTCACCTCCCACTCCGTGATCGGCTCGCACGCGCCCTCGGTGCCGAGGCAGAACTCGTTGGAGTTCTCCGCCGCGATCGTCGGGGCGTCCTCGGGCACGACCAGCAGCGGCTGGACGTTGGCCATCCGGTCCTCGTCGGCGACGTCGCCGATCACCCCGAGTCCGACCAGACCTCCGACGACCAGCGGCGTGAACGCCGCGAGGATCACGACCCCCCGCTTCGCTCCCCCGAGCCGGTCCTGGCCGCTGGCCAGGCTGACCGTGAACAGGATGCCCGCCGCAGCGACCGCCGCGAGCATGAGCGAGCCCTCGTGCGTGTTGTACAGCAGCGACAGGGCGACCGACCCGATGAACGCAGCCATGGACAGCAGCACCAGCACCGGCAGCACGATGGGCAGCAGGTAACGGGTCGCGAACGTGTCGTTCTTCACAGCGAACCTCTCAGCCCAGCCAGGTGTTGTGACCGACGACGACCACCACCAGCGTGATCGTGTACAGGACGAGCGCGAACGCCAGGCCCGTGTACATCATCAGCGTGAACCACGCCGAGTCGAACTTCAGGTGCATGAACCAACCGGCGACCATGACGAACTTGATGGCCATCAGCACGATCAGGAGCGGGATCGCCACCCGACCGAAGTCGAGGAAGTACGTCGACACCTCGAGCGCCGTCAGCACGCCGAGGATCAGGGCGATCCTCACGTACTTCCGAGGCGTCGGGTGCGCGTGCGTGTGCTGCTCGGTGTCGGTGGCGCTCATCGTTGCTCCTGCGACCCACGGTCAGCCGACCGCGATCTCCGGGATCAGGTAGACGACGGTGAAGATGATCACCCAGATGATGTCGACGAAGTGCCAGTACAGGCCGATCATCTCGGTCTTGACGTCCTGGTTCGGCTTCACCTTGCCGGTGAGCGAGAACGCGTACAGGCTCAGCAGCAGCAGGATGCCGACGAACACGTGCAGACCGTGGAACCCCGTCAGCACGTAGAACGAACTCGCGAACGGCGACTGGGTGAGGATCAGGCCCTCTCGCGTGAAGACGGTGAACTCGAAGACCTGGCCGCCGAGGAACACCGCCCCCTGACCGGCCGTCGCCAGGATCCACAGGCGCATCCGGCGCAGGTCACCCCGTGCGTGAGCACTGTGGGCGAGCACCATCGTCAGCGAGCTCATCAGCAGGACGAACGAGCTGATGGACGTGAACGGGATGTCGAAGATCTCCACGCCGGGGCCACCCGCCGTGGTCTCCATGTAGAGCAGGTAGGCGGAGATGAACGCCCCGAAGAACAGGAACTCGGAGCCGAGGAACGTCCACATCGCGAGCTTGCGATGGTCCAGTCCCAGCGTGGTGTCGTGCGCGCCTGCGGACACGTGGATTCCTCTCGGTCAGTGAGCGCGCGCGCCGTGAGGCGCGTCGACGTCGTCGTCGTCACCCTCGGCGAGCGGCTCGTGGATCCAGCCGGCCACACCGATCACGAGCCACAGCACCCCGATCACGACCAGCACCGGCTGCACGAACACCAGCCCGTAACCGAACGGGAAGAACCCGAGGCAGGCGATGAACGGCCACAGCGACGCATCCGGCATGTGGATGTGCTCGTCGGCCTCGTCCTCGTGCTCGTCCGAGGCTCCTGCGGGCACCGACACGGCGCGGCCGTCGTGGTCCTCCGCGTACTTGCGATGCCAGAACTCGTCGCGGTCGGTCACCGTCGGGATCGTGTCGAAGTTGTGGTGCTTCGGCGGGGACGCGGTGAGCCACTCGAGGGTTCGGGCGTCCCACGGGTCGTCGCCGGACGGCGCGCCGTGACGACCCGAACGGATCAGGTTCGTCAGGAACACGAGCGCCGACACCGTCAACACGACCACACCCAGCGAACTGAGCAGGTTGTACAGCTCGACGCTGCCCCCGAGCTCCGCCGGGAGCACCGCCGTCCGCCTTGGCTGACCGAGCAGACCCGACATGTGCATCGGACCGAACGTGAGGTTGAACCCGAGCAGCCAGGTCCAGAAGTGCACCTTGCCGAGCCGCTCGTCCATGAGCCGGCCGGTGACCTTCGGGAACCAGAAGTAGATCCCGGCGATCAGGCCGAACAGGGCACCACCGAACAGCACGTAGTGGAAGTGGGCCACGACGTAGTAGGTGTCGTGCTGCTGCGCGTTGTGGGGGACGATCGCGTGCGTGACCCCCGACAGACCGCCGATCGTGAACATGGACACGAAGCCGACGGAGAACAGCATCGGGGTCGTGAAGCGGATCTTGCCGCCCCACATGGTGAACACCCAGTTGAAGATCTTGATGCCGGTGGGCACCGCGATGAACATCGTCGTGAGCGCGAACGCGGAACGGGCGACCGGACCGATCGAGGTCGTGAACATGTGGTGCGCCCACACACCGAAGCCGATGAACGCGATGGCCGCACCGGCGAACACGATCGCCGCGTAGCCGAACAGCGGCTTGCGCGACCCCACCGGCAGGATCTCCGACACGATCCCCATGGCTGGCAGGATCATGATGTAGACCTCGGGATGCCCGAACAGCCAGAACAGGTGCTGGTAGAGCAGCGGGTCCCCGCCGGTGGCCGGCTGGAAGAACTGCGCGCCGAACAGCGTGTCGAACTGGAGCATGAACAGGGCGACCGCGATGATCGGGATCGCGAACAGCAACAGGAAGTTGGTGACCAGCGACATCCAGATGAACACCGGCAGTCGCATGAACGTCATGCCCGGCGCGCGCATGTTCAGGATGGTGGTGATGAAGTTGACCGCGGCCGCAAGCGAACTCACGCCGAGGATCTGCAGCCCCACCGCGTAGTAGCCCATGTTCTGCGCGAGGTCGGTCGACAGCGGCGCGTAGCCCACCCACGACCCGGACGGTGCCCCGCCGAGGAAGAAGGACGAGTAGAGGAAGATCCCGCCGAACAGGTAGACCCAGTAGCTGAAGGCGTTCAGGCGCGGGAAGGCGACGTCACGGGCGCCGATCATCAGCGGGATCAGGTAGTTGAAGAACGCGGCCGACAGCGGCATCACCACGAGGAACACCATGGTGAGGCCGTGCATCGTGAAGAGCTGGTTGTAGAGCGCCTCGGTGACCACCGTCTGCTCGGCCTGCGCGAGCTGCCAGCGGATCAGGGCCGACTCGAGCCCCCCGAAGGCGAAGAACACCATCGTGGTCCAGAAGTACATGACGCCGATGCGCTTGTGGTCCGTCGTTCCCAACCAGCTGAGCAGACCGCTGGTCGACGACGGACGCAGCCTCGGCGTCTGCGTCTGGGTGCTGGACATCAGTTCGTCTCCTCCGCCGCGTCACGCCCGCCGGTCGTCCGGCCGGGCGAGCGCGTCACTGCAGGGTGAGCAGGTACGCGACCAGCGCGTCGATCTCGTCCTCGGTCAGGTCGAGGTTCGGCATGCCGATGCCGTTGATCTCGTAACTCATCGCCTTCATCGACTCGGGGTCCCGCAACCACTGCCGCAGGTTCTCCTCGTCGAGGGCGTGGATGGCCCCGGCGAACTCCTGGCGACTGAACAGGTGCGTCAGGTCCGGACCGGTGCTCGGGCCGCGAGATCCGCCCTCCCACACCTGGTGGCACGACGCGCAGGCCTGCCGGGCACCGAGGTCCCCGAACAGGGCGCGTCCACGAGCCTCGAGGGTGTCCTCCTCGGGCACGTCCGCCGGCGTCGTCTGTGCGGCGACCCACGCGTCGAAGTCGGCTGCGGAGAGCACGTCGGCGCGGATCCGCATGTTCGCGTGCGACAGGCCACAGAACTCAGCGCACATGCCGAGGTAGCGGCCGACCTCGTCGGCCTGGAGGTTCAACGTGGTGATGCGACCCGGCTCCAGGTCCTGCTTGCCGGCGAGCTGGGGGATCCAGAACGAGTGGATGACCGCCTGGGTGGTCTGACGGGCCGGGTCCGCGGCCGTCATCTCGAGACGCACCGGCACGTCGACGGGCATGACCAGTTCGTTGGCCGTGTAGATGTCGTGGTCCGGGTAGTGGAACTCGAACCACCACCGGTGACCGATGACCTCGACGACCATGAAGTCGCCCTCGGGTTCGGCCATCTGGTCGAAGATCCCGCGCACGGTCGGCACGGCGATGACCGCGAGGATCAGCGCCGGGATGATGGTCCACACGAGTTCCATGCGTGTGTTGCCGTGGACCTGCTTCGGGAGTGCGTCGTCGCCGTCCTTGGCCCGGTAGCGCCAGGACGTGTAGATGATGAGTCCCTGCACGGCCACGAAGACGACCAGCGCGATGATCGCCACCGGGATGATGAGGTCGTGGGGTGCCTGCGCGTAGGGGCCCGCAGGTTCCAGCGCACTCTGACCGACGTCGGAGCACCCGGCGATCAGCAGCGCGACGGCGGCGACGAGCAGGGTCGTCGGACGCAGGCGGGCGCGCGGAGAGGAACGGTCGCGCAAGGTCACGTCTCCTGTCGCTGTTCTCGCTCCCGGGACGCCCACCCCGCCGCGACTCCCCGTGTCGTGGCCGGACCGGACACCCCCGCCGGCTTCGTGCCGTGGAGCTCGACGGGTCGCGTGGACGACCCACCCTGACCCGCGGGAGCGTAGCCGCAACGGCCCCTCGGCTTCCAACCGCCCGTGCCCGACTCGTGACGCGCCACCCGCCCGACCACGGCACGCCTCGACGGTCGCGGCGTCGCGTGTGGTGTCGCGCGGGGACGGATCAGGACTCCCAGCGGAACCATCGCGCGGCCGCGGCGATGGCGAGCACCGACCACACCGTCAGGGTCACGGCCGGCCCGACCGCGAGCCCCTGGCCCGCCAGCCCGTCCCGCAGCAGGGTCCCGAGCGCCCCGAGTGGCAGGAGCTGGCCCACCGCGGCGAGCCCGTCGGGCAGGGTCCCCGCGTCGAACGCGACGCCACTGATCATGAGCAGCACCAGGAACAGCGCGTTGGTCGCCGCGAGTGTCGCCTCGGCGCGCAGCGTCCCGGCCATCAGCAGCCCCAGCGACGTGCAGGCCACCGCACCCAGCAGCAGCCCGCCCGGCAGGATCCACCAGTTCGCCGGGGACCACCCGAGCGCCAGTGCGAGCGTGACGACCAGAACCGTCTGCACCGCGAGGAGTCCGGTCACCGCGAGCGACTTCGCGAGCAGGAAGCCGGCCGTGGGCATCGGCGTGGCCCCCAACCGCTTGAGCACCCCGTAGCGACGCTCGAACGCGGTCTGGATCCCGGTCGCGACCAGCCCCGTCGCCGCGACGGAGATCGCCAGCACCCCGGGAACGAGGAAGTCCACGGCAGGCATCGACCCCGTCGGGAGCACGTCCACCACGGAGAAGAAGCCCAGGATCCCGAGCGGGATGCCGAACGTGATCACCAGACTCTCACCCGCGCGCACCAGCAGCCTCAACTCGAGCGCCGCCTGGGCGAACACGGCCCGCAGCAGTCGTCGCCCCCGCAACGGTGCACGCACGATCCCGCCGTTCATCGCGCCACCGACCGGGCACGACGCCCACGACCCCGGCGGCCGCCTGCGGCCGGGGCTTCGGGTCCGTCCACGTCGTCGTCGAGGTCGTCCGCCGATCGCCCGGTGAGCGCGAGGAACACGTCCTCCAGGCTGCGGCGCCCCGCCTGGAGTTCGCCCAGGCGCACGTCGCGCTCCGCGAGCCACGCCGCGAGGCGTGCGACGAGCGCCGGGTCGTTCGCGGCGTGCACGTGGTGACGACCAGGCCGCACCTCGACGACGTCGACCCCCAGGTGCGCCGACAGCGCCGCGGCGTCGATCGTCTCCCCGGTGGTGAACTCGAGTTCGTCGCGCCCCGTGTGGGTCAGTTCGTCCGGGGTCCCCAGCGCCAGCAGGCGTCCCCGGTCGACGATGGCGACCCGGTCGGCGAGCGCCTCGGCCTCGTCGAGCAGATGGGTCGTCAGCACGACGGTGACCCCCTCACCGCGAAGTTCACGCACGTGTTCCCAGGTCACCCGTCGAGCGGCCGGGTCGAGGCCAGCGGTCGGTTCGTCGAGGAACACGACCTCGGGCCGTCCGATGACCGCCATCGCGAGCGACAGGCGCTGCTTCTGCCCGCCGGACAGGTCCCGGAAGCGGGTGCGGGCCGCATCGGCCAGACCGACACGTTCGAGCATCGCGCGCGGGTCGAGCGGATCGTGGTGGAACCGCGCGAAGAGGTCGAGCACCTCGAGTGGGCGGGCCAGCGGGTACACGCCGCCCTCCTGGAGCATCATCCCCATGCGCGGGCGCAGCAGCTGCCCGTCGCGGCGCGGGTCGTGGCCCAGCACCCGCACGGTCCCGGCGTCGGGGGCCCGGAAGCCGCCGCAGCACTCCACGGTGGTGGTCTTGCCCGCCCCGTTGGGTCCGAGCAGGGCGAAGGTCTCCCCGGCGTGGACGGTCAGGTCGAGACGGTCGACGGCGAGCACGGGCCCGTAGCGCTTCGTCAGGCCGTGGATCTCGATCGCCGGCACGTCGACGGGCGACGCGGCGACGCCGGCGTCGTCTGGGGACACCTCGGCACCTGCCACTCGGGGACTGCACGGGGACCGGGCGGGACGGCACGGCCACCGCGGCAGACTACCGACGCACCCCACCGCGCCGATCCGGGCCGCATCCCCCGCACCGGTAGCCTCGACGTCTCACCTCCCGGGAACCCGCGATGTCCACCCTGCGCGTCGAGATCGCCACGCCCTCGGGCGACGGCGAGGTGGTGTCCGCGCGACTCCACGCGCTCGGGGCGCTGGGCACCTGGGAACAGTCGGACCGCATCGTCGGATGGTTCCACGACCGTGCGGATCTCGGCCCCGACCTGTCCGGCCGCGCCGAGTGGTCCAACGAACCGGACCGTGACTGGGCCGAGGGCTGGAAGGCGACCATCGGTGAGGTCCGCGCCGGACGCTTCGTGATCGTGCCCTCCTGGCTCGTCGACGACCACGTCCCCGAACCCGACGAGACGGTCCTCGTGCTCGACCCGGGTCGCGCGTTCGGGACCGGTCACCACGCGACCACGGCCCTGTGTCTGGAACTGCTCGACGCGTACCTGCCGGACGCGGGCCCCGGGCCGCGCGTCGCCGACGTCGGGTGCGGCAGCGGCATCCTCGCGATCGCTGCCGCACGGCGTGGCGCCGACGCCGTCGCGGTCGACATCGACGCGGACGCCGTGCAGGTCACCCACGAGAACGCCGGCGCCAACGACGTGGTGCTCGACGTCCGCCGCGGCGGCCCCGAGGCGCTGGCCGTCGACGCCCCGTTCGACGTCGTGGTCGCCAACCTGCTGACCGACACGGTGGCCGCGCTCGCAGTCGACCTCGTGGCGCTCGCGTCCGACGCGCTGATCGTCAGCGGCATCACGGCAGCCCGTCGGGACGTCGCGCTCGGACCGCTCGTCGAGGCCGGGTGCACGCTCGGTGAGGTGCGCGAACGCGACGGCTGGATCGCCGCCCGTCTCGTACCGTCCCCGCCCTCCGATCGACCGGGCGACGCACGATGACGCTGACACGAGGGGGAACGGGCCCGTGGCGCGCCGCGTTCGTCGTCGCGTGCGCCGCCCTGCTGACCGTGGGGTGTCTGGAACCGGAACTCGTCGAGGAGGACCCGGCCGCGCAGGGTGAGCTTCCCGAGATCGCCGAGCCCGCCGTGGTGGACACCGGTCCGCTGCGCGACCAGCTCGAGGCGATGGCGGAGGTGCTCGACCACGCCGACGGACTGCTCGCGTCCGTCGGCGGTGCGGACACCCTGACCGACGCCCACGACGCCGGCCGCGCAGTGCTCGCCGAACTCGTCGAGGACGAGATCCTCAACCCGGGGCGCCGGGCACGAGCGCTCCCGCTGCTTCCCGCCGAGACGCCCGACCGGGCCACGACACCGGACCGACCGGCACTGCTCCTGACCGCGCTCGCGGCCACCCAGGAGCACCCGTCGGACCTCGCCGCCGACCTGGCGTCGGCGCTCGCCGACGTCGTGGCCGGCGACCTCGGCGGGTGGCAGCGTGACGCCGAGGGCATGATCGCCACTGCACGCGCCGTCGCGCAGCCCGCCGCCCCGCTCGACCAGCTCGAGCCGGACGTGCTGACCCTCCCCGGCGAGGGCCTGCGCGCCATCGCGTGGACCATGGTGCTCGTGCAGGCCCCCGACCTCGACCGCGCCGCCGAGGCCGCCGACCGCGCCCGCGCCCACGTGGGCCTCATGCGCAACAGCCTCGAGGAGATCTCGTGACCACGACTGCCCCCTCCGACCCCGACGTGCACGACCTCACGGTCGACGGGTTCACCCACGGTGGTGAGGGCGTCGCCCGCCTCGACGGGAAGGCCGTGTTCGTCCCCGGCGTGATCCCCGGGGAGCGCGTGCGTGTCCGCGTCGTCGACGACCGGAAGCGCTGGGCGCGAGGCGAGCTGCTCGAGGTGCTCGAGGCCTCACCCGACCGGGTCGCGCCGCCCTGCCCGTACGTCGGTGCATGCGGCGGATGCGACCTCCAGCACGTCGCCGTCGACGCCCAGCGGCTGCTGCTCACGCGCGTGGTCCGCGAACAGCTCCAGCGGATCGGTCGGATCACCGACCCGCCCGTGGAACCGTGCGTGGCCGTCGGTGACGCGACCGGCTATCGCCACCACGCCCAGCTGCACGCCGACGCCGACGGCCGCCTCGGCTTCCGTCGGGTCGGATCCCACGACGTCATCCCGATCGACCGGTGCCTGGTGCTGGCCGACGATGCCCAGCGGCTCGTCGACCAGGTCGGCGACGACACCGGCGCCGAACGCCTCGTCGTGCGTGTGGCGTCCGAGGGCCGGGCCGCCGTGCTCACTCCCGGGGAGTCGGGGCTCGAACTGCCCGACGGCGACTTCGACCTGCTGCTCGAACAGCCCGACGGCCGAACCGTGGCCATCCGCGGCGACGGGGTGCTGACCGAGACCGTCGCCGGACAGACGCTGCGATTCGCCGCCGACGCGTTCTTCCAGGTCAGCCCCGAGGGCGCCGCGGCCATCGTCGCGCAGGTCCTCGACGCGCTCGGCGACCTCGAGGGCGCCCTCGTGTGGGATCTGTACGCGGGGGTCGGTCTGCTCTCCCTGCCGATCGCCGCTGCCGGCGCGGACGTCGTCGCGGTCGAGTCGAACCGTTCTGCGGCACGGCTCGCCGAACGCAACGCGGACGAGGCCAACCTGCCCGTCGACGTGGTGCACGCCGACGTGGCCGAGGTCACGGCGAAGGCACTGCGGGGCGAGGACGGCCTCGAGGCCCCGGACCTGGTCGTCCTCGACCCGCCACGGGCCGGTGCCGAGGCCCAGGTGCTCGACGACCTCGCCCGACTGGTGCCCCAGCGCATCGTCTACGTGTCGTGCGACGTCGCCGCGCTGGCCCGCGACACGGCTCGACTCACAGGACACGGCTACCGACTGACGCGGGTCGTCCCCCTCGACCTGTTCCCCATGACCCACCACGTCGAGTCGGTCGCGACCTTCACACGCTGACGACACGGCCGACCACGCCGGCGCTGCTCGCACGACCCCGGTGGTCACTCGCCGACGAGTCGCGCGCCGGTCCGTGTCCACCGGTCGCCCTGCACCCGTGCGACCAGCGACACCAGCCGCACCAGCATCATGGCCTGCACCGCGACCCACAGGCCGAACAGCCCTCCCCCGCCGATCGCCACGACCTGCGCGGCGGTCCCACCGACGACCGCCGCCGTCACCGTCCACGTGCGCAGGTACCCGAAGTCCTCGGCGCCCATCAGCACCCCGTCGAGCGCGAACACGGGACCGTTCACCACGTGACCGAGCGCCGCGAACCACCACACGCCAGCCACGACGGCGAGCACCGCGGGGTCGTCGGTCAGCAGGCGGGGAAACATCACCTGCCCGGCGAGCAGCACCACCGCGACCACGACGCCCCCGCCGGCACCCCAGCGCAGCAGCGCGCGAGCCACCCCGCGAGCCTCGGCGACGTCCCGACCCCCGAGCGCCGTGCCCACCATCGTCTGCCCCGCGATCGCGAACCCGTCCATCAGGAACGACACGAACAGGAACGACTGGAACAGGATCTGGTGCCCGGCAGCGGTGACCGCCCCCACCCGGGCCGACGCGGCCGTCACCGCGAGCAGCCCGAGGAGCAGTCCTCCGGTCCGCAGGAACAGGTCTCGGCTGACGACGACCAGCGCCCGCAACTGCGCGCGGTCGGGTCGGCCGTGACCCCGCAGGGGCAGCCGCGTACGCCGGATCCGCAGCGCGAACACGACGACGGTCAGCGCCTCGGCGACGACGGTGCCCCAGGCCGCGCCGGCGAGCCCGAACCCCAGCCCGAACACCAGCACCGCCGTCACGACCGCGTTGACCAGGTTCGCCGCCACCACGATGCCCAGCGGCGTCCGGGTGTCCGAGACGCCGCGGAACGCGCCGTGCCCGACGTAGCCGAGCAGCAGCAGCGGCACCCCCAGGGCACGGATCCTCAGGTAGGTGGCGGCGGGGTCGACCAGTTCGTCGACGGCCCCCAGCGCGCGCAGCATCGCCGGGGCGAGCACCACGATCAGCACCGCGATGCCCGCCCCGAGCACGAGCGCGACCTGCGTGGCGTGGGCCACACGTCGTCCCGCCGCCGGCAGGTCCCGTGCCCCGACCGCCCTGGCCACCGTCGAGGTGGTTCCGAACACGAGGAAGTTGCACACCCACGACACCGTGTTCAGGACCGCGATCGCCAGCCCCATCGCGCCCAGCTCCACGGCTCCCAGTCGCCCCACGATCGCCGTGTCGACCAGGCCCATCAGGGGACTCGCGACGAGCGTGACCACCGCGGGCACGGCCAGTCCGAGCAGCCGCCGGTCACGGGTCGACAGCACGGCACTCCCGTCGTGGTCGGAGACGACGCCGGAACCCTAGGGCCGGTCAGCGTTCGGCGGCCCGCGCCGCCTCGACGGCGCGCAGGTGCATTCGGTCTCCGAGCGTCGTGAACACCGGGGCGACCACCGGCCTCACGACGGCGTCGCATGTGGCGACCACGACGGGCCCGTTCGTCGTGACCGAGCACGACACGTCCTCGAGCCCCCGGTCCCGGCCGATGGCGACCCGCTGCTCGTGCATCCGGGCGGCGGCACGGCTGGCGTCCAGCGTCAGGTCTCCACGCCCGTAGTACGCGTCGAGGTCCATCGCAGTGGTCGCGTCGTTGGCGACCGACGCCGCCAGGTCCGCGAGCCGTCGCTGCGCGAGGTGTGCCACCGCAGCATCGAGCGACAGTGCGACCAGCGCGAGAAGGATGAGCATCGCGGCCGGGAACAGCACGAGCGTGTTGCCGTCCTGCGCCGAGAACCGGGCCCTCCGGTCACCACTCACAGCCACCCCCCGGTGCCAGGCCGGAACGGTGGGGGTCGACGACCTCCGAGTGGGTGCCCGTCACCTCGAACCCGCCCGCCGGCCAACGCCCGGGCACGATCGTGGTCGGCACCGTCGCCACGGCCCGGTAGCGGATGCGCTGACACCGGGCGAGACCCACGTCCCCGACCGGTTCGACGCGCAACGCCTCAGGGTTGCGGCCATGCGCGGCGTACGCGGCTCGGCCCGCCGCCACCGCACGCTCGTGCGGGTCCTGCCCGACAGGCGTCTCCACGGCGGCACGCACGGCCTCTCGCGCTGCCGACGCCGTGGCGAACCGCGCGTCGACCACCGACCACGCGTTCAGCGCCACCAGCGTGCCCATGACGAACACGAGCACGCCGACCAGCAGCGCGTCGGCACCCGCGACGAACCCGGACTCCGATGGGACACGCCCCACCGACGGCGTCATCGCAGCATCTCCGAACGCACCGTGATCGTGCGTTGGATGTCGCCCAGTCGCAGGGGCCCACCGATGACCCGGGCCGGCGTCGGTGCCCGCACGGTCAGCGAGGTCGACTCGCCGTCATCGCTGCAGACCACCTCGACGTCGTGCCCGAACCTGCCGAGCCGTCGACGCAGGTGGTCCTCGGCACGTTCGATCCCGTGGGGTCCGGCCGAGAGGCAGCCACGTCCCTCCGCAGCGGCACCACGCGCGACGTCGAACGCCGCCGCGGTCACCGCCGTGGTCGCGTACAGGTGCACCAGGGTCTGCGTGGCGAGCAGCAGGAACGCGAGCAGGATGGTGAGGGAGAGCACCGCCGTCACCGGTGACGAACCGTCGTTCGCAGACACCGTCAGCCCCCGATCATCCGGACCTCCTGTTCGATGCGTTCCGCCGCGTCGGTCACCGTGCGGTTGAACGCCAGGTACAGACCGGCCCCGATCACCGCCATGATGAGCACGACGATCGCGGCCGAGATCACCCCCTCGCCCGCCGCGGACGTGCGCAGTCGGTGTCGGATCCCCCGTGCACTGGTCATCGTCTCCTCCTCGTGGTTCGTGTCGTGGTTCCTGCCGGTCTGATCAGGTCGGTTGGGGTGGGGTCGGGTCCGTCCACGGTCATCCCGAGAGGAACGCGGACAGAGCCGACGAGAACGGCACGGCGATGAAGATCGCCCCGGGCAGCAGGGTCGCCACCGTGACCGGGATCCACACCTGCTGACCTCGGCGTTCGATCGCGGACAGCAGGTCACGGTGGAGGTCACGCCGGATGTTGCGCGCCTCGGTGGCGATGAGTCGTCCGAGGTCGCTGGCCTGCCGGTCCAGCGACAGCACCGCGACCAGCCGCGTCACCGCGTCGACGTCGGCGAGGGCTGCCCACTCGGTCAGCGCGGTGCGTTCGTCGACGCCGTGACGGATGCGGGCGAGCACCCGACGAAGGTCGCGGGCACATGCTCCCTCGCCTCGGCGCGCGACCCGTTCGACGGCCTGCGGCACCGAGAAGCCCGCGGAGACGTACATCCCGATCTGTTCGGACACCACCGGCAGCTGCTGTCGCAGATGGGAACGGTGACGATCCGAGGCCGAGGCGAGCTGCTGTTCGACGAGCGCGAACCCGAGCAGGAGTCCCCCGACGACGAACACGGCGCCGGCAACCACCGGCGGCCGCACGGTCAGCGTGACGAAGACTCCGACGCCGGCACCCGCAAGCGCCCATCCGACCTGCCGCAGGCGGAACTGCGCCACCGACGTCGACGCATGGGTGCGTCGCAGGCGGACACCGGGATCCTCGAGCGCCCCGAACAGCCGGGAGAAGCGTTCGCCGACCATCTGGGCGATCGGTACCACGGTGTCACGCAACGACTCGGCCGACAGGACGCTCGGCCGTCGGTCGATGGGGCCGTGGCGCCGCGCGTACGGGCCGAGGCGCTCGACGAGGGGTCGACGCGAGAACCATCCGATCGACGCCAACAGCAACGTCGATCCCCACCAGAGCAGCACACCGCTGACGACGACCGCCAGCGTCGCCAGCGAGGACGTCGTCAGCGCGGACAGGAACCCCGTCGGCGCCGTCACCGTGACGACCCGTCGCTGGCGACGAACACCCGTTCCTCGTCGGGCAGTCGCAGGAGGCGCCCGGCCCACCACCAGCACGCTGCGATCATGGCGAACGCCGCCAGCACCGCAGCCTGTCCCCCCGGCGTCGCGTACGCCGCACGGCCGTCGCCGATCGCGAGCCCGACGAGCGCCATCCCCACCGGGACGACCAGCACGAAGACCCTGGCGAACCTCACGCCCGACTGCCGGGCTCTCGCGTCACGGCGACCCTGCACGTCCTGGATCCGGTCGTCGACGAGCGCCCGCAACCTCCCGTCCGCGTCCGTGCCACCCAGTTCGTGCGCGATCAGCAGTGTCTCGCAGACCGCATCGGCGGTCGGGTCGGCGAGCTCCGTGCGCAGCACGTCGAGGGTGCGCGAGAAGTCGGTGGACACCATCCACGTGCGCTCGGCCGCGAGGAACGCCGGGTGCATCTCCTGGGGGCCGCGCCGACCGACGTCGAGCAGTGCCTGGGGCACCGATCGGCCGAGCCCGATCACCTGGATGCGGATCTCCTCGATCATCCGGGGCCAGGCGTCCCGAGCACGCTCGAGCCGAAGGCGCTGCCGCGATCGCGCGGCGAGGGTCGGTGTCGCGGCGGCCGCGAGGCCGATCACCAGGGGCGCCATCCACCCGCCGTAGATCGCGTGACCAGCAGCCCCCGCAACGGCGGCGAGCAGCGCACCCCCTGCCACGAGTTCGCGAGGTCGGGGGTGGTTGACCCCGGCGACGGTCAGGGCCCGGGCGACGCGCCGACGCACCGACCGGGTCGCGGCGAACCCGAACGTCCGGCGGCCTCCCACCACCGATGTCCACACGAGGTGGACACCCGCCGCCCCGACGGCGGCGACCAGCAACGCACCGGACGGGCCGTTCATCGGCCCCCCGATCGGGTGGACGCGCTCGCGTCGCCGTGCGGGTGCCGACCATGGGCCGCCGTCGATCCGCCGTGAGCATTCGGATCGAGATGGACGCCGGGAATGGTCGTGCGTGTGCCAGTCAGCAGGGCACGCACGTCGACCCCCGTGGCGGCCAACGCCCGCTCGGCTCGCACCGGCAACGCGCCGGTCCACGTCAGCGCGGCCCCCGGCCCTTCGCGTCGAAAGAGTTCCGTGACCGTGAACGCGGCGGAGTCCGCGGAGGTCTGCTGGTCCTCGACGGTGACGATCTCCTCCACCCGCGGCTGGCCGTCGACGCGGTCGCAGTGGACGACCACGTCCACCGACTCGGTCACCAGCGCGTTGAGGGCCGTCATCGGGAGCTCCGACCGTGTGTCGGCGAGCTGGCACACGAACCGGAGGCGCGACAGCGCCTGACGGGCGGATCCCGCGTGGATCGTCGTGTAGCCGGTGACCCCGGACGACAGGGTGAGCAGCAGCGGCAGTGCCTCACGGTCACGGACCTCGCCGACGATGGCGACGTCCGGAGCCATCCGGAGGAATCCCGCGACGAGTCGCCGCAGATCGACCCCCGGGCGGTCGGGACGGTCCGGCCGTGTCTGCATCGACGCCACGTTGGGCAGCGGCACGTCGACCTCGAAGACCTCCTCGGCGGTGACGACGCGCAGGCCGGGATCGAGTTCTGCCGCACAGCACGACAGCAGGGTCGTCTTGCCCGATCCGGGGCGCCCGGCGAACACGATCGACAGTCGAGCCCTCGTGGCCGCCCGGAGGAACGCGGCGGCCTGCGAACTCATCGACCCGCGAGCCGCGAGTTCGTCGAGGTCCCGGATCGCCACCCCGGTGAACCGCCGGATGTTGACGATGAGGTTCCCGCCTCGGCCGATGTCCCCGTGCACGATGTGGAGGCGCGCGCCGTTGTCCAACTGGGCGTCCTGCAGCCCCTCGGACGGATCGAGCTTCCGGTGGCTCCGTGCCTCTCCGAGGATGCGGGACAACGTTCGTTCGAGGTGCGCAGCATCGTTGAACACCTCGTCGTGGTAGCCCGACGGTCCTCGGTGGCGCCGCACGAAGATCTGGTCCGGCGCGTTGATCATCACCTCCCACACGTCGTCGTCGTCGAGGAGGTCGGCCAGCGGTCCGTTGCCGGCCAGGTTGCGCTCGGCCCGTTCCGCCACACCGACCGGATCGGCCAGATGGAACGGTCGCAGACCGGCGTCGGCGTCGTCGGTCCACCTCGCGACCTCCTCGGTGATGAGTGACCGCAGACGCACGACGGCGCCCTCTCCGTCCATGTCGAGGTTGTCCTCACGCGCTCGTTCGAGCACCGCGCGCTCGATCTCTGCGAGCGGCGACACCTCGTGCTGGTCGACCGGCATCCTCGTACCCCCCGTACGGTGTTCGTCGTCGGCGCCGTGACGCGTCCTCGTTCAACCGGTGTCCGCCAGGCCCGCGAGCGATCCCGGTGTGACCCGAACCGGCGCCTCGGGTACGACGGATGCGCGCCCACCCTGTCTCGCGACGACCTGGTCGACCCGATCGGCGAGTGGCTCCGCGAGGTCCGCCGGAAGCGCCGTTCCATCGCGCAGGGCCGCCTCCACGCCGAGGCGAGGCAGGTGCAGTGCCCGCGCCGGAGGCGTGACGTCGTCCGGTGGCATGAGCAGTTCCTCGATGGCGGAGGTGACGGCCATTCGCGCGCGGGGCGATCGATGGGACCGGTTCACGACGGGCAGGACGCGTCCGACCGGCACACCGATCTCGACCAGTTCTCCGATCACCCGGACGAGCGCGTGGACCCCCTTCATCGACGGTTCACCCACCACGACGACCACGTCCGCTCGGGTGTGGACCGCTCGCGCCATCGCGTTGCGTTCACCGACGTCGACGGAACCCGTCTCGGGCTCTCCTTCGGCGTCGGCGTCCACGTCGGCCACCGTGACCTGAGCGGTGCGCACGAGCGAGTCCACCATGGCCTCGACCGACCGTGGACGCAGCGCGGTCCAGTGGCGGGGTCGCCGCAGGCCGAGCAGGAGTCGGTATCCGCGTTCGGAGACCTCGAAGGTCTGGTCGCGCACGGTGCTGGGCGTCGGGTTGGTCGTTCGATGCGCCTCGGCAAGTTCCTGGACACCGGGTGCCAACGTCCGCGCGTCGTGGAGCATGGCCTGGTCGGCGACCCGACACAGATCCGCGAGCAGCACGGTTCGCCTCGCAGGCTGGGTGGTGGTTCCCCGCCGCCACCATGCCGTGCCGGTAGGTCGCGACGAGACCCGCGCGACCCCCTGGGCGAGCGCGATCGCGCACGTCGAGGCTCCCGTTCCCCCCGGCCCCGTCACCGCGACGAGCACGCCCTTCTCCACCGGTGGGGGCGCGGGGGCGGTTCGCGGTACCCGACGTGCGGTGCTCAGCATGGACGAGGTTGCCGCGAGCACCGCGATGAGTTCGTCACGGGAGAACGCCGGAGCGAGGACGGCCGCCACCCCGATGTCCTCCCACACCCTGCCCGGTGACGCGTCGACGACGACCACCGGGCAGTCGACGTCACCAGCCGTCGCCACGAGGTCTCGGTCGAGCCCGGAGATCGACGCGTCGCAGAGGACCGCCGAGTGTCGTCGCGTCCCGGCCAGTCGCGCCCGCAGGTCGTCGACCGACACGCACCGGACGAACTCGACGGGCACGGATCCGGCCGTGGACCACCGGCCGACGGCCCCGAACCATCCCTCGTGCGTCCGGGCCAGACCCAGGACCACGTACCGCTCGTCCATCTCCCACCCCCGTCGACCTGTCTCGTCGTCCTGTCTCGTCGTCCTGTCTCGTCGTCCTCAGGACCCGTCGCTCGAACCGCCGGACGTCACCCCACGCCAGTCACGAAGTCCGGGTCGACGGGGTCGAACCCGTCCGCCCATGCCCCCGGATCGCCGCCGTCGCCCGCAGGCACCAGCACGGGCGGATGGACACGATGCGCCGCGGGCACGTCGTGGTCCATGGCCCCGGGGCCCGGCCGAGCGAGGAACACGCCCGCGGTGCGCGCCGCGTGTCCGAGTGCGAGAACCTCGGCGGGATCGGTTGCCGCGACCGTGACGACGACGTCACGCGATCCGAGGCCGGCGTCGTCCGACTCCACCCCGAGCACCTGCACGCCACGGGCCACATAGCTGGTGAACATCTCCCCCGCGACGGTGAACGTCGCAAGGACGTCGATGCGCTGGCCCGGGAGCACGTCACCAGCCAGGGCGTCCGCCCGGGAGGTCGCGAACGACACGTGGTGCGACTCCGGCAGGTCTCCCACGGCGACGAGCACGCCGCGCTGCACGAGATCGCCAGCGTCGAGCGACGAGGCCACGACGTGCCCGACCAGGTCGTCGAACTGGTCGATCGTGAACGCCCGTGCGGACGTCGCGCCGGGAAGGTCCATGGTCAGTGCACCGAACAGCGACCGAGCCTGCGTCGGGTCCGTGATCTCCGTGCCGGGTGCGATCGGGCCGCTGGCCACCAGGTACGCAGTGACCGGTGGCGCCGAGGCCTGCAGGTGTGTCAGGAACAGGGCGATCGCCGAGACCGCGACGAGCAGCCCACCCACCACCGCACGCGCCCCGGGCAGCGCGCGGCGCCGGCGAACGTGGTGCCCGGGCCGTCCCCCCGAGGACGCCGACGTCGCCACGACGTGGTCAGCAGACCGACTCGCGGGCCCGCTCGCATCGGTCCCTGCCGTGGTCTCCATGTGCTGCCCCCCGTGTCGCGCGGTGCACTACCGTGTCCTGACGCCGTCGTGGACTCGACCCGACCTCGATGTCGACGCGACACCGAGACCACCGGTCCGTTCGAGTGTCGTCACCAGAAGTCTCGACCTGCCGCGACCATCCGGTATCGTCGGGCCAAACGGAAGGCGATGAAATGGCGCAGGAAGAGATCCGCTGGCTCAGTACCCGGGAGGCCGCCCGGCGTCTCGGTCTGACCACCCGGACCCTGTATCGACTCATCGACGACGGGCAGCTGCCTGCGTACAAGTTCGGACGGGTGATCCGCCTGCAGGAGGCGGAGGTCACGGCGTTCATCGACCAGGCTCGCATCGAGCCCGGTGACCTCGCGCACCTCTACGCGGATCCCACCGGCAGCTCGTCGAACTGACACTCCGCCCCGCCGCCAGCACCCTGCGTGCAGCGACGGGGCCCGTGGGGCCGGGGAACGCAGGGACGGGGCCGTCGGGATCGTCCGGGGCGGGGCACTCACCATGAGTACTCCAGGTCCTCGACCAACGCGACCTCGGCGACGCTCGCGATGGGGACGTACACCGCCGCATACGACGCCTCGACCGTGACGACGTCGTCACCGACCCCGATGAGTTCGCCACGAAACGCACTCCCCGGCCCGTGTGGCACGAGCTCGACCGTGGCCCGGTCGTACGACAGGTCGTCCAGTGCGTCGGCGAGCGTCCACTCGTTCGGATCCAACTCCGCGTGATCGTCGTCGGCCACCTCGGGGTCGCCAGCGGGGTCGTCACGGTCCGGGTTCGCGCTCGCGGACTGGCCGGCCGGCTCCCGCGAGGCACCGCCGACGGCACCGGGATCGCCCGTGGCTGGCACCACCCTGCTGCCGGGCACGGGTTGCACGCCCTGGATCGCCGACATGGCGACCACGAGCCACCCCGCCTCGAGTTCGAGGCGGACGTGATCGACGCCGACCACGGTGAGCACACCCCGGTGCACGCGCCCCGTCGTGGAACGGAGCACGACGCGAGCGCGAGCCTCGGCCAGATCCCTGAGGGTCCCGGCGAGCCGCGCGGAGTCGACCCGGGCGTCCCGGACCGTGCGGCTCGACTGGCGAAGCAGTAGGTCGGTCCGCAGGCGCATCACGTCCGACAGGTGGACATCCGCCCGGTCGACGGGAGCACGCGACATCGACGTGTCGGTCATGCGAACGACGCCCGGTGCGCGGCCGTCCAGCGGCGCGTGGCGTGTGTGTGCAGAGGCGTACGACGTCCGCCCAACAGATCCCCCCGTGGTCCCCGTCAGGAGGCACACGCTAGCCCGCGAGCCCACGGGATGTCGCCAGGCATGACGACGACCTGTGGACATCGCGGGGCCAGGCGGTGCAGCAGGGGCCTGCGCACGCGTCACGTGTCCACAGCATGGCGACGTGTCGACCCGCCGATGTCGCATCCACGTGCGAACATGTGTTCGATCAGCGGGGACGCCCGCAGCCAGAACGGCCCACCCTCGAACGGGACGCGCATGGAGACCACGGACATGCCGGGCCCGGACGCGCACTCCGCGTCCGGGGACCCGGCGCGGTCAGCCGACGAACTCGCGCACCGTCACCCTCCCCTCGCCGAACTCCCGGAACTCGCAGACGCCCTCGCCCGGCTCCTCGAGGCCGACCGCCTCATCGCCCGAGCCGTCGACGAGATCGCACGCATCGACGAGGAGACCGCCAGCCACGCACTCACCGGCGTGTCACTCACGGACTGGCTCACGCTCGTGGCCCGCCGGACCGGGACCGACGCTCGCATGCTCGTCACCTCGGCGCGGATCTGCCGCAGGATCCCCGCACTCCGCGCCGGGTTCCTCGCGGGCCGCCTGTCCTGGGCACAGGTTCGCTCGGTCGCACTGCGGGTCCATCGACTGCCACACGCGCTCGACGACGTGGTCGACGACGCGGTCGCCCGCGTGGTCGCGGCGTCCCCACACGGTGAGCCCGACGCGATCGTCCGGGCGATCGCCCAGGCGGTCGACTCGGTCGACACGACCAGTCCGCAGCGCCGCGAGAGGGGAGCTCCGAAGGAGGAGTTCCTCGCGATGCAGCCACGCATGGACGGCAGCGGCGGGCAGCTGTTCGGCGATCTCGGACCGGCCTCCTGGGCGACGCTCGACGCGGCACTGAACACCGGCCTGAGCGCCGCGGACGCGCCACGCCCGGGTGGCGAGGACGGCGTCGACGACATGGCACCACGGACGCGACCCATGGCACGCGCCCGGCTGGCCCGACTGGTGCGCATCCTCGACGCGTCGATGTCGGACGGCACACCCTCACCGAGCGCAGCACCCGCGGCGATGGCGGCACGACCCCAGCTGCTGCTGCGCGCCGAACTCACCGACCTCCTCGACGGCGCACGCACTCCTGCGACGGTGCTCACCAGCCTGTTCGGTGGCCGAGTGTGGATGAACGCCAGGGCCGCACGACGGCTGCTGGACGAACGCGGAGCCGACGTGAGGACGGTCGTGATCGACGAGACCGGCTCGGTCGTCGGCGTGGGCCGACGGGCGCGACTCGCCCCCGGATGGTTGCGCGACGCCACCCTCGCGGTGCACGACACCTGCTCCGCCCCCAACTGTGAACGGCCCGCGCGGGCGTGCCACACCGACCACGCGCGCCCCTGGCACCCTGCGCGACCCTCGGATCGAGCAGGCCGGACCGACCTCGATGAACTCGCGCCGCTGTGCAACCACCACAACGGGAACAAGGAACGCGACGGATGGAGGGTCTGTCAGCAACCGGACGGCACGCGGACCTGGTGGCACGAACGATCGGGCATCACCACACAGACGCTCCCGGCGACCTGGCGACCACCCGACCCGCACCTCGAGCGCCGTGTCCGTGTTTCCATGGCTGGCGAGGAGCCGGGCACCTACGGCGTCGCCCAACATCCCGCACACCACACCCCGATTCGCCGCACTCCGGGACGGGACCCGACGTCACGACGGCGGGCCGACGTGCGCCACACCTTCGCGTGACCCACGCCGGCCCGCCATCGACCGTTCAGCGACGAGCAGGGCTCAGTCGCCAGCGACGAAGAAGCGCCACTCGCCGTCCGTGGTGATGCCCGTGCGCCAGTGGAGATAGCCGGCCTCGCTCTGCGACGCCTCGATCTCTGCGTCACTCATCCAGTCGAGTTCGGCCCATGCCTCGGGGGTGGTGTTCTCGGGCCGTCCCGTCGTGACCTGCGGCCACACCCAGATCTCGCCGCCGTCTGCGAGCGCCGGCGTGGTGCCGAGCACACGGGCGAGGTGCAGGAACGGCTCCTCGCCGGCCTCCTCGAGACCCCACCAGTAGCCGATGGCGTCACCCTCGTCGCCGAACGAGTAGGTGAACATCCCCGACTCCTCGATCGCCGTGAACAGCAGTTGCTCGTCGCAGCGCAGGGCGGCATCGAGCAGCAGGTCGCGCACGGCGATGACCTCCGCCGGGACATCGGTCAGGTCGGGGGCGACGATCGCGGCCCCAGACGCCGAACAGTCACCCTCCGGCTCGGACTCCTCCTCGACCGGCTCGGGCTCCGGTTCCGGCTCAGGGTCAGCGGCAGGCTCCTCCGCCGGGACCTCAGGGGTCGCCTCGGGTTCATCGGTGGCGTCCTGGCCGCACGCGGCCAGCACCAGCGCCGCGCTCAGGGCTGCGGCGAGCACGCGCGCACCTCGGACTCGGACTCGGACTGAAGGGATGCTCATGTCTGCTCGTGTCCTTCCGGGACAGGTCAGGGTTCACCGCACGTCGATCGTGCGCGGGGGATCTCCCACCGATGTGGTGGGCGACAGGTCAGACGCAGACAGCGTGCCGGTGGTTCCCCCCGCTGCAGCCCCGCGCGCAAGACGCGCGGACACTGTCCGCGCCCACTCCGCTGACCGGTTGGTCAGCCCGTCGCCCCGGACCTCGAGGACTGCTGCCTGCCCCCCTGGCCCTCGAAGTCGAACTTGATCTGGGCGAGCTGCTCGTGCTCGTCGGGCACGTCGATCGGGTAGTCACCCGTGAAGCACGCCGTGCACAGTGCGTCGTCGGAGGTCGGCACCGCCTCGACGAGTCCGTCCAGCGAGATGTAGTGCAGCGAGTCGGCACCGATGAACGCGCGGATCTCCTCCACGTCGAGGTCGGCCCCGATCAGTTCGGCCCGCGTTGCCATGTCGATGCCGTAGTAGCACGGGTGTGCGATGGGCGGCGAGGTGATCCGCAGGTGGACCTCCGCCGCTCCTGCGGCCCGCAGCATCTCCACGAGCTGTCGCGACGTGTTGCCCCGGACGATCGAGTCGTCCACGACGACCAGCCGACGACCCTCCACCACCTCGCGCACCGGCGACAGCTTGAGACGGATCCCCATCTGACGCAGCGACTGGGTCGGCTGGATGAACGTGCGGCCGACGTAGCGATTCTTCACCAGCCCGTCGGCGAACTCGATACCAGACTCGGCGGCGAAGCCCGCGGCCGCGTCGCGACCCGCCTCCGGCACCGGGATGACCACGTCCGCGTCCACCGGCGCCTCACGCGCGAGCCGACGACCCATGCGACGACGAGCGTGGAGCACGCTGCCACCGTCCTGCCGGTGGTCGGGACGGGCGAGGTAGACCCACTCGAACAGGCAGAACCTCGGGGTCGGTTCCGCGAAACGTGTGCTGTGCAGCCCGTTGCCGTCGATCGTGACGAGTTCGCCGGGCTCGACGTCCCGGACGAGGACGGCACCCACGATGTCGATCGCCGAACTCTCCGACGCGACCACCCAACCACCCGTGGGCAGACGGCCGATCTGCAGGGGGCGCAGACCGTGAGGGTCGCGGAACGCGTGGATGCGCTGCTCGTCCATCACCACGACGGAGTAGGCACCGACCAGCGTCGGAGCAACCCGGGCGATCGCGGCCTCCAGACTGACGTCCACGTCACGGGCCAGCAGGGCCGCGATCACCTCGGAGTCGTTGGTCGGCCGCTGGTCCATCTGGCGCGCCAGGTCCGCGGTGTTGACGAGGTTGCCGTTGTGTCCGAGCGCGATCCCCCCACCCGTGGTGGTCTCGCGGTACTGCGGCTGCGCGTTGATCCACGACGACGAACCCGTCGTGGAGTAGCGGCAGTGGCCGATCGCGAGGTCTCCGTCGAGCGCCGCGAGGCTGGTGTCGGTGAACACCTGGTTGACCAGCCCCATGTCCTTGTGCACGACGATCCGACGACCGTCCGACACGGCGATGCCTGCCGACTCCTGCCCCCGGTGCTGGAGCGCGTACAGGGCGAAGTAGGTGAGGGTCGCGACGTCCTCACCGGGCGCGTACACACCGAAGACCCCACACTCGTCGTGGGGGCCGTCGTCGTCCAGGAGCTGGTGGACCGGACTTCCTTCGATCGACGGGCACGCCGGGGACCGGACACAAATCTACACCCACGTCACCGGGCCACCGCGCGGGCCTCGCCCCATGCCACACGCCCGACCAGGACCGCGACCGCACCGGCCCCAGACGGGCCCTCCGACACCTACACTGACCGGTCGTCGAGGCCAGAAGGTCCCGTCCCCGGATCCTGCGGACGACCCATGATGCAGCTGGGAACGTGGCGTGGCCACCCCATCGACCTGCATTCCTGCACGCGCTCAGCGCCACTCGCTGCCTGGTGGCCGTCTTCGCCCTTCCCCACCCCGACATGCCGGTCGTGCTCCTGCAGGTCCTCGCCGCCGTCAACGGGGCGATGGTCCTGCTGGCCTGGTTCGGTGGTACGAGGTGGCCCCGCGCGGTGAGGGCTGGGGGCCTCGTCACCCTGCTGGTCATCACGGGCTGGATCACCGTCGTCGCGGTCACCGGGCCCGGAGCCATCTCCTCGGTGATCTCGCTCGTGTGGCTCGTCGTCCACCAGGCAGTGTTCGCCCCTGCCCGCGTCGCGCGTACGTGGTTGGCAGCCTCGGTCGCGACGCTGGTCGTCGGGATCGCCGCCCAGCCGGCGATCTCCGGTGTCGTGGCCGGGATCGTGATGATCCAGCTCGGAGCGACGCTCGTGGTCGCCGTCGAGGCGGTGATCCGCGTACAGGCGCGGGTCCAGGGACTCACCACGTACGACCGACTCACGGGTGCGGTGAACCGGCTCGGCCTCGAACTGGCGGTCAACCACGCGATGGCCTTCTCGTCGCGCAACGGCGAACCGACCGCGCTGGCCATGATCGACCTCGACGACTTCAAGACCGTCAACGACGAGCACGGACACCTGGTCGGTGACGCTCGCCTGCGTGAGACCGTCGACAACTGGCGGCAGGCCCTGCGCGAGACCGACGTGGTGAGTCGCTACGGCGGCGACGAGTTCATCGTGCTGTTCCCGCGCACGGACCTCGGCACCGCCCGCGCACTCCTCCATCGACTGGCCGAGGTGTCTCCCGTCGCGTGGACAGCCGGCGTGGCCCTCGTCAGACCCGACGAACCCCTCGAGGATGCCATCCGCAGGGCCGACGAGGCGATGTACGAGACGCGAGCACGCCAGCGCCCGTGACCCCGGGTCGCGGCGGCCTGATCAGTCCTCGAGCAGGTTCGCGAGGCCGTTGGACGCGGCGATCAGGTCGTCGAGTTCGAGGTCGACGACACCGTCGATCGCCAGACGGTCGCCGGTGACCGTGCCCAGGTCGAACACGGGCACCTCGGCGTCCGCACAGAGACGCGCGAACGCCAGCACGTCGGTCGACGCGAGGCTGACGACCACCCGTCCGGGAGACTCGCTGAACAGAGCCTGGATGGTCGGGACGTCGTCCGGCAGAGACACCTCGACCCCGACGTCACCGGCCACGCAGCTCTCGGCCAGCGTGACGAGCAGACCTCCGGACGAGACGTCGTGCGCCGAGGCGAGCAGACCCTCGGTCGCGGCGAGGTGCAGAACCTCGCCGAGGGCGCCCTCGAGGTCGAGGTCGACCGGCGCGAGCACCCCACCCAGCGGAGCGTCGACGAACCGCTGCAGGGCGCTGCCGGCCAGACCGGCCACGGTCGGAGCACCGACGAGCAGCACGACGTCACCCTCGTCCTCGAACGCGACGTCGACCGCGCGCTGCGCATCCTCGAGCACACCGAGCACCCCGACCACCGGCGTCGGGTGGATCGCACGCCCGCGGGTCTCGTTGTAGAGGGACACGTTGCCGCCGGTCACGGGGATCGACAGGGCCGCGGTGGCCTCCCCGAGCGCCTCGATGCTTCGTGCGAGCTGCCACATGATCTCGGGGCGTTCCGGGTTGCCGAAGTTGAGGCAGTTCGTCGTCGCGAGCGGACGCGCACCGACGCACGCGACGTTGCGGAACGCCTCGGCGACGATGCGACGCATCCCCTCTGCCGGGTCGATCTCGCACCAGCGACCGTTGCCGTCGGTCGAGCAGGCGACGCCGCGACGCGAGCCCGGCAGTCGGATGACGCCGGCGTCGCCGTGCATCGGCCCGAGCACGGTGCCGGAGCGCACGAACTGGTCGTACTGGTCGGTCGCCCACCGAGGTGACGCCACCCCCGGCGAGGCGAGCAGGTCGAGCAGGAAGGCCGCGAGGTCGCCGCGTCCCGAGCCCGCGACGAGGTCGTCGAGGTCGAGTGCGTCGGCGTCGACGGCCGCGAGTTCGTCGAGCCAGTCGGGACGCTGCTGGGGTCGGTCGAGTACGGGGCCCTCGTCGGCCAGCGACCGCGCCGGCAGGTCGGCGACGACCGCGCCGTGGCGGCGCAGCACCAGCCGGTCTCCCTCGGTGACCTCACCGATGACCGACGCGGGCACCCCCCAACGCTCGGCGATCTCGAGCACCTCGTCGAGGTGGTCCGGTGAGACCAGTGCGAGCATGCGTTCCTGCGACTCGGAGCACAGGATCTCCCACGACTCCATCGACGCCTCGCGCAGGTGGACGAGGTCGAGGTCGACGTCCATGCCGAGGCTCGCTGCCGACGCGAGTTCGGACGTCGAGCACGCGATGCCGGCAGCACCCATGTCCTGGATGCCGTGGACGAGGTCGCGCTCGTAGAGTTCCAGGCAGCACTCGATCAGCAGCTTCTCCGCGAACGGGTCCCCGACCTGCACGTTCGGACGCTTGTCGTCGAGCGCGTCGTCGAACTCCTGACTGGCCAGGACCGAGGCGCCACCGATGCCGTCACGCCCCGTCGCCGAGCCGAGCAGCACGGCGCGGTCGCCGACGTTCTCCGCACGCGCGAGCTGCAGGCGGTCACGGCGCATCACCCCGATCGCGAGCACGTTCACCAGCGGGTTGCCCGCATACGTGTCGTCGAACACCAGCTCACCGCCGATGTTGGGGACACCGACGCAGTTGCCGTAGCCCCCGACCCCGCGGACCACCCCGTCGAGCAGGTGCCGCTGGAGCGGGTCCGCAGCATGCTCGCGGCCGGACCCGTCGACCCACCCGCCCGGATCCCCGAACCGCAGTGGGTCCATCACCGCGACGGGCCGTGCTCCCATCGTGAAGATGTCGCGCAGGATGCCCCCCACCCCGGTCGCCGCGCCCTGGTAGGGCTCGACGAAGCTCGGGTGGTTGTGAGACTCGATCTTGAACGCGACGGCCAGACCGTCGCCGACGTCCACCACCCCCGCGTTCTCCCCGGGACCGGCGATGACCCACGGCGCCGAGGCCGCGAGGTTGCGCAGGTGGACCTTCGACGACTTGTAGGAGCAGTGTTCGGACCACATCACCGAGTACATGCCCAGTTCGGACAGGCTCGGCGTGCGGCCCAGGGTGCGTTCGACGTCGTCGAACTCCGCGTCGGTCATCCCGAGTTCCGCGGCGAGTGCACGCGCCCGGTCAGGCTCGAGGGTCTCGTCGGCGGGAAACGTCGGGTGGGCGTCGGGCCCTGCGGGGTCGGCCACGGTGGCTCCGGGTCGGGCGAACGGCGGGTGCGCGATCGAGTGGCGGGTGCCTGTGGTTCCGGCGGTGTCGGTGCCGTGTCACCGATCGTAGTGGCCGCCCTCGATCACCCGGTGCGGACCTGACCGGGTGCGGGATACCTTCGTTCGTGTGCCTGACGACGATCCGCGGAAGGACCCCCGGATGGACGCCCTCAACGCCCTGCGCGCCGTGCTGGTCGGTTGCGCGTTCGTCGCGACACTGATCCTGGCGACCCGGGGGCAGTGGATCCCGGCGACCGTCATGACGCTCGGCATCCTCGCCCACCTGCTGCTGTTCGGCCACCAGCGCGTCGAGCGGCGCCGGCGCGAACAGCGTGTGGCTGCGCTCGAGGGGAACTGACGCGACTCAGGCCGCCGGCGTCGCGGCCCGTTCGAGGACGCTCAGGAAGAACCCCCGGCCGTCGTCGCCACCGATGAGTGACGCGTCCACCGCGTGTTCGGGGTGGGGCATGAGTCCGACGACGTTTCCCGTCTCGTTGGCGATCCCGGCGATGTCGCGAGCCGAGCCGTTGGGGTTGGTGCCCGGCGCGTAGCGGACGACGACCCGTCCGTTGGACTCGAGGTCGTCGAGGGTCGCCTCGTCGGCGTGGTAGCGACCCTCCCCGTGCTTGGCCGGGATCAGCAGTCGCTCGCCCGTCGTGTACGCCGAGGTCCATGCCGTGTCGGACGACGCCACCTCGAGCGGCACCACACGGCACACGAAACGCAGGCCCTCGTTGCGCAGCAGTGCCCCGGGCAGCAGCCCCGCCTCGCACAGGACCTGGAAGCCGTTGCAGATCCCCAGCACCGGCCCGCCACCGGCAGCCAGGTCAGCGACCGCCGCCATCACCGGTGTCCGGTGCGCGACCGCGCCGCAGCGCAGGTAGTCGCCGTAGCTGAAGCCGCCCGGCAGTATGACCGCGTCGACGCCGGACAGGTCGGTGGTCGTGTGGGTGACCGATCGAGGCGTGGCGCCACACGACTCCACGGCCAGCATCGCGTCGTGGTCGTCGAGCGACCCGGGGAACGTCACCACCGCGATCTGCACGTCGGCTCCTGTCGAATTCAGTCGGCTCGGAACCCGGCCGCCTCGACGGCGGCGAGCGGGTCGTCCAGTGCGAGCAGTTCGTCCACGTCCAGACAACCGCGCGGTGGTTCCCCGCCGAACGACAGTCTCCCACACGCCGTGGCCTGGACGGTGGCGGCCTCGAGTTCGCTGGTCGCCGACACGGTGTCGCCGGGCCAGCCGTCGTCCGCGATGAGCACCAGCTGGTGCAGCAGGGCCGGTGCGGCGCGGGTCGCGTCGTCGAAGATGAACTTCGCGTTGAGTTCGATGATCATCCGTCCGCCCTCGACGCGAGTCGAGCTCTCCACCCCGGAGAACTCGAAGGTGGCCATGCGCAGCACCGCGCCCGCCGCGATCCACTCGTCGAGCCCCTGCGCCGCTCGAGGCAGGTCGCCCCGGGCGATGAGCTGACAGGCCGCTCCGAGCGCGCGCCTCGCGGCCGCTCGTGACCCCGAGTCGCCCACGAGCGTCGCGTCCTCCGCGCACGCGGGACCGGGCTCGGTCTCGTCCGACGCGGCCAGGGCGACGTCACCTCGCTCGATGGTGACCTGACCGTCGCCGGGCGGGCGGCGTTCCGCGGGCGGCAGGTCCCCCGACGGGATCGACAGCAGCGCCCAGACGGTCACCCCGATCACGACAGGCGCGAGCGCCAGCATCGTGAGCACGAACCAGCGGTGCAGCACCGGCTCGCCGGTCGGCAGCGTCGGCAGACCGTCGGTGCGCAGGTCCTGCTGGCCGTCCGATCGACCGCTCACGCGTCGGCACGCTCGTCGTCGCTGATGACCCGCCACCGGAACGACTCGATCACCGGGTTCGTGAGGAACTCCCGACACATGCGTTCCACGCGTTCCGTCAGGTCGTCGTCGTCCGCGTCGACGTCGAGTTCGAGGTGCTTGCCCACGCGCACGTCGCTGACGGCGTCGAACCCGAGCCCGGGCAGGGCGCGTTCGACGGCTCGACCCTGCGGGTCGAGGATCTCCCGCTTGAGCAGGACGTCGATCGCGACACGTGGCATGGGATCCTCCGTGGTGCGGTGACCGCAGTTCGCGGGACGTGCATGAGGCGCAGGTGGATGCGTCTGGACCGATTCGGGCCCGTCACGCGGGTGGAGCTGGGCACGGTTCGAGCGTATCGCCGTGGTCCGGCGTGAGGCCGCGGCCACCGGCGCGGCCACCGGCGCGCCCGCCGGCGCACCGGACAGCCCTCGGGTCACGGCGCTCCAGACTTCCCGACCGGCTTCGGCGGTCACCCTGTTAGATTGCCGCCGATCCCCGATGGTGGAGCCACCCACATGGCCCAGGACACGACCACGCCTGCCGACGAGGACCCCGCCGCCGACAGCGCCGACGGAACCCTCGCGCTGGTGACCGCGGACCCGGTGGACGACCTCGCGGCCCCGCTCGACGTGCCGGCCGCATCGCCGACGCTGATCGCCGGCTTCCCGGTGGTCCGGCGTGGCTACGACCGGGACGCGGTCGACCGGTCCATGGAACGCACCGCAGCACGGATCGACGAGCTCGAACGGACGGTGACGGAACTGCAGGAACGGCTCGACGCAGCCCTGCAGCGCCCGCGACTCCACGAACTCGACGAGGCGGAACTGCTGGTCATCGCCTCGGAGGAGACCTCCCAGCTGGTCCGGGCCGCGCAGGCGCGCGCCAACGCCGTCCGCGAGACCGCCGAGACCGAGGCAGCGACGATCCGGGACGTCGCACGATCCGAACACGAGGAGCTCGTCGCCGCCGGCAGGCGCGCACTCGACGACGCTCGAGCCCGGGCGACCACCACCGTCGACGAGGCCGAGGCCCGAGCCGCGACGGCCCTCGAGGGCGCCCAGGAGCGCGCCACCGCGCTGGTCGCGGATGCCGAGGCACGCGCAGCGACGCTCCTCGAGGACGCAGAGGCGCGCGCGGCGACGCTGGTGGAGGAGGCCGAGGCACGCGCCGAACAGGTGACGGGGGACGCGCAGCGCCGAGCCAACCTCGTCGGGGCCGACGCGGAGAAGCAGGCGTCGCAGACCCTCGAGGACACCCGGGTGCGTGCCACGTCGATGATCGAGGACGCACGGGGCACGGCCCGAGGCATCGTGGACGACGCGCAGCGCCAGGCGTCCTCGATCGTCGACGAGGCCGAGGAACGCTACGACCAGGTCCGGGCCACCCTCAAGGTCCACCGGAAGCGACTCCGCGAGGAGCTCGACAGCCAGCGCGACGAACTCCAGCAGATCGTGGACTCCCTCACCGCGTTGCGGCGAGAGTTCGGATCGTCCTTCCAGCAGGTCACCGAGACCCTGGACCAGGTGCGCAACGTGTCGGGCATGCTGTGGCGGTTCGGCGAGCCGGTGCAACGCGCCGAGGGGTACGTGGAGCGCGTGTTCCAGCAGCTGGGCGACGCCAGTCTGCCGCCGCGTCGGGACGCGGCCGAGGACGAACCCGAGGTGAACGACTGACCGTGCCCACGTCACCGATCGCGATCCTCGGGGGAACCGGGCCTCAGGGGCGCGGTCTGGCCCTGCGGTTCGCCGCGGCCGGACACGACGTCGTCCTCGGGTCGCGTGACGCCGAACGAGCCGTGGAGACCGCCGCCACCCTCGACGCTCGACGGGTCGACGTCTCCGGTGCGTCGCGCCTGACCGCCCCCGGGTCGATCCGAGGCGCGAGCAACGCCGATGCCGCACGGGACGCGGGCGTGGTCGTGGTCTCCGTGCCCCATGCGGCGCAGGCCGCCACGCTCGCGGTCGTCCAGCCCGCCCCTGACGCGATCGTCGTCAGCTGTGTCAACCCCCTGAGGTTCGACGAACGCGGGCCCGTCGCCGTCGAGGTGGACGCCGGAAGCGCCGCACAGGAGATCGCCCTGGCCTGGCCGACACACCGCGTGACGGCGGCGTTCCACCACCTCTCGGCCGTCACGCTCGAGGCGGACGGTCCCCTGCCGGACGCCACCGTGCTCGTGGTGGGGGACGACGACGAGGCCGTGGCGCTCGTGTGCGACCTGTCGAGCGCAGTCGCGTCGCACGGTGGTGTCCACGCCGGCCCGCTTCGCAATGCTCGCCACCTGGAGGCAATGACCACGGTCCTCATCGACGTGAATCGTCGGCACCGGGCCCACTCGGGCCTCGTCCTGACCGGCCTCGACGACGACCACTGACTCCGCCAGGCTCCCGCGGGTCGTCGCCATCGGTGCAACAGGGGGGCGACAACGGCGCCCTTCACGGTTAGTCTGTCGCGCGCGCGACACGCGAGCATGCACGGATGGCACGTCGGGGACGTCTGCCAGCGGTGCCGTTCGCCGATCACCGTCGACGCGACCACCTTGTCACCACGATCTCTGGGGCACCACCCCGAGGTAGGGAGCAGACGGCATGAGCACAACCGGCAGCGACACGCGCCCTGACGAGACCGCGGACCAGCACCTCACCGACGGGGACCACACCCCCGCGACCACCGAGGTCGCCTCGGTCGGACACGAGTCCGACGGCGACGCCACTGCTGTCGGGGGCACCACTCTGCCGGAGAGCGGCGAACTCTTCCGCACCGGGGTTCGCGGGTACCGCCGGCCCGAGGTCGAGTCGTACGTCGCCCAGGTCGAGCAGCAGATCGACGAACTCGAGTCGACGGTCACCACGCTGCAGGACCAGCTCGCCGAGGCGATGAACCGGCCCGGGCTGCACGAACTCGACGACGCCGACCTGCTCGAGCTGGCGTCCGAGGAGACGATGCAGCTGCTGCGGGCCGCCAAGGCGCGCGCTGCCGCGGTGAAGCAGACCGCGACCGAGGAGGCCCAGGGCATCCGCGCGGACGCCGAGGCGCTGCGCAACGAGGGCCGCGCCGCAGCCGAACGCCTGCGCGAGGAGGCTCAGCGTGCGCTCGACGACGCCCGTGAGCGCGCAGAGGGTCTCCGGACCGACGCGCAGGACGTCGCGCGCAAGATCATCGACGAGGCCCAGCAGGACGCCGACCAACGGCGCTCGGAGGCGCAGGCCAACGCGGACACGCTGCTGACCGACGCCCAGGCCAAGGCCGACACCCTGGTGACCGAGGCCCAGGACCGCATCACCGAGGCGGAGACCGCCGCGGACACGCTCGTCACCGACGCGCAGGCCAGGGCCGACGAACTGGTCACCGATGCCGAGCAGCGTGCCGCCCAGATGGTCGCGGACGCCGAGGAGCACGCGAGTCGCACGCTCGCCGACGCGGAGCAGCAGGCCGAGACACTCGTCGCCGACGCGCAGCACCGGTCGGACACGACGGTTGCCGACGCGGAGTCACGCGCGGCCGCGCTGGTGGCGTCAGCGCAGGCCGACGCGGAGCAGATCGTCACCGCGGCACAGACCCGCTCCGACGAGACCATCGCGACGGCCAACGCCGACGCGGAGTCTACGATCGCAGAGGCCCGTGCGATGGCTCGCGCGGAACGGGACCGCGCCGCCGAGGAGGCGCGTCGGATGGTCGAGGCCGCCTCGCAGCACTACGAGGCGGTCGTCGGCGACGCGGAGCGCCGGTACGAGCAGCTGCGCAACGCCATCGAGCAGCACCGCACCCAGCTGCGTCGCGAGCTCGCGACCCAACGTGAGGAGCTGCAGCGCACGGTGGAGGCGATCAGCCACCTGCGTCAGGAGTTCAGCAACTCCTTCCACAGCGTGGCCCAGACCATGGACCAGGTGGTCGGACGCTTCGGCGAGCCGGTCCAGCGGGCCGAGGGCTACGTCGAGCAGGTCTGCGAACTGCTCGCCGACGCGAAGCTGCCGGCACGCGAGCCGCAGCCCCTGCCCGAGTTCGTGCCGCCGGTCACGCCGGCACCGCACGCACCCGACGAAGGGCGCGGCCAGGAGGCCTGAGGGTCTGACGGGAACCCGTCACGCCGTCGGCGTCTGCCACGGCGGGACGGGCGCCTCGATCGGCTCCAGACTCGACGGCACGGCCCCGAAGCGGTCCGTGCGGTCGGCCCACTCCCGTCTCGCGACGTCGATCTCCTCGCGCTGGCGCGCAACGAAGTTCCACCACATCTCCACGGGTTCCCCGAGCGGTTCCCCGCCCAGCACGAGCAGCCGTGTGTCGTCGTGTTCCGCGGCGAGCGGCAGTTCGTCGAGTCCTGCCGGCACGAGTCCGATCCACCCGGGTTCGACGATCTGCTCGCCGACGCGCACCCTGCGGTCGAGTGGGACGATCGCGTACTCGAAGTCGGGTTCCGCCGGCAGGGAGGTGTCCCCCCGGCGCAGCGCCACGTCCGCGCCCACCAGTCGGGTGTCGGTGGTGGCCGGGGACCGGGCGCCAGCGAGTTCTCCGACGAACACGAGTGCGGAGGACCGGTCGATCTCGACCTCCGGCAGTTCGCCGTGGTGTTCGAACCAGGGTGTCCCGTGGCGGGTGTCCTCGGGCTGGGCGATCCACATCTGCACGGCCCGGAACGGCGGCTGAGCCGCGAGTTCGGCGTGCGCGATGCCGTGACCGGCGGCCATCAGGTTCAGCTGGCCGGGCCGGATGACCTGCTGGGTGCCCAGCGAGTCGCTGTGGAGGGCCTCGCCCTCGAGCAGCCAGGTGACGGTCGCGAGCCCGATGTGCGGGTGCGGGCCGACCTCCATGGGATCGGGTTCGTGGGCGTCGGCCGGTCCGGCCAGGTCCACGAAGCACCAGGCGCCGACGGTGCGCCGGCCCTTGGTCGGCAGCACCCGCGACACTGGCAGCCCGCCGACCGTGGCCCGGCGTCCCTCACGGGCGTCGACACTGGCGAGCAGTTCGTCACGGCAGTCCTCGTCGGCACGTTCGACCGGTCCACTCATGGTCCACCTCCGTCATCCGCACACCTCGGTGCCGGTCTCGATCGTCCGCCCGGACTCCACCGCGGCGAGCGGGTCCTCGAGCACCTGCGCGACGCGTGCGCGGATCGCCGGCAGGTTCGGCACGTGGTCGGCACCACGATACGTCGGCGGGCCGAGCCCCACCCCGACCAGTCGATCGTCCTCGACCCTGGCCAGCACCTGCACCAGGTCGGGCAGCGCACCGATCGGGATGTCGGTGACGACGTGCTCCTCGATCGCACGGGTGATCTCGGGCAGGCCCCGAACGACGCTGGCGAGGTCCGTGTTGCGCACGAGGCTCGACACGAGGCAGCGCTGGCGGCGCATCCGACCCGCGTCGCCGGGATCGCGCATGCGCACGTACGCCAGCGCCTGTTCGCCGTCGAGGCGTTGCCGTCCCGCCGGGATGTCGTGCGTCCGCCACTCGGACACGCCGTCCGGTGGCGAGATCCGCACGACGATCCGTTCGGCCACGTCGACGTCGACCCCACCGAGTCCATCGACCACCCCGACGAAGCCGGCCATGTCGACGAGGGCGTGGTGGTGGATCTCGATGCCCAGCAGCAGGGCGAGGGTCTCGGTGACGGCGGCCGCCGCGGGATCCGGTGACTCCGGGTAGAGCCGGGCGAACTGCTCGGGCGCGCGCGCCGCCGCACACGTGTACAGGGCGTTGAGGAAGTTCCACGACCCGCCCGTCGCACATCGCTCCTCGTACGGGGTCGCGAACCGGGACGGCACCGGGAAGTCTCGCAGGTAGCGGTCCACGGAGAGGATGGCCGCGTCGCCGGTCTCCGTGTCGATGCTGACCACCAGCATGGCGTCCGTGCGGGCACTGAACCTTCCGGGGGCGCGGTCACTGCCCAGCACGGCGACGGTCAGGCGCCCCCCGGGGATCCACGGCTCGACGGTCGGCGAGTCGCCCGTCGGCGGATCGGGCGGCCCGGTGGGGTCGTCCAGTGGCGACGGATCGGGTTGCGGCGCCCGCAGGGGTCCGTCGCTGCCGTCCTCCGCGTCACCGGATGTGTCGCCCGGTCCCCCGGGCGCGGCCACAGGTGGGGCGATGGGGCGCTCGATGGGTTCGGGGACGATGACCCGTTCCAGGCCACCGCGCAACAGCGTCGCGAGTGGCGACGTGCTGGATGCGGACCGGTCCGCGACGAACACCTCCTCGAGGACCGCCTGGGTGCGGTGCAGGGTCCACCCCGCAGCCGCGTGGGGGGCAACGAGCAGCACGGCGAGGACGACGGCACCCAGGGTGGCTCCGATCCGGCGCCACAGGGAGCCGTCCCGGGGCCGGTGCGGGTCGTGCAGCGCGTCGGCCGTCGCCACGGCCCGCGCCACGAACAGCACGCCGTTGGTCACGACGAGCCCGGTGAGCACGGCCGGATCGAGCACCAGGGCCACCAGCTCGGCCCGCGGCCGAGTCGCGGCCCACACCCCCACGACGGCGACGCCCGCGGACAGCGCGAGCAGCACGCTCGCGCGGCCCCAGCGGCGACGGATCACCTGACCGGTTCCCGGCACGAGCGCCGAGCACAGCGCGGCCCACCAGCGCGTCGACGCGCGCCTCCGGGCGGGTGGAGCGACCGCGTGCCAGCCAGCGGCTGGGTCCGGGGGTGGGTCCGGTTGCGTCACCGAACCTCCTGACCACCCTCGGCGGGTAGCCGAGTCGGTTCCTGCAGACCCGGGTCCCACCGCGGCACCTCGACGACGAACGTCGCCCCGCCACCGGGCGTGTCCTCCACCCAGGCGCTGCCCCCGTGGGTACGTGAGAACTCGGTGACGAGGCTCAGGCCGATGCCCGTGCCCGGCTGGTGCCGACGCACGTCGTCGCCCTGCTCGAACGGCTCGAAGATGCGTCCTCGCCGGTCGTCGGGCACCCCCGGACCGTTGTCGGCCACACGGAAGACGACGAAGTCGTCGTCGACGGCCGTCGTCACGACGATGCGGGTCCCGGGCGGGGTGTGCACCCCGGCGTTGCGCACCAGGTTCGCGATCGCGCGGGTCATCTGGGTCTCGTCGAGTTCGGCGACGGCCGAAGCGACGTCGAACTCCAGGTGGTGCTCCGGGAGCTCGAGTGTCGACAGCGCGTCGCGCACCAGGTCGGCGACGTCGCACCGCTCGCGGTCGGCCGTGAGGTGGCCCGCCGACAGGCGGTTGAGGTCCAGCAGGTCCTCGAGCAGTCGCTCGAGCCGGACCGAGTTGTGGAGCATGCGGTCGAGCAGTTCACGCCGCTGGTCGTCGAGCAGACGCTGGTCGTGTTCCCGCAGCGACTCCGCGATGCCTCGCACCACGGTCAGGGGGGTGCGCAGTTCGTGGGAGACGGCACTCAGGAAGTTGGTGCGGAGCCGTTCGACCCCGCGCATCTGCTCGTTGACCCGGTGCTCGCGTTCGAGCGCGCGCCGCAGGACGTCCTTGGAGACCTCCTGCTCCTCGATGTCGTGGACCAGGGCCACCAGCGCACCGTCGGCGAGGAGCTGCGCCTCGATCTCCACCCGCCGTTCCCGGCGCCGGTCGACCACACGGCTCGTGTGCCGCCTCGGGACCGCGTCGACGACGCCGCGCAGGAACGCGACCAGCGTGGCCCGGTGTTCCATGCCTCCCGCGAGCGCCGTGAGCGCGTCCTGGCCCTCCACGGCGAGCAGGCGGCGCGCGCGCGTGTTGGCGTGTCGGACCTCGAGGTCGGGGTCGAACACGATCGCCGCGATGGGGATCTCGTCGAGCACCCTGGACAGCATCGCGAGATCGCCGGCACGTTCGGTGACCAGTTCCTCGAGGCGGTCGTTGTGCCGCGCGAGGTCAGCCAGCAGGCGGCGCTCCCGCAGCTGGTGGCGGACACGCAGCAGCAGTTCGACGGTGTCGACGGGCTTGTGCACGAAGTCCGAGGCGCCGAGCGCCAGCGACGTCCGCGCGTCACCCGGCTCGCTCGCGCCCGTCATGATGATCACCGAGGGCCGCCACTCGACCGGCCCTGCCGTGAGCTGGCGCAGGACCTCCTGTCCCGACAGGCCGGGCATGTGCAGGTCCAGCAGCACGAGTTGTGCGGGTTCGGACCCGATGGACGTGAGTGCCTCCTGCGGGTCGGCGAACGTCCGCACGTAGCGGTAGCCCGACGCCTGCAGGACCTGCCCGGCCATGCGGTGGATGACGTCGTCGTCGTCGACCACCACGATCGCCGCGTCGGGCCACTCGGCCGGCACCGTGCTGACGCTCACGGCGACACCCCCGGGTGCGAGTCCCCGACGAGATCGGTGACCACCGGGCGCCGGGCGTGCAGTTCCTCCTCCGGTGCGACGGGCAGGTACACGCGCATCGCGGTGCCGTGCGGCTCGACCTGGTCGACGACCATGAATCCCCCGTGTGCCCGCACGATCGCCAGCGACGTGGACAGTCCGAGGCCGGTCCCCTGACCTCGCTGCCGGGTCGAGAAGAACGGTTCGAACACCTGCTCGCGGATCGCAGCAGGAATCCCCGGACCGTCGTCGCCCACCGTCAGGCAGACGAACGGACCGTGCCCGAATCCGTCGTCGGCGACCGTCCCGGCGAGGTCAGCCATCTCGACGCTGATCTCCAGCCTCCCGCCGTCGGGCATCGCGTCGCGCGCGTTGACGACGAGGTTGAGCAGGACCTGCTGCAGCTGGACGGGATCGCCGAGCACCGGCGGGACGTCGTCGGCGAGGTCGACGTGGACCTCGATCGTGTGCGGGAGCGTGTCGATGGCGAGCGCACGCGCGTCGTCGAGGAGCGCGCCCGGTTCGACGACCACCCGCTCTCCGTCGAGCCCACGCGCGAACGTGAGGATCTGGCGCACCATCTGGGCCCCACGGCGGGCACTGCCACGGATCAGGTCCACCGTCGCCCGCTGGCCGTCGTCGAGGGCGTCGGAGACATCCAGCAGGTCGGCCCCCATGACGATCGGCGCGAGCACGTTGTTGAGGTTGTGCGCGATGCCTCCTGCGAGTGCCCCGAGGCTGTCGATGCGCTGGATGCGCCGAAGCTGGTCCTCGAGTTCCATGCGTTCGGTCAGGTCGACGATGCCACCGATCATCCGCACGGCGCCACCCCCGGCGTCCCGGATGATCCGCGCGCGGTCCTGCACCCACACGTGTCCCCCGTCGGCCCGCAGGAACCGGTAGCGCGACTCCCACACGTCGACTTCCGCGTCCATGGCGCGCTGCATGTCCGCGACGACCCGTTCCCGGTCGTCCTCGTGGATCCGACCCGTCAGGGGCTGCTCGACGCGGTGGAACTCGTCGTGGTCGTACCCGAACAGCGTCGCGAACTCGTCGCTCGTCCACACCGTGTCGGACCGGACGTCCCAGTCCCACACGGCGTCGCTCGTGGCGTCCGCCAGCAGGCGGAACCGCTCCTCGCTCGCCCGCAGTCGTCCTCGCATCGCGACCCGATCCGTCACGTCGGAGGCGACCACGTAGGCGAGCCCCTCCGCCACGACCGGACGGGCGGACCACGACACGTACCGCACGGTCCCGTCCATCGTGACGATCCGGTCGGTCCGGGACTCGACGGGTCGACCCTGGGCGAGCCGCGCGAACGCGCGGCGGACCGCATGGACGTCCTCGGGGTGGATCCACCGGTCCATCGGCGTGGCGACGAGTTCCTCGGCCCGCCGACCCAGCACGACCTCCATCTGTCGGTTGAACTGCCGCGGGACCCCGTCGAACCCGACGACGGCCATGATCTCGCGCGACACGTGGAACAGACGCATCGCGCCGTGGCGTTCCCGCTGTCGCGCGATGATCTGTTCGACGTCGCCCCGTACGGCGTCGAGGATCCCTTCCCACCGCCGGCCGACGCGTGTCGTCGCAGCGAGGAGCACGATGACGGCGTCGAGCCGTTCGTCGACGCGGATCGGCACACACGCCGCCCATTCGACACCGGTGCCGTCGCGGCCCAGTCGGTCTCCGTCCGTCGTGAGGTCGACGACCAGCGGCTGTCCTCGTTCGAGCGCCTCGGCCACCGCGGGGACCTCGCCGCGGGCGTCCGGGACCTCGTCGACTCCGGGATGGTCACGCTGCGAGACCCGCACACACCTGGGGGAGGCATCGCCCACGTGTCGCGTCCACAGTTCGGCCCGTTCGAGGCCGAGCGCCTCGCGCAGGGTCCGCGTCGACGTCGCGAGCGTCTCCACCGGTCCCTCGGAGCGGTCGAGGTCGGCCCGGAGGGCATCGCGGACACGATCCACGACCTCGCGTCGGTGCAGGCGCGTGACTGCCCGGAGATGGACCAGCCGAGATCCTCCCTCGTCCGGCTCGACGACGGCCACCTCGAACCAGTCGTCGCGCACCGGGTCGTGGACCCGGTGCTGCGCGACGAACCTGCCGGGCACGCCGTCGACGTCCCGCGAGGTACCGACGACCGCTCGGCGTTCGCGGTGGCGCGCGTCCGCGAGGATCCGTGCGAGCGGCGGGTCGAGCTCGGGGAACGCGTCCGCGACGGGTGTGCCCACCGGATCCGCCTGCGGCCCGGCCAGACGCCGCGCCCTCGGACTCACCGCGACGACCCGGTCGTCGCCGTCGACCGCGACCACCGCGTCGTCGACCGCGGCGAGCATGCCGCGGAGCAGCGCCGCATCCACTTCGTCCGGGAGTGCCGGACCCAGGGCCGTCGTCACCGGGACGCAGCCGACTGCGGGGCCGACCCCTCACGGTGGATCGGTCCGTCGGCTGCGGCCAACGGCCTGCCGTCGCCGCCCCAGCGCAGCGCGATGATCTCCGCGGCGATGGAGACGGCGGTCTCCTCCGGCGTGCGGGCACCGAGGTCGAGTCCGATCGGTGAACGCAGGCGCGCGAGTTCCTCGTCGGTCATCCCGACCTCCCGGAGTCGCGCGAGGCGGTCCTCGTGGGTCCGGCGCGAACCCATCGCACCCACGTAGGCGGCGTCCGTCCGCAGGGCGACCTCGAGCACCGGGACGTCGAACTTCGGGTCGTGCGTGAGCACACAGATGATGGTGCGACGATCGACCGGTGCACGCGCGAGGAAGCGGTGCGGCCACTCGGCGACGACCTCGTCGGCGAACGGGAACCGTTCCCGCGTCGCGAACATCCGGCGGGCATCGCACACGGTGACGTGGAAGTCGAGGAAACGCCCGATGCGTGCGACCGCGGCCGCGAAGTCGATGGCTCCGAAGACGTACATGCGTGGGCGCGGCGCGTGGACGTCGATGAAGACCGTCACGTCGTCGAGTCGTCGCTGACCCGTGGGGCCGTAGTGACGCAGGCCCGTGGTGGCCTGGGCGAGCATGCCGCGGGCGTCGTCGACGACGGCGACGTCGAGCCCCTCGTTGCCCAGAGTCCCGTCCGCGTCGTCGGTCGTGACCACGACCCGCGCACCGTGGGTCGCCGGACCGTCGACCACGGTGGCGACGGCGACGGGTTCGTCGGCGTGCACGAGTTCGTGGACGCGAAGGACACGGTCGAGGTCGGGTGCGGACAGGACGTCGACGAAGACCTCGATCTCGCCCCCGCAGGTGAGGCCGACGCCCATCGCCTGCTCGTCGGAGATGCCGAACCGGGTGCGGCTCGGCGGGTCGCCCGCCATCACCCCCTGGGCGATCTCGACCACTGCTCCCTCGACGCAGCCGCCGGAGACACTCCCGATGACGCGCCCGTCGGGGTGCACCGCGAGTGAGGCTCCCGGCTGACGTGGTGCGCTCTGCGACGTGTCGATGACGGTCGCGAGCCCCACACCATCCGTGCCGGACCATGCGGTCAGGGCATCGAGGACGTCACGCATGGGTCCCCTCGACATCTGTTGTAGCGTCAACTACACTCGGTGGCTCGTCGTCCGTGCCACCGGCGGACTCCCGCGCCATCCACACGATCGAGCCCACCCATGCAGTTCGGTGTCTTCTCCGTCGGAGACGTCACGCCCGATCCCACGAACGGCCGTACCCCGTCAGAGGCCGAGCGTATCGAGGCGATGGTCACCGTCGCCCTGAAGGCCGATGAACTTGGGCTCGACGTGTTCGCCACCGGCGAGCACCACAACCCGCCGTTCGTGCCGTCGTCGCCGACCACGCTGCTCGGCCACATCGCCGGGCGCACGGACCGCATCATCCTGTCGACGGCGACGACGCTGATCACGACCAACGACCCGGTACGCATCGCCGAGGAGTACGCGATGCTCCAGCACCTGGCCGGCGGCCGGGTGGACCTGATGATGGGACGCGGCAACACCGCGCCCGTGTACCCGTGGTTCGGCAGGAACCTGCACGACGGCATCCCGCTGGCGATCGAGAACTACGCCCTGCTGCACCGCCTCTGGCGGGAGGAGGTCGTGAACTGGGAGGGACGGTTCCGCACGCCGCTGCAGGGCTTCACCTCGACGCCCCGACCGCTCGACGGCATCCCGCCGTTCGTGTGGCACGGCTCCATCCGCAGCCCCGAGATCGCGGAGCAGGCGGCCTTCCACGGAGACGGGTTCTTCCACAACAACATCTTCTGGCCGATGAGCCACACCCGCCAGATGGTCGGCCTGTACCGCCGGCGCTTCGAGGAGCACGGGCACGGCGGCGCGGACCAGGCCATCGTCGGACTCGGTGGGCAGTGCTACGTGCGGCCGAACTCGCAGGACGCGGTGCGGGAGTTCCGTCCGTACTTCGACCACGCGCCCGTGTACGGAGGGGGTCCGTCCCTGGAGGAGTTCACCGCCCAGACGCCGCTGACCGTCGGAAGTCCCCAGCAGGTCGTCGAGCGCTACGCCGCCATGCGCGAGGACGTCGGTCACTTCCAGCGGCTGCTGTTCCTCATCGACCACGCCGGACTCCCGCTGCCGACCGTGCTCGAGCAGCTCGAGGTGCTCGCCGGAGAGATCGTCCCGGCGCTCCGACGCGAGATGGCCACCGATCGCCCACCCCACGTCCCCGATGCCCCGACCCACGCCAGCATGCTCGAGCAGGCCCGGCAGGCGAACGGACTCAGGCTGACCGTGGACTCGCGCTGAGACTCGCGCTGACGGCACCGCGCAGCGACTCCAGCGAGCCTGCCGTCGGCAGGGTCATCCAGCCCTCACGACGCGCCGCGTCCACGTGCTCTGCGGGGATCGACTCGACCAGGCCCGTCCGGGACATCACGGCCACCAGGGCGGCGATCACGGCGTTGAGCTGCGAACCGTCCCGGATCCCGAGTTCGGACGCGTCGACCATCAGGCGCCCCGCGAGGCTGGCCACGACGGTCTCGCGCACCTCGGCGAGGTCGGCGCTGCCGGCGAACCCGACATAACCGGCATAGGGCAGACCCCACGCGTCGAGCGCGGCACACGGATCGACCTCCACCACGCGACCCGTGACCCCGGACGGGTCGACCTGGTCGCCGGGCAGCAGCGCGAGCAGGCGCCGGCCCCGGACGGCCTCGGTCCCGCGCGTCTGGGCGGTGGGGTGGAGCCGCGGCGGCAGGTGCGCGAGACGTGCCATGAGGTGCCGGTCGGTCGCACGGACCAGGAACCGGGCCGTCAGCCCGGCACGGACCGCGTCGACGTCTGCGGAGATGTCCACCCCGAGATCCGACACGACCACGTGCCGGTTCGGCGGGGTGATCAGCGGCGCGGTGATGCCGACGCCCGTGACCCGTTCGTCGGTCACCAGGCGCGCGAGCTGCTCGTCGCTGGGTCCGGTCACCGTGTGCTCGACGTGCACACCACGAGTCGTGTCGACGATGGCCACGGCCGTGCGCGACCGATCCGCGCAGACCTCGATGCCGACGTGACGCACGCGCTGCTCCCTCAGCCGGACGCCGGCGACTCGGCGTACCACTCCCGTCATCGGCCGGAGGCGCGCCCGCGTTACGCATCCGGGCACGATCGCCCCGTGCCATACTCCGCCGTCCGCGCACCGCACGACCGACCCGTGGGCAGACCCGCGCCCCACGACCCGCGCCACGGAGCCGCCATGCCGACCCGTCTCGTCCTCGTCCGCCACGCGCTGACGACCTGGCACGTGGAACACCGGATGCAGGGTCGGGCTGACGTCCCGCTCACACCCGAGGGCGAGGAGCAGGCCCGCGCCGTCGGGGTGGCGCTGCGGGGCATGCGGCCCGACTCGGTGACGACGTCCGACCTCAGCCGGACGGTGGAGACCGCGCGCCTGATGGGATTCGACGACGTGCGCACCGACCCTGCCTGGGCAGAGAGCGACTTCGGCGAGTGGACGGGCATGCTCACCAGCGAGGTCGGTGACGACTACCTCGGGTGGCGTGAGGGCCGTGTCGACCCGCCGGGCGGCGAGTCGCTCGCCGACATGCGCCGGCGGGTGGTCGCCGCGGCACGGTCGTTCCCGCCGGGGGTGCACCTGGTCGTCACCCACGGCGGGGTCATCCGAGCCCTGCTCGCGGGCCTCCTCGACCTCGACCTGTCCCGGATCGTCCCGGTGGAGTGTGCGCACGCCGCGGTGATCGACACCGACCCTCCCCGACTCCTCGCGTACAACCTCGCCGCCGGCGCGATGATTCCAGCGTTCGTGACCGCCTGACCGGAGCCGGTGTCCGGTCAGCTGATGACGAGCACCGGGCAGTGCGCGGTACCGATGACGTGGTCGATCCGGTGTCCGAAGAACGCGCGTCGCGTCACCGGTCGCACGCTGCTCGACAGGACGACCAGTCCCGCATCGAGTTCGTCGGCGAACTCGATGATCCCCGCCTCCACGCGCGTGCGGGTCGCGAGGTGGGTCCGAGCCCGCACCCCGCTCGAGTTCACGTACTCGGCGGTCGTGGCCAGCAGTTCCCGACCGATCTCCTCACCGGACGTGCGCCCGGCGGGACTCGTCCACGGTTCCACGGCAGGGTCCTGCTCGACGATGTGCAGGATCTCGATGGTCGCGTCCGCCGCCTTGGCGATCGCGCACGCGACCTCCATCGCGTGGCGGCCAGATCCTGTCCCCGCCGTCGGAAGGAGGATCCGGGCCAGGTCCAGCGACTCGATCTCCTCCGGTGCAAGTTCGCCGGGTTGACTGACCACGAACACGGGACAGCGAGCACTCTGGACGAGGCGGTCCGTCACCGTGCCGAACAGGGGATGGTCGTCGTCCCGATCGCCGTTCTTGGTCGCCCCGAGCACCAGCAGGTCGTAGCCGCGATCGACCTCCCCCAGGATCGTGTCGACGACGCTGCCCTGCGCGTGCTGCACGAGTCGCCGTCGGTTGGCCCCGTCGACCCCGCCCAGGTGGGACTGCACGGCGTCGATCGACCGTTCGGCATCCGACGACTCGGCGTCGACGGCCTGTTGCACGTCCTGTCCGGCGCCGACACGGACCCGCGCACCGACCACGGTCATCGTGGTGACCTCGACGTCGCGTTCGGCGCCGATCGCAAGCGACAGCAGTCGCGCGGCAAGGAACGAGTTGGACCCGCCGCGCGTGGGCATCAGGACCCGGTTGAGGCTCGCGATGAAGCTGGACTCGCGTCGCTCCGCGGCCTCGAGGCGGCGACGCTCCTCGTCGGTCCACGGAACCCGCTTGAGCGTGATCCGCAGGATGGGCGGGGCCATGAGCGACGTCACGATCGCGACCAGCAGGATGATCGTGTACATCTCTGGGGTCAGGATCCCGAGCCCCAGCCCGATGGTCGCCACGATGATCTCGATGGCGCCACGGGCATTCATCCCGGCGCCCAGCGACAGCGCCTCCCAGCGCCCCAGTCCGCTCAGCTTCGCCCCGAGTGCAGCGCCGGCGAACTTGCCGATGATGGCCACCCCGAGCACGAGCATGCCCACCCCGAACACCGTCGGGTCGAGGAGGGCGGCGAGGTCCACCCGCAGCCCCGACGCCGCGAAGAAGATCGGCGCGAACACGCCCAGCGTGAACGTCTCGAAGATGTGGCGCGCCGAGCGGTTGAACCGCTTGACCTGGCCGACGAGGATCCCGACCAGGAACGCGCCGAGCACGGCCTCGATGCCGAGGAAGTGGGTCAACGAACCGAACAGCAGCGCGAGCACCATCAGCAGGGTGACCTTGGCGAGGTCCCCCGCGTCGCGTTCGTCGACGGTCCGGAACAGCCAGTTCATCATCCGTCGTCCGGCTGTGAAGGCGAGACCGACGATCACCAGCACCGACAGGACGGACTGCACGACCGACGGGAGGTCGACGATCCCACTGCGGGCGAGGCCTGCGACGACCGACAGCAGGATCCAGCCGATGGTGTCGTCGATCATCCCGGCGGCCAGCGTCAGCTGGCCGATGTCGCGCTTGACCGCGTTCATCTCGATCAGGACCTTGGCGATGACCGGGATGGCGGAGATCCCCATCGCCGTGCCGAGGAACAGACTGAACACCAGTCGCTGGTCGGTGTCGGCGATGAACGCCTCCGGCAGCACCTGACCCAGCGCGAAACCGATCCCGAACGGCACGATGATCCCGCACAGGGACACGGCCGCCGCGGCCCGTCCCTTGCGCGCGATGAGGTCGATGTCGGTCTCCAGCCCCGTGATCACGAGCAGGAGCAGGACCCCGAAGAACGCGAACGCCTCGAGCAGGTGGAAGCGCGCGGGGTCCATCGGAACGAGCACCGCGAACGCGCCCGGAGCGATCGCCCCGAGGATCGAGGGGCCGAGCACGATCCCGGCCATGAGCTCGCCGAGCACGGCCGGCAACCCGATGCGTGTGGCCGCGTGCCCCAGCAACCGCGCCACGAGCAGCAGCAGGCCCAGCTGGAGGAGCAGGATGGTCACGGTGTGATGATCGAGGGGTTGGATGACGTCCATCAGGGTGCGTGCTCCGGGTGTCGGTGGAGGTCCTGGCGGTCCGCGGTGATCCGACGGATGGTCTGGAGAGTGAGCAGGCAGCCGAGCGCTCCCACGAACGCGGCGGCGCTGAGCAGCGGGTCGACGGCGATGGCGGGCACGACACCCACCGCGAGGACGTGGCCGCACCGGCGCAGGGTGAACGTCGCCTGCTCACCGGGGGTCAGCCCGCCGGACTCCCTGAGCAGTCGCAGGCGCATGCCCTGGGGCGTCGAACCGCTCGGGGCGACGTACATCACGATCCCGGCCACGACGCTCGACGCGACGGCGGTCAGCAGGGCACGCTCATGGGCCGGGTCGACGATGGACAGCAGGCTCACGAGCACCAGCGCGTGTCCCCAGGCGGCCAGCGTCCGCAGCCACTCGGCGGCCCCGTCCGGGAATCGCGACGTGCCGACGTCGAGTCGTGCGGCCAGCGCGACCGGGACGTTGACACTCACCGCGAACAGCAGTGCCACGCGGGCCGCCGCCGGGTCACCCGCGAGGAACGCGGGCAGGAGCAGCTGCGGCAGCACCACGGACGGTGGGATCCGACGGTCGTGCAGGGCCGGTTCGGGAGGTGTCGACATGTCGGCGAGGATCCCGGCCCGGCGGCCTGCCACCCTCCCCCGGTCGTGGCGCCCGTGCTACCTCGCACCACTACCAGATTCGTGGTGGTCGTCCGTGTCCCGCGCCTGCGGGGACTACTCCGGGGGGACGAGTCCGAGCCGCATGGCCTCGACGACGGCCTCGAGTCGCGACGACACCCCGAGCTTCGCCCGGAGATTGCGGATGTGCGTCTGCACGGTCGCCTCGGAGATCCTGAGGTCGGCGGCGACCTCGGTGGTGCGCTCACCTCGCGCCAGACGTCGCAGGACCTCGTGCTCGCGCGGCGAGAGCACGTCGGCGGTGACCCGTGCACGCCACTGCTCCTCGCGATGTCGCGCCAGCGCACCGAGCCACCTCGACGTCGCCGCCGGGTCGAGCCGGTTCTCCCCGGCGGCCACCGCACGGACGACCCCGAACACCTCCTCGATCTCCACCGACTTGTGCAGGACCGCGGAGGCGCCTGCCTCGACAGCGCGCCCCAGTTCGACGTCGCTCGTCAGGGCGGTCAGCACGACGCATCGCAGTGAGGGAGCGCGCTGCCGCAGTTCCACGATGGTGTCCACGCCCCCCATACCCGGCAGGTCGAGGTCCACGATGGCGACGTCCACCTCGACGTCCTCGGGCAGGTCGACGACGTCCTCGCCACGTTCGAGGCGCGCGACGACGTGCAGGTCCGGTTCCAGACCCGCCATGGCGGCCAGCGCCTGACCGAAGCTGCGGTGGTCCTCGACGAGCAGCAGTGTGGTCACTCGGTGATCCTCAGGCTCACGCGCACGGCCGTGCCGACGCCTCCGTCCCCGTCGTCGATCTGCAGTCGGCTCCCGTGCTGCACGGCCACCCGGTGCGCGACGTACAACCCGAGTCCCTGCCCGTCGGTGCCGACCGCGTTGCCACCGCGCCCGAACCGGCGGATCACCAGCGACCGCTCCTGCTCGGGGATCCCACTTCCCCGGTCCACCACCGACAGTTCGAGTCGCGGGCCGTCGACGCGACCCCGCAGCACGATCGCCGATCCGGGCGGGGAGAACCGTGCCGCGTTGACCACCAGGTTGCGCAGGAGCTGCCCGATGCGGACCGGGTCGGCGTCGACCCGTACGTCCGGACACTCCACCCGCACCAGGTGGGAGTCGTCGAGCCCCTCCAGGAACCGCACGGTCTCGGTCAGCAGCGGCACGATGCGCACGGGACGCAGGTCACAGTGGAAGCCGCTGTCGTCGACGTCGCGCAGTTCGTCGATGCGGTGCACGAGCTCCAGCAGTCGGCTGGCCTCCGCGCGCATGTTGACCAGCGCCTCGTCGAGCTCGGCGGGGCGGGGCGGCGGCAGGTTCGCCGCGACGACGTCCGTGTAGTTGCGGATGGTCGCCAGCGGCGTGGACAGTTCGTGCGAGACGATCGAGCGGAACAGCTCCTCCTTCTCCGCGATCCCCCGCAGGTCCTCGACCAGGCGTGCCTGGTCGCGCAGGTCCCGTTCCTGCAACCTCACGGTGCGTGTGCGCGCGGCGAACAGGTCGCCGACCTGCGCGACCGCGCCGATGAACAGCAGCCCGAAGGCGGCCAGCCGCAGGATGTCGGCGGACGTGATCCTCGGCCCGAGCATCGCCGGGTACAGGACCTCGTGCACCTGGGCGAACACCTGCAGCAGGAGCGCGAACGACAGCCACAGCAGGACCACGGCCCGGGTCGTCAGGTACAGGCGGCCCGCGAACCAGCTGCCGACGGCGAACAGCACCGCCGGGACGGCCTGGAGCAGCACGTGCAGGTACGGCGCGACGACCTCGATGGTCCCGTCGGCCTCCCGGAACACCACCGGCGGTGCCAGTCGCTGTCCGGTGGCGATCAGGGACAGTTCGACCACCGCGAGGGCGAACAGTGCCCAGCCCACGGTGAGGCGCAGCCCGAGGCGGGGCCGACCGAGCACGGCGACGAGGAACAGCACTCCCGCGAGGTGGCGGGCCGCCACCCACGGGTAGAGCGCGAGTCCCCGGTCCACCTGGAGCCGCTCGCCGACGAGGAACGGACCGACACCGAACAGGGCGTTGGCGAGCGCGATGACGACCAGTGCCGCCACCAGCGCGTCGCGCGCCGCCGGCACCTCCCGGTCGCCGAGCAGCGACATCGTCATGGCCGCGAACAGCAGGGCGCACAGGCCCGTCACCTCGATGACGACCCGCGAACCGGGGCTCACCAGCGCGAGTCGGAACGGCGGCGCGACGATGCTCAGGATCGTGTACGCCCCGACGGCAAGCGCGATCGCGGTGGCGCCCACGGCCAACCGCACCGCCTCCGGGGAGCGGTCGCTGCGCAGACGCAGGTCCACGGACATCGCACCCGTTCCTCGGTCGGCGGCCACGTCGCCCCCCTCGGGCGACGGCCCCACGATACGCGCCGAGCGGGCGTCAGCGGCCGCGCGGCCTCACCGCGTCGGACCGCAACGCGAAGGGCAGCGAGCCCGGGCGACCCAGCAGGTAGCCCTGGGCCGCGTCCGCGCCGATCCGTTGCCACTGGCGCAGGTCGTCACGGGACTCGATGCCCTCGACGACCACCTGGGTGTCGGTTCCGTGACCGAACTGGCACAGCGCGTCCGCGAGCGCACGACGGAACGGGTCGGTCTCCACGTGCTGGGTCAGGCTGCGGTCGATCTTGATGACGTCCGGCCGGAGCCGCACGATGTGGCTGAGGCTCGCGAACCCGCCACCGGCGTCGTCGACCGCGACGAGCACCCCGCGCGCCCGCACCCGGTCGAGCGAGGCCGCCAGGGTCGGGTAGTCGTCGACGATCGCGTGCTCGGTCACCTCGACCATCAGGCGCAGACCGCGGTGGGCGTCGAGCAGGTCGAGCAGGGGCGGATGGGCGACGAGTGCCGGCGAGGCGTTGACGCTGAGGGTGACGTCGTCGGGCAGGTCGGCCCCGAACTCGAGCGCCGCCCGGACGGCCGCGAACTCGAGTTCGACACCCAGCCCGAATCGCGCGGCGGCGTCGAACCAGTGGTTGGGTGGGATCGACGGGGTGGTGTCGAAGCGGGCCAGGGCCTCGACGGTCACGAGCCGGCCGTCCTCGAGTGAGTAGATCGGCTGTCCGACCATGTACAGCACGCCACCGCCGACCGCGCGCGCGACGTCGTCGAACCAGTCACCGCTGGGCGCTGGCCGGGTCTCACGGTCCTCGTCGGCGCGCTCGATGTCCTCGAGGATGTGTTCGGTCACCATCGTCCGATAGCCCCGTCGTACGGACCAGACACTGGTCCCGGTCAAGGTCCCGATCGCGAGGAAGAAGCCCCCACGGGTGAGCCAGTTCACCGCGTCCTGGGCCTGTCCGGTCCCGGTGTCGAGCGGCATGAACGGTCCGCACAGGATCGCGGCGGCCAGAGCGGTCACGACGCCACCGGCAACCCCGAACGGCAGCGAGGCGAGCACGATCGGGACGTAGAACACGTGTGGCCATGCCGTGCGCGTACCGCCGGCGCCGTGCACGATGCCCCAGCAGGCGACGAGCAGCAGTGCGATCGCCACCAGCGAGACCCCACGTGGGATCTCCCGAACCAGGTGCTGCAGACGACCCCGGTCGATCATGGCGCCCCCTCGGGAGACTCGGTCGACGCCCCACCGCGAGCATAGGGCGAATTCTGGGCGAGACCTTGACGAGATCTATACGCCAATCATGGTGCTGAACGTTCAGTTACACGTTCAGTGATAGGTTGGGGGCATGCGCCTCGAACTGGGCCGACGGGCTGACTACGCGATCCGGGCGGTGGTCGACCTGACTCGCCACCGGGGAGAGGGCCGTCGCCGGTCGTCCGACATCGCCCAGGACATGGACATCCCCGCCGGCTACCTCCCGCAGGTGCTCGCCGACCTGGTGAACGCCGGGATCGTGGCGTCACGCGCGGGTCCCGGCGGCGGCCACACGCTGGCCGTGGATCCCGCCTTGACCTCCCTGCTCGACGTGCTGCGGGCGGTCGACGAGGCAGAACCCTCCACCACGTGTGTCCTGCGCGGGGGCCCGTGCCGGCGAGACGGGGTCTGTACCGTGCACGATCCGTGGACCCGTGCGCAGCAGGCCCTCTTCGACGTGCTCGGAGCCACCACCCTGCAGGACGTCGCCGCCGCAGATCGTGCACTGTCCCTCGGCACCCTCGTCCTGCCCGACGACGTCGCCCCCGAGCCCGACGAGCCGTCCCAGCGAGGTTGAGCGTGGACCATTCCCGGCGACGACCTCGTCGAGGCGGGGCACTGCGGGCCCTGCAGGTGTCGCGATCTCCGTTCGCCGCGGCCGCACCGTCGGTCCTCGTCGCGGTCGGCTACGCACTCACCGTGCTCGTGTGGCTCGCCGCGGGAGACCAGCTCCCCGGCGGCCGGTGGCTCGCCGTCCACCTGTTCACCCTCGGCGTGCTCACCAACCTCGTGCTCACCTTCAGCGAACACTTCTCTCGCACGCTCACGCACACGCCCGGCGAACGACCGGCATGGTGGCCACTGGTCACCAACGCCGGGATCCTGCTCGTGCTCGTGTCGCTGCCGTCCAGTCACCGCGTGGGGGTGACGATCGGTTCCACGGTCGTGGCCGTCTCGGTGGTCGCCGCCCTCCGACGGATCCGTTCGATGCGCCGCGGTGCGCTGGGAGCCCGGTTCTCCTGGATCGTGCGCGCGTACGAGCACGCCCATGCGATGTTCCTGCTCGGGGTGGCCCTCGGCGCCCTGCTCGGCATCGGGGGGATGTCGGGCGCCTGGTACGGCGCGGGACGACTCGCCCACCTGCACGCGAACGTGCTCGGGTGGGGGGTCCTCACCCTGCTCGCGACGCTCGTGTTCTTCGGTCCGTCGATGGCCCGCACCCGCATCGAGCCCGGTGCCGATCGTCGGGCGCGGCCCGCACTGGCCGTCGGGGCAGGGGCACTGCTCGTCGCCGTGGCGGCGCTCGTGGCCATGGGGGCCGGCGGTGCGACGGGGACTCCCGCGCGACTGGTCGCGGCCGCCGGGCTCGCCGTGTTCGGTGGAGCCGCCACGATCGTGTGTCTGCCCGTCGTGCGCGCCGTGCGCCAGCGACCGGGGGCGGCCGCACCGCTGGTGGTCGCCGCCTCGACGTGGCTCGTCGTCCTGCTGTGGGCGGACGCGCTCGTGATCGCGACCGCGTCGTGGCACCTGCTCGACGCGCTGGGGGTCGCCGTGCTCGGCGGCGTGCTCGCCCAGGCGATCCTCGCGACCCTGCTGTACCTGTCCCCGATGCTGCGCGCCGGATCGGCCCGCCAGCGCGCGGTCGTGCAGGCGCGCGTCGACACCCTGGCGCACCCGCGCGCCGTGGTGTTCAACCTCGGGATCGCACTCGTGGTCGCGAGCACCACCGTGGCACCGGACCCGGCCGTGCTCGCCGTGGGCTGGGGGCTCGTGGGCATCGTGGTGATCGGCGCCGCGGTGACCGTCGCCCTGCCTGCCCACGCTCCCGAGGAGACGTAGGGTGCGCGCTGCCCTCCCCTGCCGGAAACGGAGATCACCCTGATGACCGAGACCTCGATCCGCGGGCCGCTGCACACCGAACGCCTCGGCCCGACGGGTGCCCCCCCGATGGTGTTCGTGCACCCCAACCCGATGGACTCCGCCGCGTGGATGTTCCAGATGGCCCACCTGTCGACCTGGTTCCGATGCCTCGCGGTCGACCTGCCCGGCTACGGGCGCTCCCCGTCGGCCGACGACCAGCTCACGATGACCGACATCGCACGCGCCTGCTGGGACGCTGTCGACGACGAGGTGACCGGCCCCGCCGTGCTCGTCGGCTGCTCGGTGGGCTCGGTGGTCGTCCAGCACATGTACCACCAGCGTCCCGACGACACCGCGGCGGTGGTGGTGACGGGTGCCGGGTGGGCGCCCGAGAAGCCCTACCTGCAGCGGCACGTCGATGCCTACCAGCGCGACGGGGTCGACTACCGTCGCCCCTACACGTTCGCCGACTTCGCCGAGTCGTTCCGCGACGAACCGCTGGCTGCCTGGTACGCGGACCTGTTCGAGGAACGCAACCACCTCGCCGACGTGGACACGATCGTCGCGATGATGCGTGCCAACATGGTCCCCGACCCCGAGTGGCTGAGTCCCGGACTGCAGTGCCCGGCGCTGATCATCACCGGCAGCGAGGACGCCGCCCACCAACGCGCCTTCGCGCTGCACGACCGGTTCCCCGACTCGGAGATGGTGGTCCTCGAGGGTGCCGGGCACGCCTGCAACATCGAACGCCCGTGGGACTTCGATCGGCACCTGATCGAGTTCCTCCGACGCCGCGGACTCCTGTGAGCCCGACGGCCACACCCGACCTCACGACCACGGGGACCCGCCCATGACCGACAGCGACCTCGAACAGTTCCACCACCAGGTGCTGCACCGCAATCCCGGAGAGGTCGAGTTCCACCAGGCCGTGGGCGAGGTGCTCGAGACCCTTCGCCCGGTACTGACGCGCCATCCCGAGTTCGTCGAGGAACGCATCCTCGAGCGGCTGTGCGAACCAGAACGGCAGATCATCTTCCGGGTGGTGTGGCACGACGACCAGGGTCGCCCGCACGTCAACCGGGGCTTCCGCGTCGAGTTCAACAGTGCACTCGGCCCGTACAAGGGCGGGCTGCGGTTCCACTCGTCGGTCGGACTCAGCATCGTCAAGTTCCTGGGTTTCGAACAGGTCTTCAAGAACAGCCTGACGGGCATGCCACTCGGTGGCGGCAAGGGCGGTGCCGACTTCAGCCCGCGCGGACGATCCGACGCCGAGGTGATGCGGTTCTGCCAGGCGTTCATGACCGAACTGCACCGGCACCTCGGTGAGTACACCGACGTGCCGGCCGGGGACATCGGGGTGGGCACCCGGGAGATCGGCTACCTGTTCGGCCAGTACAAGCGGATCACGAACCGCTACGAGTCGGGGGTGCTCACCGGCAAGGGCATCGAGTGGGGTGGGGCCCGGGTACGCACCGAGGCCACCGGCTACGGGACCGTGTTCTTCGCCAACGAGATGCTGCGCGCCCGCGGCACGTCGCTCGACGGGTGCACCGTGGTGGTGTCCGGGTCCGGCAACGTCGCCACGCACGCGATCGACAAGGCCCAGCAGCTGGGTGCCACCGTCGTCGCGTGCTCGGACTCCAACGGGGTGGTCCACGACCCCGCGGGAATCGACGTGGAACTGCTCCGTCAGGTCAAGGAGGTCGAGCGCGGGCGTGTGAGCGACTACGCCGAACGACGCCAGAGCGCCGAACACCGGGAAGACGGCAGCATCTGGGAGATCCCCTGCGACGTCGCGCTCCCGTGCGCCACGCAGAACGAACTCGACGAGGACGACGCCGGGCGCCTCGTCCGTGGCGGCTGCACGCTCGTCGCCGAGGGCGCCAACATGCCCGCCACGCCGGGAGCGGTCCGCACCCTCACCGAGGCGGGCGTCGCGTTCGGCCCCGGCAAGGCCGCCAACGCCGGAGGGGTCGCCACCTCCGCGCTCGAGATGCAGCAGAACGCCAGCCGGGACCGTTGGACCTTCGACCGCACCGAACAGCGGCTCGAGGAGATCATGGCGGGCATCCACGAACTGTGTCACGAGACGGCGGACGAGTACGGGGTCCCCGGCGACTACGTGACCGGCGCCAACATCGCCGGCTTCCTGCGCGTGGCCAGGGCCATGACCGACCTCGGCCTCATCTGAGTCGCGCGTGCTCGGCACGGTGTTGACCCGCCGGGCCCATGGGCTAGTGTCCGCCACAGTCGTCCGCGGGCGGATCCGCGGCGACCGCCACGTGTGTCAGCGAAGTCCGGTGTGATCCCGGCGCTGTCCCGCAACTGTGAAGCCCGTCCGATGGGTCCGCGACCCCGGACGGGACGAGCCAGGACGCCTGCCCCGTGGCCACGAATCCGTGACCCTCGGAGGAAGGGCCGTTCGTGTGGCAGCGTGTCACGTCAGTCCCCGCGACCCACGCGTGGTTCCGTGCTGCCTCTCGACGTCTCTGACTCCTCCAACCGGAGGAGCTGGACCTGTGAATGCACCCCGTCGCCTCACCCTGAGGCGCAACCCCCTGACCCTGCTCGCGGTGCTCGTCGCGCTGCTGCTGAGTGCCTGCGCGAGCACCCCGGACGATCAGGCGACGGCACCGCCGTCGGACGCGACCGCCGAGTCCACGGACCCGGATGCGGGTGAGGCGTCGTCCGACGACGGGTTCCCCGTGGTCGTCGACGGCATCGAGATCGTCGAACGTCCGCAGCGCATCGTGTCGCTCGCTCCCGCCGTCACCGAACTGCTCTTCGCCGTCGGTGCAGGTGGCCAGGTGATCGCCGTCGATGAGTACTCGAACTTTCCGGAGGACGCGCCAGTCACCGAACTGTCGGGCTTCCAGCCCAACGTGGAGGCGATCGCGGCGTACGACCCGGACCTGGTCGTCGTGGCCGACAGCCCCGGCGACGTGCTCGAGAGCCTCGCCGCCATCGGCATCCCCGCCCTGTCGCTACGCACCGCCATCGACCTCGACGACGTGTACGAACAGCTCGGGCGACTCGGCGTGGCGACCGGCAACGTCGAGACCGCCGACGAGGCGATCGCCGACATGCGGGCGGAGGTCGACGCGATCCTCGCGACCATCGACACCCCGGACGAACCGCTGACGTACTACCACGAACTCTCGAGCGACTTCTGGTCGGTGAGCGGCGAGACGTTCATCGGCGCCGTGTACACGACGCTGGGCATGACCAGCATCGCCGACGCGGTCGAGGACGGTGGGGCCTACCCGCAGCTGTCTCCCGAGTTCATCATCGAGGCCGATCCCGACGTCATCCTGCTCGCCTCGGGCAGTTACGGCGCCACCCCCGAAGAGGTCGCCGACCGTCCCGGCTGGTCGACGATCACCGCCGTGCGCAACGGCGCAGTCATCGAGGTCGACGAGGACGTCGCGAGTCGCTGGGGACCACGCATCGTGCAGCTGATGCGCGACGTGGCCGAGGCGCTCGCCGAACTCGGCGTGCGGTGAACCGGTGACCGCGACCCTGCCCCGCCCACCCGCCGACGCGTCCGACCTGCGACCCGTCGGCATCAGCGGACGCGGGTGGTTGCTGGCGGGCGCGTTGCTGGTGCTGGCGGCGGGTACCGGGTTGCTGCTCGGTCCCGCCGCCCTGCCCGCGCGTGGCGTGCTCGCCGCCGTGGCGAACCTGGTGCCCAGCGTGTCACTCGACACCGGCCTGTCCGACCGTCAGGTCGCGATCCTGTGGCAGCTTCGGGCTCCTCGGGTCGTGCTCGGTGCCCTGGTCGGGGGCATGCTGGCGCTCGCCGGCGCCGGCTACCAGGGGGTGTTCCGCAATCCCCTGGCCGACCCCTACCTGCTGGGTGTCGCCGCCGGGGCGGGGCTGGGTGCCACGCTCGCCATCGTGCGGGACCTCGGACCCATCAGCCTGCCGCTGGCCGCGTTCGCCGGCGCGGTCATCGGCGTCACCGCCACCTACTGGCTCGGCAACCGCGTCGGCGGCCGCACCCCGGCCTCGCTCATCCTGGCGGGCGTCGCCGTGGCGGCGTTCCTGACCGCCGCCCAGACCTACCTGCAGCAGCGGAGCACGGACACGCTGCAGGAGGTGTACGGGTGGCTGCTCGGGAGACTGCTCACCGCCGGGTGGTCCGACGTCGCCATGGTCCTGCCGTACATCGCCGTGTCGTGCACCGTGCTGCTGCTGCACCGACGACTGCTCGACGTGCTCGCGGTCGGCAACGACGAGGCCTCCACCCTGGGGGTCCCGGCACACCGCGTCCGGCTGGCGGTGGTCGGAGCGGCGACGCTCGGGACCGCTGCCGCGGTGTCGGTGTCCGGACTCATCGGGTTCGTGGGGATCATCGTCCCGCACACGGTTCGGCTGCTCGCCGGGTCGTCGTACCGGGTCGTGCTGCCGCTGTCGCTGGTGCTCGGGGCCGCAGGGCTCGTCCTCGCGGACGTCGTGGCTCGCACGGTCATCGCCCCGGGCGAACTGCCGATCGGGGTCGTGACCGCGTTCGTCGGCGCCCCCTTCTTCCTCATGGTCCTGCGGCACTCGAGGCCCCGATGACCCACGTGGACGCCGCCGACGTGTCGGTCACCCTGCTCGACCGCCGGGTCGTGTCCGGGGTGTCCTTCGAGGTGCCCACCGGTTGGTGGGTGTCGCTCATCGGGCCCAACGGTGCCGGCAAGACGACCCTGCTGCGTGCGATCGCCGCGAGTGTCGCGTTCGACGGTCGGGTCACGTTCGACGGCCAGCGCATCGAGGGCGCCGGGGAGCGTCGGCGCGCCCGCGCGGTCGCCGTCGTGCCCCAGCACCCCGAGCGACCGCCGGGGATGCGCGTCGTCGACTACGTGCTGCTCGGCCGGAGCCCGTACGTCCCGTACTTCGGGGTGGAGAACGGCGACGACCTGCACATCGTCGACGCCCAGCTCGACCGCCTCGAACTGCGCGCGCTCGCCAACCGCCACGTGACCACGCTGTCGGGGGGCGAGTTCCAGCGGGCGGTGCTCGCCCGAGCGCTGGCCCAGCAGGCGCCGGTTCTGCTGCTCGACGAGCCGACCAGTTCCCTCGACCTCGGACACGCGCAGCAGGTCCTCGAACTCGTGGACGAACTGCGCCGCGAACGCGAGCTGACGGTGGTCAGCGCCCTGCACGACCTCAACCTGGCCAGCCAGTACTCCGACGAACTCGTCCTGCTCGTCGACGGTGGTGTCGTCGCCAGGGGGACGGCACGCGAGGTGCTGACCGCGGAGAGCCTCGCCGAGCACTACGGCGCGTCCGTCACGGTGATCGAGGATCCCGTCGCCGGCCCGATCGTCGTCCCGCGGCGCGCCGTCGAGTTCGAGGGTCCGACTCCCGTCGGCGTGCTGCACCGGGACAGCGCGGCCTCGGCGGCGAACCATCACCGCACGCTGCACACCGAGCCCCGCCTCCGACCCGGACGTCGGGCAACCTCGTGACCGTCAGGCAATGCCATGAGTGACCCCACCAGCGACGCGGCCGACGGCGCGGGACGACCGCACCCCCCGCGTGACGAGCCACCGCGCGATCCACCGGTCATGCCCGAACGCTCGCGGGCCGCGTCCCTCGTGCTGGTGAACACCGGAGACGGCAAGGGCAAGTCGACCGCGGCCTTCGGCACGGCGATCCGGGCGCTCGCGCGAGGCTGGCGCGTCGCCGTCGTGCAGTTCGTCAAGTCCGGGGACTGGCGCACCGGCGAGGAGCAGGTGCTGCGGCAGCTCGGAGCCGAGTGGTGGGCGCTCGGCGACGGCTTCTCGTGGGACTCCGAGGACCTCGACGAGTCACGCGCGCGGGCCGTCGCGGCCTGGGAGCACACGACCCACCTGCTGCGCAACGGCGCCCACGACGTGGTGCTGCTCGACGAGATCACCTACCCGATGAACTGGGGCTGGATCGACACCGCCGAGGTGGTCGACGCCATCGAGCACCGTGCACCGACGACGACGGTGATCTGCACGGGCCGCGACGCGCCCGAGGCACTGATCGCGATCGCCGACACGGTGACCGACATGCGTGAGGTCAAGCACGCCTTCCAGAAGGGCATCCTCGCCCGACGCGGCATCGACTACTGACGCCCGCGTTTCCCGGCGCACCGGCGCTACGGTGCCCGACGACCGCGATCCGGAGGCACTGTTCCCGTGGAGTTCACCAACGAGTTCGTCGTGCCGACCGACATCGACACGACCTTCGACGCGCTGACCGACCTGGAACGCGTTGCCCCGTGCCTCCCCGGCGCGACCCTCGACGAGGTCGACGGCGACACGCACCACGGGCAGGTGACGGTGAAGGTCGGTCCCATGCAGATGGTGTACCGCGGGACCGCACGTCTGGTGGAGGCGGATCGGACGGCACACCGGGGGCGCATCGAAGCGGCGGGCAGCGAGACCCGTGGCTCGGGCACGGCCCGGGCCGACGTCACCGCCACGCTGTCGACGGTCGACGAGGGCACCCGTGTCGTGGTCGTCACCGACCTGCAGGTGACGGGCAGACCGGCGCAGTTCGGACGTGGAGTCCTCGCGGAGGTGGGCGCGAGGATCATCGACACGTTCGCCGAACGCCTGCGCGAGATGCTCGAGGCGGACGCCACCCCCGGTGTCGCGGCCCACGCCTCCGCGGTCGAGTCTCCCGAGGCCGACGCGCCGGAGACGGAGCGTGGCGATGGCGGCGCGCTCGACCTCGTGTCGGCGGCGCGTGGCGCCGTGGTCCGACGACTGCTTCCGCTCGTGGTCACCGCGGTGGTGGTGGTCGGCGTGTTCTGGTGGCTGTCGAACCGCTGATCCCCCGGGTGTGGCTCGGTCAGGGCTCGACGGCTCGAACCCGCGGTCGACGACCGTCGAGCTGGTCGACGATCGCGCCGCACACCCGAGCGAGGTCCTGCACGTCGCGGGCGTCGAGCCCGTCGAAGACGAACCGTCGCACGGTGTCGACGTGGCCCGGGGCCGCCTCCACGACCGTCGCGAGCCCCTCCGGGGTGAGCACTGCGAACGTCGCCCGAGCATCCTCGGCACAACGCTCACGCACCACCCACCCCCGCTTCTCCAGGCGCGTGACGACGTGGGAGAGGCGTGACAGCGACGAGTTGGCCCTCTCCGCGAGGTGACTGAGGCGCAGGCGGTGGTCCGGTGCCTCGCTGAGCAGCGCGACGACCCAGTACTCGAAGTGGCTCATGCCGGCATCGCGCTGCAGCTGCTGGTCGAGTTCCGAGGGCAGCTTGAGCACCACGGCGGCCAGGCGGCGCCACGCCGCCTGCTCGTCGTCGTCGAGCCATCGTGGTTCGTCCATGCACCGAGGATGCCACATGCTTGACAGTTCAACAAGTACCCCGTATCGTCTGGTAGAGTTGATGCTTCAACCATAGGTTGCCGGGCAGACCGGAGGCTCCCATGACCACCCCCGATCGGATGCCGACGCTGTTCATCAGCCACGGCGCCCCACCCCTCGTCGAGGACGAGCTGTGGACCGCGCAGCTGCGCGCCCTGGCCGGTGAACTGCCGCGACCCCGGAGCATCCTCATGGTGTCCGCGCACTGGGAGGCCGCGCCACTGATGCTCGGGGCCACCGAGACCGTGCCCCTCGTGTACGACTTCGGCGGGTTCCCGCGCCGCTTCCACGAGGCGACCTACGCGGCGCCCGGCGCGCCCGACCTGGCCGACACGGTGCGGGCGATGATGCCCGACACGGAACACGTGGTCCAGACCAACCGGGGCCTCGACCACGGGGCGTACGTCCCGCTCACCGTGATGTACCCCGACGCCGACGTGCCCGTGCTGCAGATGTCCCTGCCGACCCTCGACCCGGAACGGCTGCTGGATCTCGGACGTCGACTGCGCCCGTTGCGCGACGAGGGGGTGCTGGTCGTCGGCTCGGGCTTCACGACCCACGGACTACCGTTCCTGTCCCGTGAACACTGGCGCTCGCCGGACGCCCCACCGCCCGGATGGTCCGTCGAGTTCGACGCCTGGGCGCGGGAGGCCGTCGCCGCCGGTGACGTGGAGTCACTCGCCGCGTTCCGGGACCGGGCGCCGGGAATGCCCTACGCCCACCCGACCATCGAGCACTTCGCCCCGCTGTTCGTCGCGCTGGGCGCAGCGGACGACGCCGAGGCACCCGCCGACCAGGTCATCGACGGGTTCTGGATGGGCCTGGCGAAACGCTCGCTGCGCGTCGCCTGACGGCACGTCCGCGTGGGTCCGGTCAGGGAGTCGGCTGGACGTCTGGCATCTGCGGCGCGATCGGCGAGCTGTCGGGGTCGAGACCCCCGTCGGCGAGCAGCAGTGCCTCCACGTCGCGGTCGTACTCACCCGTGACGCTCGAGTAGTTGAACAGCGCGATCTGGGCGTCCGCGTCGATCGCGAGCACGATCAGCTGGTCGGTGTCGGGCATGTCCGCCTGACCCGCGACGCCCTCGAAGAGCAGCATCCAGGCCTGTTCGGCACCCGCGAACGAGATCTCCTCGTCGGTGACGAGCGTCCCGTCGGACTGGATACCACGCATCGCCTCGAGCGCGTCGTCGAACCCGGCACCCTGCAGTCCCAGCATCGGGTTGTCCTGCACACCACTCGCGGCGAGGATCGCCGCCGTCTCGGGTGCCTCGGACGGACCGGTCACGACCACGCCCTGGGCGAACGCCTGCGCGTCCACGTCCCAACCGGCCGGGATCGGCACGATCACGCCGTGATCACGGACCGCACCGTCGACCACATCCGGGGCGGCCAGTTCCGGCGCCGACGGCTCGACGGGCGCCGCCGGATCGTCGGCGGGGGGTTCGGTGGTGGCGGGATCGGTGTCGTCACTGCACGCAGCGAGCACGGCGAGGGCGACGAGCGAGACGATCGCGGTGGCGATTCGACGGCGTGACAAGGGCACTCCTGGTGACGGGATGGGCCGTACACGGTAGGAAGTCACTCCGCGTGACGCATCCCGGGGCCCGGTCAGACGACCAGGGCCACGCCGTGTCCCCTCGGAGCGCCCATGGACGCCACCCCGTTCCTGTCCGCCGCGGCGGTCGCCCAGGCCCTGCTCGCCGACGACCGGGTCGCTGCGGCGTGGGACGAGCCGAGCGCGCTCGCCGAGTACCGGGTCTCCGGCCTCGCAGGCCACCTCGCGCGTTCGGTGCTCAACGTCGAGCGGTACCTCGACGCGGTCGAGGCGCCGCTCGTGCACACCGACGCCGCCGGGTACTTCGACCGGGTCCTCGCCGACCACGACCCCGTGACGAGCGACCTGCACCGTGAGGTCCGCCGGGCATCGGTGGAGGAGGCCGCGGACGGCCACGCGGCGCTCGTCGAACGCCATGGCGCGGCGCTGGACCGCCTGGGTGCACGGTTGGCTGCGGTCGCCGCCGACGACCCGGTCACCGTCCGCGACGGGATCACCCTCACGGTCACCGAGTACCTCGACACCCGCCTCGTGGAGGTCGTGCTGCACGTCGACGACCTGGCGGTCAGCGTCGGGATCGACGACGGCCACGGCCTCGACGCCTCGGTGCTCGAGGACACGGCCGCCATCCTCGCGCGCATCGCGGCGCGGCGCCACGGCGCGCTCGCGACCGTCCGAGGGCTCGCGCGCCGGGAACGGCACCCAGATCCCGTGAGAGCCCTCTGAGCCGACCCGAACAACCTGCGGACTCCGCCGGTGGCGACGCTGCTCAGTCCCGGGCGGCGACGTCGCTTCGCACCGTCACGTCCCCGAACACCGTCAGCACCCGTAGTCGGAGCACGGGTGCGCCCTCCGGGGGGTCGACGGGGCGCCGCAGCGTGACGTCGCCGAGCAGTTCCGGGCCGGTCACCGTGACGTCCCAGCCCTCCGGGACGTCGAGGGTCAGGTCACCGAGGATCGTCGTCACGTGCAGCGTGGCCCCGGCCTCCTCGAGCGTGGATCGTGTCAGGTCGAGGGTCACGTCCCCGAGGATCGTGGTGACGCTGCCGCCCGCGAACGCACCGGCAGGTCCGGTCGTCGACTGGTCCGACAGGATCGCGGTGACGTCCACGATCTCCCCGGCGCCCGCCACCGGCCGGGGAGCGCGCCCCAGCAGCATCCAGAGTCCGAGGCCGACCAGCAGCACCGGCCACACGAGCGCGACACTGGCGACCACGTCGAGCAGCCAGAGCTGCAGGACCACGCCGACGGCTCCCAGCACGACGCCGCCGAACACGTTGCGGGGACGCGTCACCACCTGGGCGACGCCCGACAGGACGACCACCGAAGGCCACCAGGTGGCGACGGTCGACCAGACGTCGATGGCCCCGGCACGGCCCGCGAGCAGCAGGACGCCCAACACGATGAACAGCAGTCCGAAGACGAACCGGGAGCGGGTCACCGTGACACCTCCACGCGGCCCAGGCCCACCCGCACGTCGAGTTCCAGCACCCGATCGGGCTGGCCGCCCGAGTCGTCGAACGCGAGGCGCGGCGCGATGCCCCCGCTCGACGTGCCGACGGCCGACACGTCGCCCATGAAGGCCCGACCCACCCCCCGCACGGTCACGTCCCGGGGCACCCGCACGATGACCTCGCCCAGGATGAGGCCCACGTCGACCTCGGTGGTCCCGGGTGGCAGGTCGACGGCCCGAAGGTCGACGGTGAGGCTGCCCAGGCCGAGCCCGTAGTCCGACTCGAGATCGGCCACCGACGTCACCGTGTGCGTCCGGTCACCGACCCCGACCACCGTCGTGGGTGGCGTGATCGTCGTGAGTGCCGCGATCACCGCCACGACGACGCCGATCCCGACCAGTCCCTCGCCGATCCCTCGGGGCAGCCCCACCAGGACCAGTACGCCGATGACCACCAGCGCGCCCGGCAACAGGACCTCCCAGTCGATGGGCACCCCTGCGAGTGCCAGCAGCCACACGATCCCGACGGCGACGAGCCCCAGGCCCCAGCCGGTGGAACGGTCCCGCCACGTCGGAGGCCCCTTCGGGTCCGACGTGGACCCCGACGTGGACCCCGGTGGGCTCGCAGGGTCGCGCGGTTCCTCGGTCATGGTTCACGTCCTCCCGCCACGTCAACCCGGGTCCGGACAGCCCGGCCCCGCACAGGTCCACCTGCCCCGCACCGGTCCACACAGTCTGGCCGGACTGAGGCGAGATCGCGAGGGCCACAGGACCCGACCTCAACGGGCGGTCAGTCCCGGGACGACGCGCAACCAGATGATCATGCCGAACAGTTCGACCAGCGACTGGAGGACCACCACGACGGCGGCGACCTCGAACCCTGCCGGCATCGCCAGCGCCAGCGGCAGCACCACGAACGAGTTGCGCGTGCTGAGGGAGAACACGAGCGCTCGTGACGCGCCCGGCGTCAACGCGAGCACCCGCGCGATCGCAAGACCGACGGCCAGTGCCGCCACCAGGAACGCGACGAACACGGCGAGCAGGCGACCGAGCACCCCGATCGTGGCGGTGACCAGCGACACCTGCGACGCCGCGACGAGCAGCACCACCAGCGCGAGCATCACGACCGGGAGGACGCGCACACGTTCGGCCAGCGGGACCCGGGGACGGCGGCGCCGCTCGACCTCCTGCACGGCCCAGGACACGGCCAGGGGGCCCAGCACGACCCCGGCGAACGCGACGAGGGGGCCGGTCACGTCGACGGACGGCGCGGAAGGTGAACCGTCGAGCACGACCCACACCAGCGCCGGCAGCAGTGCCAGCTGCAGGAGCAGGTTGACGGGGGTGACGGCGAGGGCGCGCCGGGTGTCCCCTCCGGACAGGTGGGTGAACGTCAGGAACCAGTCGGTGCAGGGCACGAGCAGGACGAGCAGGACCCCCGCACGCAGCGCGGGGTCGTCGCCGACCAGCGGCAGGATCAGCCACACCACCACGGGCAGCACGAGGAAGTTGCCCGTCACCACCGCGGACACGAACCGCACGTCCTTGAGCGCCTCGGGCAGGCCCCGCAGCGGGACCTGCAGGAACGTGACGGCGAGCAGGACTGCCAGGGCCGGCCAGACCAGCACGCCGAGGAGCGCGGCCACGGCCGGGACGGCGGTGCCGAGTGCCAGGCCCGCCACGACGCACGCGACGTACACCCACACCTGGTGCCGCTCGATGCGGGTCGGGGTCGTCACAGGTGCCCCGGTCACGACACTCCCCGTCCACGCGAGGTCCGACAGCCAACCGGCAGGCGCCGACCGCGGTCGGTCGAGGTGGGCCGCCGCCACGGCGCCCAGGCTACTCGCGTGACGCCCGGTCCAACCCTTGACACGCGATCGATCCGAGCACTACGGTGTTGTAATCGATTACAGGATGGAGGCCGGGATGAAGCAGCAGATCAGCTACGTGCAGCTCGACGACATGGACGAGCGCATGCGCGAGGAGATGGCCCGGTGCGCCCGTGAGGGCACGCCCCGCCCGGAGAGCAGTGCCGTGCGGGCCCACGTCCCCGCCGCGTTCTGGCACACGATCGACTCGTGGAAGGCCCTGTTCCACAGCGGTGTGGTCGACCACGCGATCAAGGATCTGTGCCGTGTGTACATCTCCCGCACCGTGAAGTGCGAGTACTGCGGCAACCAGCGCTCCGAGAAGGCCCTCAAGGCGGGACTCGAGGAGGCCCAGTACGGCGAACTGCTCAACTTCGAGACCTCCGACCGCTACGACGACCGCCAGAAGGCCGCACTCGCCTACGCACAGGCCATCGCCTGGGGCCCCGGCACCGACGACGAACTCGAGGCGCTGTGGGAACGACTCCACCAGCACTTCACCGAACCCGAACTCGTCGAACTCGGCTGCGCGATCGGGCTCACCCTCGGACAGCAGAGCTGGATCCGACTGCTCGGCATCGACCACCACCAGTTCATGGCCGGCACCGCTGCCTCCATGGCACCCGGGTTCGAGGACGCCGACGCGCTCACCTCCAGCAAGGCCGACGCGTCCTACTGGGCCGCCCGCAGCTGACACCCGGACCGGTCTGCTCGGTCCCCGGGGCCACCCCCGGTGACCGAGCAGGTCGTGGGGAGCGCCTCGTGTCCCGACCCACCATGGCAGATGTCGCCGCACGCGCCGGTGTCACGGTCGCGACCGTGTCGCGCGCGCTCAACGAGCGCACCGCCGGGGTCCAGCGTCCGGAGACGATCGCGCGGGTGCGAGCCGCGGCGGACGAACTCGGGTACCGACCGAACGCGGTGGCCCGAGGCCTGCGGACCCAGCGGTCCAACGCCATCGGGATGCTCGTCTCGGACGTCACCAACCCGTTCATGCCGCCGCTCGTCCGAGCCGTCGAGGACGTCGTGCAGGCCGCCGGGTACACGCTGATCCTGTCGAACACGGACAACGACGTCGTCCGCGAGCGGCGGGCCCAGCGGATGCTCACCGACCACCGGATCGACGCGGTGGTGCTGGCCACCGCGCGGCTCGGTGACGACTGGCACGTCGACGAACTCGACGCGTCCATGCCCGTCGTGTGCGTCAACCGACGCAGCAGGCTGCCCCTGCCCGCGGTCGTGCCCGACGAGTCCCAGTGCGTCCGACTCGGTGTCGAACACCTCCTGGGCCTCGGACATCGGCGCATCGGCCACGTCGCCGGCCCGCTGGACATCTCCACCGGCCGGGGCCGCGCCGAGGCGTTCGCCACACACCTCACCGCCGCGGGTGTCCACGACCCGGCCCTGACCGAGTCGACGGACGCGCTGACCATCGAGGAGGGGCGACGGGCCGCCATCGCACTCCTCGACCGTGCACCGGACCTGACCGCGATCTTCGCCGGCAACGACATGCTCGCCGTCGGCTGTGTGGCCGCCGTCGTGGACCGCGGCCTGCGGGTTCCCGAGGACGTGTCCGTCGTCGGGTTCAACGACATGCCGCTGGCGGAACGGCTCGATCCTCCCCTGACCACCGTCCGGGTTCCCCGTTACGAGATGGGGCGCCGGGCGGGTCAACTGCTGCTCGCGCTCCTCGACTCGGGCGAGGGCCGGGGTGACGGCCCGCTGATCGAACTCCCGGGGGAACTCGTGGCGCGCCGTTCAAGCGGACCTGCCGCGACGCGCGGCTGAGACGCGCCGTCACCTCCGCGCGGTCATCCTCGCCGCGACCAGCCACGCGAACCCCCCGAGCGCGACCCCGGCAGCGACCGGCAGCCACCACACCTGCGGGGGTTGTGCCGTCACCTGACCCGCGAACGCGGCCGCCGCCTGGCCGGCGACCTGGACCGCGACGAACGGGCGCACAGCGGCGACGAACACTCGGCGTTCGATCCTCGCGGACCCGTCGAGTCGCGCGGCCAGCGCGGTGAGCTCCACGACCAGGTGGAGGCCGAACACGAGCATCGCGAGCCGGAGTGGCGACACACCGCCGGACGTGAGCAGCAGCAGGCCCGCGGCGGCGGCGACGGCTCCCGTGACCGCACCGGGTGGACGCGCCACGAACACCACGAGCGCCACCGCCACGGCGACCCACACGGTGGCGTCGCCGGCGAGCAGGGTGCACCCGCCGGCGGCCACCGCAGCCACCGCGCGCAGCGACCAGGCGGGAACGCTCGGTCCGAGCCGGACCTCGACCCGCGGGAGACGCTGCTCGCGCGCCCCCGAGATCGGGAACAGTGACCACAGCAGTTCCTGGACGTCCGGAGGTCTCATCGGCGAGCCCTGCGTCGGCGGGACGACGCGGCCAGCGCGACGTCGAACCTCGGGTCGACCCCGGGTCGAGGCTCCCACCGCATCACCTCGATGTCCGAGGCACGCAGGGCAGCGATCCGGTCGCGCCGCTCGGCGACCACGATCCGGGCTGCCGTGTCGGCGTGGGGGCGCAGCCGGTCCCGGTCGGGAACCCGCAGCACGTCGACGGCGATCGTCCGGTGGCCGTGGTGACGCCAGGTCCGGGCGAGGCGCGCGGACTCGTCGTCGAGGAACGTCGAGAACATCACGACGAGCGCCCCCGCCGGCACCTGCGGGGCACGCACGTGGTTCGCGGGCACCCCGAGTGGTTCGGCCAGGGCGAGCTGGTGGACCAGCTGCGCCAGGTGCCGCCGACCCGTGCCCGGCCGCAGCGGGGTCCCGAACCGGCCCAGCACCACGAGTCCGACGCGGTCCCCCTGTTCCACGTAGCCACGAGCCACCGAGGCTGCCGCACATCGGGCGACGTCGAGCGAGGTCAGGTCGTCGGGATGGACCCTGCCGGACGGCCACGTGCCGACGTCCGGTCCCACCGCGTCACGAGCGTCGAGCACCAGCACGACGTGGGCATCGGCGAGCGCGAACGTGCGCCGCACGTGGAGTTCGAGGCCGGCGACACCGCGCCCGCCCTGCCCCGAGCGTCGCGCCGTCGTCCGCCAGTCGATCCGGCGCAACCGGTCTCCCGGCGCGAACGGCGCGACGTCCCGCAGGTCGCCACCGTCACCGACACGCCGCGACGCGTGGGCCCCGGTCAGGCCCTGCAACCGCAGGGGCAACGGGAGCTCACGCAACGACACGGCCTGCGGGTGGACGAGCAGCACTCCCGGCTCGAGCGTGCCCGGACGTCCCACGTGGACACCGCCCGGACCGGACCCGAGGTACTCGACGGTGAAACCACGGACCCTGCCGGTGCGAACGGTCGTCAACGACAGGTCCAGGTGGCGGGTGATGCGGCTGTCGACGAGCGCCTCGACGTCGCCGTGCGCCGGCGCGCTCACACGCACACGGGTCACCGGCACCCCGTCCAGCGCGCGCAGGGACAGGCGTGCCTCGACGCGCCGTCCTCCCGGGACCAGCCGCAGGTCCGACAGGCTCGCGTCGACGCCCGGATCGGCCGAGGCGTCCGGGCGCCGCACCAGCCCCCACAGCACGCTCAGCACGAGTGGCACACCGAGCGCGGCGAGGTCTGGCCGGCCGAGCAGCAGCCCCGCCACCACGAGGCCACCTCCGGCGAGCAGACGCGGCGCCGTCGTGGGGGCCAGGACCCAGGCCGGGCGGACCTCGGGGGGAAGCGTCGGGACGTGGCTCACCGGACCACGTGCGACGTCGTCGGCGGCGTCGGCACCTCGTCGAGCAGGGACGCGACGACGCTGGTCTCACGAACCCCCTCGGCCCAGGCCTGGGGGGTGAGTGACAGGCGGTGCGACAGCACGTCGACCGCGACGTCCTTGACGTCCTCCGGGGTCACGAACCCACGCCCGGCGAGCACGGCTGCCGCCCGCGCGACGAGCACGAGGGTCTGGGTCCCGCGGGTCGACACCCCGACCTCCACCTGCTCGTGCCGACGCGTCGCGTCCGACAGGTCGACGCAGTAGCCGAGCACGTCGGTGTCGACCTCGACGGTCTCCACGCCTGCCTGCATCCCGAGCAGGGTGGGGGCGTCGACCACGGCCCGCACGCTCGCCTCCTCGGCCCGGCGGGTGAGGCGACGCTCGAGCACGTCGATCTCCGCGTCCCGGTCGGGGTGTCCGACGGCCAGGCGGACCATGAACCGGTCGAGCTGTGCTTCGGGCAGCGGGTAGGTGCCCTCGTACTCGACCGGGTTGGAGGTCGCGACGACGTGGAACGGAGCCTCGAGCAGGTGGGTCGTGCCCTCGACGGTCACCTGACGTTCCGCCATGGCCTCGAGCAGCGCCGACTGGGTCCGGGGTGCGGTGCGGTTGATCTCGTCGGCGAGGAACAGGCCCGTGAACACCGGGCCCGCACGGAACACGAATGTCGAGGTCGCGGGATCGAAGACGTAGGACCCGGTGATGTCCGACGGCAGCAGGTCCGGGGTGCACTGCAGTCGACGGAAGTCCAGACCGAGCGCGGTCGCCAGACTGCGCGCCGCGAGCGTCTTGCCGAGGCCCGGCAGGTCCTCGAACAGCACGTGCCCGCCCGCGAGGATGGCGGCCAGGGCGGTCCGCAGCGCCTGGCGCATCCCGACGATCACGGTGCCGACCTCCGCGAGCACCTCCTGACCGAGGCGTGCCACCTCGTCGATCGGCAACGGCTCGCGTCCGGAGGCGGCGGGTGGTGCGGCGGACTCGGTCATCAGGTCTGCTCCGACGGGCTGGGGAGACGTGTGGGAGGCGACGCCGTGGACACGGCGGTGGTGGGACCGATCGCGGTTGCGGGCGGCGCGAGGCGCTCGATGGCCTCGAGGCAGGCAACGACATCGCGGTGACGAACCGGCTCGTCTTCGGGGGTGGACAGGGTCAGGCGAGCACGGGAACCGATCAGCGCGTCGACACGCTCCCGCTGGGTCGGGTCCGACAGGTCGACACCCCGCAGGGCGAGCCGGTGGCGGGCCAGTCCGCGGAGGCGGGCGACCGCGTCCTGCCCGGAGGTGCTGCGCCTGCCGGTGAAGCTCCAGGACAGCTCCTGGACCTCCCGGCGTGTCCCTCCGACCAGCGGGGACGACCGAGGGGGCCACACTCCTCCGCGGCCGACGCGCTGGTCGATCGCGTGTCGTTCGAGCGCGGGACGGCCTGCCCCGGCGGCGAACACGACCGTCGCCAGCAGCGCACTGGGCATGCCCTGCATGCCGATGAGCCAGGCGCCGATGCCGAACAGGACCGCGAGCGCGAGCACGCCGAGGACCTCGGCCCGACCGGAGATCACGACGAGGCCCGCCGGTGGCCGGCCGTCGAGGTCCAGCTCGCCGCGATGCGGGTGAAGCAGTCGGACGCCCGGGCAACGTCGTCCGGGCCGACCGGTGCCGTGGAGAACCGGGCCCGGTGGTACAGAGCGAGCAGTTCCGTGGTGGCCTCGGCGTCGGCGCGGGTGCGCTCCAGCACGCGGACCGTGAACTCGGTGGGTGTCTGTGCCGGCTGGCGGCGGACCCCGGAGGACTCGGCGGCCTCCTCGAGGGCGAGCCACGCCGACACCACCGCATCGGTGGCGCCCGTCGCGGCGGCGAGGTGGCGCTGGGCGGCCTCGACACCGCGGCGCAGCACCGGCAGTTCCGGCTCGCGGGACACCGTGGTGGTCACCGCGACCTCGGGCGCCTCGACGACCTCTCGGGGCCCACGGGGCACGGCACGGCGACGCAGCCACTGGATCAGGCGCCAGACCAGCACGAGCACGACGGCCACCACGAGCACACGGCCCACCACCGCGACCCACGACCAGTCGGGCGGGCTCGCCGGCGGAGGTTCGGTCCGGAAGCCCGCGCGCTGGAGGCGCTCGAACAGACGAGTGAACGGCAGTTCCGCCACGTCACGCTGGAAGTCGCGGGTCTCGAGTTCCCAGGAGCGTCCGACCCCGGCGCCCACCACGGCGAATCCGAGCACCACCGATGCGGCGGTGAGCCAGGCTCCCGTCCTGGGGTCCCACCTCAACGCGGCATCCCGTTCCTCGCTGCAGGCGTGCCGCGAGGGTAGTCGCGGTCGCGCCCCTCCCCTCGTTGACCGGCACCGCGCGTGGGTGCAGACTCACCGCGCGTCCCGGATCCTCCGTGCCACCGGGACCGAGGGACGCTCATGGACTCGCACCGCATCGTCGGCCTGGCGCTCATCGGACTGGGCGCGCTCGTCTTCGTGACGATGACGACCCGCGTCGGTGCCGAGGTGGTCGTCGCGGGGATCGGACTCGGGTTCCTCTGTTTCTGGGTGGCGACCCGCAACTACGGGCTGCTGATCCCCGGCGGGATCCTCACGGGTCTGGGGGCAGGGATCGTGGTCGAGTCCCAGGGTGGCCGCGGCGGCACGGTCGTCATCGGACTCGGGCTCGGGTTCGTCGCGATCGCCGTCATCGACGCGCTGGCCGGCGAACGCCGGCCCGGCCAGTGGTGGCCGCTCATCCCCGGTGGTGTGCTGACCCTCGTCGGCGCGTCGAACCTGCCCGGCATGCGCGCCATCTGGCCGTACCTGGTCCCGACCGCGCTCGTGGCGATCGGGATCACGCTGCTGGTGCGCAGCCGCGGTTCGACGACGGCCTGAACTCGCTCGACAACCCGTGCCCTTGACGTCTGTGGGCACTGAACCTAGGGTCGTGTAATCGATTACAGGATGGAGGCCGGGATGAAGCAGCAGATCAGCTACGTGCAGCTCGACGACATGGACGAGCGCATGCGCGAGGAGATGGCCCGGTGCGCCCGTGAGGGCACGCCCCGCCCGGAGAGCAGTGCCGTGCGGGCCCACGTCCCCGCCGCGTTCTGGCACACGATCGACTCGTGGAAGGCCCTGTTCCACAGCGGTGTGGTCGACCACGCGATCAAGGATCTGTGCCGTGTGTACATCTCCCGCACCGTGAAGTGCGAGTACTGCGGCAACCAGCGCTCCGAGAAGGCCCTCAAGGCGGGACTCGAGGAGGCCCAGTACGGCGAACTGCTCAACTTCGAGACCTCCGACCGCTACGACGACCGCCAGAAGGCCGCACTCGCCTACGCACAGGCCATCGCCTGGGGCCCCGGCACCGACGACGAACTCGAGGCGCTGTGGGAACGACTCCACCAGCACTTCACCGAACCCGAACTCGTCGAACTCGGCTGCGCGATCGGGCTCACCCTCGGACAGCAGAGCTGGATCCGACTGCTCGGCATCGACCACCACCAGTTCATGGCCGGCACCGCTGCCTCCATGGCCCCCGGGTTCGAGGACGCCGACGCGCTCACCTCCAGCAAGGCCGACGCGTCCTACTGGGCCGCCCGCAGCTGACACCCGGACCGTGACGCCCCCGCGGCCGGACCGGCGTCACTCCCCCGCCAGGCGCCCCACCGGCGTCGTCAGGTTCGCCGTGTCCGCGGCGTCACGACCCGCGAACCAACCGGCACGATCGACCTGTGTGCGCCGCTGCGCGGCGAGGCGCGGATGGGCCCGGCGCACGGCCGCCTCGACACGCTGTTCGCGTGCGGCGAGCACCGGCACCAGACGTCCGTCCCGTGCCGTGACCTCGTCGACCGCGGACTCCGTCGCGCGCACCAGACGTTCACCGATGCGGTGCGCGAACCCCATGAGGAACGCCCGTCGGAAGGCTCGTGTACGGGACCGACCCGACGCGTCCCGACGTGGCCCCTGACGCACCATCGTCGACGTCGCCTGGACCAGCAGTGACGCCGACAGCAGTTCGACGGCATCGAGGTCGCCCGGGAAGCCGTACACGGTGACCACTCGCGTGTCCGCCCGGTAGACGGCCCGACACCGGTTCGCGTGCGCCACCGCTCCCACGAGTGTGACCCGCGCCGAGGCGTACGTGTCGGCCACCTCGATCCGGCAGGTCGACGGCTCCCCGGTGTCGTCGGGCGTGTGGAGCAGCGCCTCGTCCAGCGCATGGCGCGCGATCAGTTCCTGCGCCTTGGCGGTGAACGCCTCCGCTTCGTGTTCGAACGGCGTCGACTCGGCCTTGGCCAGCAGCGCCCGCACCCGCTCGATGAGCGGTCCCCGGGCATTCGCGTCGTCGTCCATGGGCACGAGTCTGTCATGCGGGACCGTGCCGGCAGACGACCGTCCCGTCATTCCTGTGGACACCCGCCCGACAGGGTCCCACGCCACTATCCTCGGCCCATGTACAACGTCGCACTGAGCGTCGCGGCGTGCCTGAGGGCCGGCACACGCGTGGACGTCGCCTGGGTCGCAGCGTCCGACGCCTTCCCGTTCGACCCGGGGATCGACGCCGTCGCGCTGACTCCGGGCGGCGGGCGCATCGGCGAACTCCTCGACGGTGCCGTCGACGCCCAGTTGTCGGACCTGGCTCACCGCGCGCTGTCCCGTGGACGGGTCGTCGACCTGACGGTGACGGAACCGGAGGCGCTCGTCTCCGGCCTCGCCCACGGCGGCACCGTGAGGTGTGTCGTCGTCCCGGCGACCCAGCTGCCCGATCGGCTGTGGGCCCTGCTGCTCGAACGTGCACCGGTGTGCCTCGTGTCCACCCTCGACGGCGACGACGTCGTCACCACCCACGTCCACACCGCCGACGACGTGGCCGAGGCGGGTGACGACGTCGCGGCACTGTTCGAGGCCGGCACATCGACCGTCGCGACGGTCGGGGACGCGCTGGTGACGGTCCTGCGTGCCGTGCCCCGCCTGGTCGTGTCCGGAGGGGGGCCCGTCGGCGAGTCGATCGGCGCCGCGGCGCGCCTGCTCGGCTGGCAGGTCGTCGTCGAACCCGGGATGCAGGCAGCGATCGGCCACATGGCGACGCTGTCCCCGATCGACAGCGCCGTGATCCTCGGTCACGACGTCGAGTCGAGCAGCCGGGCGCTCGCTGCCGCGCTGGAGAGTGCCGCCGGCTACGTCGGGTCGGTCGGATCGCGCCACATGCAGCAGCAGCGTGCGGACTGGCTCGCCTACCGGGGCGTGACCGACCTGAGTCGCGTCCACGGTCCGGCCGGGATCGACATCCGGGCCCGCACCCCCGCCGAGATCGCCGTGTCCATCCTCGCAGAGGCCATCCGGGTGCACGCGCCCGACGACTGACGAGACCCGGGATCGGGCGCATCCGACCCGGGCGCGCCCCGCATCACGGCCGTATGCTGGTTGCACGTGCACGCATCCGCAGGAGGCGCATCGTGGACACCCGGATCGACGAGTCCCGCACCGTGCTCCGCGCGCTGTGGGAGTCCCGTGGCGACCCCGAGGTCGCCGTCGACGAGGAGTGCAGCCCGACGCGGATCTGCCGCAACATGCAGGGGATCACGTTCGACGGGTACGCCGACGACGACACCGACCCGATGACCGCGTGGCGCGAGCAGCTGGTCCGCGAGGGCAAGTTCGACCCGTCCGCAGGAACCGTTCGCAACCTGGTGTTCGATGCCGATGGGGAACGCTGACGTCGGGACGATGCGACCGGAGGCAGCCTGGTGACCGATTCCGCACCCAGCCGTGCCGGATCGGTCGACGAACTCACCGCGCTGCTCGGTGAACACGGCTACCTCGCCGACCGGGGTCTGGCGACCGCGGCCTTCGTCGCCCTGCGGCTCGGTCGTCCTCTGCTGCTCGAGGGTGAGGTCGGAGTCGGCAAGACCGAACTCGCGCGCACGCTCGCGTCGGCGTTCGGCCGGCGCCTGATCCGCCTGCAGTGTCACGAGGGCATCGACGCCCACCAGGCCCTGTACGAGTGGGACCACGTCCGCCAGATGCTCCAGATCCGACTGCTCTCCCAGGCCGACGCCCGGGACGAGTCGGCGATCGACGACCTGTACAGCACCCGCTACCTCGTCGACCGTCCCCTGCTCGACGCCATACGGACCGGCGACCAGTGTGTGCTGCTGATCGACGAGATCGACCGGGCCGACGACGAGTTCGAGGCGTTCCTGCTCGAGATTCTGTCCGAGTTCCAGATCACCATCCCCGAGGTCGGCACGATCCGCGCGCCCAGTCGACCGATCGTGATCCTGACCTCGAACCGGACCCGGGAGCTGCACGACGCGCTCAAGCGCCGGTGCCTGTACCACTGGATCGGCTTCCCACCGGTCGACCGGGAGATCGCGATCGTCCGGGCCCGGCTGCCCGAGGCCACCGATCGAATCGCCACGAAGGTCGTCGCAGCGGTCAACCGGTTGCGCGAACTGGACCTCGCGAAGCCCCCCGGGGTCGCCGAGACCCTCGACTGGGTCGAGTCGCTCGACGCCATCGGCGCCGACGACCTCACCCGCGCGACCGCACGCGACACCCTCGGAGCGGTGGTCAAGGACCAGGACGACCTCGAACTGGTGCTCGGACACCTCGAGGGGATCGTCGACGATGCCCGCTGAACTCGACGTCGTGGACGTGCTGGTCGACTTCGGCCGGGCACTGCGCGAGGCCGGGATGTCGGTCGGTACCGGCGACGTCATGACGTTCTGCGCCGCCGTGTCGGAGCTGGACCCCGGCGACGTCGTCGACGTGTACTGGGCGGGCCGCAGCTCGCTGGTGACCCGAAGGGAACAGCTGGCGGTCTACGACCGGGTGTTCCGGCAGCACTTCCTCGACGCCCCGCTCGACGGACCCGACGACCCACGGCAACGCCTGCGGGCCGTCGCGAACGCCTCCGCGACCCTGGAACTTCCCGACCCGGAACGCACCGGCGACGACCAGCGCGACCGGGAGGCGGAACTCGGACTCGCTGCCTCCCCTGTCGAGGTGCAGCGCACCCGGTCCTTCGCCGCGTGCACCCCCGAGGAGCTCGCGGCGATCCGACGGATCATGGCGCGCATCCGCCTCACGCCTCCCCGGCGTCGGACCCGCCGTTGGGAACGAGCCGCCGACGGCGACCGCCTCGACCTGCGTCGCACGGCACGTGCGGCCATCCGGAGCCACGGGTCGTTCGACACGCTGCACCACCGGCGGCGACGCCAGCACGTGCGCCCGCTGGTGCTGCTGCTCGACGTCTCCGGGTCGATGTCGGACTTCTCACGCAACCTGCTGCAGTTCGCCTGGTCGTCGCGCCGCGCGGCCGGCCGGGTGGAGGTGTTCTGCTTCGGCACACGCCTGACCCGCATCACCCACGCGCTCGACCGCCGGCGACCCGACGACGCGATGACCCGAGCGGCTGCCTCGGTGTCGGACTGGGACGGCGGCACCCGCATCGGCGAGTCGCTGGACACCTTCGTGCGCGTGTGGGGGCGGCGCGGGCTCAGCCGAGGCGCCGTGGTCGTCATCTGCTCCGACGGCCTCGACCGGGGGGACCCAGCCGTGCTCGCCGGGGCCATGGAACGGCTCGCGCGCGTGTCACACCGCATCGTGTGGGTCGACCCGAACCGCGGAGAGGGACCGTCGCGGGCACCGTCCAGCCTCGGCATGATGATCGCCGAGCCACGCGTCGACGTCGTGCTCAGCGCGCGCGACCTGCGTGGACTCGAACAGTTCGCCGCGGTGCTGCCGACCCTGCGATAGGAACGACGATGCGGTTCAGCGTGTCCCTTGTCGCCGAGGGCGACCGCGAGGTCACCCTCGAGGAGGTCGTGGCTCTCGCCGACGCGGTCGCCGGGATGGGCGGCATCGCCAGTGGTGTGGGCTCCCTGTCCTACGGCGCCCAGATCATCGTCGAGGCCGACGACTCGGACCTCGCGGTGGATCGCGCACTCACGGCCTTCGCCGGTGCGGTCGAACGGGCCGGGCTCCCGGCGTGGCCGGTCGCCCGCGCCGAGACCATCAGCGAGGACGACGACTTCGCCGACCTCGAGGACCTGGCAGAGAGCGGCCACGGCGAGCGGACCCCGTGATCCGCCTCGGGTCACTCGCCGGCTACCCGTTCGAGGGCCCCCGCGTGCTGGCGGGGTGGACGCCCCCGAGCGTGCCGGCCGTGTACGCGATCCTGTGTCGGGACGACGCCGAAGGCCGACCACAGCAGTACTCGGTGATCCACGTCGACCATGCCGACGACCTGGCGGACGGCCGGCTGCCGTTCCGCCACCCGCGCACCCCGTGCTGGATCGAGCGCGCCGGCAGTCGCTGGGCGCTGCACATCTGTGTGTACGAGGTGCCCGGCGGTCTGCGTTCCCACCGCGAACAGATCGCCCGGGAACTGATCGCGGTCTACCGCCCCGGCTGCAACGTCGAACAGTTCGACCCTGCGTGGCGCGACGAGTGGATCGGCGACTACCGCGCGCCGACGACGGGGCCACTCACCACCGGTCGTCAGCCACCCCGCGACCGGTGACGGTCACTCCCGCCGACGACCGGGCCCGGTGACCCGCAGATCCGGCGGCGTTCAGTCCGCCGGGTCGTACCCGACGGCGTGGAGCATCCTCGAACGTCGGACCCCCGACGCGGGCCGTGCGACCTCGGGTGGCCCGGCGGGTGCCGGTTCCCAGGTCGCGCCGACGACGATCCCCTCGGCCTGGGTGTACAGGAGCGGCAGGGCACCCGCGACGGTGTGCGTCGTGCGGTTGATGCGCTCCAGACCCGGTTCGATGACCTTCGCGTGCCCCTGGATCCTCCAGACCAGGTCTGCGCACTCCTCGAGTCCGTCCGCGACCCGCGACAGCTGGCCACCGATCACGAACAGGAAGAACGCCAGGCCCGCGATGAGCACGGCGATGACGACGACCGTGAGCAGGACGAGCGTGTTCATGAGCGCACCTTCTGCAGGACCCGGCCGAGGAACAGGTGGTGCTCGAGTCCCTCGGCGAGCACCCGGTCGACGGCCGCGGCGGTCTGTTCGATCAGTTCCGTGTGTTCGGTGTTCTCGGCCGCGAGCGCGAGCGTGTCACGGATCGCCACGACCCGACGTTCGATGGTCCGTACCAGCACGACGAGCGTGGTCAGCAGGATGACGACCACGACGGCGACGACGAACCCCCCGATGACGGCGGCCCACCAGAGGGTCTCCTCGGGCCCGGAGAAGAAGGACTCCATGGTCAACCTCCCAGTCGGACGCGACCGCGTCGCAGTCCCGCGGTGATGGTGTCGGCCGAGTCGATCGTCGTCTGCAGGTCACGGAGTGCCGCGGTGTTGTCGACGGCTCCGTGCAACCCGTCGAGGATCCGCTGGGCCTGACCGCCGATGGAGCGGGCGAGGAGCAGGATGGGCACCACGAGCGCGACGACGACGAGCACGACGGCGACGCCGATGCCCCAGCCGACCGCCCAGCCGGTGTGGATCGTGGTGGCGAACAGGACGCTCATTCGTCGGCTCCCGGGATCGTCGAGGCGAAGTCACGGACGGGTGCGAGGCTGCCGTTCACCGACGCCACGACGGCCGGCACGGTGCTCGTGCTGGCCACGATGACCTGCACGCCTCCGTCGAGCGCGTCGAGCGACCGACGGATCGCGACCAGGTGTCCGATCACCCGGACGAGCCCGAGCGCCGCGGCCGCGATGATCAGCGTCGCGATCACGAGCGTCACGATGGCGGTGGTCTCCATGGGGTCCCCCCTCTCAGAGGAGCTTCGCGACGGAGCCGGCGTAGCGCACCGCACCGTTGGCGACGTCACGGACGTTGGCGTCGGTCGTCGTCAACAGGTCGGAGGTCGTCGCGAGCTCCCCGATGAGCGCGACACCTCCCGCGAGCGCGTCGTCGGAGGCACCTCGGATGCGTTCCAGCGCGCCGAGCAGGCGGCTGAGCAGTGCGACGAGCACGGGCACCACCACGATCAGCAGCACCACGTTGCCCAGGGCCCACAGCGTCATGGCGACACCCTCCTCATCGGCCGGTCGGTTGCGGTCGGTAGGGCAGGAAGAAGCGGCGACCCACACGCGCCAACGCCAGGCGGGTCGCACGCATCGCGAACGACACGCCACTCGCAGGGGCCGGAGCACCCAGGCCGTCGGGGTCGAGACCCTGCTCGATGGCGGTCAAACGGGCCTGCAGGTTGCGACCGAACTGCTCGAGCAGCACCGTGGTGACGTCCGCGACCATGCCGCGGCCGTACTGGGCAGCGGCGCCCGACAACGTCAGGTCGAGGGCGACGTCCACGACCGACCCTCCTGCCCCCGGCGAGACGGCAGCGTCGAGCACGAGCGAGGCCTGGCCACGACCCCTGCGGTCGGCGCCGGCGGCCTCGACCTGCATGGTCCTCGAGGCGTCGTCACGTGAGCGGATGTCCGCGGTGCCGTCGAACTCCATGCGGACCGGGCCGGCGCTGATGAGGACCTCGCCCGTGTAGCGGGTGTCACTCTCCTGACCGGTCAGGCGCGTGCCCGGCAGGCACGCCGCGACCTGTGGGATGTCCCCGAACAGGGCCCACACCTCGTCGGGCGACTGCCCGACCTGCACCTGACTGGTGATCCTCATCTCGTCTCCTGCCCGAGGAACGACAGCGGGTCCTTCGAGAAAGCGTGGCGGCAACCGGGACAGCAGAAGTGGTACGTGGTCCCGTCGTGGTCGAACGAGGGGGTCGAGGCGCCGACGTCGACGGTCATCCCGCACACCGGGTCGATCACCTGCTCGGACACCATCGGCAGGCCGCCGACCGGCAGGGCGTCGGCCGGTCCGGTCCCGAGCCGGCCCGCAGCGCGCAGCTGGACGAGTTCCGCCAGCACCGCGACGGCGATCTCCCGGTGCGACGTCGGTCCCAGGTCGAGACCCGCGGGGTATCGGACCTCGTCCAGGGTGTCGCGCGACACTCCACGCTCGGCGAGCATCTCCACCATTGCGGCACCGCGACGGCGCGACGCGACCAGACCGACGTAACGGGGCGTGGCCCCGAGCACCTGCTCCATGACGTCCTCGTCCCCGTGTCCCTGGGTGGCCACGACCACGACCGACGACCGCGTCACCGCGCCGTCGGGCAGGTCGGGTCCCTCGAAGAGGCGGACGTTCCAGTCCAACGCCTCGGCCAGTCGGGCGAGCGTCACGGCCATGGGGGATCGCCCGACGATGACCAGCTGGGGAGTTCGGTGGCCCGGCTCGACGAAGATCTGCAGGGCACCGTCGCTCTGGCAGGACATCGGCACGGCCTGCACCCCGCTGGGTACGTGGACGCCCTCGAGTTCCTCCGGCAGACCGAGCCACAGCAGCTGCGGGGTACCGGACGCGATGACCTCCTTCGCGGCCCGGATCAGCACCGGTTCCGCACACGCACCGCCGATCCAGCCGTGCACCTGCCCGTCCCCGGTGACGATGGCCCGGCCGCCGTCCTGGCCCGAGGTCGGAGCGGTGCGCCAGACGACGGTGGCGAGCGCGAACGCCTCACCGCGACGGGCGAGTTCGATCGCCCGTTCCATCACGGCCCAGCCGTCCAGCGCCTCGTTCACGGCGCCTCCGTGTCCACCGGCGGCGCCCCGGAGACGTCCTGTCCCGTCGTCAGGGCCCGGTGGACCCGGTCGGGGAGCAGGGGCATGTCGATGTTGCGCACCCCGGTGTGCTTCAGCGCGTCCATGACGGCGTTGACGAACGCTGCCGGCCCCCCGACGGTCGCGCACTCGCCGACCCCCTTGGCGCCGATGGGGTGGTGAGGGCACGGGGTGACGACCTCGTGCAGTTCGAACCCGGGGGTCTCCCAGGCGGTCGGCAGCAGGTAGTCCATGTAGTTGGACCCGACGCAGTTGCCGTCGGCGTCGAACGTGATGAACTGCATGCTGGCCATGGCGTACGCCTCGGTCAGCCCGCCCATGATCTGTCCCTCGACGATCATGGGGTTGATGCGCACCCCGCAGTCGTCGACCGCGACGACCCTGAGCACGTCCCACACGCCGGTCTCCGGGTCCACCTCGACGGTGGCGATGTAGGCGGCGAAGGGCCACGTGAGGTTCGGCGGGTCGTAGTAGGCGTTGTTCTCCAGCCCCGGCTCCATGCCGTCGGGCACGTTGCTGTACGCCGCCATCGCGCACTCCTGGATCGTGACCCCGCGATCCGGCGCGCTGCGCACGTAGAAGCGGCCGAGCTCCCACTCGACGTCCTCCTCGGACACCTCGAGCAGGTGCGCGGCGATCCGCCGGGCCTTGGCCCGGATCTTGCGGGCCACCATCGACACGGCGGCACCGGCCACGGGTGTGCTGCGCGACGCATAGGTCCCCATGCCGAACGGGGCCGTGTCGGTGTCTCCCTCCTCGACGACGACGTCGGTCGCGGGGATGCCGAGTTCGTGGGCGACGATCTGGGCCCAGGTGGTCTCGTGGCCCTGCCCCTGGGTCTTGGCGCCGGTGCGCAGGATCGCCTTGCCGGTCATGTGGACCCGCAGCTCCGCCGAGTCGAACATCTTGATGCCGAGGATGTCGTACTCGCGACTGTTGCCGGCACCCAGTGGCTCGGTCATCGTGGAGATCCCGATGCCCAGCAGCCGGCCCCGGGATCGGGCCTCCTCCTGCTGGCGGAGGAAGTCGTCGTAGCCGATGGCCTCCAGCCCGATGTCGAGGCACTTCGCGTACTGCCCCGAGTCGGTCAGGAACCCGAAGGCGGTCCGGTGCGGGAAGTCGTCGTCCCGCACGAAGTTCATCCGGCGGATCTGGGCCTGGTCGATGCCGAGTTCGTCCGCAGCGGCCTGGACCATGCGTTCCTGGAAGAACATGGCCTCGGTGACCCGGAACGAGCACCGGTAGGCGACACCGCCGGGCGCCTTGTTGGTGTACCAACCGGTCGCGGTCAGGTGCGCGACCGGGATGTCGTAGCACGCGAACGCGGAGTGCATCAGGCCGATCTTGAACTTGCTCGGCTGCGCGTCGGAGAAGAACGCGCCGTGGTCAGAGGTCGTGTGCATGCGCACGCCGAGGATCCTGCCGTCACGACGCAGGGCGAGCTCGCCCTTCAGGTAGACGTCCCGCCCGAACCCGGTGGAGATGAGGTTGCCGGTCTTGTCCTCGATCCACTTGACGGGTCGCTCGGTCAGGATCGACGCGAGGATCGACACCACGTAGCCCGGGTAGACCGGCACCTTGTTGCCGAAGCCGCCACCCAGGTCGGGCGAGATGATCCGGATCATGTGCTCGGGAAGTTCGGCGACCATCGCGACGGCGGCCCTGATGATGTGGGGCGCCTGGGTGGTCATGTACACGGTGAGCCGGTTGGTCGACCGGTCGAAGTCCGCGATGGACCCGCACGTCTCGATCGGCGACGGATGGGATCGCGGGTAGTGCAGCTCGAGCGTCGAGACGTGATCGGCCTCGGCGAACGCCCGATCCGTGCCCTCGCGGTCGCCGACCTCCCAGTCGAAGATGCGGTTGTCGGGCTGGTCGGCCTTGTCGTCACGGATGAGCGGTGCGTCGGCCGCCATCGCCTGCATCGGGTTGACGATCGGCGGGAGCGGCTCGTAGTCGACGACGATCGCCTCACACGCGTCCTTGGCGACGTAGGGGTCGTCGGCGACGACCGCGGCGACCTCCTGACCCTGGAAGCGCACCTTGTCCGTGGCGAGCACCGCCTGGGTGTCGTACGACAGGGTGGGCATCCAGGCGAGGTTGCGGGCGGCGAGCATCTCGCCGGTCAGCACCAGTCGCACCCCCGGGATGGCCCATGCGGCACTGACGTCGATCGAGCGGATGCGGGCGTGGGCGAGCGGGCTGCGCAGGATCTCCATGTGGAGCATGCCCGGCAGCACGATGTCGTCGACGTAGTTGCCCCGTCCCCGGATGAAACGGTTGTCCTCGACACGACGCTGGCGGGCACCGAGGCCCCCGATCTTGATCTCGTCGACCGTCATGTCAGGAGGCCTCCTCGGAGGCCGGTTCGGCCTCCCCGTCACGCATCTTCTCCGCGGCCCACAGGACCGCCTTGACGATGTTCTGGTAGCCGGTGCAACGGCAGAGGTTGCCCGACAGCGCCCACCGCACCTCGTCCTCGGTCGGGTCGGGGTTCTCGTCGAGCAGGGCCCGGGCCGTCATCATCATCCCGGGGGTGCAGAACCCGCACTGCAGACCGTGCTCGTCGCGGAAGCCCTCCTGGACCGGGTCGAGCTCGCTCGGCGTGCCCAGTCCCTCGACCGTGGTGACCTCGTGGCCATCGGCCTGCACCGCGAGCATCGTGCAGCTCTTGACCGGTCGACCGTCGAACAGCACGGTGCACGCGCCACAGTTGGTGGTGTCACAGCCCGTGTGGGTCCCGGTGAGACGCAGGCCCTGACGCAGCAGGTGGGCGAGCAGCAGTCGGGGTTCGACGTCCGCGGTGTGGGTCTCACCGTTGACGGTCAGGGTGACCCGACGTGTCGGCACGTCGTCGGCAGGGGCCGCGGTCACCTCGTTGAACAGACTCGACATGTCAGGCCGCCTTCCGGTTCGAACCGTCGATCTCCGTCAGGATCCGCTGCGTGAACGTGCGGACCACGTGGCGCTTGTAGGTCGCGCCTCCCCGGTGGTCGTTGCGTGGTCGAGCCGCGGCGGCCGCGAGGTCGGCCGCCTGGTCGATCGTCGAGGAGGACAGCGGCTGACCGACGAGCGCGTCGGCGGCCTCCCGGGCGTCGATGGTGGTCCCGCCCACGCCGACCAGTGCGATGCCGGCACGTTCGACCCGGTCCCCGACGAGGTCGAGGGCCACCGCGACGGCCGCCGTGGCGAAGTCACCGATGCGCCGCTCGAGCTTGAGGTAGCCGCCTCGGGCGTCACCGACCGGCGGCGGGATCACCGCCTCCACCGCGATCTCGTCGGGGTCCAGCGCGTTGTCGAACGGACCCGTGACGAAGTCGCGGACCGGGATGCTCCGCCGGCCGCCGGGGCCCTGAGCCACCACCGATCCGCCCAGCGCGACCGCGCACGCCGCCCAGTCACCCTGCGGGTCGGCGTGACACAGCGACCCGACGAAGGTGCCCCGCGTCCGCACGATCGGGTCGGCGACGAGTCGTGCGGCGGCCGCGATGGTGGGCTGGTGTTCGGCGATGAGTGCGGACCGTTCGATCGCCTCGTGGCGACACAGCGCCCCGATGCGGATGGTGCCGTCGGCGTCGCGCTCGAGATGGTCGAGTCCCGGCAGGTTGTTGATGTCGACGAGCAGCCCGGGCGCGGCGAATCGCAGCCTGAGCATCGGGATCAGGCTCTGTCCACCGGCGAGCACCTTCGCCTGACCGCCGCTCTGCTGGAGCAGTGCGATGGCCTCGTCGAGAGTGGCGGGGGCCTCGTACCGGAACCGCGGTGGGTACATGGGATCCTCCTGCGCCGCGACCGGCGAGGTCAGGCGTTGGGGTCGTCGGAGTGCGGCCGGTGCCAGTCGGGCACCGCGACCGGCATCGACTCGGCGTCGGGATCGGGACGCGGCTCCTGGTGCGGTGGCCACGGCCCCTGCACCGGCTGGCTCGCCACCTTCAGGTGATCGATGATCTGGGGCCACGCCCATACGGTCGGACTGGCCGCCGTCCTGGGCGAGTGCTCGATGAGTTCGTAGAGGCGCGGATTGCCCCTGCTGTGCCCGCTCGACTCGATCGGCATGGCGACGATCCTCCCACCCGCGTCGACCGCGGGTCTCCCCGGACCGAAGGGTGACTCCCACCACCCCACCGTCCTGTCCGCACGATATCCACGACACGATGGTCGCGCACCGAAAGTTTTCGCACGCAACGAAGCACGCCTCCCGCGGCGCCACTGGCTCGCCGAGACGACCGCCCGGCGACCCGTCACACCGGGCGACCCGCAGCCCGCGGCAGCCCTGGCGAACTCGCCTCTGACGCAGCCCGGGCTGCCCCGATCCACCGGTAGGCTCCACGGGTGCGCCTCGAACTTGGCCGACGGGCCGACTACGCCATCCGTGCCGCGGTCGACCTCGCACGCCACGACCCGGATGGTGTTCGTCGCAAGGCACGAGCCATCGCGGACGACATGGACATCCCCGCGAGCTACGTGCCCCAGATCCTCGCGGATCTCGTCCGCGCGGAGATCGTGACGTCGATGGCCGGACCGCACGGTGGACACGCGCTCGCGCGGCCACCTGAGGACATCACCCTGCTCGAGGTGCTGGGTGCCGTCGACGGGGCGACCCCGTCCACGGCGTGTGTCCTGCGCGGCGGACCGTGCCGGTGGAACACCATCTGTGCCGTCCACGTTCCCTGGGCTCGCGCCCAGCAGGCCCTGCTCGGCGTGCTCGGTCGCACGACGCTCGCCGAACTCGTTGCGGACGACCGCCGGATCGACGCCGGGGCGTTCACGCTTCCCGACGACGTGCCCGCACCGGACCGCCCACCTCGCGTCGACGCGTAGGCCCCGGCGGGGTCACCCGACGACCACGATCTCCAGTTCCATGCCGGCTGCCCGGTGACCGGGCACGGAGCACCAGGCGACCACGCGGTCCTCGAACGGGCCGACCTCGACGACCGCGGACCTGCCGGGACGGACCTCGCCGCTCTCCCAGTCCTCGAGCACCAGGTCGTGGACGATGCCACCGTCGTTGGTGAGCAGGAGCCTGACGACCTCGCCCCGCGCGACCTCGAGGCGGTCCGGCGCGTAGCGGATGTCGTGCATGACCAGCATCTGGTCGACGTCGGAGACGTCCGGTTCGTCGACGGGCGGTGCGCACCCCGCAAGTGCAGCGACCGCGACCAGTCCCCCGACGAGCAGGACGCCACGTCCGACCGGGCTCATGGTCCGTGCTCCGCGACACCTCTTGCCATGGACCGCTCCGTCCTGCAGAGTGCTTGCACCGAGTCCACCGTCCGCCTAGGGTCTCGCACGTCGCTTAGTGCAAGACTAATGGTTCTGGCGATCGCGTGGGAGAGGCGCGATCCCGGACCATGACTCGGGCAGCACGAGGTGGGAGCATGGAGCGGTCCGATCCGTCACCCGGGGTGCGTCGTGTCGCGTTCGGGACGACGGTCGCCACCCTGTTGCTGATCGCGATGGGCGGGGCCGTTCGCGCGACGGACTCGGGCCTCGCCTGCCCGGACTGGCCGGCCTGCCACGGGATGTGGATCCCGCCGCCCGACGTGAACATGTGGCTCGAGCACAGTCACCGCCTGTGGGCGGGGGTGGTCGCGCTCGCGATCGCCGGACTGCTCGTGATGACCGCTCGCCGCCGCCGTCTCGACCCCGTCTCGTGGCGCCTGACCCTGCTGGCGGCGGTCCTGGTCATGGTCCAGGCCGGACTCGGCGCTGCCGTCGTGCTCCTCCACCTGCGGGCCGGGCTGGTCACCTCCCACCTGGGGATGTCACTCGTCATCGTCGCCGCGCTGATCGTCGTCGCGACCCGGGCCCGTCCGGCAACCTCCAGCCCCGTGACCCCGCGGGAGCGCGCGTTCGCACGTCGCGCCGCTGCGGTGGCCGCCCTCGTGTTCGCCCAGGCACTGCTCGGCGGTCAGGCGACCGGCCGCGGCGCCGGACACGTGTTCAACGCGTTCCCGATCTGGCTGACCGCAGACGCCTGGACGGGTCACGTGCGCGAGGTGCTCCACGTGACGCACCGGATCGGCGGATACCTCGTCGCGGCGGCCGTCGTCGCGCTCGCGATCCACGCCCGGCGCACCGGGGTCCCCGGCTGGCCCCGGCGCCTGGTGCGCCTGGCGGTCGTGCTCGTCGCGGTGCAGGTCGCGCTCGGCATCGCGAACGTGCTCACGGCGGCGAGCGTGCCGAGTGCCATCGGACACCTGGCCGTCGCGAGCTGGCTGTGGTCGACGCTCGTGCTCGTCGCGGCGCTCGGGCTCGTTCACCCGGTGACGGCGACCCCCGACGCCCATGACGTCGACGGCCTCGACGACCGTTCCACCCACCAGCCACCTGAGGAGGTCGTGGTGTGAGTGACTCCGACAACCAGCAACCCTGGCAGCAACGTGCCCTGGACAACATCTGGCTGCTGATCGCGATCAGCGTGATCGTTCCCGGACTGCTCTATCTCGGGTGGGGTCTGTGGGAACTCGCGGAACTCCCGACCTGGGGCATCCAGTAGGAGGATGACATGGAAGACGACCGCGCCGACACCACGCTGCGTTCGACGCTGCTGCCTCCCCCCGACCGATGGTGGACACGGCTCGGCCCCGACGAGCGACGGTGGCTGACGATCGCGTTCGTCTGGTGCCTGATCCTGTTCAGCGGCATGTACGTCTGGCTGGGAATCGGTGAACAGCAGACGCCGATCGAGTCGTACCGGATCGACCCCGCGGTGTTCGCCTCCGAGGTCGAGGACTTCATCGCGACCCACCAGGTCGACGAGATCAGCGGCGCCGCCGTGGTCGCCCCACCACCCGGCAGTGACGTCTACCTGCACGCGAACCAGTTCGCGTTCCGGCCCGTGCTCCAGCTGCAGCGCGGCGAGACGTACCGGCTGCTCGTGTCCTCGACGGACGTGCAGCACGGCCTGTCCCTGCAACCGGTGAACCTGAACTTCCAGGTCCTCCCCGGCTACCTGTACGTGATCAGGATCACCCCGGACGAGACCGGTGAGTTCCCGATCGTCTGCAACGAGTACTGCGGACTGGGCCATCACGTGATGACCGGCCTGATCGTCGTCGACTGACGCATCCGACGAGAGGAACCCTCGTGAGCGCCATCACCCCCACCCACTCGTTCCGGGACTGCGAGGTCACCGGCTTCCGCATCAGTCTCGCCGGACAGCACCACACGCTCGCCAACGCCGTCGCCTCCGTGGTGCTGCTCGCGGCAGGTGGGGTGATGGCGATCCTGATCGCGCTGCAGCGGCAGGGCCTGCCGATCAGTGACGACTGGTGGTATCGCCTGCTCGCCAGCCACGGCGCGACGATGCTGCTGTTCTGGATCCTGTTCTTCGAGGTCGCGGCGCTGTACTTCGGCTCGACCGTCCTGCTCAACGCACGCATGCTGGTTCCCCGGATCGCCTGGGCGAACTTCGGCATGATGGTCGTCGGGGTCCTGCTGGCCCAGTGGGCCATGTTCACCGGACGTGCCACCGTCATGTTCACGGCCTACCCGCCCCTGACGGCACACCCGCTCTACTACCTCGGGGTGCTGCTGTTCGCGGTCGGCGTGCTCGTGGCCTGCATCATCTTCTTCGCCAACATCGTGGTGGCGCGCCGCGAGCGCACCTTCGAGGGATCCCTGCCGCTCGTGGTCTACGGGCTCGTCGCCGCGGCCGTCATCGCGATCTACGCGCTCGGGACCGGCGCCGTCGCCTACGGGATGCTCTTCCTCGACTCGATCGGGATCATCGACGGCGTCGACCCAGCCACGTACCGGCTGTTCTTCTGGGGCATCGGGCACGGCGCCCAGCAGGTCAACCTCGCCGCGATGGTCGCCGTCTGGTACGCGCTCATCGCACTCACGCTCGGTGGACGTCCGGTCAACGAGGGACTGAGCCGGTTCGCGTTCCTGCTGTACATCGCGTTCATCCATCTCGGTGCGGTGCACCACCTGCTGGTCGACCCGGGTCTCGGCACCAGCCACCGGATCATGAACACGAGCTACTTCCTGTACCTCGCCGTGCTCGCGAGCCTCATCCACGCGTTCTCGATCCCGGCAGCCATCGAGGTCGCCCAGCGCGAACGCGGGTTCACCCACGGACTGTTCGAGTGGCTGAGGAAGGCCCCCTGGCGCGAACCCGGATTCTCCTCGCTGGTCCTGAGCATCGTGTACTTCGGCTTCATCGCCGGGGTCACCGGGGTGCTCATGGGCACCATGCAGCTGAACATGCTCATCCACAACACCCTGTTCGTGGTCGGCCACTTCCACGCGACGGTGGTGTCGGGCACGACGCTGGCGTTCATGGGCATCTCCTACTACCTCGTGCCACTCCTGAGCCGACGTCGGCTCAGCTCGGTGGCGATGGCCCGCTGGCAGCCGTACGTCTTCGCCGCAGGCCTCGCGATCCTGACGCTCGCGATGCTCTACGCCGGCCAGCGAGGTGTGCCGCGACGAGTCGCGGACCTCGACTACGCCCAGTCGCCCCTCACCGTCGACCTCTACGGCGCCGGCGGGATGATCCCGTCGGTGATGCTGGTGGTCTCCATCGGCGCGGTGCTCGCCGTCATCGGAGGCGCGATGTTCGTCTGGAACATGGTGGCGACCCTCTTCTGGGGCGAACGCACCGAACGCGGCGACGAGGGCCTGTCGATCGTGTTCGCGTCCCAGATCGCCGCGGCCCGAGGTGAGTCGACCCCGGACGGGCCGCGGGCCCCGGTCCCACACGGCGAGCTCGTGCACGGGCTGAAGGGTCGCTGGGCCCGGTTCGAGGCCCCGGGCACCTACGTGATGGTGCTCGGGTTCCTCGCATGGTTCGTGCTCATGTACGTCGTGGCGCATCTCAACCTCGCGCGTGCCTGGCCGGTCGGCTGACATGGCCTCGTCGACCGCCTCCGTGCCGACCGCGGCTCCCGCGGTCGCGCACTGGCGCACGGTGGGCCGCGACTACCTGTCGCTGACCAAACCCCGGATCGTCGAACTGCTGCTCATCACGACGGTCCCGGCGATGTTCGCCGCGGCCGGCGGTTGGCCGGGCGCGCGCCTGCTGGTCGCGACGGTCGTGGGCGGGGCGCTCGTGTCCGGGTCGGCGCACGTCGTCAACATGGTCCTCGACCGTGACGTCGACGGTGCGATGCGGCGCACCGCCCACCGTCCGCTGCCCACCGGGCGGATCTCGCCGCGGTCGGCGCTGCGGTTCGGGACGGCGCTGCTGGTCGCCGGCAGCTGCCTGCTGTTCGTGGTCGCCGGACCGCTCGCGGCGGGGCTCACGGTCGGGGCGTGGGTCTGGTACGTGGTGATCTACACGTGCTGGTTGAAGCGGCACACGGACCAGAACATCGTCATCGGGGGCGTCGCCGGCGCCGCACCACCCCTGATCGGGTGGGCGGCGGTCACCGGCACGGTGACGTGGCCGGCGATCGCGATGTTCACCGTCGTGGTCATGTGGACACCGATCCACTTCTGGTCGCTGGCCATCGGGACCGGTTCCGACTACGCGAACGCGGGCATTCCCATGCTCCCGGCGATCCGGGGAAACCGGGCCGCCGCGCGGCACGGCGCGGCCTACGCGATCGCCACGGCGCTCTCCACCCTCGCCGTGCCCCTGACCGGCGTCGGCGGGGGGGTGCTGACGGTGACGCTCGTGCTGCTCGGAGGCTGGTTCGTCGCCCGCGCCCTGATGCTGGTGGCGGACCCCACCCCGGCGCGTGCATGGCGGACCTTCCACCTGTCCAACGCCTACCTCGCCAGCGTCTTCATCGCGATCGGTGTCGCGGGCGTCCTGGAATGAACGGGGTCGCCCGGCTGGCCACGATCGTCACCGCGATCCTGGCGACGCTGGTCGGCTCGCCCGGGGACGCCTCCGCCCACACGCGCACGGCCGAGACCACGAACGTGGTCAGCCGCGTCGTCGTCGACGAGACCCCCGCCGAGATCACGGTCCGGGTCCACACCGGCGGGCTGCTCGTCGAGGTGGTGAACGCATCCGGACGGACCCTCCACGTCGCCGGGTACGACGGCGAGCCCTACCTGCGCATCGGTCCGGACGGGGTGCACGAGAACGCGCGGTCGCCCGCCGCGTGGCTGAACCGCGCGCGGTTCGGTGACGTGGCGATGCCCCCGGACGTGGACGCCACGGCCCCGCCGGTGTGGCGGCAGGTGGACACCGAACCGCGCTGGATCTGGCACGACCACCGGACCCACTGGATGTCGCCGCAGCCGCCCCCGTTCGTCGAGGCGTCGACACCGGCGCGGATCGCCATGCGTGCGGAGTTCGTCGGCCCCATCGGCCGTGCCGGGCCCGCTGCCGGTGTGTTCTCCACGTGGACGATCCCGCTGACCCTGGACGACGAACCGCTGGAGTTCAGTGGTGTCCTCGAGTGGGTCGACCCCCCCAGTCCACTGCCGTGGTTCGGACTCGCGGTCCTGCTGGTGGGCCTGGGCCTGCTGGGAGTCGCGCGCGGTGCCCACCAGGCGATTCCCCGCCTCGCGCTGCTCGTCGGCGTCGTGGCGGTGTTCAACGGCATCCATCTCGTCGACGACCTCGTCGCGTTCCCGACCGACCCACTCGACGAACTGTTCGGTCTGCTGCACACCACCCTGTTCCTGACCCTCGGGCTCGGCGGAGCCGCATGGGCACGCTGGGCGTCGCACGGCCGAGTGCTCGCGCTCGGGGTGGGCTCTGGCGCCGTCCTCTACCACCAGGGACTCGTCCACCTGCCGATGCTGTTCGCGTCGCAGTTCCCGACCATCTGGTCCGACGGGCTGGTGAGGACCACCATCGCCCTGGGCCTCGTGCAGGCGATCCCGGTCGGCGTGGCGGTCGTACGATCGCTGACGGCGGATCACGGTCCCCCCGACGTCGCACCCTCGGTGGAGCCGAGTGGACAGGCCGACGGCGTTCGCATACCATTAGCGAACCGCTAAACATTTGCTGACTCCGCAGAGGAGACGATTCCATGAGGACCCCCCGATCCGCCGTTGCCCTGGCACTGGCGCTCGGCCTGTTCGTCGCTGCCTGTGGCGGCGACGACGCTCCCGCCGCCGCCCCCGCGGGTTCGGTGACCATCGAGGCCGGCGACCTGTTCTTCGACCCCGACACCGTGAGCCTGACCGCCGGCGGTGCCCAGATCACGCTGGTGAACGTCGGCGCGGTCGAGCACGACCTCGTCGTCGAGGGCCAGCCGGGCGTGGCGGACATCCACGTCGACCCGGGTGAGACCGCCACCGGGGACGTCAACCTCGCCGCCGGGACCTACACCTTCTACTGCACCATCCCCGGCCACCGTGCTGCAGGCATGGAGGGCACGCTGAACGTCAGCTGACCGGATCGGCGTCGCGGTGTCCGACGACGGGCCTGCGGACGAGCACGGGTCGGCGCGCGAGCACACGTCGGCCCCGATCGCTCCGGAGGTGACACGACCACGCCTCGACCTGCCGATCCTGCAGGAACGTCGGTCGCCACTGGCCGGTGAGGTGCCGGCGGTCGGCGTCGCGGTCGTGTACGCGGCCGCCACCCTCGGGTGGCTCGCCGCCGGGGACGTGCTCCCCGGCGGCCGCTGGCTGGCCGTCCACCTGTTCACGCTCGGGGTGCTCACCAATCTGGTGCTCGCGTTCTCCGGGCACTTCGCGCGTGCCATCACCGGCCAGGCGGTTCACGCCTCGGTGTGGTGGCTCGTGGCCACCAACGTCGGGGCGCTCGGCGTGGTCTCCGGCATCCCGACGGGAGGTCGCGCGCTCACAGCCGCGGGCGCGACGCTGCTCAGCGTCTCCGTGTTCACCTCCTACCGACGCATCCGCAGCATGCGCCGGCGGGCACCCGAGGCCCGGTTCGGATGGGTCGTGCGCGTCCACGAGCGGGCCCACGGGGCCTTCCTGCACGGCGCGGTGCTCGGCGCACTGCTCGGCGTCGGCCTCGTCCCCGGCGCCTGGTACGGCGGCGTGCGCATCGCCCACCTCCACGCGAACGTCCTCGGGTGGGGTGGCCTGACCCTGCTCGCCACGCTGGTGTTCCTCGGGCCGTCGATGGCCCGCACCCGGATCGAACCCGACGCAGAGGCCGCAGCCGCTCGGGCGCTGCGTGTCGGCGCGACCGGTCTGTCAGTCGCGGTGCTGCTGATGATCCTCACCGGAGCCGGCGGGGTCGCGGGTTCGGCGGCCCGGGTGCTCGCGGCGATCGCCCTCGGAGCACTGGCCTGGTCCGCGGTGGTGGTGTGTCGTCCGGTCGCGCGTGCCGTTCGCCGAGGCAACGGTGGTGCACCGGTGCCGCTGGTCCTCGGCGCCTGCGTCTGGCTCGTGGCCGTCGTGTGGATGGACGTCGCCGTGGTCGCCTCGGGCCAGTGGCGGTGGCTCGACATGCTCGGGGTGGCCGCGCTCGTCGGTGTGCTCGCGCAGGCCGTCCTCGCGACCCTGCTGCACCTCGCACCGCTGTTGGGCACCCGGACGCCCGCCCACCGTGACGCCGTCCGCAGACGCCTCGACGTCGCCTCGAGGACTCGGGCGGTGGCGTTCAACGCCGGGGTCGGCCTGGTGGTCCTGTCGACCATGCTGGACGCGCACGCCGCGGCAGTCGGAGGATGGGTGCTGCTCGGTGGGGTCGTGGTCACCGCGCTCTCCACGGCGCTACTGCCCGTCCGAGGATCCGCCCGGATCGTGCAGGGCCACGTCTGACCGGGGCGCACCTGCGCACCACGGCCCGTTCCCTCACGACCCGCGGGTGCGCACCGAACCGGACGTCCATGGCGCGAGGTCTCGCCGGACGCCAGCCGTCGACGGCAGCACCGACCCGGCCCAGCAGCATCGTCGACGGTGGTCCCTGCCGGCGCCAGAGGCGTCCGGCCCGAGGCGTGTCCTGCTCGCAGGCGGCGCGGCGGGCCGATGCGCCGCCACGACGCCCCGATGGAAGTGGTCCCAGGCACCGATGATCATCATGGAGACCCCCTTCCTGCGCCATCCACTGGGAACGGCACAGGAGCCCGTGCCGGGTCGACAGGACCCCGGAGGCAGACGGTGAGCGGTTGCATTCTCCGGGTGGGGTGCGTCCGCAGGCCGGGTCGGGTCAGATCTGAATGATGATGCCGATCTCGACGATGCGGTCACGGGGAAGACGGAAGTAGCGCACGACGCTGGAGGCGTTGCGATGCAGCAGCGCGAAGAGCCGTTCGCGCCACAGGACCATCCCGGGGATGTCACGGTTGGGTGCGATGGTCTCGAGTCCGACGACGTAGATCGCACTCTCGAGGGTCGCCTGGAGCGCTGTCGGGAGACTCCGTCTGAGTGCAGCGGGGACGTCAGGTTGTTGCATGAACCCGAACTGCAGGAGGACCTGATGGACGCCATGTCCGAGATCGCGGACCGTGGCGAGTCGGGCCGCGGGAATGCGTGCCGTGTCAGCGATCCGGACGGTGACCACGACGAGCTGCTCGTGCAGGACGTGGTGGGTGGCGAGGTTCGTCTCCAGGGCGCCCGGTGTCTGTCCGTGGTCGGCGGCGAGGTAGATCGCGGTGCCCGCCACCCGCGGAATCCGGTCGGCGACGCTCTGGGCGATGAACCGGTCGAGTGGGAGCGACCCGAGCCGCCGACGGGCAGCGACGTGGCGTCGGCCTCCGTGCCACGTGGTCATGACGATGAAGATGGCGGTGCCGATGACCAACGGCAGCCAGCCGCCGGCAGGGATCTTGACGATGTTGGCGCCGAGGAACGCCATGTCGACGGTGACGAACACCGTGGCGAACCCGACCAGCCAGACGGGATTCCAGCGCCAGCGGGTTCGGGCGACCGCGATCAGCAGCACCGTCGTGATGATCATCGTGGCGGTGACCGCGACGCCGTACGCGGCAGCGAGGTTGGTCGAGCTCCGGAAGGCCAGCACGAGTGCGATGCAGGCGACCATCAGGGCGGCGTTGACCGCGGGCAGGTAGACCTGCCCGAACTCGCGTGGGGAGGTGTGGTCGATTCTCACCCGGGGCAGGTAGCCGAGCTGGACGGCCTGCATGGTCAGTGAGAACGCGCCGGAGATCAGGGCCTGGGACGCGATGACCGTCGCCAGGGTGGCCAGCACGACCAGCGGGAGCAGCGCCCACCGTGGCGCCAGGAGGAAGAACGGGTTGGACACGGCGGCAGGGTCAGCGAGCAGCAGTGCACCCTGGCCGAAGTAGTTGAGCAGCAGTGCCGGCAGCACGATCGTGTACCAGCCCAGCTGGATCGGTCGCCGTCCGAAGTGACCGAGATCGGCGTACAGCGCCTCGGCTCCGGTGACCACGAGGAACACCCCGCCGAGTGCGAGGAAGGCAACCCCGGGCCGGTCGAGCGTGAGCCGCAGCGCGTGGACGGGGTTGATCGCCACCAGCACGGACGGGTCGCGGGCGAGCTGCAGGCCACCGAGTACTGAGAGGGTGGCGAACCAGGTGATCATCACCGGGCCGAACAGGGCTCCGACCCTGGCGGTTCCCAGATGCTGCACGGTGAACAGGCCGATCAGGATGCCGATCGCGATGGGGACGACCCACGCACCCAACCCCGGCGCGACGAGTTCGAGGCCCTCGACCGCGGCGAGCACCGAGATGGCCGGGGTGATGATGCCGTCGCCGTAGAGCAGGGCGGTACCGAACAGCCCGAGCAGGATGAGCCACCGACGTGGGCCACCACCCGGGGTCCCGGACGGGCCGTGCTCGGGCAGCAGCAGCGCGGTCAACGCCAGGATGCCGCCCTCGCCGTGGTTGTCGGCTCGCAGCACCACCGCGAGGTACTTGAAGGTCACCACCAGCATCAGGGCCCAGAACACCATCGAGAGGATCCCGAGGATCCCGGCGGCGTCCGCAGCCCGCCCACCGGTGGCATGGATCGCTTCCCGGAACGCATACAGCGGGCTGGTGCCGATGTCGCCGTACACCACCCCGAGCGCGCCGAGAGACAGCAGCGCCAGGTGGCCGCGCTGCCTGGGCGCCTCAGTGGTCAAGGCCGCCACCAGTCGTCCCGGCAGACCGGTGTACGGTGGTGGGCGCCGCAGACACGAGTCCGGTCTCGGTCTCCGACACGGTCCTGTGCGGCGCGTCCGTGGTGGTGGCCATCACGCTCCTGACGGTCGATCTGCTCGTCGTGCGTCGCGACCGCATGCGGTCACCATCCGAGAAGCCGGGATCTGGACCGGAGCATGGATGGACGTGTCGACCATCTTCGGGGCCCTGATCCCACGTGTCCAGCAGGATGAGCCGGACGCCCGCGTCAGCGCCAGGGGCGACCGGCCCGAACCGGGCCGACCGGGGGACCGTCGTCACGGACGTCCCTGCCGGCGCTCAGAACATCCGGCGCAGCAGTCCGTCCCGGTCGATGAACTGGTGCTTCAGGACGAGTCCGACGTGCGTCACCAGTGCCGCGGCGAACGTGACGTGTGTGGCGATGTGGGCTCCGAGCAGGACGTCGTCGTCGACGATCTCGACGGGTGACTCCCAGTCCCACCGGCCGACACCCCAGTCCTCGCCCGAGAGCAGCACCAGTGCGACGCCGGTCAGCGGGATCAGGAACATGGCCGCGTACAGGACCTGTTCGACCCGATGGGCGAGTCGCCGCTCGAACGCGGACAGTCCGGGAGCCCAGGGGGGCAGCCCGGCCAGTCGCCTCCACAGCAGTCGCACGGTCGCCAGCACCAGGATCACGGCCCCCAGCAGCACGTGGAGCAGGACGAGCACGTCCTCCTCACCGGCGAACCACCTGTCCACCGCCCACTCGAACAGGTCGTCGGCACGGTCGATGCCGTAGCCCAGGACAAACTGGGCACCGATGGCGACCACCATCGTCCAGTGCAGGGCGCGAGCGACGAGGTGGTACCGAACCCGCCCGTCGTGCGGCATCACGCTGACCGTTCCCGAGGACGTCGCGCGAGGACCCGGGGGTCCGGGGTGACGTGGCGGAGGGAGAGGGATTCGAACCCTCGAGACCCTTGCGGGCCTACCCGCTTTCGAGGCGGGCGCACTAGGCCGGACTATGCGATCCCTCCAGCATGCGTGCCGGTCGCGAGTCGAGGTCGACGACCGGCACGAGCGCGGGCAGGGTACGACCTGGTGCCGCGAGGCGGCAAACGTCCCCGCCGCGGACGCATCGTCCCGGTCGACAGGCCCGGATCACTCCATGGGGTTGCGGCCGACGAAGAACTCGTGGTCGGGGTCGTCGGGGACGTCGAAGCCGCTCTGCTCGAGCCCTCGGCGCAGGATGGCCATCTGCCCGTCGTTGATCCGAGCGCTCGGCTGACGGATCGGCCCTCCGTTGAAGCCGTTCAGCCAGTACTGGTACTTCCACGACAGGCGGTGGACGTTGCGTGTGCCGGCGCTGGCCTCGGACGCGACCTGTGAACTGGCCCGGCGGGCCGGGTGCAGCCGCCAGTAGAGGTCCATGGCCTCGTCGTAGTTGCCCTGCTGGAGCATGTCGAAGTACCGCGGGACCTCCCCGCCCATGTACTCGTAGTTCGACGTGCCCATGAACGGCATGCCGAAGGTCGTCACCCACGCGGGGGCGTTGCGCTCGAACGGGTCGCAGACCACGACGCGGTCACGGAACCGGTGGAAGACCTCGGAGATGCCGGCCACGCCCGGCGCGCCGATCTCGTTCTTCACCGCGACGACGTTGGGGATCTCGTCGATCATCCTCCCGATGAGGCGCGGTGAGAAGCCCGAGGGGTGCAGGCGCGTGAAGTTCCAGTGCGCGATCGCGAACAGCATGATGCCGAGGCTGGTCGCGTCCGCGACGGCCTTCGTGTACTCGAAGACCTCGGCCTCGGTGAGGGGGTAGAACGTCAACGGGTAGGCCATCAGCACGAGGTCCACGCCCGCGTGCTCGGCGTGGCGGACCATCTCGATGGTGTCCTCGAGCGTGGGGAAGGACGCGAGCAGCATGGTGCGCAGGCCCAGCGGAGCCGCCTCGTCGACGGCGACCTCGACGACCTGGCGCATCTCCTCGTGGGTGGTCCCGCACTCACTGACGAGCAGCGACCCCCAGAACCCCAGCTCGTGTTCCCGACGCACGTCGTGCCGGATCGCAGCCTCGTTGACCTCGCGGAGCGAGCTCGACAGGGTGGGCAGCAGGCACCCACACACGCCGCGCATGTGCTCCTTCGCCCAGTCGCGGGCCTCGGATCTCGTGTACTCGGCCATGGGTGCCTCCTCGGGTCGGTCGCCCGGGGATTCCCGGGCGACGGGTTCGCATGTGGGTCGGGTTGCCGGTGCGCAGTGGTCGTCCAGGTCCGGTGTCAGGTGCCTCGACGACGGGTGCGCTTCACGGACAGGAACGTCGGCCATTCGGTGCCCGGCCCCTCGGCCCGGCCAGCGTCGTCGCAGACGACGGCGAGCGCGAGGTCCTGGATGGCGTTGCCGACCGACTTGAACACGATGCGACCGCCGCTCCAGGTGTCGGGGGTCGGCGCCGGGACGTCCTCGAGCGACCGCACGTCGTCTCGACGCACGGCCCCCTGTTCGACGGCGACGCGCACCTCGCCTGCCTCCTCGACGGCGTGGCGGATGTCCACGAGCACCTGCTCGGCCGTGGCCAGGCACGCCACGTCGAGTTCCGCCGACGTCGGTCGGGTGCTCCCGACCGCGAGCACCAGCGCGTGGTCGGTCAGCCACTCGGCCCGCACGTTGGGGTCGAGGTCCCGGGTGTTGGTGGCGGTGACCACCACGTCGGCGTCGGCGAGCGCCTCGGCCTCCGTGGCGGCGGGTGCGGCGTCGATGCCCAGTTCGCGGGTCATCTCCTCGGCGAATGCAGCACGGTTGTCAGCGGCCCGGCTGTACACGCGCAGCGCCGTGACGTCGCACACCGACGCGATGGCACGCACCTGCATCCTCGCCTGTCCACCCGATCCGATGACGCCGAGGCGCACGGGGCGACCCCCGTGCAGTTCACGGGCGACCAGTCCGCCCATCCCCCCGGTGCGCAGGTCGGTGATAAGTCGCCCGTCGACGAGTGCGACGAGCGCTCCGGACGCCAGGTCGAACACCTGGAGTCCGTAGCGGACGCTCGACGTCTCGGACGAGTGGCCGAAGGTCTTGACGATGCCGCGGCCGAGCACGTCGTCGGTCGCGATCATCGTGCGCAGCCACCCGTGCTCGCCGTACTCGAGCGTGGTCCGCTCGGAACTGGTCGCAGCGCCGACCCGTGCGTGGTCGTAGACCTCGCCGAGCAGCTCGATGGTGCCCTCGACCGACATGTGCCGTGCGACGGCCGCGTCGTCGTGGACCCGGATCATGGGTTCTTCGGTCACCTGGGCCTCCGTGGCGTGCGTGGTGGCGTCCCCGCGCCTGTCGTTCCCGGGGACGCCACCAGCGTCACCTCAGTCGATCACAGATCGTCCGGATGGGGGTTCAGGGGCAGACCGAGGTTCTCCTGTGCCTGCCAGAGACAGTCGAGGTCGACGTGGTCCCTCCAGTCGAAGTCGGGGCTCACCTCACCCTCGGCACGTCGCGAGATGTTGAGCTGGGTGTCCCACGCCTCGACCGTCGCCCCGCCGTCGAGGGACCAGTTCTGGAGCACGCCGTCCCACGTGTTGACGAAGGCCTGGTCGGGGTCGTGCCCGTCGGCCACCAGCATGTCGAGGATCTCGTCGAGTGGCGTGTCACCATCGGCCCCGTACGCGGCCCACTGGTTCGCGGCGATCCGCGCCTCGACGAAGGCACACACGGTGTCGCGGTGGTCCTCGAGGAACGCACGCTCGACGACCCAGTACTCACTGGCGATCGGCACACGTTCGTAGAACAGTAGGTTGGCGTTGGCCTCCTCGAGCAGTTCGAGGTGGCGCTCCTGAGGCATCGTCACGTCGATCTGGCCAGCGAGGAAGGCCTGTGTGCGGTCGTCCGAGTTGCCCCCGATGGACACGCGCTCGACGAGCGTGGGATCGACGCCCAGTTCGTTCTCCATGATGTAGTCGGCGATCGGGTACCACGGCCCGCCGATGGGGCCGACACTCATCGTCGCCCCCGCCAGGTCCTCCGGGGTTTCGATGTGCTCGGCGGCGGCCAGCATCCAGATCGACGCGTTGCGCCAGACCCCGACGATGACCAGGTCCGCGACCTGCTGGTCCAGCGCGGGGAACACCGCTGCGGCCTCGTCCTGCACGAGCCACACGTCACCCGAGATCAGGGCCGGGATGGTCTGGTCGGACATGAAGGTCGCCGTGGCGGACGTGAACCCGTAGTCCTCGAGGAAGAGTTCCCGAGGTACGACCCATCCGGCCTGGTTGCTCAGGAACCCGCCGTTGATGGCGACATCGGCCGTGTCGACGGACAGCGGTGCGGGTTCCGCGTCCTCGGGGTCGGGATCGGCGGGCGCCTGATCCGGCGCTGGCGCTGGCGCGGCCTCGGGTTCGTCGTCTGTGCCACATGCGGCGAGCACGAGTGCGATCACGGCGACGAGTGCCGTCACACGGATGCGGTGGGATGGTCTCATGGAAAACGCCCTCTCGAGTCGAGTGATATACAGTACACCGGGATATACACTTCGGGTCAAGTCGATGACGAACGGGGTCTGGATGTCGTGCAGACGGCGCACCCGCCGGAGTCAGTCGGACTCGGCGGTTGCCTGCAGGTGTCTGCGAACGGCGTCGGCGGTGCTCCCGATGTGTTGGCGCAGGTGCATCTCCGCACCGGCCACGTCACCGTCCCTCAGGCACGCCACGATGCGACGGTGTTCGTCCAGGGCGTCGCGATGACGGGCCTCCCGGACGTCTGCGACCAGGATGCCGTGAAGGCGATGCCGCAGCCCCTCGACGAGGTCCGCGGTGACCGTGTCGGGACCCACGAGACGTGCGTGGAACTCCCAGTCGTTGGTTCGCCAGTCGGACTGCCCCTCGGCCGCCTCGAGCCGATCGTTCAGCCGGTCGAGCGCTTCCAGGTCACGCTCGCCCATGGCCGGGGCGTGCCGTCGCAGCCCGATCACCTCCAGCTCCTCGCGGAGCACGAACATCTCCTCCACCTCGGCAGCACTCAGGCCACGCACGACGGCGGGCTGGAACGGGCGGGTCTCGACGAGACCATCAGCCTGCAGGTGGCGTATCGCCTCCCGCACCGGGATGATGCTGACGCCGAACTGCTCCGCGAGCGCCACCTGGTGGAGTTCGGTGTTCTCGGGCAGGTCGCCCTGGAGGATCGAGCGCCGCAGTTCCTCGTAGACGCGGGCCGAGAGGGTGAGACGTTCCACGGATCCGGTCCGGACCATGCCCTCACCTCCCCGCACCGTCGGCTCGTTCATGCTAACCCTCGCCGACACCCACCCACTCGACCAGACGCCGACGACCCCCGACCCGGAGCCGCACCACGATGACCGACACCGACCGATCCGACGTCCGCGCCTGGGCACGCCGTGAACTGCGTGGGGTGTGCAACGTGATCCTCCCGTCGTTCACGCGCGACCTCTCCGGGCTGAACGAGGCCGGAGTCCGTCACGACGTACGACGCAACGTGGAACTGGGGTTCCGCGGGACCCTGCTCGTGTCCGAGGTTGCGACCACCCCGGACGAGTACGTCCGCTTCGTCGAGGTCGCCGCCGACGAGAACCAGGGCCAGATGCTGCTCATCCACCACGCGAGCTTCGACACGCTCGAGCAGAACGTGCACATGGTGCAGGAGGCCGAACGGGCCGGCGCGAACCTCGTCCTGCTGAGCTACCCGCCGTCGATGTACCCGCGCGACGAACAGGACGTGTACGAGTACTCGCGCCGGATGTGCGACGCGACGAACCTCGGCGTGATCCTGTTCCCGGTCCCGCTGTGGGGATTCGAGCGGGTGCACCCCGCCTCGATCAGCGTCGACACGCTCGAGCGGCTCGTCGACGACTGCCCGAACGTCGTCGCGGTGAAGGCCGAGGGAGGCCTGCCCTCCATCGGTGGGTTCGCCCATGCGTGGGCCAGGCTGCACGAACGGGTGGTGGTCACCTTCCCCATCGAACAGCACGCGATCGGACTCGCGGCGCTCACCGGCATGCAGGTCATCGCGACGTCGAACACGGAGTACTACGCCGACCGCGTCCCGACGATGATGCGACTGCTCGCCGAGGACCGCGTCGACGACGCGATGGAGATCTTCTGGCGCATCAGTCCTGCCCGACGGGCCAACGAGGCGGCCGGCGCCATCGGCACGGCCAACGTGGTGCAGCGCATGGTGTGGAAGTACCAGGCGTGGCTGACCGGATTCAACGGTGGGCCGCTGCGGATGCCCACCGCCCGCATCGTGGACGCGCAGATGCGCATGCTCCGACAGGGGCTGGTCGACTCGGGCATCCCGGTCACCGAAGATCCGGACGAGGCGTTCTTCGTCGGTCGCACCACCGCCTGATCTGTCCGACTCCGCCGTCACGGGTGGACGTCGGCACCGCGGTCGTGGTCAGCCCCTCCGGAGGCGGAAGAAGTCCTGCAGTTGCGCCGATGACTCGTCGGTGAGCACACCGCGCGTGACGTCGACCCGGTGGTTGAGCCGTGGGTCACGCGGGACGTCGTACAGCGCTCCGACCGCGCCGGCCTTCGGGTCGTCGGCACCGAACACGAGCCGGGCGACCCGGGCGAGCACCAGCGCCCCGGCGCACATCGTGCAGGGCTCGAGGGTCACGACGAGCGTGGCCCCGTCGAGCCGCCACGTCCCCATGGCTCGTGCCGCGTCGCGCAGCGCGAGCAGCTCCGCGTGGGCTGTCGGGTCCTGGTCGGCCTCACGACGGTTGCGGCCGCGGGCGACCTCCTGCCCGTCGACCACGACGACCGCCCCGACAGGCACGTCACCGGACTCGGCCGCTGCGCGCGCCTCCTCGAGGGCCACGCGCATCCACTGCTCGTCGACGGATCGGACCATGGATGGGCATACCCCCCTGGGCTACACTGACGCGCACGGGTTGACGATGCGCCCGATCGCGGGCGACGCCTCGAGGACACCATCATGCACGGTTACGCGGAGCGACGCGACGAACTGCTGGTGCGGCTTCGCCGCATCGAGGGCCAGGTCCGCGGACTGCAGCGCATGATCGAGGACGACCGGTACTGCATCGACGTGCTCACCCAGGTGTCGTCGGTGACCCGTGCCCTGCAGGGTGTGGCCACCGAAATGCTCGACGACCACGTGCGTCACTGTGTCCGTGACGCGATCGACCGGGGACCCGACTCGGCCGACGAGAAGATCGAGGAGGCGCTCGAGGTCGTCCACCGCCTCATCCGCAGCTGACGTCCGGCCACCCCGAGACTCCGACGAGGAGCAGACCATGACCACCCAGACCTACCGCGTGACCGGGATGACCTGCGACCACTGCCGCCAGTCGGTCGAAGGCGAGGTCTCCACGATCGACGGCGTCCGGGCCGTCTCCGTCGACGTGGAGAACGGCACCGTCACCGTCGATGGCGACGTCGACGAGCAGGCCATCCGCGCCGCCGTCGAGGAGGTCGGCTACTCGATGGCATGACCCGGACACGCTCCGGGTCACACGGACGGGCGGCGGGCAGGCGCTCCCGCCGCAAGTCCACACGCGCGTGGCGAGCACTGCGCCGGGAGGTCACTGGCGACACGTAGCCTCGGCGCCCATGGCGACCTCGACTGCTCCCCAAACCCCCTTCCCGGGTCCCGAGGCGCTGGGGCGTGGCGTCGTCGTCACGGCGGACGCCGCGACGCCCGACGGCATGGACCCCGACACCCCGCGGGTCCGGGTCGACGCCGCGACGCTGGACGACCCGTCGGACACCGTCGCCCGCCTCCACCGGCACTGGCTGCGGCGCGAACCGGTCGTCATCGACCTCGCCGTCGATCCCGACGTGCTGCGTGCACCGTCGGTGACGACCGAAGCGGCCCACGAGGTCGGCGTCGACCACTCGATCGACCGGGACCGACTCGCGTTCCTCGTCTGGGCCAACAACCACGACGCCCGCGACGGTGCGCCCGTGTGGTGGCACGGCGTGCTCGCCGCCCGGCGCACGTCCGCACGCCCGGCGGACCCAGGGGCAGGCCCCGACGCCGACGTCGTGCTCGCCGACGGCACGTTGGCCTGGGTCGACGGCGGACCCCGGGGCCCCGTGGCCGGGGTCACCACCGTCCACCGCGAGTCACTCCAGGTCGCCTCCCCGCGGCTCGTGCCCATCGTGGCCACCCGACGCGACGCTGCCGCAGCCCCCGGTCGCACGACGCTGACCGCCGACCAGCAGGCGGCGGTCGACCACACCGCGGGTCCCGCCCGGGTCATCGCGCCCGCAGGGTCGGGCAAGACCCGAGTGCTGACCGCACGCATCCTCGCCCTGCTCGAACGCGGGGTCGAACCGGAACTCGTGACCGCGGTGGCCTACAACACGCGTGCCGCCGACGAACTGCGCGACCGACTCGCCACCCCCGGACTGTCGGTGCGGACCCTCAACTCGTTCGGCCTGTGGATCTGCTCGCTCGCCGAGCGTCGGCAGGTCGTCACCGAGCGCGACGTGCGGGCGCTGCTGTCCGAACACGTGCGCGTCGGTCGGGTCCCCAACCAGGATCCCTGGCAGGCCTGGATCGACGCCCTGTCGGACGCCCGGCTCGGGCTCCGCGATCCGGCGGAGGTCGAGGCGTCCCGCGACGACGTCTCCGGGTTCGCGGACGTGTTCGACGCCTACCGGCGCACGCTCGCGGAACGGCGACTGCTCGACTTCGACGAACAGATCCTCACCGCGGTGGAACTGCTGCTGGCCCGACCGGACCTGCGGGCCCGCGTCCAACGAGCCTGTACCCACCTGCTCGTCGACGAGTTCCAGGACCTCACCCCCGCACACCTGCTGCTCATCCGACTCGCCGCGGGCCCCGCCATGCAGGTGTTCGCCGTGGGTGACGACGACCAGACCATCTACGGCTACGCGGGCGCGACCCCACGCTGGCTCGTCGACTTCGACCAGTGGTTCCCCGGCGCCACGAGCCTCGCACTCGAGACCAACCACCGCTGCCCGGCGCCGGTGGTCACCGCTGCGGACCGGTTGCTGTCCCACAACCGCCTGCGTGTCGACAAGGTCATCCGCGCCGCGGACACGGCCGTCGACGAACCCGACGCGCTCACCGTGCACCGGGTGCCCGGTGCACAGACCGTGGACCGGACCCTCGAACTGCTCGCCGACGGCGCACCCGCGGACCGCGCCGTGCTCACCCGGGTCGCGAGCGTCCTGCTCCCGGTCCAGGTCGCCCTTGCCGACGCCAACGTGCCCAGCACCGCACCACTCGAGCCGGGCGTGCTCGAACGCACCGGCCTGCGCACGGCGCTCGCCTACCTGCGCATCGGCGCGGAACCCGAGCACGTGTCGCGACGTGACCTGCTCGACACGGTGAACCGCCCGACACGCAAGATCCGCACCGCCGTGGGCGAGGTGCTGCGACACGGCTCGCTGTCGCTGTCCCAGTTGCGTCGACTCCGGCGGGACCTCGACGCCTCACACCGCGACCGCTTCGACGACTTCGTGGACGACCTGCGTGGACTGGCGACGGCCGTGGACCGGGGTGCGTCCACGGCCGAGTGCCTGCGGGTGATCCGCGAGGACATCGGCCTCGGCGCGGCGATGGAGTCGCTCGACCGGTCGCAGCGTCGCCCCGAGGGGTCGTCACACCTCGACGACCTCGACGCCCTGGAGCAGGTGGCCGCCCGCCAAGCCGACCCGCGTACGTTCGAGGCGTGGGTCCGCGCACTGCTGGCCCGACCGGGAGACCCCGGCGGCATCACCCTGTCGACGATCCACCGCGTCAAGGGTCTCGAGTGGGACCACGTGGTCGTGTTCGGGGTCAACGCCGGCCTGTTCCCCCACCGCCGAGCCGAGGACGTCGAGGAGGAACGTCGGATCCTGCACGTCGCGCTCACCCGCGGGCGGCGACGCGTCGACGTCGTCTCCGACGAACAGCGCGGCTCCCCGTTCCTCGACGAACTCTCCCGACGTGCGCCGGCCGTCCCGCCGCCGGATCCGTGCGGCCGCACACCACGCCCGACCGCGGGCACGCGCTCCACCCCTTCGCAGCCGACCCTGGACGGGACCCAGCGCGCACGCCGCGGCGTCGACGACCGCAGCGACGACGACGTGTTCGACGCGCTGCGTGACTGGCGGCGCGACACCGCCCGACGGCTGGAGGTGCCTGCGTACCTCGTCCTCCATGACCGTCACCTGCGGGCCATCGCGGCTGCGCGGCCGGTCACCCTGGCCGAACTGGCCGCCTGCCCGGGCGTGGGACCGCAGAAGCTCGAACGCTTCGGAGACGAGGTGCTGGCGGTCACGCGGGGCTGACCGGCCCGCTCGACCGCCCACGCCGCGACCCCCGCGCGACTGTCCGCCGCGCCGGTCAGTGGACCTGCAGCCAGGCGATCGCCTGGGCCAGGGTGTCGACCGGCACGACCTGCATGCCCCTCGGGTCGAACTCGTCGAGCTGCTGCACCTGGGACCCGGGGACGAACAGCACGTCGACGCCAGCCCGTCGGGCCGCGCGCGCCTTGGCCTCCAGCCCGCCGATGCGGGTGACGGTCCCGTCGCCGAGCAGGCCGCCCGTTCCGGCGATGTGCCGGCCCCGGGCGAGGTCCTCCTCCGCGACGTGCGCGTAGGTCACGAGCCCCACCATCAGTCCGTGCGACCCACCCAGCGACAGCGAACGGAACCAGTCGAACGCACCGAGGCTGCTGACGCGGCCACCGATCGCCGCGGAGAACTCGGCAGGGCCGAGGTCGGTGACACGGACGTGGGCGTACGGAAGCGACGGACCCGGAGCCGTCCACCACTGTCCGTCGTCCGTGAGGAAGCGGATGGTGGGGCCCGCCCCGGCGGCGACCGACAGCCAGTCGGCCCGCCCACGCAGTTCGACGTCGTCGATCTGGACGATCACCGCTCGGTCCGGCAGCCCGGGGACCAGCGGGCCCGTCGCCTCCACGATCATCCCGAGCTCGAGCGGTCGCCCGGCATGGATGAGCCCGACGGCTGCCGCGACGGGTTCGATCATCCGCGGCTGGGTTCCGGGCGGCGCCACGCGCATGTCACGCGGCGCTCGGGGTGGCTCCACCACCCGGTCGCGCAGCACCTCGAAGACCACGGGGGGACGACCGACCGTGAGCCACGACCACCGGCCCGGTGGGTCGATCACGTTGCCCTGCACCACCAGTCGCCCGTCGAGGCGCCACACCCACCCGATGGGATCCTCGCCGGTCTGGTGGAGCCACGGAACCGGCAGCAGCAGACCGACCAGCGCCACGCCGGCGATCCACCAGCGCGCACGCACCGATCGCAGTGCGGCCATCACCCTCGTCCTCCGTCGACCCGACCGGGCACTCGACGGGGCGACGCTCCGAGCGTACGGGTGACACCCCACTTCGCCAGGCGCGACCGGCGACGAGGACGTCGAGCGCCGACCGACGCACTGCCGTCGTCCTGAGCAGGCGGTTTGCAGGCCTGCCGGCGACCCGACCTACCCTCCGCGGCTCGGCGTCCCGCACGCCCCCTCGCGAACCCCACCGGAAGGCCTGCCGTGCGCCGATCGCTGCGTCTGCGCCGCTGGCAGCGCGATGCACTCGGCGTGTTCGAGGCGACGACCAGCCGGGACTTCCTCGCGGTGGCGACCCCAGGTGCCGGCAAGACCACGTTCGCGCTCACCGCGGCGCTACGTGACCTCGCGACGCATCCGCATCGACGGGTGTTCGTCGTGACGCCGACACAGCACCTCAAGCACCAGTGGGCCGAGGCCGCAGCGACCTTCGGCCTGCAGTTCGAGCCGTCGTGGTCGGCGAACGGCGCCGTGCCCGGCGACATGCACGGCGTGGTCATGACATATCAGCAGGTCGCGTCGTCGGGTGAGGCCATCCGTCGCGCCGCCGACGATGCGTTCGTCGTCCTCGACGAGATCCACCACGCAGGCAGCGAACGGGCGTGGGGCGCCGCGATCGCCGCGGCGTTCGGCGACTCGGCCCACCGCCTGTCGGTGTCGGGCACCCCGTTCCGCAGCGACCTCGACCCGATCCCGTTCGTCCGCTACGACCACGACGAGGCCGTCGCCGACTTCGTCTACGGGTACGGCGACGCGCTCGCAGAGGGAGGGGTCGTCCGGCCGGTGTTCTTCCCGGCCATCGGCGGACACATGGAGTGGACGACGCCGGACGGTGCGCTCGTCGCCGCGACGTTCGACGACGCGCTCGACCGAGTCGGCGCCTCCCAACGACTGCGCACCGCCCTGTCCCCGACCGGCGAGTGGCTGCCCGCCGTGCTGCGTCACGGCCACGAACAGCTGCTCCGGATCCGAGCCTCCCACCCGGACGCGGCGGGACTCGTCATCGCGATGGACGTCGACCACGCCCGCGCGATCCGGGACCTGCTGGCCCGCGTGGGGGTCGACGCCGCCATCGCGACCTCCGACGATCCTCGAGCCAGCGACCACATCGACGCGTTCGCGCGATCGACCGACCCCTGGATCGTGGCGGTACGCATGGTGTCGGAGGGTGTCGACATCCCTCGTCTCCGTGTCGGTGTGTACGCGACCAACGTCGTGACCGAACTGTTCTTCCGGCAGGCCGTCGGGCGGCTCGTTCGGTGGCAACCTCAGCTGCGCCGCCAGAAGTCGTTCATGTTCCTGCCCGACGACGTGCGGCTGCGCACCCTCGCCCACCAGATCGCCCAGGAACGGACCCACTCGCTCGCACGCCGCGAACAGCAGGGAGACCAGCCACCCGTGGCGCTCGACGGCGCCGCCGACGACGACCAGCTGTCGCTGTTCCAGGCGATCTCGGCCACCCCGGCCGGCGACGTGTCGAGCATCTTCGACGACGCCCACCCGGAGGACCTCATCCACACCGACGACCCGGACGACCCCGGGCTGGAGATCGAACTGGCCCCTCCCCCGCCCCTCGCGAGCTCCCAGGTGGACGGCGCGACGGCGACCGTCAGCCGTGCGCAGCACAGACGCGAACTGCGCCGGGCCAACGCGGATCGTGTGCGGATCATCCGCCACCTGACCGGGCTCACTCCCGAGGTCGTCAACGCGCGCCTCAACCAGCAGGCAGGCATCACGACGATCGACGACGCGCGACTGCGCGATCTCGAACGTCGCCTGTCGTTCGCGGACCGGTGGATCGACCAGCTCTGACCGCCGGCGTGGCATCCTGTCGTCACACCGGACCCCGGGAGGTCACGTGCCCGACACGACGCCGTCGACGGACCTCGACGGGGTGCTACGCACCCACGGTCACCGGGTGACCCGACAACGCCGGCTCGTCTGGGAGGCGCTGCGAAGGTCGGACCGGCACCTGACCGTCGACGAACTCGCCGCCGACCTGTCCGGAGAGGTGGACATCGCCTCGGTGTACCGGACGCTGGGTCTGTTCGAGGAGCTCGGTGTGGCCCGGGTCAGCCGGTTCCACGACGACGACGCGAGCCGATGGGAGTCCGCGCACCCCGACGAGCACTTCCACCTCGTGTGCACCACCTGCGGCGACGTCGACCACCACGTCGGGAGCCTCGTGGCACGAATCCGCAGCCACCTCGAGGACGGGCACGACTTCGCGGTCGCAGACGTCGACCTGACCGTCCGAGGCACGTGCGCCCGGTGCCGCGAGGCGTCAGCCGAGGCGTGACCCGAGGCCGGTGAACAGCACGGCTGCGGCCAGCACCCAGACGTACACGGAGAACACCCGGAACCGGGCCGCCTCGAGCAGGCGCAGGACGGCCCGCAGCGACACGGTGCCCACGACCGCGGCGACGGTGAATCCGACGGCGTACGCGCCCCAGCCGATCGCGTCGACCCTGGCGTCCGCGACGACCTCCAGCGCCTGCACCCCGGTGGCCGCGAGGATCGTCGGGATGGCGATCGCGAAGGAGAACCTGGCCGCGAGTTCACGACGCAGACCGAGCAGCAGTGCCATGAAGATCGTCGCCCCGCTGCGTGACACCCCGGGCGCGAGCGACACGGCCTGCGCGACGCCGACGAGCACGGCCACCCAGGCGGTGACCTCTGCGGGGGTGCGCCAGTCGAAGCGCAGTGGACCGACGGGACGCTGCGAGGTCATCGAGTCGGTCCACCACAGCAGGAAACCCGTGACGACCAGCGCCCAGGCGACCAGCCGCGGCGAGCCGAACACCTCGTCGAAGGCTCCACGGAACAGCAGCCCCAGCACACCGGTGACCGCCACCGCGAGCAGGCCCATGACGACCAGCCGCGTCCACTCGTTCGACGGGTCACGCAGCCGCGGACGCCGACCACGCCACTCCCGTCGCAGGCCCGTCCACCACTCACCGAGCCAGGCACGCATGACGACGACGATGGACACGAGCGTGCCCACGTGAACGACGAGGTCGAACAGGACCATCTCGGCGCTGTCCGGCGGTGGGATCTCGATCCCGCGCTCGATGAGCAGGGACTGGGTCAGCACGAGGTGGCTCGTCGAACTGACGGGGACGAACATGAACACGCCCTGCACGACACCGAGCAGCAGCGCGACGAGCAGGGGCATCAGGACAGACCTCTCCGTGGCAGCGCCGACGTGGGCCGACGCGTCGGCAAGACTACGGTCGCACGGACCGACCGACGCCGACCTGCGGACGACCGCCGATGCGTGACCTGCTGCTCGTGTTCGTCGGCGGTGCCGTCGGGGGGTCGATCCGCACGGCGCTGCACGCGGCCCTTCCCGACGCGATCGGGCCCTGGCCCGTGACGACGTTCGCCGTCAACGTCGTCGGAGCCGGCCTGCTCGGGGTGCTCGCCGCTCGCCTGCTGCCCAGATCGGCCACCACGCGCGACACCCAGCTGCTGGTGGGCACCGGCCTGCTCGGGTCGTTCACCACCTACAGCATGGTGGCCGTGGAGGCCGAGGCGCTGTGGCACACGCACCCGAGCGGCGTCGCCCTCACCTACCTGGCGACGACGCTGGTCGCCGGCATCGCCGCCGCAGCGGTCGGGTGGTGGCTCGGTTCACGTGGCTCCTCGCCGGCCTCCACGGGCGGCGCCACATGACCGCGCTCGTCGTGGCCGTCGCGTGCGGGCTCGGAGCCGTCGCGCGTCTGCTCGTCGACCGGGCGCTGGCGCGAACCAGGCTGTGGGGGCTGCCGGTGGGGATCCTGGTGGTCAACACCAGCGGGTCCCTGCTGGCGGGTGTCGCCGCGGGCCTCGCGCTGTCGGTCGTGCCGTGGCTGGCACTGCCGGCCGTCGCCCTCCTCGGGTCGTACACGACGTTCTCGTCCGCGATGGTCGAGGTGGTGCGCGTCGGACAGGGACGACCGGTGGCGGCGCTGATGCACGCGGGTGCGTCGATGGCGCTCGCCGTGGCCGCAGCGGTGGCCGGGATGGCGCTGGCGGGCGTCGTGACCTGAGGCGTCCCGGCGGTGCACTCGCAAGGAGTCACCGACACCGCGTCCCGTGGATCCCGACACCCTGCGCCCTCGCCAGGGACTCGGCCGCGACCATCTGAGCGTGGAAGCGATCGTTCGGTTCGAACAGCGCGGCCACGGCCCAGCCCTCCTCCACGAGCACCCGGTTCACGAACACCCCGTCCTCGGTCCACACGCCGCGCAACGGACGATCGAACCGGTCACGGTCCCGGACGTCGGCGACCAACCACACGAGGTCCCCGGATCCGAGGAGTTCCTCGACACGCAGCGTGGCCTCGCGGGCTCCACACTCGTCCTCGGTGCCGCCTCGGCCCAGCTCGGGTGCGTCGACGTTGAGCAGCCGGACCCGGATCGAGCCGCCTTCCGGGATCGACCCGCCCGGTTCGGCGATCACCCGGATCGTGTCACCGTCGACGACCCGGTCGACGATCGCGGGTTCCGCGTCGCCGGGAACCGTCTCGGGACGCGCTGCAGGGAGACTGGACCCCGGCACGACGTCCAACCCGCCCTCGGGAGACGTCACCGGCGCCTCGACCTGCGCCCCGGGGAGGGAGACATGCTCGAGCAGGGTGGACCCCAGCAGCGCGACGAGCAGCACGAGCGCGATCACCCCGATCGCGCCGATCACGACCAGCGACCGAGGACCCGCGGATGGTCGACCGGACACCGTGACCTTCCTGTGACGAGGACGCGACGACCCTAGGGCGTCCGCCGACACGTGCACGGTCCGTCGCCCACGACCGGTGGACGACCGACTCACTGGCACGGGACTCGCGGTGGTTCACGGCAGGTAGATCTCGCGCAGGGCCTCGACGCGACCGTTGGTCACCGTCATCTCGAAGATCGCGAACTCGCCGTTCATGGCGGGACGCGCTCCCGACAGGTAGTCGGCCAGGGGGACATCGACCCGCTCGCACGTGGTCGGGCAGTGGAACACCTCGACCACGGCGTCCTCGAGACCGGCGGAGTACACGGTGCCGTCGCCGTCGCGCAGGTAGACGTCGTTGGGCACGTCCTCGTCGGGGCCGATCACGCCATCCTGCCTGGCCGCGTCGATCGCCTCCTGGCCCGACAGCAGTTCCACCCGTTCGACGTCCACCACCCTCACAGGCGCGTCGATGCGCACGACCCGAACCACGTGCTCGCCGTCGGGCAGTCCGAGGCCCTCGACCGGGCCGCCGGTCGGCGCAGGCAGCGGGGTCTGCTCGACGATGGCGTCGACGTACAGGTGCACCAGACCCAGATCCTCCGGGGTGAACTCGCCGAGCCGCTCCGCGCACCCGTCGTCGCCGTACGCGGCAGCGTTGATCCAGTACCGCGTGCCGTCCTGTTCGGCCCAGTACAGGACGTGGCGTTCGACCTCGCGCAGGTCGGCGTCGACCATGCGGAACCCGAGGCGAACGCCCGGGACGCCCCCGACGTCGAACCGGATGGCCGGGATCTCCTCGAAGGTCCGGTCGGGGCATCCAACCGCGCGGTCCTCCCGCATCGAGGTGATGAACTCGGCGACCTGGGCGTCGAGGTCGGCACCGGCGGCCCCGGCGTCGACGGGGTACTGGCCGAGTTCGACGACTCCGACATGGCGGTCCCCGTCGGCGAAGCACAGCATGGTGGCCTCGCCGTCACAGTGGGTGACCGTCCAGCCGTTGGGCAGGTCGATCAGGAACGGACCCGTCCAGTCCGCGACCATCGGAGGAAGCTCCTCCATCGGCGCGTCGGCGGGTTCCTCGGCCACGTCCGGAGGGCTGGGCTCCTCCGGCGTCTCGGACGACTGACAGGCGGCGAGCGCAAGGGCCGTCACCAGGAGAAGTGCCAGGTGCACAGGGGTGCGGGTCATCACGATCCTCCGGGATCCGGCACGTCGGAGGGGGTTCGCGAGCCGGTCAGCCGGTTGGACGCCCACTCCGCCTTCCCGGTTGCACGCCGTGCCGTCAGCGGCGCCGGCGGCGCAGCGAACGCATCCAGCTGACGAATCGGTCGACCTGTCGGGCCGCCCACACGTGCAGGTCTCGCGCCCACTCGTACTCGCGGGCGAGGATCGCGATGCCGGCGACGGCCGTGAGCGCGCCGGGACCGGGAACGAACGGCGACGCGAACACCGCACTCACCAGCAGCACGGCGATCCCGAGGATGGTGACCCATACGCGGCGGGCGTGGTGACGGACACTGCGGGGCATCGGGGGGATCGGTGACGTCAGCGACGGGTTGAAGGTGTCGGGCGCGGAGACCTCGCGGTGCGTCAGAGCAGACAGGACCCGTCCGACGGATCGGGAACGCACGCGGTTGGTGAGGGAAAGTTCGACGTCGACCTCACCCTCGTCCCCGACGAGGCGGATCCGCGCGAACTCCTGGTTGCGCTGGTGGATCTGGAAGGCGGACAGACGGGAGATCGGGGTGGACACGTCCGGGACCGACGAACTCGCCACGTGCACCAGCAAGTTGTGGGTCGTGACCACGAGCACCCCCGGGGCACGGGTGCCCGGAACGTGCGCATGGGTCCACGCCACCAGGTCGTCGTCGCCGTCCAGATGGCGCAGCACCTGGCCCAGCACCAGGCGCTCACGGAATCGGATCTGACGAGACATGGGACGATCGTACGCAGCCCGCCCGCAGGCGTGGCGATCGAACGGCCACGACACATGCCGACACCTGCCGCCCGAGTCTCCCGGGTCGCCGCTCTCCCCACGAATGGCGCTCCGCCTCTGCGACGACACGGTCGACTAGGGTCGCGCGACCTTCGATGGCTCGGCGGTCGGCGCGGCCGCTGTTCCATCCTCCACAGCGACAGGACGATGGATGCACGACCTCTCCTCTGCGTACGGTCGGCTGCCCCGCCGGCGCGTTGGTCGCTGGGCGGCCGCAGCGGCCGTCGCGACCCTGGTGACCGCAGGCGTCGCACTGCCGGGCACGCCGGCGTACGCGGACTCCCACGCGGTCATGCTCGACAACGATCGCCTCCGCTTCGGGGGCGGCGGCGCGGAGACTGCCTCGGTGGCGAGCCCAGAGGCATCGGTCAGCCCCTCCGGGACTCTCCGTCAACCCTTCTACTGGTCGACCGCCGACAGCCTCTGGTACCAGTTGACGTACTCGAGTCACCCGCTCGACATCGCCGTCGGTGCCGGCACGGGCGGAGGGAACTGGCACGGCAACGCCGAGGTGATCGGATCGAACGGATCCAGTGCCCCGCTGCCGACGAGCGGAGGCGTCGTCATCGACGCGTCGGGCTTCTCCGCCACCGACACGACGCTCGCGGGCGGCACGGTGCACAAGGGCCACGGGACCGTGGTCTCCACCGTCACGGTGAACGTGGACGGCCGCGACCTGGAGATCCGTCAGACGTACGTCCTCGGCCCAGATGCCAACTTCGTGCGCACCACCACACGGTTGCGGAACCTGAGCGACGACGCCGCGGAGAACGTCAACCTCTGGGTCGGTACGACCGACGACTACGTCGGCGCCGAGGACCAACCGGCGAAACGCCGCGGCAACATCGTCGACGGCGAGTTCCGGGTGATCGACGAGATCGGCGACCACTCGAACGCCATCGAGGTGACCTCAGGGGGCGAGGGCGTCCTCTTCTACTCCACGACCTCCGGCACCTACACGTTGACGAACGGCTGGTCGGGAACGTTCGTCAACCAGATCGCCAACCATGCCCCCGACAGTGCGCAGAATCCGATCACGCGGAGCCTCGGGCACGACGGGTCGTACGGGATCTACCTACCGGTGGGTGACCTCGATCCCGGTGCCACGACCTCCATCGTCTGGTACTACGCGGCCGGGACGATCGCAGACCTCGGTGACATCGTCTCCGAGGTGAGCGCAGACTCCGGCGGCTCGAGCGGCGGTGGGGGTGGCGGCAGCGGCGGATCGAGGAGTCCGAGCCCCGAGCCGGAGCCACCGTCGGCCACGTCTGGTCGGCCGGTCACCGATGCGGACGGCGGACTTCCCGCCCTGCCTGCGGGCCAGTTCACCCAGGTCGTCAACGGGTCGACGCGGTCCCTGTCCGGCACCGTGCTTCCCGACCGATCGGGGCTGCAGTTCACCGATGGAGGAGTCGCACTCCTCCTCGAGGTCCGTGCTCCGGACGGCAGCCCGATCCCGGTGGACCCAGACGACCGGATCGTGATCACGCCGGATGACGACGACCGCATCGAGGTGAGTGGCAGCGGCCTGCCGCCGGGCGCGGATGTCGACGTGTGGATCTTCTCCGAACCGGCCCTGCTCGGGTCGACCGTCGTGGCCTCGGACGGGACGTTCCGCAACCAGATGGGCCTTCCCGGAGGGATCTCACCCGGGATTCACACGCTGCAGCTCAACGTGTTCGAGGAGGACGGCTCCTACCGTTCGGTGGCGATCGGCGTGATCGTCGCGGGAGCTCCGGCGACCGTTCCGGCCGGTGACGGTGGCCTGGTGTCACCGACGAGCCCCCGCCCCGCGACAGCCACGGGTCTGCTGTCCGCTGCACTGCTCGCGGCGTCTGTGTTCCACCTGCGGCGGGCGCGAACACCGGCGTGAACCGCCATCGACGCACCCGCACTCGCCTGCACGCAACGCTCGACGCCCTGTCGAGCAGGGACGCGCCCCCGGTTCCGACGCGTCAGGGCGACGCGCACGAGCGGATCGCGAGCATGCGGGAGGCCACCCGGCTCCGAACTCGACACCGCCTCGCCCGCCGTGGCACGGCCGAGGTCGTGGTGGGCCTGGTGCTCCTGGCCGTGACGCCTGTCGCCTGGCACCTGTCCTCACCATCGGACGACTTCGGGGACCCGGGTTCGCGCATCTCGGCTCCCGAGGACCCGGTCGCCAACGGAGGGTTGGTGACGCCCCGGGTGGTCGACACGCGCGTCGAACCTGAACCCCCGGGAGCCGGGCCCACTCTCGACCGGAGGGAGGCCGGGAGCGTCCCGGAGCCCGGACCGACGCCGATCTCCGAACCGAATCCTCCAGAGACCATCCGGATCGCCCGTCGAGGCATCGACGCGAGCGTGGTGCCCGTGGGGCTGCGGAGCGACGGGGCGATGGGCATCCCGCACGACGTGCGACAGGTCGGCTGGTACGAACCCGGCCCCCTTCCGGGGCGGCCCGGTGCTGCCGTGTTCGCGGGGCACGTCGACTCGGCGACACAGGGGCCCGGCGCCTTCTTCGACCTGCGCCTGCTCGAACTCGGCGACGAGGTCGAGGTCGTCCACCGGGACGGCAGCAGCAGCACCTGGGTCGTCCACGCTCGCCAGAGCCACCGCAAGGAGGACCTTCCGATCGACGCGATCTTCACGGCCGACGGCGACCCGAGGCTCGTCCTCATCACCTGTGGGGGCGACTTCGACGTCGAGGGCGGCCGGTACCTCGACAACGTCGTGGTCCACGCCCACCCGGCCGAGGGCGGTGGCGGACCCTCGTAGGGCACGCTGGAGACGCATTCGCGGTGACGCATGTATTCTGTGCCTCGCGATCCCGTCGCCTGACACCCGGCGACCACACCGAGGAGCCGTGCTCGACATGTGTCGACCGACCACCTGCCGCACCTGCCGCAAGGCGTCCTGGGCCGGCTGCGGCCAGCACGTCTCCCAGGTCATGCGCGGCGTCGCCGCGTCCGACCGCTGCCGCTGCACCCCGGCGGACCACGCCGCCGCACGCCCGACGTCCCTGCTCGGGCGCCTGCTCGGCCGCTGACCCCGGAGCACGACCCTCCCGGCGATCACCCCTCGGGCAGCCGCTACCGTCGACGGCGCACCCTCCACGAGGACGTCGTGTGAAACTCGCGATCCTGTCCCGGGCTCCGGACAGCTACAGCACGCGCCGCCTGGTCCACGCCGGCGAGGAACGTGGGCACCGTGTCCGCGTGCTCAACACCCTGCGGTTCGCGATCGACCTGTCGGGCGACGAACCCGACCTGCAGTACCGGGGCCGGCCGCTGTCGGACTACGACGCGATCATCCCGCGCATCGGCGCATCGATCACGTTCTTCGGCATGGCCGTCGTCCGACAGTTCGAACAGATGGACGTCTACACGCCCACGACGGCGTCCGCGATCGCGAACTCACGCGACAAGCTGCGCTCGATCCAGATCCTCGCCCGCCACGACATCCGCATCCCCGCGACGACGTTCGTGCGCGACCGCGCCGACGTGCTGCCCGCCATCGAACGAGTCGGTGGCGCACCCGTCGTGATCAAGCTGCTCGAGGGAACCCAGGGCATCGGTGTGATCCTGGCGCCGGACACCAAGGTGGCCGAGGCCGTCATCGAGACGTTGCAGAGCACCCGCCAGAACGTGCTGATCCAGCGCTTCATCGCGGAGAGCCGCGGACGTGACGTGCGCGCGTTCGTCATCGGCGACCGTGTGGTCGCCGCGATGCGGCGGCGCGCCCAGGGCGACGAGTTCCGATCGAACGTCCATCGCGGCGGGACCACCGAGGTCGTCGAACTCGACGAGGAGTACCAGCGGGTCGCCGTGCAGGCGGCACAGATCATGGGGCTCAAGGTCGCTGGGGTCGACATGCTGGAGAGCGACGACGGACCGATGGTGATGGAGGTCAACTCGTCCCCGGGCCTCGAGGGCATCGAGACCGCGACGGAACTCGACATCGCCGGCGCGATCATCGACTACGTCGCCAACCAGGTCGCGTTCCCGGAACTCGACGTGCGTCAGCGGCTCTCGGTCAGTTCTGGCTACGGCGTCGCCGAACTGCACATCGGTGAGAAGTCCAACCTCGTCGGCCACACGATCGCCGCGTCTGGCCTGCGTGAACGCGACATCACCGTGCTGACGCTGTCGCGCGGGACGAAGGTGATCCCGAACCCGAGCGGGCGTCGTGAACTCGAGGCGGACGACCGACTGCTGTGCTTCGGCCGCCTCGAGGAGATGCGCGACCTGGTGCCCGCACGACGACGCCGGCGTGCTCGCCCGAGCCTCGAGCCCCTGCCGCCCGACGCGCTCGACGACGTCGACACTGGCTAGGAGTCCCGCCCGAACCCGCCGAGTTCGCCTTCGGGCACCCTTGATAACCTCGTCCCGATCCCGCCTGCGTGCCCACCGACGCCCTGTTCGGGCCGCCCGGGCGGCCCCCGGGCATGGTGGCGCGCAGCGACGGATCGCACCGTACGAGCCAGTTCGCCGGACGAGGAGCCAGCCGTGTCAGAGCCCAGCCAGTGCCCCATGTCGGGAGCCCGCACGACCTTCGAGGGTCCGTCGAACGACCGGTGGTGGCCGGAGCAGCTCAACCTGCGCATCCTCCACCAGCACCACCCGCGATCCAACCCGCTCGGGGGTGACTTCGACTACGCCGAGGCGTTCGCGTCCCTCGACCTCGACGAGCTGACCCGCGACGTCGACGCGCTGATGACGGACTCGCAGGACTGGTGGCCGGCCGACTACGGCCACTACGGCCCCCTCTTCATCCGGATGTCGTGGCACGCGGCCGGCACCTACCGTGTGGAGGACGGTCGCGGCGGTGGCGCCACCGGCACCCAGCGGTTCGCGCCGCTCAACAGCTGGCCCGACAACGCCAACCTCGACAAGGCTCGCCGCCTGCTGTGGCCTGTCAAGAAGAAGTACGGAGACCGGATCTCCTGGGCCGACCTGCTCGTGTTCGCCGGCAACCGCGCGATCGAGACCATGGGCCTGAAGACGTTCGGGTTCGCCTTCGGTCGTGAGGACGTCTGGGCTCCCGAGGAGGACATCTACTGGGGCCCGGAGACCGAGTGGCTCGGCGACGAGCGCTACAGCGGCGACCGTGACCTGGCCAACCCGCTCGGCGCCGTTCAGATGGGTCTGATCTACGTCAACCCGGAGGGGCCCAACGGCAACCCGGACCCGATGGCCGCGGCCCACGACATCCGTGAGACGTTCCGCCGCATGGCGATGAACGACGAGGAGACCGTCGCGCTGGTCGCCGGTGGCCACACGTTCGGCAAGACCCACGGTGCCGCACCCGACTCGCACGTCGGTCGTGAACCCGAGGGCGCCGGCCTCGAACAGCAGGGCCTCGGCTGGAGGAACGACTTCGGGACCGGGAAGGGCGGGGACACGATCACCTCGGGCCTCGAGGGTGCGTGGACGCCCAACCCGATCCAGTGGGACTCCGGGTTCTTCGACACGCTGTTCCGCTACGAGTGGGAACTGACCGAGAGCCCCGCAGGCGCGAAGCAGTGGACCCCGAAGGACGTCCGCGACGAGGACCTGGTGCCCGACGCCCACGACCCGGCGAAGAAGCACCCGCCGATGATGGCGACCACCGACCTGGCGCTGATCACCGACCTGGCCTACCTGGAGATCTCCCGCCGCTTCCACGAGAACCCCGACCAGCTGGCCGACGCGTTCTCCCGGGCGTGGTTCAAGCTGCTCCACCGCGACATGGGCCCGACGAGCCGCTACCTCGGCCCGCTGGTCCCCGACGAGGAGATGGTCTGGCAGGACCCGATCCCTGCCGTCGACCACGAACTGGTCGACGACGCGGACGTCGCCGCCCTCAAGGAGGCGATCCTGGGTTCGGGCCTGACGGTCTCCCAGCTCGTGTCGACCGCGTGGGCATCGGCGTCGACGTTCCGTGACACCGACAAGCGCGGTGGCGCCAACGGTGCGCACATCCGGCTCTCACCCCCAGCCGAGTGGGACGTCAACGTCCGCGCCGGCGTGTCGACGGTCCTGTCGACGCTCGAGGGCATCCAGCAGGACTTCAACGGACGCCAGTCGGGCAACCGCCGGGTGTCCCTCGCGGACCTGATCGTGCTGGGCGGCTGTGCCGCGGTCGAGGCCGCCGCCCGCGCGGCGGGGCACGCGATCGACGTGCCGTTCACCCCGGGCCGTACCGATGCGACCCAGGACCAGGTCGACGTCGAGTCGTTCGGGTACCTGGAGCCGAGGGCCGACGGGTTCCGCAACTACGTGCAGAAGGACGGGCCGATCCCAGCCGAGCACCTGCTGCTCGACCGCGCACACATGCTGACCCTGTCGGCACCGGAGATGACGGTCCTCGTCGGTGGCCTGCGGGTGCTGGGCGCGAACGTCGGCGACACCGCGCACGGCGTGTTCACCGAACGCGTCGGGACCCTGACCAACGACTTCTTCGTCAACCTGCTCGACATGGGCACGGAGTGGTCGGCCGTCGGTGAGGGCGAGCAGGAGTTCGAGGGCCGCGACCGGGCCACCGGCGACGTCACCTGGACGGCGAGTCGGGTCGACCTCGTGTTCGGATCGAACTCCCAGCTGCGCGCGATCTCCGAGGTGTACGGCAGTGACGACGCGCGGTTCGTCCGCGACTTCGTCGCCGCCTGGGCTCGGGTCATGGAGCTCGACCGCTTCGACCTGGCCTGACCTCGACGAACATGGACGAGCCCGGGGGGTCCGCCTCCCGGGCTCGTCCATGTCACGTCGTGGCGTCGGCGAAGCCTCGACGTTCCATGACCCCCCAGTCGCTGCGTCCCCGCATCCACCGCCACAGGCCACGCAGCCGCCAGAAGACGGTCAGCTGGCGATAGCCCACATTCTCGAGCAGTGCCGCGACGAACAGGCGCAGCCGGTCCCGGCGGCGCAGCCGATGCCCGCGCGACACCTCGTCGAGCAGCAGCGCCGCGAGGCTCAGCAGGATCCCGATGCCGTACGCGACCAGGAAGAACAGGATCGCGAAGGTCACGTCGAGCGTACCGACCGTCAGCCCCACCGCGAGCACGATCAGCCCACCGAGTTCGACGACGGGTGCGAGCAGTTCGACGACGAGGTGGTACGGGGTCACGAACGTGCCCAACGGCCCGTACCGGCGACGCCCGATGACCCGTCGGTGACGCCACAGGGTCTCCGCGAGCCCGCGGTGCCACCGGTCCCGCTGCCTCGCCAGCTGACGGATCGACTCGGGCACCTCAGTCCACGCCACGGGGTCGGGCACGAACTCGACCCGGTTGGGTCCCCCCTGCTCGATGCCCTGCCGGCGCATCGTCGCGATCAGCTCGATGTCCTCGCCCACGGTGCCGTGGGCGTAGCCGCCCGCCGCGAGCACGGCGTCGCGGCGGAACAGTCCGAACGCGCCGGACACGATCAGGTTCCCGCCCATGCCGTTGAACCCGAGCCGCCCGAACAGGAACGCCCGCAGGTACTCCACGGTCTGCAGCCGGGCGAGGAGCCGGCGTGCCGCCCGCTGCACGACCACCCGGCCCTGGTGGACCGTCACGTCGTTGGCGACACGGATGGTTCCGCCCGCCGCCACGACGTCGTCGTGGTCGAGGAACGGCCGCACGATCCTGGTCATCGCGTCGGGTTCGACGAGCGTGTCGGAGTCGATCGCGCAGACGAGGTCGCTGGTGGACGCCTCGAGCCCAGCGTTGAGCGCGTCCGCCTTGCCTCCGTTCTCCTTGTCGATGACGACCAGCCGCGGGTGTGTCCGCGATCGCCAGGCGCCCCGGACCGGCGCGGTGTCGATGGCCGAGTCGTGGATCAACGGCACCGCGGCGAGGTCGAACGCCTCGTGGAGCACGTCGAGCGTGCGGTCCGACGAGCCGTCGTTGACGACGATCACCTCGAGGTCCGGATAGTCGATGGTCAGCAGCGACCGGGCGCTCGACACGACCGTCGCGGCCTCGTTGTACGCCGGAGCCAGGATGCCGATGGACGGCGCGAGCGGCGACCCGACCAGCCGACGCCGAGGTTCGAGCCAGGTCTCGCGCCGGTTGCGACGCATCTGTCGCGCAGCGTTGCCGATGAGGACCGCCTGGCTCAGGTTGACCACGAGGAAGTAGACGAGCACCGCGATCTCGAACCACACGATGGCGCTGACGAGCACCGGGTTCACGCCACGCGCTCCATGTCGGCCAGTGTGAACGCCGCGATCGCGGCGGCACGGGGTGCGCCGGAGGTCCGGGCCGCTCGCAGCAGCAGGACACCGATCGGGCCGAGGAGGCGCAGCGCCGAGGCCGCAGCACGGCGTACGCGCCAGTCCGGGTCGTCGAGCAACGCCGCGATGGCCGTCGAGTGCTGGCGGGCCAACGCACGCCCGAGTCCCTCCACGGCCTGCGCTCGGATCACCGCTTCGGTGTCGGCGAGGGTCGCCGCGAGCACCTCGACGGCTCGGGGCCCGGTCACGACCCCGAGCAGCGACACGGCACCCCGTCGCACTCGCGGATCGGGGTGGGTGGCCAGGCTCCGGGCCGCCTCGAGGAAGGCCGGGTCCCCGAGGGCCCGCGCGACCTCGAGCGCCTCGGCCAGGGCCCGCGTGTCCGCGGACCCAGATCGAAGTGCCCGGTCGAGGGCACCCACGACGACCCGCCCACCCCGGACGAGTGCGTCCTTGGCGGCGAAGCGGACCCGGCGATCCGGGTCGGCCAGCAGCGACACGAGGTCGTCGACCGTGGTCGAGCCCGAACGGGCATCGAGCATCCCGGTCGCCTGGGCTCGGACGACCGGATGCGGGTCGACGAGCAGCCGCCGCGGCAACCGTTCGCCGTGGTCGAGCATGTCGAGCACCCGCAGCCCCCGCAACCTGCGATGCCACCGGCCGTGGTCGAGCCACCGTTGGGCGCGCCGCAGCAGACCGGCGTCACGGGCGACCTCGGTCAGTCGTCCGCTGTCGATGCTGACCGCGTACTCGGCCAGCACGACCGCCTGCTCCTCGCGCGACAGGCGACGCAGCACCCGTCGGACCCGCGACGTCGGGGCCCCGTCGAGCAGTGCTCCCATCGCGTCCCGAAGTCGTCCACGCGCACGCCCCAGACGCCGGTCGCGCCGAGCGTTGCGCAGGTCGGCGGCCAGGTAGGTCAGTCCGATCACGACGAGGGCGGCCACCTCGACGACCAGTACCACGAGGAGCAGCCACAGGGGGACCACCTCAGACCTCCAGGGCCCGTCGGACCCGTTCGACGAGCACCGGGAGGCTGAACGGCTTCGACACGTGGTCGAATGCGCCCATCTCCAGTGCGGCGAGCACCTCCGACTCGCGCGTGCGCGCCGTGAGCATCATGACGCGCGTGGTCGCCAGCGCGCCGTCGGCGTGCAGACGGCGGAGCACGTCGAGCCCACTCGCGCCCGGCAGGTCCACGTCCAGCAGCACGACCCGTGCGCGGACCTGCGGGTCGGAGCCGGCGAGCAGGTCGATCGCCTCGGTGCCGTCCGGGATCGATCGCGTGCGCATCCCGCGGGCCTGCAACCCGTGTTCGACGAGCGCGGCGAGCGCCGGGTCGTCCTCCACCATCACGACGTCGACGATCCGCGCCTCGTCGTCGCTGAGGACGACCTGGTCCGCGGATCCTCGACCCCCCGCGAGATCCGTCGCGCGGCGCGCCGCCGCGACCAGCGACGTCACGTCGTCGCCATCCCGCGGATGCTCACCGACCCCTGCGACCAGGCGCACCGGTTCCGGGACCCCGTCGTGGCGAACGCGGGCAAGGAGTTCCCGGACCCGCCGAGCCGCATCCTGCGCGGTGAGCCCGGGCATCGCGAGCAGGAACTCTGCCCCGCCGTGTCGACCCACGACGGCGTCTGGTCCCCGCTCCACGTCGAGTGCGTGTGCGAGGCGACGGAGGAACCCGTCGGCGACGGGCTCGCCCCGTTCACGATTGAGCGTCGCGAGACCGTCGATCCGCAGCATGGCGAGCGCCAGCGGTGCCCCGACACCTCGGGCCTCGTCCAGACGCTGCTCGACCTGCCGCGTACAGGCCGCCCGACCGGGAACGCCGGTGAGTGCGTCGAGTTCGTCGCCAGCACTCGATCCGCGTCCCGCACGCAGCAGGCGGGACAGGCGAGCAGCGGCCTCCACGGGATCCAGGGGCTTGCCCAGGAAGTCGTCCGCACCCGCGGCGAAGGCCCGCTCGAGCGTCGCCGGGTCGCTGTGCCCCGTGAGGAACACCAGGGGGAGCGACGCGTGCGCGGGATCACTGCGGATCGTGCGGGCGAGCGTGAAGCCGTCGACGTCACCCATGTCCACGTCGACGACCACGAGTGCCACGTCGCCGACAGCCAGACGCGCGAGAGCGTCACGAGCCCCGTCGGCGTGTGCCGTCGTCCAACCGGCCTGTCGCGCGAACAGGCGGAACCCGTCGTGGACCAGCGGGTCGTCGTCGACGACCAGGATCGGCGCAGTCGGGCCGTCGCGACGTTCGTCCAGGCGGCGGAGCAGCGCGTCGACGACACGGCCCGGTTCCGTGTCGACGGTCACCGTGAGGAAGGCTCCCGCCCGGGACGCGGCGATCCGGTCGTCGGGTCGGTCCGGTTCGACGAGTGCGATCGCCGGCAGTGGGCTCGCCGGAGGCAGGTGTCGCACCAGTCGCGCGTGGCTGTCCTCGTCACGCAGGTGGACGACCAGTCCCCGCGGGGAGACCACGGTGGGTTGGCGGTCCCAGGCGACGGCCCGCACGCCGCGCTGGACCAGCGCGTCGAGCAGTCGACGTCGCACCACCGGCTCGTCCACGTCGACCACGACCAGGTCGTCGGACGACGCGGCGGGCCCCGCCGCACGCGGCGCCTCGAGCGAGTCGCGGAGCGCCACGACGAGCTCGGCCGCCTCGTCCCCCGTGACGTCTGCCTGGGCCGCGAGCAGGGTCTCCAGCCGACGTGCGACCCGTGACGCCTCCGCGAAGCCGAACGTGCCCGCGCTGCCCGCGACGCGATGCGCCACACGCTCCGCCTCACGCCGCCCCTCTCCGTCGAGGGTTCCCTGCAGCAGGCCCGCGACGGCAACCTCGAGCATGCCGACACGTTCGAGCATGGTGTCCCTGCTTCGTTCCCACAGCGCGGCCAGTGCGTCGTCGACCGCGGCGACGCTCGCGGCACTCGCCGCACGAGTGCGCTCGAGCAGGCCCGTCACGACCTGCGCGATGCCCGACGCGCCCGTCTCGGGCCCGATGACGGCAGCGATCCCCCGGTGGGTCTCCAACCGGGAGATCTCGTCGAGCAGTTCTGGCGCGCCGGCGCGCAGCACCAGGAGCGGCCCGTCGTCGACGGCGCCCTCGGTCGTCGCCTCGGCGACCCGCTGGGCGGCCCGTGGCGCGATCACTGCGGCGTCCACCACGACGATGCCCGGCGCCGCACGCAGGTGCGGGACCGCCGCCGCGGCGTCGGCAGCGATCAGCACGTGTGTGTCCGGCAGCGCGTCGCGTACCGCGTCGGCCAGCGCTTCGGGCAGGCCGACCAGGAGGACCGGGGCGTCGGGACTCACCAGCCCAGCGCCTCGGCGACGTGTTCGTGGAGACGCATCGGATCGAACGGCTTGGTGATCACCCCGCTGGCGTCGAGGTCGCGCAGACCGGCCATCTCCTGGTCCATCGCCTTCGCCGTCAGGAACACCACCGGCACGCCGGCCAGCGCCGGCACCTCACGCATCCGCCGCATCGTCTCCGGACCGTCGAGCACCGGCATCATCACGTCGAGCAGGATCGCGTCGGGTGGATCCTCCCTGGCGACCTCGAGCGCCTCGACGCCACTGGACGCCGTCGTCACCGTCCAGCCCGCGACGAGTTCGAGCGACATCTGTGCGACCTCACGCACGAGGTCGTCGTCGTCCACGAGCAGCACGTGACGGCTCACGATGGTTCATCCCTCCCGGTGATCCCCGCGATCAGATCGATGACGTGCACCCGGAACTCCTCGACGGGGACGCGACCCTTGGTGAGGAACGACGTCTCGCCGAGGCGCAGCGAACGCCGGTCCTCCTCGGACAGGTCGGCCGCGCTGTAGACGACGAGCGGCAGGGAACGCAGGTCGTCGTGCTGGCGCAGCCAGGCCACGACGGCGTGACCGTCCCGACCCGGCAGGCCGATGTCGAGGCTGATGACGTCGGGACGGTTGTCCGCACACCACGCGATGGCCGCGTCGCCGTCCGTGGCGTGCGCCACGTCGATCTCCGAGGCCTCGAGGACCTCCTGCATGAGGGCCGCGAGTTCCGGATCGTCCTCGACGAGCAGCAGCACGGAACGTCGCCGCAACCCGAGCGCCTGGGTCAGTGCCGTGACGAGCGTCGCGAGGTTGACCACCTCCGACCCGGGGTCGGCCGGACCCTCGTCCGTCGCCTCGGGGGTCACGGCGAGCAGGACCAGCGGGATGCCGCGCAGTTCCGGCGTGGCGCGCAGTGCGTCGGCGATCGGCAGGCTCACGTCGTCCCGCAGGTCGACCTGAACGACGATCGCGTCGGGATCGTGGGACCGCGCGATCTCGATGGTTCCCGCGGGATCTCGCGCACCCAGCACGACGAACCCGGCGTCGTCGAGCACGGCCGTCGTGGCGTCGAGCGACGACTCGTCCTGCGCGACGACGAGCACCTCGGGAAGCGCGACGGATCGAGGCGCCGGGGCCACGTCGGCGGGGTCGACGACGCAGTCCGCGGGGAGACGAAGGATGAACGTGCTCCCCTGCCCGGCGACGCTCTCGACCCACAGGTGCCCACCGTGCTGTTCGGCGATCTGTCGGGAGATCGCGAGTCCGAGGCCAGTCCCGCCGAGTTCCCGGGCGTCGGACGAGTCGACCTGGGCGAACCGTTCGAAGATGCGTTCGTGCTGGTCCTCCGGCACGCCACGTCCCTCGTCGGTCACCCGCAGTTCCACGCCGGCGTCGCGGCGAACCGATCGGACCTCGATCCGACTCGTGGGTGGCGAGAACTTGACGGCGTTGCCCACGAGGTTGACCACCAGCTGTTCGACCCGGTCGACGTCGACCCGGACGGTGAGGGGCTCCACGACGACGTCGAGGTGCATCGTCGACGGCGGCGTGACGGCAGCGAGTGCACGCTCGACGATCTCGTCGAGTCCGGCCTCACGGAGTCGCAGTTCGAGCCGACCCTGGTCGAGCTTCTCCAGGTCGAGGATGTCGTTGATGAGGCGCACCAGTCGCTCGGTGCTCGTGTGGGCGATGTCCACCATGCGATGAGCGCGTTCCGGCAGGTCCCCGGCGCGTCCTCCCCGCAGCAGTCCCAGGGCACCGTGGATCGCCGTGAGTGGAGTGCGCAGTTCGTGGCTCACCATCGAGACGAACTGAGACCGGAGCCGTTCGATGCGTCGGCGTTCCGACACGTCGCGGAACACCATGACCGACACCAGCGCTGCTGCGTCGTCGTCGAGGTGGGCAACGGACCGCTCCGCGGCGAACTCCGTGCCGTCGGAGCGCACGAGCGTCGCCACCTCGGGCTCACCACTCCCTCCAACCCGAAGGGCGCACTCGTCGGCCGTGTGTGACGTGTCGCAGGCCGTCTCGTGCACACCCCGTCCCGCGAGCCTCGACACCTCGACCCCGAGCAGGCTCCCCGCGGCGGGGTTGGCGAACCGCACGGTTCCGGCCCGGTCGATCCCGAGGATCCCGTCGGCCGTAGACTCGAGGACCCGGCGGTGGAGCAGCGCGAGCCGAGCCTGTTCGCGGTCACGACGTCGCAGGACCATCGCGAGCCCCGCGAAGATGAGCGTGATGAACACGACTCGGGCACCGAGCAGCCGTCCGAGGAACGTCTGCTCGGCCCGGATCTCGTCGGCGAGCAGTTCGCGCAGGTGCTCCGCGTCGCGCAGCAACAGGGCGAGCGCCATGTCGTAGTCCTGCTGCAGATGGGTGTCACCCGCGAGGAGCCTTGCCATCAGGTGTGCGACCACCTCGAGGTCGTCGCACACCAGCGCCAGCTGGGCACGGGTCCGGGACAGGTCCGGTTCGACACCGGGGGCACGGGTCTCGTCGGGATCGTTGAGCAGGTCCGTGCACACGGACAGGGCCCGGTCGAGGTTGTCCTGGCGAGCCTCGGACAGCATGGTGCGGGACCCGGATCGTTCGTCGACGAGACCTGCGTGGGCCAGCGCGAGTCGCTCACCGAACGCGTGGAGCTGGGTGTCCCAGACCCTGAGTCGTTCGGTCGCGGCGTCGCTGCGGGCGTTGGCATAGACCGCGGTCGCGATGAGGAGGATCCCACCGAGGACCACGAGCAGTTCCGTGGGACTGATACGGGTCCGGTTGCGCCTCTGCATGCGCACAGCCTAGGGAGTCAGTCGCTCGCACCGGGCCCGAGGCTCCATCGTCTGTCAGGATGGAGTCCTGAGACACCAGGCACCGTTTCCCCAAGAGGTCCGTGAGCGTGCGGTCCGGCTCGTGCTCGAGCAGCGCGACGACCTCATCGCGGTGCTCGACGCCAACGTCCTGTACCCGGTTGTGGAAATGTTCACACCAACCTGAAGTTCCGCGAGCCAAATTGTTGCGAACGGCGATCGGCCTGAACGTGTGCGGTGGGATCTCCGTTCGCCATGAAGAGGCTGACTGTCGTGGCTGAGCAACTCGCTGCGCCACCTGTCGGTCAACCTGTCCCCGTCACAGGGCACGATCCGCGCTGCGACGAACGCCACGAACACGTCGCGTTCCTCCCCCACGGACTGCCCGACGACGTTCCGCCGCCGCCCGAGAACCTCGACGAGCTGCTGTCTGCGTGGGAGCAATGGATCCACCGCGACGATCTGCCGCTCCTGGTTCGGGTCGCCCTTGGCCACTACCAGTTCGAGACCATCCACCCGTACACCGACGGCAACGGTGGACTCGGACGACTGGTCGCGCTGCTCCAGCTCATCGAAGGTGGACTGATCCGCGATCACCTCATGACGATCTCTGGCTACTTCGAGGCCGACAAGCCCGCGTACACGGGTCATCTCCAGCGAGTCCGGCAGTCGGGACGATTCGATCCCTGGGTCCGCTACTTCTGTCGAGGCCTCGAGGAGTCTGCGACCGCGTCGCTCACGCGGGTCCGGCAAGCGCAGGAGATCAGTCGCGACGCCGTGGCGCGACTTCGTGGAGACGCGGTTGGGGGGCTGCGATCCGGGTGGCCGAGGATCTCGTCGGGTACCCGTTGCTCACGGTCACAGACGTCGAGCAGCGTCACGGCATCACGTACCAGACCGCGAACCAGGCAGTCACACGCCTCGTCGACCACGGGCTGCTGACCCAGGTTTCCGAGGGGAACTACAACCGGGTCTTCGCCTCGAAGGCGATCCTCGAGGTCTTCCGGGCGTAGCAGTGACCCGGTCCGACCGCCGTGGTCACCGCGTTGTCACCGAGCCCGGAGCGGCCGGTGGCACCACGCCCGCCAGCCGAATGTCGTCAATCCGTTGTCACGGGCATGCGAAACGCCCCCGCGCGTGGCGGGGGCGTTCGGGCAATTCTGCCGTCTGCGGGGTGCTGGACCCTGCTGCGGTGGAGTGGACCCAATGCGACACTACTCGGACCTCTCGTGGAACAGCCATGGCGTTCCGGTCACCGAATGCACCTGCGTCGGCAGGGCGCTATCATACGATAGCGCGCGAGGAGATCCCAGTGCCCGACCTGTTGATCCGTGACATACCTGACGACGTCGTCTCCGCGATCGACGCCAAGGCAAAGAGGCTTGGCCTGTCCCGTAGCGAGTACCTCCGACGGCAGATGACGCAGGCGGCAACCACAGGCGAAGGCACGGTGACCGTTGAGTCGCTCCGCACGTTCAACGAGACCTTCGGCGACCTGGGCGATGACGAGGTCATGCGCAGGGCCTGGGAGTGACCCACTGGCTGATCGAAAAGTCCGCACTGGTGCGGATCGGCGCCTCGCCTGCTGCGACCACCTGGGCCGAACGCATCGAGCGTGGCCTGGTTCGCATCAGCACGGTGACTCGACTGGAGATCGGCTTCAGCGCACGAACCGGCAGCGCACTTCGCGAAGGCCTACGCACGCCGCCACTTGCGTTCATGCCGATCGAGTATCTGACCCCCGCGATCGAGGACCGCGCCGTCGAGGTCCAGACCTTGCTCGCAGATCGGGGGCATCACCGCGCCGTTGCAGTCCCGGACCTGCTGATCGCCGCGACCGCCGAACTTGCCGAATCGACAGTCCTGCACCTCGACGAGGACTACGAGCTCATCGCCGAGGTGACCGGCCAACCTGTCGAACGCCTGCAAACAGAGGAGTGACCAGGACTGGCGGGCACCTGTTGGGGAAACCACAACGGAGGAGTGGGCGAGGGGGGACTTGAACCCCCATGTGCTCACGGACACACGGACCTGAACCGTGCCGGCCGCATCCGCCCCGGTGCGCGTGGATCCCACGACATGCCGCTCACCTGCGGAAACACATCGCCGCCATAGCACCCGGTCCCGCCGCGCTCCGCGGTATTCCGCCAGGTGCGGTGTCACGATGGCGTCACGGCGTCGCGCGAGAAGTTTGACGGATCACCAACCTGCACCACCGTCTCCAGCCGAGCGTGCGAGCCGGACCTCAGTGCGCCCCGCTTTCCACAGGCCCGGGAATCGGTAGGCCACCTACATGGTCGGGCTGCGAGGATCGGGGGCGCTCTCCGCTCGCGTGACTGCCTGCTTGGCGCGTATCACACCTACGTACTTACATGCATGAGAGACTTCACCCCGGATCGGAGTCACGGATGACTGCACCCAACTACGACGCGTTGGTCCGTGGCCTCCTCGAGGACGACTGGGACTTCGCTGAGGCGGCGACGGGCCACTCTACGCATGCCCTGCACCCGTACCCAGCGAAGTTCATCCCGCAGATCCCAGCGCGCTTCATCGGTGCGCTCTCCGAACCCGGCGATCTGGTCGTGGACCCTTTCAGCGGGAGCGGGACGGCGGGTGTCGAAGCACGCGAAGCGGAAAGGGACTTCCACGGCATCGACGCCAACCCGGTTGCCGTCTTGGTCGGCAGGGTGAAGACCCGGCCGCTGTCCGCTGCACAGTTGCAGACGGCTGAACGATTTCGCCTCCGCGCCCACCGCCCCAGCAAGGACTGGGCGGATTGGGTGCCCGACATTCCGAACATCGGCAAGTGGTTCGCTCCTGGCGTCATCAAGCAGCTAGCCACCCTGAGGCGAGAGATTGCAGCCGTGAGCGACGGCTGCGTCCGCGATCTCCTCTCGGTGGCGATGTCCCGCGTGGTCGGCGCTGTCTCCTTCCAGGAGTCTGAGACTCGATACGTGTCCCAGCCCCGAGCCATCGAGTCCGCTGAAGTCACCCAACGCATGGCGGCCAGCGTGCGGGCGGCTTCGGAAGTGGTACGAGGTCTTCGGCCTTCCTCGTCCACCACCCGCTTCGTCGCGGGAGACGCCCGCGACCCAGCTCCTTGGGGCGACGTCGCGGACGGGAGTGCCTCCCTCGTAGTGACGTCGCCGCCGTATCCCAACGCGTACGACTACCACCTGTACCACCGTTTTAGGATCTTCTGGCTCGGCTTCGACCCGAAATCGCTGCGCGATGTCGAGGTCGGCTCCCACCTCACAAACCAGCGGTCGAGCGATCCAATCGCTGACTACGAACAAGGTCTCCAGGCCGTGCTGGGCCAATGCGCCAGGGTGCTGCGCTGCGGCGGCCACGCCGTATTCGTTGTTGGTGACGGTGTTCACGTGGGCGAGGTCTACCCCACATCTGAGGCTGTGGCGAGGATTGGCGCTGCCTTAGGTCTGGAGACCGTGGCCACGATCGAGCGCCGGCTCCCAACGAAGAAGCGCTCCGTCACCGTGGCTGGTCGCAGGCTCGCAGCCGAGCAGTTGGTCGTCCTGCGGCGCCCGCCTGCGGCGTCCCCTCAGGATCGCGAGATGGTCCTCCTTCCGCCGGACTACGAACGCCACGACTACGAGGTCGACCTCGCGTCGCGAGAGGCGGTGGCGCTTCTGGACCCCAGGTCCGTTAGCACCCGTCCCGACGGGGCGCTCGACGTGGACGAGCCCGGGGCGCCGGAAATGGCGAGCCGCCTGACCTTCGCTGCATTTGTCCGAACGAGCGGGGCGGACCAGCCGACGCTACAGCGGCTGGCCGAGGGGTCCGGGCGCAAGAATTCCACCTACGCCAGTCATGGGATCCACAAGTACCGCGGGAAGTTCTATCCGCAGCTTGCGCGTGTGCTGCTCAACATGTCGGGTGTCGGGCCGGGCATGCGCGTGCTAGATCCCTTTGGCGGGAGCGGGACGACCGCGTTGGAGGCGCGCTTGGCGGGTGCTGACGCGCTATCGGTCGATTGGAATCCGCTTGCCGTCCTTATTGCGAGGACCAAGGCTGAGTCCGTCGAGCTCAGCCCTGGGGCGGTCGCCGACGCTGTCGACGCGTGGGCAGCCGCCGCTGCCCAGGCTACGGCCGTTTGCTGGGACCAGTTCCCGGCTGCCGTGCACGCGGAACTCGACAGTTGGTTCCCCGCGCCTGTGCTCGCGCGGCTGTCCCACGCCCTGCTGGAGATCCGCACGCACAGAGACCAACGTATGCGCCGCGTTGGCGAGGTCCTGGTGAGCGACATCGTTCGGGACGTATCGCACCAGGAACCTCGGGATCTACGAATCAGGCGGCGCAAGGAGCCCATCGAGGACGCGGATGTCGGCGGCTTGCTCGCGAAAAGGGGTCATCGGCTCGCCGCAGCCCTAGGCGCATTCCAAGTGCGGCTGGAGGCCGGGCCGGCACTTGGGACAGTGCGAGTCCTAGATGCGGACGTCGCGGCCGAAGTTGGTGGCGGCGCCCTCGACGGCGCGCTGCAGCCCGAGTCACTCGACGCGGTCGTGACGTCGCCTCCCTACGCCACCGCTCTTCCGTACCTCGATACCGATCGGCTGTCGCTCGCGCTCGTCCTCGGGATCGCATCCGGCGAGCGCCGACGCCTGGAGGGAGCGTTGATCGGTTCCCGTGAGTTTCGTGCCACTGACTTCAGAGAATACGACGGGCGGCTCGACTCTGGCTCACACGGGGAGGACCTGCTCCCTGCCACAACCTGGGATCTCGTGACGTCGCTTCGCGACGCCGTAGTGCGGGACGAACGGGCTGGCTTTAGGCGCCGGCAGAAGCCAGCCGCGCTTCTTCGCTACTTCGAGTCGATGGCGCGCTCGCTCCGCCGTGTTCACGGAGCTCTGCGCCCCGGCGCTTCCGCTTGGTACGTAGTCGGCGACAGCTCTACGAAGATCGGTGGCGAGACAAGGCGCATCCCCACGACAGGAGAACTCGCCTCCATCGCGAAGCACGCCGGGTATGAGGTCGAGGAGGTCATTCCCATCACGGTCACCCGCGACGGGCTCTTGCACGCACGCAACCGTATCGTCGAGAACGCGATCATCCACCTGCGAGCCTAGAGCGCTTCACCCCCAGCCGTACCGCCGCGTCGAGCCGGGGAGTGCGCGTGTACAGAGGGCATCGTGGGCAGGGAAATCGGGGTGCCCGGGCGCGTACGTGTCGATCTTGTAGTCGAGCCCCCCGCCTGGGTCGCGGGTAAGGACCATCACCGAGCCATCATCGATCTCGTTCTGGATCCGAGCGCCGATGAAGATGCGGACGTCGTCGTTTGCACTACGGCCTTCTGTGTACTGCCACACCTTGGCGCGCAGGTCCGTCCAACTCTTCGTCCCCCCCGAAGACGTGTGAACGTCGACGTCAACCAGCGGCCACGGGTCCGCTTGTGGCTGCGACGGGTTGCCAGCCCGTCGGGGCTTGGTGCGCCCCGTGAAGGGCAACCCAAAGAATGCTGGATCATCTACCGTCGGCGCCTTCGCCAGGTAGAGCTCCGTCTTGTCCCGCGTCAGGAGGTGGATGTACAAGACGTCGTGCTGCGGGAGTACCTGAGCGGTGCCGCCCGAAGAGGTCCTGCCGGCCGTGACGCTCTTCGATGACGATGAGGCACCCGTTGCCGGCGACCTCCGCGGGGCTCGAATCGTGACGTCGGGTGGCGGGTCTGGAGACTCGCCACGGAAGATCACGTCACCTACCGACTTCGCTGCACCACGACCGCCGGCCAGCACTCGAGCGCGTGCCGATGTCCTCGCGATCTTCCGGAGTTCAGCTTCCGAAAGAACAAGGTTCGCTGCCGCCAGCCGGTCCAGCATCGGATCGTCCAGCGCCACGACATCACCCTTGCTGGTGTCGCAGCATCGGTCGAGAAAGGCTTCCGCTTCGGCGATGCGCGCTCCCTCCTGCGCGTCACCCGTCCGGAGGAGCTCAGCCGTGCCCACTTCGTGATTCGTGTACAGGCCGCCCGCCGTGAGGTTGCCGGATCCCACCATCAGGAGCGCTTCGTGGCCGTCTGAGAAGAGCCAAAGCTTGGGATGAAAAGTGGGACTCGGCGCACCCGCTGAGGACCGGGGGTTGTACCGGACGTAGATGCCGTGGCCGTGCGGCGCGAGTAGGTCGATGAGTGCGGCCAGCGCTTCGTACGAAGTGCCGTGCTGGTCGATCCCTACGGTGAGACGCACGCTCTTGCCGGTCGCGCCGGCGAAGGCGGAGACCGCGCCATGGATGTGATCGATGCCCGACATCTTCGCGTAGGCGACGGCCGCCCGAAACTGCGTCCAATGACCCGCCAGCGCGTCCATCAGTAGATCGCCGAGACGCTGCGACCCGTCCGGCCCCGAATAGATACTCATAGCGAATCCCAACCCCGGCTGCCGGGGACTGTAGGGGCCGGGCACGCGGCGTGTGCCCGTAGAGCCCGTGCATCGACGCTCCCAGCACGCGTTGTCGGCTGGTGATTCCGGTGCTTGCGCTGGTGGTGGCCTACGGCACCAGGCTCTGTTCACGACTGTCCCGGGTAACCGTCGCGTCGGCCGTGACGCCGAGCAGCTCGTGCAGGCGGTCTGTCGGGAGCAGCAATCCGTCGGCCGAGACGGTGGTGCGGATCTGGCCGCAGGCCGCGGCCCGGGAGCCGCGCCGCGGCAGGCGAGTTCTTCCCGGAGCCGAGCCCGTGTGCCCGGACGGCTCACGAACAGTTCCCGAACGCTGCCGGTGGGCGCGGGAGCGAACGCAAGAGGCGCGACGCCACCCGGTGCCGCAATCCGTCGGGAGTGACGCGGCGGTGCCGTCACGGCCGCGGCAACGCACCCGCGGACCTCGTGCCTGGCGGCGACGGATACGAGTGCCCATGGGTGGGCGGTGGCGTGACGTGACGGGCCATGCATGGCGGTTTCTGGCGATCGCTTCGAGCATGGCGCCACCACCGGCCGCCCGCTTTGTGATATCGGCGCGCCTGCCGCGCACGCCGCAGACACCTCCCAAGCAAACTCCGACTGGAACGCCCGGACACCGTTCAGGACGCCTTACCACGACCCGAGACGCGAAGACACGAGAATCCCGGATTTTGGCATTAGAGTGCTTCTAGACGCCAGTTCTGATGCGTGACACGAGCCCGTGAGCATCGCATCCTCACCCGCATGTCATGGTCACACAGACTGACACTGGGTCAGTGCAACGAGCGGCCGCACCGATGCTGAACATCGGGCGGATGGCTCCTGGGCGGGCGGACTACTACCTCACCGCGGTCGCCCGGGGCGACGACGGGGTGGAGGGCTACTACCTGGCCCGCGGTGAGGAGCCTGGCCGGTGGCTCGGTCACGGCGCTGCGACGCTCGGACTGTCTGGTGAGGTGACGGGAGAGCAGTTGCGGGCGGTGCTGGACGCCTGCCACCCGGAGACCGGTGTGCAGCTCGCGCCGCATCCGGCGAGGAAGCTGCCGGGGTTCGATCACACCTTCCGGGCGCCGAAGTCGGTGTCGCTGCTGTGGGCGCTCGGGGACCGGGCTGCGGCCGACGAGGTGGTGGCGGCGCATGACGCCGCGGTGGATGCGGCGATCGGCTACCTGCAACGGTCGGCGGGGTTCACCCGCCGTGGGGCTGGCGGGGCGGAGACGGTTCCGGTGGACGGGTTCGTCGCGGCCGCGTTTCGGCATCGCACTTCCCGGGCGGACGATCCGTTGCTGCACACCCACGTCCTGGTCGCCAATGTCGCCCGTACCACCGAGGACGGGGTCTGGCGGACGCTGGACTCGAGGAAGGTGTTCGCTCACGCGAAGACCGCAGGGGTGCTCTACCAGGCCCACCTTCGTCACGAGCTCACCCGCCGGCTCGGGATCGGATGGCAGCCTGTCGTCAACGGCCATGCCGACATCGACGGTGTCGACCGCGAGCTGATCGAGCAGTTCTCCCGCCGGCGGACCCAGATCGTCGACCACATGGCGTCACGTGGCGAGAGTTCGGCTGCGGCGGCGCAGGCCGCCACGCTCGCCACGAGGCAGGTCAAGACCGGCCACCCCTCCGAGGCAGAACTGCGTTGAGGTCTGGGCCCACCGGGCTCGGGCGGCAGGGCTGCAGCCGGGCTGGTCGCTGCAGCTGATCGGACGGCGCGGCTGGGAGCGGCCCGCCCTCGGACCGCTGTGGCAAAGGTTGGTGGTCGACGAGGGGCTCACCGCATCGTCGTCCACGTTCACCCGCCGGGACCTGCTCCAACAGCTCGCCGGCCAGCTACCCGCAGGCGCGCCGGTCGACTACCTCGAGCAGGCCGCCGACGCGATCCTCAACCACGACACCGACCTGCTCGTGAGCCTCGGCCCCACGAGAGGGCACCTCACCGGCGTCGACGTCATCCGCAGAGGCGACGGCCGCGTGGTGCCGGTCGATCGAGACGAACGCCACTACACCACCCGAGGGCTGCTGCTCACCGAACGGCGGGCCATCAACCGCAGCCTCGCCCGACACGACGCCGGACTCGCGGTCGTCGACAGCCAGACCGTCGATGGTGCGCTTCGGCGGCGCACCCTGTCGCCCGAACAGGCAGCGATGGTCCGCCGGCTCACCAGCTCCGGGGCCGGGGTCGAGGTCGTGGTCGGCAAGGCCGGGACCGGCAAGACCTACGCCCTCGACGCCGCCCGCGAAGCCTAGGAACGTTCAGGACTGCAGGTCACCGGGGTCGCACTCGCAGCCCGGGCTGCACTCGAGCTCGAGACCTCCGCCGGCATCCGCGCCACCACGCTGACCCGCCTGCTCGGGCAGCTCGACGACCACCGTGCAGGCTCGCCGCTCAAGCCCGGGGCGGTCCTGGTGGTGGACGAGGCCGGGATGATCGGCACCCGCCAGCTCGCCCGCCTCCTCGACCACGTCGAAGCACACTCCGTCAAGGTCGTGCTCGTCGGCGACCCGAGACAGCTGCCCGAGATCGACACCGGCGGGCTGTTCCGTGCACTGACCACCCGACTCCCCGCCATCGAGCTCACCGACAACCGGCGACAGGCCCACGCCTGGGAACAAGCCGCGCTCGACGAACTACGGCACGGCAACCCCGGCACTGCCCTCACCACCTGCCACCAGCACGGCCGCATCCGCACCGCCGACACACCGGAGCAGCTCCGCGACCGTCTGGTCGACGACTGGTGGCACACCGCCACCGACGACCTACCCGCCTCGATCATGATCGCACTGCGACGCTCGGATGTCGCCGACCTCAACCACCGTGCCCGCACCGCGATGCTCACCGCCGGACGGCTGACCGGCCCTGCTCTGCACGCCGGCGGCCTCGAGCTGCGGGCGGGGGATCGGATCGTGTGCCTCCGCAACGCGCCGAGGCTCGGTGTGGTCAACGGCACCCGAGCCACCATCACCCGCATCCACCCGGCCGCGAGAACCGTTGAGGCGGTCGACGACCGGGGCGTGAAGCTGACCCTGCCCGGTGGCTACCTCGACGCCGGGCACGTCACCCACGGCTACGCCATCACCGGGCACAAGGCCCAAGGGCTCACCTGCGACTACACCTACACGCTCGGGACCGAGACGCTGTACCGCGAATGGGGCTACGTCGCGATGTCCCGCGGCCGGCTCACCAACCAGCTCTACCACGGACCCATCGACGACCACGACGACGGGCTACACCACCACGTCCACCACGCCGACACGCCGGACCTGACCAGCGGGCTCCGCCGCAGCCGCGCGCAGCCACCCATCACCCCCGAGGTCGTCCAGCTGGCCTCGAGCTGGCGGACCACCCTGCGGTGGCTCGCCGCGAAAGCCGTCCAACAGCAGCCCCACCTGCTGGCCGAACACCACCGCACCTCCCAGGAGCGGACCGCGGTCGCCCGGCGGATCGACGCGCTCGAACGTCAGCAGGCCCGCACCGTCGGCCCCGCCATCCGCCGAGGTACCCGTGCCCGACGCGCCGCGCTCGCTGCCGAGCTCGACCGGCAACACGAGCGGCTCGCCGAGCTCGACCAGCTCGACCAGCGACTCGCCCGTCAGCCCACCAACGAGCAGATCGCGGCCGCGCGGACCGAGCTCCGTGAGCTCGACTCCCAGCTGCGCCACCACGCCCGCATCCGGGCCGCCCACCTCGCCGCCGCCCCGCCCGACCACCTCGACACCGTGCTCGGACCCCGACCTCACGGAGCGGTCGACGGTGGCCGCTGGGAGCGCGCCGCCACCGCGATCGAGGACTACCGGCTCCGCTGGCACATCACCGACCCCGACCACTCGCTCAGCGGTCAACCGACAGACCAGCTCCAACACGACCAGCGCCAGCGCGTCCTCGTACTGATCGACGAGTTCCCGCACGAACAACAGCAAGACCGTGCCGCGGTCCGTACCCGCAGCCTCGGGATCAGCCGCGCCCGATGAGTTGTCCACAAGCTGCCGGCCGGTTCGCACCGCGACGCGCACGGACCCGGCAAGGATGACCTGCGCGGCAGCGTCCGCCCGGACGTCCGCGGCAGGAGACCATCGTGGCGCAGCGACCCGACCCTGGGGTGACCCGCTACCAGAACACGGCAGGTCAGCTGCGCTGGCGGGTCACCTACGACCTGCCTCCTGGGCCCGACGGCGAACGGCGCCGCACGACCAAGCGTGGCTTCGCGACCGTGAAGGACGCCAACCGGTTCCGTCGTGACGCGCTGGCCCGCCACGAACGAGGGCTCGGCCGCGACCCCGCCCAGGGACGTCAGCGGCTGGCCGACTACCTGCGGGCCTGGCTCGAAGGGCTGTCGGTCAAGGCGACCAGCCGGGCCGACTATCGCCAGTCCATCGAGTGCTACATCGCCCCCGCATCGGCGGGATCCGGCTCGAGCAGCTCACCCCCGAGCACCTCGACCGGCTCTACCGCGGCCTCGAGGCCAACGGCAAACGCCGCGGGGCGTGCCGCACCGACGGTCGGAGCTGCCCGGTCGACGGGTGCACCCCGGACCTGCACGAGGGGCTGAGCGCCAAGAGCGTCCGCAACGTCCACGGCTGCCTGCACGTCGCGCTCGAAGCCGCCGTCGGCCGCGGCTACCTGCCCCGCAACGTCGCCGACCTCGCCAACCCGCCCAAGGCCAGACGCGCCCGGTCACGCAACGCCCGCGACCACTGCCGGACCCGCGACCAACTCGTCGCCTTCCTCGACCACAGCCTCGAGAGCGACGACCGGCTCCATCCGCTGTGGTTCCTCATCGCCACCACCGGCCTGCCTCGAGCCGAAGCGCTCGCGCTGCGCTGGAGCGACGTCGACCTCGACCGCGCACGGCTCACGATCCGCCAGACCGTCACCGTCGCCAACGGCGTCATCGTCTGGCAGCGCGACGCGAAGAGCGACGACAGCGAACGCACCGTCGCCCTCGATGCCCGCACCGTGGCCGTCCTCCACGACCACCACAGACGGCAGCTCGCCGAACGGCTCGCCGCCGGTCCCGTCTGGTCCAGCCACGAACAGGACCGCGACCTGGTGTTCACCCGCCCCGACGGCACCGCCATCCCACCCAAACGCGCCTCCCAGCAGTTCACCCGACAGGTCGACGCTGCAGCCCTGCCCCGCATCGGCGTCCACGGGCTACGCCACACCTGGGCGACCCTCGCGCTCCGCGCAGGCGTGCCCATCAAGGTCGTCTCACAACGCATCGGCCACGCCGACCCCGCCGTGACCATGCAGGTCTACGCCCACGCTCTCGAAGGCGACGACGCCACCGCCGCCGAGACCACCGCCACCGCCATCTTCGGAGACCGATGAACACCCACCGGCACAGCAACAGACCCGCAGGAACGCGGTGTCACGGACACTACTGGTGTCAAGATGGTGTCACGGACGCAGAAACGCCCCCACCGGGAAGCGGAGGCGTTCGAGCGATTCTGGCGTCTACGGGCCGCTAGACCGGCCTACGAAGGTGGTGGGCGAGGGGGGACTTGAACCCCCATGTCCTTACGGACACACGGACCTGAACCGTGCGCGTCTGCCAATTCCGCCACCCGCCCGGGTGCAGCGTTCGGAGGGTAGCAACGGTCCCCGGAAGGGGCGAACGGACGGGGGCCGATGGCCGTCTGCCGGGTCGCGGCGCCACAGGGCTGGGCTACGCTCGGCCCGCGGCGCGCAGCCAACACACACGTGCTGCCGGAGGTCGTGACGGGCCCGTCACGTCATCGGGGCAGCGGGCTCGCCCACACCGCGAGACCGGTCGAGACACAGACCGCCGACGCAGCGACGGATGGCCGATGGGCGTGCTGAAGGAGTTCGAACGGCGGCTCGAGGGAGCCGTCGAGGGCTTCTTCGCTCGTGCCTTCCGGTCCGGCATCCAGCCGCTCGAACTGGCCCGCGCGGTACAGCGCTACATGGCGGACCACCAGCACGTCACCGCCGACGGCGTGGTGGTCCCCAACGTGCACCGGTTCCGCGTCGGCGCGAAGGACCACGAACGCCTGTCCGTCTTCGGAACGTCGCTGACCCGGGAACTCGGCGAGGTCGTCGCGCGGACCGCTGCCGAGCGCGGCTGGCTGCTGCGCGGACCGGTCAAGGTCCGCGTCGACCGCGACGACTCGATCCGGGTGGGTCGGTACCAGCTGCAGGGGCGGGTGGAGGCCGTCGACCGCGAGGAGGCGATGGCCGTACGTGCCGCCGAACCAGTGCGCATCGACCAGACACAGGTCATCAGCAGCACACCGACCGCTGCCGTGCGCGCCGTGGTTCGCGGCGGCGGCACCGCGGGGGCCCACGCCGACCTCACGGGTAGCCGAGTCGTCGTGGGCCGCCTCGCCAGCTGCGCGCTGGAACTCGACGACGCCACCGTGTCGCGCGAGCACGCCGCGTTCGTCCACCGCGGCGACACCTGGTGGATCGTGGATCTCGGCTCGACGAACGGTACCCGTGTCAACGGATCGGCCACGACCGAACAGATCGTGGGTCCCGGCGACGTGATCGAGTTCGGCGGGGTGACCGTGGAGCTCGTGGAGGCCTGACGTGCCCATCGAGCTGCTGACCGTCCTCAAGTTCGTCTTCCTGCTGCTCCTGTACGTCTTCCTGGCGCGCACCGTGCGGGCCGTGGTCGTGGACCTGAACGGCGTGCAGCGCCGGCCGACGCGGCAGCGTCCGCCACGTTCCGCTGCGGAACCCGGTCCGCCGTCCCGGCGACCCGGGCGGCCGCCTCGGGAACTCGTCGTCCACCCGGCACGGGGAACCCCGCAGGTCGTCCCGCTGACAGCCCGCCCCCTGGTGCTGGGACGGGCCGACCACGTCGACCTGACGATCGACGACGTGTACGCGTCCGACGAACATGCGCAGGTCCAGCCGGACGGTGACGGCTGGGTGGTGCGCGACCTCGGGTCGACCAACGGCACCTTCCTGAACGGCAACCGGCTCACCCGCCCCACACCCGTGTCGGCGGGCGACCAGCTGCGTGTCGGTCGCACCCGCATCGAGGTGCGACGGTGAGACGACTCGTCACCGCAGGCCTCTCCGACATCGGACGCGTCCGGACCAGCAACGAGGACGCCTACCTCGTCGCCGACAGCGTGTTCGCCGTCGCGGACGGCATGGGAGGGCACGTCGCCGGCGAGGTCGCCGCGTCGACCGCGCTCGAACCGATCCGAGCGCTCGACGGTCGGGTGTTCGCCGACGCTGGCGCCGCACTCGATGCGCTGCGTGCCGCGGTGGTGGAGGCCAACGACGCCGTCACCTCCATGGCGGCCGACGAGCCGTCCTACCGGGGCATGGGCACCACCCTCACCGCAGTGCTGCTGGAGGGGCGCCGCCTGCACGTCGCGCACGTCGGGGACTCCCGCGCCTACCTGCTGCGCGACGGACAGTTCAGCCAGATCACCGACGACCACACCCTCGTGCAGCACCTCGTCGACGAGGGACAGATCACCCCGGACGAGGCAGCCAACCACCCGCAACGTTCGATCATCACCCGCGCGATCGGCGTGTCGGACGTGGTCGAACCAGACTCGATGACCCTGGAGATGCAGCCCGACGACGTGCTGCTGCTGTGCTCCGACGGGTTGACCGGCGTCGTCGACGACCTCACCATCGCCGACGAGCTCGCCAGCGGCGACGACCTCGAGGCGATCCTGTCCCGGCTCGTCGCGAAGGCGAACGAGGCCGGCGGGCCCGACAACGTGACCGCAGTCCTGCTGCGCGACGAGGACCCGGACGCACCCCGTCCGCGACGGCCACAGACGGTCACGATCCGCACCCAGGACCAGGGCGACGACCGCGACTGGGCGAGCACGCTCGGCGCGATCGGCTCCCTTCGCCGCGGCTCCGCACTCGAGGCGGCACGCACGTCCGAGGACGCGCCCGGCTACGGCCGCATGGTCGCCCGATGGACCGCGATCCTGTTCGCCGTCGCCGTGCTCGTCGCCGCAGGGTGGCTGGGCGGCCGGTTCCTGCTGTCGCAGATCTACTTCGTCGGGATCGACGGCGACGAGGTGACGATCTTCCAGGGCATCGACGTGGAGGTCGGGCCGGTCAACCTCGCACGAGTTCGCGAGCGCACCGGGCTGATGCTCGACGACGTGCCCGTCTGGTACCACCCGACGCTGGAGGCCGGACGTCCGGCGGCCGACATCAACGACGCCCGGCGGATCGTCAACAGCATCCCTCGGCGCGACGCCGACGACGGACCGTGAACGCCCGACTCCAGCCCGGCCGCGCGGCCCGAGCCACCGAGGCGAGGCTCCTGGTCGGCGCCGTCGTCCTGACGCTTTTCGCCGGTGCGCTTCTCGGCTGGGCGAACGCACGAGAACTGCCGCCGGCCGCGCTGGTCACCGGCTTGGCGATCGCCATCATGGCGCTCGTCGCCCACGTGGCCGTCCGGTTCACGGCGCCCGACGCCGATCCCGGGCTCCTGCCGATCGTGATCCTGCTCAACGGCATGGGCCTCGTGTTCATCCGGCGCGTCGACCTCGCCACGGGCAGCAGCCTCGCCGCCGCCCAGACGGTGTGGACGGCGGTGGCCGTCGGCATCCTGTGCGCCGCGCTGCTGTTCCTGCGGGACGTGCGGATCCTGTCGCGCTACCAGTACACGTTCGGGCTCGCGACGATCGTCCTGCTTCTGCTCCCGCTGGTGCCGGGCCTCACCGCCGGCGTGATCAACGGGGCGCGGCTGTGGATCGACCTGTTCGGCATGCGGTTCCAGCCCGGCGAGGTCGCCAAGCTCACGATGGTCCTGTTCCTCGCCGGCTACCTCGAACGCAACCGGCAGCTGCTGTCGGTCGCGACCGAACGACTGGGACCCCTGCTGCTTCCCGCCGCGCGGCACCTGGCGCCGGTCGTCGTGGCCGCGGGGATGGCGCTGGTGATCATGGCAGGCCTGCGCGACCTCGGATCGGCCCTGCTCGTGTTCGGCACGTTCGTCATCATGCTCTACGTCGCCACCGGCAGGATCGCCTACCCGCTGGTCGGTTCGGTCGTCCTCGGGCTCGGGACGAGCCTCGTGTACCAGCAGTTCGCGCACGTGCAGCGGCGCGTGCAGATCTGGCTCGATCCGTGGGCCGACGTGCAGGACGCCAGCTACCAGCTCGTCCAGAGCCTGTTCGCGCTCGGCACCGGTGGCCTCACGGGGACGGGTCTGGGGCTCGGGAGACCGCAGGACATCCCGTTCGCCGCGACCGACGCCGTGTTCGTCGTCGTCGGCGAGGAACTCGGTCTGCTCGGCGCGACCGCGATGCTGGTCGCCTACCTCGTGTTCATGGCACGCGGCCTGCGCATCGCCCAGACCGCGCGCGACGAGTTCTCGACCCTGGTCGCACTCGGGGTGACCGTCACGCTCGCCCTGCAGACGTTCGTGATCGTCGGGGGGCTGACCCGTCTGGTTCCCCTGACCGGGATCACCCTGCCGTTCATGTCGTACGGCGGGTCGTCGCTGCTGTCGAACTACCTCATCCTCGCGGTGCTCCTGCGCATCAGTGACGAGTCGAGGGCCGCTGCCCGGGGCCGGGTCGGCGACGACGCCAGGGCGGACCGGTGAACCGGGCGATCGCGCGCGTGTCGACCGTGCTGCTGATCCTGTTCGGCGCGCTGTTCGTCAACCTCAACGTCATCACCCTCCTGCAGGCCGACGACCTGGCCAACCACCCGTCGAACCGCCGACTGATCGTGCGCGAGTACGAGATCGCCCGCGGCCCGATCGTGGTCGGGGAACAGGCCATCGCCCAGTCGACGCCGACGGAGGGTGAGCTGCGCTACCTGCGCACCTATCCGGACGGACCTCTGTACGCGCACCTGACCGGCTACTACTCGATCGTCCTGCAGCGTTTCGGGCTCGAGGCGTCCCTCAACGAGCACCTCACCGGTCGACCGACCGAGGTGGTCGCCCAGAACCTGTCCGAACTCGTGGGCGGACGCGACCTCGCGGGCAACGCCGTGGTGCTCACGATCGACCCGGCGGTCCAGCAGGCCGCGGCGGATGCGCTCGGGGACCGGGAGGGCGCCGTCGTGGCCATCGACCCGCGTACGGGCGCCGTGCTCGCCAGCTACGCGAACCCCACGTACGACCCGAACCCGCTCACCAGTCACGACACGTCGGTGATCCGCGACGCGTGGGACGACCTGCGGGTCGATCCTCAGCGGCCGCTCGTCGACCGCGCGCTGCGCGAGCTGTACGCGCCCGGTTCGGCGTTCAAGGTCGTCGTCGCCGCCGCCGCGCTCGAACGCGGGCTGCTGCCGACCTCCATGTTCCCCGACGAGCGCACGTACGACGTACCGCTGACCACGGCGGACATCAGCAACTTCGGCGGTGGCCTGTGCGCCCAGGGCGAACAGATCAGTCTGGCCGACGCGCTGCTGGTCTCGTGCAACACCGTGTTCGCCCGGCTCGGCGTGGACATCGGCGCCGAGGACCTGGTCGCCCAGGCCGAACGGTTCGGCTTCAACACGCCCCTGTCGTTCGACCTGCCCGTCGCGACGAGCGCCATCCCGGTCGCCGACGACCTCGACGTCCCGGCGACGGCCCAGAGTTCCATCGGACAGCGCGACGTCCGGGCCACGCCGATGCAGATGGCGATCGTGGCCGCCGCCATCGCCAACGACGGGGTGCTGATGCGACCGCATCTCGTGTCGACCATCCGTGACCCGGAGGGTGTGCGCATCGCCAGCGCGGAACCCGAGCGGTGGGCCGCGCCACCGGGCGACGGCCGGGCGGTGTCGTCGCGGACGGCCTCCCAGCTGCGCACGATGATGATCGACACGGTGCAGCGGGGCACCGGGACCCGGGCCCGGATCGACGGGGTCGAGGTCGGCGGCAAGACCGGCACGGCGCAGACCGCGGCCGACCCGATCGCGTGGTTCATCGGGTTCGCCGGAGACGACGTCGCCGTCGCCGTGATGCTGCCCGACCAACCCGACGGGACCGGTGGCGCGATCGCGGCGCCGGTCGCCCGTCAGGTCATGGAGGCGGCCCTGACCAGCCGGGGGGTCCGATGACACCTTCTGCCCGCGCACCACGATCGACCACGGGCCGTCCACGCCGGTGTGGGGGGCACCCGCCGGTAGGCTTCCCCCTCGTTCGACACCTCTGCCTCGGAGACTCCACGTGAGCGTTGGCCGGGTCCTCTCGGGCCGTTACGAGCTCCTGCGCCTGATCGGGCGCGGCGGCATGGCCGAGGTGTTCGCGGCCCGCGACCTCACCCTCGGTCGACTCGTCGCGGTGAAGCTGCTGCTCGACCGCTTCCTCGACGACGAGGCGTTCACCCGACGCTTCCAGGACGAGGCCCGCCACGTCGCGCGGCTCAACCACCCGAACCTCGTCGCGGTGTACGACACCGGCAACGACGAGGGCCAGCCGTACATGGTCATGGAGCTCGTCGAGGGCGACTCCCTCCAGCAGGTGATCTCCAACGGATCCCTGACGGAGCGTCGTGCACTGGAGATCGTCGGCGACGTGTGTGCCGCGCTGTCCTACGCCCACGACCGCGGGCTCATCCACCGCGACGTGAAGCCGGGCAACATCCTCATCGCCGACGACGGCAGTGTGAAGGTGACCGACTTCGGCATCGCACGCGCCGTCGACAACGAGACCGTCACACGCACCGCGTCGGTGCTGGGCACCGCGGCCTACCTGTCACCCGAACAGGCCCAGGGGCTCGACGTCGACGAGCGCAGCGACCTCTACTCGCTGGGCGTGGTGCTCTACGAGGCCCTGACCGGTTCACAGCCGTTCTCCGGAGACACGCCGGTCACCGTCGCCTACCAGCACGTGCAGGAGACCCCTCGGCCCCCCCGAGACCTCCACGCGAACGTCTCGCCCGCCGCCGAGGCCATCGCGATGCGCGCGCTCGCGAAGAACCCGAACAACCGCTACCAGCACGCCGAGGAGATGCGTGACGACGTCGTCAACGCCCTGCAGGGCCGCGCCGTCGTCGCCCCGGCAGTGATGACCGCGGACGAGACCGCACTGCTGCAGCCGCGCTTCACCGACGGACCCACGCTCGGCCACGAGCGTCAGCAGCGCCGACGCATGGTCGTCTTCACGATCCTCGGCGTGCTCGCGGTGGTTGCGCTCGTCACGATGGTCTGGTTCCTGGTGAGCCTCCTGCAGCGCGACGCCGGCCCACAGGTCACCGTGCCCAACGTGGTCGGCGAACAGCTCGAGGTCGCCATCGCGATCATCGAGGACCACTCGCTCACCGTCGGGGACGTCACCGAGGAGGCGTCCGACACCGTGCCCGCGGGCGTGGTGCTGCGCCAGCGTCCCGTGCCCGACCTGATGGTCGCGGAGGACACCCCGGTCGACCTCGTCGTGTCCGCCGGGCAGGAGACCACGGTCGTGCCCAACCTCATCGGCCTGACCGAGGAACAGGCGCTGTCGCGGCTCGTGGAGGACCGCCTGCGAGGCGGTGACCGCCAGCGCGAGTTCAGCGACGAGGTCCCCGAGGGACAGGTCATGGCGCAGTCCCCTGCCGCCGGGGACGAGGTGCCCGTGGGCACCCCGGTCTCGTACGTGGTCAGCGCCGGCGAGGAGATCGTCGTCGTCCGACCCGTCGAGAACCGCTCGGAGCAGGACGCGATCTTCCGGCTCGAGGACCAGGGGCTCGAGGTCCGCATCGAGCGCGAACACAGTTCGGGGGTGTCCGAGGGGTTCGTGATCAGTCAGGACCCGTCCGCGGGCACCGAGGTGCGCGTGGGCACCCTCGTCACCATCGTCGTGAGCCTCGGCCCCGAGGAACCCGACGAGGAGGAGGCGCCCGAGGAGCCCTCCGAACCGCCGAGTCCACCGCCGGGTCCTCCCGACCCGGATCCGGACCCCGGCAACGGTGACGGCGACGGCGGCAACGGCGCCTAGCGCCAGTTGGCGGACGTGTCCTGGTCCGGCGGTGGGCCGTCCGCGTCCAGCGTCGGCGGTCGGAGCGCCGACGCCACCGTCGCGACACCCGCCAGCGCGACGAGGACCACCGCGACCTGCACCACGCCCACCGACAGGGGGCCCGGCACGATCGGTCGGGTGAGCGCCGCCCGCAGCAGGACGACCCAGACCAACAGCGGTACGGCCGCCACTGCCTGCACCAGCCCCGCCCGGCGACCCTCCGGCCACCGGGCGCCCACGAGCGCCAGCACCGCACCTACGACGGGCAGTGCGACGAGCGCCACGTCCCCGTCCGCCCCCGGCGGGAGCCCGGTGACCATCGGCACGGACACCGCCAGCGCCGCGGCGACCGCGACGGCCGCAGTGACCAACGGTGTCAGCCTCCGGCGCAGCGCGAACAGCAGGGCGGCCACGGACAGGGCCGCGCCGACGGGCACCAGCGGCCCCGGGGACGGCACCCACACGAGCGATCCGGTCACCGTCACGGGTCGACCGTCGACGACCAGCGGCACCTCCCAGTCGAGCACCGGCTGGACCTCCCGGACCTGCGTGTCGACCCCGGGAGGCTGTCGCGGCGACATGAAGTGGACGCGGTGGTCGTGCCACGCGTACTCGTGGCCGTCCCCGACCTGCACCCACCGGGGTGGTGCGTCGGCGTCGGCTCCGTCGGGTGTCCGGGTCAGGTAGCGCTCCTCGTTCAGCCAACGCGCCGGTGAGCGGTCGTTGACCTCGATCGTCCCGTCGGCTCCCATCCGCAGGTAGGGCTCACCCTCGTAACCCGGAACCTCGACGGTGACCCCCGGCCGTGCCCGGACGACGAGGAACGCGTCGCCACCGATGACCTCGACCTCGAGGGGTACGGCCTGCCCGTCGTCGGCGGTGACCGCAGTGACGGTCGACCGCAGGTGCGTCGGCCCTGCCGGGTCGGCGTGAGCGGGTTCGACGTCGGTCGCGAGCACCATTGCCACCACCCCGACCCCGATGGCGGCGAGGCGGGCGAACGGCCTGCGGTGTTCAGCCACGCAGGCGCCTGCCGAGCCAGATACCGCCGCCGAGCACCGCGACCCCGATGGCCAGTGCGACGAGTCCACGCTGACGGTCGCCGGCCCCCGGGGGATCCTCGTCCACGTGGTCGACCGGCGCGGGCGCGGCCTCCGGTGTCTCCTCCGGACCCGGGTCGGCCGGTGCCTCAGGTTCCGGCTCGGGTTCCGGGTCCGGCTCGGGGGCTGGCTCGGGCTCCGGGGGCGGCGGGTTGTCCGGGTCCGGCTCGGTCAGTCGCACACGCACTGCAGGGTCCGTCGCCGGCTCGTCCGGGGTACCGATCCACCGGTACGCGAACCCGTCGCAGCCTTGGAACACCCGGAGGTACACCTCGTCTCCGGGTTGCCCGGAGAACACCGCGCTGAACGTCAGGTCCGGGGCGGGTTCGACGGCGTCACGGGCGATCCACGTCACGACCGTGATCCGTCCGTCGGCGTCCTGCTCGAGGTCGACGTCCCAGCCGTCCTCCTCGGGCACGTCGACGATCCGGGCCTCCTCCGGAACCTCGAGGGCGACCTCGATCGTCGGTTCTCCGCCTCCCGTCTGCTCGGTCCCACACCCGTGCGCCATCGCCAGAGTGAGGGTCGCGAGGCTGTCCACCGGCGCCTCGCCACCTCGCACGAACGGGTGGGCCCACGCCGGTGAGGCGACGAGCAGCAGGCCGCACGCGAGCAGCAGTGCGAGGCGCAGGCCCCGTGGCCGGCCGAGCCGAGCGGGCGGGGAACACCGGGACGCGGCGCTCGGGTGCCTCGCGTCACGGTGGCGTGTCGTGGGCCTCACGGGATCCTCTCTGGTCGGCGTCGTGTCCGGTCTGTCGTGTCGGGTGTGTCTCGTCAGGTCGTCATCGTCGGATGGGCACGGTGAACGTCGCACGGGACTCGCTGAAGCGGTCGGTCGCGAACACGACCGCGACCTCCCAGTCCCCGGCGAGCGCGAGGTCCTCCACGTTGGCGATCCAGTGGCCGGTTCCCGCGAAGAACGGCTCGACGCGCAGCGGGCCCACCCCGGCCTCGTCCAGGGAGAACTCGAAGACCAGCTGGCCCGGCTCGCCCACGAGCTGGCCGGTCGGTCCCGTCACGTACACGTGGACCGTGTTCAGGCCGACCCTGGCGGGTTCCACCACCAGGTCGGCGGTCAGTTCGTCGTCGATCGCGGCGGACGACACGTGGGGGCCCGTGGCACCCACCGCCTGGGAGGCCGGCTCGATCGCGACGAGGAACCCGGTCACGGCGAGGACCCCGGCGAGCACGCCCGCCTCGATCCCGACGCTCCGGCGAAGCACGTCGCGACCGCCCGACGCGACCGCAGGCACCAGTCGCCAACGGTTGTGGGCAGCGATGGCGACCGCCACCACGACCAGGGCGAGCTTGGCCGCCAGCGTCCACCCGTAGGGCGTCGCGATCGCGTCGGGGACACGGACGAGGACCCAACCCATGACCGTGCCCGTCAGCGCGGCGACGGCGACGGACCACAGCGCCAGTCCACTGAACCGAGCGACGACGTGGGCCGCCCGCACGTCGTCGTCGAGCGTGTGGAGGGCGACGAGGACGACCGCCAGGCCGCCGACCCAGAACGCCACGGCCCACAGGTGGACGACGTCCGACAGTGCGAGCAGGGCGACGGGTTCCACGGCGCGCTGGTGCCCGTCGAGTGCGAACGTCGCGGCGGCGAGAGCGCCGGCGACCACCTGTCCGACGACGGGCGACCCGCGCGCGACGAACAGTGCGAGCAGCCCGAGCCACACCAGCCGGACCATCGTCCCCTGGCCGAACCCGGACGCGAGCACCTCGCCCAGCGGGACCAGCCCGAGCGCGGCCCACGGTCCGAGCCCGGTCACGGCGACGGACTGGACCCACACGGCGAGCACGGTCGCGCCGACTCCGAGCGCGGCGGACAGGACCACCACGCGCCGGGTCCGTCCGCGCTCCGTGGGCTGCAGAACGAGCCAGCCCACGAAGATGGCGCCCGCGGCCAGCAACGTTCCGGCGTAGGCGAGTGCTCGCAGGATCGGTCCGAGGAGCGCGGCGACGTCGACACCCGGTCCACCGAACAGGTCCGCGACCAGGGCGTCGCCGACCGGTTCCGCGTCCCCCACCGTGAACGTGAACACCCCGGAGATCGGATGGCTGTCGAGGGACACCACGCGCCAGGTCACGACGTAGCCGCCGTCCGCGAGCGCCGGCACGTCCACGGCCACCTGGCGGTCCGTCGGGGCAGCGGCGGCGACGGCGCCCACCCGCTGGCCGTCCGCGTCGTACAGGCGGATCCCGTCCTGGATCGCCTCCACCGGTTCGTTGAACTCGAGGGTGATGCGTTGCGGAGCGGCGTCGAGGCGTGCCCCGTCCACGGGGTCGCTGCCCACGAGCACCGCATGAGCCGAGGCGACCGACGGGATCAGCAGCACCGCCGAGGCGACCGCGAGCACGCACCCCACGGCGACGGCCCGACCCCGACGACTCGGTCGCCGGACCTCGCGTGAGCCCATGGGCATCCCTGTGCCGGGGTGACGTGCCCGCCTGCACCCGACGGGCCACCGGCACGGTACGAGGTCGGCAGGACCGTCACCAACCCACCGCGGCGGCACGGCCGGTGGGGCACCGCGGGTACCGTCCCGTCATGTCCTCGCGCACCCTCCGGTTGACGACCCTCCTCGGCATCGAGGTGCGCCTCGATCCGACCCTGCTGGTCGTCGCGGTGCTGATCGGGTGGACGCTGCACCTGCGGTTCTCCCCGACGCACGGCGCTGGGGTCGCTGCCGGGATGGCTGCCGTCGGCACCGTCCTGTTCTTCGGGTCGATCCTGGTCCACGAGCTCGCGCACGGTGTCGAGGCCCGCCACCGCGGCATCCGGGTCCACGGGATCACGCTGTTCCTCTTCGGCGGCGTGACCGAGATGGAGGCCCACGGCCACCGTCCGCGTGACGAGTTCGCGATCGCAGCGGTCGGCCCCTGGGCAAGCCTGGTGTGCGGTGCCGTGTTCGGACTCGTGGCCACCGGGGCGCCGGTGCTGCCGGCGACGGTGGGTCGGCCGCTCGGTGACCTCGCGGGACTGCTCGGGTGGCTGAACGTCGCGCTCGCACTGTTCAACGTCGTGCCGGGCGCCCCGTTGGACGGGGGTCGGCTCCTGCGCGCCGGGCTGTGGTGGCTGCTGCGGAGTCGGTACCGCGCCATCGTCATCACGGCGCGCATCGGACAGGCGCTCGGACTCGGACTCGCGGGCCTGGGCGTCTGGCTGATGGCGTCCTTCCGTGCCGCGCTGGTCGGAGCCATCTGGTACGTGCTGGTCGGCGTGTTCCTGTTCGGTGCCGCGCGAGGAGAACTGCGCGCGGCACGGCTCGACGAGGCATGGTCGACCACCACCGTGCTCGACCTGTTCCCGGGGCTGCACGACCGTGGGCTCGACGCACTCGTCGGAGACCCGCGTGCCCTGCCGTCGGTCGCCGCGGACGACGACGTCCACACCCTCGTGGAGGCCTTTCGCGACCACGACGTCGTGCTGATCGCCGCGTCGGGCCAGCCGGTGGCGACGCTGTCCGAGCGTGAGGTGGCGCGTCGGCTCGCGGCGTTGCGCCGGCACCCTCGGCGGGGCGCCGGACAGGTCCGGGTACCTGCGGCGGGTGGCCGGTGAACGAGACTCGCGGCAGCGCGCGGCGCACCGCCTACGCACTCAGCCTCGGGCTCGTGCTGTGGGCGGGTGCGACCGTTCCCCTGCCCCTGGTCGAGTACGTCCCGGGCGTGCCCACCGACATCCCCGAACTCATCGAGTTCGACGGGGTCGAGGTCGGCGAGATCGACGGGCGGACATCGCTGCTCACGGTGACCCTGCGCCAACAGCCCACCCTGTCGGCGCTCTGGGCCGCCGTCCATCCGGAGCGCGAGATCCAGCGGTTCGACGAGGTGTATCCCCCCGACCTCGAACGCGACGAGTACCTGCGCCTGCAGCGCGAACGTTTCGGTCGTCAGTTCGAGGTCGCCGCGGCGGTCGGGGCGCGTGCCGCCGGCCACGACGCCGAACTGGTCACCGAGGTGGTCGTCGTCGACGTCGTGCTCGACGGGCCCGCGGACGGCCGCCTCCGCCCGGGCGACGTCGTCCTGCGGGTCGACGGGACGGAGGTGACGTCTGCCGACCAGCTCCAGAACGTCGTGTTCGACCGGGAGGTGGGCACCACCATCGACCTCGAGGTCGCGTTCGAGGGCGAAGTTCGCACCGAGTCGATCCGGCTCGGGCAGGTCCCCGGTTCGGACGGGCCGCGGATCGGCATCGTCATCCAGACGGCCGTCGACGAACTGCGACTCCCGTTCGACGTCCGACTTCGGGAGGGCACCCGCATCGGCGGGCCGAGTGCGGGCCTGATGATCGGTCTCACGGTGTACGACCTGCTCGCCGAGGAGGACCTCGTCGCGGGCCGCACCGTCATGGGCACCGGGTCGCTGGACGTGGACGGAGCGGTCGGGACGGTGGGCGGGGTCCCGGAGAAGATGCGGGCGGCACGCGCCGCCGGCGCCGACCTCGTCCTCGTTCCCCACACGCAGATCGCGATCGCACGGGAGGCCGCGCCGGACCTGCAGGTCGTCGGGGTACGCACGTTCGAGGACGCGCTCGACGCGCTTCGCCGACACTGACGGGTGCTCGGCCCCCCGACTCGTCGGGCGTGTGGTCAGCCCGCCGCAGCCCCGGCCGGTTCCGCGGCCGCATCGCCCGTCGACCGGACACAGTGGCGCAGGAAGTTGGCGAGGAGTCGCGGGCCCACCGTGGTCAGGATCGACTCCGGATGGAACTGGACCCCCTCGAGGTCGAGTTCTCGGTGCCGCAGACCCATCACGAGCCCGTCCGACGTCTCCGCGGTGACCTGGAGGTGGGCAGGCATCGTCGACCGTTCGACGATCAGAGAGTGGTAGCGCGTCGCCTCGAACGGCACGGGGAGGTCCGCGAGGACGCCGTCGCGGCGGTGGTAGATCATCGACGTCTTGCCATGGAACAGGGCGGGTGCGCGCACGATGGTGCCCCCGTGGACCTCGGCGATGCACTGGTGTCCCAGACACACCCCCAGCACCGGGCGAACCCCACCGATGGCCCGGATCAGGTCGTTCGACAGGCCGGCATCCACCGGCGCCCCGGGCCCGGGGGAGATGACGACACCGTCCGGCGGATCGGCGAGCACCTCGGCGACCCTGAATGCGTCGTTGCGCACCACCTCGACTCGTGCCCCGAGCTCGCCCATCTGCTGCGCGAGGTTGTAGGTGAACGAGTCGTAGTTGTCGATGATCAGGATGCGGGTGTCGCCCGCGACTGTCTCCATGGCGTCAGAGTAACCACGCTACGGTGCCCCCGCGTCCGCTCGACCCGGAGCACGGCACTGGACATCTCCCTCGACGACCTGCGTGGCCGGGTCGACCATGCGCTCGCGATCGAACTCGAGCGACTGCTCGACCGGCTGCGTGGACACCACCCCGAACTCGACGTCGTCGCGGCGACACTGCGCGCGTTCTGCGCGGGAGGCAAGCGCATCCGACCGGTGCTGCTCCTGCTGGGCCACCGGGCGGCGGGCGGCACGGACGACGACGCCGTCATGGGGCCGGCGCTGGCCCTGGAGATGCTCCACACCTGCGCGCTGGTCCACGACGACGTGATCGACCGCGCGGACACGCGCCGGGCACGCCCGACCGTGCATCGGGAGTACGCGGCCCTGCACGCCGGCCGCGGGATGCGGGGCGACGCGGACGCCTTCGGCGAGGCCGTGGCGATCCTGGTGGGGGACGTCGCGTTCGTGCAGGCCGACGACCTGTTCCTCCAGGCGCAGGTCGACGACCGCCGACTGCTCGAGGGCCTGCGCGCGTTCACCGCGCTGCGTGAGGAGGTCATGGCCGGGCAGTACCTGGACCTGGTCACGTCGACGACGGGCCAGGGGGACCGCGCGGCGGTCCTGCAGGTCGCGACGCTCAAGTCCGGCCGCTACTCGGTGACCCGCCCGCTGGAGGTGGGTGCCGTGCTGGCCGGAGGTGACGCGACCCTGGTCGAGGGTCTGCGACGCTTCGGCGATCCGCTCGGCCGCGCCTTCCAGGTCCGCGACGACCTGCTCGGCCTGTTCGGCCGTCCGGAGGAGACGGGCAAGTCGGTGCAGTCGGACCTGGCCGAGGGCAAGCACACCCTGGTGATCGTGGAGGCCCTCGAGCGGCTGGAGGGGATGGACCGCGACAGGCTCTCGGCGATGCTCGGCGACCACGACCTCGGAGCGGACGACGCGGCGGTGGCCCGCGAACTCATCGAGCGCAGCGGGGCGCGTCGGGCAGCCGAGGCCTACGTGGTCGCGTCCGTCGAGGAGTCACTCGCCGCGCTCGACACGCTGTCCGTCGACGACGGGGTCGCGAAGGCGCTGCGCGACATGGCGACGCGGCTCACCGACCGCGACACCTGAACCGGACGCCGGCGTCAGTCGCCGCTCGGCGCGCCCACCGGACCGTCGAGGTCGCCGAAGACCACCAGGCGCTGGCGCGCGCTGTGCCGCGGGTGACAGGTCGTCAACGTCAGGGTCGGCCGCCCCGTGCCGAGCGGGTCCGCCCCGACGACCCACACCTCGGTCGGGTCGACGATCCGAGTCTCCCGGTACTGGTGGACCCACTCGACCCCGTCGGCGTCCCTCACGTGGATCGTGTCCCCGTCACGCAGGTCCGAGAGCCCGTCGAACGGGCCACCGTGGGTGGTCCGGTGACCGGCGATCGCCAGGTTGCCCGGCGCCCCCGCACGCGCGGATCCGGGGTATCGCCCCGGTCCCCGGGCAAGCACGGATTCGTCGACACCGTGCAGCACGACGAGGGCGCGGGCATGGAGGATCCGCTGTCCGTCCCGCTCGAACCACAGACTCCCGAACACCTCACCTGCGGCGGGCGCCCTCGAGGACGCGACGTGGTCCGGCGGCCGCACGACAGGATCCTCCGCGACGGTCTGCGCGGGCAGGGGGCGGCCGGATCGGCCGGGTCCGTCGGGTCGCTCGAGTCGGAGCTCCTCCTGTGCGCGCGCGTGCCCGGCGTCCGCGATCAGCCCCGCGACGAGCGACCCGGCGAGCACCCCGCCTCCGATCGCGACCAGCACCCCGCCCCACGTGCGCAGGCGACGTCGAACGCGCGTGTGCATGTCTCCCCCGATGCGACGCGCCGGCATCCCGTCGCCGGCCGGAGGATAGGCTCGACGTCGGAGACGGTGCACTCGGCCGTGAGGCATTGCCCCACGCGTGTCGGGCGTCTCCGGGACCGTCGACTCGCCACCGACCACGGGAGGCCATCGTGCCGGAGAGCAGGCACCGCCGTCACGGCAGGAACCGCCCCCGCGAGTACCAGACGCACGAGCCGGAGAAGAAGGCCCCGCCGTCACCGACGTGGGTCCCGGCGACCGGCGCGTCCCTGCTCGGCGCCGGCGTCCTGATCATCCTGCTGGGCAACCTCCCGGGAGTGAACGCGATCCTGCGGACGTGGCCGGTGATGGGCGGAAACTGGAGCCTGGTGATCGGCTTCGTGTTCCTGATGGCCGGATTCGGCTTCCTCACCCGCTGGCGCTGACGGCGTGCGCTCATCGCTCTGACCGAGCGCTGAACGCATAGTGCGTGCGCTGAGGGCCGTGCACACGGTTGATTCCTCCACACCTGTGGACAACCTGGGAATCTGTCGGATGCTCGTCCACAGGATGCGTCCACAGGTGTGTGGACAACCGTCGGCGTCCGGTCGTCAGTCCACGAGTTCCGTGCGCTCGTTCATGCGCTGGCCGCAGTGACTCGGTGGCCGCTTCGTCCCCCGGACGACGAGCAGCACCTCGGTGCCGCACTCCTCGCACCAGAACAGGGTCCGTTCCCCCGCGGCCAGCGCGTCGACCGGCGCATCGTCGTCCCCCGGCAGGTACGAAGGTCGCTGGGTGAGCGCACGAAGTGACGTCATCAGCCAGGTGAGCATGGCCCACCCGAGCAGCGGAGCGAGCACCCAGCGCCAGCCGAGGTTCACCCCGACGAGCACCGCGATGATCGCGAGCACGAGTCCGGCGAGCAGGATCACAGTCGCTCGATGATCGTGGCGTTGGCCATGCCGCCGCCTTCACACATGGTCAGCAGGCCGAGTCGTCCGTCGACCCGGTCGAGGACGTTGAGCAGGGTCGCGACGAGCTTCGCCCCAGACGCGCCCAGGGGGTGGCCGTTGGCGATCGCGCCCCCGTGCACGTTGACACGTGCGAGGTCGGCACCGGTCGCATGCAACCACGCGAGCACGACCGGGGCGAACGCCTCGTTCACCTCGAAGGCGTCGACGTCGTCGATCCGGAGTCCCGCCCGCTCGAGGACTCGGTTCGTCGCGGGGACGATCCCTGTGAGCATCAGGAGAGGGTCATCCCCGACCACCGTCGTTGCGACCACACGTGCGCGAGGCTCGAGTCCCCGGTCCCGGGCCACGTCGTGTGCCATCAGCAGGACTGCCGAGGCGCCGTCGGAGAGCTGGGACGAGTTGCCGGCGTGCAGCACGCCCTGCAGGTTGGGCAGGCGTCGACGGACCTCGGCGTCGACGAACGCCAGCGGTAGCTCTGCCAGCGAGGCAGCCGTCGTGCCCGGCCGCAGACCCTCGTCCCGGTCCAGGTGCTCGCCGGTCGGCCCGGCACCTCGGTCGACCGGCACGGTGAGCAGTTCGGTGGCGGTGCGTCCGTCGTCCGCGGCCTCGACGGCCCGTTGCTGCGAACGCGCGGCGTACTCGTCGACGTCCCGACGGGTCATCCCCCGCTTCGCGGCGATCAGTTCCGCGGCGATGCCCTGGTCGACGAGCCGATCGGCGTAGCGGGCCCGCATGCGCGTGCCGAACGGGTCACTGCCCTGGGTCGACGAGCCGAGCGGGACCCGGGACATGACCTCGACGCCGCCCGCGATGACGACGTCCTGCGCACCGGACTCGATGGCGTGGGTCGCGAAGTGCAGCGCCTGCTGAGACGAACCACACTGCCGGTCGATCGTGGTCGCGGGGACCGACTCGGGGAACCCGGCGCCGAGCACCCCGTTTCGCGCCACGTTGCAGGACTGCTCGCCGACCTGGGACACACAGCCGATCAGCACGTCGTCGATGGACGCCGGATCGAGGTCCACGCGCTCGACGAGGCCGCCGAGGGTGTGGGCCAACAGGTCTGCCGGATGCCAGCCCGACAGCGCACCGCCGGGGCGGCCGCGCCCGACGGGCGTGCGCACCGCGTCGACGATCACCGCCTCACGCATCCGCGTTCCAGTCGTCGTCGGACCCTCGGGCCGAGGCTATCCACGTCACGTCCCCTGCTCACCGTCGCATACGATGCGCGCTCGATCCGACCAGGGATCACATGGGCCCGTAGCTCAGTTCGGCAGAGCACCTGCCTTGCATGCAGGGGGTCGTCGGTTCAAATCCGATCGGGTCCACCCGTCCATGTCGAACGACCGTGCACGTCGCACGGCCCGATGCCGTCTCACCCCGGCCCAGGCGAGGACATGCCGGCCGCCGTGACGAGGGAGCCTCTCCGTGGGAATGCTGTACGCGGTGGGCAGTCGCCTGTTCGAGGCAGGATTCCGCGCGTGGGGGGTCGACCTTCGCGTGTCGGGCATGGAGAACATCCCCACCCACGGCCCTGCGGTGGTCGCGAGCAACCACATCAGCTACCTCGACTTCGCGTTCGTCATGCTCGCCCCTCCGCGGCCGCGCCGCGAGATGCGGTTCCTCGCGCGCAGCGAGTTCTTCGAGAACCCGATCGTGGGGGGTCTCATGCGCCGGCTCGGCCAGATCCCGGTGGACGTCCACGGGGACCCGACGGCAGCGGCGGCCGCAGCCCGCGAGGCACTCGAACGCGGTGAGGTGATCGGCGTCCATCCCGAGGGCACCATCAGCCCGTCGTACACGATCCGGCGCGCCCGTTCGGGTGCGGTGCGCCTCGCCGACGAGGTCGGCGCCCCGATCATCCCGACCGCGATCTGGGGCAGCCAGAGGCTTCTCACCAAGTGGCGGCCGGTGCGTCCGCCACGCCGGGGGATCGCCGTGTCGATCCACTACGGCGAACCGTTCGAGCCCGAGGGTCGAACCGGCATGGCGCGCACACGGTCGCTCATGGGCCGGATCAGCGAACTCCTCGAGGACGTGCAGGCCGCCTACCCACAGGAGCCCGCCCCCGGTGACGACTGGTGGCTTCCCCGGCACCTGGGCGGGAGCGCGCTCGACCCGCAGGAGGCGGAGCGTCGCCTGGAGGAGCAGACGGCGCGCCGGCGCGCCGGACGCGACGCCGAGGGTTGAGCGAGCACGCGCGTCAGCCCAGACGCACGTGCACGAACCGCGTGGCCTGGTCGGGCCGGGTCTCGTAGCCCTCCACGCGTGGCGACCACGCCTCCACCACGTCGGCGTTGTACAGATGGATGTACGAGGCCTGATCGACGATCCGCTCCGCAGCCTCCTCGTACCGCTGGCGGCGGACCGCCGGGTCGGACTCGGCTCGCGCCGCGTCCAGCAGTTCGTCGACCTCAGGGTCGGAGAATCCCTGGAAGTTGCTGATGCCGTTGGAGTGGTGCTGGGCGTAGTAGAAGTCGTCCGGGTCGATGTTGCCGAGCCAGCTCAGGACGAACCCGTCGAAGTCCCCCTCGGCCTGGAGGGCGAGCCACGTCCGGAAGTCCTCGGTGTGGATCTCCACGGTGACGCCGATCTCGGCCAGCTGCTCCTCGAGCACCTCCGCGACCGTCACCGTCTCTGGGAAGTCGCTCGAGACCAGAAGATCGATCGTCAGGTCGCCCACGCCGGCGTCCTCGAGCAGTTCTCGCGCGCGATCCGGGTCGTGACCGAAACGGGTGTGCTCGTGGTACCAGGCGCTGGATGGTGGGATGGCCAGTTCGTTGGGGGTCGCGGCGTCGAACCGGGCAGCCTCGGTGACCACGCCGATGTCGATCGCGTACGCGATGGCCTGGCGCACGCGGACGTCGTCGAACGGGGCCCGGCGGTTGTTCAACGACAGGTAGTGGTAGTCGGTGCCGGGCACCTGCCCGAGCACGACGTCGTCGCTGGCCTCCAGCGCAGCGATCTGCTCGGGGGCCACGGCGTCGATCCAGTCGACCTCGCCCTCCTGGAGGCGGGTGAGCCTCGTGGCCTGGTCGGGGATCACCCGGAACTCGACGGCGTCGAGCGCGACGTCACCGCCCCAGTAGTCGTCGAACCGCTCGATCACGACCCGGTCACCCGGGGCGAACGACTCGAACGTGAAGGGACCGGTGCCCACGGGATCGTCCGCGAGTGTGCCGGCCTCGATGGCCGCTGCCGGCGCGATCGCCATGCCCTTGAAGGCACCGAGGTGCTCGAGCAGGTTGGGGGCCACCCGGTTCAGTTCGACCGCAACGGTCAGGTCGTCGACGGCGACGAACGCGTCGACCATGTCGAGGCGCCAACCGTTGGCCCCCTCCGCGGCGACGTGCTCGAGCGACGCGACGACGTCGGTGGACGTCAGATCGGAACCGTCGTGGAACACGACGCCCTCCCGCAGGTGGAACGTCCACGTCAGCAGGTCGTCGGACACCTCCCACGACTGCGCCAGCGCGGGTTCCATCGACAGGTCACGCGCGGGTTGCACGAGCGTGTCGTAGACGTTCTCGAGCACCGTGAACGTGAACGCCGAGGTGGCGGTGTGCGGGTCGAGTCGGTCCGGGTCACCACCGATCGCCGCGATCAACGTCCCGCCCTCGACGGGCTCGGGAACCTCGGGGTCGTCGAGGACGGGTTCGGACGGAGCCTCGGGTGCCTCCGCGTCGAGATCCTCCCCGGCCCCGCAGGCGACGAGCAGCAGGAGCAGCGTCCCGACCATGGCGGCCGCCGTGCGAGCACGCGAACACGGTCTCACGTGAGTGCTCGACCCCGGCCAATGTGCGTCCAGCGCGTGCGCTGGACGCACATTGCGAGCGTTGAGTGCATCCCTGCTCCGATGCGGGCCCGATTCTGTGGACAACCCTGTGGGCTTGTGGAGAGTGACACGGGCGTGATTCCACACCTGTCGCTGCCTCGGCGGCTCACCCTCGGACCCCGCTCGGCGGGACGTCGCACCTCGTGGCCCCGGAGCCACACGTTCAGAGCGACTTCGGCTCTTCCCACAGCGACTCGTCGAGTTCCTGGTCATGCTTGCGCTTGAAGACCACGCCGACCGCGGCGGCGGCAGCGACGAACAGCGCGAACACGCCCCTGCGGCGTCGGCGTTCCCTCCGGCCGCTGAGCTCGTCGATGCGGTCCGAGGCGCGGGACTGCAGCTGCTTGCCCCGCTTCTCGGCCTTCGCACGAAGTTCGTCGGCCTGCTTCTCGAGCCTCGCGACCTTCCTTGACAGGCGCCTGGCCATGACGGATCTCCTCATCTGGGTTCGTGATCGATGCTATCGGCCCCACCTGTGGGCGGACAGGGGGACATGGCCATCCGGACGCCTTCAGAGCCGAAGCACGAACTTGCCGACGTGCCCGCCGCGCGCGAACTCGAAACGCGCGGCCTCCGCGTCGGCGAACGCAAACGTCGCGTGGACGATCGGCGTGCCGAGGGCACCCGAACGGATCAGGGGGAAGACCTCGCGTTCCACCGACGCGACGATCTCGGCACGCATCTCGGTGGTCCGGGAACGAAACGTCACCCCGATCACCTCCAGACGTCGGCGTGCGAGGTCCTCGAGGTCGAGCGGCGTCGCCCCACCGGCCGGGCGGCCGACCGACACGTACCGGCCCCCGTCGGACAGGCTCGCGACACCGTCGGGGAACATCGGCGCACCGACGTGATCGACCACGCCCGCAACCCCCCGTCCATCGGTGACGCGGAGCACCGTCTGCGCGACGTCGTCGTCCGGGCCCACCCCGACACCCAGACCCACCTCCGACAGCTGGTCGAGGCGCTCCCGCGAGCGGCCGGTCCCGATCACGGGATCCAGCCCCAGCGCGGCCGCGAGCTGCACACCGATCGAACCGACGCCGGACGTCGCCCCGATCACCAGCACACCGTCACCGGTCTGCAGGCGGGCCGCCGTGCGAAGCGCGTGGTGTTCGGTCTGCAGACCCATGGGCCATGCGGCACCGTGCTCCCAGGACACCCCGTCGGGAACCGGTAGGGCAAGACGCTCGTCGACGACGGCGAGGTCCCCGAACGCCCCTCGGTCGACCATGGCCATCACCGGGTCGCCGGCACGGAAACGGGTCACCTCCTCCCCGACCGAGACCACCTCACCCGCGAACTCCCGGCCCGCGACGAACGCCGGTGCGCCCGGGTCCTCGGACGACGCCCGCCGGAGCGCGGGAAGATCCGATCCGTTCAGCGCCGCCGCACGCACGGCCACCATCAGGTCCCACGGGCCGGGTCGCGGGTCGTCCACCTCGGCGAGTTCCCAGCGTGGGGCCGCGCGGTCACCTGCCGCGACGATCGCTCGCATCTCCCGTGCTCCTCACTCGTGGACGGCCAGCATGCCATGACCGCTGCGGGGATCGCAGGGTTACGCTGCGACGGGATGCGCCTCCGGTCAGGAGGACGCGCATGCACTCGTGGCGCTCGGCGTGGCCGGTGGTGGTGCTCCTCGCCGCGGCGTTGGGGTGCACGTCTCCGTCGGAGGACACGGCCCCGGTCGGTGCGGTCGACCGGTTGCTGGTGGTCACCGACGACGCGAACGTCGTCACTCTCGACCCCGACGGCGGGTCGCCGCTGGCGATCACGTCCGGCGCGGGTGGCGGGGTGCGCCACGTGCAGCCGACCTGGTCTCCCGACGCCCGACGCATCGCGTTCGCCGAGATCGCCATACGCAACCGACAGTTGGAGTCGTCGCTCGTCACGACCGCGGCGGACGGTTCCGACCGCACCGACGCCGCCACCCAGCTGACCCCGATCTACCTGCACTGGGACCCGTCCGGAACACACGTCGCGTTCCTCGGTACGAGTCCGCTGGGCATCGAACTGCGCCTCGTGGACCTCGAGGAGGATCCCACCCGGGTCCGCACCCTGGTGTTCGGCTCGCCGCTGTACTTCAGCTGGGCCCGCGGCGGCGAGGAACTGCTCACCCACGTACGCGCCGGCTCCCGGCGCGGCGCGCTCGAGCGGGTGGGAATCGACGGCAGCCGAGACACCGTCGAGGACAGCCCCGGCCTGTTCCAGGCCCCCGACTGGTCCGGGACCGAGGGCCGAGCCGTCTACGCCGTCGGTTCGGGGGCGGCCCAGCGTCTGGTGGTCGCCGACCGTCACGGAGCCGTTCGCCGGACGCTGGCGAGGATCGACGGGCTCGTGCACTTCTCCGTCGATCCGAGCGGGACCCGAGTCGCCTTCGCCGTCGAGCGTGTCCGGGAACCCGGCGCGAACCTGCGTGCGGTGGCGCTCGGACCCGGGGCCCCTCCCCCGCTCGTCGGATCCGACACGCTGTCGGTCGCGGACCTGGACGACGGCACGGTCCGCGACGTCGCGCACGGCCCCGTCGTGCTCGTGCAGTGGTCTCCGCGTGGCGACGCGCTGCTCTTCGCGACCCTGGAGACCGCGGGTGGAGAACGGGTTCTGGGCTGGCACGTGTGGGACGGTGTGGACACCCACCACTACGCGACCGCCGTCCCCACGTCGATGTTCGCGCAGGACTACCTGCCGTTCGCCGACCAGTACTCCCGCAGCATGACCCTGTGGGCACCGCACGGCGACGCGTTCGCGTACGCGGCCCGTGACGACGCCGGCGACGGGATCTGGGTCCAGCGGCTCGGGGAGCCCGAGCCCCGCCGGGTCGCGGACGGGCGGATGGTGACCTGGTCACCTCGCTGACCGCGTCCGGGCGGACGTGGGGCGCAGGCCCCCGGCCACCACCCTCCGCTACCTGAAACGGGGTACCGGCGACTACCTGCCACGGGGAGGGGGATCCGGTTGCGGTCGGGAACACTCCCGCGGCCCGTTCTCCCCGCCCGAGCCGCGATGGACGCCGATGCCCGAGAGCCTTCCCCTCACCGATCCCGTGTGGATCTTCGCGCTGTTGATGCTCGCGATCCTGGCCGCCCCCGCGATCGCCCAGCGACTGCGGATCCCCCCGATCGTGGGCGTCATCCTCGCGGGAACCCTGCTCGGACCCAATGCGTTGGGGGTGCTGGAGCGCGCGGGCATGGTGGCCACGCTCGGCACCGCCGGACTCCTGTACATCATGTTCCTCGCCGGGTTGGAACTCGATCTGAACGAGGTGTCCGAGCAGCGCCGTGGGAGCATGATCTTCGGGATCGCGACCTTCGTCCTGCCGATGGCCATCGGCACCGGCGTGATCCTGCTGATGGGCTTCTCGCCACTCGCCTCCCTGCTGCTCGCGTCGTGCTGGGCGTCGCACACGCTGCTGTCCTACCCGATCTTCCGTCGGTTCGGTGTGGTGTCCAACCGCGCGGTGGCGACCTCCGTCGGTGCCACCATCGTCACCGACACCGCCGCGCTGATCGTGCTCGTCATCGTGGCGCGCGCGTACGTCGGTGACCTCACGATCTGGTTCTGGCCGAGCGTCACCGCGGGACTCGTGGGACTCGGCCTGTTCACACTCGTCCTGCTGCCGCGCGTCACCCGGTGGTACTTCCGGGTCGTCGGCCCGGACCGAAACGCCCGTCTGACGTTCCTGCTCCTCGCGCTGTTCGCGAGTGGCGTCGTCGCACAGATCGCCGGGATCGAGGCCATCATCGGCGCGTTCTTCGCCGGGCTGGCGATGAACCGCCTCGTCCCCCGGCACTCACTGCTCATGGAACGTGTCGAGGTGCTCGGTTCGGCACTGCTGCTGCCGCTGTTCCTGCTCTCGGTCGGCATGCTCGTCGACCCGCGGCTCCTCGTCGACCTCGGCGTGCTCGGTACCGCGGCGGGGTTCATCGCCGTCGCCCTCGGCGCGAAGTGGCTGGCCGCCGCCCTGGCGGGCCGAGTGCTGGGCTACGACCGGGCCGAACGGGCCGCCATGTTCTCCCTCAGCAGCGCACAGGCAGCCGCGACACTCGCGGCCGTGTTCATCGGGCTCGAGATCGGGCTCATCGACGCCCAGACCGTCAATGCGGTCATCGTCGTCATCCTCGTGACCTGTCTCGCGTCCTCGGTCGTCGGCGGGCGTGCCGCACCCCGGTTGACGGCGCCGACCGTCGCACCGCCGCTGGGCACGTCCATCGTCGTCCCGATCGCGCGACCCGAGTCCGCAGGCGCGCTCGCGCGTCTGGCAGCGGCCCTCGCCCGGCCCGATGCCGGGCTCGTCGTACCCATCACCGTGGCCAGGCCCGACGCCGATCCCGACACGATCGGCCGCATCCGCCGAACGACCGCCCGCGCGGAGGCCGTCGCGCAGGCGGCGGGTGTCGAGGCACGTGGCATCAGCCGCGTCGACGTGGACCCGGTCACCGGGATCCTCAACGCGGCGAGGCAGGAGGCGGCCTCACTGCTCGTCGTCGGATGGTCCGACGTGCTCGGCGGGAGACTCCGCTTCGGCCCGGTCCTCGACCAGCTGATCGATCGGTCGCCGTTGCCGACCATCGTCGCGAGACTCGACGACGTGATCTGGCGGCGCGTCCTGCTGATCGTCGACTCCGCGACGCTCGAACCGGGCCATCACAGCAGCCTGCAACTGGCGGCACACGTCGTTGACCGGATGCGCCGCGACGGTCGGCTCGACGCGGTCATCGTGGCGTCGCCGGAGACGACCGATGGCCTGGCCCTGGTGCCGATGCTCCGGGACTGTCCCGTCGATGTCGCCGAGCGACCGCTGCACCACGCGAACACCGTCGTGAGGCCAGACGACCTGGTGGTACTCGTCGGCAGACCGGACCCCCAGCAGCTGCGGGCCGAACTCGGCCGGTCGCTCCGCGTGCTGCGCGAACCCGGCAACCTGCTGATCGCGATCGGCCACCGCAGCAGCCTGGAGGTACCGACGGAGCCCGACCGTCCGCCGTCCACCGGGGAGAGCCTCGAGGTGCGGTGAGTTCACCGCTCGTGGCAGGTGTGTCCTCGATGTCTCGGGACATCGCAACTGTGGGCCAAGGAGGACTTGAACCTCCGACCTCACCCTTATCAGGGGTGCGCTCTAACCAGGCTGAGCTATTGGCCCCAACGGCGGCGAAGCGTACCCGACCCCTCGCAGGGCCCGCGAACGCTCAGCGGCCTCCGAACAGTTCGTCGTCGCCCTGGGGACCCGGGCGTGGACGCGGCGCCGGACGCGCTGGCGCGTCCGACCCCGTCGACTCGGAGGACGGCGCGCGCCGGGACGCCGGACGGGGGTCGTCGGACACCACGCCCTCCATCTGGCCGGTGGGACGACGACGTGGCGTGGCAGGCGCGCCGGAGGATCCGCCCGCAGGGTTCGCGCCACCGGAGGGCCGGCCACCGGCGGAGGGCCCTGCTGGCGTGACGGAACTGGAGGCGCGGGGCCGCGACGCAGCCGCTGCCGGTCCCGCTGCCTCCGAACGTCGGTCCGACGCCTCCGGGTCGGGAGCGGCCTCGTCGACGACCGACAGTTCCAGGCCACCGGTCAGGTCGGCGATCAGGTTGTGCAGGAACGCGAGGAACACGACGACCGCGGTCTGCACCACGACCCAGAGCAGGCCGAGCATGATCAGGGCCCGGAACACGTTCGGGGCGTTGATCCCACAGCGGGCGAAGCCGATGTCCGTGGCGATGCCGCAGATCTGGTCCACCAGCCGGAGCCGGTCGACGATGAACCACACGACCGACATCACCAGCAGGAAGATCCCCAGCATCGCGATGTTGGCCAGCGTGCCGAACTTCAGCACCGACCAGGGGTCGATGCGCTTGATGGTCAGACGCCTGCGTGCCACCGTGCACTCCTCACCGAAGCCGCGAGCGGGCCAGCGCTCGCGGCGACCTGCAGCAGGTCAGCGGGCCGTTCCCCTCGCGGAGCCCTCGAGCGGGCCGTCGAGACCGTACAGGTAGCAGATGACCGTTCGGTCACCCGCCTGCCACGAGTTCTCGCTCGGCGTGATGAAGCTTGCGTAGTACTCCGACGACGCATAGTCCACCCCGACGTACCCGGGGAACATCTCCAGGCAGCTCGTGCCGGCCTCGTCCGCGATGACCTCGGACCCGGGATGGTCCCCGCCGGGCAGTTCGACCAGTGCGAACACCTCGTTGTCGTGTGGTTCGTCACAGTCGACGATCGGCACGTCGCGGACCGTGCCGTCGACGACCTCCGGATCGTCGAAGCACTGGCCGGTGGTCAGATCGAAGACGTTGCCCTCATCCGACCCGCACGCGACGAGCAGCAGCGCGGCCGCGGCGAGAGTGACGACAGACGGCAGGACTCTCATGCCTCTTCTCCGGGTGCGGCGCCGTCCGCGGAGGCGGAGGGTTCCTCGGTCGGCGATCCGTCCTCGCCGGGGACGTCGTCGGCGTCGTCCACGACCGCCGCAACACCGACGACAGTAGCGTCGTCGCCCGCCCGCATCAGGGAGACCCCCTGGGTTCCTCGGCCCATCGGACGTATGTCGGCCAGACCCATGCGGATCACCGTCCCGGTGTCGGCGACCAGCAGCACGTCCGCCTCGTAGGGGACCACCAGCGCCCCGGCGAGTGGCCCGCGCTCCTCGGTCAGGCGAGCGGTCACGACGCCCTGCCCACCCCGGCGCTGGACCGGGTACGCCTCCAGCGGCGTGCGCTTCCCGAAGCCACGCTGGGTCACGACCATCAGGTAGCTGCCGTCGTCCTCGCCCTGGCCACCGACCGACGCCATGGCGAGCACCGCGTCGTCGTCACTGGCCAGGCGCATCCCGCGCACCCCGGCGGCCGTCCGGCCCATGAGCCGGGCGTCGGACTCGGCGAACCGGATGGCGCGACCGGCGCGCGAGACCATGACGAGGTCGCGGGACCCGTCGGTGACGGCCACACAGATCAGTTCGTCGTCGTCCGCCAGGTTGATCGCGATCAGCACGCTGCGCGGCGAGTCGAAGGCGCTCAGCGACGTGCGCTTCACGGTGCCCTTCCGGGTGGCGAACACCAGCGCGCGGTCCTCGTCGAAGCGGTCCAGCGCGAGCACCGCAGCGACGGTCTCGTCCTGGTCGAGTGCGAGCCCGGGGACGTTGGCGACGTACACCCCGCGCGCGGCCCGGGACTTCTCCGGGATCTGGTAGGCCTTGATCCGGTGCACCCGGCCCTTGTTGGTGAAGAACAGCAGGAAGTCGTGGGTCGAGCACGTCAGCAGGGACGACACGACGTCGTCGTCCTTCATGTCCGTGCCCCGGACTCCTCGACCACCTCGCCGCTGGGTGCGGAACACGTCGAGTGGCGTGCGCTTGACGTATCCGGCCCGGGTGAGGGTGATCACGACGTCGCCCACCGGGATGAGGTCGGCGACGGTCATCTCCCGCTCGTCGGGGATCAGGCGCGTGCGTCGGTCGTCCCCGAACCGCTCGCGGACCTCGAGCAGCTCCTCCTTGACGATCTCGCGCACCCGCCCGGGGTCGGCGAGGATCGCCCGGAGTTCGGTGATCAGTTCGACCAGACCGTCGTACTCCTCCTGGATGCGGCGACGCTCCAGCGCCGCCAGACGCCGCAGCTGCATGTCCAGGATCGCCTGGGCCTGGATCTCCGACAGGTCGAAGCCCGTCATCAGGGCGCCCTTGGCCGCGTCGGCCGACTCGCTGCCCCGGATGAGCTCGATGATCTCGTCGATGTGGTCGAGGGCGATGAGCAGCCCCTCGAGCACGTGGGCGCGCTCCTCGGCCTTGCGCAGCCGGTAGCGCGTGCGCCGGGTGATGACGTCGACCTGGTGGGCGATGTAGTGGCGCAGCGCCTGGTCGAGCGTGAGCGTGCGAGGCACCCCGTCGACGAGCGCGAGCAGGTTGACCCCGAACGTGTCCTGCAGGGCGGTGTGCTTGTACAGCTGGTTGAGGACCACCTGCGGGTTGGCGTCACGTTTCAGGTCGATGACGACGCGCATGCCCTCGCGGGAGGACTCGTCGCGCAGGTCGGCGATCCCCGTGAGGACCTTGGTGTTGACCAGCTGGGCGATCTTCTGGAGCAGGTTGGCCTTGTTGACCATGAACGGGATCTCGGTGACCACGATCCGCTGGCGGTCGCCGCGTCCGTCGGCCTCCTCGATGGTGCACACGGCTCGGACGCGCACCGACCCGCGCCCCGTCGTGTAGGCGTCGTAGACGCCGTTGGTCCCGAGGATCATCCCGCCGGTCGGGAAGTCCGGACCGGGCACGTACGCCATGAGGTCGGCGGCGGTCAGCGAGTCGTCGTCGATCAGGGCGATCGTCGCGTCGATGAGCTCCCGCAGGTTGTGGGGCGGGATGTTGGTCGCCATGCCGACCGCGATGCCCGTCGCTCCGTTGGCGAGCAGATTCGGGAACCGGGCCGGGAGCACCACGGGCTCGTGCTCGTATCCGTCGTAGTTCGCGACGAAGTCGACCGTCTCCTCGTCGATGTCGCGCAGCAGCTCCATCGCGAGCCGCGACAGGCGTGCCTCCGTGTAGCGCATCGCTGCGGGCGGGTCGCCGTCGACGGACCCGAAGTTTCCGTGACCGTCGATGAGCTCGTAGCGGATCGAGAAGTCCTGGCCCATCCGGACCAGGGCGTCGTAGATCGCCGAGTCCCCGTGTGGGTGGTACTTCTTCATCACGTCACCGACCGCGGACGCGCACTTGCGGTACGGGCGGTCGGGACGCAGCCCGGTCTCGTCCATCGAGTACAGGATCCGACGGTGCACCGGCTTCAGCCCGTCGCGCACGTCGGGCAGCGCACGACCCACGATGACCGACATCGCGTAGTCGAGGTACGAGGTGCGCATCTCGTCCTCGATGACGACCGGTTCCACGCGCGCGGCGAGCACGCTGCCCTTCTCGTCGATCGGCGTGCCGTCCTCGGCACGTGCGACGGGGTCGCCGGGCGTCACGTCCGGCGTGCCGGGGGGCTCGAGGGGATCGGTCACGGTGTCTCCGGTGGTTCACGGTCCGAGTGGAGCGGGGTGTCGGCGCGCGCTGTGGGTCGGTCGTCGCCGTCGGAGTCGGCGTTCGAACGGCGGCGCACGGCGACCACGACGAGCAGGAGCAGTCCGGGGATCCCTGCCGCCAGCACGACCCCGAGCAGACCCATCGCCGCCGACGGGTCCGCCCGGACCAGTTCCGGCGCGGTCGCCACGAGCATCAGCGGCAGCGCGACGAGGCCGGCGAGCAGCCAGAGCAGTTGGCGACGCATCAGACGTCGATCGTCGCGTACTTGGCGTTGGACTGGATGAAGTCGCGGCGGGAGGCGACGTCGTCACCCATGAGGATGGTGAACATCTCCTCCGCCGCGGCCGCGTCGTCCAGGGCGACCAGCTTCAGCGTCCGCGACTCGGGGTCCATGGTCGTCTCCCACAGCTGCGACGGGTCCATCTCCCCGAGGCCCTTGAAGCGCTGCACGTCGACCTTCCGGTCCCGGGGCATCTGGGCGAAGATCTCGTCACGCTCGGCGTCGGTGAAGGCGTAGTGCACCTCCTTCTTCCTCGCCGGGTGCGTGATCTGGTAGAGCGGCGGCTGCGCGAGGTACACGTACCCCGCCTCGATCAGCGGCTTCATGTGACGGAACAGGAACGTGAGCAGCAGCGTGCGGATGTGGGCGCCGTCGACGTCGGCGTCCGCCATGAGGATCAGCTTGTGGTACCGCGCCTTCGCCACGTCGAAGTCGTCGGCGAAGCCTGTGCCCATGGCCGTGATCAGCGCCTGGACCTCGGTGTTGGCCAGGACCTTGGGCAGGCGCGCCTTCTCCACGTTGATGATCTTGCCCCGGATCGGGAGGATCGCCTGGAACTGCCGGGCCCGCGCCATCTTGGCCGAGCCGCCGGCGGAGTCGCCCTCCACGATGAACAGTTCGGACTCCGCCGGGTCACGCGTCTGGCAGTCCGCGAGCTTGCCCGGCAGCGCGGTCGACTCGAGCAGCGACTTTCGGCGCGTCAGGTCCCGGGCCTTGCGGGCCGCGATACGCGCCTGCGCCTCGGCCTCGGCCTTCTGGACGATGCTGCGACCCTCGTTCGGATGCTCTTCGAGCCACTCCGCGAGTCGTGCGTACGTCGTCGTCTGCACGAAGGACTTGACCTCTGAGTTGCCGAGTCGCGTCTTGGTCTGACCCTCGAACTGCGGGTCACCGACCTTCACCGACACGATGGCGACCAGGCCGCTGCGCAGGTCGTCTCCGGTGAGCGCCTCCACCTCCTTGGACCGCAGCAGGCCCCGGTCCCTGGCCCACCGGTTGATGCCCGAGGTGATCGCGGTCCGGAACCCCTCCTCGTGCGTCCCTCCCTCGTGGGTGTTGATGGTGTTCGCGAAGCTCAGGATCGAGTCGTTGAAGTCGTTGATCCACTGCAGGGCGATCTCCACCGAGTGCGGACCGTTCGGGCCGACCTCCTCGGACTCGAAGTGGATCGGCGGGTGCAGACCGTCTCGCGCCTTGGTCGTGCGGATGTGGTCGACGAAGTCGCGCAGTCCGCCGGGAGCGTGGAACGTGTGCTCCTGCGGTTCGTCGGGTCGTTCGTCACGCAGGTTGATGCGCAGGCCCGCGGTCAGGAACGACGTGTCACGCAGCCGTCGCACGATCGTGTCGAGCTGGAAGTCCACGCCCTCGACGAAGATCTCCGGGTCCGGCCAGAACTCGATCTGGGTCCCCGTGTCCTGTGCGTCGCCGATGCGTTCCACCGGCCCGTCGGGGACCCCTCGGGAGAAGGACTGCCGGTGCCGGCCGCCGTCGCGCCGCACCTCGGCGACGAGTCGGTGCGACAGCGCGTTCACGACCGACACGCCCACCCCGTGGAGCCCACCCGACACGGCGTAGGCCTGCGAGTCGAACTTGCCGCCAGCGTGCAGGACGGTGAGCACCACCTCCAGCGCCGAGCGGCCCTCCTTGACGTGGTCCTCGACCGGGATGCCCGACCCGTCGTCGACGACCCGCACTCCCCCGTCGGCCAGCAGCGTCACGTCGATCTGCGTGCAGCGCCCGGCGAGCGCCTCGTCGACGGAGTTGTCGACGACCTCCCAGACGAGGTGGTGGAGACCTCGGCTACCGGTCGACCCGATGTACATGCCGGGACGACGACGAACGGCGTCCAGGCCTTCGAGGACGGTGATGTCCTGTGCGGAGTAGCGCACTGCGCCCTCGGACGACGTCGGACCGGGAGACACGTCCTGGGCAGCGGCCAACCGTGGACCTCTCATCAGGGAAGCAGACGGGTGCGGCTGCTCGGCCGCCATGGGCACATCCTAGCACCCCGACCCCGACGCTCGGGTCACTCAGGCGCCTCCTGTGGATCGCGACCCCCCTGGTCGTACCCCACCACGCGCCGGCGCCTCATCGGCGCTCAGACTGCGCATCGGGCGCCGCCCGCGTCACTCCGCGAGGAAGCTCGCAATCTCCTCCATGCTCGCCCGGGAGACCTGGCCCGCCGCTCGGTACAGCACGTTGCCGTCGGCGTCGATCACCACCCAGAACGGGCTCGCGGTCATGCCGAACGCGCGTGCCACCGAACTGTCCGCGTCGTCGACGATGACGGTCCCGGTGTAGCCCTCTTCACGCAGCCAGTCCTGCGGAGGCCAGTTGGGTCGTGTCGCGTCGAGGAAGGTGGAGACCACCACGAGTTCCACGCCGTCGTCGAACAGCCCGTCGTCGTACCACTCGACGAGGTGGGGCAGCTCCGCCTGACAGGCCGGGCACCACGAGGCCATGAAGCTGATCACCTGCGCGCCGCCCGCGATCGTCGCCGGTGTGCCGTCGTGCCCCGCGCCGCGGACCTCGGGCGCGGCCATCCCGAACGCCGCGTCGGCCATCGGGTCGCCGCCGTGCGGCGGCAGGGGCGAACCGGTGATCTCGACCTCGCCCGCGACCTCCTCCAGCGACGGACCCGACGACCCCGCGGCCGTCAGCACCCCGATGACCACGGCGATCGCCACGATCCCGAGACCGAGGAACAGCAGCATCCGCTGTCCCTGCCGGTCCGCTCGAGAGGACTTCCCACGCGTCGCCATCACGTCTCCTGGTGCCGTCGGTGTTCGTCCTCGGGTTCCGGGCCGATCCCGTGTCGCGCGACCAGCGCCAGTCCGATGATCGCCAGGAACCCGATGAGCGCCATGGTAGGCAGTGTCAGGAACCCGAACTCCTCGACCCATCGAAGCGCACAGGGCGCCGCCGGGTCACACACGTCGCCCGCGAGCGAGGGCCTGCGCTCGATGGCCACGTGCCACGTCGCGATCGTCGCCCCGACACCCGCGAGGGGCACCGCCGTCATCCACACGGCCCGGTCACGGCGCGCCGCGGCGACCAGCAGGATCACGCTCAGCGGGTACATCGCGATCCGCTGGTACCAGCACAGGACACACGGGGTGTACCCCGCGATCTCGGACAGGGCGAGCGACCCTGCCGACGCCACCAGTGCGATCGCTGCGCCCAGGGGCAACGCCGCCTCGACGAGCCAGGGCGAGACCCGGCGTCGCACCAGCTGGATCGCGCAGACGACCGTGACGGCGATGGCGACGAGCGCGAGCACGGCAAGCGTTCGTTCCAGGACGGGCATCACGGACCTCCCAGCTCGGACGCGTCGCCGGGCGCGTCACCCCGGGGAGGTCCGATCACGATGTCGATCCGCCGGACCGCCCCCTGGCCGACGACCTCGTCACAACGGGTTCGGATGACCGTCTGCAGGTACCGCAGCTGCACGGCCCAGGGCTGGTCGTGGGCCCGGATGGTCAGCACCCCCCGGTGGAGCCTCGCCGGCTCACACCTCGAGGCGAGGTCGTCACCGACGATGCTCGACCAGTGTGTCCAGACGGAGCTGGAGAGCAGCGCCGTGTTCCAGCCTCGGCGCTCCACCAACTGCCGGAGGGTCTCGCCGACCGTCTGAGGTGCGGGGACCCGATGGATCCCGTCCGTGTCCTCGTCGGCGACGGTCCAGTCGTCGTCCCCGGGCGGGCTCGGGTCGAAGGCCGCGCGATCGAGTCGCTGGCGACGGCCTCGCTGGGCCCGGCGCCGGCGTTCGTAGACCCGTTCGTCCCGGTCCACCGCCCCGGCGCGGCGGTCTCGGCCGCGCGCGGCGGGGTCTCGGCGGTCCAACCAGTCCCCCGGGTTCACGTCACCACCTCGGCGTCCTCACGCACGACCGCCGAGAGCCCGTCGTGCAGTGACACCCTGAGGACGGCTCCATCCAGGGGCACCTCCGCTCCCGTCGCGGCGGTGACGAGCACCTGGTCGAACCGCGTGCACGCGGTGGCCAGGCGGCGCCGCCGGGTGTCGTCGAGTTCGGCGAACACGTCGTCGAGGATCACCACGGGTCGGTCCCCGACCTCGGCCAGCAGCTGGTGCGAGGCGAGCCGGAGCGACAGCGCGAGCGACCAGGCCTCCCCCTGCGAGGAGTACACCCTCGCGCCCAGGTCGCCGATGGCCAGGTCCACGTCGTCACGGTGCGGCCCGACGAGTGTCGTGGCACGGCGCAGTTCCTCGTCGATCCTCCGCTCGAACTCCCGGCGCATGGCCGCGGTCAGGTCGGACGTCGACGGTCCGTCCACGGAGTCCCCCGACTCGATCTCGATGGGTGGCCGGTACGTCATCCTGATGCGTTCGGGGCGGTCGGCGAACTCCCGGTACAGCGCGTCGACCGGGTCCTGCAGGGCCCGTACCGCCGCCGCCCGCGCCGCCGTGATCTGTGTCCCGAGCGTGACCAGCTGCTCGGTCCAGGACTCGAGGGTGTCCCGCGCTCGCCCGGCGGCTTCTGGAGACAGGGTTCGCAACCGGCGGAGCAGCTGGTTGCGCTGGCGCAGCACGCGGTCGTAGTCCTGACGAGCGGCCCCGTACGCCGGGCGCCGTTGGGCGAGCACCTCGTCGAGGAAGCGGCGACGCTGCTCGGGCTGACCACGCACGATCGCGACGTCCTCGGGGGCGAACATCACGGTCCGCAGCACGCCGACCGCGTCGGCCGCACGCCGGACGTCCTGTCCGTCGACACGGACCCGACCTCTGCCCTCGGTGGACAACTGCAGTTCGACGGTTCGGCGCCTGCCCTCGTCGGTCTCGAACTCGGTCCGCACGACGCCGTCGGAGGCTGCCGCACGAACGAGCGGCGCGTCTGCCGCCGTCCGGTGGGAGGATCCGGTCGCCACGCGGTGCATGGCCTCGACCAGATTCGTCTTGCCCTGCGCGTTCCGTCCCAGCAGCAGGGTCACCCCGGGGTCGAACTCCACCCGCACCCGTTCGTAGGAACGGATGTCGGTCAGCTCGATGGTCCTCACCCACACGTCGCGTGGCCAGTCCGCCTCGCTGGGCGCTCAGTTCACCCGTACCGGCATCAGCAGGTACGTGAGATCGTCCACGGAGTCGTCGTCGGACACCGGGCGCAGGACAGCTGGCCTGAGGCCGTCGCGCAACTCGATGCGCATACGGTCGGATCCGGTGGCCTCGAGCCCTGCCAGCATGAACGACGGGTTGAACGAGATCGTCAGACCCTCACCCTCGATGTCCGCCGGCAGGCTCTCGGTGGCGTCGCCCATCTCCTGGTTCGACGCCTGCAGCTCGACCGATCCGTCCGCGAACGTCAGGGTCACCGGCGTGTTCGCCTGCCCCATCGCGACGATGGACACGCGCTGCAGGGCCTCGATGAGTTCCGCGCGATCGACGGTCACCGCGGTCTCGAACCCGTCGGGCAGGAGTGCCTCGTAGTTCGGGAAGGTCCCCTCGATCAGCTTGGTGGTGAGGCGGCGATCGTCGAACAGGAACGACACCTGGGCGTCCTCGACGACCAGCGTGACCTCTCCTCCCCGTTCCGAGGCTGCCTTCGCCGCTTCCTGCAGGGATCGGGCGGGGACGAGCGCGGTCGCCTCGATGGGCTGTTCCCAGTCGACGGACCGGACGGCCAGGCGGTAGCTGTCCGTCGCCGCGGCGACCAGTGTGCGGTCGTGTGCCGAGAGGAGCACACCGGTCAGCACGGGACGGCCCTCGTCGGTGGCCGCCGCACGCGCCACCTGACCGACCATCCGGGAGAACGCCCCGGCTGCGATGACTCCCCGTGGTGCATCCTCGTCCGCTCCGGTGAGCGTCGGGAAGTCCTCCGCCTGCATGGACCGCACGTGGAACGTGGCCTTGCCGCAGGAGATCTCCACGCGGGTCTCGTCGGCGTCGAGGTCGACCGGAGCATCCGCGAACCGGGCGACGAGCTGCGACAGCAGTCGTGCCGGCAACAGCAGCGTTCCCGGACGTTCGATCTCGACGGGGATGCTGATCTCCGCAGAGACCTCCAGGTCGGTGGCGCGACAGGTCAGGCGTCCGTCGGCAGCCTCGAGGAACACACCCGACAGCGCGGGCAGGGTGATCCTCGTGCCGACGGTCCGTGTCGTCCACGAGATCGCCTCGGCGAACTCGGACTTCTCGGCCCGCAGTTTCACGTCTCAACTCCTTGCTGGTCCACAGCCCTGAAGAAGGACAGGGAGTATTGCATGAGATCCGCCTCCGTCATCGGGGGTGTGGACACTGGGGACAGTGGGGCATCGTGCCTGCTCAGACCGGAGATGGGTGCGGTGGACAACGTGTGGGTGCCCGGAGGGGTCATCCCCAGATGGGCGAATGACAACGTTGTGCGTCCACAGGTTGGTGGAGATGTCCACCGTCTGTCCACGGTTCGGTCCACGTGTGTCGGGAGGCGGCGGATCACGCGTGCCTCGCCCGCGTCTTGATGCGGTTGGTCAGTTCCTGGACCTGGTTGTACACGGTCCGGCGTTCCTGCATCAGAAGGGCGATCTTCTGCTTGGCGTGCATGACGGTGGTGTGGTCGCGTCCGCCGAAGGCCTTGCCGATCCTGGGCAGGGACAGGTCGGTGAGTTCGCGACTCAGGTACATGGCGATCTGACGTGCGAGGACGAGCTGACGACTCCGGGAGGGCGAGCACAGGTCGTCGAGCGTCAGCGAGAAGTAGTCCGAGACCTCCGTCATGATGAGCTGGAGGGAGACCTCCTTGTCCCGGTCGTCCGGGAAGAGGTCCTTGAGGACGGTCTCGGCCATCTGGATGTCTGCGGGTGCGCGCTGCAGGCTCGCGAACGCCGAGACCCGGATGAGCGCGCCCTCGAGCTCTCGGATGTTCGACTGCACGCGCGAGGCGATCAGTTCGAGGACGTCAGGGTCCGTGCCGAGGCCGTCCGACTCGCACTTCTTGCGCAGGATCGCGATGCGGGTCTCCAGGTCGGGGGGCTGGACGTCGGTCATGAGGCCCCACTCGAAGCGGCTACGTAGACGATCCTCGAGTTGCGCGATCTGCTTGGGCGGACGATCACTGGAGATGACGATCTGCTTCTCCGCGTTGTGGAGCGCGTTGAAGGTGTGGAAGAACTCCTCCTGGGTGCGCTCGGCCCGCTCGAGGAACTGGATGTCGTCGATGAGCAGCAGGTCGGTCTGACGGTACGTGCGCTGGAAACTGGTGATGTGGTCGTGGCGGATGGCGTTGATGAACTCGTTGGTGAACTGCTCGGTGGTCACGTACCGAACCTCGAGGCGAGGGTAGAGATTCCGTACGTAGTGCCCTATGGCGTGCAGCAGATGCGTCTTTCCGAGTCCGGCGCCTCCGTAGATGAACAGCGGGTTGTAGGACTTGGCGGGTGCCTCGGCGACCGCCGTCGCGGCCGCGTGCGCGAACCGGTTCGACGAGCCGATGACGAAGTCGTCGAACGAGTACTTGGGATTGAGTTGGGTGTCGGGTTCGACGTCCTCTGCCGGTTCGCTTCGCTGCGGAAGGCTCACCGTGAGCCCGTCGGGTCGGCCGGGAGCGTGCAGTGGGTGATCGCCGAAGGCAGGGCGCAGTGGCTCTGCGGGGGTCGGGACGAATGCGGTGACGGCCTCGTCCGAGAGGATGTCGAAGGGGTGTGACGGGACGGCGTCGTCCGGGGAGGAGGTGGCCGCGTGATCGTCGTCCAGGGGCTGTGGCCGAGGCTGGACCGTGATCACGACGTCCAGCGGCCGTCCGGCGGCAGCGGTGAGCGCGGCACGAATCGCGGTGCCGCAGCGCGTGTCGAGCCATTCGCGCGCGAACGCGTGGGGCGTGGCAAGGACGACGGTGTCGTCACTGAAGCCCACGGGCCTTGTGGCGCCGAGCCACTGGCGCTGCGCAGGTGAGGCGACGGTGGCCATCACGTCGTCGAGGCTCTCGGCCCAGAGTGTCTCGAGGTCGAGGGAAGAGGTCGAACTCACGCATGCGCTCCTGCAGATCGTCCCGACGGTACGGACGGTCCCATGATGACACGGCCACCCGAATCGATATCCACAGCCTCTCCACACCTGTGGACAGTCTGGTCGTTCGTGCGCCCAGGTCGTGGGGCCTGGTGGGGAAGATCCGCCGGGTCTACGGAGGGCGTTGCGTGTGGTCGAGGAGGGTTCGGGGTCTCCGAACGCTCGGGTTCCGTGGTCGACTGACGGACGGCCGGGGACGTTACACCTCGGGGCGTCGGTCATGCAAGGGCGGGTGTGGAGGGGAGCGCTGGGCGCGACGTTTGCCCGGCGGTCGGAGCGCACGGTAGTATTCGCGCACGCTCTGGCGCCGACGTCCTGTCCTCTCGAGGACGTCCGACAACTCCGCCGACGTACTCCGTCACTTGGTTGTCACCGGTCGCGCCGTGCGCCCGATTCCCGGGTGGGACGCAGGATCCCGACCCAGCCGTACGCAGGGGTGAACCGACGTGAAGCGCACATTTCAGCCGAACAACCGTCGCCGTTCGCGCAAGCACGGTTTTCGTGCGCGCATGCGTACGCGAGCCGGTCGTCGCATCATCCGATCCCGCCGGCGCCGCGGCCGCGGCCAGCTGACGGCCTAGTCGGATCGCCCCGATGATCGAGGTCGACGCCCATCGCCTGAGCGATGGTCGAGAGATCGCGGCCACGCTGCGGAGCCGGTCCCGCATCTCCGGACATCTCCTCGTGGTCCATCTTCGGCGGCGGGCGGACGACCTTCCTGCGCGTCGCGCGGTGATCGCGTCGAAGCGCGTCGGGGGCGCAGTGGCCCGCAACCGAGCGAAACGCCTGCTCCGGGAGGCATCTCGTGCCATCTCGCTCCCGTTGGGCACCGACGTCGTGCTCGTGGCGCGCGCAGCGTGCGCTGAGAGCACACTCAGTGACGTGCGACGAGAGCTCGCGGCCCTGCTCGACCGGCTGACGGAGGGGTCCTCGACGTGAGCGTGGAAGCGCGTGACCACTCGGACACGTGGGCAGCCCCCGCGCGCCGGACTCCGCTGGCATGGATGCTGCTGGGTGTTCTGCGTCTGTACCGGTGGACAGCGCTGGTTCGGTCGCCTCGCTGCCGTTTCCTGCCTTCCTGTTCGACCTACGCCGTCCAGGCCGTTCGTGAGCACGGAGCCCTCCGGGGTTCCTGGCTCGCCATCCGGCGTCTTGGCCGCTGTCACCCGTGGAATCCGGGGGGCATCGACCACGTCCCGCCCAGGAGCAGTGCATCGTGACCGGACTCCGCGACAGTGTCCTCGCCCTGTTCGAGGGCATCCTCACCTTCTTCCACGACCTGTTCGAGCCCATGCTCGGACTGCACAGCTGGGGCTGGGCGATCATCGCGCTGACCCTGGTGGTGCGGATCTTCCTGCTGCCGCTGGCCATCAAGCAGACGCGGTCCATGCGCGCGATGCAGAAGCTACAGCCGCAGATCAAGGAACTGCAGAAGAAGTACAAGGTCGACCGGTCCCTGATGAAGAAGGACCCTGAGCAGTACAAGGCCAAGCGCGCCAAGCTCAACGAAGAGCTCATGGGCCTGTACCGCCGGGAGGGCGCGAACCCTGCCGCGAGCTGCCTGCCGCTGCTGGCGCAGGCACCGGTCTTCCTGGCCCTGTTCTGGACGTTGCGCTGGATGGATGAACTGGAGGGCCAACCCTTCTACTTCTTCACCGCTGCCGGCGACATCGGGCTGGATGGCAACGTGAGCGAGGCAGGATGGCCCGGCTGGCTGCTCATCCTGCTCATGTCGGGGACGATGTTCTGGTCGATGCGCCAGACGATGGCACGCACGCCCATGCAGTCGGACAACCCCATGGCGCAGCAGCAGAAGCTGCTCATGTACGCGATGCCGGTGTTCCTCGCGGTCGTGTCGTTCCAGTTCCCCCTCGGAATCCTCCTGTACTGGGTGACGACGAACGTGTGGCAGGTGGCGCAGCAGGCCATCATCCTGCGCGAGGTGAAGGGCGACGAGACGAAGGCGGTCGAGGCCACCGCGTCGGCCCCTGAGGCTCCCCGAAGGCACTCCCCCGGGGCTTCGTCGGGCAGGAAGCGTCCGAAGCCGGGTGCCGCGCCGTCACCGGAGCCCAGCGACCAGGCAGACGACGCGACGGAGGCCGAAGCCGGGGACGACGTGTCCGATGCGCCGGAACCCGCGCCGGAGACCGCGCCGGAACCTCGGGGTGAGGCATCGAACGGTGAGGGGTCGGCGCCAGCGGACGATCAGACCAACGAAGGTCGTGAGCGGGAGCGGAGGGATCACCTCCCTCGGCGCCGGCGCGACGACGAGTGACGACGAAGGAGCCGAGCATGTCCCAGGATCTTCACGAGGCCGAAGGGCTCGAGGCTGCCGTTGCCGCGGCCGTCGCGGCGATGGTCGGTTCACCCGTCGAGGAGGTGAACGTGCGCATCGACGCTCCCGGCACGGACGACCTCACGGGTCCATTCCGAGTAGAGATCTCGGGAGGTGACGACCGGAGCACGCCCAGCGACGAGTCACGAGCGCGCGAGGTTGACGCTGGGGACGAGGAGTCTTCCCCGGACGGGCCACCGATGGCGGATCGCAAGCCACCGGCGTCGACGGATGACTCTGACGAGGCCGTGACGCCTGAGCAGCTCGACGAAGAGGCAGAGGCCGCCGCGGACTTCCTCGAAGGTCTCCTCGATGCACTCGATCTCCCCGGAGACCTGCGCATTCGAATCCTGGAGGATCGGGCCGAGGTGGAGATCGCGGAGATGGGCACAGGCGCGCTCATCGGCCGGCGCGGACAGACCCTCGATGCCGTGCAGGAGCTGGTGCGGTGCGCGCTCCAGCGGCGGTTCGAGCGGCGTACTCGAGTCCAGGTGGACGCCGAGTCCTACCGCTCTCGGCGACTCGAGAAGTTGATGGAGAAGGCGGAGGAGGCCGTCGACGAGGCCCTGTCCTCGGGCGAAGAAGTGCGCCTCGAGCCCATGGACGTGTTCGAGCGCAAGGCGATCCACCGCTACGTGGCGTCGGTGGAGGGTGTCACGAGTCGTAGCCACGGCCGGGAACCGGGCCGTAGGGTGGTCGTCGTCCCGGGCGACGACGAGTGACTCCTCCCTTCTCTGGTGCGGCCCCGGGTCACTGGCCCGGGGCCGCACCGTGCGCGGGGAGTCCGATGTTCCACGTGGAACGGCAGCTCCCGGCGGAACGTGTTCCACGTGGAACACGGCCGAACTCACGCCAGACTTCGCCGCCGCCCGTGCCCAGCGAGGCGAGACTGTGAACAACCCTGTGGAGAACCTCGGGACCGATCCTCGCATCGCGCGGTACGCCGATCTTGTTGAGCGATCTCCGCACAATCTTCTGTCTGCCCGCGGGCTCGGCGAGCTCCGCTCGCGACACATCCCGGAGGCGCTCGCCTTCGCCGACATGCTTCCCGAGGGCGTGCTCAGGGTGCTCGACGTCGGATCCGGAGGTGGCCTGCCGGGAGCAGTCGTGGCCCTCCGCAGACCGGAACTCGAGGTGCACCTCCTCGAGGCGACGGGGAAGAAGGCCACGTTTCTCGAGGCCGTGGCGGGCGAACTCGGCGGGGCGTTCACCGTGCACACCGGTCGAGCCGAGGAACTCGTGAGGGACGCTGCGCTCCGGGGCACCTTCGACGTGGTGACCGCTCGCGCCGTCGCACCCCTGATCCGGCTGATCCCGCTCTGTGCGGGCTTCCTGCGTCCGGGTGGCCACCTGTTCGCAATCAAGGGCGAGCGTTGGCCCGAAGAGCTCGACGCCGCACGTGTGGTCATCGAAGGGTTCGGCCTCACGGTCGTGTCGACGCCCGAGGCCACGCCAGCCGTGGCGCCGCAGCCCTTCGTCGTGATCCTCCGACGTTCTTCCTGACCCGGGGCTGCCGTCCGACGTCCACGCGGCGTCTCGGCTCGGACCGTTTCCCTGCCACGGTTCCCCACCCGACCCACGTCCCCGGTAGCGCGACTGCGTGCCCGCGCTAGGATCGGCCGGAGTCTGCCGCGGGCGCCCATGGGCGCTCGCCTGCTGCGCCGATCCTCCGGCGCCGGACCTGGAGTCGCGATGGATGTGATGACGCCCGAACGCACCCGGTCCGCTGTCGTGGTCAGTGTCGCCAACCAGAAGGGCGGTGTCGGCAAGACGACGACCACCATCTCGATCGGAGCCGCGCTCGCCGCACACGGAGTCCGCGTGCTCCTCGTGGACCTCGATCCCCAGGGCAACGCCTCCACCGGACTGGGCCTGCGGGTCGAACGTGACCAGGAGAGCACGTACAGCGTCCTCCTGCAGGCGGTGGACATGGCGGATGCCATCGTGCCGACTGTCGTCGACGGCCTCGACGTGCTCCCGTCCTCGCTCGAACTTGCCGGTGCCGAGGTGGAACTCGTGTCGGCGATGTCGCGCGAGCAACGGTTGCGTCGTGCGCTGGAGAAGGTGGCGGATCGCTACGACGTCGTGTTCATCGACTGCCCGCCGTCACTTGGTCTGTTGACCATAAACGCCTTCGTCGCGTCCGATCAGGTGCTGGTCCCCATCCAGTGTGAGTACTACGCCCTCGAGGGTCTCGGCCAGCTCATGCGGACCGTCCAACTCGTGAGCGAGAACCTCAACCGTGAGCTGGAGGTCGGTGGGGTGGTGCTGACGATGTTCGACGCACGCACCAACCTCGCCCAGCAGGTGGTGGACGAGGTCCGCGCCTACTTCGGTGACCGGGCGTATCCCACCGTCGTGCCGCGCAGTGTGCGCCTGTCCGAGGCACCGAGCTACGGACAACCCATCACCGTGTTCGACCCCGAGAGCCGAGGCGCGCAGACGTACGTGCAACTGGCCCGGGAGATCGCGGCACGCCTCGATCTGCCGATGCGCGAACCGGAACCACTGGAGGACGAGTCGACGTCAGGAGCACAACCGTGAGTGCGCAACGGCGTGGGGGACTGGGCAAGGGACTGGCGGCACTGATCCCGCAGGAACAGGGCGACGACTCGGCCACGTCTGCGACGTCCGCGGAGGTCCCGGTGTCGAGCATCCGGACCAATCCGCGGCAACCCCGCGAGGTCTTCGACGACGAGGAGCTCGAGGGGCTCGCGGTGTCCCTGAGGGACGTCGGGATCCTGCAGCCTCTGGTCGTGCGTCCACATCCGGACGGGGACGGCTACGAGCTGGTCGCGGGGGAGCGACGCCTGCGCGCGGCAGGCATTGCGGGCCTGGAGACCGTGCCCGTCGTGGTGCGGCACACCGAGGACGGAGACCTCCTCAAGGAGGCGTTGATCGAGAACATCCACCGCGTGCAGCTCAACCCCCTCGAGGAGGCGGCCGCCTACCAGCAGCTGCTCGAGGAGTTCGGGTTCACGCAGGAGGAGCTCGCGCATCGCCTCGGCCGCTCGCGTCCCCTCGTCAGCAACACGCTGCGCCTGCTCGGTCTGCCTCCGGGTGTCCAGCGTCGGGTCGCCGCCGGCGTGCTGTCCGCGGGGCACGCCAAGGCACTCCTCGCCCTCGAGACCGTGGCCGAACAGGAGCGCATCGCGGACCGGGTGGTGGCCGAGGGCCTGTCGGTACGCGCCACCGAGGAACTCGTCCGGGTTCGCCTCATGGACGACTCGACGCCGGCCGGCAAGGGGACCCGGGGCCGCAGCCGCACGCTGCAGGCGCCGGGCCTGCTCGAACTCCAGGACGACCTCTCCGACGCGCTCGAGGCACGCGTGCGCATCACCATGGGAGCGCGGCGAGGCAAGATGCAGGTCGAGTTCACCTCGGTCGACGACCTCGAGCGCATCGTGGGGATCATCGCGAACGGACTCGGCGGCCCGGGCCGCGCATCGGTTCGAGCCACCATCCCCGACGACCTGGACGACTGACCAGGTCGTCGGCGGGGCAGGCGACCCGTCGGGTCAGCCGTCCGCTGCGGCCCGCAGGTGCTGGACGTTGCCGTCGTCGTCGCCGAGCAGGGCCAGGTCGGCCATGCCGAGGAACAACCCCGTGCAGGCGACGCCGGGGATCGCCCGCAGACGCTCGTCCATCGACCACGGGTCGTCGATTCCCCCGACGAACCGGCAGAAGAGCACCGTGTTGCCGTTGTCCGTGGGTCCGAGACCTCGGTCGTGTGTGGCGACGTCGAACCCGAGTTCCGTCAGGGACCGGGTCACGGGTGCGACCGCGAAGGGCACCACCTCGACCGGCAGGGGGAAGGAGTCGCCGAGGCGATCCACGAGCTTGTCCACCGTCGCGATCACGACGAACCGGCGGGCCATCGCCGCGACGACCTTCTCCCTGAGCAACGCACCGCCGCCGCCCTTCACCAGGGACAGGCGAGTGTCGAGTTCGTCCGCACCGTCGACGGCCAGGTCCACCTGCTCGACGTCCGCAGGCTCGACGAGTCCGATGCCGAGCCGACGGCAGGCCTCGGCCGTCGCTCCTGACGTCGGGATGCCCCGAACGTCCAGTGAACGGTCCGCGAGGGCGTCCAGGAAGTACGCGACGGTCGAGCCGGTGCCCAGACCGAGGAGCATCCCGTCACTCACCAGATCCGCGGCCGCCTCGGCGGCTGCCTGTTTGGCCCGGGTCACGACTGCCTCCATCTGATCACGAGTTCCGCGAGTTCGCCCAGACCCTCGAGGGACAGGTCCGGGGTGAACCCCTCCGGCGGCTCCTGCAGCTGCCCCCACGGCCCGCGCCGCAGCCAGCACGTCGACGCGCCGGACACCGCGGCGGGAAGCACGTCGTTGTCCAGGCGGTCCCCGACGTACAGCACCCGTCCCGCGGGCACGTCGAGACGCGTGTACAGGGCGTCGAAGAACGCCGGATCGGGCTTCTCGTGCCCGAGTTCCTCGGAGGTGACGATGTCGTCGCAGCCGAGGTCGAGCGCGCGCAGCTGCGCAGTGCGGGACGCCGGCTGGTTGCCGGCCAGCACGAGGGTGACGCCCGCGGCGCGAAGGTCCGTGAGGCAGGCGCGGACGTCCGGGTGCAGGTCCTGCTCCCCGAGACCTCCCAGGAGGCGTTCGTGCTCGTCGACCAGGGTCTCCCACTCGACGTTCGGTGCGAGGTGGTCGAACACGTCGTGGTGGTCGCCGCCCTGGCTGATGGCTGCACCGAGCACCGCGGCGAACGTCAGCGGCGTGACCCCGACGAGGCCGGCCCAGACCGCCCACACGCGCGACTCGTCGATCACGACCTCCCCGATGTCGAACGCGACGACATCCGGTGCAGGGGGCAGCTCGGGCGCCTCGTCCGGCGCGGCCTGCGGAGTCGCCATCACGCGTCGCGCAGCGCGAGGTCGACGAGTCGGACGCACAGGGCGTCGAACTCGATGCCCGCCGCAGACGCGGCCAGTGGCAGCAGCGACGTGCTGGTCAGACCCGGGCATGTGTCGAGCTCCAGGATCCACGGGACGCCGTCGTGGTCCACGATCATGTCGGCACGCGACACGTGCCGGGCGCCGATGGCGTCGTAGGCCGTGACCGCGGTCCGCTCGCACGCCCGGCGGACGTCCTCGTCGAGGCGGGCCGGCACGTGGAACTCGGTGGCACCTGCCGTGTACCGGGCGGCGAAGTCGTACACGCCCTCCTTGGGCCGGATCTCCACCGAGGGGAGCGCCTGACCGTCGAGCACCGCGACGGCGACCTCGGTGCCCTCGACGAAGCGCTCGATCAGCACGACGTCGGAGAAGCTGAACGCCCCGATGATCGCCTGGGGCAGGCGCGCGCGGTCCTCGACGACCGTCAGCCCCAGCGACGAGCCACCGGTCGCCGGCTTGACGACCAGGGGGACGCCGAGCGCCGTGGCCACGCGGTCCACGGCTGCGCTCGCGCCCATGTCTCGGAACGCCTGCTGGCTGAGCGTCACCCGTGCAGGTACCGCCAGTCCCTGCCGTTCGTAGAGACCCTGGGCGATGGGCTTGTTCCACGCGATGGAGCTGGCGAGCACGTCGGGCCCGGTGTAGGGCAGGCCGACGAGTTCGAGCAGCGACTGGACCGTTCCGTCCTCGCCGGCAGAGCCGTGCAGCGCGAGGAACGCCACGTCGAACCCACCGTCGTCGAGGATGCCGACTAGGTCCTGGTCCACGTCGATGCGGGTCACCTGGTGCCCACGGTCCGCCAGCGCGTCGGCAACCCGGCCACCGGAACTGAGGCTGACCTCCCGTTCGAGGGACAGGCCGCCCGACAGCACAGCGATCGATCGGGTGGGGGAGTCGGTCACGGCGACATCACCTCGGACGGTCGGAGGGCGAGTCCGGGGCGGACTCGCCATAGACGGAGCGGACGAGTTCGATCTCCGTGTGCACCAGTTCCGCGAGGCGGACGACGCCCTCGTGGATGCGCTCGACGCTCGGGAAGCTGAAGCACAGGCGGGCCTGGTGACCGCCCTGTCCGTCCGCGAAGAACCCGCGTCCCGGCACGTAGGCGACGCGTTGCTGGACCGCGCGGGCGAGCAGCGCCGAGGTGTCGATCGCCTCGGGCAGGGTGAGCCACACGTAGAAGGCTCCGGTGGGACGGGTCCAGGACACGCCGGGGGGCATCTCGGCCTCGAGCGCGTCGAGCATCGCGACGGCCTTCTGGTGGTACACCTCGCGGAACCGCTTGACCTGCTCGCGCCACGGCTGGGTGCCCAGCCACGACTCGACGACCATCTGGGTCAGGTTGGGCGGACACAGGTCTGCGGCCTCGCGGAGCACGATCAGGCGGTCGCGCATCGCACGCGGAACCACGAGCCATCCCGTGCGCACGCCGGGCGCGAAGATCTTGGAGATCGTCCCGACGTACAGGACCCGGTCGGGGACCATCGAACGCAACGAGGGGTATGTCCGGCCGTTGAAGTCGAGCAGCCCGTAGGGATTGTCCTCGAGGATGAGCAGGTCCTCGGACTCGGCGAGTTCGGCCAGCTGCTCACGCCGCGAGACCGACAGCGACACCCCTGCCGGGTTCTGGTGGTTCGGGATCGTGTAGACGTACTTCGCGCGCCGCCCCTCGCGTCGCAGGTTCGCGAGCTGGTCGGCGAGCGCGTCGACCTGCATGCCGTCGGCGTCCATCGGGACGTGCCGCACGTCGGCCTGCAGGCTCGTGAGCGCACCGATCCCGCCCACGTAGGTCGGGCCCTCTGCCAGGACGATGTCGCCGGGGTCGATCAGGCACGTCGCCACCAGTTCCAGCGCCTGCTGGCCGCCGATCGTGACGATCATGTCGTCGGCGTGGCCGGGCACGCCCTCCTCCCGCATGACGTCGACCAGCAGTTCGCGGAGTGGCCCGCGGCCCTGACCGGTCCCGTACTGCAGGGCGGTCGCGCCGTGGTCGCGGATGACGCCGGCGACGACCGCTTCGACGGCCTCCATGTCGAGCTCCGACGTGGCCGGCATGCCACCGGCGAACGAGACCACCTCGGGGCGTGAGGCCACCGCGAACAGGGCCCGGATCTCGGACGCGCTCATGCCACGGACGCGCGTCGCGTAGCGCGCGAGGTACGGGTCCGTGTCGAGGCGCACGATCGGTGCTCGATGGGCGGCAGATGGGGCGGGCCGGCAGGAGCCGGACCGGCGGGAGTTGCGCGGGTGGGGCAGGCTACGATCGAGCGTATCGAGGCTCGGACCGAGGGAGGTGGACGCTGGATGGGTGCCACCGAATCCTGGACGCCGGACCACGATCCCGGTGACGACGACGCAGGCGTGGACGCGATCCACGCGCCGGTCGGGCCGCCTGCGGACAGGGACGCGCCCACGGCACGTCCCTGGGTGGCCATGGGGGGCTGGCGGCGGGCCGTGGTGGGTGTCGTGACCGGGTTGGCCGCAGGGCTGGCGATCAGTCGGTGGGTCGACCGCGACTGAGTGGTCCCGGCGGCAGGCACCGTCTCACCCTCATCGTGCGGGTTCGTCCATCGGGGTCAGCAGGTAGGTCGACAGCGCGTCGACACAGGCGCGGGCCACGTCGCGCTGGCCCGCACGGCTCGTCAGGAGGGCCGACTCGTCCGGATTCGTGGCGAACCCCACCTCGACGATGGCCGCAGGCGCCCGGGACTCGCGTAGCAGGGCGGTGGTGGATGGGTGGACCCTGCAGTGGGGGGAACCGGTCGTCGCCACGATCGCGTCCACCGCCAGTCGAGCGAGCGTGCGGCCCTGTTCCGACACGTGGGCATCGGTCCCGAAGTGGTGGCCGGCGACCCCCCGGGCCTCGGGGGAGGGATCTCCGTTGACGTGGATGGACAGGATCGCCTCCACGTCCTCCACGTTCGCGTACCGCGCGCGTTGCGACGGACTCGGGGTCGTGCGGGGACCGCGGCTGAACACGACGTGGGCGCCGAGTGCCGCGAGGCGGCCCTGGACGAGGGTGGCGATGGCCCAGGTGATCTCGTGTTCGGGGGTCCCGTCGAGGGCGACCGTCCCGGGATGGTCGACGCCGTGCGCCGGGTCGATCATGACTCGGGCACCGGCGAGCGAGTGCCGCCGCTCGCGGCGCAGGCGATCGCGCTCGTGGACGACGAACGCGGGTGACGCCTGGTGCTGCCGGTGCAGGCGACCGAGCAGGTCGATCGTCTGCGGACCGGCGATCCCGTCGACCGTCATCCCGACGTTGAGCTGGAAGTCGCGCAGTGCCGCCTCGGTGCGGGCCTCGAACAGCCCGTCGTCGTAGCCCGAGTCGAACCCGAGCCGGTTCAGACGGCGCTGCAGGTCCCGGACGTCGTCGCCGTGCAGCGGTGGCAGCGTCGCGTACAGGAGCCGGTCGCCGAGCCGGTACGACGCGCCGACCAGCGCGTGCCAGGTGTCGTCACCGACGATCCCGTCGGCGACCAGCCCCCGCTGCTGCTGGAACGTGCGCACGGCGGCACGCGTCGCGTCACCGAACTCGCCGGGTTCGTCGTCGCACGGCAGGTCGAGGCCCGCGAGGCGCCGTTGGACGTCCTCGACCTCGGTACCGACCTGCCCGTGACGGATCTCCACGCGCGGGAGCGTACGCGCCCGCGCGTGGAGCCCTGCCGGACGTTCGTCAGGCGACGAACTCCGCGAGGTCGGAGAGCAGCGCGGCCTTGCCCTTCGCGCCGACGATGCGCTTGGCCGGCTCGCCGTTCTGGAAGACGAGCAGCGTCGGGATCGACATGATCCCGTACTCGCGGGCGGTCGACGGGTTGTCGTCGACGTTGAGCTTGAGCACCTTGAGCTCCGCCGACTTCTCCTCGGCGATCTCGTCGACGATCGGGCCGACCATGCGGCACGGACCGCACCACTCCGCCCAGAAGTCGACCAGCACGGGGCGGTCGGACTCGAGGACCTCGGTGGCCCAGTCGGCGTCGGTCACGGGGGTGGCACCCATTCGGCTGTCTCCTGTGCGCCCCGGGGGCGCCGTTGAGGTGGGAACCGCGCAGCACTCCTGCACGGGGTTGCTGAAGGGAACGTCGGGCCGTGGCCCGGTATTCCCCGGTGGGATCGTCAGGTCAGGTGGTCGGTGCGGCGGGGCGGGTCGTCGGGGGTTCGTGCGCCGCAGCGCCCCCGCCGGCGAGCCAGCGTTCGACGTCGATCGCGGCCCGGCAGCCGGAGCCCGCGGCCGTGATGGCCTGACGGTAGGTGTGGTCCATCACGTCGCCGCAGGCGAACACCCCGGGGACGTTGGTGGCGGTGGTCGGCTCCGCGACGACGAGGTAGCCGTCCTCGTCGGTGTCGAGCACTCCCTCGAACAGCTGGGTGTTGGGGATGTGGCCGATGGCGAGGAACACGCCGTCGCAGGCCAGTTCGGACTCCTGGCCGTCGGTGTGGCGCAGGGTGACCGACGACACCTGTCCGTCGGCGCCGTTGATGCGCTCGATCTCGCTGTCGAACACGAACTCGATGCGGTCGTTCTTCATCGCGCGTTCCTGCATGATCACCGACGCCCGCAGTTCGCTGCGACGGTGGACCACCGACACCTTCGACGCGAACTTCGTGAGGAAGGTGGCCTCCTCCATCGCGGAGTCCCCACCACCCACGATGACCACGTGACGGTCACGGAAGAAGAAGCCGTCGCACGTCGCGCACGCCGACACCCCGGAACCCCACAGCTCCTCCTCTCCCGGGACGTCCAGGCGGCGCGGACGCGCACCGGTGGCCACGATCAGCGACTCGGTCTGGACCGTCGCCCCCGAGGCGGTCGACAGGGTGAAGGGTCGTGCGGACAGGTCGACGGAGGTCACGTCCTCCGTCACGAAGTGCGTGCCGAAGCGCTCGGCCTGCGCGCGCATGTCGAGGATGAGCTGTGGTCCCTGGATGCCCTCCGGGAAGCCGGGGAAGTTCTCCACCTCGGTGGTGAGGGTCAGCTGCCCGCCCGTCGGACCGCCGTCGGTGACCCCCTCGATCACCACGGGTTCGAGGCTCGCTCGAGCCGCGTAGATCGCCGCGGTCAGGCCGGCGGGGCCCGAGCCGATGATCACGGTCTGATGGACCCTGCCGGTGAGGACGTCGTCGGACATGATCGTCGCTGCCAGTCGTCGAGGTGGTCGTGAGGGTGCAGTCCGTGGAGCGTAACGTCACGGTACGTCCGGACATTCCCTCGGAGGCCTACGATCGTGGTGATGGACGAGACCCCGAAGCCTGACACCTGCCCCCGCGACGGCGTGGAGACGCGTCTGCGCTGCTCGTCGTGTGAGACCCTGATCTGCCCCGAGTGCTGGCAGGACGCCGCCGTCGGGTTCCACTGCCCGGACTGCGCGGAACGGCGGACCCAGACCGCGCAGCAGACGGGGGACCGCATCCGAGGCAGCCGTGGGCAGGACACCTCGTCGGCGGGAGACGCCGCGACCATCGCCCAGAACGTCCGGGTCGGGGGCGTCGGGCTCGGGGCCGCCGTGCTCGGGGGTCTGCTGCTCGGGCCGGTGCTCGTCGCGGGGACGTTCTTCCTGATCTCCGCCGGGGTCGTCGGGTGGCTCGTCGCGCGAGCCGTGTACTGGGCGGCGGAGGAGGCCTCCACCCCGCTGGTGCGCTCGATGGCCCTGACGCTGGCGGGATTCAGTGTCGCCGTCGGATTCGTGTCCGCGGGGGCCCCGCCGGTGCCGGCGAGCGTCGCCCTGCTGGCGTACCCCGCAGCCGTGTGGGGTGGATGGATCCTCGTGCGTCGGCGGTGACCGAGCCGCCGTTCTCCGCCGTGGGCGCTGGGCCGGTCGCGCCGTGGCCGGTCACTCCGCGGGCAGCGTCGCCAGGACCGTGCACCCGTCGGTGGTGACGACGACCACGCGGGGTTCGGTGTGCGCCGTTCCCGTCGCGTCCGACACGACGAGTCCGAACACGAGCACGGACTGGCCGTCGAACCGGGCGACCTCGACGGTGACGGGAAGTGCCGCGTCGTCACCGAGCGTGTCGAGGCAGGTCACCACGTCGGTCGACGGCCGGGCACCCGTCTCGAGGAGGGCACGCCAGTCGGAGGCGAGTGCCCGGGCGTCGTCGTCCGGCAGCGCCGCACCGGCCACCGACGCGAGTTCCCACGAGTGCAGGACGGCCTCGAGGTCCTCGACCGTGAGGTCGCGATTCGTGACGAGCACGGTCGGTTCCGCGGGCAGTTCCCCGGCGCGGAACGCCTCGGTGGTCCCGTCGGACTCGGGATCGGCGAGCAGGGCCCCCGTCTCCGGTTCCGCGGACTCCGGCTGGGCATCGGCCGCGTCGGGAACGGTGAGCGCCATGATGTCCTCGTCCGGAGCCGAGCGCTGGTCGATCAGGATCCCGATGCCCGCGATGCCGATGACTGCGGCGGCCGCGGCGGCCAGGGGAACCGTCCACGTCCGGCGGCCTCGTGGTGCGAGTTCCACGACCTGTCCCGGGCGCAGGGCACGTTCGAGTTCTCGGTCCACCGCCGTGCGCAGGCGCTGGTCGAAACCGTCAGGTGGAGCGATCGACGACAGGTCCGCGAGCGCGTCGTCTGCCCGGCGCATCGCCTGCAGGTCCGCGGAGAGTGCCGGATCCCGCGCGAGGAGCGCCTCCACGGCGGCAGCCTCCGTGGGGGACAGTTCGCCGGCCAGGTGTCTGGCCAGTCGGTCGGCGGACTCCAAGGTGGGACCTTCTCGGGTCGGTGGGCGGGTCTCCCGGGCGCGCCACGGTCACAGGGACCGGGGGCCACGTGGCGGTCGAGCGGACGGGACGTCAGTGGGACGTCGTGGGTCCCGACCGGGTTGCGTCGCCGCTCGTCATCCCGACGGAGGTCCGCGGATCGGCGTGGTCGTGGGCCGAGGTCCGTCGTCCGGGTCGTCACGGCGTGCAGGGGACGGGTCGTGCGACGCGTCGGTCGGTGCGAGCAGGTGTCCGAGGCGGACCCGGGCGCGGGACACGCGACTCTTGACCGTGCCGACCGGCATGCCGACCAGCGCGGACACCTCCTCGTAGGACAGGTCGTCCACCGCGACGAGCAGCAGGACCGTCCGGGACTGCTCGTCGAGTGAGGCGAGCGCGGTCCGCAGGGCATCGTCCGCGTCGCTCGCGGCGATCTCGTCGTCGCCCGCCCGGTCGCCTGCGGCCTCGATCACGTCGCCAACCGGCGTCGACGGGCGCCTGGCGTCGTGGCGAATGCGGTCAGTGCACACGTTGTGGGCGACGCGGAAGAGCCAGGTGGACAGCTGGGCGTCACCACGGAATCCGGACGCACCGCGGGCGAGCCGGACGAAGACCTCCTGGGTGGCCTCCTCGGCGTCGTGGCCCGTGTCGAGGAGGCGCGCGCACACGGCGAACACCCGCCGCTGGTGCCGAGTCACCAGTTCGTGGAACGCCGCCTGACGGACCGAGTGGTCGCGGCCGGTGTCCGTGAACACGCCGAGCACGTCCTCGTCCGACGCTGCGGCGAGGTCCGTGGGGCGCAGTCGCCGGTCAGCCGGGGCCAAGGAACCGCACCTCCGCGACCTCCGCGGTGTAGTCGCCCGCCGAGTCGGCCGACAGGCCGGTGATCCACAGCAACCAGTAGCGCTTCGTCGTGGGACTCAGCTGGAACGGCTGCTGAGGACGGATGTCGGCCTGCGACGCACGTGGATCTCCCCACCCGGCAGGGGTGTCCCCGAGCGGAGGCAGTTCCTCGGCTGCGTACAGGGTGACGTCGACGCCGCCCCGCATCAGTTCGACCACGACGGTGCGGACCTGGCGTTCCTGCCCGAGGTCGAAGACGAGACCGACGCCCTCGCGCAGACCCCCGAACCGGCGGTCGGCGTAGGACCCGCTCGTCCATGCGGTCTGGACGTCGCCGTCCACGGTGAACGGAGCGAGTTCGGCGTTGACCCCGCCGTCGACGTCGAGCGGGTCGGCGACCACCACCTCGGCGACTCGCCACTCGACGGCCTCCGGAGGGGACCCGGAGTCGTCGTCCTGCAGGGCCCGCATCGCGAACACGGCGACCAGTGTGAGCACCAGACCACCGACGAACGCGGCCACCAGGCGGCGGGCGTACTCGCGCCGGGTCGTGGGCATCGGTCCGGAGTACGGAGGTTCGTCGCGCACGGCGTCGCGGGGGAGGGGAGAGTGGCCGGATCGCAGGCCGGACGTCAGGTCGGACGGCCGTGTCCCGACCAGGGGCATCAGGGCCGCCGCCATCGCCGAGCCGTCCGGGTGACGGTCGAGGGGTTCTCGCTGCGTCGCCCGCACGATCACGTCGTTGAGTGCGCGGGGGACGTCGGCACGCAGCTGTCGTGGCGGGAGCAGGTCGTGGGTCAGGCGCATCGCCGCGGTCGCCGTCGGGGTGTCACCGCTGAACGCGGGGCGCCCCGTGAGGCACTCGTGGAGCACCACCCCCAGGGCATACACGTCGGCGCGAGCATCCACGTCGGTGCCCTCGAGCTGTTCGGGTGCGACGTAGGCCGCAGTCCCGACGACGGTGCCGGGCGTCGTCAGCGTGGCGTCGTCACCCGACAGGGCCTTGGCGATGCCGAGGTCGGTGACCTTCACGGTCCCGTCGACGTCCACGAGGATGTTCGCCGGCTTCACGTCCCGGTGCACCAGGCCGTGTGCGTGGGCGTCGCCGAGCGCGGCCGCGACCTGCTCGCCGATCGCGGCCACCATCGTGGGATCCATGGGCCCGATCGAACGAGCGAGCTCGCGCAGGCTCGGGCCGTCGACGAACTCCATCACGAGGTAGACGAGCCCGTCCTCGCTGCCCGTGTCGTAGATGCGCACCGTGTTGGGGTGGTTGAGTCGTGCCGCGGCCCGCGACTCCCGTTCGAAGCGTTCGACGACGGTCGGGTCGTTCGCGTGGTGCGGGTGGAGGAGCTTGACCGCGACCGGTCGGGCCAGGTTCTCGTCGTAGGCACGCCACACCATCGCGGCGCCACCCGACGCGATCGGTTCCAGCAGCTGATAGCGGCCGGCGAGCCGTCGCTGACCGGGCCACTGGAGAGCGTCGTCCCCCGCGAGCGTCGGATCGTCACCCGCGGTCATGCGGACCCACGCGTCGACCCGGAGTCACGCCACACGTCGAACCCTTCCGCCCTCGGGGGCCGCAGTATCACCGATCGGCCTCGGAAGTGGCGCGCGTCGCGATCACCTGCAGGCGTGGCCCGCTCCGGCGACGGATACCGGCGACCAGCAGCACCGCCACGAGGATCCCGGTGGACCACAGCGCCGTCGTCGACACCGTGGTCGATCGCACCGACATCGTCGTGCGAGCGAGTTCGACCTGGCCTGCGGGGTCGGTGACCCGCACGGTGACCGGGAACCGCCCGGTCGACAGTGCGCGGGTCGGGAACGTTACGGTCTGTCGAGTGCCCGGGTCGAGCGTGAGCGGGGCGGAGAACCGCCCGTCGGGCCACGCCAGACGGCCCTGTGACACCACCTCGACACGGACGTCGAGCGGTCCGCCCGCGGTGCGTTCCAGCGTGACGGGGATCGACCCGGTGTCGGACGTCAGGGTCACGCTGGCGTCCGCGATGGTGACGGTCCCGAGGGCCTCGTCGACCAGTCGTTCGACGTCCGCGACGAGTGTGTCGGCCACGCTTCGGCCCGAGGTGTGCAACCAGCCGGACGTGGCGCGCAGCAGGGTGTCGCGCAGTTCGGTGACGGAGCGGTCCGCGACCGAGGTGGTCCCGGCGGGCAGGGCCCCGGCCACGGCGGTGAGGCTGCGGTCGGCACGCACGAGCCGGTCGGCGAAGGTCGCGCCGAATGCGGGCTCGCCGTCGTCGATGACCACGGGAACGGTCGTGCGACGGCCACCTGCGGTCGCAGCGCTCGGGTCCGTCAGTGCCAGCCAGGTGGCCTCACGCATCTGGGTGAGGACTCGGTGTGCGACGGCCGGCGTGGGCGCCCAGTCCCGGTCGGGCACGATCGTCAGGATGCGTCCGGGCGCCTGCGTGGTGGACAGGTGGGCGAGTGCCGAGTCCGCGACGACGCGCTGAGCGGCGATCACGTCCCCGTGGGCGAGGTCGGGACGACTCAGGGCTCGCGAGAGTTCCGCGTCCCCGACGAGCGCGTCGAGGGAGCGCCCTGCCGGGGTGATGAGGGGGCGGACACCGAGTTCCGCGACGGCGCCCGTGACGGCACCGGGACGGACCACGACCCTGCTGCCGGGCACCAGGTCGAGTGCTCGCGCGGGAACCGGGCCACCGAGCAGGTGGACGCTCGCGTCCGGGTCGGTCTCGAGCAGGACCTGCAGTCGACGGATGCTGTCGGACATCGAGATCCCCGCGAGGTCGCGCAGTTCCCGGGGGGCACCGTTCGCAAGCAGGCTTGGCAGGTCCGCGTCGGCGTACGTCACGGACATCGGGGCGTGGGTGGCACTCGCGGTCACGGTCCGGATGCGGTCGAGGAGGCGAGCGGCGCGTTGTGCGCGCGGGTCCTCCGGGGACACGTGCCGGCGTTCGACGCTCTCGGGGTCCACACGGTCGAGGAGGGTGTAGCCGTCCGATCGGTCCTGCAGCTCCTCGAGCAGGTGGGGGGCGATCGCGGGGACGACCGGCACCTGACCAGTGCGCTCCAGGACCGCCACCAGCCCGTCGAGCCGGCCACCGGGGACGAGCGATCGGTCGGCCGCGTCGGAGTACACACCGCCGACACCTCGGGCTGGCGCGGTGTCCAGCGGCCAGACCAGCACGGTGCGCAGGGGCGACACGGGTGGTTCGTCCAGCCACACGGCCGCCGTCACGACCTCGGCCAGGACCTGGGTGCCACGCATGACCGATATGCGCACGGGGTGGACCCCTCCGCCGGGTGCCCACGCGAGCTGGTCGGGACCCAGACGCAGGTAGGCGCCCGCGACCTCGTCACGTGCGACGACACCGCCGTCGCGGATGGCGACCTCGTGGATGCGAAGCACGGGTCCGTCGGGCTCGCCGTCGAGCGCCCGGTGCAGCGCAGGGCGGTCGCCGACCGCCGCCAGCTGTTCGACGACCAGGCGGAGCTGGTCGAGGTCCCCGAGCCCGATGTTCTCGACCAGCACTCGCACCGCCAGGTCGACGGGGGGAGGTGGTGCCGACTGTGCCTCGGGATCTGCGGGGTCCCGCTGAGGTTGGGTGCCCGGACCGAGCACACCCTCGAACGCGGAGACCACGAGGGCCACGTCGTGGGTCGGATCGTCCGCGACCGCGTGTGCATGGGGCATCGCGACCACGTTCGTGACGAGCGCGACGGTCACGACCAGACCGAGCGTGACGACCAGACCGAGCGGGACGATGCCGGAGCTGTGGGACTGGCCGACCGGCCGCCTCACCGGGGTGCCCGGACGTCGACCGTTCGTTCGGGCTGGGGCAGCGTCGGAGTGCTCGTCGCGGCCTGTTCGACCAGCCGTCGTTCGTTGCGATGGGCCAGGCGCACCAGGGCGACCTCGAGGGGGACCCACTCGACGTGCTCGGCCTCGTCGTCTCGCGGCCCGGGCTCCCGTCCGTCCCACCACATGTAGTAGTAGTGGACGAACTTGTGGTAGCGGACCTCGTCGGGACGCCACACGAACCAGTAGTCGATCGTGCCCAGCAGGTGGCTCACGACCGCGCCATGGCCCGTCTCCTCCCGGACCTCGCGCAGCGCCGCCTGCTCGTCGGTCTCGCCCTCCTCGATGCCCCCCTTGGGTAGGGTCCACTGGGGTGCACCCGCAGCGTTCCGCCGGGCGATGAGCAGGATCCAGCGCCTGCCGTCGGGTCGGTCGTCACACACGACGCCGCCCGCGGAGGTGGCACGGCGGGTCGGATACCTGGACATGGATCGAGGGTATCGACCGGGTGGGGCGGACTCGACGGTCAGGAGTGGGTGGTGAGAGCGCTCGTCCAACGGGTACACGAGGCGTGGGTGACGTCCGCCGAACGGCGTGGCGACCCCGCCGAGGAGACGGGTCGGATCGGCCCGGGACTGGTCGTGCTGGTCGGGGTGACGCACACCGACGACGAGGCGGCGGCCGGCAGACTCGCCGAGCGAGTGCACGACCTGCGCATCTTCGCAGACACCGACGGGGCGATGAACCTCAGCTGCGCGGACGTGGGTGGTGAGGTGCTCGTCGTCAGTCAGTTCACGCTCTACGCGGACACCCGCAAGGGTCGGCGACCGTCGTACCTGCCGGCGGCGGGACCCGAGCACGCCGAACCGCTCGTGGAGGCGTTCGCCGCTCGCCTGGTCGAGCGAGGCGCGACGGTGGCCACCGGGCGCTTCCGGACCCACATGGACGTGGGACTCGTCAACGACGGCCCGGTCACGATCCTGCTGGAGATCTGAGCGACGCTGCCGCGTGCTCCACCAGCGTCGCGCGCAGGACGTCGGCACGCGCGTCCCCGACGTCGAGCACCTCCAGGTCTCCACCCGGACCGGCCAGGTGCGCGATCAGGGTCTGCAGCCCCAGCCGACGCTGGAACAGGGTCGACCGGGAGGTGACAGCCTGGACCCGGCCGAGTGGCGCGAGCCGCAGCGTCGACGACAGCGCCCCGCGACGGGTCGCCACGACCCGGTCGTCGATGCCGTGGGCCAGGTGCCGGTGGTCGGCCAGCGCGAGCACCGCGGCGACCGGCAGCAGGGCGAGGGTCGTCACGCGGGCGGCGCCGGCGAACGGGACCTCGACGGGCAGGTCGGCGACGAGGGTCGTCGCCCAGACGACGACGGCGAGGGTCGTCCACGGGCGCAGCCAGCGCCACAGCGCGCGGCGGCGTGCGGCCGCAGGGTGCCGGACCAGCACCGGAGCCTCGTCGAGGCCGGGCAGCAGTTCGGCGAGAAGTGCGGCGACCTCGCGGTTCGCGACCAGCGGGATCGTGACCCGTCGATCGGGGCCACCGGCTCCACCTGCGGAGTGGACACGAAGGCTCGCGACACCAAGCAGCCGTCTCAGCGGGTTGCGCAGCACCTCCACGAGCTGCACCCGAGGCAGGGGAACCGTCGAGTCGTGGGTCCCGAGCAGCCCGCGGTGCACGACCAGGTCCGTGCCGAGACGGTGGACCCGGAATCCGCCGTCGCGCACGAGGCCGACGACCGCGGCGGTCGACACGGCGAGGGTCAGGACCACGACGGCGATGCCGGCCGCGCTCGCCACCGGGGACGCGGTCAGCAGGTCCCCGTCGGCCAGGAGGAACTCCACGGCCTCGTCGATCCACCCCGTGACGCGCCCGCCGGCGAACTGCAGGGCACCCCCGAGCAGCGCGGGCAGCACGAACAGCTGCACGCCCGTCACCGCAGCCAGCATGACCCGTCCGTGGCCGAGCGCGAGCACCAGGTGGTCGTCCGTCGACCCCGCGTCGTCAGCCACGGGCCGGTCGCGACGCGCGCGCAGGGCATGACGCAACCGCTCGGCGTCGTGGCGACGGAGCACCGCGAGGCGCACGGCGGGTTCGGCCGACCCGCCGGCCGTCTCCACGTGCAGGGTGGCCGTGCCGGTCAGGCGTTGGAGCAGCGGTCGTTCCAGCTCGACCTGCTGGATGCGTCCGACGTCGACGCTGCGGTGGCCGCGTCGCACGACGCCCGAGTCGATCCGCAGCACCTGGCCGTCGAACGAGAACCGGAACCGGCGCCACGCGAGCACGCGCCCGACCGACCCCACCACCACGACACCGATCACCAGTCCGAGGGTGAACCGGGCACCCGTGGTGACCAGTGCGGCGGCCGGCAGGAACAGGGCCTGCACCAGCTGGGTGAGGGGGACCCCCACGACGACCGACAGGGGATGCAACCGCGACGGCGTCGCGAAACCGTCCGTGTCCGCGGGTGCGGGACCCGCCACGGGAGGACCGGTCGGCGGGGGAGGGTCAGACGGCATCGCGACCCTCGTCGGGATGCGACGCGAGCGCGGCGTGGGACCGCGCCAGCAGTTCCCGGCGCACGTCCGGCGCCTCGTCGCTCGCCAGCCCGGGAAGCAGCGCCGACCCGGTGGCCGAGGCCGTGGTCACCTCGAGCGACGCGAGGCCGAGCAGGCGGTCCAGGGGTCCGGTGGTGATGTCGATCTGCTGGATCCGGAAGTACGGGACGGATTCACGGCGGTGCACCAGGATGCCGTGGTCGAGTTCGAGCGCCCGTGGCGCGAGGCGCCAGTGCCATCGTCGCCACCTGGCCCCGGGCAGCCAGGCGACGATCCACAGCCATCCGAGCACCAGCACGAGGGTCGACGGCCACCGCACCTCGTCCGGCAGCAGGCTGGCCGCAGCCGCGAGCGCGACCACGGGTGGCAGAAGTCCGAGCAGCGCGCGAAGGCGCCACACGACCCGGACGGAGGCGTGGAGGCGGCGGTCGCGACCGTCCAGCGGGTCACGAGCCGGCGCGTCGGTGGGTTCGGTCACCTCCACCCGGGCAGACGCCGGAGGGGGAGGAGGCTCGGGAACCGCCCGGTCGGGTCCGCTGCTGGTCACGACACGGCCACCCTTCGCGTCTCAGTAGTCTCGGCACGCCGTCGACCGGCGAGCCCTTCCGAGTGAACCAGCAACTGACCGCCGCACAGGCTGCCCAGCTCGGGCGGCTGGTCGACGTGTACCCGGAGGCTCGCGAACTCGGGGAGCGGTTCGCGGCGGCGGGCCACGAACTGCACCTGGTGGGCGGGACGGTGCGCGACACGCTGCTCGCCGGGGGCGACGTCCGCGAACTGTCCACGATCGACCTCGACTTCGCGACGTCTGCGCGACCCGAGGACACCGAACGCATCATCGCGCCGTGGGCCACCGCCGTGTGGCTGACCGGGGCCGAGTTCGGGACGGTGTCCTGCCAGCGAGAGCATCCGGGCCAGCCGCCGCGCCTGATCGAGATCACGACCTACCGGTCGGATCGTTACGAACCGGGATCGCGACACCCCGAGGTGACGTACGGATCGACGATCGAGGAGGACCTGGCGCGCCGGGACCTGACCGTGAACGCGATGGCCGTGCGGGTCCCCGACTTCGCGTTCGTGGACCCGTTCGGTGGGCTCGGCGACCTGCGACGGCGGCTCCTGCGCACGCCGATCGACCCGCGGACCTCGTTCGGCGACGACCCGCTGCGCATGGTCCGACTGGCGAGGTTCTCGGCCACCCTGGACGCGGAGGTCGACGGGGCGACCGGCGCCGCAGCCCGCGCCATGGTCGACGAACTGGAGACCATCTCCGCCGAACGGATCCGCGACGAACTCGTCAAGCTGCTCGGATCGGCGCACCCGCGGCGAGGCATCGAACTGCTGGTCGACTCGGGGATGGCGCGCTGGGTCGTGCCCGAGCTCGAGGAACTGCGCGAGTGTCGGGACCCCGCCCACCGTCACAAGGACGTCTACCTCCACACGCTGGCGGTGGTGGAGAACGTGCAGGCGCTCGAACCCGAGGGCCAGCCCGACGTGGTGCTGCGCCTGGCAGCGCTGCTGCACGACATCGGCAAGCCCTCGACGCGCATGATCCACGAGGACGGCACCGTCACCTTCCACCACCACGACGTCGTCGGTGCGCGCATGACCCGACAGCGCCTGCGGGACCTGCGCTTCGACCGGGAGACGATCCGGGAGGTCAGCGACCTGGTGCGGATGCACCTGCGGTTCCACACCTACCGGCAGGGATGGACCGACTCGGCGGTCCGCCGCTACGTGCGCGACGCGGGCGACCTCTTCGAGCGTCTCAACCGGCTGACCCGGGCCGACGTCACGACCGGCAACCAACGCAAGGCGCAGGGCATCCAGCGGCGGGTCGACGAACTCGAGGAGCGTGTCGAGGAACTGCGCGGCCGCGAGGAGATCGATGCGATGCGCCCCGCGGTGGACGGCAACCAGATCATGCGACACCTGGGGATCCGTCCGGGGCCGCTGGTGGGTGACGCGTGGAACCACCTGCTCGAACTGCGACTCGACCGGGGCGAGATGACCGAGGCCGAGGCGCTGGCCGCACTCGACGAGTGGTGGGCCGAGCATCCGGAGCGGGGATCCGTCGACGGGTGACGGGCGGCCAGGCGCGGGCGGCGGTGCGGCGGCACGAACCGAGTGTCGAGTCAGAGCAGGACGTCACGGACCCCGGGCCAACGGGCCACGACCACCGAACGCACCGACGACACGGCCACGGGCCCCCACCGGCGGCTGTCGGTCGAACGGTGAGGGGCGTCGCCCTGCACCTCGACGCGGTCACCGTTCACACGAGTGATGCGCTTGACGACGAGGTGTCCGTGGACGTCGGGGTCCTCCAGCACGACGATGCGATCGACCCGCAGCAGGCGACGGACCGCCGGGATCGTCACGAGGCGTTCGCCGGCGACCAGCGTCGGTTCCATCGACGCGCCCGCGACCTCCACGAGTCGTCGACGCAGCCCGACGGCTGCGGCAGCCAACGCGAGCAGGGTGACGATCGCACGTGGTCGCATGTCCCGTCCTGTCCGTCCTGCGGGGGTCTGCACGGTCGCCCGTGACCTGCGCGGTGACTACGATCGATGGAGATGGTCCCCACCAAGAGGAGTCCGACCACATGACCACCAGGAACCTGATCCGCAGGCTGTTCGCGCCCGAGATCACCCGTGTCGACGCCCACTGCGACCTCATGTGCGGTGTCTACAACCCCGCACAGGCGCGCATCGAGGCCGAGTCGGTGCTCGAGGTGGCGAAGAAGTACCACGACTCGGACGACGACGTGTTCCGCGCGCGCTGCATCTCCATCAAGGAGGAGCGGGCAGAACTCGTCAAGCACCATCTGTCGGTGCTCTGGACCGACTACTTCAAGCCCAACCACCTGGAGGAGTACCCCGACCTCCACGAGAAGTTCTGGCTCGCGATCAAGGCGGCCGGGGACGCGAAGAAGACGATGGACCCGAAGGCGGGCGAGGACCTGCTCGCGAAGATCGACGAGATCTCCGACATCTTCTGGGCGACCAAGGGCGGCAAGCCCGACTGGATGACCAGCTGACGACTCCGTCGACGGCGGCACCGCACCCGCACGGGCACGGTGCCGCCGCCGTATTCTGGTCGGACGCCTGTCGGGACCCCGCGCCCGGATCGACAGGAGCCGACGATGCGCAAGGGACGGATCGACTACCGGATCCGACGGCGGACGGTGCTCGCCGACGTCGCCTCGGGCGCCTGCTCGGCCGACGACGTACGTGACGCGCATCCCGACCTGCTGCGTGCGGCAGAGCACCTCTCCCGAGCGACCGACCGCCCCTGCCCCCTCTGCGACCATCCGCTCGTCCACGTCACCTACGTGTTCGACGGCGACCCGCGCAACCGCGGAGGCCGTGCGGTCACCGAGGAGGCCCTGAACCACCTGGTGGACCGACACGGCGACCTCAGGGTCTACGTCGTCGAGGTCTGCCGGGCCTGCCACTGGCACCATCTCGTCGAGTCGTTCCTGCTGACGGCTCGCCCCGACGCGAACCTCGGATGACGATGACCGAACGGATCTGGTCCACGGACCAGTACGCGCGCACGATGGACGCCACCGTCGTCGACGTCGACCCCGACGACGGGCGGGTCCTGCTCGACCGCACGGTGTTCTACCCGGGAGGTGGCGGCCAGCCGCACGACGTCGGAGACCTCGTGATCGGCGACGATCGCCTGGTGGTGGTGCGGGTGGCCGACGACGCCCGGGGCGTGTGGCACTGGATCGAGGGCGGGCTGCCGTCGACGGGGACGGCGTTGCGCGGGGAGATCGACTGGCAGCGCCGGCACCGGCTCATGCGCACCCACACGGCCATGCACGCGCTGTGCGGGGTGGTGTGGCAGCGGCACGCCTCGCCGGTCACCGGTGGGAACATGGAACCCGGCGTGGGCCGCCTCGACTTCGAACTGCCCGACTGGGACCCCGACGATCGGGACGTGCTCGAGGAGGAGCTCAACCGGCAGATCGCCGCGGCGCGCCCCGTCGAGATCACGTTCCTCCCACGCGACGAGGCCGACCGGGATCCCTCGCTCATCCGCACGAAGGTCTCGCTGCTGCCAGCCTCCCTGCGCGAGGTGCGGGTGGTCGACATCGTGGGACTCGACCGTCAGGCCGACGGGGGGACCCATGTTCGCGACACCGCAGAGGTGGGCCGGGTGCGCATCGCGAAGGTCGAGTCGAAGGGGAAGGGCTTCCGAAGGATCCGGTTGGTCGTCGACGATCCGGAGGCCCCGGACGGTTCAGCGGCCGCGACGCCGTAGGACGACCACGTCGTCGCCATAGCCCGTCGGGTCGCGTTCCTCGACCCACTCGGTGCCGGTGTCCGGACAGACGTGGACCGCGCGTCCCATGCCGTCGGTTCGTCGATGCTGGAGGTGGGTGCGCACGAGGTCCGCCGCGAGGTCACCACTGACGCCGTTGAGGGTGCTGCAGCGGCAGTCGGACATGGCGGGCTTCCTGGTCGAGTCCGGTCCCGTCGAGGTGCCCCGACACGATACCGACCCCGTGTGGGCAGTCTGCGGCCGGGTCGACCGTGGCCGTCGGTAGTCTTCGGGGACCGATCCCGTGACCCGGCCGCAGGAGCACGCGGTGGACCTGACCACCGAACGACCGCCCGAGCCTGCGCGCTGGTACCACGTCGTCGACGACCAACGTGAGGGTCCGACGGACCTCGCGTCGATGCGGCGGCTGGTGCTCGACGGCGTCGTCACCGCAGACACCCTCGTGTGGGCCGACGGGATGCCCGACTGGACCCCTGCGGGTCAGGTCCCCGCACTGATCCCGCCCGCAGGTCTGCGATGAGCGGGACGTCGGGCGACGTGCTCGACGTGCTGCGGGCCCGGGGGTTCCTGCAGGACGTCACCGACGAGGCGGCCCTTCGCGCCCGGTTCGCGGCGGGCCCCGTCACCTTCTACGTCGGGTTCGACCCGACGGCCCCGTCGCTGCACGCCGGCAACCTCGTCGGGATGATGGCGATGTCGTGGATGCAGCGCATGGGGCACCGCGCGATCGCGATCGCGGGAGGCGCCACCGGACGCATCGGAGATCCCTCGGGACGCGATGCGGAACGCCAACTTCTCGACGAGGCGACGATCGAACGCCACCTGACGGCGATCCGCACCCAGTTGTCGCACGTGCTCGACCTCACCGACCGCGGCCTGCTGCTCGACAACCACGACTGGCTCGGCAGCATCGGGTTCCTCGACTTCCTGCGCGACGTGGGCAAGCACTTCAGCGTCAACACGATGGTCGCCCGCGAGTCCGTGAAGCGGCGCCTGGAGAACCGCGAGCAGGGCATCAGCTACACCGAGTTCAGCTACCAGCTGCTGCAGGCGTACGACTTCCTGCACCTGCACCGCACGCACGGATGTGTGCTGCAGTGCGGTGGTTCGGACCAGTGGGGCAACATCGTGGCAGGGATCGACCTGATCCGCCGCGTCGAGGGCGCCGAGGCGTTCGGGCTCACCTGGCCGCTGCTGACGACCGCCGACGGGGCCAAGTTCGGCAAGTCCGCGGGCAACGCGGTGTGGCTGGACGCGTCCATGACCTCGCCGTACGCGTACTACCAGTACTGGATCAACACGGCGGATGCCGACGTCGCGCGCTTCCTGCGTCTGTTCACGTACCTGGACCTCGACGAGATCGAGGAGATCGAACGGGAACTCGCACAGGACCCGGCCGCTCGCACGGCCCATCGCGTGCTCGCGCGCGAGGCAACGCGGGTCATCCACGGCGACGACGGGGTGCGCACCGCCGAGCAGGCCACCGACGCCCTGTTCGGCAACGGCAGCTTCGAGGGACTCGACGACGCCACGCTCGAGGAGGTCCTCGCCGAGGCTCCCTCCGTCGAGGTGCCGTCGTCACGACTCGACGACGGCCTCGGGCTGCTCGAGCTGCTCACGGCCGTCGGGGCGAGCCGCAGCAACTCGGAAGCGCGCCGGCTCGTGGAGCAGGGTGCGGTGCGGGTCGGCGACGCCGTCGAGTCCGACTCGACCCGCACGCTGACGGGCGACGACCTCGCAGGACGACGCACCCTGGTGCTCAAGGTCGGACGTCGCCGGTACTTCCTCGCCCGGTTCCGATGACACCGGCCGACGGCGACGGCCTGCCGACCGCCGCGAGGATCCGGGACGTGCGGTCGGTGTGGGGTCCGCCGCTCGACCTGCCGCTCGGCGAGGTGACGGTGCTCGTCGGACCCAACCGAGCCGGCACGTCGAGTGTGCTGTTCGCGATCGCGGCGGCGGCGGGCCTGGGAGTCGACTTCGAGCCGGACCGAGATCGCCCCCACGGGCGGGCTTCCGAACCGACGGTGCAGTTGTTCCACGGGGCCGACACCCGTCGCACGTGCCGGTGGGACCCGCAGGGGCGGCGGCGGGTCGAGGACCAGTCCGGTCCCTCGGACGACCCGGAGGCGCACGACCCGTCGGCTGCGGGTCACGTCGTGTACGCAGAGACGCATCACACACCTCGCGACCTGGTCCTGCGTGCTCCCGTCGACGTGTCCGATCGAGACACACGCACCCTGTTGGAGGACGAGGTGCTCGCCGTCGCGCGGGCCGTCGTGCCGGAGGCCGCGGACGTGCAGGTCGCTGCCGACGGGCGCGTCGACGTGTTCGACGACAACCGGGCACGACTGCCCGTTCCGTCGATGCGGGTGCTCGTCGCTCTCGGACTGGCCCGGTTCCTGGCCGCTCGGGGACTACCCGTGGCGCTGGTCGCCGTCGCTGCTCCCGAGGCATTCCTGCACCCTGCGGCCCAGGAGTCGCTCGCTCGGGTGCTGCTCGACGTCGCCGGACGTGTCCGTGCCCGGGTCGTGGTCGCCACCACCTCGCCGTTCGTGGTTCCGCGTGACGGGCGTGCCCGGGTGGTCTCGCTCGGTCGGGACGCCGCAGGACGCACCCGGCTCGTCGGGGCGGCGCCCGGAGATCGCCCGCAGGCCCGTCTGCTCGGGGGGCTGCTCCGCGACGCGGGGCTGGCCGACGTGCTCGACCGGGTGGGTCGAGTGCCCCTGGGCACCCGGGCCGTGCTGGTGGTGGAGGGAGGCACCGACGAGGCCTACCTGCGCACCGCCGTCGCTCGGCTGGGGCGGCGGGAGGTGCTCGAGGACGTGGTCGTCACCGTGGCGGGGGGCGCGATGGCCGCCGCGATGGCGGCGATCGTGCTGCGCGCCGAGGTCGACCTGCCGATCGTCGTGCTGCTCGACCACGACGACGCGGGCCGCCGTGCACGCGACACCCTCGTGTCACGGTTCGCGTTCGACCGTTCGCGTGAGGTGGTGACCTACGCCGACGTGTTCGACGGCAACCCGCCCGGCATCGAGGCCGAGAGCCTGTTCGACCAGGACCTGCTCCGTCGCTTCGTCGCACAGCAGCCGAACTCGGTGACCTCGGGAGAGCGCACGGAGGGCGGCGTCACCACCGTGGTGCTCACGGGTTCGGGCAAGAGCACCTTCGTGGGGTGGGTCGACGAGCATGCACGCCCCGAGCACCTGGGGCGCTGGGACGCGCTGCTCGACGTGTTGGAACGCTGCCTGGGCCGCTGACCGGTCCGGGTCGGGCGTCACCCGCGGGCCGGGCCGCACGGCCCTGGTGTCCGTGCCCGGTTCGTGGTCGAGTACCGGTCGTGGCCGCACACGTTCGATGCGTGTGGGCGAGACGAGGACACGCCGTGAGTGACCAGCCGACCTGGATCGTCGACTTCGCCGACGGCAGTCGCGAGATGCGCGACCTGCTGGGCGGCAAGGGTGCGAACCTGTGCGAGATGACTCGCATCGGCATGGCGGTGCCACCCGGGTTCGTCATCACCACCGAGGCCTGCCGGGCCCACCGCCGGAGCGGGGCGCGCCCCGCCGGGCTCGACGAACAGATCGACGCGGCACTGCAGCGTCTGGAGGCCCTGACCGGCCGTCGGCTCGGTGACCCGGCGGCGCCTCTGCTGCTCTCGGTGCGTTCAGGCGCCCGGTTCTCCATGCCCGGCATGATGGACACGGTGCTCGACCTCGGGGCGACGGGTGACGTGGTCGCCGGGCTCGCGAAGGTGGGCGGGGACTGGTTCGCGTGGGACGCGCGGCGTCGCTTCGTCGAGATGTTCTCCAGGGTCGTGCGGGGAGTCGACGAGCACCTGCTGTCCGAACGGGTGGTCGCCGCGGTCGCCGACGCAGGGGTCGAGACCGAACGAGACCTGTCCGCCGACCGGATGCGAGCGCTCGCGGAGGACCTCGAGGCGCTGGTGGTCCGGGTCCACGGGCCGCTGCCCGACGATCCCCGCGACCAGCTGCTGCAGGCCGTGACGGCCGTGTTCGACTCGTGGGACTCGGATCGCGCCCGTGCGTACCGGAGGCTCGAGGGCATCGACGACGACCTCGGCACCGCGGTGAACGTGCAGATGATGGTGTTCGGCAATCTCGACGACCGCTCGGCGTCGGGTGTCGCCTTCACCCGGGACCCGGCCACGGGGGAGCGGGTCCCCTACGGCGACTTCCTCGTTCGTGCACAGGGTGAGGACGTCGTGGCGGGCACGCGTGCGCCGCGGCCGCTCGCAGAACTCGCCGTGGAGTTCCCCACCGTGCACGCCGAACTGCTCGAGCACCTCGACGCCCTGGAACGTCACGAACGTGACCTGTGCGACGTCGAGTTCACCGTCGAGTCGGACCGGTTGTGGATGCTGCAGAACCGGGTCGGGAAGCGTTCGGCGGCGGCCGCGGTGCGCATCGCCGTCGACATGGTCGACGAAGGGCTGATCGACGAGGCGGAGGCGCTGCGGCGCGTGCGCCCCGACCAGGTGGAGCAGCTGCTCCACCCGCGGTTCGCCGTGGAACCCGACGCGATCCTGACCACCGGCCTCGCCGCGTCTCCGGGGGCGGCCGTCGGCCGCGTGAGCCTGTCCAGTGACGAGGCCCGTACCCGAGGCGCCGCAGGCGAGTCGGTGATCCTGGTGCGCCCGGAGACCTCACCCGACGACCTCGAGGGAATGGTGGCGGCCGCCGGGCTGCTGACCGCACGCGGGGGGCTCGTCAGCCACGCGGCGGTCGTCGCGCGGGGACTCGGACGGCCGGCCGTGTGCGGTGCGAGCGACCTCGACGTCGACACGCGCGCCGGGGAGATCCGGGTCGGCGACGTCGTGGTGCACGCGGGCGACGTCCTGTCGATCGACGGGTCGACCGGGCGCGTGGTCGTGGGTGCCGTGGCACTCGAGGCGGCGTCGGCCGGACCCGACCTGGAGCGGCTGCTCGAGTTCGCGGACCGGGTGCGACGCCTGCACGTGTGGGCCAACGCAGACACCGCCGACGACGCGCGCCGTGCGCTCGAGGCCGGCGCCGAGGGCATCGGGCTGTGTCGCACCGAGCACCAGTTCCTCGGTGACCGACTTCCCGTGGTCCAGCGGCTCATCCTCGCCGACACCGACGAGGCCCGCCAGGAGGCGCTCGACGAACTCGCACGTCTGCAACGTGCCGACTTCGAGGCGCTGCTCGAGGTGATGGACGGACGCACGACGGTCATCCGTCTGCTCGACCCGCCGTTGCACGAGTTCCTCCCCGACGTGGAGGAGCTGCGGCTTCGCGAGGCGACCGGGACGCTCGGGGAGGGGGAGCAGGACCTGCTCGACGCCGCCGAACGGCTCGAGGAGCACAACCCGATGCTCGGTACCCGGGGCATCCGGCTCGGGGTCCTGCGTCCTGCGATCTACGAGACGCAGGTGCTCGCCATCGTCGAGGCGTCGGCGAACCTGCGCGCCCGGGGGCTCGATCCCCGGCCGGAGGTGATGTTCCCCCTGATCGCCACGCCGGGCGAACTGGCCTGGGCGGTGAGGCTCGTGGACGCTGCGGTGGCGGCGTGCCCCGGCTCGGCTGCGGACGTGCTGCGCCCGACGATCGCGACGATGATCGAGACGCCCCGCGCTGCGCTGTGTGCGGCGGAGCTCGCACCGATGGTCGACGCGTTCTCGTTCGGCACCAACGACCTGACGCAGCTCACGTTCGGCCTGTCGCGCGATGACGTGCAGGGGTCGTACGTGCCGCACGCGGTGGCCGACGGTCTGCTGGACGCCGACCCGTTCGAGCACCTCGACGCGGTGGTCGAACGGCTGGTCGGACTCGCTGTCGACGAGGGACGGGCGGCGAACCCGTCGCTGGTCACGGGCGTGTGTGGTGAGCACGGAGGGGATCCCGCGTCGATCGCCGCCGCGGAGCGGGTCGGACTCGACCACGTCTCCTGTTCCCCGTCCCGGGTGCGTGTCGCGAGGCTCGCGGCGGCCAGGGCGACGCTGTTCGCCGGTGACCGGGCACACGACGCGTCTGCCTGACGGGTGCTGCGTGGTTGTCCACGACGCCAGGCGCACGCACACACCGTGACCCTGTCCGGGGGTCTACGGTTGCCGCCGTGAGAGGACGATGCGCTGGTGACGGCGCACCGGAGGACCGGGTCGGAGTCGCGGACCCTTCCGGTGAGTTGTGACCGTTCGGGGAGGTCGGATACCTTCGACGGGTCCACGCGCACCACCGGTGGCCATCCACCGGCAGGGCGCAGAGGGCGAGGAGCCACGCTCCACGCCGTTCGGGACCGCACCCCTGCTCCGTCGGTACGACCTGTGTCGTGCCTCGGCGGGGCCACCCCTCCGCAGGGCACACCGCCCGCGGACCGCCCGCGCAGACGCGCGGCGCGGCGCGACCACAGGAGTGCACATGCGCCGCTACGAGACCATGGTGATCATCACCGACACGATCGAGGAGGACGCGGCTCGCGCTGCGTTCGACCGCGTCCGATCGGTGCTCACCGAGCAGAACGCCCAGATCGTCGACGAGGCCTGGTGGGGTCGGCGTCGGCTTGCCTACGAGATCGCCAAGCGCGACCACGGCTACTACGGCGTGCTCGACTACCGCGCCGAGGCCGAGGCCGTGGACGAGGCCGAGCGGCAGATGGGGATCGCGGACGACATCGTCCGGTTCAAGACCGTCCGCCCGGAGAACCGGGTTCGGTCCAACGCCTGAGCCCGCGACGTCGTCCTCTCACGACGACGGACATCGGCTGACGCGTTCAGGAGATCCTCATGGCGTTCGAGAGCAACTTCATCACGTTCATCGGCAACCTCACCGACGACCCCGAACTGCGGTTCACCCAGGGCGGAACGCCCGTGGTGACGCTGCGGGTCGCCTCCAACCGGCGCTGGACAGGTCGTGACGGCCAGCAGCAGGAGGAGACGACCTACCTCAACGTCAATGCGTGGCGGGAACTGGCGGAGAACGCCGGAGAGTCCCTCACGAAGGGGGACCGGGTCGTGGTGATCGGACGCGTCCGTGTCCGCAGCTACGAGAACCGCGAGGGCCAGACCGTCTGGACCACCGAGATCGAGGCGGACGAGATCGCGCCGTCGCTTCGCTGGGCGCAGGCCCGGCCGAACCGCACCGGCGGCGGGTCGTCGGGGAGCGCCGGGGCCCAGGGTCCCGCAGGTTCCCCGGGGGCCGGGTCGCCGCCGCCGATGGACGACGACGTCCCGTTCTAGACCAGACCCGTACGGGGCCGGCACGCCGGCCTCGACCACACCGACCCACCGACGACCAGCCGACGACCGGCGCCGGCACCCTGCCGGCCGCGCCCCACGAGGAGCACGCCCATGCCGCCCCGCCCCGCCAGCAAGGACCGCAGACCGCGCAAGGCCAAGCCCTGCCCGATCTGCTCTCAGGGCATCGAGTACATCGACTACAAGGACCTTTCACTGATCAAGCCGTTCCTCAACGAACGCGCCAAGATCAAGGCACGCCGGACCTCCGGCGCCTGCGCGAAGTGCCAGAAGCACATCGCCGCGGCGGTGAAGAACGCGCGTGAGATGGCCCTGATCCCCTACACGACGCGCTGAGGAGCCAGCCATGAAGGTCATCCTGAAGAGCGAGGTCGACAGTCTGGGGCTCCCTGGCGATGTCGTCGACGTCGCGGACGGCTACGGCCGCAACTTCCTGATCCCGCGCGGACTCGCCATCCCGGCGACCCGTGGGGCCATGAAGGAGGCCGAGGCGCTCCTGCGGTCGCGGAAGGCGGCGGAGGCTCGCACACTCGGGTCCGCCGAGGCTGCGCGGGCGGCCCTCGAGTCCCGCAACCTGCGCATCAGTGTGCGGGTGGACGACCGGGGCGGCCTGTACGGGTCGGTCAGCGCGAGCGACATCCACCGGGTGCTGCGCGAGCGTGGTCACGACGTGCCCCGCAAGCGGATCGAACTGAAGGGGACGATCAAGGAGATCGGTACCTACGAGGTTCCCGTGCGGGTGCACCCGCAGGTCGTGGCGACCGTGACGGTCGACGTGGTCGACGAGGAGGGTCGCATCACGGTGGACGGTCCCGTCGATGCCGAGGCCGACGCGTCGGACGCGATCGTCGAGCAGGCGCTCGAGGCGGCTGCGGAACTCGAGCAGGCCGAGCAGGCCGACCAGGCGGGGGCCGGCGACGAGGACTCCGGTGCAGCGGCCAGTGACGAGCCGACCGCCGACGACACGACCGAGGACACCCCTGCCAGGGTGTCGTAGGTTTGGGGTCCCCGGTGATCCGAGGCGCGGGAGGTCGTGCGGTTGAGTGACATGCCTCCCGAGCCTGCGGGTCCCGACGATGCGTCGTCGGGTAGGGGGCGACGCGGGTTCGACCGGGTGCCCCCGCACTCGCTGGACAGCGAGGTGTCGGTCCTCGGCGCGGCCCTGCTGTCGGCGAACGCGACGTCCGACGTCGTGGAGATCCTGACCGCGGAGCACTTCTACCGCAACGCACACCGACTCGTGTTCGAGGCGATCCACGACCTGCACGGACGCGGGGAGCCGGTCGACACGGTCACCGTCACCGACTGGCTGGCGCGGCGCGACCACCTCGACGAGGTGGGGGGACCGGCGGCGATCCACGACCTGACCGCTGCCGTTCCGACGGCGGCCAACGCTGCCCACTACGCGCGCATCGTGCGGGACAAGGCACTGCTGCGTCGCCTCATCGAGGCCGGGACCGACGTCGTCTCGCTCGGGTACGAGGCACCCGACGATGCCGACACGGTCGTCGACCGGGCAGAGAGCATCATCTACGAGGTGGCCCAGACCGGTGCGAGGTCCGACTACGCCCGCCTGGGTGAACTGCTCAACGAGTCACTGGAGCAGATCGAACACCTCGCCGAACGTGGTTCCGAGGTCACGGGTCTGGCCACCGGGTTCAACGACCTCGACCGTCTCACCGCCGGCCTGCAGCCCCAGAACCTCGTGATCATCGCGGCACGCCCGGCCATGGGGAAGTCGTCGCTCGCGATGGGGATCTCCCACTACGTCGCCGCGCGGCTCGGGCGGCCGGCGATCCTGTTCAGCCTCGAGATGTCGCGTCTGGAGATCGTCAACCGTCTGCTGTCCGCCGAGGCCCGCATCGACTCGTCGAGGTTGCGCACCGGTCGACTCGAGGACACCGACTGGCGCAAGCTGGGTGACGCGCTCGGCAGTCTGTCGGAGGCACCGCTGTTCATCGACGACACCCCGTCGATCTCGCTCAACGAGATCCGGGCGAAGTGTCGGCGGCTCCAGCAGAAGCAGGGGCTGGACCTGGTGATCGTCGACTACCTGCAGCTCATGCAGTCGTCACGGCGCATCGAGTCGCGACAGCAGGAGGTCGCGGAGATCTCCCGTGGCCTCAAGATGCTGGCCAAGGAACTCAACCTGCCGGTCATCGCGCTGTCCCAGCTGTCGCGTCAGCCGGAGAGCCGCACCGACAAGCGCCCCCAGCTCGCCGACCTGCGGGAGAGCGGCTCGATCGAGCAGGACGCCGACATCGTGGGCTTCATCTACCGCGACGAGGTCTACGACGAGGACAGCCCGGATCGAGGCATCGCCGAACTGATCATCTCCAAGCACCGCAACGGCGCGACCGGTGTCGTGCGCCTCGCGTTCCTGGACCACCTGACGACCTTCGCGAACCTTGCCCGAGGTCCGGTGCGGTCCGAGGAGGCGCCGACGCCGGCCAGCCCGGTCTGAGGGGCGACCCGATGCCCGCCACCGGACGCCTCGTCGTCGCGAGCCCGGCGCTCGACGACCCGAACTTCGAACGGTCGGTCGTGCTGCTGCTCGACCACGACGAGGACGGGTCGCTCGGCGTCATCGTCAACCGGACGTCGGCCGTCCCCGTCTCCGACACCCTCGAACGCTGGGCCGACCTGGTGGTCGACCCGCAGGTCGTGTTCGGAGGGGGCCCCGTCGAACCGACGGCGCTGGTGGCCATCGGCGAGTCCCGCGAGGCTCCCGACGGGTGGGTGCCGATCGTCGACGGGGTGCGGCTGGTGAGCCTGGACGCGGAACCGGGCCAGCTGGCCGTGGAGGTCGCGCGGATGCGGATCTTCGCGGGCTATGCCGGCTGGGGTCCGGGTCAGCTGGAGGCGGAGATCGCTGCGGGCGCCTGGTTCGTCGTCGACGCCGAACCAGGCGACGTGTTCCATCCCCACCCGCAGCGCCTGTGGCGAGAGGTGATGCGCCGCCAGACCGGACGGCTGCGGATGCTGGCCACGTACCCCGACGACCCGTCGACGAACTGAACCAGACCACACACGGAGGCACGCGTGGGCGAGACGTCGTGGATGTTCCTGTTCGTCGGGTCGTTCGCTGCCGTGGGTGCGGCGATGGCGGTCGGGACCCTGTTCGCACTGGTCCGTCACCGGCGCACGGGCACGTTCCCCGGCTCGGACGAGCCGGCGGAGCTCAGCCGCGGTCGCCTCGTGGGCATGTGGGCACGCATCGTCGTGGGCACGGTCCTTGCGGTGGCGGGCATCGTCGCCATCGACCGGGCCGGCCTGATCTGATCGCGCGACCGGCGCCCGCCCGTCTCGTGGGGCGTGCCGGTCCCCCCGCACCGGGCGACGCGGGTGATGTTCAGTCCGTCAGCAGGTTCGACGCCATCCTCGCGTACAGGCCGAGTCGACGTCGTGCGGCCTCCGGGTCGCGCTGCACGAGGTGATGCAGGACGAGTCCGTCCATCGTCGCCGCGATGAACCGACAGACGTCCTGGCCGTGCTCGCGGGCCACGGGCAGCTGGGTGAGCACGCGATCGACGGCGCGGGCGGTGCGTTCGACCTGCAGGTCGGCCAGCTCGCGCAGGTCCGGGTCCCGCAGTGCGTGCACCGTGAGTTCGTACTGCGCCACCATCAGCCTCGGGGTGGCTTCGACGTAGTCCCAGAAGGCGTCGAGCAGCCGCCGGATCAGCAGTTCGGGATCGTCGGGGATCGGTGCCGCGTGCATCGAGTCGAGCAGGACCCGGTCGATGCCGTCGGAGAAGCGTTCGATGACGGCCCGCATCAGGGCGTGCTTGCTCTCGAAGGCGTAGTGGAAGGCGCCCAGCGCGAGCCCCGCCTCCTCGGTGATCCGACGGGTCGTCATCCCGTCGAGCCCGTGCTCGGCGAGCACGGTGATCGCTGCCTCGATCAGCTGCTCGCGCCGTTCGGCGACAGGCCGATGGGGCTGCTGCGGCGACACGATGGTGTCCAGCATGGCCTCTGCTCCTGTTCGGCGGGAAGCATGGCCGTCGTGGCACCATGCCGCAACCTGGCCACCCGTCCGGAGCCGAGGGGCTGTCCCGCGTGATCGACCTCGACGACGTGCACCGCGCTGCGGCCCGCATCGCGCCGACGGCGCACCGGACCCCGGTGGTCACCTCCACCTCGATCGACGACCGCGTCGGTGCGTCGGTCCTGTGCAAGTTCGAGTCGCTGCAGCGGACCGGTTCGTTCAAGTTGCGCGGCGCCTCGAACGCGCTGCTCGCGCAGGCCGGGGAGGCTGTCGAGCGGGGGGTGGTGACGTGGTCGTCGGGCAACCACGCGCAGGCCGTGGCGCTCGCGGGTCGACTGCTCGGCGCCGAAGTCACCGTGCTGATGCCTGACGACGCGCCGACGGTGAAGATCGCGGCGACCCGGGGGTACGGAGCGACGATCGTGACGTACGACCGTCACCGCGAGGACCGAGCACGTCGGGCTGAAGACCTCGTGAATCGCACGGGTGCGCTGGCCGTCCCTCCGTTCGACGACGACCTCGTCATGGCCGGCCAGGGAACGGCCGCGCTGGAGCTGTTCGAGGAGTGTGGAGGGCTCGACGTGCTGGTCGTGCCGGTCGGGGGCGGGGGACTCGCGGCCGGCTGTGCGACCGTGGCGAAGGCACTGGACGCAGGCGTGACCGTGGTCGGTGTGGAACCTTCGGAACGGCGGGTCACCCACGACTCGATCGTCGCCGGGGCCCGCCAGACGGTCGAGGTGCCCCGGACCATCGCGGACGGCCTGCAGACGACGTCGCCGGGCGCGCGCACGTTCGAGGTCAACCGCCGCCGGCTCGACCTGCTGGTCGCGGTCACCGACGAACAGGTCGTCGACGCGATGCGGCTCGTGTTCGAACGCCTGCGGATGGTCGTCGAACCCAGTGGAGCCGTGGCCCTCGCCGCCGTGCTGTCGGGCAGCGTGGACGTGCGGGGCGCCAGGGTCGGGGTGCTCGTGTCCGGCGGCAACGTCGACGTGTCGCGCTTCGCCGCGCTGCTGGTCGACGGTCCGCCCGCGGACTCGACGGCGGGCGGACCGGAGGCGGGTCAGCCGGCGAGCATGCCCCGCAGCACGTAGTTCAGGATCCCGCCGTGGCGGTAGTACTCGGCCTCGAGCGCGGTGTCGATGCGGACCCGCACGGCGAACTCGACGCCACCGGCGCGCACCGTCACCTGCGGCGGGATCGCCGAGGCGTCCTCGAGACCGACGATGTCGACCACCTCGTGGCCGGTGAGGCCCAGCGAGTCGATCGAGTCCCCGTCGTTGAACTGCAGCGGCAGCACGCCCATCCCGATGAGGTTGGACCGGTGGATGCGTTCGAACGACTCCGCGATGACGGCCCGCACCCCCAGCAGGTTCGATCCCTTGGCGGCCCAGTCGCGTGACGACCCCGACCCGTACTCCTTGCCGCCGAGCACGACGAGCGGCACTCCCTCGTCGCGGTAGGCCATCGCGGCCTCGTAGATGGTGGTCTGGGTCTGCTCGGGCAGCTTGAGCGTGTAGCCGCCCTCGACACCCGGGACGAGGCGGTTGCGCAGGCGGATGTTCGCGAACGTGCCGCGCATCATCACCTCGTGGTTGCCGCGACGCGACCCGTACGAGTTGAAGTCCTTGGGCTGGACCCCCCGCTCCGTCAGGTAGCGGGCCGCCGGCGAGTCCTTCGCGATCGACCCTGCGGGCGAGATGTGGTCGGTGGTCACGCTGTCGCCGAGCAGGGCGAGCACCCGTGCGCCACGCACGTCGGTGAGCGCCGGTGGTTCGGCCGGCATGTCGTCCCAGTAGGGGGGCCGGCGCACGTAGGTCGAGGCGTCGTCCCACGGAGACTCGTCGGCGGACGGGATCTCCAGCGACTGCCACCGCTCGTCACCGGTGTGCGCGTCCGCGTAGCGCTCGAGGAACATCGACGAGTCGACGCACTCCTCGATGAGTCGGTCCACCGCGATCGGGTCGGGCCAGATGTCCTTCAGGAACACCGGGTTCCCGTCCTGGTCGTGGCCGAGCGGCTCGTTGTAGAGGTCGATGTCCATCGTTCCGGCGATCGCGTACGCGACGACCAGCGGCGGGGACGCCAGGTAGTTCAGCTTCACGTCCGGGTTGATGCGCCCCTCGAAGTTGCGGTTGCCGCTGAGCACGGACACCGCAGCGATGTCGTGCTCGTGGACGGCCGCGGAGATCTCCGGGGCCAGCGGCCCCGAGTTGCCGATGCAGGTCGTGCAGCCGAAGCCCACGAGGTTGAAGCGCAGCTTCTCCAGGTACGGCAGCAGCCCGCTGCGTTCGTAGTAGTCCATGACGACCTTGGAACCGGGAGCCAGTGACGGCTTGACCCACGGCTTCGTCGTCAGTCCGCGTTCCACGGCGTTCCGGGCGAGCAGCGCCGCGCCGAGCATGACCTGCGGGTTCGAGGTGTTCGTGCAGCTGGTGATCGCGGCGATGACCACGTCTCCGTGGTCGAGGGTGAACTCGCTGCCGTCCTCCAGGGTCACCGGTGCCGCGGCGCGCGGACGATGGTCCGCCGGCGGCATCTGGATCGGTTCCGCGTCCTCGCCGCCGGCGGCGGCGTCACTCGCGGGGAACGACTCCTCCACAGCCGGGTCGGCTGGCGGGGCGATGTCCGTCGCGGGGTCGACGAACCGCTTGACGGCGGTGCGGAACATCGGCTTCGCGTCGGTCAGCGGGACGCGGTCCTGCGGGCGGGCCGGCCCCGCGAGGCTCGGCACCACCGTCGACAGGTCGAGTTCGAGGTACTCGGAGTACACGGGTTCGACCGACGGGTCGTGGAACAGACCCTGTTCCTTCGCGTAGGCCTCGGTGAGCGCGATGCGCTCGTCCGGTCGACCGGTGAGCCGCATGTAGCGCAGCGTCTCGTCGTCGATCGGGAAGATGGCGATCGTCGAGCCGTACTCGGGCGACATGTTCCCGATCGTCGCGCGGTTTGCCAACGGCACCTGACCGACGCCCGGGCCGTAGAACTCGACGAACTTGCCGACGACCCCGTGGGCCCGCAGCAGCTCGGTGATGGTCAGGACGAGGTCCGTGGCGGTGGTCGCCGGCGACAGCTCGCCGTGCAGCTTCATGCCGACCACCGGGGGGAGCAGCATGGAGATCGGCTGGCCGAGCATGGCGGCCTCCGCCTCGATGCCGCCGACACCCCAGCCGACGACGCCGAGCCCGTTGATCATCGGGGTGTGGCTGTCGAGGCCGACGAGCGTGTCCGGATAGGCGCGGTTCGCCTCGTCGGTGAACACGACGGGGGACAGGTACTCGAGGTTGACCTGGTGGATGATGCCGGTGCTCGGGGGGATGACCTTCAGTCGTTCGAAGGCCTCGGCACCCCACCGGATGAAGCGGTACCGCTCCAGGTTGCGCTGGTACTCGAGCGCCACGTTGAGGTCGAGTGCGGTCGACGTCCCGGCAAACTCCGCGACGACCGAGTGGTCGATGACCAGGTCGGACGGGATACGCGGTTCCACGACCGACGGGTTGCCACCCCGTTCCTCGACGATCTCGCGCATCGCGGCGAGGTCCACGATGGCCGGGACGCCGGTGAAGTCCTGGAGCAGGACGCGGGCGGGGCTGAACAGGGTCTCGAGTTCAGTGGGGGAGGCGGGGTCCCACTGGAGGAACGCTTCGATGTCGGCGCCGGTGACACCCAGCCCGTCCTCGTTGCGCAGGAGGTTCTCGAGCAGGATGCGCGTCGCGTACGGCAGGCGGCTGGTGTCCACCCCGACGGCGTCGAGTCGGTGGATCTCGTACCGACGGTCACCGACCGTCAGATCCGCGCGGCTGCCGAAGCTGTCATTGCTCATCGATCGACTCCCAACAGTGGTCCCGGGCCTTTCTGGCATCGTACGACATCGGTTCCGCGGGGCCGTAGCCGGGATTCGAGCGCCCAGGGGTAGCGTGAGTCCGTCGAACCGGAGCCTGGATGTCCACAGAACCCTCGCCGCCCACCGCGGAGCGCGCCGAGGACCACCGCGCCGCGACCGCGGTCGTGGCGGCCCACTCGCTCAAGCACGTCTACCAGCAGGGCTACTACGTCGTCCTTCCCGAGCTGTACCAGGCGTTCGGGCTGAACCCGGTGACGGCAGGTCTGATGGACCTCGTCCGTCGGTCGGTCGGTGGCGTGGGGAGCATGGCGGGCGGCGTGCTGCTCGACCGGTATCGCGACCGGCGGGTGCACGTGCTGTACGCGAGCCTCGTGGTGATGGGGCTGGGCTACCTGCTGCTCGGGCTCGCCCCGAGCTATGGCGCGATCCTCGTCGCGGTCGCGATGGCGGGCACCGCGGGGTCCCTGTGGCATCCGGCCGCGCTCGGGCTCCTCGGGTCGGCCTACCCGCACCGTCGGGGGTTCGTGCTGGCGATCCACCGGTCCTCGGGCAGTGTCGGCGACGTGGTCGGTCCGCTGCTGGTGGGCGCGCTGCTGGTGACGGTGGCGTGGCAGACGGTGCTGTTCGGCGCCCTGCCGATCGCCGTGGTCGTCGCGGGCGCCCTGTGGCTGGTCGTGCGGCGTGCCCCCAACCTCGGGGTCTCCGACGAGGTGTTCGAGAAGCGTCGCATCGGCGAACTGGGTCGCACGCTCGCGTCCGTGGTGAGGGACCGGGACCTGCTGCGCCTCATGGTCGTGTCGGGGCTCAACGGACTGGGCCAGGGCAGCCTCGTGATGTGGCTGTCGCTCTACCTGCGGGAGACCCAGGGAATGAGCAGCGTCGGGATCGGCGTGCACGTCGCACTCGTCACCGGCTTCGGCATCGTGGCGGGTCCGCTCATCGGCGGCCTGTCGGACCGAGTGGGCCGGCGTCCGGTCATCGTCGGGGTGCTCGTCGCCAAGACCCTGATCGCCCTGGGGATGGCGCTGGTCGGGTCCGGATGGATGTTCACGGTGCTGGTGGCGATGATGGGCGCCTTCCTCTACGGCGCGGGTGCGCTCCTGCAGGCGTCGGCGCTGGACCTGACCGAGGGTCGCAGGGTCGAGGGCAGCATGATCGGCCTGATGTGGGGGGTGAATGCCGCGTTCGTGGGCGCCTCGCCGTTGCTGGTCGGGTTCATCATCCAGGCGACGGCCTTCATCGCGGTGTTCTGGTACGTCGCGACCACCAACCTGCTCGCGACGCTGGTCGCGACGTCGTTGCCGAACCTCGAGGAGCGGGCCTCCGCGGGACGCTGACCGCTCGGACGGGTCGGCGGGCCCGAGCGCCGGTGCGGTGGATACCGTCGGAAGGGTCCCGCACGTGCGCGAGACCTCGCCAGCGAGACGTCGGCGCCCGTGGGGGACCGTCCGTGACGTCGACGATGGTGAGGCCGCCGTGACCCCGACCCGTTCGCTCCCTCGCGCCCTGAGCCGGCGCGTCCTCGCCGTGAGCGCTGCGACCGCGCTCCTGCTCGCGGCGTGCAGCACGGACGACACCGTCGCCGAACTGCAGGCGGACCTCGATGCCGCCCGACAGGAGGCCGAGGCCGCCCGGGCCGAGTACGACCGTGTCGCCGCGGAGCTCGACGCGCTGCTCGGCCAGGGTGTGACGCCACCGGAGCCCGAGGAGGAGGAGCCCGAGGAGGCTCCCTCGCCGTCGGGTCCCACGGGCGAGGAGCCGGAGCGGCCCAGGACGGCCGCAGGACTCGTCGACCAGCTGCGGCTGCTGTTCGGTCCCGGGGACCTGCCCGACGAGTGGGAACCGGGGTCCACGGACTGGGAGCCCTTCGACCTGCCGGACGGCTTCACGGACGAGACGTTCGAGGAGATCGGGCTGCTGGCCGTCGAACTGCTCCGGGTGCTCGACGGCCCGATGCTCGGACTCGACACCTGGGAGTCGACCGTTCGGGCGCTGCCCGCCAACGACGGCGAGCAGGGACACGTCGCCGTGCTGAGCTGGGGATTCGCCGACGACGCCCTGCAGGGTCGCGACGTCCGGGTCACGGTCACCCGCGGCGACGCCGGATGGCAGACGGTCGACGCGGAGGTCCGACACCACTGTCGTCGAGGCGTCACCGACGACGGGCTGTGCACCTGACCGACACCGATCGTCCGGACGCACCCTCGACCCGTGGGGCGTCCGGCGTGGCGGTGGTGACGGGCGGTGCCTCCGTCCCGTGACGAGGTGACCTCTGGCCCTGCATGTGCGGACCGCAACGCGTCACGCTGGTCGGGTGGTGGCAGGCATCGGCACGCGGATGGTTCGGGGACGAGCAGCCGCGATGGACCGCCACCGGACAGGAACGGGCATGTCGCAGGTCATCGCCGCGCTCGACGCGAGCCCGGCTCTCTCCCATGTCGCGCACGCTGCGCGGGCCGTCGCCAACCGCCTCGGTGCCGACGTCGCCGGGGTGCACGTGGTGGAGCCGAAGTCGCCCTCCCTGGAGGAGCTCGGCACGCGGGCGGGCTTCCCGGTGTCCGCGCTCCACGGGGAACCCGCCGAGGCGCTGCTCGAGCGGATCGAGTCGCCCGAGGTCGACCTGGTGGTGCTCGGTGCGCGCCCACCCAGGGACGACCAGGTCGCCCTGGGTCATGTTGCGCTCGACGTGGCGACACGCACGACCCGACCGCTGCTGGTCGTGCCGGCGCATGATCGGTTCGGCCGTGACGGCAGTGTGTCGAGGGTGATGCTGCCGCTCGGTGCCCGGGCGGGTACCACCGCGGTCGCACGGCGCCTCGTCGAACGACTCGCGGACGGTGGGGCACAGGTGGTGATCGCCCACGTGTCCGACCATCCGGCGCCGGGAGGCTCTCCGACCGGAGACGGCGAGGGATGGCACGACCAGTTCCTCGATCGTCACGGGTGGGGTGGTCGGAGGCTTGAGGTCCGCAGGGGTTCGCCGTGGGAGGACCTGGCACGCCTGGCGTTCGACATCGACGCCGACCTGGTTGCGGTGAACTGGTCCCAGCAGCTCGCTCCGGGGCGCGCGAGGATCGTCCAGCACCTGCTGACGAGACCGTCCATCCCCGTCCTGCTCCTGCCCGCGGGACCGATCAGACGCTCCCGTGTCGACGCAACCGTGTGAGGGTGTGTGACGTCCAATCGGTGAACAGGGCGATCCACGCCCGGTGTGGAGAGGATGGTTGGGACGATGCGCACACTGATCGATCGACGCCGCAGGCCGCGTGTACGTCGCCTGGTGGCAGGTCTCGTCCTGCTGCTCGTGGCGGCGTTCGTGCTGGCCGCGTGCGGGGGATCCGACGACTCCGGGGACGCCGGGATGTGGGACCAGGTCGAGGCCGCGGACGGGCGGGCCATGCTGGACTCCTCTGCGGACTTCGAGGTCCCGGCGTCACCGGGCGAGATGGGGGTCATGCCCCCGCAGCCCATCGGGTCCCCGACCGGCAGGCACGTGGTGCGCAGTGCGGAGGTGGTGATCGACGCGCTCGATCCGCAGGCCGCCCTCGACGAGGTGATCGACATCGCACGGCGTGCCGACGGCTACGCCGCGACACTCGACGTGTCCACGTCACCGGACGGCACGGTGTCGGCCTGGGTGACGCTGCGCGTTCCGGCCGACCGGCTCGACGCGGTCGTCGCGGACATCGAAGCGGTCGGTGTCACCGTTCCGCGCAGCCGGGTCGACGAGTACGACGTGACCATGGAGATGGTCGACGTCGAAGCCCGACTGGACAACCTCGAGTCGTTCGAGCAGGAACTGCTCGCGCTGCTCACCGAGGTCCGTGAGGGCGACGGCGGCGCCGAGGAACTGCTGCTCGTGTTCGAACGGATCCGCGAGGTCCGGGCCGAGATCGACCAGCTGACCGCGCGCCGGGTGGCGCTGCGCGACCAGGTCGACATGGCGACGGTGAACGTCGGGATCCAGCAGCGCCGGACGGCCGCCGACGTGAGCTGGTCGCCGGCCGACACCGTGCGCGACGCGTTCGCGGCGCTCGCCCAGGGTCTCACCCGTGTCGCAGACGGGGTCATCTGGCTGGTCGTCACGATCCTGCCCGTCGCGGTGGTCGTCGCGGCCCCGTTCGTGGTCCTGTTCGTGATCTGGCGCCGGCGGGCGGCACGCCGCAGGACGGCGGATCGCATCGGGTCGCCGCCGACCGGTTCGGACGTCGGGCGCGGCGAGGAGTAGTCCGTCCATCGACCAGACGCGTGGGGTCGCCTCCCGGTGGCCCCACGCGTCTGAGTCGGCAACGGTTGCGAACCTCGGGCAGAGCGCATGCGTGTCGACGCAACTGGCGCTGTTCGTCGACGTGGTGACCCTGACCGCCCGTCCACCCCAAGGCTATGTTGTCGACATTTCACCCGCTATGGTGTCTGCCCGCCTACTACTGCGATAGCTGTCCTCGTGGCACGCGCGGTGGAGGTGCCGGTGATGCTGACAGACCGGTCAGGTCACGACCTGCGAAGGAAGACACGACATGCGTAACCGATTCGTACGAGTACTGGCGGCGTCACTCGCCGCAGCGCTCGTCCTTGCCGCCTGTGGCTCGGACGACGCTCCGGAGGAGCCCACCGCGGCTCCCGAACCCGCGGAGCCCGCAGAACCGGGCGAAGAGGGCGACGACGAGCCCTGGACGGCGCCTGAGGTGCCGGCCGACGACAGCGTCCGTGAACTGAAGTACATGGAGCCGAGCCTGCGCACCCTGGGCCTGGCCATGGAGCGTGACCGCGTGACGGTCACCGCGACCAACTTCCCGGCGCGCGTGCGCAACTTCGAGCGCCAGTTCGACGAGGTCAACGTCCTGTACGCGCCGATGGACCCGATCCCGGCGCTGCTCAGCGACGACATCTGGATGGTGCACGGTGAGCCTGCGCTTCTGTGGCCGGCCATGGAGACCGGCGTCATCGACGCCGTCATCGTGGGTCTGCACGACGCGCGTGAGTTCTGGCACCTGTTCACCGCTCCGGGCATCGAGTCCCCGGAGGACCTCGAGGGGCGCAACTTCGCCTCGGGTGGTCCGGGCTGGAGCTGGGACGCGGTCGCACGTGTCCTGTTCGAGCAGGAGTACGGCATCGACCTCGACTCGCACGTCAACTGGGTCACCGTCTCCGGTGGTTCCGACGGCATGATGCAGGCGATGCTGGCCGGTCAGATCGACGGCTTCATGGGTCAGCCCCGTCACATCGCTCCGATCGAGGAGGCCGGTGGGCAGCTGATGTTCGGTGAGACCGTGGACAACGCGCAGGGCGCGTTCATGGTCGAGCGCGACACGTGGGAGAACCACTACGACGCGGTCTGCGCGGTGCTCGAGGGCGTGCTGGAGACCAACCAGTGGATCCTCGGCGGCAGCGAGGACAACAAGGTCGACCGCCTCGAGTACATCCTCCCGATGTACGAGACCTTCGGCTACGACACCGAGGGTGTCGAGGATGCGTGGATCGCCACGTTCCCGTTCCCGTGGGCGTACGACATCAGCGCGTCGGCCGAGGCCTTCGACCGTCAGCTGGCCGTGCTGTCCGCCGGTGACGACGCCACCCTCACGCCGGACTTCGACTGGCGCGACTGGGTCGACTTCACCTGCGTCTGGGAGCTGCAGGAGGCCTACGGCCTGCCGCTGAACCCGGACCCGGCGACCCTCTGATCCAACTCGTGAGGTTCACCGTGATCCGGTGAACCCGTGAGCACCACGATCGGCCGCGACGAACTCACGTCGCGGCCGATCGTCTTGTCCGGACATCTCGACCGGACCTAGCATCGCGCGTGGTCGTCGGATGGCGACCGGACCGGGAGCCCCGGAGGAGAGGAACGCACATGGCACTGTTGCTGGACGACCGAGCGCGTGAGTGGCGCGACCGAGCACGCGAGTTCGCCGAGGAGGTGATCGCCCCTGCCGCGCAGCGCGAGTGGGAGCCCGACGCCGACGCGCGCATGCCGTGGGACGTCATCGAGGAGGGATCGCGCCGCGGCTTTCGCACCATGGCGGTCCCACCGGAGTACGGGGGTCCCGACCCTGCGCTCAACGGCACCACCTTCGCCATGATCCTCGCGGAGATGGCCACGGCTGACCCGGGCATCGCGATCTTCTTCAACCACGCCATCAAGGACGTCCGGCAGATCGCACGCAACGGCACCGAGGCGCAGAAGGAGAAGTTCTTCAGCCGCTTCATGGCCGACGACCGGTTCCTGACCGCCAACGCACTCACGGAACCGGCGCACGGCGGGGACCGTTACCTCCCACCCGCGGACTTCCGGTTCGAGACGACCGCCGTGAAGGACGGCGACGGCTGGCGCATCAACGGCCTGAAGCACTGCATCGCCACGGGCAACCACGCTGGCGTGGTCCTCGTGCAGGCGTGCACCGATCCGGAGAAGCCCTACCGGGAGAGCACCTCGACGTTCATCGTCTACCGGGACAACCCGGGTCTGCTTCCCGGTGAGATCCACGACAAGCTCGGCCTGCGGATGCAGACCAACTCACAGGTGATCCTGAAGGACTGCTGGGTCTCCGACGACGACGTGCTGGGGCAGATCAACCAGGCGGTTCCGCAGCGCAAGGGACAGTTCAACGACAACGGACTGTTCTCCATCGCGATGAAGCTGGGCATCGCCCGCGCCGCCTACCGGGTGGCGTTGGACCACGCCCGCAACCGCGTGCAGGGCGGCAAGCCGATCATCGAGCACCAGGCCGTCGGTCTGAAGCTCGCGGAGATGGCGGCCCAGATGCACATCATCGAGTCGATGATGTTCCGCTACGCGATGATGGTCGACCAGCCCGAGGAGATGGACCCGATGTTCGGGGAGGTCGCCACCTGGGCCACCGTCGAGGCCGCGTTCCGTGCCGCCACGCTCGGCGTCCAGATCTGCGGCTGCGCGGGTTCGTGGCTCGACCACCCAGCGCAGAAGCACCTGCGTGACGCGTCCATGTACTTCCCGAACGACGGAACCCACACGATCCACCTGCTGGCCGCCCAGCGGATGATGATGGCGGGCGACGTGAGCGGTGACACCAGTCCCGAACTCCTCTAGGGCAGGCCGGGAGGGCGGGATCCATTCGAGGCCCCGCCCTCCCGGGTCGCCCTCCCGGGTCGCCCTCCCGGGTCGCCCTCCCGGGTCGCCCTCCCGGGTCGCGTGAGCACGCTCGTGGGCACTAGCCTTCGCCCCGGACACGGGAGTGATGCAGATGACCGCAGACGACGTGGTTCGCACCAGCGACGGCCTCGACGTCGCACCGGTCGACGAGGACACCACCGCCGAACGCCTCGCCGCGTATCGCGACTGGCTCGACCACGTCTCGTTGCCTCGACCCGAGGGACACGAGGTCGTGTCCACACCTGCCGACCCGAAGCACTTCACCCCGCTCGAGGTGCCGCTGTCCGAGGCGAAGGTTGCGCTCGTCACCACCGGCGGCCTGCACCTGGCGGACGAGGAGCCGTTCGACGTCGACGCGTGGGAGGGTGACCACACGCTGCGCTGGCTGCCCGACGACGTCGACACCAGCCGGCTCGCGGTCACCCACACGCACTACCCGACGCAGGACGTCGAACGCGACGTCAACGTCATGTTCCCGATCGATCGGCTCCACGAACTCGCCGACCAGGGACTGATCGGCAGCGTGTCCGACATGCACGTCGGGTTCATGGGGTTCCAGCCCGACCCTGCGCTGCTGCTGTCGGAGACCGCCCCGGAGGCCGGCCGCGAACTGCAGCGCCGCGGGGTCAACGTGGTGGTGCTCACCGCCGGCTGACCGGTCTGCCACCAGTCGGTCGGTCTGATCGCGAACACGCTCGAATCCCTGGGGATGTCGACCATCGTCATCTCCGTACGCCCCGACGTCACGCAGGGCACCGGCCCGCCGCGTGCGGTCCACGTCCGGTTCCCGATGGGCAATCCCGTCGGTGAGGCGGAGAAGCCCGACCAGCAGCGGCGGATCCTGCAGTCCGTGCTGGAGATCGTCCCGCAGGTCCCGCGGGGTGGGCTGCTGTACCCGCTGCCGTACCGCTGGCGTCGGATGAAGGTCTGACGCGACCAGGGAGGCTCCCATGTCCGAGGTCGACAACCTGTCGGAGCAGGCTCGCCAGAATCCCTCCGAGGTCGGGCTCGCGCACGTCATCGACGCGTTCGACGCGCTGATCGACCGGCTCGAGGAGCACCGTGACGCCTACGAGGCGGAGCTTCCGGCGGCCGAGGCCACCGGCAACGTGAACTACGTCAAGCGCGTCAAGCGCGGCGTGGCTCAGTGCAACGCGTTCATCGAGATGCTCGAGGACAAGGGTCTCGACCAGCTCGGGATGATGCGGTTCACCGCGGGCCACATGCGCGCGGCCCGCGAGGAACGGCTCGTCTGAACCGTTCCTCGCCAGCACGCAGTGGCCGGGTTGGCGGTCAGTCGTTCGGCTCGCCCCACTGCCACCAGGAGCGGGTCATCGGACCGGCGCCGATCTCGCCCGCGCGGGACAGCACGGCCTCGCGGGACGCCACGCGGTCACGGAGCAGCTTCTCCCCGTCGACGTCGACCAGCTGGTGGTCACGCTTGCGCCAGCGTCCGCCCACCATCACCGAGTGCACCTCGCCGTTCGTCGCGTTCATGATGAGGTGTGCCTCGGCGCCGGCCTCGGCCATGCCGAACGGCCGCGGGTCGATGAGCACGAGGTCCGCAGCCAGGCCCGGGTCGAGCCGGCCGGCGACGTCGCCGAGCCCCATGGACCGCACGCCGACGTCGGTGCCGAACCGCACCACGTCCGCGGGCTCCAGCGTCGGCACACCCGGGCGACGTGTGACGGGCACCTGGCCCTCGGCCCGTTCGTGCTCGCCGTCGAGGTAGCGCTGGAACAGGTACATCAGCCGCATCTGGGTGAGGATCGCGGGGTTCACGAGCGCGGGCACGTCCACGCCGAGTGCGACGCCGACCCCGCGCCGGTGCGCGCGGCCGACCATGCTGTAGGGACGGCGTCCGGCGTAGGTCTCGGCCTCGGGCTGGGTGCTGATCGTCCCGCCGATGCGGGCCAGCGCCTCCAGGTCGGCGTCGGTCGTGTAGTTGCAGTGCGCGGGCAGGATGTCGTTGTTCAGCAGGTCCAGGTGCTCGAGCGCCTCGAGCTCCCCGCCCCGGTTGTTGTGGAACGTCATGTGCAGACCGTGGCTGCGTGAGAACTCGATCTCGCGCGCGATCTGGTCGGTGTTGTTCGCGTCGATCGTGTTGATGGCGACGCCGATCCGGACGAGGTCGTCCGACGAGGCTGCGGAGACGACACGTTCGACGTCCGCGAACCGGGCCTCGGACGGGGCCAGCGTCCCCTGCGAGCTGGGGTCTCGGCCCGACAGGTCGTAGCACAGCAGGGCGCGGATGCCGGCGTCACGCAGGCCCTGCAGGGCGGCGTCGGCGTGTTCCGGGGTGAGGATCGCGTGGCAGAAGTCCAGCACGGACGTCACGCCGTTGGACAGCAGTTCCAGTGATCCGGCGAGCACTCCGGTGTACATGTCCTCGGGGTGGATCCAGCTGCCGAGTGGCGGGATGTTGGTGAAGTACTCCAGTCCCCACGCCTCGGCGACGCGCCCGCGGAAGAGCGCCTCCCACAGGTGGGTGTGCGTGTCGGCCATGCCGGGCATGACGATCATCTCGTCGGCCTGCACGACCTCCTCGCCGGGCGAGGCGGTGAGGTCGCTGCCGACCTCGGTGATGACCCCGCCCTGGATGCGCAGGTCGGAGACGTCTGCCGGGTGTCCGACGATGCGTCGGGCTCCCTTGATGAGGATGTCGTCGGCCACGGTGGTTCCTCCGTCGAGGTTGCGGACCCGAACCGGCGAGGCGTCGACCCGGGATCTCCCGTCCTGGCTCAGGCTAGGACAGCCGCGCAGACCGCTCCGAGACACACCATGTAAGAACGAGGGCGCGGTGGATTACGACTCGTGCACCGCCGGCCGTCGCGGTGGGAAGGGCTCCGCCGACATCCATACTTAGGGCTTGACCTAAGTATGGATGTCGGGTAGATCTGGTGCATGGTTGCCACGATCAACGCCGCAGACACCGACACCGACATCGAGCGGGTCTTCAGGGCGCTGGCTGACCCGACACGGCGTCGGGTGGTCGAGCATCTTGGGGCGGGGCCGTTGCCGACGAGCGAACTCGCCGAGTCGTTCGACATGGCGTTGCCGTCGTTTCTCGCACACATGCGTGCGCTCGAGGAATGCGGTCTGGTGTCGTCGTCGAAGTCCGGCCGCGTTCGTACCTACCGCCTCGAGCCGGAGCCGCTCGGGCACGCGGCCCACTGGCTCGACGAACGTCGACGGCTGTGGGAACGGCGCCTCGATCGACTCGACGAGCACCTGGTCGCGCATCACCGCGCCGCGTCACCGACGGACGAACCGCGCGACGAACCACACGATCGCCACGACGAACACAAGGATCCGGCATGACGAACACTCCCGCATTCGACCATGACCCTGACCTCGACCTGCGCCTGGAACGCGTTGTCGACGTTCCGGTCGGGCTGGTCTGGCAGGCGTGGACCGACCCACACCATCTCGTGCAGTGGTTCACCCCGAAGCCGTGGGAGACCGTCGAGTGCGAGATCGACCTGCGGCCGGGTGGCAGGTTCCGCACCGTGATGCGGTCACCGGAAGGAGAACTGATGGAGGGTGGCTCCGGCTGCTACCTCGTGGTCGAGCCTCCGCACCGACTCGTGTGGACCTCGGCGTTGGGACCAGGCTTCCGGCCCGTTCCGCCCGCGGGTGACGACGACCTCCCGTTCACCGCGGACCTGACGTTCGAGGCGGTCGGTGAAGCGACGCGCTACGTCGCCCGCGCAGTCCACGGGAGGCCGGAGACCGCGGCTGCGCATGCGGACATGGGCTTCGAGCAGGGCTGGGGAACCGCACTCGACCAACTGGTGGCGTACGTCAGGTCGTGGTGAGCACGAGGGACCGGCGTCAGCCTCGGGCCTCGCGTTCGCCGACGGTGATGAAGGCCGCGCCCCAGGCGATGGCGAGCAGCGCCCACACGGTGGACAGCTGGGACACCGCGCTGATGCCGAGCGATCCGATGCCGAGTGCGACGCCCATCAGGCCGGAGACCCACAGCGGGAACCGCCAGCCGGACACCTTCCGTGCCGCGACGGCGCCGAACAGCGGGATCAGCGCGGCGTAGGCGGCCATGACGATCCAGTGGCCGAACACGAAGTGTTCGTCGTGGGAGCCGCTTCCGACGTGGATCTGCAGCTGGCCGACGGCGTAGACGACCAGCGGCACCGCGGCCGCCGTGGTCAGGGCGAACAGTGGCATGCTCGGACGCTCGACCGAGGCGAACTTCGCCCTCCACGTCGACGGGTGGGCGACGAACGCGACCGCGGCGATGAGCGTCGCGGCGGCGACGATCGGCACGACCTCGGCGGGCAGGTCCGCGAGCGCGAGTACCAGGGTGAACGCCACGACGGTGCCGGCCCCGTACACCCAGGCGGCCCCGACCTGTGCGACGGGTCGCCGCAGCTGGGCGATCACCGAGGCGACGATGGCCCATGCGAACACGCCCTGGGCGAACCAGTGGATCTCGTGCGTGGCACCCGCTCCCTCCGGGAAGCCGGAGAACGCGGTCACGATGAAGCCGAGCTGTTGTGGCCGCTCCCCGAGGTGCAGGAACAGCAGCAGGATCATGAGCACCCAGAAGGCGACCATGCGCCAACGGGGCGTCGAACGCGGGGTGGTGCGGGTGCTGGTCGTCTCGGTCATGGTCACTCCTGTCTCGATGTCTGGTCCTGCGACGGGTCTGTTCGTAGATGGATGGGTGCTGACCGGTGGGCGGAACGTGGTCCGCTCCCCGAGGTCGTCACAGTGGGGCGATACCGGGGTGGTCTGGCTGCAGGGATCGCGCGGTCTCGATCGCCGACATCGCGGCGAGGACGAGGTCCTCGCGCCAGTGCCGGCCGACCACCTGCACGCCGACGGGCAGTCCGGCACTGCCCTGCTCGGCCTCCCGTGCCGCCCTGATCGCCCGGTCCCTGCTGTCCGGCCGGTCGGTCTCCTCACCCGCTCGCACCCGGGTCACCGGCGCGACGCCGGCCGGCAGGCCGAGCATGGTGGTGAGCAGGGACGGTGCGTCGATGCCGGGGATGTGTCTGGCCCGGTCGTGGGGGACCGCGGGGACGGGCGTGGCGGGACACAGCACCAGGTCGTGGCGGCCGGCGTCCATGGCGGCGAGGAACGCGTCGACGTGGCGGAGCCGGTCGCCCGAGACGTCCGCCAGGTCGGCGGCCCGTGCCTTGCGCACGTGCCGGAGGAGCCGTGCGACCCGGTGCTGTCCCGTCGCCTGTGACGTCGCGGCGAGCAGCCGGACGGCCCAGTTCGGGAGCGACAGACCCTGCACGTCCTGTCGGATGAGCGGATGGGGCCTCTCGCCGTCGAGGACCTGCCGCAGCCACGTGCCGCCGTCCGCGGTCCACCAGCGCAGGGCGATCGCCACCGCCTCGCCCGTGTCCGGGGCGGCGTCCCACGGCTCGACGACTGCGCCAGCGGACCTCAGGGCGTCGGCGGCCTCGTCCAGCGCGCGCCGGATCGCGGGGGACGGCGTGAAGCCGTCGATCGCGGGGAGCACGGCGACCCGCAGGCCCGTGACGCCATCGCGGGGCGGCTCGCGCCACGGAACGGGTGGGTTGATGCTCGTCGGCCGGGCGACCATCGCCTCGACCATGACGCGCAGCGCGAGGGCGACGTCGGCGGTGGACCGGGCGAAGGGCCCTGCCTGCGCGTCCACGAGTCCTGCTGCCGTGCGCACCGGGGCCCGATCGATGGGAAGGCGAGGGATCGTGGAGACCAGCGAGTACACCCCGCACCAGGACGCGGGGACGCGCAGGCTGCCGCCGAGGTCCGCGCCGAGGCTCAGGGGGATCGCACCCGCCGCGACGAGCGCGGCGTCCCCGCCGCTGCTGCCCCCGGGGGTGCGGTCGAGATCCCACGGGTTGCTGGTGCGCCCGAACACGGAGTTGTCGGTCTCGATGGCTCCCAGTGCCGGAGGCACGTTCGTCTTGCCGAGCACGATCGCTCCCGCCTCGCGGAGCGCGGCGACCATGCGACCGTCGCGGTCGACGGGTCGGTCGGCCAGACGGGCGACCCCGAAGGTCGTCGGCAGCCCGGCGACGTCGAACTGGTCCTTGATCGTCACGGGGACGCCGTGCAGTGCGCCGAGGGGTGCGCCGCTGCGTCGTGCGGCGTCGGCCTCGTCGGCTTCCCGACGGGCCTGGTCGACGCGGGGCAGGATGAACGCGTTGAGCCGGTCGTTGACCTCCTCGATGCGGTCGAGGTGCGCGTCGACGGCCTCGCGGGCGGTGACGTCACCTGCCGCGATGCTCTGCGCAAGTTCTGCGGCGCCGAGCCTGGTGAGTTCGAGGGTGGTCTGCATCGGGCGGTCTCCTGCGGCGGGTCCGGACCTGTGACGGTTCTACGGGCCCGACGGGCAGGGGTCATCACCCAAAGGTCGGAGCGCGGGACGTGCGGGTCGCAATGTCGGGTCGGACCCGTTGCGGGGTTCGCCGCAGCCGCTACAGCAGCCGCAGTTCCCGGGCGCGGGCCGCCGCGTGTGTGCGCGAGTCCGCGTCGAGCTTGCGCAGGATCCGGGTCAGGTGCGACTTGACGGTCGCCTCACCGATGAACAGGGCAGCGGCGACCTCGCGGTTGGAGGCACCGGCGGCGACCTGCGCCAGCACCTCGCGTTCACGCGGCGACAGGACCTCGTCGGTGCCCGGGATCGGCAGCGGCTCGTGACTGGCGTGTGCGGGCGCGCTCGCAGCGAGGACCTGTCGGAGCATGTCGACGTGGATGCCGGCGCGTACACATCGTTCGAGCACGCCGCGGTTGGCCCGCGCCTCCGGGACCAGGATCCCCGGCCCGACCCGAGCCGCCTCGTGGAGGGTCGGCAGGGTGGACTCGAGGGCGGCGGCGACCCGTCCCGACTCGAGCAGGATGCTGGCCCGGTCCAGGCCCGGCATCCCCGCGAAGAGCCAGCATCGGCCGTCACGCTGGGCCTGTTCGCTCTGCCGCAGGAGTTCCACGGCATCGTCGGTTCGACCCTCGATCCGGGCGACCATCGCTCCGGCGACGCCTCGGACGACGGTCTCCTCGAGGTGCCCGGTCCGGGGCGGACCGGTGAGGTACCGGTCGGAGGTCGCGACGACCCGTTGGTGCTCTCCGGACAACCACTGCAGGCGCATGGCCGCAAGCGCGTAGGTGTGGCGGTACTGGCGGTACACCGGCTCGTCGAGCCGGGGCAGGGCGTCGTCGAGGACTCGCTCCACGGTGCCGAGGTCGCCGGTCCCGAGACAGATCGAGACCAGCAGGAGTTCGGCCTCCTGGTGCTTCCATGCGATCTGGCCGTACTCCACCGACTCGGCGAGGCACTGGCGCAGTTCGCGGGTGGCCTCGCCGACGTCGAGTCGCAGCAGCGATGCGCCGGCTCGCACCGGGCGCATCCCGGTGACGGTCGCGTGGTCGTCGTTGCGCAGCCCGTCGGCCAGGCGCTCGACCGCGTCGGCGACCCAGGCGGGACCGCGGTCGACGAACAGCAGGGTGGGGGAGAGGGCGGGCCCGATCGCCCTGCGCAGGCTCACCGCGTCCGACGCGAGCGTCCGGTCCACGGCTTCGTGGATGCAGTCCGACACCCGGTGCCACTCGTCGCGGTAGTAGTTCCACCAGGCCGCCACGCCGAGGACGATGGGTCGCCACGCGTCGTCGCAGTGTTCGAGCGCATGCTCGATCGCCCGGCCGGTGCCGTCCAGGTCGCCGAGCTGCAGGTGGGCCTCCGCGAGCATGTCCCCGACCTCGGCGGCCTGGGTGTGCCGTCCCGCCGACACGAGGCGGCCCCACAGTGGTTCGAGCGCACGGACCACCTCGTGCGCACGGCCGCTGACGTGCTCCGGCCAGACACGCAGCAGCGCAAGGCGGTGGTCGGCGTCGATCACGTGATCGGGCAGTGCACGGAGTGCCGGCTGGACCTGCAGGATCGTGCTGGTCTCGAGTTCGTCGTACGCGAGCTCCACGATGAGGGAGGCAGCGGTCGCGTGGTCCCCGGCAGCCGTCAGGTGTCGCAACGCCCGGAATGCCGGAAGGGCCCCGGCCGCGCGCCGGTGCAGCAGGCCGATCTCCTCGCGCGATCGCTCCGTCGCGAGCCGGTCGCGCAGGAACGCGGCGAACAGGTCGTGGGTCCGCCAGGTGTCGTCGGTCGCGCCACGGTGACGGGTCAGGAACAGGTTGCGACGGTCGAGGTCCTCCAGGACCCGGCGGCTGTCGGCCCGACCGGTCACCGCGTCGCACACGGCGGGCGAGAGCTCGTCGAGGATGGACGTCTCGAGCAGGAAGCCGCGAAGGGTGTCCGGCAGGCCGGCCAGCACCTCCTCGGCGAGGAATCGTTCGAGATCGCTGAGCACCTCGGGTGACACGCGGGATGGGGTCGTGTCCGCGCCACGTTGCGTGGTCGCGAGCCGGACGGCGGCGGCCCAGCCTCCGCTGGCGGTCAGTACGGCGTCCACCGCTGCGTCGTCCACGGGCGCGTCGCGGCTCAGGACGTGTTCGACGGCGTCGCGGTCGAGCAGGAGGTCGTCCAGCCCGAACTCGGCAACCTGGTCACGGACCCGACGTCGCGCGAGCGACAGGTCGGGTTCGACCCGGCTGGACAGGACGACCCGGACGTCCGGCGGCAGGTGGTCGAGGAGTTCGTCGAGGACGTCTGCCGTGTCTGCGTCGGTCACCTCGTGGACGTCGTCGAACACCAGAGTGGCGGACCCGTGGTCGCCGAGGTCGTTGACCAGCGCGGTCGCCAGCTGCCGGGGGGTGGGTGCTGCACCCGCGTAGGCGAGCAGTTGTGCGACTCGCCCGCCGAACTCATCGCCGAGACGCCGACGTCCCGCCTCGACGAGCGCGGCCGCGAGCACGGTCGGTTCGTTGTCGTCGGGACCGAGCCGGATCCACACGACGTCGTCGCCGGCCGTGGCCGCCCAGGAGGCCAGCGCCGTGGTCTTCCCCGAACCGGCCGGCGCGGTGAGGATCGTCAGCGCGCGGGTGGTGACCGCCTCGTCGATGCGGCGCACGACGTGGTCCGTCGAGACCCGATCGTCGAGCACCGGTGGCAGGAACTTGGTGAAGGGGAAACGTTCGGGCGCATGCTCGCGCGCCACCGTCGTGGTGTGCTCCGTCCCCTCCATGGCGGAAGTATGCAGGGCCGCCACGTCCGATGTGCTCGTGGCACCGGGTGGGGCCCGTCTCAGTGGCCCGACGTCCGTGGGGGCGCGGGTCGTCCGCCCTGCCTGAGCCGGAACCATCGCCAGCCGACGACTCCGATCGCCGCGAGCAGGACCGCGACGGTCGGCGGGAAGGCGAGCAGCTTCACCTGCGTGATCGGGGACAGCACGGTCACCAGCCCGTCGAGGGTTCGGGGGTGGGCGGCCAGCGCGACGCCGAACCCGAGGTTCTCGATGACGTCGAGCACGGCGAAGGTGACCGGGAACGCCCACAGCCACGGTGCGCGTCGGGGGAACGCGCGGGCCGACAGCAGGATGGTCGCGGCGGCGAGCACGAGTGGGTAGACGGTGTCGACCACGAGCCCGACGGCGTACGCGCGGCGGCCACCCGCTCCGTAGGACGTGAACAGCGCGTGGATGTCAGCGGCCCCGTACCCGAACCACAGGTCCGGCTTGGTGGCCTCCGACGACATCGGGAGTCCGACGGGCAGGCCGGTGTGGTGCTCGAGCCACAGGTCGGCGAGGGTCAGCGCCACCAGACAGGCGACCAGCGCGGCCAGCGCCAGCCGGGCCCGCCGAGGGCTCGCCCAGTCAGCGATCGGGACACCGCGGACGGGTTCGGACGTCGCAGGGCGGTCGGTCACGGGGACACCTCGGTGCGCGAGCGCCGGCTCGCGGAAGGATCGCACGTCTGCGGTCGCGCGTGTGGGAACGTCAGCACCGTCACCCTGCGCCACAACATCAGGCTCCGCCACGTCACCCTCGACACCACCTGCGACCGCCAGCCCCGCAACGTCGGACCCGGACCCCGACCCAGATGACGAACCGCCCCGAAACGAGAACGATGTCCCGAGACCTGCGGGAAGCATGTCTCGGGACATCGCAACGGAGAGCCTGGAACAGAAGTCAGGATCGAGGTGCTAGAGGTGCCTAGCTAGCAAGATTCGCGACCCGCGGAAGTGGCGTTTCCACGGTCGGAGCCCGCGGATTCCACCCCACTTATGTCGGCTATGTGCCCCCGCTGCCGCCTACGCTGGGATGAGCGTCGCCGTCTGCGCGTCGAAGGGCGTCGGCGGTGTTCCTGACGGCGGTGGGGGTGGGCTCGTGGCAACGATGGCGAAGCTGCAGTTCGGGCGCCTCACGGAAGCGTGGGTCGGGGAGGCCGCGGACTTCACGCCGTTGCTCGCGGAGCAACTCGATGCGGTGGGTGACGCGATCGGGCTCGATCTCACGTCGCTGGGCGAATCCGAGGTGCTGACCACGGGCGGTCGCCGGATCGACATCGTCGCGCAGGGGGAGGACGGGTCCGAGTTCGTGATCGAGAACCAGTACGGCCGTGCCGATCACGATCACCTCACGCGCGGTCTGGCGTACGCCGTGGCACGGCGTGCCCGGGGACTCGTAGTCATCGCAGAGGAGCACCGCGACGAGTTCCGGGCGGTTGCGCAGTACCTCAACGATCTCGCGGAGCACGACGCGGAGCGGGGCATCGCGGTGTGGCTCGTGGAGGCGAAGGCGGTGCGGATCGGCGAGAGCCCGTGGGCGCCGCTGTTCACGGCCGTGGCGGAGCCGAACGCGTTCACTGCCACGGTGGAGCAGGTCAAGCGGAACGAGGTCCCGCAGTCGGTCGACGAGTTCTGGGAGCAGTTCGGGGATCCGGACACGCTCGTCGCGGCGCAGGATGTGCTGTCGAAGTGGCTCGCCGCGGGCTACCGGCGACGTCTCGGACCCAACCACGTGGTACTCGAGGCTGCCGGGCCCTCGAAGAGTGGCGTGCGGACGGTCGTCGCGATCTACTCGGACGGGCGCGTCATGGTGCCCTTCGGCTCGTACGCGGGGCAGAACAGCGGCATCCCCGTCCAACCGCTCACCACGAGCGACTTCCGAACGAACGCTGACGTCCTGTTCGGCTTCTCCGGCACCGAGACGATGGCACGTACGACCGAGCCCTGGCTGACCCAAGAGAGGGTCGAGCCGTTGCTCCAGTTCTGCTTCACCGTCGCGACGGCCTACGACGAGGCGATCGAGGGGAGTTAGGTCTCCAGCTCGGCTCTGGACCTTGGGTCTTCCGCAGTGCCCCGATAGCGCTACCGAACCGCGTCGAGCTGGATGGACCTAGCCGATGAGTTGCGAGAGTCGCCTCACTCCCGACGCGGACTGGCCAGCCGCTAGCAGCGCGCCGAGTGTCAAGTCTTTGTCGATCAGTTGCATCGACGTGGTGCGCCGGAGCGCCTGGTCTCGACCGAAACCGCGAGCAAAGCCGTTGTTGCCGTAGCACTGCAGCGTCTCTACGAGCTCGAGGACATCGTCGGGCAGCGTCTCGCTCAACTGATTGCTGGTGAGGTCTACGGCTCGGTGCCATCGTGCCCACCCCTCCAGCTTCGTGCCGAAGCCCTCAACGACGGCGAGGCTGCCTCCGTTTGCAAGCTGGATGGCGAACTCGAGCGATTCCCAGTCCGGCACATACGCCAGAACCGCCAGTCGTCCGCTTGGGACCCGACGTTGGCCTGCGCGTCGAGAAGTCTTCCAACCCATCCTGTCGACGTCTGGGATTCCGTATTCCTGGATGGCAGGTGTGACTGCACCTGGCCGCTCCCCATGCTCGGCGGCTTGCTGCTTCAGCCAGCGGATGGCGAGCACGGCTGCTGCGTGCCATGGCCGTTCCTGAGCTTCCGGGACCCAGGCAACTGCGCGAACAGGCATCCTCGCCTCCGATCCGGTGGACGATGAACCCTATGCAGCCCTTGCGACACAGCAGGCGTGGGGGCCGCGTGCCGTTGGATCTCCTCTGTCATGGTTCGGTACGGAGGGCATCATTCAGAGTGGTTGGTGCCGTCACAGTTGCGCCACGCGGGTGGATCGAGGACATCGGAGTCGTTGTGGAGTTTCCGCCCTCAATCACCATTGATGCCAGCGGGCTGCCGGAGTCGCGGTCGGCCGTGGCTGAGGAAGTCGCCATGCGTGTCATCAGGCAGCTACTCGATGCCGAGACCGAGCGCACGGACCTGCGGGACGGTCCCGACGGGCTGCATGACTTCGATGCCATGACTGAGGGACGGACACTCGCCTTCGAGGTGACCGCATGCATCGACAGCGACCTTGCCGGATTCGACGCAGTTCCGGACCGGGATGCGATCCACTGCCGCGTGCCGGGTGTGGGGTGGTCGTGGGCAGTCCGCGTTGAAGAATCAACCAGGCTTCGTGGGCACATCGACCGAGTAGCGCCGCTTCTCGCTCAGTTGGAGGCCGCGGGTGTTACAGGACTTGCGGATACACGGGCGAGCGATTCGGAGTTCTTCGTTCGCTACGCGACCGAGGACGCCTCCCCAGTCGCACGGTCGGTCGTCGAGGCCTGCTTCTCGGCGGGAATCGATACCGCGTGGGCATTCGCCCCGGACGGTGACGGGCCGGTCGTGGTGTTCGAGCGGCGGTCGCGGCACGGTTCAAGTAGATCGGAGTTCCTGGTCACTGCCGAAGTGAACCGAGCAGCGCAGGCGAAAGCCGGCGTACTGGGACGTGATCACGCGCGGGCGCGCGATGCCGCTCACCTGTTCGTTTGGCTCGATCCTGACCTCTGCCGCGAGGGAGTCGAATTTGCGATGTGGAGCGGCTACCCCGGCGAAGCGCCCAGACCCTTGCTGCCTGAGGTAATCGATCATGTCTGGGTCGCTATGTGGTCGCTGACTCCGGGCGAGGGAATGGGACACGTGATCGTGTGGGAAGCCTCACGCGGTGGCCAGTGGCGACACGCCGCCCCGTGTCCTGGCCGTTAGCCGCGTCAGCACATCAGCGGCGTGTTTCGCGCATCGACCCGTTGCAGCACGAGTCGCCGGCACGACACGTCACCATTGGTAAGGCCCACGGCATTCCGTGGACACGAGGCGGTCGGACGGCCGCCGCCGACCCGCCGCTACTCCGGACCTGGTGCGGTACGGGCGGTAGCGAAGGCCAGGGCAGTGAGGGCGGCTTGGCCGGCCCAGCGTTGACCGTTGATGGTGCGGCTCCAGGTCTGCTTGGAGAAGCCCCAGGCGCGACCGAGCGCGGCGCCGCTGGGGCGTGCCGGGAGGGCGCGCCAGCGCAGGATGAGGTGGTGCTGGGCGGCGGCGATGCGGGCGGAGTGTGCGTCGCCGCCGTCGGGGAGGTGGAATACGAGCTTGGGGTCGTGTCCGTACCGGTGGGGGTCGACGGCGTAGTCGCGCGGCTGGAGGCGCCGTTGCCGGTCGATGCTGTTGCCGCCGGGGATCTTCATGCCTGTGACGGTGGCCAGGCGATGGACGGCTGCATTCGCCGTGTCGACGCGTGGAGGGCCGCCCAGCTGGGCGGCCCTCCACGGTGGTGTCGGTCGGTTCAGCTCGGGACGGGCTCGGGGTCGATGGTCATGCGGGTGGACCCCGCGTTGGGCAGACCGGGCAGCCACCACATCGCCATCGGATTCATGTCGAGTGCGACCCAGCCGCAGGCGGCGGCTGGCGTGGTGGGGTCGAGCTTGTCCTCGAACTGGTGGCGCCTGCCTGTGCGGAACGCTGCGATGGTGCGCATGGCGGCGTCGCCATCGAGCAGGATCTGCACGTCCCGCTCGGGGTAGCACACGGTGAGCGTGCCGAGCAGCACGGCGTTGACCTCGTTCATGGTTCGTCGATGGAGCCCTGGCGACGCGCCGCCAGCCTGAGCGTCAGGGTCGTCGAGCAGGTCGTCGTCATCGTCGTCGAGGTGGTCTTCCTCGTCGTGGGGTTCTTCGGTGTCCGACTCGCCGTCGGTCGTGTCAGGGTCGCCCTCGGCAGTGGTCTCGCCGATGGTCGGCGCGTGCTCGACGTTGTCGTTGCTTGCGGGGTCGTTGTCGGGTGGTGTGGGTTCGTGTTGGTCGGTCATGGCGGCTCCTTGTTGGTGACCGGTGCCGGTAGCGCACCGCAGGCGCGGCGCGGTGTCGCGTGATCGGCGGGGTTGTCTCAGCCATCGCTGGGACAACCCCGCCTCACTCCGGCTACTGGGCGTTGCCGTGCTTGTCGTTGAAGGAGCGCACGAGGTGGATGTTGACCGCGACGCTGGCGAAGCCAGTCATCAAGGTCTGACGGATCTGGCCTTGCATGGCGATGTCTTCTCTGCCGGTGCGTACCAAGCGCTTGTAGTGGGCGATGTAGCGCTCGGATGCGGTCCGCTGTTCGTAGGCGCGGATCCAGGCGCGGCTGCCGAACGGGTGCCGCTGGCGGGTGCCGGCACCGTCCTCGGCGGTGACGGTGAACGACTTCGCCGTACAGCAGTGCAGCTTGGCGTCCCGGACCTCGTCGAGCCGGTCACTGTCGTAGATCTCCGGTGTCTGGGCCGGGTCCAGCGACTGCGACTCGGGGCGGAGTGGGCAACGGATCCGTCCGGCCGCCGCGGGGCACTCAAGCCGCTGGCTGGCCATGTCGGGGGTGGGCCGGCCCTTGAGGCGCATCGCGTACTGCATGCGCGCGTCCCGACGTTCGTGGTAGGCCCGCCAGTCCTGACGGGTCGCGCCAGGTCCTGGGATCGCATCGACCTCGAAGCTGTCGGGCAGCATGGGGCAGTAGAAGTCGCCGCCCATCGTGATCGCGCCGGCTTCGGTCATCCCGGAACGGCCGCGTTGCAGCTCGGAGAGGTCGAAGGTCAGGTGTACGCCACGTTCCCCGAGGGGGCGGTGCATCGTCTCGTAGGTGCGCATCGAGTAGCCACGATCGACCAGCGCGTGGGTAACCGGACCGACCCGGCCGACCGAATCGACCATGTCGATCAGCGCGGGTGCGACCCCGGCCATGTCGTTGGCGGGCGCGACCCGCATCGCCAGGGCGAGCTCGGGTACGGGGGTGGCGTCCTCGCCGGGGACAGTGACGGCGTAGTGCACGAGGTAGCCGAAGTACCTCTGGACCTTGTCCACCTCGAACCCGGCCTGATCGAACCCACCAGCCGCATCCGCGCCCTTGGCCTTGCGTTGGCTGGTCGTGAAGCTGTTGCCTTTCGGGCGGCGACGACCCAGCTGCGCGTCACGATCTGCCGAGATCGAACCGACCCGGTTCGCAGACGCCTTGCGGGGCCGCCGGCCGTACGCCTCACGGTCCGTCCAGTCCACCGCCAACGCCTCGACCGGCATGCCCTCGGGCAGCGTGGCCTGCAGCAACCGATCGACCAGCTCGTTGAGCAGCCGCTCACGGCCGGCGCGTTGCTCGTCGTCCAGCGACGCTCGCTTCCGATCCGCGAGCTTGCGGGTGGGCTCGGCGGTGTCGAGCTCGTCGTCGGCGACGTGTGCGTCGAAGCACTTGCGATCGACCGGAGGGGCCTTGAACTCGTCGATGATCTCGCCATCGACGGTGACCTTGAGACGTTTACCGCTGCGATGCGGGGAGGTATCCAGGCGGTCTGCGAGCAGGTTGAACAGGTGGCCGACCTGGGACTCGGTCAGCGGGACGCGTGTGCCGCCCGGCTCTTTGAGGCCGAGTTCGGCGAACAGGTCATCGGGGAGTTCGTTGCCCGTTTCGGTGATGTCCACCAGCGTGGGCCGCCGGTCGCGGAGACAGTTCATCACCGCCAGGATCAACAGGGCACGCAGCGTCAACCGCCGCGGGCGCCCCACGGCCTTGCCGGTGGTCGGGTTGCGGCGAACGACCAGATCAGCGAAGTCCTCCGCGACCTTCGAGCGGTCGACGATGCGGCAGACCTCGGCGAAGTCACGCCGCTGTTTGCGTTCCAACGGCGAGATCGAGAAGTGCGTAACGGACGGGGTACCGGGCTCCCCGGACGGCAGAACGCCGCCCGGACCCGTGAGCATGGTGTTTGAGTTCATGCCCGGCGACCGTTCGCCGCCGCCTGTCCCCGGCAATCACACCCGCGCTCGCCTGCGCAGGTGTTCGATTGTCGCGCGTCCAGCGGCGGTGGCCGCAGCTGGCGGAGCGCCTCCTCGGTGCCGAGCGGAGGCAGGTAGCGCGCCAGGTCCACGATCGTGGTCGGGGTGGTCAGCCCGGCCGCCCACATCACCACGTCGAGGCGGACCCCGGCGGCGAGCCGATCGGCGATCCAGGTGGAGCGCAGCCGGCCCGGCTCCAACGCCGGCAGCGATCCGCCGCCCTTGATGCGGTGCAGCAGCCGCGAGGTCACCGCCCGCCGATCCGGGGTCTGCCCGCCGATCAGCAGCTCCGTGCCGACCTCGGCCGCCAACACCGCCAGACGCCGCGCGTAACGCTCGTCGAGGGCGATGGTGCGCTTACGGCGGCCGAGCAGGGTGGCGAGCACGGTGCCGTCCGCCCGGGTGGTGATGTGCGCACCGGTCAGATGACGCAGTTCCTCGCTGCCACAACCTGCACCGAGCCCGGCCAGCAGCATCGCTTCGAGCCGCGCCGCGATCAGCGGCGGCTGCGACCTGGCCAGCGTCCGGAACCCGGCCACCTCCTCGGCGCTGTAGGGCGGTTTGATCCGGCCGCGGCGCAGCTCAGCGGGCCGCGCAGCCTCGCCCGGGAGCGTCTGGGCGGCGGCCAGGTACCGCAACCGCGCCCGGATCGTGGCCCGCGTGGTGGACGAGTGCCGCCCATCGCGTTCAGCCAGGGCGCAGTAGCGCTCGATGGTGGACGCCTTGAGCGCCGCGGCCGCCTCGAGCGGCACGGCGTTGTCCTCACACCAGGCCGCCAGCTGTGCGCCTGCGGCCAGCAGCTGCCGGGCCCGGTGGGGATGTCCAGGTGCTGCGGCCGTCACCCAGGACCGCACCACAGGGGCGATGCCCGCCCAGCGGTGCGCCTCGAGCGAGGCCGGCACGTACGAATCGATCAGGGACTGGATATCTGCGGTTGTCGATGCCATGCATCCTGCAGTGGCACGCCCGCTACCTGTTGCATACGCCTACGCCACCGTCGCCGTGTAGGCGACCAGCTGCGGCAGATCCCGGCGCGGAAGCCGAGCCAGGAGCGGATCGATGCCGACGAGCTCACCGCCAGCCAGCGCGGCCAGCACGTCGGCCGGCACCCCGGCCTCAAGCTGTCCCGTCAGCCAGGTGCGACGCAGCCGGGCCGGGTCCACCGGCAGACCGAGCCGGGCCTCGATGCGGCGGCGAGGGCCGGTGAGCCGGGTCGAGCCGTAGCCGGTCAGATACCCGTCGTCGGCTACCTCTGCGAGCTGGGCGAGCAGCGGCATCGCCCACGTCGCGGCCGGTACCCGCCGACCCGGTGTGCCGGTCACGTGCACCCAGGGGAGCTGGCCGTCGAGCTCGACATCACTGGAGCGGACCTTGACCGCCTCGTGGCCACGCAGCCCCACCCCCAACTGCAACACCAGATACGCGGTCAGCAGCCGCCGCTGGGGCTCCGTCAACGGGCCGTCCACGGCGGTCGCCGCCCACAACCGCTCGACCTCGTCGGCGTCGTACACCGCGGCGCCCGCCGGCTTCGTGCGGGGAGGGGCGTCGGAGACCGGCGGGTCGACCGGGGTTGCGAGGCTGCGCAGCGCGCTCAGATGCGTCGCCACCGAACTGTCCTCCGCGCCGGCGGCACGCTGACGGCCGGCCCACCGCTGCAGCGTCGAGTCCTTCAGCAGCGCAGCGGGCTCGAACGGCAACCCCGGCTCGGTCGCGGCCCACCCGACCAGCAGCGACAACGCCGTCAGCAGTTTGCGGGCCCGCTTCTCACTCGACGCGCGCTCCACGATCCGGGCACGCAACGCCACCACCGTCTCGTGCTCCCACCGGTCGCCGGCGGCCTCGCCCCCAGGCCGGAAGTCGGTCACCAGCGCCGCTACGTCCTCAGCAGCCCGCCCTGGAGCGGCGACGGGCTCGAGTCCGGCGAACGGCGAGCTGTCCGGGACCTTGCGCGGGTCGTCGGTCATCCAACACGCGAGCCGGTCGGCGGTGACCCCGGGCAGCAGGGCGACATGCCGGTGCAGCGCACTCCCACCGACCCCCGCGACGTGCGCGACCACGTCCACCGGCAGCCCCGCTTCCAACAGCGACACCACCCAGGTGGTGCGCAGCCGATGCACCTCGAGCCGCGGCACGCCATCCAGCCGCTTCAACGCACGTTGCAGCCGTTGCCGGCCCGCTGAGTCGTAGTAGCTCGTCAACGGGCCCTCCGGCCGTCGCTGCGCGACCTCCAGCAGCCGTCGCCCCCACGGCTCGCGGACCGCGACCGGCCCTACCCCAGGAGCGCACACCACCAGCGTCCCGCCGACCCGGCGCAGGTGCGCCGCCGATACCCGCGACGCCGCCGGACCGACCACACCAGCACCCACCCCGAGCGCGATCGCCGCCCGCAGACACGTCGCCGACTCCACCTGCAGCGCACCCGCAGCTGCCCCGAACCCCGCCAGTTCCCGGGGCGTATACGGGGGATCGAGGTCCGACTTTGCCGTCTCCGTCTCGTGGCGCACCGACGCCGGTCGCCGGGTCACCGCCCCCGCGACACGCTCCACCCGTGACCGGAACGGCGACACCCGATGCCCAGACGCGGCGAACGCCGCCACCGACGCGTCGACCTGATCGGCAGCGAACACCCTCGACAGGCGCACCGGCACCCCGCGGCCCTCCGTCCAGGCCACATGCTGTGCCGCCGCGTGCAACAGCAACGCCGCCTCCTGCGGATCGGACGGCCCCGCGCGGCGGACCGCCTCCCGGCACACCTCCAACGCCGCCGACGACAAGCGCACCGACGACGGGCAGTAACGATCGATCCGACCACGCGTAGCAGCATCCATACCCGCTGACCGTCCGTCCGATGTGCCAGACGTCAATCGATATGGGACCGCACCGCACGGTCACGCACCCCAGCGCTGCTCCACCCGCCATCGAGGCCGGCCTGGTCCTGCACCACTACGTGGGACTCACCCGCGATCGACGCGCCGCCGGCCTCCTCAGCTGGTGCGCGCTTCCTGGACATCGCGGAGCATGCGGTTGTCGCGGGTTCGCCATGCTTTGCGTCCGTTAGCGTTGCCGCCGACGAGCACGGCCGCGGCACGTGAGGGTGAGGGGAAGCGGTAGTCCTGGGTGAAGACCAAGTAGCCACCGGCTTCGACGAGGACGCCGCGGTCGAGCAGTTGCTGCCGGAGGTCGAGCAGCCAGGGCTTGGCCGAGCCCACTTCCTTCAGGCGAGCCTGCGACCCCTCAAGGACGACAAACCCGTCCCGGGTCTCGCGGCCTCGACCGGCGGCTCCGCGTTGCTCGAGGACGTAGTCGCTGGCATCGCTACGGGGCGCAGGCTCGTGCGCGGCGATCTCGAACGCGTCGATGCCGAGGATGGGGTAGATGACGAGCATCTCGGCGAGGAACCAGTCCGCGTCTGCCCGGTCAGCCTCCGACAGCGGCGGCTCGTTCGGGGCGGCGTTGTTGTCGAGCGCCCACTGGTTCGCGGTTTTTGCGCGTGCGAGCAGCCGGGACTCGAGGTAGCGGACGTGGGCCTTGTTGAGGTTCTCGTCGGTGGAGGTGAAGGCGACGAACCAGGTCCAGAAGTCCTTGCGGCTGGCGTGGTTGCGGAGTCGTTCACCGAGGACGTCGGCCTCTCCGATGTAGAGCATCGGTTCGCCGTCGTCGGCGCTGCCGGCCAACACGTAGACACCGGGCCGGCCGAGCTCGTCACGGCGGAGCGCATCGGACAACTGGGTGCGGCTGGCGACCACGGCTCGGCCGGTCCAGTTCGACTTCTCGACGATCCGGATGCCATCCGGGCTGCCGTCCGCGAGGAAGATCCGGATCGAGGTGGGTCGCGGGGTGCCGGTCACGTCAGCTGCCCTGCTGTCGGAGGCCGGCGAACGTCGTGGCGGTTTCGATCGCGCTCTGGCTGACGAGCAGGTAGTGCCAGGTCCCGTGGTCATCTTCGTCGGTGACCTTGCGTGCCCACGCTCGTGCGGCGTCCCGCTTGGCCTGCACATCCGGGGTGTCGAGGTCCTTGTCGGCCTTCACCTCGACGAGGTAGTGCTCGCCGCTGGCCCGGACGTAGAAGTCAGGGTGGTAGCGCCCCCCGGTTAGGGGAATGGTGAGTTCGCCACGCAGGATCCTCGCCCACAGGGTCACGTCGTCTTCGTCGTCGATGAGGTTGGCGAAGCGGCGTTCGGGTTCGCTGTCGAACCAGTTGAGTGGGTGCAGGCTGCGTGACCAGCCGGAGTAGGCGAGCTTGCGGGAGAACGGTCCGTACCGGTTCGGTTCCTCGACGCGGGTGTTGAGCCGGGTCGGAGCGAAGGTGTCGGTGCTCCAGGTGTCGACGACCTGTGCGGGCGCTTCGCGGTGGCTCCTACGGATGGTGATGCGGATGGCGTCGAGCACGGCGTTGAACTGTGCGGCGAGGGCGGTCTCGCTTCCGGCGCCGTCGATGACCGCGTCGGCGAGTCGTTTGGCCGCGTTGACGTTGGCCTTGGTCTCGGCGACCTCATCGAGTACGAGCAGGGTGTCGACGAGCTGCTTGCGGGCCTCGGGGAACGGCAGGTTCGGCGCGGAGGCTTCGATCCGGTCGGTGGTCGTCGAGGGGACGAGCCGCAGCCCGGAGGGGTGGTTCGGGTCCTCGATGACGTTGAGGATCTTGCGGTCGAGGTCGCTGCCGCCCTCAGCGGCCAGCCGCTGTCCGAGCTGGCGGAAGGTTGCGTCGTCGATGTCGGACAGGCTGAAGTCGCGTGAGCTGATCACGCGTTCCAGCTTGGGGACCTCGACCTTCTGGCTCGCCACCACCGGCTGCTGTAGCGACGTGACCTCGCCGGCCGCGGTCCCGAACCGGTTCTCCGCACCCGAGACGAGGAAGCCAGCCTGCGTACCGGTCGCCGCGTCCTCCGACGCAGCGGCCTCGGCAAGGGGCGAGTCCGGCTCCTCTCCATCGTCGCCGGTGCCGGTGCCGGTGGTGACGTAGACCGCGACGGTGTCGTCCTCGCCGGCCTGCCCTGCGCCGCCGGCATCGTGCTCGGGGTAGCTCAACGCTGGAGGGACGGCGACGGCCGCGGTAGCACGCTGTCCGGTCAAGCCTTCGAGCAGCACGCCGGCCCGTTCCAGCAGCTCCTGGTAGCGCTCGTGGGAGAGCACCTCCACGGTGTCGAGCAGCTCGATGCCGGTGTAGGCGCCCCAGGGCAGCCGTAGTCCGCGGCCGAGGGTCTGCTCGGTCAGCGCCTCGGAGATCGACGGTCGGAAGGAGCAGATGACGTAGATGTTCTTGACGTCCCAGCCCTCCTTGAGCATCGAGACCGAGACGATGACACGGACCTTGCTGTGCGGGTCTTCGACCGCGTCGAGACGGGCGAGGGACTCCTCGGGCGACTCGGAGGTGATGACCAGGACCTGCTCGTCATAGCCCTCGCCGAGCAGGTCCGGCTTGCGCAGCGTCTCGTAGATCGCGTTGGCGTTGTCGATGGTGTCGGCGACCACGAACATCACCGCGTTCACCGCCGGCTTGCCCATCGCGTCCGCGTAGGTGTCCGCCGCAGCCTGCTTTGCATCCAGCAGTCGCAGCCCATCACGAAGCTGGACATCCACGCCCGTGAGCTTGTCCTTGCGGCCCACCAGCACCGGGGTCTTGACGTACTGGTCGGCGATGGCGCGTGCCAGCGGGTAGTCGTAGATCACCTTGTCGCGGTCGGCCTTGGTCGGGGTGGCCGTGAGCCCGACGGTCGCCATCGGGTCGAGGTCATGCACGGCGGCGTTGAACGACTTGGCCTTCTCGCTGTAGACGTGGTGCTCATCGGCGATCACGACCAGGTCGTCGGCTTCCTTGAGGCGCTGGTACAGCCCGGTGCCGAGCCACTCCTGGTGGTCGCGGACCTTGCGTGAGGTCTTGGCCTTCGGACGGATCAGGGACTGGACGGTGAACACGTACAGCTTCAGCCGGTCCTCGTTGCCCAGTGCCGCGGCGACCCGGCCGGTGTTGAACGTCTCGGAGGTGATGACCAACGGATCGGACGACATCGCCCCGGTAAGCGACTTCGGATGGCCGTCGGTGAAGTTGGCAACCGTCTTGTTCAAGATCGTCGAGCCCGGAACCACGACGAGCACGTTGCGTACGCCGGCGTCGGCGAGGTACTCGATCAACCCGGCCGCGAGGTAGGTCTTGCCGACCGCGGTCGCGAGGTCGCACACCACCTCGAACGGCTGGCCGTCAGCGTCGTCGAAGCGACGGGCGACCGCATCCAACGCCTCGGCGTTGGGGACCCGCAGATCCAGCCGGTCCGAAACCTCCGCCAGCAGCGCCGGGTCGTAGGGCACGTTCGGATGCACGCTCATCGTGCCTCCCCCTCCTGGTCCGACCGGTTGAGCCGGACCAGCCGGGGCGTGAGCTTCCCGGACCGGGCCAGATCGCGCGGAACTTTGCGAGCGCGCGAGCCCGGCCGCTGCTTGCGCAGATGTTCGGCGACCCCTTCCTCCAGCGTCATCGCAACCACCACGATGTTCTCGCGCTCATCGAGCCGATCGAGCAGGTGGTCAGCCACACCGACGGTGAGCATCCCGTCCAGCACGGCCAGGCGCGTTCGCCCCTTGCGGCCGACGAACGGCCCCTCCGGTTCGAGTCCGAACTTCAGCTGCGCCGCGACCGCCTCAGCCAGCTGTCCGTTGGTAGCCCAGTCCGCCAGGACGATCGTGCCGTCCACATCATCAAACATCGAGGGGGCCACCCGCGCCTCCGTGAAGCCGCCCCCACCCGTCCAGGCCACGGTCTCCGTGATGCCGCCAGGGTCATCCCCATCCACGACCTTGCGCAGACGGGGTCGCGTGAATGCTTCGACCGTGTCGTCTGACAACTCGACCGTTACCCACCGACGCCCCATCTTGTGTGCTACAGCGGCGGTCGTACCCGACCCGGCGAAGCAGTCCAGGACGAGGTCGCCAGGGTCGGTGGCCACCCGGATGACCTTCTCCAGTAGTTGCTCGGGTTTCGGGGTTGCGAACACGTCTGAAGCCTTCAAGCCGAACAGCGACTTCAGGTGGTTCTTCGCGCCACGGTTATGTCCGTGCGGGATGTGCCGCTTCTTCGGACGACCGTCGGCGTCGCGGCGCAGTACCTCCACTTCGGTCCAGAGCGACGACGGAGGAAGGCCACCGTGGTCGGCAAGGTACGTGCGACGCTTAATACCCGTGCCAGCGGCGTTGAAGTAGATCTCGCCGGAGGCGAACTTGGCGTCCATCGTGGCGCGTTCCCAGCGCCACCCGTTCGCCGGCGGCTCGATTCGTTGCCCGTCGGGTCCTGTCAGCGTGTATCGCAGGTTCGGACGAGGCGATGGCGAGTTGACAGGATTTCCGTCGAACCATGGTCCTCTCGGGTCGCCATCCGGGTTGCCGTAGTGCGGCAGCCTGTCGAGCGTCGCCTCGAGCCGGTTGCTGCGCCAACCCGGCTCCTTGGCGTAGACCAAGATCTGGTTGTGATCCAAGCTGAAGCCCAGGGCATCGTTGTTGGAGTTGTCCGATGAGCGCCACGTGATCGTCCCGACGTAGCGGTCGGCACCGAAAAGCTCGTCAAGCACACACCGGGCCCGGTGCACCTCCGCGTCGTCGAGGTGCACCCACACCGACCCGTCGTGGGCGAGAAGCCTGTGGATCTGTTCGAGCCGGTCGCGGAGCATCGTGAGCCAGACGGAGTGCTCGAGGTTGTCGTCGTACTGCTGGAAGGTCTGGCCGGTGTTGAACGGCGGGTCGAGGTAGGCCAGCTTCACCTTGCCGAGGTACCGGGCGGCGTACTCGGGCACGGACGTCAGTGCGGTCAGGGCGTGGAGGGCGTCGCCCTGGACAAGCAGGTTGTCGTTGGCGTCGTCGCCGTAGTTGCCGGTCACATCGAGGAGTCGGACCTCGGAGACGCGCCAGTCGTGGGGGTCGACCCACTCGTAGGTGACGTCGTCGTGGGCAAGCAGACGACGGTCCTTGTTTGTCCAGGTCAGCTCGAGCCGTCCGGACGTACCGCGTCCTTCCCCCGCCGCCGTGCCTGCCACGTCATTCCTGTCCGTATCGCTCGCCGTCCCGGTGCAGCGTAGGAGACGGCGGTCGTCGGGCGGGGCAGCCGGCGGAAGCGTTCAGAAGGCAAGGAGCGGTACCCGGAAAGCGTGCCGACGTCGTTGAGGTAGCCGCCAGAGCGGGAGACTGGATGACGTGAGCGCGGGTGGACGAGTTCGGCGAAACGAGCCGCGGGCAGCCACTACGGTGGCGGCGGGGCTCAAGGATTGGGGTAGAGGTTGTGGCACAAGGCTGACCTGCACATCCATGCGCATCCCTCGGATCGAGAGTTGCCTGACATGGACCCTGCAGCGCTGGCTCAGGCAGCGCACGATCGAGGTCTGGCGGTGATCGCCGTCACCGATCACGACTCGGTCGAGTGCGTCGATGCCGTCGCGGCGGCATGCGCAGCCGTCGGAATCCGTGTGATGCCCGGCGTTGAGGTGACCACTTCTCGCGGCCATCTACTGTGTTATGCGCCGTCGGAGCAGGGCGTCGAACAACTACGCAGCTTCATGGCGCGGGCGGGGATTAGACCCGGCGCGGAGCCCAACTGTGACCACGTTCTAGAGATCATCGCGAACGAACTCTGCCCCACGACCGGCACCGCCTACGCGAGTTGTCTGGTGACGGTCGCTGCCCACGCCGAGAAGCCGCGCTCGATGCTCGCCGGCACGGACTCGTCCACCTCCGCCGACCAACTGGCAAGGGTTGCACGACTTGACGCAGTTGAAACCACCGACGTGGACCTCGCCAACCAGTGGGTATCGCAGGGGATCAAGTCGCGGGGCCTCTTCAAGCCGCTCCTTGTGGGTTCTGATGCTCACAGCCTTGACGCGGTGGGAGCACGCCACACCTGGCTCTACATCCATGGAGACCTGTCACCGTCGTCGCTACGGCAGGCCCTCGCCTCCGACGATGTGTCCGTCCAGCGAGGTGGCGAACGACCTGATGCTCCTACCTTCTACCTCACTCGGGTACGCGTGGAAGGCGACGCCGGGCTCCACGCCGGGCTCGACATCGATCTCCACCCACGCATCAACGCGATCATCGGTGCGCCCTCTGTCGGTAAGTCGTTGATCGTGGACATCTTGCGGCTGGCGTTCGGTGACGACAGCCAGATCAGCGAGGTCGCGGCCACCTCCCGAAGCCGGATGGCAGCGACCTTGCCCGCAGGCTCCGTCATCACGGTGGACGCAGTTGTCGACGGTGAGCCCCGACAGTTCCGACGAGAGGTCGGAGGCGCGGCCGCGCTCACCCCCTCCCGCCGCCCCATCGTCTTCTCCCAGGGGGAACTCACGCGTCGAGCGATGGCCCAACAGCCAGACCTGGAGCTGATCGATGTCCACGCCGATGATCTTGAGTCGGCCCGCGAACGTCATGCCAAGGCTTGCGCCCAGGTGGCCGAGACGACTCTCAAGGCCATCGGGCTGGCCCAGGAGATCAAGCAACACGCCGACACGCTCGGCAACACCGTCGATGGGTTAGACGCGGTCAACCAGAAGCTCGAGAGCCTCAGCCCGGCTCAAGACGTTGCTCGTCGTCTGCAGGCCCTGCAGGCCGCAACGTCCTGGAGAAGCCGGACTCTCGCAGCGCTCGCTCCGTCCCTCGATCTCACGGTGGAGGCGCCACAGGTCCCCGCGGCCCCGATCGCGACCGAGGGTCACGAGGAAGCCCTCTCGGAGTGGGTCGCGGAGGACAAGGTCGAGCAGCTGATCTCGGGCCTTCGTCAGGACTTGACTGGGATCGCGGATGAGTACAAGCGCAAGGCGGACGCCCTGCTCGGTCCGGACCCCCGGCTCAGATCGGCCTTGCAGGAAGCCGAAGAGGCCCTCGACGCGAAGCTGCAGGAGGCCGACGGGAAACCGACGGAGGAGTCCTCCGAGCTCCTAACACGCATCAAGACGCTTCAAGATCGAAAGGTCGCTCTCGAGGAACTCGCGTTGGAGAAGCAGAGTCTTGACAAGGAGCTCAACGACCTCTGGGACACGCTAGCTGGCCGGCTGAAGGAACAGGCCGACGCATCGGCAGGCGTCCTGCAGGCCCGGAAGGACGCCTGCAAGAGCGTCAACAAGCACATCCGGGTCTGCCCAGACTCTGGTTGATGGTGGTTGTGCGGGGTCATGCTGCTGTGGCCAGTCGGTTGTAGCCGATGACGGCTTCGAACTCGACAGGGGTGAGGCGGCCGAGCGCGCGCTGGCGG
>JBJHCV010000002.1:0-360430 GCA_050486225.1 Nitriliruptoraceae bacterium
TCGTGGAGATCTCCACCGACAAGGTCGACACGGAGGTCCCCTCCCCGGTCGCCGGCACGGTCACCGACATCCGGTTCGCCGTCGACGACACCGTCGAGGTCGGACAGGTCATCGCCGTGATCGGCGAGGGCAGCGCAAGCGAGGACCCCGACGACGACGGCGGCTCCACCCCCAGCGCCGCGACGTCGGCCCCGTCCACCGCCGACGAGCAGGAGGCCGCGGACACCGCATCAGCGCCCGTTGGTTCGACGCCCGCCCCCGAGCCGACGCAGCCCACCCCGACGCCGGGCACCGGACGTGTCGAGAGAGGCGCCGGACACGACGCTGACGTCATCGTGCTCGGAGGCGGCACCGGCGGGTACTCGACGGCCCTGCGTGCCGCTCAGCTCGGTCTGGACGTCGTCCTCGTGGAGAAGGCCAGGGTCGGCGGTACCTGCCTGCACTGGGGATGCATCCCCACGAAGGCCATCCTTCAGTCCGCCGAAGTCGCCGAGCACGCGCAGGAGGCGGCGGAGTTCGGAGTGACGCTCGACTACCAGGGTGTCGAGGCCGCTGCCGTCAACGCCCACAAGGACGCCGTCGTCGAGCGCATGTGGAAGGGCCTGCAGGGCGCCCTGAAGGGTCGCGGGGTGGACACCCTCATCGGTGAGGGTCGGCTCACCGCACCGGACACGGTCGAGGTGACCCTGGAGGACGGCGGCTCGCGCACGGTGCGCGCCCCGTCCGTCGTGGTCGCCACAGGCTCGGTGCCCCGGGAACTGCCCTTCGCGCCCTTCGACGGCAAGCGCATCATCAGTTCCGACCATGCCCTGTCGCTCGAGAAGTTGCCCAAGAAGGCGATCATCCTCGGTTCCGGTGCCGTCGGCATGGAGTTCGCGACGGCCTGGCATGCGTTCGGCGTCGAGGTCGTCGTGGTCGAACTCCTCGACCGTCTGCTGCCGCTCGAGGACGAGGACAGCTCGAAGGAGATCGCGCGGGCCTACAAGCGGCGCGGCATCACGGCGATGACCGGCGCGAAGCTCACCGACGTCTCCGCCACCCAGCGCTCCGTGACCTGCACGGTGGACACGGGCAAGGGGACCGAGGAGATCCGCGCGGACGTCCTGCTCGTCGCGGTCGGTCGACGACCGGTCACCGAGGGTGCGGGGCTCGAGGCCGCCGGGGTCACGGTCAACGACCACGGGTTCGTCGAGGTCGACGGATACTGCCGAACGAGCGTGCCGGGCATCTGGGCCGTCGGTGACGTCATCCAGACGCTCGGCCTCGCACACGCCTCCTTCGCCGAGGGAATGCTCGTGGCCGACCAACTCGGTGGCATCGCGGTCGCGCCCATCGACTACGCGGGTGTCCCCCGCGTCACCTACTCCCACCCGGAGGTCGCCTCCGTCGGCTACACGGAGCAGCAGGCGATCGACGCCGGTCACGACGTGGTCGTCGAGCGCTATCCGCTCCAGGCCCTCGGGCGTGCCGCGATCGCGAAGGCCTCCGGCATGGTCAAGCTCGTCGCACAGAAGGACGAGGACGCCGAGGGCGGAGCAGGCCGGATCCTCGGCGTGCACATCGTCGGCCCACGCGCGACCGACATGATCGCAGAGGGCCAGCTCATCTACGGTTGGGAGGCGCTCGCGAGCGACGTCGCGCCGCTCATCCACGCGCATCCGTCGTTCAGCGAGGCGATCGGCGAGGCACACCTCGCGCTTGCCGGGCGTGCGCTGCACGGTTAGACCACAGTGAATGCCGGCGCGAGCTGGCTCGACCAGACGTTCCGACCAGCAGGAGTGATGAGAAGTGGCCGACGTTCAACTGCCCCAGCTCGGCGAGTCCGTCGCAGAGGGTGTGATCACGCAGTGGCTCGTCGAGGTCGGTGACGAGGTCGCCGTCGACCAGCCGATCGTGGAGATCTCCACCGACAAGGTCGACACGGAGGTCCCCTCCCCGGTCGCCGGCACGGTCACCGACATCCGGTTCGCCGTCGACGACACCGTCGAGGTCGGACAGGTCATCGCCGTGATCGGCGAAGCCGGAACGTCGAACGACGGCGATGCCGGGGCCGACGCCTCGGAGGAGGAAGCGCCTGCACCCGCGCCCTCCGCGCCCGCCGACGACGAACCGCGTGAACGTCCACGCGCGGCACAGGCCGACCCGGAACCAACCTCCTCGGCACCGGGCGGTGGACGCCGCGTCCAGGCGTCCCCCCTCGTGCGCCGCCTCCTGCGTGAGGCCGGCATCGAGCCAGCCGACGTGTCGGGTACCGGTCCTGCAGGACGCGTGACCCGGGCCGACGCCGAGCAGGCCATCGCCACGAAGGACCAGGCCCCGTCCGCCGCGCCCGCGACCGCAGCCGCACCCGCCGCTGCGTACCCCGCTCCGGCGCCGACCGCACCTTCGACGCGAGAGCGCCCCGCAGCGTCACCGTTCCAGGTCGACTTCGGCGGCGAGACCTCCGTCACCCAGGACCTCTCGCGCATCCGCCGGATCATCGCCCGGTCGATGATGGAGTCCCTCCAGACCACGGCCCAGCTGACGGCGGCCGTGGAGGCGGACGTCACCGCCATCATGAACCTGCGCAGCGCCGTCAAGGACTCCTTCCGTGCGCGCGAGGGTGCATCCCTGACCCCGCTCGCGATCATCGCCCGTGCCGTGTGCATGACGCTTCCGAGGCACCCTGCACTGAACTCCTCGATCGACCAGGAGGCGGGCACCGCGACGTTCCACCGAAACGTCAATCTCGGCTTCGCCGTCGACACGGAGCGCGGCCTGCTCGTCCCCAACGTGAAGAACGCGCAGGACCTGACCGTTCCCGGCATGGCCCGTGCCATCGGTGACATCGCGTCGAAGGCCCGTTCGCAGAAGCTGGGGCCGGACGAGATCAGCGGCGGCACGTTCACGATCACGAACACCGGTTCCATGGGCACCCTGTTCGACACCCCGGTCCTCAACCCACCGGAGGTCGCGATCCTGGCCACGCCGGCGATCGAGAAGCGCCCGGTGGTCATCTCCGATGGCCTGTCGGACTCCATCGCGATCCGCTGGATGACCTACCTGTGCCTCACCTACGACCACCGCATGGTCGACGGTGCGGACGCAGCTCGGTTCCTGCAGGACCTCAAGTTCGTGCTCGAGACCCACGACTTCGCCGCCGAGCTCGGCGGGTGACCGACCCCGCTCCGGTGCCGTCCCCCGCACGTCTGCGGGCGGACGTCGCCGAGCCGGTGCACGTCGTTCGCGCGGGGCTCGTCGCCTACCGGGACGCGTGGGACCTGCAGCGGGACCTCGTGGACGCGCGGCGCGAAGGCGCGATCGAGGACCATCTCCTGCTGCTCGAACACCCCGCGGTCTACACGCTGGGCCGTCGGACCGATCGCGCGAACGTTCGCTGGGACGCGGACGCACGTGCGGCGCACGGCATCGACCTCGTCGAGGTCGACCGGGGGGGTGACGTCACCTACCACGGCCCCGGCCAGCTGGTCGGCTACGCCATCGTGCGGCTCGCGTCGTTGCGTTCGGTCGTCGGCCACGTCCGCGCGCTCGAGGAGGTCCTCGTCCGGGCACTTCAGACCTTCGGAGTGACCAGCCACCGGGTGGAGGGACTCACCGGCGTGTGGGTCGGTGACGAGAAGATCGCCGCGATCGGCGTCCGCGTCGCGTCGCGCGGCATCACTTCGCACGGGTTCGCACTCAACGTCGATCCCGACCTCGGCGACTTCGCCGGGATCGTCCCGTGCGGCATCGCGGATCGGGGAGTGTGCTCGATGCGTGGGCTCGGGATCAGTGCCTCCCTCGACGAGGTCTCCGACGCGGTCGCACGGGCGTTCGGAGAGGTCTTCGGCGCTACGCTCGTGGCCGAACCCGCCGAGCGCCTGCACCGACGTCTGGCGCGCCACCAGCAGCGAGCCCCAGCCCCCACGCAATCCCGTAGAGAGGCCACGGTTTGACCTCGCAGCAGCCTGTCGTGCCTCCCGGTGCGCGCACCCTGTCGATGCTTCCGAAGGAACGTGTCCAGCGAGCCGGGGTCGTGCGTCGAACGGTCGACACCAGCCTGGCGGGCGGGCGCAAGCCCGAGTGGCTGAAGACCCGCGCCAGTTTCGGGGAGAACTTCCGGGACCTCACCGGACTCATGCGCGACCTGGAACTCAACACGGTGTGCCAGCAGGCCGCGTGCCCCAACATCTACGAGTGCTGGGAGATGCGCGAGGCGACCTTCCTGATCGGGGGCGACGACTGCACCCGCAGGTGCGGGTTCTGCCAGATCAAGACCGGCCGTCCCGCGGGGTACGACACCGACGAACCGCGACGGGTCGCCGAGGCGGTCGAACACCTGGGACTGCGGTTCTCCGTGATCACCATGGTCGCGCGCGACGACCTGGACGATGGTGGCGCCTGGCTCGTCGCCGAGACCATTCGCCAGATCCGCGCGCGCACCCCGGACGTCGGCGTCGAGGTCCTCCCGAGCGACTTCGGCTACGGGCACGACCCGGCCGCGGGCGCCGCCGCGCTCGACGTCGTCGTGGAGGCACGCCCCGACGTCTTCGCGTTCAACCTGGAGACCACCCGTCGCCTGTTTCCCGTCGTACGTCCGTCGTTCGACTACGACCGTGGCCTGGAGTTCCTCGCCCTCGCGCGCGAGCGCTTCCCAGAGACCACGGCCGTCAAGTCCAACGTCATCGCCGGCATGGGTGAGACCGACGACGAGATCCGCGAGTGTCTCCGCGACCTGAGGGCGGCAGGCGTCGAACTCGTCACGATCGGCCAGTACCTGCAGCCGTCGGCGCAGCACCTCCACCTCGACCGATATGTGACACCGGACCAGTTCGCCGCGTTCCGCGAGTACGGGCTCGAACTCGGGTTCGCCCACGTCGAGTCCGGCCCGATGGTCCGGTCGAGCTACCACGCAGGTCAGCAGGCGCAGGACGCCGACGCATGGGAGCCTGCCGCACACCAGCCACGCTGACCCGACCTGCCGGGGGCATCCGACCAGGCGCACACCGGCGTCACGCGCCGGCCTCGAGCACGGCGTGGGAAAACCGCCAGGCCGTCCGGGCATCACCCACCGTGGCTCTCCACCCCGCCGAGCCGTCGGGGTCCACGTGCCCGAAACCCTCGAGCACGAGCAGTTCGGCGTGTGGCATCTGACGACCCAGCCGCAGCAGTTCCGCGAACGGGATCACCGGGTCCCGGCGCGCGTGCATCGCGACGACGGGCACCTGCAGGTCGTCACCGATCCGCGCCGGCGACATCTCGTGCAGCTGCGCGACCAGCCCCGACGGCAACCGATCCGTTGCGTCAGACGCCGCCGACCACGTCGTGGCCTGCAGCAGGTCGACCGCTGCCCGCAGGTCGTCGGGCAACAGGGCCACGTCCAGGTCCCCGGCGACCGCAGCCTCGACCTGTGCGCGCGCCCCGGAACCGAGCAGGCCGAGCACCTGTGCGCGCACGATGTCGGCGGCTCGGGCGTCGGGCTCCCACGTGAGCACCTGTTCACCCACGCGTGACTCGCCGACGATCACCGCGCGTGCGACCTCCACGAGGTCCACGTGCGCCCCGAACGTCGCCACCAGCGTCACGGGTACCGACGTCCCGTGTGTCCGGGCATCGACCTCGAGGTCCGACGCCGCGAGCAGGGCCAGCGACCCCCCGAAGGAGATTCCGACGAGTGCGACGCGTGACCCGTCTTCGGTCAACGCGCGGACGATGTCCACCAGACGGTCGACGTCCTCACGCACCAGCTGTTCGCGGTACACGTCGAGCTCGGGGATGACCACCGTGCGTCCACGGCGGGCGAGGGCGTGCGCGACCTCGACGGTGCGGGGGTCGGCGCGCCCGTGTGGTGTCGCCCCCGGCACGAGGACGACCACCGGTGCGTGCTCGTCGGACGCGTGGCGGTCGACCACCACCTGTCCGACCGTGGTGGTGTCGACACGCACGTCCGACGCGAACCAGTCCACGGTCACGACGTCGAGCGCCTCGAGCGCCACCGCGGCCGCCGTGAGGCGCATCCGTGACTCCGGACGCTGCCAGACAGTGATCGCGACGGCCACGGCGACGAGCAACGCGGCCACCGTGACCGTCGTGGCGACGCGCCTCACGACCTCATCCCGGCGTCGGCGGCTGTTCCGCCGGGTCGACGCTCGGGGACTCCTCCGTGCCGCTGGACAGGGCGACCGCACGGTTCACGGCGTCGTCGTCCGGGACCGGAGCGTCGAAGACGTCGGTCGCTGCCCCGCCCACGGCAACCGGCGCCTCGGTGCGCAGCCACACGGTCCGTTGCGGGTACGGGATCTCCACGTCGGCCGCGTCGAACGCGATCTTGATGCGTCGCCGCAGTTCGCGGGCGACCGCCCACTGGCGACCTGGCGTGGTCTTCACCACCAGACGCACGTCGACGCTGTTGTCGCCGAGCGCCTGCACGCCCCAGATCTCGGGCGTGTCGAGGACGTCTTCGGAGAACGGCTCCTCCTGCGCCATCTGTGTCGCGACACCGAGGATGATCTCGCTGGCCCGGTCGATGTCTGCGCCGTATGCGATGCCCACGTCGAGCAGCGCACGTGCCCACTCCTGACTCATGTTGCCGATCCGTCGGATCTCTCCGTTCGGGATGTGCCAGAGCGTGCCCGTGACGTCACGGACCTTCGTGGTGCGCAACGTGATCCCCTCGACCACGCCGGAGGCATCGCCGGCATCGATGATGTCACCGACCCCGTACTGGTCCTCGAGCAGCATCGCCACCCCGGAGATGAAGTCGCGCACGAGGTTCTGGGCACCGAACCCGAGGGCGACACCGATCACTCCGGCACCGGCCACGAGCGGTCCGAGGTTGAGCCCGAACGTTCCGAGGATCATGAACAGCGCAAGGATCCACACGACGAACCCCGCGACGCTCGTCGCGAGCGCACCCAGGGACTGCGCCCGCTGGGCTCGCCTCAGCGAGTACGCCCGTGGCGACTCCTCGAACAGTCCCACCCGCTCACGCAACCGCCGTGTCGGGTCGGTGTGCGGCTCCTGCGCGCGCGCAACGGCCCGACGGATCGCGCGCCGGATCAGCACCAGTGCCAACCAGGCGACCACCACCACGGTCAGGATCCGAAGCGTCGGTTCGACGAGACGGTCCGACGCCCACAACAGCAACGTCGAGTCCGTCTGCTCGGCCAGCCACTCGGTCAGGGGACGCTGGGCGTCCCCGATGAGGTCCTGTGCGGTGATGTTCGTCTCGGCGACGACGGGGGCCACGGGCGACATCCTCGGGTCGGTTGGCGCCCAAGGCTATGCCGACCGTCGAGCACGTCGAGTCGAATCGGGCCACGACATCGACCCCGGCGACCGGGGCGACATGCGTAACATGCTCGTAACAGTGGGGACACGGCGCGCTCACAGCGACTGCCTACGGTCACGTACCGAACCATCCGGTCTGAGCGCGTGAGGCTCAGGACGACCGGGCGAGGCGTCCCGCCGAGCCCAACCGCGGACCATCGTGCCGCGGGCATGACCGGGACGCGTCGGACGTGGCGCCTCGCCCACCCACGACGTCAACGACAAGGAGCGCGAAGTTGGGAACCGCACCTGAATCCGCGAGCGACGTCCTGTCGCTCATCGAGTCCGAGGGTTACGAGTTCGTCGACATGAGGTTCGTCGACCTGCCCGGGCTCGTCCAGCACTTCACCGTCCCCGTCTCCGCGGTGGACGAGAGCGTCTTCACCAACGGCCTGTACTTCGACGGCTCGTCCGTCCGGGGCTTCCAGGGCATCCAGGAGTCCGACATGCTCCTGCTGCCAGACGTCACCACGGCTCAGGAGGACCCGTTCCGGGACCGCAGGACCCTGATGATCTACTGCCACGTGCACGACGCGATCACCGGCGAGGCGTACTCGCGTGACCCGCGCAACATCGTGCGCAAGGCAGAGGCGTACCTCAGGGCGACGGGCATCGCGGACACGGTGTTCATGGGCCCGGAGGCCGAGTTCTTCATCTTCGACTCGATCCAGTTCTCCGGGCAGCCGCACCACTCCTTCTACCGCATCGACTCGATCGAGGGCCCGTGGAACACGGGTGCCGACGAGGAGGGCGGGAACCTGGGCTACAAGCCCCGGACCAAGCAGGGCTACTTCCCGACCCCGCCGATGGACCACTACCAGGACCTGCGCTCGGAGATGAGCCACCAGCTCGAACGCGCGGGAATCCCTGTCGAACTGCAGCACCACGAGGTCGGCGCCGGCGGTCAGGCGGAGATCAACATCCGCTTCGACTCGCTCGCGGCCATGGGCGACAAGCTCATGACCTTCAAGTACATCATCAAGAACACCGCGTGGCGTGCCGGCAAGTCGGTGACGTTCATGCCCAAGCCGATCTTCGGCGACAACGGTTCGGGAATGCACACCCACCAGTCGCTGTGGAAGGACGGCGTGCCGCTGTTCTACGACGAGTCCGGGTATGGGCAGTTGTCCGAACTGGCTCGCTACTACATCGGCGGGATCCTGCACCACGCCCCGGCGGTGCTCGCCTTCACCAACCCGACGACCAACAGCTACCGCCGTCTGGTCCCGGGATACGAGGCGCCGGTCAACCTCGTGTACTCGGCCCGCAACCGTTCGGCCGCGGTGCGCATCCCGATCACCGGTGACTCCCCGAAGGCGAAGCGCATCGAGTTCCGGGTGCCCGACCCGTCGTGCAACCCGTACCTGGCGTTCTCGGCCATGCTGATGGCCGGCCTCGACGGGATCCGCAACCGGATCGAGCCGCCGGACCCGGTCGACAAGGACATCTACGACCTGCCTCCGGAGGAGCTGTCGAACCTCCCGAGCGTGCCGCGCAGCCTCGAGGAGGCGCTGCACGGGCTCGAGGACGACCACGACTTCCTGCTCGAGGGCGGCGTGTTCACCGAGGACCTGCTCGAGAAGTACATCTCCTACAAGATGGACGAGGAGGTCGCGCAGGTCGGTCTGCGTCCGCACCCGCACGAGTTCCAGCTGTACTACGACATCTGAGCCAGACACCGGGGTCCTCACCCGACCCTGACGACGAGGGCCGAACGGTTCGTCCATCGCGGACACCGTTCGGCCCTCGTCGTCGTGTCCCTACCAGTAGTAGCGACGTGGGCCGACCGTTCGGCCGAGGGCACCGATCACCATGAGGATCGCGCCCAGGATGACCAGGATCCAGCCGATCGTGGACAGCAGTCCGGTTCTCAGCAGGAACGCGTCGAGCAGCAGCAGCAGGATTCCAGTGACGAGCATGTCGCCTCCTTGGGTCGTCGTGGGCGGTCGTCGAGACACTTCGCCCACCAGATGTGCCCCGACCGTGCCCTGGCGCCCGAGGCATCGACAGTGGCCACCTGGCCGGTTGGCCAGACCGCCTCGGACCGGGACCTCCGGCCCTGGTCCGCAGACGCGTCACCGTTACGATCACCTTCCGGTTCCGCTGAGGATCGGCGCTCCGCGCGGCGTGTCAGGTGCGCGGCCGAGGCATCCGCCATGGACGTCGACACCTCGCGCCAGACCGACGTGGGCGCGCCCGCCACCTCCCCCTCCCCCAGCGGTTCGCTGCTGCTGACGCTCGTCGTGTCGGCCGCGCTCATCGCCGGCGCGCTCGGACTCGGCCTGTGGGCCGTCGGCTCCGGGATCGCTGCACGCGCCGGGGACGAGATCACCGTCACCGGTTCGGCGCGCGCGTCGGTCCGCAGCGACCGGGCCGTGTGGACCATCTCTGCCAGTGACCAGGCGCTGGACATCTCGTCGGCGATCTCCCGGACCAACGCCGCGCTGACCGCGGTCACCGACTACCTCGTCGCCGGAGGGATCGACCCCTCGGAGATCCAGCTCGACGCACTGTCGACGAGCGTCAACTACGAGTGGGTCGACGGCAACCTGACGTCGAACGTGTCGAGCTACGGCGCCTACCGAAACCTCACGGTGCGCACGGACGACGTCGACGTCGTGGACCGTCTGAGCGCAGGACTCGGTGACGTGCTCGTGACCGGGATCGTGGTGTCGGCGTGGGCGCCCGAGTACTACGTGACCACGCTCCCCGACCTGCGACCCCAGCTGCTGCGGGACGCGGTGGAGGATGCACAGACCCGCGCCGAGGCCATGCTGGAGACGACGGGTGGCCGTGTCGACCAGGTGCGTGCGATGCGGTCGGGCCCCTTCCAGGTCAGCACCCCAGACTCGGTCGATGTCAGCGACGGTGGCCTGTACGACACGACCACCATCGACAAGACGGTGACCGCGACGGTGTCGGTGACGTTCACGACCCGCTGAGACCCGGCACCGGCCACCCGACGACGTGTGGTCGCGCGCGGCAGCGTGCCCCGAGCACTACCGTCGGGTGCTCCCCCCGTGCCGCAGGACCGGAGCCTCGTGACCACCGATCCGACCGGAGATCGACCGAGCCTCGAGCGGGACCGTGACGACCTTGGGCGCCCCCAGCAGACGCGCCCGCGGGATCGCACCGGCCGTCCGCTGCCTCGTGGGACCACCGGGGTGGCCACGACCGAGGACCACCAGCCGGCCACGGTCGGTGAAGCGCTCGACCTGGGCCGTCGCCTCTGGGGCGAAGAGCGATTCTTCGAGGCCCACGAGTGCCTCGAGTTCGTGTGGCACGCCGTCGGCGAGGATGACGCGAACCTGTGGCAGGGGGTGATCCAGATCGCGGTGGCCGCCGTCCACCTCCAACGAGGAAACCCGGCCGGGGCGATCACCCTGCTGGAACGGTCCGTGCGGCGCCTGACCGGGCTGCCGGACGTCCACCACGGGATCGCCGTACGGGACACGGTGGTGGCGTGCGAGCGGCTGCGCACGCGGCTGGTGGCCGGCGAACGGGTGGCCGCCTCGGACGTTCCCGGGTTCCCGGCGGCAGGCCCACGAGTGGAGGTCCGCGACGCTGCGGGCGCCGACCTGCGATCGGCTCCGATCGGGTGACCCCCCGACAGTGGTCGTGTCAACGGAAGTCGCGCGTGTGCACGGCCATCTCGATCGGCAACGGTTCGAGACGACGGGCCACGACGTTCACCGCACCCCCCGCTCGTTCCACCCGGCCGAGCACGATCAGCGCCCGGGAACTGGTGGCCACGGCACGGTGCTGTTCCCACACCCACGGCGCGCAGATGACGTTCGCCATCCCGGTCTCGTCCTCGAGGTTGACGAACACCGTGCCGTTGGCGGTCGAGGGCTGCTGACGGTGGGTCACCACCCCGGCGACGCGAACCGTACGCCCGTCCATCGCCCCGTCGAGGTCGACGGTGCGCAGCACACCACGCGCGTCCAGGGTGCCGCGCAGGTGGTCCATCGGCGATCCGGTCGTGCTCACCCCTGCCGCCCACAGGTCGGCGGCGATCTCCTCCGCTGCCGTCATCGGCACCAACGGGGGCGGGTCGGCCCCGATGGCCGTGTGGGAGAGCCGGTCTGGGGTCTGCCAGACGACTGCTCCCGCGGTCCACAGGTCCTCGCGGCGGTGGCCGTCGGGACGCCCGCGCACCGAGGCGAACGCGCCGGCAGTGGCGAGCGAATCGAGCGCGGCGCGCGACGGCCGTGCCGCGCGCACCACGTCCTCCATCGACCGGTGAGGCGCAGCGGCCACGATCCGTTCGGCCAGAGCCGTGCCCACGTCTCGCAGTGTGGACAGCCCCAGCCTCACGGCCAGTTCCCCGGTCGAGGTGTCGTCGACCTCCAGGGTCGTGCCGACCCCGCTGTGGTTGACGTCCGGCGGACGGACCACCACGCCGTGGCGTCGTGCGTCGGCGACCAGCGACTGCGAGGACCAGAACCCCATCGGTTGGTTGTCGAGCAGACCCGCGAGGAACGCCGCAGGGTGGTGCAGCTTCAGCCAGGCACTCGCGTACACGAGGTATGCGAAGCTGATCGCGTGTGACTCGGGGAACCCGAAGTCGGCGAACGCCTCGATCTGTCGGAAGATCCGGGTCGCGGTCGACTCGTCGACCCCGTGTGCCGCCATGCCGTCGAACAGGCGTCTCCGCAGCCTTTCCATGCGCTGCGCCGAACGCTTCGCGCCCATCGCCTGACGCAGTTCGTCCGCCTCTGCAGGACTCAGCCCTGCGACGTCCACGGCCATCTGCATCAGCTGTTCCTGGAACAACGGGACCCCCAGCGTGCGGGCCAGTGAACGTTCCAGGAGCGGATGCAGGTAGGTGACCGGCTCCTCTCCGTTGCGACGCCGGATGTAGGGGTGGACCGAGCCTCCCTGGATGGGCCCGGGACGAATGATCGCCACCTCGACCACCAGGTCGTGGAAGGTCCGCGGGCGCAGCCGCGGCAGGGTCGCGAGCTGGGCACGTGACTCGACCTGGAACACCCCGATGGCGTCCCCTCGGCAGAGCATGTCGTAGACCTCGTCCTGCTGCGGAAGCGCCGCGAGATCGATGCGTGTGCCCTCGTGCACCTCGACGAGGTCCACCGTGTCGTGCAGCGCGGACAGCATCCCGAGACCCAGCAGGTCGAACTTGACCAGCCCGGCGTCGGCGCAGTCGTCCTTGTCCCACTGCAGGACCGTTCGCCCCTCCATGCGGGCGTGTTCGACGGGACAGACCTCCACCACCGGACGTGAGCACAGCACCATCCCGCCCGAATGGACACCGAGGTGACGCGGGGCACCCTCGAGTCGTGTCGCGAGCCCCAGCACGTCGGCCGGGATGTCCGTCTCTGCCGACCCGTCTCGCGCCGACCAACGAGGCACCTGCCGGGTCCATGCATCGACCTGTCCCCGAGCGTGACCGAGCGCTCGGGCCGCGTCACGGATCGCGGAACGGGGCCGGTAGGTGATGACGTTGGCCACCTGGGCCGCGTTCATCCTCCCGTAGCGGTCGTAGACGTACTGGATGACCTCCTCGCGACGCGCCGACTCGATGTCGAGGTCGATGTCGGGGGGACCGTCACGATGCGGGGACAGGAAGCGTTCGAACAGCAGGTCGAGGCGGACCGCGTCCGCCCGGGTGATCCCGAGCACGAAGCACACGGCGGAGTTCGCGGCCGATCCACGGCCCTGACACAGGATGTCGCGGGACACACAGAACTCGACGAGGTCCCGCACGATCAGGAAGTAGCCCGGATAGTCCAGCTGCTCGATGACGCCCAGTTCGTGATCGATCTGCTCCCAGGCTCCGGGCAGCTGTGGGGCGTCGCGTGGACCGTAACGTCGTCGTGCTCCCTGTTCGGTCAGTTCCCGCAACCAGCTCATCGGTGAGTGACCAGCGGGGACGTCGAACCCCGGCAGTTCGGGCACGACCAGCTGCAGGTCGAACCGCAGCAGACGACCGAGTTCTGCGGTCGCCTCGACCGCTCCGGGGAACCGACGGAACCGGCGGGCCTGTTCCGCGCCCGAACGCAGGTGGGCGGCCGGGGACGCCGGCAACCAGCCGTCGAGGTCGTCGAGACTCCGTCGGGACCGGATCGCCGCCATCGCACCGGCGAGGCGGTGATCCGACGGTCGCGCGAAGTGCACGTTGTTGGACACCACCACCTCGACGCGCTCGTCGACGGCGATCCGAGCCAGTGCGTCGTTGCGGTGACCATCCATCGGATCGGCGTGGTCGACGAGTTCCACCGCGACGTTGTCCCGCCCGAACGCCTGCACCAGCCGTCGCAGTGCGCGGCGTGCTGCGGTCGGCCCCTCGGAGGTCAGGGCGCGGACCACCGGCCCCTTGCGACATCCCGCGAGCACCATCCAGTGCCCGTCGGCGGCCTCGGCGAGCTGGTCGACGGCAGGCCGCCCGGCCTGTGGGACCGGAACACCGGAGAACCCGTCCGGCTCCCCGGGACCCCGGACACCGTCGGGGACGGGGGACCCGCCATACCACGGTCGTCCCTTCTCCCCCGCGAGCTGCGCGACCGACAGTGCCCGTGACAGGTTGGCGTAGCCCTGCGGATCCCGTGCGAGCACCACCAGGTGCTCGGCATCGGGATCGGGTGCCCCCTGCCGAGGGGCGGACGCACCGATGGACAGCTCTGCCCCGAAGACCGTGCCGACTCCTGCCTCTCGTGCCGCTCGGGCGAACCGGACCACCCCGTACAGGCCGTCGTGGTCGGTCAGTCCGAGTGTCTCGATCCCGAGCCGCGAGGCCTCCTCCACGAGCCGTTCCGGGGAGGACGCACCGTCGAGGAAGCTCAGGTTCGAGTGGCAGTGCAGTTCTGCGTACGGGACGACCGGCGTGCCACGTGGAGGTGACGGCGCCACCGGAGGATCGCCACGGTTCGTCGACCCCGTCGCACGCTCCTCCTCTGGAGTCACGTGTCCGCGCAGCCGCGCCTCGAGGTCTGGCCACGCGATCGGAGGGTTGCCCCAGCCCATCAGCGGACCACCTTCCGGTCAGTCATACCGGGCCTCCATGGCCCAGCGTCCGGACTCCACGACCAGCAGCCATGCGACACCGCGGTCGTCGACGACCTGCATCCGCGCCGTCCGGGAACCCTCTCGCTCCCACCATCGTTCGTCAGAGAGCCACGGGCCCGCCCACGACACGACTCCTCTCCATCTGCCGGCAGAACTCGTGCGCACGCGTGTCGGAGGCGCACTGAGGTCCCCCCGGGCGGACACGACAACGGGGCCTCCGTCCTCGTCGCACAGTTCCACGTCCGTCGGGATCGCCGGCACGGTCGCCGGAGCCGGTGGGGGGATCCGTCCCGGCCAGGGACGCGGTGTCGACACGAGGTCCTCACGCCGTTCCCAGGGAACGGCCACGACCCATCCTGCGGGGCCTCGCCCTCCCCGCTCTCGGGCGGCGAACACGCGATCCGGGCCGAGCAGACCCTGCAGACGGGTGACCGCCTGGTGCGCGCGTCTCTCCTCGTCCGTCGGACCTCCCGACAGGGTGAGCTGCCGACCTCCACGCAGCACCTCCACCGCAGAGAGCTCCACCAGACAGATCCCCCCCGTCGGGCGCTGCCGACCCGGGACCTCCGGGGCGGACAACCAGCCATCGAGCTGCCAGCGGAGGCGCTCCACGAGCGTGGGGGCGTCGAACCCGTCGCTCGACCGCCAGTGCCGGGCCAGTCGTTCACCGTGTTCGGTCTCCACGGCGATCTCCACGACGCGACACACGAAGCCGCGGCGGGACAGGTCGATCAGCAGGTCCTCCGCCGTCCGTCGCGTGGCGAACGCGACCGCCTCTGCACGGTTGACCGGAGGATCGAGTTCACGACGTGCGCACGGCTGCTCCTCGAGGTCCCCCACGACGAGGTGGTGAGGGTCCTCTCCGCTGGCCAGACGGTGGGCGCGTCGTCCGATCTCCCCGAAACGATCGGTGACCTGGCGGCGAGGCAGCGCCGCGAGCGCTCCGAGCGTCGAGATGCCGAGCCTGTGCGCGTCGGCGACGAACTCCTCCATCGAGGTGGCCCCGGACCGGAGGTTCCGTCGGGCAGCGCGATCGTGGTCGACCATCTCTCGCAACACCTCGACCGGCAGCGGTGCACAGAAGGCGGCGTCGCCTCCGGGGTCGACGTGCAGCATCGGCCTCGCCCGACGGGCAGCGATCACGGCCACGGCACAGGTGTCTGCGACCCCGACCCGACTGGTCGGTGCCCCTTCGGGAAGCGCCGCATCGACCGCAGCCCGCAGTCGGTCGACGAAGGCAGACTCCCCCCCGTGGATCCGGGCTGGACCACGGGTCGCCGACACGACGAGTCCGGGCCGCAGCACCTCGGTGGCGGGGACGAGATCGAGGATGGTCGTCACGATCGGTTCGAACCGCCGTGCGTCGCGCGCCGGGTCGTCCTCGACGAGATGCAGTTGCGGACACCGGGTCTGTGCCTGTCGACGCCTCAGGCCCCGTCGAACCCCCTGCCTCCGCGCCTCCACAGTGCTGGCGAGCACCCGGTCGGCCCGCAGCACGGCCGCTGGCTGGTCGAGGGGGACCTCCGCAGCCGTCAGGGGCCAGTCCGCGAGCCACAGCACGGCATGACGGCTCATGCCACGCCCCCGCCTGCTCCGGCCGCCGATCCGACCGGGGAGAGTCGTCGTACCCGGCCCCTGTCGTTGCTCGACACGTCGACCGACCCACCGGCCGCCGGCAACCACAGGGACACCACACGAGGGCGGGATGCCGCCCCTCGGCCGCGCACCTGAACGTCGACCCGACGTGCCGTGAGGTGCCCGTGCCCGTCGGCGATGCCCTCCCAGTGCCCACCGACGACCGTCAGACGCAGATGGGCGTCGTCGACGTCGGGCTCACGTTCACACACCAGCACCAGCACGGTTCCCTGCTGGCGCGCCCGGGCACGCAGGCGCCTGACCACCGCGGGGGTCAGCGCTCCGGTGTGCTGCAGCAGCACGACGTCGAACCCGTCGACGAGCGTGGAGACGACCTCGAGCCAACGACCACCCGGAGAGGGCACGAGCACCAGACGGTCCAGGCACACCCCGGCCTCCTGCGCCGCGGCCAGACCCAGTCCCGGCACCCCGACGATCGCACACCAGGACCGTGAGGAGGTCGTCGCGACCAGGGAGAGCGCGAGAGAACGCGAGGCGGTCACCGTGTACAGGGCCCCCCGTCGCAATCCCGGTTCACCGAGCAGGGGCTCGAGGGGGCCTGCGACCTCCAGCAGGGAGGGCACGAGGGACGCGGCGCTCGACCACTCCTCCACGCCGGAGGCGAGGGTGGTGGCCAGGGCGTCGGAGGAGGCGGGCATCGTGCCGGCGAGTATCGAACGTGTGTTCGAGTACGTCAACTCGACGACCGCGGGCAACCCCGTCTCGCACGCACACGTGCACCCGGCGCACGAGACGGGTGAGGCCGGTGGCGCATCGCGCCACCGGCCTCACCTGGTCCCGTGCATCCCGCTGTCTGGAGACAGGCTGGTCGGACGGGTCCGACCTCTCTGGGTCGTCAGTGCAGACTCACCGTCGTGCGACGGAACCGGTAGAGCACCAGGCCGATCCCGAGCATCGTCAGGCCCATCACCAGGGCGAAGGCACTGAACGCGTAGGCGAGGATGCCGACACCGAGCACGGTCGTCAGCGAGGTCGCGTCGATCCAGCTCAGACGCGCCGCGTTCTCCATCATCATCGGCTCGCCGGCCTCGTTCATCATGGGCTCACCGGCCTCGTCCAGCATCGGGATCATGCGAGGCATCTCGGCGTAGCGCATGCCCTCGGTCCGGTTGAGCTGGTGCTGGGTGATGATGTCGGACTGTGCCCACATCGTGAACGGCCCACGGACCGGAGCCTCCGCGATCGCCGCATCTGCCGGGGTCGTGATGTTCTCCACCGCCGCCTGCTGGTACGTGTAGACGGCGCCACCGACACCGCCGAGGATCGAGAAGATCCCCACGACCATCGCGAAGATCGCGACGACGGTCACGAGTGCGTTGGCACGGAGTCGCAGTTCGACGTCGGGCGCCGACAGGGCGGTCGCCTCGACCTTCTCGGGGGAACGTGTTGCCATCTCGCTGTCTCCTGGGGGCGCTCCGGGTCTGGGTGGAGCTCGAACCCACGGAGAGTGTGCGGGATGCCGGGATGGGCTTCCGGAGGCCAAGGTCGCCTGATCGGCGCCGAAGGTCCCGTCCCTCACGGGACCTGTGGAGGGACCAGTGCGTCGACGGTGACCTGCTCCACGACACGGTCGGCACGTCGGAGGTCCGAGCGCCGGGTGTGCGCGCGAAGCACCCCGACCGTGAAGAGCCCGGCAGCGGTCGCGCTCGCGACGCCGACAGCGGTGTCCTCGACCGCGGTCGATCGTGCGGCGTCCACCCCGAGGCGGGCACAGGCGTCGAGGTAGGGGTCCGGCGCAGGTTTCGCGTTGGCCACGTCGTCGGCACCGATCACCACCGTGACCTGTGCCCGGACACCGGCATGCTCGAGCACCCGCTCGACGTGGGCGTGGCTGGAGGACGACGCGACGGCCAACGGGACACCGAGTCCAGCCAGCCGACGAATGGTGTCCCGGGCATCGGGATGCGTCTGCAGTTCGGTCTCGAGCAGCACCCGGAACCGAGCACGCAACCCGGCACGGAACCGGTCGCGGTCACCGAGGTCCACGCGTCGAGTGAAGTACGCCCAGTTCTGCGGGAACGGATGTCCGATGACGGCACGGAAGTCGTCGTCGGTGGCGGTGTAGCCGTGCTCGCCGAGGATCTCGGTCCACGCCCGGCTGGACAACGACTCGGTGTCCGCGATGGTCCCGTCGCAGTCGAACACCACCGCGTGTGGGGTCACCACGACCCTTCACGCGTGTCCGGGTCGATGCCGTAGAAGAGTTCCTCACAGACCCTTCGCACGTGGCGCGAGTGGCGACGCCAGTCGTCCTCGAGCTGCTGCCAGCCCCCACGTGGATACCCGAGACTGCGGGCCAGCACCTCCAGCGCGGTCGACGACGTCGGCAGTACGTCGACGTCACGGTGCCTGAGCAGGTACAGGCGGTTGCGGACCTGAGAGGCGAACCGGTGACCTTCGCGCAACCACTCGGCGTCGGCGTGTTCCATCAGACCCGCGTCCTGCAGCGCGTCGATCGCCGCCATCGTCGACGGGGTTCGCACCACCGGCACGTCGTGGTGGCGCTGCTGGAGCATCTGCACGGTCCACTCGACGTCACTGAGGCCCCCGGGACCGAGCTTGAGGTGCCGCTCGGGTGGGACACGACGTGGGATGCGTTCCTTCTCGATGCGCGCCTTCATGCGACGCATCGGCCCGGCCGTGTCCTCGGTCGGGTAGGCGAAGGTCGCGGCCTCCTCGACGAAGCGTCGACCGAGGTCGTCGTCACCGGCCACACGTCTGGCGCGCAACAGTGCCTGGTGTTCCCACGGATCGGCCCAGCGTTCCCAGTAGGCCCGGTAGGACGTCAGTGTGCGGGACAGGGCACCGTTGCGACCCTCAGGCCTCAGGTCGGCGTCGATGTCGAAGGCGGCCCCCTCCGCGGTGATGGTCGACAGGGACCGCATGACGTTGGCGGCGATCTCCAGGGCGAGCCTGTTCGCCTGTTCCTGATCGGCTCCCTCGAGCACCTCGTGGACGAACAGCACGTCGAGGTCGGAGGCGTAGTTGAGCTCACGTCCGCCGAGCTTGCCCATCCCGATGATCGAGAAGCGCAGCCCGAGGTCCTGTGGGTCGTCGAGACCGAGGGCCTCCGTGCGTGACGCAAGTTCGGCGTGGAGCGCCCCGACGAGGCACGCGTCCGCCAGCGCCGACAGCTCCTCGCCGACCACGCCGACGGGAGCTCCGCCCGACAGGTCGCGCAGCACGAGGCGCAGCAGTTCGCTGCGCTTGAGGCGACGCAGTGCGGCCGTGGTGTCCTGCCAGTGCATCCGCGCGAGCGCCATGCGGACCAGTTCGTCACGTGTCCGCGGCGTGTCACGCAGCGTGTCGTCGCGCAACCACTCGACCCCACGAGGCTGGCCGACGAGCAGTTCCCCGGCCACGACGCTGGTGCCGAGCACCCGACCGACGAGTTCCACCGACGCCGGGTTGTCGCGCAGCCAGGTCATGAGCTTCTCGGACGCGTCGGCAGACTCCACCAGTTCGCGGAACGACGCGAGACCGGCGTCCGGGGCAGGGGTGTCCTGCAGGACCTGGAGCATGGCGGGCAGCACCGCTCGCACGGTGCGCGACCGGCGTGAGAGTCCACCCGTCAGACCTCGCACGTGGCGCAGCGCTGCGCGTCCGTCGCGGAATCCGAGCGCCTCGAAGCGCTCACGGGCAGCGTCGTCACCCATCGCGGTGACCTGACCGGGCACGCTGACCTCTCCGGTCTCGGCGGGCACCACCGCGTACGTCTCGAGCAGCGGACGGTAGAACAGCTTCGCGTGCAGTTCGCGCACCCGAGCCTGGGTCGTCGACAGGTCACGGAGCATGGCTTCACGGGCCGGGGCGTCCGGCCCGGCCCGGTAGCCCAGAGCACGGGCCAGCCACTCCTGGCGGGCAGGGTCCTCGGGGACCGTGTGGGTGCGTCGCTCGTGGGCGAGCTGCAGGCGGTGCTCCACCGTCCTCAGCAGCCGGTAGGCCGCCGCGAAGGGTTCGGCATCCTCCTCGTCGACGTAGCCGTTGGCGACCAGTGCATCGAGCGTCGGCAGCGTTCCCGTGTGCCGCAGGGAACGATCGGCTCGACCGTGCACGAGCTGGAGCAGCTGCACGGCGAACTCGATGTCGCGGATGCCACCCGGACCGAGCTTGATCTGACGCTCGCCGTGACGCACCACCTCGGGCTTGGACTCGATCCGTGACTTCATGTCGCGGATCTCCGCGACCACGCCGGACTCGAGGCGCTCGGGCCACACGAACGGCTCCGCCCGTTCCAGCAGCTGCCGCCCGAGGTCCAGGTCGCCGGCGACGGGTCGGGCCTTGAGCAGTGCCTGGAACTCCCAGGTGCGTGCCCAGCGCTCCCAGTACGCGACGTACGAGTCGACGGTCCTCGACAGGGCACCCGAGGTCCCCTCCGGGCGCAACGTCGGGTCGATCTCGTACGCACGCCCCATGGTCGTCGACGCGTTCAGCAGTTCGAGCAACCTCGTGAGCACACTGCGGACGTGCTGCGCCGCGTGCTCGTCGTCATCGTCGATGGGTTCGTGGACGAAGATCACGTCGATGTCGGACACGTAGTTGAGTTCGTGTCCCCCGAGCTTGCCCATCCCGATGACGGCTACTCGCACGTCGGAACGATTCTCTGCGGCGAACCGGGCCCGGACGCCTGAAAGGGTTCCAGTCAGGACGCCCTCTGCGAGCAGGGACAGTTCCGCGCCGACCTCGTCGAGGGTCGCCGTGCCGGTGAGGTCACGCGCAGCGATGTCGGCCGTGGCGGCACGCCGCACGGCAGCGATCCCGGCCGCCTGCTCGTCGAGGTCGTCGGACGCGAGGACGGCGGCCTCACAGGCCCGCTCGACCGCGTCACGGTCGACCTGGTCGAGCGTGCGCAGCGATTCGAGAGCATCGTCGTGACGGGCGATGAGTTCACCCAGTGGCCGCGACGCCCCGGCGACCGCGACGATCCGGGTGAGCCAGGCCTGGTCGGACAGCACGGGTCCGAGGCGTCCGGGATCTCGGGCGAGGCGGACCAGCACGTCGGCGGCGTCGTTGGGTTCGGCGGCCTCCGACAGCAGCGCGAGCAGTCGGCTGGCCTGTCCCTCGTCTTCGAGGAGCCCACAGGACGTCAGGTCGTCGTGCACACGATCGGGGTCGAGTCCCGCCTGGGCGAGACGCGCCCGCAGTGAGACCGGGCGACTGACCACGTCAGAGCAGCGGCAGGTAGCGTTCGAGTTCGAACGTCGTGACGTGTGCCGAGTACTCGTCCCACTCGCGGCGCTTGTTGGCGAGGAAGTAGCTGAACAGGTGCTCGCCGAGGGTCTCGGCGACGAGTTCCGACGACTCCATCAGGGCCAGCGCCTCGCCCAGACTCTGTGGGAGGCGCTGGATCCCCGACGCCGCTCGCTCGGCGGCAGTGAGTTCGAAGCTGTTGTCCTCCTGCTCGGGCGGGAGTTCGTAACCCTCCTCGATGCCCTTGAGACCTGCGGACAACAGGCACGCGAACGCGAGGTACGGGTTGCAGGCCGGGTCCGGTGCGCGATACTCGATCCTCGTCGAGGCGTTCTTGCGCGGCTTGTACATGGGGACCCGTACGAGCGCACTGCGGTTCGAGTGGCCCCAGGTCACGAACACGGGAGCCTCGCCCGAGGGCATCGGCCCGTGCAGGCGTGCGGTGAGGCGCTTGTAGGAGTTCACCCACTGGTTGGTGATCGCGGTGAACTCGCGCGCGTGACGCAGCACGCCAGCGGTGAACGACCGGGCCGTCGGTGACAGGCGGTACGGGTCCGACGCATCGTGGAAGGCGTTGTTGTCTCCCTCGAACAGCGACAGGTGCAGGTGCATCGCACTGCCCCACTCGCCCTCGATGGGCTTGGGCATGAACGAGGCGTAGATGCCGCGCTGCAGGGCCGTCTCCTTGACCACCAACCGGAAGGTCATGATGTTGTCGGCCATCGTCAGCGCGTCGGCGAAGCGCAGGTCGATCTCGTGCTGCGACGGCGCCACCTCGTGGTGCGAGTACTCCACGGAGATGCTCATCCGTTCGAGCATGTTGATGGCCTGGCGTCGGAAGTCCTGCTGGACGTCGAGCGGCGTCATGTCGAAGTAGGAGCCGTTGTCGAGCGGCTTCGTGCTGTTGGCGTCCTCGAAGAGGAAGAACTCCATCTCCGGGTGCACGTAGAACGTGAACCCCATCTCGGCGGCACGTTCGAGCGTGCGCTTGAGGACGTAGCGCGGATCCGCGGCGAAGGGCTGACCGTCGGGGGTGAGGATGTCGCAGAACATCCGGGCGACGCCCTGGGACTCGGGGCGCCAGGGCAGGATCTGGAACGTCGAGGCATCGGGCACGACGAGCATGTCGGCCTCCTGCACGCGCGCGAACCCCTCGATCGAGGATCCGTCGAACCCGATGCCCTCCGTGAAGGCGTTCTCGAGTTCCGCGGCCGTGATCGCCACGCTCTTGAGGAAGCCGAGCACGTCGGTGAACCACAGGCGGATGAACCGCACGTCGCGTTCCTCGACGGTGCGAAGCACGTACTCCTGTTGCCTGTCCACCGCGCCTCCTGACGTCCGTGTCGTGAGGGTAGTGGCGGGTGACCTCCTGCACGTGCGAGGTGCGTTCGCGCAGGACACGGACCGAGGCACGGTCGTCGGCGTGGGGGGCCGGTACGGTCGGCACCCCACGGAGGCGCGGTTCCTCGCCGGGCGTCATGGCGTCTCCCCCTGTCGCAGGTTCGCTGCAACCCGGTGCGCGCCGGGTCTCCCGAGAGGCGGCACGTGAGGCTCGCACTGGCACAGGTGGCGGCGCGCGTCGGCGACATCGACGGGAACGTCCGCCGCATCCTCGACGCGTGGCGTCGCGCCGCCGATCTCGGCGCCGACCTCGTGGTGTTCACCGAACTGACGCTCACGGGCTATCCCCCGGAGGACCTGCTGCTCAAGCGCGAGTTCGTCGACGGCAACCTCGCCGCACTCGAACGGCTCGCCGACCAGGGTCCGACGGGCACCGTCGCCGTCGTCGGTCACGTCGGCGGAGGCTCGGGCGACAGCACGGACCGCGATCACTGGGACGTCGCGCTCGCGACCCGAGCCCTGACCAACTCCGCATCCGTCCTCGCCGACGGTGCCGTCGTGGCGACCTACCACAAGCACCGCCTGCCCAACTACGGCGTGTTCGACGAGGCCCGCTACTTCGTCCCCGCGGACGAGCCCTGCGTCGTGGACGTCGCCGGAACGTCCGTCGGCGTGGTCATCTGCGAGGACCTGTGGACCGAGCGAGGCCCTGCGCGCGACGCGGTCCGGGCAGGTGCGCAGGTCGTCGCCGTGCTCAACGCCTCACCGTTCCATCGCGGCAAGCGTGACGAGCGCGAACGGTGGGTGACCCATCACGCCACGACGTCTCGGGCCTGGGTCGCGTGGTGCAACGTCGTCGGCGGGCACGACGAGGTCGTGTTCGACGGGGACTCGATGGTTGCCGATCCCCACGGCAACATCGTGGCCCGCGGTGCGCAGTTCACCGAGGACCTGGTGATCGTCGACGTCGACCCGGACGCCACCTCCGCGCGCTCGACCCCGGTCGCGGTGTCAGGCTCGGGCTCGGGCGTGCCACGGCGTGACGACGAGCGCCTCGACCCGGTCGGCGAGGTGTGGCACGCCCTCGTGCGCGCAACGAGGGACTACTGCCATCGCAACGGCTTCCTCGATGCCGTCGTCGGCCTGTCTGGTGGCATCGACTCCGCCGTGGTCGGGGCCGTCGCGGTCGACGCTCTCGGAGCCGACCACGTGCTCGGCGTCGGCATGCCGTCGCCCTACTCCTCCACGCACTCCGTCGACGACGCGCGCGACCTCGCCGAACGGACGGGGTGTCGGTTCCGACTGCTACCGATCGCCGACGTCGTGGCCGCAGCGGGAACCACGCTCGAAGGACTCGTGGCCACCGGGTTCCCCGAGCCGGGAACGGCGACCGCTGGTCCCGCGGCCGGGGTCGCGTACGAGAACCTGCAGTCGCGCGTTCGGGGACTGCTGCTGATGGCCCTGTCCAACGAACACGGGTCGATCGTGCTGACGACCGGAAACAAGTCGGAGTACGCGGTCGGGTACGCGACCCTCTACGGGGACATGGCGGGCGGGTTCGCACCGCTCAAGGACGTGCCCAAGACCCTGGTCTACGAACTCGCCCACTGGCGCAACCGCGAGGACGAGGTCATCCCGGCCTCGTCGATCACCAAGCCACCGTCGGCGGAACTGCGTCCCGGCCAGGTCGACCTCGACTCCCTGCCGGACTATGCGGTCCTCGACGACGTGGTTGCCGCCTACGTCGAACTCGACCTCGGCATCGACGCCATCGTGGCACGCGGACACCCACGGGCACTCGTCCGGGAGATCGTGCAGATGATCGACCGGGCCGAGTACAAGCGCCGCCAGGCAGCGCCGGGCCCGAAGATCACCACCCGAGCGTTCGGGCGGGACCGGCGTGTACCCATCACCAGCGGGTGGCGCGGATGACGACTCGCCGGAGCCGCACCCGACCGGCACACTCGGCGTCGCAACCCATGGCACCCCACAGCGGCCCACACCACCCCGGCAGACAGGGATCGACATGCGCCTGACCGAAGGCCCCGTGAGCATCCACGATCTCGTGCTCGCGAAGCAGCGCGGGGAACGCTTCGTGATGGTCACCGCGTACGACGCGAACATGGCCGAGGTGCTCGACGAGGCGGGGGTGCCGGTGCTGCTCGTCGGGGACTCGCTCGGCATGGTGGTGCTCGGTCACTCGACCACGCTGCCGGTGACCCTGGACGACATGGTCCACCACACCGCCGCCGTCGCCCGGGGCACCCGACACGCGCTCGTCGTCGCGGACCTGCCCTTCGGGTGCTACCAGAACGGCCCGTCCGACGCCTTCGACGCTTCGGCCCGCCTGCTCAAGGAGTCCGGTGCGCATGCCGTGAAGCTCGAGGGCGGACGGACCATGGTCGACACCGTCCGCCACCTGGTCGATCGAGGCATCCCGGTCATGGGGCACCTGGGGCTGACCCCCCAGTCCGTGCACCAGTTGGGTGGATTCCGCGTCCAGGGCCGCGACGAGGCCGCCGCCCGCCGGATCGTGGAGGACGCCGTCGCGCTCACGGAGGCCGGAGCGTTCTCCCTCGTGCTGGAGTGCATCCCGGCTGGACTCGCCGACGAGGTGACCGCAGCCGTGTCGGTGCCGACCATCGGCATCGGCGCCGGAGCCGGCACCGACGCGCAGGTCCTGGTGTGGCACGACCTGTTCGGTCTGACCAGTGGCCACCGACCGCGCTTCGTCCGGTCGTACCTCGACCTCCGGACGCAGATCACGGACGCAGTCCACACGTTCCACGCCGAGGTCGCGAGCGGAGAGTTCCCCGGCCCCGAACACCACTACTGAACCGACGTGCTCGCCGGTCCGGGGACCACCACGACGTGCAGTAGCGTTGCCGGGCGCACCACCCCACCGTGGAGATCGACGTGGACGACGACGCCCGGCCCCGGGACCTCTACCGGGCGCTGACCCGCCAACGCGGCGGGTACGACGGCATGCTGTTCGACGTCCAGCTCCAGGTCGTCGCCTCGGGGGCGCTCGTCTGGGCGCAGACGTTCTCCGGTCCCGAACAGGCCGCAGAGTTCCACGACCAGCTGGTGACGGACCTCGCGGAGATGGACCTGTCGACGTTCAGGTCGAGGTACTCCGTCCCGTCGTCCGCCTGACGTCCTCCAGCGGACCTGCGGAGGTCTACTCCCGTCATGTCAGACACCTCACTCGTGACCGACGTCGTCATCGTCGGCGCCGGCGCGGCTGGGCTGTACACCGCCCTGTGCCTGCCCGAACACCTCTCTGTCTGCATCGTCGACAAGGCCGCCGGAGCCGACGGAGGCTCGTCCCCGTGGGCGCAGGGTGGTCTGGCTGCGGCGGTCGGCGACGACGACAGCACCGAACTCCACACCCATGACACGCTGGCGACCGGCGACGGGCTCACCGACCCGGTCGCGGCGCGGGTGCTCGCTGCCGAGACACCCGGCCACGTGTCACGGCTCGTAACCCTCGGTGGTGAGTTCGACCGTGAACCCGGCGGAGCGCTGTCGCTGGCACGCGAGGGCGGACAGAGCGTCGCCCGGTCGGTACGACGCGCGGACGCGACGGGCGCCGAACTCGTCCGCGTCCTGCGGGCCGGGATCGTCGAACGGGTCCGTCGCCTCGTCGGGACCGCGACGGCACTTCGCCGGGCGCCGGGCGGCCGGATCGTCGGGGTCGACGTCGCCACCGACGAGGGACGGGTCACGGTGCTCGGCGGCGCCGTCGTCCTCGCCACGGGAGGGTGTGGCGGCCTGTGGGCAGCCACGACCAATCCGGTCTCTGCGACCGGAGACGGGCTGTCCCTCGCGTTCACCGCCGGGGCCGTCGTTCGCGACGTCGAGTTCATGCAGTTCCACCCGACCGCCCTCGCGACACCGGGTGACCGTCGGTTCCTCCTGACCGAGGCGCTGCGCGGAGCCGGCGCGACGCTGCACGACGACGGCGGTCGACGATTCCTGCTCGACGTCCATCCGGACGCCGAGCTCGCCCCGCGGCATGTCGTCGCCCACGCCATCCTGGAGCACGCCGGCGGCGTGGCCTGGCTCGACGCCACCTCGCTCGGTGCGGACCTCCTCGCCGAGGAGTTCCCGACGGTGCTCGAGGGTGTCGCAGCACATGGACACGACCTCGCGACCCAACGCGTCCCCGTGTCCCCCGCCGCCCACTACCACACCGGCGGTGTGCGCACGGATCTCCACGGCCGCACCTCACTGGAGGGCCTGTACGCGTGCGGCGAGGTGGCGTCCACCGGGGTGCACGGCGCCAATCGGATGGCGGGCAACTCGCTGGCCGAGGCGTTGGTCTTCGGGGCGCGGGTAGCGGACGCGATCGTGACCGAGTCCACACGGCCACCCTCCGACGACTCCGAACCGGTCCACGTCGGGGATCTCCCCGAACCCACCGCGTCGGACATCGACTCCGGCGACGTGCTCGGCGAGCTGCGCCGTGCGATGCTCGACGGTGCCGGGCCCGTGCGCTCGGCCGAGGGACTCGCCCGGGTGGCGAGCCAGATCGACACCTGGCTCGCCACGACCCCTGCCGGGAACGTCGCCCTGCGACATGCCCTCACGGCTGCCCGGCTCATCGTTCGCGGTGCGACGCTTCGGACCGAGTCACGGGGTGGGCACCAGCGTTCCGACCACCCCTCACGTGATCCCGCGTGGAGCGGGGTGCATCTCGAACAGGCGCGTGTCGAGCCCTGACGGCAGTCCCCGTCGTGGCCCCCTCAACCTGCGTCGTCCAGGCCCTCCAGCCCGAGTTCGACCACTCGCCGACGGTGACCCTCGAGCACGGTCATCGCGAGCTGCTTGACGGACCGCTCGCCCTCCCGCTGATCGCGATCCCCGGACAGCAGGATGTGGAGCGCATCGGTGTCGGACATCACGGCCTGGAATCCCGTGAGGGCACGGCCGAGCAGGTCTGCCGCGATGTGCCGCGCTCGGTCCCTCAGGTTCTCCGAGACGAGCTGGGCCGCACAGCGATCGAGGGCCTCCTGCTGGAGCGCTGCCCGGTCGAGCGCGTCGACGACCACCTCGGCGGTCCTGTCGTCGAGCACAGGGGCGATGGCCCGGGCGAAGTCCGACGCGATCGGCAGGCCCAGCGCGAAGAACGCACAGGCGCCGAACCAGTCGTCGAGGGGCGCGCGGTCGAAGTACTCGTCGAAGCGCTCACGCTGGCGATCCATCACTGCCGCGGCCAGTTCCGTGTGCACATCGAGGTGTTCCCGCAGGAGGCGATGCCGGTCGTACTCGCCGACAGCGAGCTGTGCGACGCGTTCGGCCAACAGGATCGTGGGAGCGACAGCGACCGTTCGCGCGGTCGCCTCGAAGGACCGAAGCTGTCCGTAGGTCAGTGCGCCGAGCAGTTCGACGGTCGCCAGTCTCGGCGCGTCGGCATCGCTCGGCGCGCTGGTCACGCCATACGCCGAGGACGCCAGCCCAGCCGTTCGCTGATCTCGCGCGCCGAGCGCAGCACACGCAGGGCGATGGCCTCGGGTTCGGGCAGTCGTGACGTCGGTGCGACGATGCCCACCGCGGCCACCGCCATCCCCGTGTGGTCGAACACCGGCGCGGCCACGCCCGACGCGCCCGACTCCAGTTCGTCGCGCGTGTACGCCACGCCTCGCTGCCGCACGGGCTGCAGGTCGGGGTTGTTCGCTCCTTCGGGCAGGAACGCCAGGAGCGCCTTTCCGTGCGCGGCGACCCCGAGCGGGTGGCGGAACCCCATGCGGTAGTTGACCTGCACGAACCGGCCGTCGGGTTCGATGACCTCCACGACCACCATGTCGTCGCGGTCCCGGACGGCGAGGCACGCGGTCTCGTTGGTCTCCTCGGACAGCGAACGCAGTGCTGGGCCTGCCAACCGACGGACCTCAAGTCCCTGCGCGGCACGCACCCCGAGTTCGAGCATCGAGAGTCCGAGCCGATACCTCCGTGAGTCCGGGTCGCGGATCACGAACCCTTCGGAGGTCAGGGTCTCGAGCAGCCGGTAGAGCACCGCCCGGTCGAGGTTCGTCGCCTCTGCGAGGCTCGACACCGTCGCACCGTCGGACTCACGCCCCAGCGCGGTGAGCAGGGACAGCCCCCTGGCGAGCGTGCGCGAACCACTCGAACGTCGATCCGGTGCCACGCCCTCGTCCACGACCCCTCCTCTCGTGTCCCCCACCGCTGTCGCGATGCTGCCGCCGCCCACACGGCCCACGTGCTCTCGCGGCGAGGTGGTGCGTTCGCAGTCTGGTGTGCGATGCGCGCACGGTCAAGTGGCAACCGTGGTCAGACGGCCAGTCGGCCGAGCACCTCGTCGTGCAGGAGCCCGTTGGTGCTCAGGGCGGTCGGGCCGTCCGAACTCGGACGGCCGTCGAACGTGGTGAACCGCCCACCTGCCTCCTCGACGAGGATGCGCACCGCGGCGAGGTCCCATCGTTTCACGTCGGCGTCGAGCGCGATGTCGGTGCTTCCCGACGCGACGAGGCAGTGCTGCCAGAAGTCTCCGTACCCCCGTTGACGTGACGCGTCGGCGAACAGCCCTCGCACGGGCTCCCCCACGCCGGCGTCCTGCAGGTACCGCAGGTCACCCGTGGACACCTCGGCGTCGGCGAGTCGATCGACCACACTCACCGAGATGCGTCGATCGTCCTGCCACGCCCCGAGTCCACGTCCGGCGCGCCACCGTGAACCGAGCGCCGGTGCGGAGACCACACCAGCCTGTTCGACGCCGTCCACCTGCACGGCCACGAGGGTGGCGAAGACCGGGTTGCCGCGGACGAAGTTGCTCGTCCCGTCGATCGGATCGATGACCCAGGTCACGGTCTCGTCGTTCCCGACGGTTCCGTGCTCCTCTCCGAAGACCGCGTGATCCGGGTAGCGCTCACGGATCCGTGTCGCGAGCTCCGCCTCGACCTGCTCGTCGACATCGGTGACCCAGGTGCCGTCGGCCTTGGTGCGGACCCGGAGGCCTGCCCGGAACGCCCCAGCGGTGATGCCGTCGGCGACGTCGGCCAGCGCCTCGGCGAAGGCGAGCAGTTCCTCGGGGTTCACCAGTCGAAGGTCATGTCGTTGAAGCGCAGGATGATGTCGTTGGGCTGCACGGTCAGGGTCACGTCGTCGCGTGGGATCCAGAGCGGGATGCACGGCCCCTGGCCGGCGTGACCCATCAGACAGATCAGGATCCGGCCCTCCTCGTCGAGGCCGATGATCTGCCGGGCGTACGACAGCAGCTCGTGGAACTCGGCGGACCCGGCCCGTCGCTTCTGGTAGCCCATGGCCCACCGCGACTCGGACCGCCCGTAGTTGGCGATCACCTGTCCCGGCGAGAGCCTGGTGATGCCGTTGAGGGAACGGACGCTTCGCAGTGCCTTGTCCGCCTTGGTGGCCTTGCCCACGCGAACCGCGGCATCCGGTTGCGCGAGACGCCCGGGAAGGTCCTCGAGTTCGAAGTTCCCGGCCGCCTGCGCCGCCTTCTGGCGCTCGACGGGGATCTGCACCTCGATCTTGGCTGCCACACGTCTTCCTGGCGCTCGACGACCTCGGAGGGTATCGGGGTGTTCGGTACCCCCGACCGGATTCGAACCGGCGTCACCACCTTGAAAGGGTGGGATCCTGGGCCGCTGGACGACGGGGGCTGGTCAGCGTCGCGAGAGGCTACCGCCTCGAGGCCGGCGGGTTCGACCATCCCACGCCAGCATTCCGCCCAGTGCGAGCACCCCGAGTCTGGTCGTCCAACCCACCACGTCGCCCACCACCAGGTAGGGGGTTCTTCCCTCGACGAGCGGCACGTCACGACGGATCGTGGCGCGGGTGAACACCTCCGTCTCGTCGTGGACACGACCCTCGGGGTCGACGAACGCCGAGGCTCCGGACAGCGCCGCGTGCACCACCCACCGTCCGGTCTCCACGGCACGCAGGCGACTCTGTGCGAGGTGCTGCGCCGGCTCGGCCGTGTCACGGAAGGACGCGTCGTTGGTCAGGGTGAGCACGAGTTGCGCCGGTTCGTCGTCCGCGAGGACGTTGCCGCGCACGATGTCGGTGAAGAGGGTCTCGAAGCAGATGACGACCGCGACCCGCGCACCGTGCGTCGTGTGCATCACCATCGGCGCGTCACCGGGGATGGCGTCGCGCGGCACCTGCTGCAGCGGCGGGAACCACCCGATGAGCGGTCGCAGCGGCACGTACTCCCCGAACGGGACGAGCCGTCGCTTCACGTAGCGCTCGACCTCGTCGAGTCCGCCGACGTACCGAGACGCCGCGACGTATCGGTTGGCGCGAGGATCGGGACCGTCGAGGGTCGTGCCCGCGATCAGTTCGCCCGCTGCGGCCGCGACCTCGTCCACGAGTGGCCCCAGTGGCGCCCCGGCGGTCGACGACGGGTCGCGGTCGACGGAACTCTCCGGCCACACCACGAGGTCGGGCGCGGGGCCGTCGCCGATCGCCGCGAGCGTGTCGTCACGCAGGTTCGTCGTGACCGTGCGCGTCAGGTCGCCGACCGACTCCTCCCAGAACCGCACGTCGTGGCCCTGGGCAACCAGGACGTCGATCGATCCGGTCGGTTCCGGAGGGTCCGACACCAGCAGCGCCGCCGCGAGCAGGGCACCCACGAGCATCGCGATGGGCCGGTGGGGCAGCCCGTGTTGCGCCACGGCCCCCCGGATCGCGATCAGTTCACGCACCACGACCAGTGCGGCCAGCGACGAGAGGACCGTGAGCAGGGTGATGCCCCGGGCACCGAGCACACGTGCCACGGGCAGCATCCACGAGTCGACATGGGCGTAGGCGATCGCACCCCACTCGAAACCGTTGAAGGGAACGATGCCCCGCCACGCGTCGATGCCGGTGAACAGCACGGCACCGAGGATGGGCACGAGGCGGTGCTCGCGGACGTGCCACAGCAGCAGCGCCAGAAGCGCGAGCCATGCCACCTGGACGCCCACCAGCAGACCCCAACCGATCCATCCCGCCGGGGCGGCGATCCATCCGATCAGTGGTCCGAAGCACGAGGCACCGGCGAGTGCTCCGAGCCCGGCGATCGTTCGCGGCCGGGCGTCGTCACCGGCGGCCCACACGGACGCCAGCAGCAGCGGTGCGTGCAGGAAGGTCGTCCACCACAGGCCCACGGGTGGGTGCGCGAGCAGGAGCGCGACTCCGGAGGCCACCGCGAGCAGAGGCGCCCCTGCCCGGGCGACCGGCCAGCCGCTCGACGGGACGGCGGCTGGTGAGCCGAGGGTCACGCGCAGTCGCGACAGAGCATGGCCTTCTCGTCGGCGAGCTGGGTGTCACGCCTTGCCAGGTGGCACCGTCGGCACACGAACTCCCCGTCGCGGATGCCTTCGAGGGCATCGGAGAGGTCCTCACCGTCGCCGTCGGCGCCGACCACGGGTTCGTCGTCGAATACCCCGGTGACCGCCGACGCCACCGGGTCGTCGCTCTCCTCGTCCTCGACCTCCTCGGCGGCTGCGGCCGTGTCGAGGTCGACCTCCACGATCTCGTCGTCCTCGACGACCACCTCGAGGTCGCCGTCGAGGTCGCCGTCGAGGTCCTCCTCGTCCAGGTCGTCGTCGAGGTCCTCGTCGAGGACCTCCTCGCCGTCGTCAGCGAACGTGTCGTCCTCCTCGAAGGCGTCATCGACGTCATCTGGACGCTCTGCCATGTCGTTCCTCCGGGAGGTCTCGGTGTTCGAGCGCGCTTCGTACCAGAGCAGTGCGGTGGGTGGCAACGTCGGCGGACGCTCGATGATGCAGGTAGGCCCCGGCAACCACGCCGGGGCCTCCTGTCGAACGACGAAGCGTCGACCGTTGGGACCGCACGCCGTCCGGTGCGGCCCGGCGACGTGCGTTGTCTACTTGGTCGGCTCCGCCACGACGTACCCGGTCGGGAGGAAAGGGACCGATGGCACCTCCGCAGGATCCGAGGTGCCCACGATCCTCCGCACTCCGTGCACCGACGGGAACGTCGCCGTGAAGTGGTGGCGAACCAACCAGCCGCCACGGGACACGTCAAGGGTTCCGCGGTGTCCTGCCCCCACGCCTGCGCTCAGCGCGCGCGCCCGGGGGCTTCGGGCAGCGGGGCGTCTCCGTACGCGAGTCGACCCTGCACCACCGTGAGGACACAGCGGGAACCTCGGGGATCGTCGGCCCGGTACGGGTCGCCCTCGAACACCGCGAGGTCTGCGCGCATGCCGGCGCGAACCACGCCGACGTAGCGTTCCTGACGGGCGGCGTGGCGCCCACCGAGCGTCGACATGGACACCGCTTCCAGTCGGCCCACGGCGTGCTGTTCGTGCACCCGATGCTGTGCCGCATGGATCGCGCCCCAGGGATCCAACGGCGTCACGTTCGCGTCCGACCCGAACGCGATCCCGACCCCGCGGTCCGCGAGCGCACGGAACGGGTTGGTCATGGATGCCCGTTCAGGCCCCAGACGTGTCTCGTACAGGCCACCCGGTCCCGACCACCGCGCCTCGAACGCTGGCTGCCCGGACACGACGAGGCCGATCTCGGCGATGTCGTCCATACGGTGAGGTGGCAGCAGTTCGGCATGTTCGATGCGGTGTCTGCCACGCCGGACGACGTCGCCGGAGCCGGGTGTGTCGAGCCGTGAGATCACGGTGCGCCAGCACCGGATGATCTGGTCGATGGCCGCGTCGCCGATCGCGTGGACCGCGGTCTGCAGGCCCGCGTGCACGCACTGGGACAGCCACTCGACGAGCGTGTCGTCGTCGTGTTCGAGATGGCCGCTCGTGTGCGGACGATCGGCGTACGGCTCGTTCAGCGCCGCGGTGTGCGATCCCAGCGACCCGTCGAGCAGCACGTCCCCGCCCGCGCACCGCAGCTCGCGGCTGAGCGGGACCTCGGTGTCGAGGTCTCCCCAGTAGGGAATGACCTCGATCGGCCAGTCTCCGTGCACCCAGGCGTCGAAGTCCGCCAGCCCCATCAGGTCGGGTCCTCCCATCTCGTGGACCGAACCGATGCCGAGCGACGCAGCGTGTCTGACGGCTGCCCACCGTGCGGCATCGAGCTCCTCGGCGCTCATCGCACCGACGCTCCACCGCCGCACCACGTGGTTGGCCTCACGCCGCAGCATGCCGGTCGGCTCCCCGTGGGCGTCCCGCTCGACACCCTCGCAACGGGCGAGGGGGGCCGACGCGAGCGTCTGGCGGTCCACCAGACAGCCGTGCGTGTCCACACGCGACAGGTAGACCCCACGGCCGTTCGCGACCCGGGCGAGCTCGTCGGGTCCCGGTACGTCGCCAGTGAACCCGTGGAGGTCCAGCCCGTGCCCCCACACCACGCGACCGGTGTGGTGTTCGGCGTACGCACCGACGACGTGCAGGAGGTCACTGGCGCTGCGCACGTCGGACAGGTCGAGGCCAGTACGCACCAGTCCGGTCGGAGTCAGGTGCACGTGGGCGTCGACGAACGCCGGTCCCACGACACATCCAGTGAGGTCGACCTCGGCATGGTGCGGCGGAGCCTGGGTCGCGTCGTCGCCGACCCACACCACGCGGGATCCACGGATCAGCAGGGCCGTGGCGACCTTGCGCGCGTGGCCCAGTGTCACGATTCGATCGGCCACGACCAGCGTGCCTCGCGGGCGATGCCCCAGCCCGACGTGCTCCGGTTGTGCAGTCGCCTGGTTCACGGTGCGGTCACGTTCCCGTCGGCTCCCACTGGGGTCGTAGACCTTCATGCTACGCCGTCCGGCCGAGGAGTCAGCGCACCCGCCGCGTCCCTCCGGTCAGGTCGAGGCAAAGGCGAACAGGACGAGCACACCCGCCACGGCGAGGCCCAGCAGCACGACGACCTGCACGATCCGCGCACGCGGCAGCGACTCACGACGTGCCTCGTCGACGACCGCCAGTACGCCGCCGACGATCGCCGCGACCACGGCCCCGAAGGTGGTGAACAGGACGAGTGTGGAGAAACCGGCTCGTCCGTCCAGACCAATCAGGGACAGGCCCACGGTGACGAGCACCCCCAGTGCGGGTCCGACGAGCAGCAGTCTCCAGACCAGGCGGCGCCGGCGCGCGTGCAGGTCGCTCATGGACATGGGGCGGTCAGTCGCACACGACCAGTTCCCGGGATCGCAGGTTCAGGTTGTCCACGCCGTCATCGGTCACGACGACGATGTCCTCGATCCGGGCGCCGAACCGTCCCTCCACGTAGATCCCCGGCTCGACCGAGAACGCCATGCCCGCCGCAACGGGTTCCCCGTTGCCCTCGACGATCCACGGTTCCTCGTGCTCCTCGATCCCGATGCCGTGGCCGGTGCGGTGGATGAACCGCTCCCCCAGCCCCGCGTCGTCGATGATCCGACGAGCCGCCCGGTCGATGGCCTCGGCGGTCACACCGGGGTGCACCGCGTCGACGGCGGCCTGCTGTGCTGCAGACAGCAGGTCGTGAAGTTCCCGGTAGTCGGGCGGGGCGTGCCCGACGACGTAGTTGCGGGTCGAGTCGGAGCAGTATCCGTCGCGGGTCCCTCCGATGTCCACGACGACGGCGTCGCCGCGCTCGATCACTCGGTTGCCCGTCTCGTGATGCGGCGAGGCACCGTTGGGACCGGACCCGATGATCACGAAGTTGACGACGTCGTGACCGTCGAGGATCCGCTCCGCGACGTCCCGGCCCACCTCACGTTCGGTGCGACCGGGGCGCAGCAGGTCCGCCACCTGGGCGTGCACGGCGTCGATCGCGTGCGCAGCGGCACGCAGGGCCTCCACCTCCTCCGGTTGCTTCACGATGCGCAGGTCACGCATCACCGACGAACCCGGGAGCCACTGGGCATCGGTGAGCGCAGCCTGCAGCCGCAGGGTGAACACGCTCCACATGCGGTCCTGCACGGCGAACCGCTGGAGGCCACGGCCTCCAGCGAGCCGTCGTGCCACGATCGCGACGGGATCGTCGGTCTCCGACCACGTGACGATCTCCACGAGTGCCCCGGCACCGCAGGCCTCGGCTCGCGCCCGTTCCAGGAGCGGCACGAGCAGGAAGGGGTCACCCTCGGCGGGAACGACCAGCAGGGTCAGGCGCTCGAGGGGCAGCGCCTCGTAGCCGACGAGCCATCGCAGGTCGGCACTCGGACCGACGAGCAGCGCCGTGAGGCCCTGCGCGCGCAGGGACTGCGTCGTCCGGTCCAGGCGCTGGCCGTGGGAGGCCGTCATGATCCCGCTCCTGGTCACAGGCCGAGGTCGATCACGCGCGGGAGCACCTCGAACCTCGCGGGGGTGGTTCCGAGCACCTCGCCGTCTGCCTCGACGACCAGGGGACGCACGGCGTCGACCTCCACCGTCGGACTGGACCACGATCGCACGTCGGTTCGGTGGAGGTGGGCACCGGTGCGAAGCTGGCGGGCGGCACGCACGACATCGGTCGGCGAACCGCCCCACGACTGGACCGACAGCATGCCGTCGTCCGGTATCGCGCGAGGGGCGACGTGCATGCCCCCACCGAAGAACTGTCCGTTGGCGACCACCACGTTGCACACGCGCTCGGTGCGCGACGACTCCGGCAGGTGCACGGTCGTCTCGACCCGGCGGAACGACGCCCAGGCGGCGACGATTCCCCAGCGATACCGGGACGCGCCCCATCGTCGGGGCAGTCGTCCGGCCACTCGCGCGACCCGACCCCCGAAGCCTGCCTCGGCGACGTTGGCGAACACGTGCCATCGGCGGGACCCGTCGGCCCCGGTCACCTCGACGCGACCGAGGTCGATGGGCATCCGCGACGACGACAGCAGGTGCCCCACGAGCGTCTCGGGAGGACGATCCAGACCGAACGTGCGCACGAAGTCACTGCCGCTGCCGGCACTCACGACGCCGAGCACGAGGTCCTGGACGACGGCGCGCCCGGTGTCGGCGTCGACGAGTCCGTTGACCACGTCGTGCACGGTCCCGTCTCCACCGACAGCGACCACCTGTCGGTGCCCGGTCTCCAGCACGGCGCGGCGGACCAGTTCGCGACCGTGGTCCCGGTGGTCCGTCACGACGACGTCGTACTCGGCTCCGGCCACGGTGAGCGCGCTGCACAGGCGGTCGAAGACGGCGTCGTCGCCACGCCCAGCCGCTGGATTGGCGACGAGCAGCATGCGTCCTGGTCCGCTCACCCGGCGCCTTTCGACTTGACGACGTCGGAGCCTACTCAGCCACTCGCCGGACTCTCCGCGGCCCGGCCACGCGAGTCACGCGTCGACGATCCCTCGGCGCAGGGAGTCCATGGCGGCGCGAGCCGTCGCGCGCAACCCGGGCGAACCGGCTTCGGAGATCTGCCCCAGCAGGTCGATCACCTGCTTCACGTTGCGCACGAAGTCCCCACCCGTGAGTTCCAGGTCACCGAGCGCCTCGTCGAGGTCCGCCCCGGTGGCCCATCGCCAGGTCACCTCGCCGAACGTCGGATCGAGGGGTCGGAGCGGGTCGAGCCCGGCGGAACGCTCGAGTGCGCGCAGTCGTCCCGCGATCGACTCGAGCTCCACGACCGTGTCCTCGAGCGTGGCGGTGGGCATGCGTCGTCCGGCCGGGACGTCCGAGGAACGCGACTCGTAGACGAACACCGCAGCGATCGCGGCGAGCCCGGCCGCGTCGAGTTCGTCGAGGAGCCTGACGCGCAGTGCCTCGGCGACGAGCAGGTCCACCTCGCTGTAGATGCGGGCGAGGCGCAGCCCGTCGTCCGTCGGACCGCCGTCGAGGTATCCGCACTCGGTGAGCACACCGCGGATGCGTTCGAAACGTCTGACGAGCGAGCCCGTCGCGCGTTGGATCTCTCCCCGCAACCCGTCCGCCTCGTCGACCAGGTCATCTGTCCGGTGCTGCCAGACCTCGTGCTCCCGGCGATCCGGGCAGTGGTGGCAGGGATGCTGGCGAAGCCGTGCGCGCAGTTCGTCGATGGCCTCGCGGTCGACCGGACCATCGTCGAGTGCGGGCGACGTGACACCGACGTCGCGGATCTCGAGGCGACGCAGGGTCGCGGCGACGTCGCGCCGGTAGTCGCGCTGGCGAGGGTTGCCCTTCGTCGGGAGACGCACCTGGTCGACGACCGCCGGGGGTTCACGAACCTCGCGAGGTCCGATGCGGACCAGATCGGCGTCGGCGTCCACGAGTTGCACGAGCGGCGTGCCTGAACGACTCACCTGGACACCGACGACGACGCCGGCGGCGTGGCGCTCGCCGGGGCCGAGCACGTCACCGGGCTGCAGACCGGCGATCGCCTCGCGCACGGATCGTTCCCGGTTCGATCGGCGGGTGGACTCCGCCGATCGTTCGGTGTCCGTGAGCTCACGACGAATCGCCCAGTACCCGGACCAGTCGCCCCGGTCGCAGGACAGGTGCGGCTGGTACCCCTCGATCCCTGCCTCGAGTTCGCGCAGGCGGTCCGCCCGGCGTGCGACCCGAGCGTCGGCCTCGAACTGCGCGAACGACGACCCGAGGAGCCGATGGGCCTGCTCGAGGTCATGGTGACGAAGCAGGTTCACCGCCATGTTGTACGACGGGGTGAACGAACTGCGCAGCGGATAGGTCCGCGTGCCGACGAGTCCGGCGACGGCACGGAAGTCGATGTCGCGCTGGTGCAGGACGACGGCGTGTCCGATGTGGTCGATCCCCCGCCGCCCCGCGCGCCCGGTGAGCTGGGTGTACTCCCCGGGGGTGAGCATCACGTGGGTGTCGCCGTTCCACTTCTCCAGACGCTCGATGACGACCGTTCGTGCCGGCATGTTGATGCCGAGCGCCAGGGTCTCCGTCGCGACGACGACCTTGAGCAGACCACGCTGGAACAGGACCTCCACGCACTCCTTGAACGCGGGGACCATCCCGGCGTGGTGGGCTGCCAGCCCATCGATCAGTCCGGACCTCCAGGCCGCGAACCCGAGCACCTCGAGGTCCGCGGCCGGCAGGTCGGCGACCATCGTGTCCACGATGACCGCGATCTCCTCGCGTTCCTCCGGAGTCGTCAACCGGACCCCGGCACGCACGAGCTGTTCCACCGCACCGTCACACCCTGCACGCGAGAACACGAACAGGATCGCGGGCAACCACGACCTCCGAGCGAGCTCCTCGACGACCTCGACGCGCGTCGGCCACCGCAGCCGCACCTCCGGCGCCTGCCGGCGTCCGCGGTTGGAGACCCGGTTGCGTTGGCTCGCGCGCCGCTCGAGCATCATCACGTCGGGGTTCGGCACACCTGCCAGCGCCTGGGCGGCGCGGTCGCGATGCTCCGGGGACGACCCCTTCTTCTGCCCGGCCCGGAAGGTCGGGTGGATCCGGCCGTTCACGAAGTAGTGGTGACGCAGTGGGACCGGTCGGTTCTCCTCGATGATGACCGTGCAGCCGTGCCGGACCTGGTCGAGCCATCGACCGAAGCTCTCCGCGTTGCTCACGGTCGCCGACAGGGCGGCGAGCCGAACCGCCACCGGAAGCTGGATGATGACCTCCTCCCACACGGCACCGCGGTCGCGGTCGGCGAGGTAGTGCACCTCGTCGAGCACGACGTGTCGGAGTCGGTCGAGCGCACGCGAGCGCTCGTAGATCATGTTGCGCAGCACCTCGGTGGTCATCACGACGATGTCGGCGTCCCCGTTCACCGAACGGTCACCCGTCAGCAGGCCGACCCGTTCGCGACCGTGGCGGACCACGAGTTCCCGGAACTTCTGGTTGCTGAGCGCCTTGATCGGGGTGGTGTAGAAGGCCCGCTCCCCGTGGTCCAGTGCATCCTGACAGGCGAACTCGCCCACGACCGTCTTGCCGGCACCGGTCGGTGCCGCGACGAGCACCGACTCGCCCCGCTGCAGGGCCTCGACGGCTCGAACCTGGAACGGGTCGAGGCGGAAACCGAGCCGCCGCGTGAACTCGTCGACCGACGTCATCTGCCCTCCTGGAACGACGTGACGGGAGCGAGCGGGGCGACCCCGGAACGCTGCCCACCGAGGTCGGCGACGGACGCTCGGCCGGACTGGGTCATCTGCTCGCCACGGGCACGAAGTCGCCCAACCTCCGTGGTCAGGTCGCGCCTCGCGTCGCCCGCCTCGAGATCTGCCGCGTGGACCAGCACCTCGACGGCGTCACGTGACAGGGAGACGGCGGCGATGAACTGCCGCTGGACGGGCCGGGCCTCTCCCGGCAGGTCGAGACCGGCGAGGCGTGCCAGGATCGAGTCGTAGGCGGCCAGCCACGCGTCGGCGTGGACCCGCACCATGGTTGCGTCGCCGTCGCGCCGAACCGCGACCAACGCCTCCGCGACCGGGGGCCGATCACCCGACGCCGCCGTCCAGATGCCGTCGGCGTCGCCGACCAGCGGAAGCACCTGCGTCTCCAGGACCCGTGCCGCCTCGAGCCGAGGCTCCGGAGCGGTCGCCCGCCCCACCACGACACCGACCAGCAGGGCCACCACGAGCGCGAGGGCGACGAGACCGGGTCGGGGATGCACCACCTGGCGCCACACGGTCGTACGCAGGGGCGCTCCCCGGGCAGTCGTGTCCGACGACGGTGTCGTCGTCATGACGCACGTCGCGCGCGTGAGCGCTCGATCACCCACGCGACACCGATCGACAGTTCGTAGAACGCGACCATGGGTCCGGCCAGCAGCAGGAGGGTCACCGCGTCGGTCGTGGGGGTGATGATGGCCGCAGCGATGAACATGATCACCACCGCGTAGGGACGGATCCTCCGCAGCGTCGCCACCTGTGCGACCCCGGTCAGGGACAGGAAGATGAGCACGAGCGGCAGTTCGAACACGAGTCCGAAGGCGATCGACATGGTCAGGAAGAACGACAGGTACTCGTCAGCGGACAACAGGGCGTCGATCCCGGGTCCTCCGAGGTTGAGCAGCACCTGCAGGCCGTGCGGGATGACGAGGTAGGCGAACACGATGCCCACGGCGAACATGACCTGGCTGAGCAGCACGAACGGCAGTGTGTAGCGCCGCTCACGCCGTGTCAGGCCGGGGGTGACGAACCTCCACAGCTGGTACATGATCACCGGCGCCGCCACGAACAGCCCGATCACCACCGACGTCTTGACACGCACCGAGAAGGGTTCGAGTGGCCGCAGGGCGATCAGTGCGCACTGGCCCGACGGCCGCACGTTTCCGGACACCGCGCAGTAGGGAGCGATGAGCAGGTCGAGCACGTGGGGGAACAGCACGTAGCCGACCACGGTGCCGACGCCAAGCGCAGCGAGCGCCCGGAAGAGGCGCGAACGCAGCTCCTGCAGGTGCTCGACGAGCGTCATCTCGCCCGGGAGACTGCGCCCGGGATCGTCAGGATCCACGCGGGACCCGCCCCTCAGTCGTCGTGCCGGTCCGTCGAGGAGTCCCTGTCGGTGTCACCGTCACCCTGCTCGTCGTCCATCGCCTCGTTGCTCGCCTTGCGGAACTCGCGGATCGAGCGGCCCATCGAACCGGCGAGGTCGGGCAGTTTCCGCGCACCGAAGAGGAGCAGGACGATGAACAGGATGATGATCAGTTCCGTGCCGCCCGGCAACGACATGTGGCCGCCTTCGATCGTCGTGGGAGGGTGACGGGCGCGACCCGGCGTCGCGACCTCACCTGCCCCCGTGCGGGCCTCGTCGATCCACACGGTGCACCGAGTCTACCGACGCACCCACCACGACCGGTGGGTCAGTCCCGAATCGGAGTCGACGAGATCCGCTCCCACTCGGCCGCGGCGAGCTCGACGCCCTCCTGGAGTCGGTCGACCTCGGGTCGAACCGACTCGACGATGCCCTGGACCTCGCGCAGGATCCCCCGTAGCCGCAGACCGACGACCAGGCCAACCCCCACGATCACCGCAAGGGTCGCGATGGTCGCGACCAGGATCGTCGTCCCCAGCACACCTGCTCCTCACTCGCGGCCGAGGGTGCAGTGTACGGGCGCCATCATCCCTCACCACCGAGGAGTTGCAGGGCCTCCACGGCGCGCCGTCGCACGTCCTCGGCCACGATGCCGGGTTCGACGACCCGCGCGTCACCGGCAGACATGAGCACGAGGCGTGCGATCCACGCGGGTGCGTCGGTGCGAAACGTGATCGTGAGCAGGCCCGTGGCGTCCTCGACGGCCTCGTCGGCGGCGATGGCATCGAGGATCCAGCGGGCGCGCGGGGCGACCTCGAGCACGATCGTCACGTCGTCACCCGACGGTTCCCACTGAGGGGGCGGCAGTTCGTCGGGTGCGCGAGTGACCACCGGCCGATCCGTCGCCACCAGCGATGCGATCCGATCGAGGCGGAAGCTGCGGGCAGCCCCGGCGCCATGGTCGTGGCCGTGCAGGTACCACGATCCGTCGGTCACCTGGATCGCCCACGGATCGACGATCCGGAGGCGAGGTTCGTCGTCTGACCTTCCCTGGTACGTCAGTTCGAGCTGCATGCCCGCGTCGACGCTGCGTCGAACCGCGTCGAGCCCGTCGGGGACGTCTGCGACGACGTCCGCGACGTCGTCGGGCACGCCCAGTGCGCGTCGGATGCGATCCAGTCCGCTCGCGAGCTCCGGCACCTCGTCGCCGAGCAGGTGTGCGACCGCGTCGACGGACAGCACGAGGCGCAGTGCCTCGGCGGGCGTCGGCCTCAGCGGACGTCGCAGCTCGTCGGCCATGCCGACCACGACCCGGTCGCCGACGATGTCGACCTCGAACAGGTCGCCGCCGCCCAACCCGGGCAGACCGCAGAAGTCCAGGTGTGACAGGTCCCTGCGAATGGTCGACGCCTCGACACCGAAGGCCTCTGCGGCCTCGCTCAACGACGCGCCGGGGCGCTCGAGCAACCACGGCACGAGCGCGAGCATCCTGGCGACGTCAGCCGTCGAGCGGGTCACGGCGAGACCTCTTCACGGGGAGCGTGCGACGCCGCGACGGCCGACAGCGCAGCGATGAACGCAGCGCGCACGTCGTGCGGCCCGGACACGAGCACGTCCGGCGCGAGACCGACGAGCCACGCCAGGTCGCGTTCCGACACGAAGCCGTCCAGACGCATGCTGACCCAGTCGTCGGATGGTGTCGACGCCACGTCACCCGAGTCGTCGGAGGCGACCCCACCACGGAGTTCGACGGCCCATCGCGCACTGGGCCGCACCGCCAGCCACGCGGTGGTCTCCCGGACGTCCGGACCCGAGATCGCCGCCGACGGGTCGAGATCCTCGGGCCGGACGAAGGCGTCGGGTGGTCCGTCGGCGCGCGCGGGCCCGATGATGCGGTCGAGTCGGAACGTGCGCGGCGAGTCTCGACCCCGGTCGTGGCCGATGAGGTACCAGCTGCCCCGCCTGTTGACGACCGCCCACGGTTCCACCTGCCGGTCGGTGCGCTGGTGGTCGGCGCCCCGATAGGTGAACGCAAGGACTCGCCGGCGCACGACCGCGTCGGCGATGGTGTCGCTGACGACCTGGGCCCCCACACCCACTCGCAGGGCCGGCGTCGGCCCGCGGTCGACCGGGTCCGGTGCTCGAGCGGCCAGTCGACTCAGGGTCGCCCGGACGGACTCCTCTCCGGTCAGGCGCACCGCGAGCGCGAGCGCGGCGACCTCACCGGCGGTGAGGTCCACGTCGTCGAGTTCGTACTCGCGGCGGTCGACCACGTAGCCAGTGTCGTCACTCATGGGCACACGTCGCGTCTCGACCGGGACCCCGAGACCGCGCAGTTCGTCCTTGTCCCGCTCGAACATCCTTCGTGCGGACTCGGCTTCTCCCTGCGAGTAGTAGCCCGTCGTCCTCCGGATGTCCTCGAACGTCAGGGGCCGCCGTGCCTCCAGGAGCGCGACCGTGAGGTTGACGAGGCGTTCCACCTTTGCCGTCATCGTTCGACTCCCCCCGGCCCCTGCATGCTCGCGCGGGTGTTCACATCGCCTCGATCAGGCGGTCCACCCGCTCGTCCTCACTGCGGAACGGATCCTTGCACAGCACCGTTCGCTGCGCCTGGTCGTTGAGCTTGAGGTGCACCCAGTCGACCGTGAAGTCTCGGTGGTTCTGTTTCGCCGCACGGATGAACCTGCCTCGCAACGCCGCCCGGGTGTCCGGTGGCGGCTCCGTCATCGCCGCGACGATGTCGGACTCCTCCAGCAGATGCTGTACGCGCCCCTGCCTGACGAGCAGGTGGTGCAGCCCGCGACTGCGCACCACGTCGTGGAACGCGAGGTCCACCATCTGCACCCGTGGGTGGCCGAGCGGCAGGTCGTGTCGTGCACGATAGGACTCGATCAGCCCGTGCTTCGCGACCCAGTCGAGTTGACGTCCGAGCGACAGTGGGTCGGTGGCGAGCCGTTCGAGCACGTGTCGCCACTCCCCGATGACCCGCTTGGCCTCGTCGTCCGCCTCGCCGCTGGACTCCACGTGTCGCTCCACACGTTCGAGATAGGCCTCCTGGATCTCGAGCGCGCTCATCTCCCTGCCACTCAGGAGTCGGACCCGCCGCGTCCCCGTGACGTCGTGGGAGATCTCACGCACGGCACGGATCGGGTTCTCGAGGCTGAGGTCACGCATGACCCCCTTCTCCTCGAGCATCCGCAGTACCAGATCGCAGGTGGCGATCTTGAGCCAGGAGGCGTACTCCGACAGGTTCGAGTCGCCGGCGATGACGTGGAGTCGACGGAAACGCTCCGCGTCGGCGTGTGGTTCGTCCCGCGTGTTGATGATGGGACGAGACCGTGTCGTCGCCGACGACACCCCCTCCCACACGTGCTCGGCGCGCTGAGACAACGCGAACACCGGGCCGCGCGGCGTCTGCAGCACCTTCCCTGCTCCGGCGAACACCTGTCGGGTGACCAGGAACGGGATGAGGGCGTCGGCGAGGCGCTGGAACTCCCCGACCCGCCCCACGAGGTAGTTCTCGTGGCAGCCGTACGAGTTGCCGGCGGAGTCGGTGTTGTTCTTGAACAGCGAGATCGTCCCTGCGATGCCCTCCTCGGCCAGTCGTTGTTCCGCAGCGAGCACCAGCTGCTCGACGATGCGTTCCCCGGCGCGATCGTGCAGCACCGCCTGGAGCGGAGAGTCACACTCGGGCGTGGCGTACTCGGGATGGGAACCGACGTCGAGGTACAGGCGTGCGCCGTTCTCCAGGAACACGTTGGACGAGCGCCCCCACGCCACGACCCGTCGGAACAGGTACCGCGCGACCTCGTCGGGGCTGAGGCGACGCTGACCCTCGAACGTGCAGGTCACGCCGTACTCGGTCTCGATCCCGAAGATCCTGCGGCGCACGTGACCTCCCGTGGTCCTCAGCCCTCACCGAGCGCAGCGCGCAGGGCGTCGTCACGCAGACGGAAGAACTGTCGCCGGGGACGCGTCCGGTCGAGCCCCGACACCTCGAGGTTCTGCGAACCGAGCGGAACCCCACCGACGGTCGACAGGGTGGCGACACAGGTGCGCACCACCGTGTCCCGGTCCATCCCCACCTCCCAGTGCTGGCCGAGGTGCTCCGTCAGGGCCTCGGCATCGCCACCGATCGCGACGTACTGGTGCTCGTCGACGATCGAGCCGTCGTACAGGATGTGGTACAGCTCGGCCGGGGTGTCGTGGCCGTCGATCTGGGCGATCATCAGCTCGACCTCGTAGGGCTTGCTCTCCCCCATGAAGATCGCGCCGAGCGCCTGGGAGTACGCATTCGCCAGTGGCTTGGCGGTCACGTCCTCCCGTGCGTACTGGTAACCCTTGATGTCTGCCAACCGGATGCCCGCGACGCGCATGGCCTCGAACTCGTTGTAGCGGCCGACGGCGGCGAAGGCGATGCGGTCGTAGATCTCCGAGGTCTTGTGCAGGGACCGCGACGGGTTCTCACTGACGAACACCACCCCGTCGACGAACTCCGCCGCGATCAGCGCGCGACCCCGGGCGATGCCCTTGCGGGCATAGTCGGCCCGATCCTTCATCAGCTGTTCGGGCGCGACGTAGAACGGCATCGTCACGGTCGGTCCTGTCGTCGGTGGCGGGTCCGCGCGTTGCGGCGACCCCGGGGTCTGGTCATCAGCGTCGGCGTCGATCCACGACGGCCTCGACGTGGGCGGCGACGTCGTCGTCGGACAGTTCTCGGTACCCGTCTGCGTCGATCACGACCACGTTGGGGTAGATCCTCCGGATCAGGTCGGGTCCACCCGTCGCACTGTCCTGCTCCGCGGCGTCGTAGAGCGCCTCCATGGCGGTGGTCACGGCCTCCGACGCCTCCGCCTGCGGGTCGACCAGACGCCGCAGCGTCGCGCGGGCGGTCAGCGAACCGCTGCCGACCGCAGCCAGGTCGGTCGCGACGTAGCGGCCGCCGACAGGGTCGTACTCGAAGATGCGTGGGGTGCCGGTCCTCGGTTCCACCCCGGCGAACAACGGGACGACCACGAGCCCCTGCATCGCCAGGGGAAGGTGCGCACGAACCATGCCGGCGAGCTTGGTCGACTTGCCCTCCAGCGACAGCGGCTCGCCCTCGACCTTCTCGTAGTGCTCGAGTTCCGTCGCGAAGACCTTGGCCAGTTCCATGGCCGGGCCGGCGGTGCCGGAGATCGCGATGGCCGACGAGTCGTCTGCCGGGAACACCTTGCGCATGTCCCCGCGAGAGATCAGGTGGCCGGACGTCGCACGCCGGTCGCCGGCGACCACCACGCCGTCACGGGCGATGAGGGCGAGGACCGTGGTGCCGTCCACCGTCTGTTCACGAAGGTGGGGCGGCAGACCGCCTCCCTGCATCATCGCCGGCAGCGCGTCGGGAGCGTGGCGGCGCAGCGTCACCACGAAGGAACTGGTCTCCGGTTCGTACGCACGGGGCAGCACGGACAGCACGTCGTCCACGGACAGATCCTTCGTCGGCTGCAGGGATCGTAGGCCACCGGCGGATGGCCGGAGCGTCGCCGGGGACAGGTTCCCGGCCACGACGCTCCGGCGTCGGTGTCTGCCCGGTCAGGCGCTCGACCCGACGCGGATCGCCATCACGGGACAGGGAGCCTGCATCAGCACCTCGCGCAGCACGCTGCCGAGCACGATGCTCGTCAGCTGGCCGTGGGCGTCGTTGCCCAGCACGATGAGCGTCGCCCCGACCTGGTCGGCCTCGTCGAGCAACGCGCGACCAGCACCGCCACGAAGGCCGTGGACGAGCTGGGTGGTGACCTGCAGCCCCTGTCCGACGAGGGTTGCGCCGAGTGCGTCCATCTCGGAGGCGATCCGCTCGGAGGCCTCGGCCTCACGCTGGGCCTGGATGGGACTCTCGCCGCCCTCGTGCGAGACGAAACGCACGACGTGCAGCGGGACGTCGCGCAGACGTGCCTCCGCGATGGCGGCCTCGAGCGCCGCGTGACTCGCGGCGGAGTCGTCGTGTCCGACAAGGATCATGTCCCGCTCCCCTCTGCGCCCACCACGTCGGCCCCCGTGCGGGCCCCACGCTTCTCACTCGTCCTCCACTGCCAGAACATGATCGCGGCGAAGACCACGAGCCCGGCCAGGTCGGTCGTCAGGTCCGCCACCAGCAGCATCAGACCGCTGCCGAGGAGCACGATGCGCACGTACCAGGGAATCGCACGGTCGATGAAGCCGACCACCGCGGTCCCCACTGCGTACACCCCGAGCAGCGCCGTGAGTGCCGCCTTGGTCCCGGTGAACCACGTCACGTCCTGCAGCAGCAGTTGCGGGGTGATCACGAACATGTAGGGCACGAGGAAACCGCTGATCGCGATGCGGAACGACTGGACGCCGGTGCGCAGCGGGTTCGCTCGGGCGATGCCTGCGGCCGCGTACGACGCCAGGCACACGGGTGGGGTGATGTCGGCCATGATGCCGAAGTAGTAGACGAACATGTGGGCCGCGATGATCGCCGCGAACTGCGGGGTGTCGACCGTCGTGGCCATCACGATCGCCGGGGCGACCAGCGTGGCGGTGATGACGTAGTTGGCCGTCGTCGGCACCCCGATGCCGAGGATCAGACAGGCGATCATGGAGAACATCAGCGTCAGGATCAGGGCGTCACCGGACAGCGCGAGCAGCGCACTCGTCAGCTGCAGCCCGATCCCCGTCAGCGTGATCACCCCCGCGATCATGCCGGCGGCGGCGCAGGCCGCGATGATCGGCAGGGCGATGCGGGCCGCGTCGACGAGTCCGTTGAGCAGGGTGACGACGGTGAGCCGATCCTCCATCGCACCCCAGCGACCGAACGCCGCGGCGATCACCTGCACCAGGACGTTGACGATCACCGTCGCGAAGATCGCCATCAGCGCGGCCCGGGTCACCGAACGTCCCTGGGCGAGCAGGACGAAGATCACGACGATCGGGATCAGCAGGTAGCCCTTGCGCGACATCAGCCGGCGCACGTTGGGCAGTTGGCTCCGTGGCAGACCCATGATCCCGAGTCGCTTCGACTCGTAGTGGATGACGATGAACTGGGCCGTGAAGAACAGCAGGGCCGGGATCGCGGCAGCGCGGATGATCTCCAGGTACGACGCGCCGATGAACTCGATCATGATGAACGCAGCGGCACCCATGATGGGTGGGGCGAGCTGTCCCCCTGTCGACGACGCGGCCTCCACGGCGCCGGCGAACTCGCCCTTGTAGCCCGCCTTCTTCATCATCGGGATGGTGAACGCGCCGTTGCTGACGGTGTTGGCCACCGAACTGCCGGTGATGGTCCCGGAGAACGCGCTGGTGAGCACGCCGACCTTGGCAGTACCCCCGGTCATCCCACCGGTCAGGCCGAACGCCAACTGCGTGAAGAAGCGCTCCATGCCCGTGCGCTGCAGCATCGCGGCGAAGATCATGAACAGGAAGATGAAACGGGACGACACGTCGATGGGGGTCCCGAGTGCACCCTCCGTACCCAGGATCGACGTCGACACGATCCGGTTGACCGAGTAGCCACCGTGCGCGAGGAATCCGGGCATCGACTGACCGAAGTACGCGTACAGCAGCATCGCCGAGGCGACCACGACCAGTGGCGTGCCGATCACGCGTTGCGTCGCGACGAGTATGAGCAGGATCCCGACGGCGCCGACCGCGATGTCCAGTTCGTTGTGCACGCCGGCGCGCCGGATGATGCCGTCCCCGTACTGCAGGACGTAGAAGCACACACCGAACGCACTCGCGGTGAGCAGCACGTCGGCGACCGGGATGCCCCACAGTCGCAACGGCACGTGTCGTGACACCTGCACCAGCAACAGGATCGCGAAGGCCGGGATCGCCGTGTGCAGCCCCGCCGACCCGGTCGACAGCATGAACAGCACCGCAACCACCGCGATGCCCGTGAGCACCCAACCGGTCGTGGCCTGCCGTCTGGTGTGCTCAGACCTCGACGGATAGAGGAGGAACACGAGGGCCAGACCCAGCATGAGGTGGATCGTCCGATGCTGGAGGCTCGGAAGCGTGCCGTACATCGCCGTGTAGAGGTGGTAGACGCTCAGGAACAACCCGATGGCGAACACCGACCAGCGCCAGACGACCTGCATGTCTTCACGAGTGCCCTGCGACGCGTCCGCGAAGGTGGCGTTCTCGATCTGCTCGACCTCTTCGAGCAGATCCTGGCGGAGTTCCTCGGGCAGTTCGTCGTGCATGTGGTCCAGCGCACGGCGGTGCACGCTGTTCGAGGGCCCGCTCCGTGGCGTGGCTGGTGTCGCCTCGTCCTTCGGCTCGTCGCTCATCTGCGCCCACCTCGCAGTCCCTCGAGCCAGCCACGTCGCTCCGCACCCAGCGTGACCGGCGACCAGCGATCCGTGATGTCTAGCAGGTGGACCCTCGTCCCGTCCTCGAACTCCACGACGTGGTCGACGGACTCGCTGCCGACCACCAGGGGCAGTTCACCGATCGGCCGTCCGTGGTGCAGCACGCGGTAGGCCCCGTCCTGCTCCAGGTAGGTCGTGGTGAACCCATCGATCGTCTCCGGCCCCGTGGGCAGGTTGGCCCCGTGCCGGTCGAACCACAGTTCCTCGATCGCGAGGGTCGAGGCATCCAGGACCGAGAACGTCTCCACGACGGGTCGTCCGGTGACGGAGTGCGTGTGGTGGAGGGCGAAGCGTTCGCCCACCCGGACCGGCCGTTCGTGGCGAACGACGGCCTCGCCGTCCCGCACGACGAACACCGTGGACCCGGAGCCCCCGAGTGCGACGAGGACCACCGCGGTGGTGGCGAACAGCATCATCGCCGTCACCACCACCGCGCGTCGCCGGACTGGCGTCGCGGGAGCCTCCCGCGGTGCCCGCCCGGCGACGACAGGGATCACAGGGCTCCGACCTCCTCGTAGTACTGCCGAGCACCGGGGTGCATCTCGATGTCGGCGCTTCCGTCGGTGGCGGTGTCGATCTGGATCTGTGCACCGACGGCGTGTGCCGACGCGATCGACTCGTTCTGCTCGTAGAGCACCCTGGTGAGCTCGTACACCGTGGCGTCGGACAGATCCGGCCTGGCGTACAACGTCGCCCAGTTCGTGACGAACGTCGCACCGGCGACACCCGGGTAGATGTCATCCGGAACCGGCAGCGCCGACAGGGTCGAGTCGTTCGCCAGCAGCGTGTCCAGCAGTGCCCCCTCGATGGTCACCAGGTTGATGTCCACCGAGTTCGCGAGGTCGACGGTGCCACCGTGCGGCAGCGCGAGGATCGCGAACGCCGCGTCGATTCGGCCGTCGCGCATCCCGTCGATGGCGTCACCGAACGTGTCGGAGAACGCCGTGATGCCACTGTCGGGGTCGATGCCCTGGGTCTCGAGGATCACACGGGCGAGCACCTCGGTGCCACTGCCCGGAGGGCCGATCGCGATGCGCTTTCCGGCCATGTCCTCGATGGAACTGATGTCGGCATCCGCACGGGCGATGATCTGCATGACCTCGCCGTAGATGTTGCCGACGAACCGGATGTTCTCGAGCGCCCCGTCGTCGAACGCCCCGGTCCCGGCCACGGCCGCCGCAGCGACCCCGTTCACGGCCATCACCAGGTCGACCTCACCGTTGTCGAGCAGTCGCAGGTTCTCGACCGATGCGCCACTCGACTGGGTGTTGACGCGGATGCCCTCCGATCCGAGGTTGTCGTTCCAGACGCCGGCCATCGCACCGCCGAGCGGGAAGTAGGTCCCACCGGTCGACCCGGTCGCAAGCGTCAGGAACTCCGTGCCCGACGCGTCGGAACCGTCATCGCTGCCGCAGGCAACGAGTACGAATGCCCCGACGACGAGCAGGACCAGCGCGCGAAACGCACGGGATCCTGCACTCGTTGTTCGTGTCATTGGTTCCTCCTGTCCTCCTCGCCACTCGAACTCTTCGAATCGCGATCCTGCGCCGGACGTCACGTCCGGACTCCTGTCGTGCCCGGCGGGGTCACGTGACCCTCGCCGTGGTGGTCGACACCGGTTGAACCGCGACCGTCGGATCCGTCTCCACCGGGCCCGACGTCGCCGGGTCCGGTGCCGCGACCACGACACGCACGTCCACCGGGTCGACGCCACCGGGGTGAGCGATCACGGGGTTGAGATCCAGCTCGACGATGTCCGGGGACGCTGCGACCAGGTCCGACACCGCGAGCAACAGCTCGACGATCGCATCGCGGTCGACGGCGCCGCCGCCGCGAAACCCGTCGAGCAGCGGACGGATCTTCAGTTCGTCGAGCATCTCGACCGCCTCGCGCCGCGTCACCGGGACGGCCCGGAACGCCACGTCCCGGGTGATCTCCACGGCCGTGCCTCCTGCCCCCACGGTGAGCACCGGGCCGAACACCGGATCGGTCGCGGCCCCGACGATCAGTTCGACGCCGCGCGGGGCCATCGGCGTGACCAGTACACCGTCGATGGCCGCGTGCGGCTGCCTGCCGCGCACCGACGACACCACCCGTTCGAAACCGGAACGAACCTCCTCGGCGCCCACAAGGCCGAGCGCGACCCCGCCGACGTCCGACTTGTGCACCACGTCGGACGACACGATCTTCAGCGCCACCGGGCCGTCGAACGACGCCGCAGCGGTCACTGCCCCGTCCGCGTCCCGCGCGAGCGTCCACGGCCCGGTGGGCACTCCGAAGTCGTCGAGCCGCGCTCGCCCCTGCGGTTCGGTCAGGGCGACCACTCCCGACGTCGCGACTCGCGGGGCTACGTCGAGGTGTGAGCGCTCGTCGCTGGTCGCGAGCATCCGGCCGCGTTCCCACAGTGCCGCGACGCACCGGGCGGCGGTCTCGACGGACTCGTGCACGGGCACCCCCGCCCGGCGCAGCAGTTGATGTGCCCACGGGCGCGCGTACACGTAGGTGCTCTGCACGACGAGCGGCTTGCCGTGCTCGGCGGCCAGGGCGGCCATGCGCTCCGCCGCACGTTCCTCCGCGTCCACCAGGTCGCCGCTGAACCGGATCCCGTAGCCGCCGAGCAGGCCGACACACAGGACCCCGTCGATCCCGTTGTCCGCGAGGAGCACCTCGGCGCACTGGTCGAAGATGCGTGGGTCACCGTCGGTCGCCCCGGCGACGTCGACCGGGTTCGCGGTCGACGCCACGGGTGGCAGGATCTCGGCGAGTCGAGCACGCGTCTCGGGAGACGGTTCGGGAAGCTGGACGTCGAATCGGCTCAGCGCATCGGCAGCGACGGTCGCATGGCCACCCCCGTCGGCGAGCACGGCCACCCGGGGACTGGCGAGCGGCGGCTGCTGGAGCAGGGTCTCGACCACCGGGACCAGTTCGTCGGAGCGCTCCAGGACCACGACCCCAGCCTGGCGCAGCACCGACTCGACCACGGCGTGGGTACCGGCGACCGCGCCGGTGTGGGACAGCGCGGATCGCTGCGCGGCCTCGGATCGTCCGGCCTTGTAGACCACGACCGGCTTGGCGAGCGCGAACTCACGGGCCGAACGGGCGAACGCGCGCCCGTCACGGAAACCCTCGGCGTACACCAGCGCGGCACCCGTGTGGTCGTCGGTGGCCAGGTGGTCCAGCAGTTGGTCGTAACGCAGTCCGGCCTCGTTGCCGATGCCCGCGTAGACGCTGAACCCGAGGTCGGTGTCGTTGGTGACCTGGGCGACCAGGGACAGGCCCACGTTGCCGCTCTGACAGACCATCGCCAGCGGACCGACCGGCACCCCCGACGTGCCGAGCAGGTTGAGCCGCGCGTGGAGGTTGAACACGCCGTTGGTGTTCGGTCCGACCAGCGCGACACCGTGCTCGTGGGCGAGCCGGACCACCTCCTCCTCCAGACGGCGTCCCTCCTCGCCCGTCTCGCCGAAACCGACGGCGACCACGACGGCGGCCCCGACACCCTTGCGACCACAGTCGACGATGACGGACGGAACGGAGGCCGCGGGCGTGACGACGAATGCGAGGTCCACCGGGGCCTCGATGGCTTCGAGCGACGGGTAGGACGCGAGACCGAGGACCTGACTCTGGTGTGGGTTCACCGGATAGATGGGGTGGGGATAACCATCAGCGAGCATGCGTCGCAGGGTCTGGTTGCCGCGCTTGCGGGGATCCGACGACGCCCCGACGATCGCGACACTCCGGGGCTCGAGCAGGCAGGCAACGGGGTCCCGTCGCGATGGAGCAGTCATGCCGTCACCTCGGCATCGTCGACGCCCGCGGCCCCGAACTGCTGGACCCCGGCGCTCCAGTCGTCGGTGCTCATGCAGCGCAGGAGGCTCTCGGCCTCGAACACGAGCGCCTCGTCGGTCGTCGTGCTGCCGGCCCGCTCGAGACCCTGCTTGGCGAGGCGCATCGACAGGGCTGGCATGCCCGCCAGGTGGTGGGCGACCTCCCACGCACGGTCCATCAGCTCCGGTTCGGGCACGGACTCCGCAGCGATGCCCCACTCGACGGCCTCGCGACCGTCGAGTGGTCTTCCCAGCATGAGCAACTGCTTCGCACGAAGCGTGCCGACCAGCAGCGGCAGCCGATTGGTCACGCCGCCCCCGACGAACGTGCCGAGCTCGATCTCGGGCAGGCGGATCTGCACGGCCTCGCTGACGAGGATCACGTCGCCGCTCAGGGCGAGCTCCGCTCCGGCCCCGATCGCGTACCCGTGCACGGCCACCACGACGGGCGCGTCGAGACGTTGCAGGTCACGGCACGCACGCTGGCCCGCCCACACGTAGGAACGCCGCTCCGCGGGCGTTCGCTCACGCGTCGAGTGGGCCTTGAGGTCAGCCCCCGCGCAGAACGCCCGACCCGCGCCCGACACCAGCACCGCCCGAACGGAGGGATCACGTGCCTCGGCCATCGCGCGCTCGAGGTCGGCGTACAGCTCGTCGGACACGGCGTTGAGTCGATCGGGGCGCGACAGCTCCACGTGCAGGACGTCGTCGATCCGGTTCGTGACGACGAACGGCCCCGTCACCGGGACGCTCCTTGGTCCGGGAACCGTGGCCCCTGCATCCGTACCCCCTGTTGCCGTCGCCTTCGCCACCCCCGGGGACGGCCGGTCCGGCGCGTCCTGCACCGCCTACTCCGGTAGTAGTCCCGACCGTCACGCGTCGGTGCGCGTGACGCACGAGCGTCGACAGGAGGGGGTGTGTACGAGACGCTACTCGGATCAGGCGCCGTTGCAAGGAAGTCGTCGACGACGCGCGGGATCGGGCACCGTTCACGACGATTCCTGCTCAGAGATGTCGAACGAGCCGGCTCCACTCCGTGGACAGTACGAGGGTCGACGCAGGGTCGTCCCCCGACGCGAGGAACTCCCATGACCCAGTACCTCATGTCCGTCTGGTACCCGGCGGACTCGACACCTCCCACGGCGGAGGAGCTCCGACGCATCACGCAGGACGTGGACGCCGTGCAACAGCAGTTGGCCACGGCGGGGTCATGGGTGTTCGGTGCCGGACTGCACGGTCCCGACAGCGCGACCGTCGTGCAGACCAGGGGTGGACGCACCGTGACGACCGACGGACCGTTCGTGGAGACCAAGGAGATGCTCGGAGGCTTCAGCATCATCGACGTCGCCGATCTCGACGCGGCGCTCGTGTGGGCCGACCGCATGTCGCAGGCGACCACCTGCCCCATCGAGGTGCGGCCGCTGCACGGTGCGTCGAACACGTGAACGAACCTGACCCGAGGTCGTCGCCGGGACGCGAGCACGTCCCGGCGGCGTCGACGTCGCCTGCTGGTCCGCCCGCGGACGACGATCCCGTCGCCGCGACCTTTCGCCGGGAGTACGGACGGGTGGTCGCCACCCTCACGCGTGTTCTCGGGGACCTCGACTTCGCGGAGGACGCGGTCCAGGAGGCGTTCCTCGTCGCCAGTCGCACCTGGCCACGGGAGGGCACGCCACCGAACCCGGGAGGCTGGATCACGACGACCGCTCGTCGCCGAGCCGTCGATCGATGGCGCAGCGACACGGCGCGCGAGCAACGCGAGACCGAGGAGACGCGCATGGGGTTGCACGTCGACCCCACAACCCCCGGCGTCGACGGCTTCCAACAACACGACGACCGGCTTCGACTGCTGTTCACCTGCTGCCACCCGGCACTCGACGCCCGGGCGCAGGTTGCGTTGACGCTTCGCCTGCTGGGAGGCCTGACGACCAGCGAGATCGCGCGAGCGTTCCTCGTGTCGGAGTCGACGATGGCGCAGCGGATCGTGCGGGCGAAGCGCAGGATCCGCGAAGCCAACATCCCCTTTCGCGTTCCTGACGATGCCGACCTGCCGGACCGACTGCGTGGGGTGCTCGCCGTGATCCTCCTCGTGTTCAACGAAGGCCACACGGCGACCAGCGGCCCGGCCCTGGACCGCGAGGACCTGATCGCAGAGGCGATCCGGCTGAGTCGCCTGCTCGCCGACCTCATGCCTGACGAACCCGAGGTCGTCGGCCTGCTCGCTCTCCTGCTCCTCACGGCATCACGACGGTCGGAGCGGAGAGCAGCGGACGGGACGTTGATCCCGCTCGCGGACCAGAATCGTTCCGGCTGGGACCAGTCGCTCATCGCGGAGGGTCGCGCCCTGCTGCGGGCCTGTCTCCGCCGCGACCGGCCCGGCCCCTACCAGCTGCAGGCGGCCATCTGCGCCGTCCACAGCGAGGCGGCGACGCTCGCCGACACGGACTGGGGTCAGGTCCTCGCGCTCTACGACCAGCTCCTGGAGGTCCTCCCCACCCCGGTCGTCGCGTTGAACCGCGCCGTCGCACTCGCCGAGGTGTCGGGCCCCGGAGCCGCGCTCACCGTCGTCGACGCGTTGGACCTCGACGGCTACCACGCCCTGCACGCCACACGTGCGGACCTGCTGCGTCGACTCGGACGCCACGACGAGGCGGCGATCTCCTACCTGACCGCGGCCCGTCTCACGGACAACACTGCCGAGCGCGCCTTCCTCCACAAACGCCACGCGGAGGTGACGAACGGGATCACCGGCGCGTGACCGTGCGCCCACTCCGGGCTCCGGACGCCGGCGGTCGTGGAGCCCCGACCTCCGTCACTGGCCGCCCTTCTGGACGTAGCCGCGGACGAACTCCTCGGCGTTGTCCTCCAGCACCTCGTCGATCTCGTCGAGCAGTTCGTCGACGTCGTCGAGCAGGTCCTTCGACGGCGCCTGCGAGGACTCCCGGGGCGCCTCCTCGGCCTCGTCTCCGGAGCGACGCCGCTCGCCACCGGTCTGCTGATCCTGACCGCTGTCCGCCATGTCTCGCTCCTCCCGGGACGGCCTCGATCGTATCGTGAGCCACCCCGCGCCCACCCGAGGCGCCGCGGGGTGCCTGCGTTCAGACGCTGATGCGGTCGAGCAGTTCTGCAGCACTGGTCACCCCGTCGAGCAGTGCCTCCGTCGCCTCGCGGGTGCCTCTGGACGGATCCATCATGGGCACCCGTTGCAGCGCCTCACGGCCCGTGTCGAAGACCAGCGCGTCCCATCCGGCCGCCACCACCTGACCGGAGAAGCGACGGATGCACTCGCCACGGAACCACGCCCTGGTGTCCTCGGGCGGGTGGACCATGGCGTCGGCGACCTGGGCATCGGTGACGAGCCGTTCCACGCGTCCGCGCGCGGCCAACCGCTGGTACAGACCGCGATCCTCGCGGACGTCGTGGTACTGCAGGTCGACCATGCGCAACCGGTCGCTGTCCCAGTCGAGCCCGTGGCGCGATGCGTAGCCGTCGAGCAGTTCGAGCTTCGTCGCCCAGTCGACCCGACCCGCCAGCGACGACGGGTCTCGACGGGCGTCTGCGAGCACCCGCTCCCATCGCTCGAGGACGTCGTCGACCACCGGGTCCGTCGTCCCTCGGTCATCCACGTACCGGCGGCACGCCTGCAGGTAGGCGTCCTGGAGGTCGAGGGCCGTGACGTGGGAGCCGTCGACGGTCTGGGCGGTCGCGCGCAGGGCAGGGTCGTGGCTGAAGGTCTGGAAGGCTCGCACCGGATCGACCAGTTCGGACGGTGCGTCGAGGGCCCCGTCCTCGATCGCGTCGAGCACGATCAGCATCGTGCCGACCTTCAGGTAGGTGGCGACCTCACACAGGTTGGCGTCGCCCGTGATGACGTGGAGCCGACGGAAGCGGGCCGGGTCGGCGTGGGGTTCGTCGCGGGTGTTCATCAGGGGGCGTTTGAGGGTGGTCTCGAGCCCGATCTCGACCTCGAAGAAGTCCGCGCGCTGCGACAGCTGGAAGGGGACGTCCTCCTCGAACTCCGTGCCCATGCGGCCCGCACCCACGAACACGCTGCGACTGGCGAAGAACGGCAGGAGCGCTCGGGTCAGCCGTCCGAACGGCACCTCGCGGGGCACCAGGTAGTTCTCGTGGGTGCCGTACGCCGCACCCTTGCCGTCGGTGTTGTTCTTGTGGATCAGGACGCGGCCCCCCGGCGGGAGGTCCGCAGCGGCTCTGCGGGCCGCGTCGGCGAGGATGCGTTCGCCGGCGCGGTCCCACCGCACGAGGTCCAGCGCGTTCGAGCACTCGGGCGTGGCGTACTCGGGGTGCGCATGGTCGACGTAGAAGCGTGCGCCGTTGGTGAGCACGGTGTTGGCGAGCCCGGTCTCCGGATCGGCCGCCACGACCGACTCGAAACCGCGGGCATCGCGCATCGGCTGTTCGTCGGTGTGGTCCCAGGCCACGTCGGTCGCACTCGCGCGGCGGTGTGCTCCGACCACCAGCGAGGACGCGAGGACCGGGTTGACCTCGGTGGGGCCGTCGACGGTGATCCCGTACTCGGTCTCCACCCCGACGAACTTCTGGGTCGCCACGCCGGTCCCTCAGGCCGTGGCAGGTCGGGACGAGCCCGACCTGCTCACAGGTACTGGCCGGCGCTGACGTTCTCGATCGCCCGGCCCGACGCGTCCGGACCACCCACCAGCGTGCGCACGTAGACGATGCGCTCGCCCTTCTTCCCCGAGATCCGTGCCCAGTCGTCCGGGTTCGTGGTGTTGGGTAGGTCCTCGTTCTCGCGGAACTCGTCGTGGATGGCCCGCAACAGGTCGTCGGTGCGCAGCCCGAGTTCGTCGTCCGAGATCCGCCGCTTGATCGCCAGCTTCTTCGCTCGAGCGACCACGCTCTCGATCATCGCTCCGGAGTTGAAGTCGCGGAAGTAGAGGGTCTCCTTCTCACCGCTCGCGTACGTGACCTCGAGGAACTCGTTCTCGCGATCCGACGCGTACATGCGTTCCACGGTCTGGTCGATCATCGCTGCGACCGTCGCCGACGGATCGCCTCCGTGCTCGGCGAGTTCGTCGGCGTGCAGGGGCAGGCGTTCGTGGAGGTACAGGGCGAAGATCTCCCGTGCCGCGGCCTGATCGGGTCGGTCGACCTTGATCTTCACGTCGAGACGCCCGGGACGCAGGATCGCCGGGTCGATCATGTCCTCACGGTTCGAGGCACCGATGACCACGACGTCCCGCAGGTTCTCGACCCCGTCGATCTCCGCGAGCAGCTGTGGGACGATGGTGGTCTCCACGTCGGACGACACCCCGGACCCGCGGGTGCGGAACAGGGACTCCATCTCGTCGAAGAAGATGATGACCGGGCAGCCCTCGGCCGACTTCTCACGGGCCCGCTGGAAGATCAGGCGGATCTGCCGTTCCGTCTCCCCCACGTACTTGTTGAGCAGTTCGGGTCCCTTGACGTTGATGAACCAGCTGCGCACGTCCTCGCGCCCGGTGCGGTCGCGGACCCGTTGGGCGAGCGCGTTGGCGACCGCCTTGGCGATCATCGTCTTGCCGCATCCCGGAGGGCCGTACAACAGGATTCCCCGCGGCGGGCGCAGCTCGTGTTCGACGAACAGGTCGCCGTGGAGGTACGGGAGCTCGACGGCGTCGCGGATCGCCTCCACCTGGTCGCGCAGACCCCCGATCTGGTCGTAGGTGACGTCGGGAACCTCTTCGAGCATCAGCTGCTGGAGTTCCGGCCGGTCGATGCGTTCGAGTGCGCTGCCCGACCGCAGGTCGACGAGGAGGGTGTCACCGGCGCGGATCGCCACGTCCAGCAGCGGCACGGCCGGCTGCACGATGCGTTCGTCGTCCGAGTGGCCCGTCACCACGATGCGACCGTCGTCGAGCACCTCGGAGACGAGCATCAGTTCGCCGCGGTCCTGGTAGCGCCCGGACGCGACGATGTTCATCCCCTCGTTGAGCAGGACCTCCTGGCCCACCTCGAAGGCGTCGGCGTCGAGTTCCGGGGAGAACGAGACCTCCAGCTTGCGTCCCGACACCATCACGGTCGCCGTGCCGGGATCACGCGTGGCCCCGAGGTACGTCGCGTAGGAGTGGGGCGGGGCCGACAGTCGTTCGACCTCCTCGCGCAGCGCGGCGAGCTGGTCGCGAGCGATGCGGAGGGTCTCCTCGAGGCGTCGGTTCTGCCCGCGCATCGCCTGCGCGCGGCCACGCGCCTCCAGCAGTCGCTCCTCGAGCGCCCGGATCCGGGTCGGGGCCTCCTCGAGACGTCGACGAAGCAGGTCGACCTCCTCGCGCAGGTACTTGACCTCCGCGGCGAGCTCGTCGGGATCGTCCGTGTCGAAGTGGACGGACGGATCGAACCCGCCCGGTGTCCCGGGCGCCGAGTACGGGTCCGCGCGGGGGCCATCCGGAGTCGAGGGCACGGAGTCGTGACCACTCGAACGGGACGGACCGGGCGTCTGGACCACCGGTGCTCCTGACGTCGACGCAGGTTTCACCGCGTCATCGAGCGTACAGCAGCGCCCGTGAGGAATCAGGTGACCGGATCGGCCTGCGTCCTGTCGTCGGCCGGTGGGTCGGCGGGGCCGTCGACCCACCGCACCGACGCGTCCGCCGGCTTGCGGTAACGCGGCGTGGGCCCGCCCTCGTCCCGATGCACGACCCTCCGCGCCACCGTGAGGAATGCCGTGTGGGCAACCATGCGATGCGCAGGGCGCACCGCGAGACCGTCCACGTCCCAGTTGCGCTGCAGGGTCTCCGAGGTCCGCACGTCGAGGAACCGACCGTCGGCGTCGAGCGCCTCGGTCAGGCGCATGACCTGCGGGACGGTCGGGGTGTACGACACGAGGATGCCACCCGGAGCGAGCGCGATCGCCGCGGCGTCGACGACCCGCCACGACTCGAGCAGGTCCAGCACGACTCGGTGGGCCCGCAGCGTCGGCAGCCCCTCCTCCACGTCGCCGATCCGCAGTTCCCAGTTCTCCGGCAGACTCCCGTGGAACGCCTCCACGTTTCGCTGGGCGATGCGCGCGTGGTCCTCCCGGCGTTCGAACGACACCACACGCCCCGTCGGGCCAACAGCGTCCAGCAACGCGAGCGTGAGGGCTCCGGATCCGGCTCCGGCCTCGACCACCACGCATCCCGGACGCACGTCGGCACCAGCCACGATCATGGCCTGGTCCTTCGGGTACACCACCTGCGCACCGCGCTTCATCTTGAGCACGTAGTCCTCGCGCGTGGGCCGCAGGACGAGGACCTCCATGTTGCGATTCGTCCGCAGGGCCGTGCCCTCCGCCGACCCGATGACGTCGTCGTGTTCGAGCACCCCGGCGTGGCTGTGCCACTGGGCGCCCGGCTCGAGCGTGATGAGGTATCGCCGCCGGCGCCGGTCGTGGAGGACCACCCACTCCCCGGGCGACAGCGGCGCGTCGGTCCCCGGGAGGATCGGGCCGGTCACGGGGCCACCCCGGCGCCGACCTGTGGGAGCACGGCCGTGAGCCGTTCCCGTTGCCGACAGAAGGCGCACACCTCCGTCACGGTGGGCATGCCGCACTCTGCACACTCCTGCAACGTCACGGACGCCTCGGGTGAGCCGGCAGCGAACGCCTCACGGCGTTCGAGGAACCCGAAGAGCAGTTGCGCCTTGACCCCCGGGGTGGTCGCCTCGAGCAGGTCGAGCGCCGCCTTGAGTTCCTGGCCCGTGTTGCCGTCGACCAGTGGGCACTCCTCCACGACGTAGTCGATGCCCTTGACGACGCAGTAGGCCGCGGTCTCGCGCTCGGACAGGCGGTACAGGGGCTTGCAGCGGCGCACCTGGTTGCCTCCGGAGGCCTCGAGCAGAGGCTGCTGCCGGGCGAGCATGTCGTCGTTCCACCGGAGCAGGTTGCCGAGCAGCGTCGCGGCCTCGTCGTCGAGGTTGTGACCCGTGAGCACCACGTCGTAGCCATGGTCCACCGCGACGCGGTTGAAGACGTAGCGCTTGGACAGCCCACACACCCCGCAGGCGCCACGTCCGGTCCCGCGTGCCGCCGACGGCGTCGTGTACCCGTACGTGTCGGCGAGGTCGACGACGTGGAGCAGGGCGTCGCGTCCGTCGGCGAACCTCCGGCACACCTCCAGGCTCCGCGTGGAGTAGCCGCCGATGCCCAGGCCCACGTACAGCCCGTCGACGCGATACCCCAGGTCGAGAAGAACGTCCCACAGCGCCAGCGAGTCCTTGCCTCCCGACACGGCGAGCAGCAGCCGGTCGGCGTACGAGAACATCCGCGCCGACCCGTCCCGAGGTTCGGTGGGCGGGTGGTCGATGGCCCGCCGGACCTGACGCACCACGTGGTCCGGGTAGTGCTCAGCGCACCAGGCCGCGCGGTGTCGGCGCTCCTCGATGACTGCCGTGGCACGACACTCGGCGCACCGCGGCACCGAGTCCGAACCGCCCGAGATGACCGGGCGGATCTCCACGGAGGACTCGTCGTCCACGACGCGCGCGCCGGTCACGAGTTGGCCGTCGACGATCACCAGCACCGTGTGGGGTGCGACGTCGAGCGCTTCGAGCAGCTCGTCGACGCGCAGTGGACCGGCCACGTGCTCGACGCGGTCCGGGTTGCGCAGACTCACCTGCACGTCGTCTCCTCGGCGGTGGATGGGCACGGGCGACGCGCACCCGCGCCGTGGGTCACACGGACCGTGGGTCGGCCGGGACCGAACGAGGCTACCCAGCCGCGTGGACCGTCACCGGCTCACCCTCGACCAGGTCGACGGCCTGTCCCCAGACCTCGACCGACAGCGGTGCGCCCTCCTCGATGCGCAGGGTCGCTCGTCGATGCTCGATCTCCACGCGCAGCTGGCGGTTGCGGAAGCGCAGCCCGAAGCGCAGCGCGTCCCACTCCGCGGGAAGCCGCGGCTCGAACGTCAGCCTCCCACCGAAGTCGCGCAACCCGCCGAAGCCGTACGTGAGCGCCATCCACACACCGCCGGCCGACGCGACGTGCACCCCGTCGACGACGTTGCCTGCGACGTCCGCGAGGTCCATCAGCAGCGCGTACCGGAAGTACTCGACGGCCTTCTCCTCGTAGCCGATCTCGGCCGCGAGGATGGACTGGACACAGGCCGACAACGACGAGTCGCCCGTCGTGAGCGGGTCGTAGTAGTCGAAGTTGCGCCGCTTCTGTTCACGGGAGAACTCATCCCCGAGCAGCACCATCGCCAGCACGACGTCGGCCTGCTTGAGCACCTGATGCCGGTAGATCACCAACGGGTGGTAGTGCAGCAGCAGGGGGTAGTGGTCCCGAGGCGTCGCCGCGAAGTCCCAGACCTTCTTCTCGAGGAAGTTGGCATCCTGGGGGTGGATCCCGCGTTCCTCGTCGAAGGGGACGTGCATCGCGTCGGCGGCCCTGCGCCACGCGGCCGGCTCGGACTCGTCGAGGGCGGTGTCGTGGACGAGCCGGCGGTGGTCGTCGGGACGTTCGTCGCGCATCCAGTCGATGACGTCGGCGGCGTGGCGAAGGTTGCGACGAGCCATGAGGTTGGTGAACACGTTGTCGTTGACGACGGTCGTGTACTCGTCCGGGCCGGTGACCCCGTGGATGTGGAACTCGCCAGTCCGTGGACCCACGAAGCCGAGCCCGGCCCACATCCGCGCAGTCTCCACCAGGATCTCGGCTCCGACCTCGCACAGCAGGTCGTCGTCCCCACGAACGTCGACGTACCGCCGTATCGCGTACGCGATGTCGGCGTCGATGTGGTACTGCGCCGTGCCCGCCGCGTAGTACGAGGAGGCCTCCTCGCCGTTGATGGTCCGCCACGGGAAGAGGGCACCCCGCTCGGACATCTCCGCGGCGCGTTCGCGTGCCCGGTCGAGCATCGAGTGACGGAAGCGCAGCAGGTTGCGCGTGATGCGCGGTTCGGTGTAGTTGAGGAAGGGTGTGACGTAGATCTCGGTGTCCCAGAAGTAGTGCCCCTCGTACGCCTGCCCGGTGAGCCCCTTGGCGGGGATCCCCGTCGTCTCGGCACGCGCCGAGGCCTGCAGCAGCTGGAAGATGTTCCAGCGCACGGCCTGCTGGACACGCACGTGACCGTCGACCTCGACGTCCGCGCGCGCCCAGGCGTCGGCCAGCCAGGTGTGCTGGGACTCCTCGAGGACTCCGAAGCCGTCCTCGACCGTACGGTCGAGGCTGCGTCCGGCCCGATCGACGACCTCGGCGGTCGAGGACGTCCGGGACGTGTGGAACGTGAAGAACTTCGTGATCCGGATCGGCACCCCGGCACGTGCGTCGACCGAGAACACGACCTTGCTCAGGTCTTCACCCCAGCTGCGCTGGGCACGCCAGGACGCGTCGGTGTCGATCGTGTGGTCGATGCCGACGCCCAGCGGCATGCGCGACCGACTCGTGCGGTAGCCCGTCACCAGTCGGTGCTCGTGCTCGGCGTGTTCGTGGGCGTGCAGCACACGCTGCTCGAAGCTCCCGGCGCGACGCGGGTCCCGCCCGTTGCCGTGACCGTTCCCGTTGCCGTTGCGTTCGTCGGTGGGGCGTGCGTCCTGACGATTGAGCATCTGGGACGACACCACCACGGGCGCGTCCGTGTCGACCTCGATCTCGAACTCGATGGCGCCGACATGGCGGTGCACGAGACTGACGATGCGTGACGACCGGACCCGGACCTGCTTGCCCCCGGGCGTCGACCAGTTCAGTTCACGTCGCAGCACGCCCGAGCGGAGGTCGAGGCGCCGCTGGTACTCGGTGATGCGGGCCAGCGGCAGGTGCAGGGGTTCGTCGTCCACGTACAGCTTCATCAGGGTCACGTCGGGCACGTTGACGATCGTCTGCCCGGTGCGGGCGAAGCCGTAGGCCTGCTCCGCGTGCGTGATCGGCCAGGTCTCGTGGAACCCGTTGACGAAGCTCGCGGGCTCGATCGCGGGCCGCCCCTCCTCGTGCATGCCCCGGATGCCGAAGAAGCCGTTCGACAGGGAGAAGATGGTCTCCGCGTTGCCCAGCCACGCCGGAGAGAACTCCTGCTCGACGATCGCCCACTCGTCGGCGGGATACAGGAACTCTGGGGGCAGGCGCAACGTGCGTGGGATCATGCCGTCACCTCGAGGTCGTCACGCCGACCGGAATCGTCACGCCGGGTAGGCCACCTGGCAGAAGCCGTGGTTGCAGTACCCGTTCGGATTGCGAGCCAGGTACTGCTGATGGACGTCCTCGGCGAGCCACCACCGTTCCAGAGGAGCGATCTCCGTGGTGATCGCCCCCTCCCCGATGCGCCGGAGGGCCTCCTGGTAACGATCTCGAGACGTCTGCGCGGCCACCCGCTGTTCCTCGGTGGTCACCAGGATGATGGAACGGTACTGCGAACCCACGTCGTTGCCCTGGCGCATCCCCTGCGTCGGATCGTGGTTCTCCCAGAACGCACGCAGCAGGTCGACGTACCCCACCGTCGCCGGGTCGAACACGACTCCCACGACCTCGGCGTGACCGGTCGTCGAGGTGCACACCTGTTCGTAGGTCGGATCGTCGGTCTCACCGCCCGCGTACGCCGCGAACGTCGTCCAGACACCGTCCATCTGCCAGAAGATGCGCTCCACGCCCCAGAAGCAGCCCATCCCGAACATGGCGAGTTCGTGCCCGTCGGGCCACGGAGGTACCAGGGGGTTGCCCGTCACCAGGTGCCGCACGAATCCACTCCTGTCGAGGTGCGAGCAGACGGTACCGGGCACGACTGGTCGAACGTCTACGCTCGGGACGGCCTCCACGATGGAGGCCACCACACGTCTCCGCAACCGGGGGTCCCACGTGCCCACACTCACCATCGTCCGCCACGGCCAGTCGCTGTGGAACCTCGAGAACCGCTTCACCGGCTGGGTCGACGTGCCGCTGACCGCGCAGGGCGAGGCCGAGGCCCGGCAGGCCGGGGAGCGACTGGCGGGGCGTACGTTCGACGTGGCCTACACGTCTGCGCTCACTCGCGCGCAGGAGACCCTGAGGATCATGCTCGACACCATGGGCGTCACGGTGCCGATCATCCGTGACCAGGCCCTCAACGAACGCCACTACGGCGACCTGCAGGGGCTGAACAAGCAGCGAACCGCCGAGCAGTACGGCGAGGAGCAGGTGCACGTCTGGCGTCGGTCGTACTCGACCCCTCCGCCCAACGGCGAGGCGCTCGAGGACACGGCGGCACGCACCCTGCCCTTCTTCGACCGGGCCATCCTCGGTGACATCGCACAGGGAAAGGACGTGCTCGTGGTCGCGCACGGCAACTCCAATCGTGCCGTGGTGATGCGACTCGACGGGCTCAGCGAGGACGAGGTGCTCGCGCTCGAGCTCGGCACCGGCGTCCCACTCGTGTACGACCTCGCCGAGGACGGAACCGTGCGGTCCAAGGAGATCCTCGAGGACTGACGGCGTGGGCAGGACCCGCGTCGTGCGCCGGTAGCCTGCCGGTCCTCGTCGAGATGCCTCGTGGAGGTCATGGTGGATCCTGTCCGTCCGTCCGAGGGCATGGGCGTCCTGCACCTGTTCCTGTGTGTCGACCACCATGCCGCGGCGCAGCTGCCTCCGTCGGCCGCGAAGGACACCCGCGCCCTGCTCGAACGCTGGCAGCACGAGACCCAGTTGCACCTGTTCAGCGTGCTTGGGCACAAGGCCGACGTGATGGTCATGGCGCTCGATGCCGACCTCACGCGACTGCGGGCACTGCAGACCGAACTGCTCGCCGTCGCCGCACCGGCGCTCGAACTGTCGTGGTCGTACGTGTCGCTCACCGAGGGCAGCGAGTACACGGCGACCCCGGAGCAGTACCGCGAGGAGCTCGCGGCGAAGGGCACGACGGAACCCGACCTCGGTCGACGGGTGGACGAGTTCGCCGAACGGATGGAGAAGTACACCCACGACAAGCTCTACCCGAGCATGCCGGAGTGGGAGGTCGCGTGCTTCTACCCGATGTCCCACCGTCGCGACGGTGCCGACAACTGGTACTCGCTCGACTTCGACGAACGTCGGCGCCTCATGCACGACCACGGGCGCAGCGGCCGCGCCTTCACGGGTCGGGTGATCCAGCTCGTCGCGGGATCCACCGGGGTCGACGACTGGGAGTGGGGCGTCACGCTGTTCGCCCACGACGTCGGTGACCTCAAGGAGATCGTCTACCGACTGCGTTACGACGAGGCCTCTGCGCGCTTCGCGGAGTTCGGCCCCTTCGTCGTCGGCCTGCGACGCAGCCCGGGCGACCTGCTCGCCGAGGTCGGCATCGACCGCTGAACGTCGAGGGACGCGTGGACATCCAGACCCTGCGCGGCCGTCTCGTCGACCATCGCCACCAGGACTCCGTGGAACGTGCCGCGATCGCCGCCGCGGTGCACCTCGTCGACACCCGTCGTGACCCGTTCGACCAGCGCGACCACCTCGTCCACCTCACCGCGTCGGCGATCGTCGTCGACCCCGCGGGACGTGTGCTGCTGCACCGTCACCGCCGGCTCCATCGGTGGCTGCAACCCGGTGGGCACGTCGAACCCGGCGAGACCGTCGACGACGCCGCCGTTCGCGAGACGGTCGAGGAGTCGGGCCTGTCCGTGATCCATCCTCGGGGCGGCCCCGCGCTCGTCCACGTCGACGACCACCCGGGACCCCGCGGCCATCGACACCTGGACCTGCGCCTCGTGCTGACCGCCGACTCGTCGGAACCGTTCGCTCCCGCGGCGGGCGAGTCCCCCGACCTCCGTTGGGCACCACCCGACGACGCGGCGATCACCGCGGATCCAGGCCTACGGGCCGCCGTGTCCGCCGCGCTGCGCCACCTCGACGGCACCACACCCGACCGCTGAGCAACCGGGCGTGCACGCCGGGCGGCACCGTGGCTCAGAACAGGCGCGCCTGCGGTTCGTCCTCTCCCCGCAACGTCGACAGGTCGATCTCGACCCAGCCGATGCCCCGTGACTCCGCAAGCACCCGCGCCTGAGGCTTCACGCGGGTCGCGGCGTAGAGCCCGCGCACGGGGTGCAGGAGGGGATCACGATTCATCCGCTCCACGTAGCGGCTGAGCTGCTCGACCCCGTCGATCTCCCCGATCCGTTTGATCTCGACGGCCACCGCTCCCCCGTCCCCGTCGCGACACAGCAGGTCGACCGGCCCCACGTCCGTGCGGAACTCCCGCTGCACGAGGGACAGGCCGGACTCGAGGTGGTGCGGGTGCGTCGCCAGCAGCTCCTGCAGTTCACGCTCCACCCCGTCGAGCACCAGCCCTCGTTCGGTGTCGAGTTCCCACGCGACGTCCTCGAGCACCTCCTCGAGCTCGATGACGAGCCGCTCCCCCTTCGGGTTGGTGACCGTCCACCGGCCGGCCTCCTCGTGCAGCGTGTTCGGGGCGTTCATCCAGTTCACCGGCTTGTAGGCCCCGACGTCGGCGTGGATCGCGACACACCCGTCCGCCTTGACCATCAGCAGCCGCACGGCGGACGACAGCGTGGACGACAGGCGACCGGCGTACACCGCGGAACAGCGCGCCACGACCAGCCGCATCCGCATCGACTCCCGGGAGGACCCGCCCCGACGTCGATCGCGTCGGGCCGGGCGAACGTAGCGTTTCGACGACGCGGCTACGATCGTGCGGCTCGAGGCGAAACCGGCGTCTCGTGGACCCCGGCTCCGACGAAGGCGAATCGACGATGCTCAGAGTGGGGCTCGTGGGACTGCCGAACGTCGGGAAGTCGACCCTGTTCAACGCGTTGTCGCAGGCCGGTGCCCAGGCCGCGAACTTCCCGTTCTGCACCATCGAACCGAACGTCGGTGTGGTGGGGGTCCCCGACGAACGCCTCACCCGGCTCGCGGCCCTCAACCAGTCCGAGCGTGTGGTGCCGACCGCCATCGAGTTCGTGGACATCGCCGGGCTCGTCGCGGGCGCCTCGAAGGGCGAGGGACTCGGCAACCAGTTCCTCGCACACATCCGAGAGGTCGACGCCGTCTGCCACGTCGTGCGGTGCTTCGACGACCCAGACGTCATCCACGTCGACGGCAGTGTCGACCCGCTGCGCGACATCGAGGTGATCGACACCGAACTCGCACTCAAGGACCTGGAGTCGGTCGAACGTCGACTCGACCGCGCCCAGCGGTCCGCGAAGGGCGGTGACGCGGACCTGGTCCGTGAACGCGACCAACTGCGCGCGCTCCACGAGCACCTGTCTGCAGGCGAACCCGCCCGCACCTTCGGCGGGGACCTCGACCCGGGCCTGTCCCGCGAACTGTCCCTGCTGACCGCGAAGCCCGTGCTCTACGCCGCCAACGTCGCCGAGTCGGACCTTCCCGACGGCAACGAACACGTTGCGCGCGTCGAGACCCTGGCCGCGACACAGGACGCACAGGTGGTGGTCATCTGCGCCGAGGTCGAGGCGGAGCTGGCAGGGCTCGACGCCGAGGAACGCATCGAGTACCTGTCCGAACTGGGGCTCGCCCGCAGTGGACTCGAACGACTCATCGAGCGTGCCTACACGCTGCTCGGACTCATCACGTTCCTCACGGCAGGTCCGAAGGAGTCGCGCGCCTGGACGGTGCCCGTCGGATCGACGGCTCCCCGGGCCGCCCGGGAGATCCACACCGACTTCGAACGTGGCTTCATCCGCGCGGAGGTGATCTCGTACGAGGACTACGACCGGCTCGGCAGCGAGGCGGCCGCGCGGGACGCGGGTCGGCTGCGGGTCGAGGGCAAGGACTACGTCGTCGCAGACGGCGACGTCATCCACTTCCGTTTCAACGTCTGAGGGCAGGAGTCTCGATGAGCCGCACCGAACCGATCACCCGACTCGAGGTCGCGGCCTGCCCCACGCACCGACTCGACGTGCGTCACTACGCCGCGTTCGAGGTCGGCTGCGCCTGCCTCACCGACGGGCGCAGGGACGAACTCTCCCGGCGCCTGCAGCAGGCGCGCGCCGAGGGCAATCCCCTGGCCGAGATGGCGGAGTGATCCACCGCCCCATGGTCGGCGGCACGGAGCGACGCGACGCGTAGCCTTGCCGACGACGCGACGTCGACGTTCCCGAGGTGACATGACCGACCGACCGCACGCCGTACGAGAGAACCTGACCCGTGACGAGGCCCGCCTCCGACGGTCCCTGCTGGGCGAGGTCATGACCAGCGTCCACGTGGGACTGGACGACGATCCGTCCACCTTCGCGTCGACGACCGACCTCGTGTTCGAGGTGCGCTCCGCCGGAGAGGTCTTCGTCGACCTCACCGCGGCAGAGGTTCTGGGCGTCGAACTCGACGGATCTCCCGTGGGCGACGCCGCGGTCGCGCCCACACGCCTGCTGCTCGGGCACCTCGCTGCGGGCGAGCACCGGCTCCACGTCCGAGCGCGCATGGCCTACCAGCACGAGGGCAACGGGCTGCACCGGTTCGTCGATCCCGCCGACGACCGCGTCTACCTCCACAGCCAGTTCGAGCCGTTCGACGCCCACCTCGTGTACGCATGCTTCGACCAGCCCGACGTCAAGACACGGTTCACGCTGTCGGTCGACGCGCCAGCCGACTGGGTGGTGGTCTCGAACGGGGACGTGCTCCAACGGCCCGACGCGGGTTCTGCGGGAACCTGGCGGTTCGCGACGACTCCGCTGCTGAGCACCTACGTCACCGCACTCGTGGCCGGCCACTACACCTCGATCGACGCCGAGTACACACGCGACGACGGGTCGGTGCTCCCGCTGGGCCTGTACGTCCGCCAGTCGCTCGCCGAGCACCTCGACCCGGACGAGATCCTCGAGGTGACCCGTCAGGGCTTCGGCTTCTTCGAGTCGGTGTTCGACCAGCCGTACCCGTTCTCCAAGTACGACCAGTTGTTCGTGCCCGAGTTCTCGGCAGGCGCCATGGAGAACCCCGGGTGCGTCACGTTCTCCGAGGCGTACGTCTTCCGCTCGCGGGTGACCGACGCGCTGCGCGAACGTCGCGCGGAGACGATCCTGCACGAGATGGCCCACATGTGGTTCGGCGACCTGGTCACCATGCGTTGGTGGGACGACCTGTGGCTCAACGAGTCGTTCGCGACCTTCATGGCCCAGCTCGCGCAGGTCGAGGGGACCCGCTGGACCGATGCCTGGGTGACGTTCCTCGACGCGCTGAAGGCATGGGCCAAGCAGCAGGACCAGTTGCCCTCCACCCATCCGGTGGCCGACGACATGCCTGACGTCGAGTCCGTCCACCAGAACTTCGACGGCATCACCTACGCCAAGGGTGCGTCGGTGCTGCGCCAGCTCGTCGCGTGGGTGGGACAGGACGAGTTCCTCGCCGGGTGCCGCCAGTACTTCGCCGACCATGCCTGGGACAACACCGACCTCGCCGACTTCCTGTCCGCGCTCGAGCGCGCCAGCGGCCGCGACCTGCAGTCGTGGCGTGACGAGTGGCTGCTCACCACCGGTGTCAACGAACTCGTGCCCCGCGTGGAGCGCGACGGCGCGAACTACGCACGTGTCGTCGTCGAACAGCGCGACGAGGCCCCGACATGGGCGGGACTCGCGGGACTCCCCGACCACGTGCCGGTGCTGCGACGACATCGGATCGCGATCGGGGTGTACGACCGCACCGACGACGGTCTCGTGCGTCGCGAGCGCGTGGAGATCGACGTCGACGGTGCGCGCACGGACGTCGGCGCGCTCACGGGCGTCCGCGCCGGTGACGTGCTGCTGCTCAACGACGACGACCTCACCTACGCCAAGGTCCGACTCGACGCGGACACCACGCGTGCCGTGATCCGCGACCTGCACACGTTCGTGGATCCGTTGCCACGCGCCCTGGTGTGGAGCACCGCCTGGGACATGGTCCGCGACGCGCGCATGCCGACGCGACGGTTCGTGGACATGATCGAGGAGAACCTCGGCCACGAGACGGTCGTCGGCGTCCTCCAGCGACTGCAGCTGCGGGCGGTGGGCGCAGTCGAGCGCTACGCCGCGCTCGACAGCCGCACGTCGCTGCTCTCGCGTCTGGCCGACCAGGCCAGTGCACAGGTGGAGTCGGCCGAGCCCGGCAGCGACCTCCAGCTGGCCTGGGTGCGGCACTGGGCGGTCACGGCCCGAGCCGACGAGGGGCACCTCGCCGCGATCGCGCGTCTGCTCGACGGCGACCTCGAGGTCGACGGGCTCGAGGTCGACACGGACCTGCGGTGGCACCTCGTGACGTGTCTCGCCCAGACGGGCGCGATCGACGACGCACGCATCGACGAGGAACTCGCGCGTGATCCGACCGACCTCGGAGAACGTCACGCCGCCACCGCACGAGCCAGCCAGCCGACAGAGGTCGCGAAGCAGGCGGCGTGGGACCGTCTCCTCACCGAGGACCTGTCGCACACGCTGTCTCGGCACCTGATCGCGGGCTTCGCCCGCATCGAGCAGGAGCAGGTGCTCGCCCCCTATGCGGCGCGCTACCTCGACGCCCTCGACGCCGTGTGGGAACAGCGTTCGCTCGACTGGGCGATCGAGTTCTCGACCGGGACCTTCCCCCACTGGGCGGCCTCGCACGCCACGGTCGCACGGGTGGACGAGCGACTGTCGACCGACCTTCCGCGACCGTTGCGGCGGGTGCTGCTCGAACAGCGGGACGCGCTCGTGCGAAGCATCGCAGCGCGCCGACACGACGCCGACGCGGACTGAACCACGCCCGGAGGTCCCGTGCACCGCACGACGGACGTTCAGTCTGCCTACGCCCTCAGTCGACGCGGACGTCCGGGACCGCATCGGGCTCGGGCAGCGCGATCGTGAGCAGCACCGCGACCGCACCCACCGCCGTGGCGACGAGGAGTGCCGAGCGCAGCCCTGTCTGGTCGCCGACGACCCCGACGAGGATCGTGGCGGCGATCGCTCCGCCAGCGCGTGCGAAGTAGGTCAGTCCCACGGCCGTGCTGCGATTGTCGGGCAGCAGCTGCTGCATCACCGCGAGCTCCACTCCGGTCGCACTCAGCCACAGGAAGCCGGCGACGAGCAGCAACGCGAAGCCGGGAACGGTCGGCCCGAGAAGGATCGCGCCCGCCATCGCAGGCAGCCCGGCGAGCAGACCGTGGAGCATCACGCGCACGCGCCCATGGCGGTCGGACAGGAATCCACCGGTGAGGGTGCCGGCAACCGCACCCACCTCGTAGACCGCGAGTGCGACGGCACCGACGAACAGCGTGGTCCCCTCACGGATCGCGAAGGTCGGGTAGTAGATGAGGATCGAGATGTTCGTGAAGGACCGGAAGACCACGGCGCCGGAGAACAGCAGCAGACTGGAACGCCCGGACCGCAGCGCGTCGACGATCCCCGCCGGAGGCCCCGACCTGAGCAGCAGTGCGCGCGAGGACCCGAACCTGCGCCACAGCAGCAGCGTCGCGATCAGTCCGGGCACGACCGCGAACGGGCTCGCGCGCAACCCCCAGGTCCCCACGACCGCACCGATGAACACGGGTCCGAGGACGCGACCGATCTCGCCTCCGGTCATGAAGTACGAACTGCCCCTCCCCCACTCGGTGCCCGATGCCCTGGTGGCCATGGCCCCGCCTGCCGGGTGGAAGGCCGCATGGCTCAACCCGGCGAGCAGGAGCAGGACCACCACCACGGTGGTGTTGGGAGCGGCGCCGAGCAGACTCATGCACGAGGCGGTGATCGCCGGGGTGAGGATCACCCAGTAGCGCGTGTCGGTCCGGTCGGCCCAGTGCCCCAGGACCGGCTGCAGGCTCGTGCTCCAACGGATCATCGACGCGAGCACACCTGCGAACGCCAGTGAGATGTCCAGTTCGTCGATCACGAGCGGCAGCAGGACGCCGAGGAACGCCGGATACACGTCGTGTGCGAGGTGCGCCCCGCTGAGCAGGAGCACCCCGCGTCGGTCGAACCCGGTGGACGTTCGCACGTGCTCGTCGGTGGCCACGAAGCCCTCCCACGGACCGATCGCACCCGGACGGACACGAACCATGAGCATGCTACTCAGCGTCTCGCTGGGTCCCCGTCCGATCAGGGCAGGGCACAACGGGCCTCGTCAGTCGGGCCGGTCCTCGCGCGCGTGGCCATCGACGACCAGTCGTTCCAGGTCGTCGAGATCGACGTCCGCCGTGGCGGCGACACACACGTGCGCGTGCCCGACCCGGTCCGGCGGTCCCACCCCGACGACAGCCATCCCGGCCGCCAGCGCGGCGTCGACGCCTGACGCAGCGTCCTCGACCACGACACACCTGTCCGGTTCGACCCCGAGCATGCGAGCGGCCGCGAGGAACACGTCGGGTGCCGGCTTGGCCTGCGTCACCGTGTTGCCGTCAGCGACCGCGTCGAACGCGTCGGCCAGGCCCAGGCGTCCGAGGACCTCTGGAGCGTTGCGCGACGACGACCCGATGGCGACCAGCCAGCCACGTGCGCGGGCCTCGACCACGAGTTCGCCGGCGCCCGGCAGCAGGTCGGCGGCGGACAGCGTGGCGAGCGACGAGACGTAGTGGCGGTTCTTGTCCGCGAGCATCCGTTCGAACTCCCGAGGTTCGACGACGCGGTCACCGAGGAGGACGCGCAGGGAGTCGACGCGCGAAAGACCTCGCAGCTCGTCGTTGACGCGTCGATCGAACGCGAGACCCTCGTCGGTCGCAAGCCGCGCCCACGCGCGGAAGTGGAGTTCGGCCGTGTCCGTGACGACCCCGTCGAGGTCGAGGATCAGCCCACGGTCAGGACGGGTCACGTCGCCTCCGGGTGCGCGACGCCACCCCGCTTCGACCGACGTCGGTCCTGCTTCGATCAGCGGTCGAAGCTCCGCGACAGCATCTCACCCGCCAGTTCCGAGCACGTCGGACACATCGGGAACCGGGCCGGATCGGCATCTGGGATCCATCGCTTGCCGCACAGAGCAGTGACCGCGGTGCCCTTGCGTCGGGCACGATCCAGGTCCCGTCGAGCGACGTAGTGCGCGAAGCGGTCGTGGTCGCCGTCACCGGTCGTCGGTGCCGGACGTGTGTCCGGTTCGATGACGGGCGCGGGTGCAGTACGTGGTCCAGACATGGGGCAACTCTACCCTCCGAGCCTCCGGGTCGCCCCGGACGACGTCGGCATCACCGATGTGGGGACGGTCAGGTCTCGGGCGTGAGTTCGTCGAGGACCGCGTCGACCTCCGCGCGCGGAGGGGTGACCACCACGGGATGCGCCAGGTCGTCCAGCACCACGAACCGCACGTCGTCACCGGTCGCCTTCTTGTCGCGCGTCATGACCTGCCAGACCCGGTCTCGATCGAGCCGCGGTGGCCGGGTGGGCAGTCCCAGACCATCCAGGACGGACTCGCCGCGCGCAGCGACCTCCGGCGGCGTGCGACCGAGGCGCACCCCAAGACGCAGGGCCACGGCGGTCCCCATCGCGACGGCCTCTCCATGGAGCACGGTGTCGTAGCCGGTGAGGGCCTCGACGACGTGGCCGAACGTGTGACCCAGGTTGAGGTGCGCGCGCACCCCCTGCTCGGTCTCGTCTCCCGCGACGACGTCCGCCTTGACGGCGACCGACCGTCGGACCAGTTCCTCGAGCAGCGTCAGGTCACCGGAGAGCACCGCGTCGCGATGTCCCTCGAGCAGGTCGAGGATCTCCTGATCCCGGATCAGTCCGTACTTCACGACCTCCCCCAGGCCCTCCGTACGGATCCGAGGCGGGAGCGTCGCGAGCGTCGACACGTCGCACAGCACGCCGACGGGCTGCCAGAACGCACCGACGAGGTTCTTGCCGTCGGGAAGGTTGATCCCGGTCTTGCCCCCGATCGCGGCATCCACCTGCGCGAGCAGCGTCGTCGGCACCTGGAGCACCGCGACACCACGGTTCCAGGTCGCGGCGACGAAACCCGCGAGGTCACCCACGACCCCACCTCCGACGGCGACCACGAGGTCACTGCGCGTCAGGCCCGCCGCCGCGGCGGCCCGCCACGTCCCGTCGAGCACGTCGGTGGCCTTGGCGACCTCGCCGTCGGGCAGTTCGTGGCGCACGACCGTGACGTCACGTCGACGCAGGGCCGCCTCGACGGGTTCGACGTGCCCGGCAGCGACGACGGGCGCCTGCGTCACGACCAGGGCTCGGCGTACACCCGCGGGCACGGCGTCGTGGCTCTCCGGACGATCCAGCAGGTCACGCCCGACGAGCACCCGGTAGGTGCGCTCCGCCAACCGGACGTCGATGGCCGTGGGCTCGTTCCCGGTCATGGCGTGACCTGTTCGTGTTCGGAGGGCGTGAGCACGTCTCCGCAGGACACCGCCCACTGGACGATGTCCTCGGCGACGTCTGCCGGGGGTCGCGTCGCGTCGAACCGTGCCACGCTGGCCGCCTCGTAGCGTTCGAGGCGTTCCTCGAGCAGGACACGGAGTCGATCGGCCAACTCGTCCGGGGACGCATCGGCCAGCAACGGGCGTCCCGCGGACTCGGCGACCAGGCGTGCCGCCAGGACGTCCACCGGGACGTCGAGCAGGACCACCACTCCGGTCGCCCGCAGCGCCTGCACGTTGGCGTCGTCGAGCACCGCCCCACCGCCGAGTGCGACGACGAGGTCGTCGTGGCGTGCCACCTCGGCCACCACGGTGCGCTCGATCTCCCGGAACCGCGCCTCACCGTGCCGGGAGAACAGCTCGGACACCTCGGAACCCGTCCACTCGCACAGCTCCGCGTCGGTGTCGGCGATCCGGCGTCCGAGCCGGTCGGCGACCAGACGCCCCACGGTCGACTTGCCCGACCCCATCATGCCCGCCAGGCAGATCGACCGACTCATCACCGACGGCCGACGTCGTCGAGGTACGCAGCGAGGTTCCGACGGACCTCGTCGACGGTGTCCCCTCCCGTCTTCTCGAGCAGGGCGTCGGCGATCTCGTACGCGACGACGTGTTCCAGGACCACCCCGGCACGCGGCACCGCACAGGTGTCCGACCGCTGGGTGATCGCCTCGGCCGGTTCGTGGGACGTCATGTCCACGGTCCGCAGCGGCCGTGTCAGGCTCGACAGGGGCTTCATCGCGACCCGCAGGCGCAGTGGCTGCCCTGTCGACATGCCTGCCTCGACGCCCCCGGCCCGGTCGGTCAGTCGCTCGTAGCCGTCGTGGCCGTGCACGATCTCGTCGTGCGCGAGGCTTCCCGGCGTCCGGGCGAGCCGGAACCCGTCCCCGAACTCGACCCCCTTCATCGCCTGCACGGACAGGCACGCGGCCGCCAGGCGAGCGTCGAGCTTGCGGTCCCAGTGGACGTGGCTGCCGAGCCCCGGCGGCAACCCGTGCACGATGACCTCGACGACACCTCCGAGCGTGTCGTTGTCCGCCTGTGCCTGGTCGATGCGCGCCTGCATCCGAACCGCGGTCGCCGCGTCGACACACCGCACGGGAGAGCCGTCGATCGCGGCGAGGTCGGCGAGCACCGGCCGCGGCAGGTCTTCGGGGAGTTCGACACCACCGATGTCCACCACGTGGGACAGCACGCCGATGCCGACCTGTTCGAGCAGGCTCGACGCGACGGTGCCCACGACGACCCGGGCGGCCGTCTCCCGCGCGGATGCCCGCTCGAGCGCGTCTCGCACGTCCTCGTAGCCGTACTTGATGGCTCCCACGAGATCGGCGTGGCCGGGACGAGGCCGCGTCAACGGAGTCCCGCGCCCCGTCGTGCGGACCTGGTCGAGGTCGTCGCGAGGTTCAGGGTCCATCGCGTCGACCCACTTGGGCCACTCGGTGTTGTGGATCACCACGCTCACGGGCGATCCGAGCGTCCTGCCGTGACGCACACCACCCAGGATCTCGAGGCGATCCACCTCGAAGTTCATGCGGGGTGACCGCCCGTGGCCGACGCGACGCCGCGCGAGCTGGCGAGACAGCAGGGCAGACGACACCGGGATCCCGGCCGGCAGGCCCTCGACCGTCGCGACGAGGGCGGGACCGTGCGACTCACCCGACGTGAGGAAACGAAGTCGTGTCACCAGCGCAGGCTCCCTGGACCACCAGAACGACGGACGTGGTCCGCGCAGGGTAACGGCCGACGCGACGCGGGCCGGCGTGTGCCGGTCAGTCCAGACCGCCCACGGCGAGCCCGATCGCCGTGGACAGCGAGGGACCGAGTTGTGCGAGCTCGTCGGGTCCGTACACGGTACGTCGCGTCGGGATCCGGTCGAACGGGTTGCCGACGCGGATCGACAGCCCCAGCGCGGTCCCGAGCCGGCGGGCGAACCCGGGCATCTGCGTCGTGCCCCCGGTGACCACCACGTCGACGACACGGCGGCCGACGTCGGCTGCGCGCATGCGGTCGAACGTCCGAGCGATGTCCGCCACGACGCGGTTCACGCGTTCGGTGACGATGCGGTCGGTTGCCCCCGAGGCCTGACCCACGACGGTTGCGCGCTTCGCGGCCTCTGCGCTGGCCACGTCGAGTTCGAGCGCCTCGACCAGTGCGCGAGTGATCTCGTCACCACCGGTGTCGATCGTCTCGATGCCGGACGCGATCGACCCGCGGTGCACCACCAGGGTCGTCACCCCGGCTCCCACGTCGACGGTGAGTCGTTCCTCCTCGGCGGGTCCCTCCCCGAGGCCACGCAGCACCGCGAAGCCGTTGAGATCCACCCCGAGCGCCCGTACCCCGGCACGGTCCACCACCTCGAGCAGTGCCGTCACGACCCGACGCTGGACACCCACGAGCAGCGCGTCGCAGGCTCCGTCGTCCGGCCGGTCGTCCAGCAGGTGCACGTCGAGGACGGCGTCCTCGACCGCGAACGGCAGGAGCCCGTCGGCGACGCGTCGCAGCGTCGCACGTCGTCCACCCTCCTCACCGAGCGGCAGCTGGACCGGACGCATCACGGCGCACCGGTGCCCCACACCGAGCCACGCCACACGACGGCGGACACCCGCACTCGACAACAGGCTGGTCAGGGCCGAGGACACCACGTCGACGTCGACGACCTCTCCCCTGACCACGGCACCTTCGGGCAGTTCGACGCCACCGAAGTTGGTGACGGTCCACCCGCTTCCCGACGACCGCACCTGGGCCACCGTGATCGTGCGGGTACCGACGTCGATGCCGAGTGCGGACCTGGTCACCGGTCAGGCACTGCGAGGGCGGGACCGCACCGTCACCGGACGCCTGCCGACGTCTGTGTCGAGGTCGACTCGTGTCTCCTGCTCGTCGCACACTCCGGTTCCCCTCGTCGAGGCACCGCCTCGTCACACCGCAAGGTAGGCGACCTCCGGCGTGGGCGGCGGTCACCGGCACACGTCACGCACCACTGGCTCGGGTGCTGCGCCACCGACGAGGGTGCCGAGACGGGTCAGAACCCGAACGCGGGCCCGATCCACGTCTCCAGTCGGGGGCCGACGACCAGCGCCAGCATCGCCCCGGCGGCGAGGTACGGACCGAACGGGATCCGCGTGGCGAGCCGGGCACGCCCCGCGACCAGCAGCACGAGCGCGACCGCAACCGCCGTCAGCACGGCCGCGTAGGCGAACACGACCACGAACCAGCCGCCGAGCAGGCCGGTGACCATCGCGATGGACACGGCGAACTTGACGTCGCCCATGCCGATGCCGGTCTGGCCACGGACCAGCCGGAACACCTCGGAGAAGGCGAGCATCGCGATGGGCACGCCGATGGCGTAGCCAACCGCGGCCCACAGGCGCGAGGGCGTCCCGGCAGCGATCGCGGCGAACGCGACGAACGGCGCCAGCACCAGCGGCAGACGCAGCGTCAGGATGTTCGGGATGATCTGCAGACGAAGGTCGATCGCCGATGCGACCACCAGCGCCCAGACGAGCACCAGCATCGCCGGCAGCGCCGGGTCGAGTCCCCACACGAGCGTCGTCGCCACGAACGCCAATGCCATGACGACCTCCACCACCGGATAGCGCACAGAGATCCCGCGGTCGCAGTCACGACACCGACCGCGCAACAGGAGCCACGAGAGGACGGGCACGTTGTCGCGGGCGCGGATCGGCGCGTCGCAGTGCGGGCACCGTGACCGACGAGGGCTCGACACGGAACCGCCGTCCGGCCAACGGTGGATGCACACGTTGGCAAACGAACCTCCGACGAGCCCCAGCAGCACGGCGAACCCGACGAGCATCGCCGTCGGCAGCACCACGTCACCCATCGCGACCTCCCCCACCCGTGTCCTGTGATCCGGCGCCCGACGACCTGCGGGCGACGCGGATCGCGCGACCGATCAGGTCCAGGGCGGCATCGAGGTCGCGCACGTCCACATCCACCACGTCGACGTCGTCCGCAAGACCCAGTTCTGCGTGGACCCGCGCACGCAACGTGGGCGTCGAGGCCGCCCGGTTGACGCCCACCACCCCGGGACGACCGCCGGCGGACACCGCCCGGTGGATCGCCACGGCGTCGGACACCGAGTCGGGGCGGGCGCCGTCGACCAGCAGGATCCATCCGTCGGCGCCGCGTGCAAGCAGTTCCCACATGTAGGAGAAGCGTTGCTGCCCCGGCGACCCGAACACGGCAGCGACCCCGACGTCGGTCGTGACCCGGGTGAACTCCATGGCCACGGTCGTGGACCCACTGCCCGTCGTGTCGCCCGGGCCGACGCCTGTGCGGCGCTGCACGTCGGGATCGTCGGGGGCCGACACGGACCGCTCCGTCGTGAGGGCGCGGTCGTCGGACACGGTGCGCACCAACGTCGTCTTGCCGACGTCGAACGGCCCCGCGACGACCAGACGGACCACCTCGTCGTCGTGGACCCGCGACTCGATCAACGCGGGTCTCCGTCCGTGATCTCGGCGTCCTCGTCGAGGGCCTCACCGATCCGCGACGAGGCCCGGCGCATCTCGTGCAGGATCATGCCGACCTTCGCGTCTGCGTCCACCACGGCGGCGAGCACGGCGCGACGCCCCGCCGCCATGAGACACACACCGCCCTCGTCGGCCTCGATCCACAGCAACTGCAGTCGCCCGCGCTCCACCGCTGCACAGGTTCGCTGCGCCAGGGCGAGCAGGGACGCCGTCGCGGCGGACACGTGGTCCTCGTCCATGCCCGCCGGCAACGCGGTCACCATGGGCAGGCCGTCGCCCGACGACACGGTGAGTGCCTCGACCTCGGGACACGCACGGAGGAACACCTCGAGTGCGTCGGCCAGTCGTTGCGTGCGCGTCTGGTTCACGCGCGGCCCTCCGCTGCGGCCAGCGCGGCATCCGCGGCGGTGCGCATCACGTCCACGGGAGCGGTGCGCCCCGTCCACTGTTCGAGGCTCGCAGCCGCCTGACCGACGAGCATCCCGATCCCTCCAAGGGTGTCTGCGCCACGGGCTGCGGCGGCCCGCAGGAAGGGGGTGTCGCGAGGGAGGTAGACGAGGTCGTGAGCGACCTGCCCCGGGGACAGCCCCAGGAACGCACCAGGCAACGACTCCCCGCTCATCCCGAGCGGGGTCGCGTTGACCACCACGTCGGCCGCGGCGATCACGTCGTCGATCGCCGCGTCGCCCGACGAGGTCAGCGCGTGGGCCTCCGCCGCCGAGGCTCCACAGGTCGAGGCGAGTCCCGCGAGGTCCCTGGCGACCTCGATCCGTCGGCCGACGACGTCGACTCGTGCTCCGCGACGGGCACCCGCGACCACCGCGGCGCGTGCCGCACCTCCCGTGCCGAACACGACGATGCGTGTGAGGGCCCGTTCACCCAGCGACCGTTGCCAGTCGTCGAGGATGCCCGACACGTCCGTGTTGTCGCCGTGCACGCCGTCGGCGTCGAAGACCAGCGTGTTCACGGCTCCGACGACTCGGGCCTCGTCGGTCAACGTGTCGCAGTGCGCCACCACCGCGGACTTGTGCGGCACGGTCACGTTCGCTCCGACGGCGTCGCACGCAGCAAGCGCGGCGACGACCGTCGGCAGGTCCGCCGTCCGACACGGCAGCACGACGTAGGCGAGGTCGAGATCCATGGCGTCGAATGCCGCTCCGTGGATGTCGGGAGACAGCGAGTAGCGGGCGGGCCAGCCGAGCAGCGCGACCAGCCGGGTCGACGCGGTCGGCCACCTGCCGCGACTCACTGGCAGCGGCCTGCGTCTCGGAAGGCCGCGACGTTCACGTTGTGTTCGGCGAGGGTGTCGGCGAACACGTGGGATCCGTCGCAGGCGACGTCGAGCACGTAGAACCGGTAGGTCACGTCGGCGGGGTCGAACGCCGCACGCAGTGACGCCGCTCCGAACCCGGAGATCGGCGTGGGGGGCAGGCCGTCGATCCGGTACGTGTTGAACGGACTGTCCACCTCGAGGTCCTCGAGCAGCACGATGTTGCGGTGTTCACCGAGGGCGTAGAGCACGGTCGCGTCCAGTTCGAGGCGCATCCCCTCGGCGAGGCGGTTGACGATCACCCCCGACACGATCGTGCGCTCGGCGTCCACGCGCGTCTCGCGTTCGATGAGGCTGGCGATGATCATCATGTCGAACTCGTCGAGCCCTCGCTCGACCATCATCTCCCGGGCCTCCGCGGGAACGGCGTTCATGGTCCGCTCGAGCTGGTCGACCATCCGTTGGAGGATGCGCAACGGCGAGGCATCCGCGAGCACCTCGTAGGTCTCCGGGAACAGCACACCCTCGTAGGGTTCGTAACGTTCGGACACCTCGGCAGGTTCGGGTACGAAGTCCGGCAGGCGCAGCAGCCCGTCGCCGTTCGCCCCGGCCTCGGCGCGCTCGTCGAGCACCGCGCGGAAGTCGTCCGCGTCGTACGGGAACTGTGCGGCCAGACGCGCCAGCGTGAGCTCCACGTCCAGACCCTCCTGCACGGTGAACCACGTCGTCTCCGGCGGGGGTGGCCCCTCCGAGATGATCGCGATGACCTCCTGGTTGCTCATGCCTGTGTGCAGTTCGTAGACACCCGGCTGCAGGGTCGTCTCCAGCCCTGCTTCCTGCGCGGCGAGCAGGAACCGCACGGAGCTCGACACGACGCCGAGTTCCGCGAGGTCCTCGCTCACCGACCGCACCGTCTGCCCCTGGGAGACCTCGTAGGTCACCGGGATGCCCGCCTCGACGTCGGACCGGAACAGGTTGCTGTCCATCCACCAGACGGCCCCGGCACCCATCGCGATGAACACCAGGCCCACGACGAGGAACCAGCGCGACCCACGGCTCAGTGCCACCTCGAACTCCTCGTTCGTGTCGACGCGTTCAGGACGGCGTGTCCCGGCGGCGCCGCTGGAACTCGACGACCGCCTGCAGCAGCACGCTCGCAGCGACGCCGTCGACCGTCTCCCGACGCTGGGCGCGTGACAGGTCCGCACCGAGCAGGACGCGTTCGGCCTCGACCGTCGTGAATCGTTCGTCCCACAGGGCGACGGGCAGTTCGGTCCGTGCCGCCAGTGTGCCCGCGACCTCGCGTGCGCGTCGTGCTGCCTCGCCCTCGCGCCCGTCCAGCCTCCTCGGGTGTCCCACGACCACGCCCGACGCCTCGTGGCGTCGGCAGGCCTCCACGAGCGCGTCGACCAACGGCCCCACCGCACCCCGAGGCACGTCGATGGTCTCCGCCGGAGAGGCGATGATCTGTGACGGGTCCGTCACGGCGACCCCGACACGGACCTCACCGAGGTCGAAACCGACGAGACGTCCCGACAGCGGCAGTTCGTCGGCCGTCGACGGGGGCTCGGACACCACGGACGAGTCCATCAGCCGATCACCTTCCTGGCCTCCGACACGGCGACCTCCAACGCCTCGTCGAGGCGTGATCCGTCCCGGCCTCCTGCCTGCGCCAGATCGCCGCGTCCACCGGCGCCTCCCCCGACGAGTTCCGCGGCCGGCTGCAGGACCTGTCGGGCCTCGACCCCGGCGTCGACCACCTCGGCGGTGACCGCCGCGACCATCTGGGCCTTGCCGTCGTCGCCCGACGTGCCGATGATCACGACGGCTCTGCCAGTCAGGTGACCACGCGTCTCGGTCGCGAGCTGGCGCAGTTCGTCCATCGTGGCGTCGTCGACCCGTCGGGCGACGACCGTGAGCCCGTCGACCGGGGCGGCCTCGGCCGCGAGTTCACGGGCCAGCTGGGACAGGGACGCACCTCGAACCGCGGCCAGCTGCTTCTCGGCGGCGCGGAGCCGGTCGACCAGAGCAGCGACACGCGCGACGGCCTCGTCGGTCGGTGCCTCCACGAGCCGGGCGACCTCTTCCGCCACCAGGCGTTCGCTCGCGAGGTGAGCCAGCGCATCCGTACCGGTCAGGGCCTCCACCCGACGGGTGTTCGAACCGATCGACTCCTCGCGCACGACCGTGATCGTGCCGATGTTGGCACCGGACGGGACGTGCGTGCCCCCACACAGCTCGCGGGAGAAGTCCCCGATCGTGACGACCCGCACGACCTCGCCGTACCTGTCGCCGAAGTTCGCGACGGCACCGCTGCGCCGGGCCTCGTCGAGCCCCATCACCTCCGTGTGGACGTGCGGGTCGCGCAGGACGCGCTCGTTGATCGTCGCCTCGATCTCGGCGATCCGCGCCCTCGACAGCGCCTCGAAGTGCGGGAAGTCGAACCGGAGCCGTCCTGGTTGCACGAGCGAACCCGCCTGCTGGGCGTGATCCCCGAGCACCTCACGGATCGTGGCGTGCAGGACGTGGGTCGCGGAGTGGCTGCGAGCCGTGGCGAGCCGGCGAGACGCGTCGACACGCGCCTCGGCGCCCTGTCCCGCGTGCACCTCACCGGCGACCACACGCGCCTGGTGGGCGATCAGCCCGGGGAGCACCTCGTGGGTGTCCACGACCTCGAGACGTCCCGTGGGCGTCTCGATCACCCCGGCGTCACCGACCTGGCCGCCACCTTCGGCGTAGAACGGCGTCCGCCCGAGGATCACCTCGACGACGTCGCCCTCGCCCGCCGACTCGAGACCCCCTGCGGCGGTGACGATCGCACCGACGACGGCCTCCGCGGTGAGTGCGTCGTAACCAACGAACTCGGTGGTCCCCGCGGCCGCTCCGGCATCGCGGTAGACCTCGGTCGGCACGCCGTCGCGCCCTCGGCGCGCACCCGCCCGCGCGCGCTCCCGCTGCTCGGCCATGAGGTCGTCGAACGCGGACCGGTCGAACGTGAGACCGGCGTCCTCGACGATCTCGGCCGTGAGGTCGACGGGGAACCCGAAGGTGTCGTGCAGTTCGAAGGCCGTGGCCGCCGGGAAGACGCGCGGACCGTCGGTCGGACCGGCCCCCTGCATCGCCGTGTCCAGGCGATCGAGGCCCTGGCGGATCCTCGTCGCGAAGTCGCGCTCCTCGCCGTCGGCGACCCGTGTGATCAGTTCCCGCTGGCGTTCCAGGTCCGGGTACATCGGCGTGAACCGCTCGATGACGCGCTCCATCATGGGCACCACGATGCGTTGACCACCGGACACGTCCACCCCGAGCAGGTGCGCGTGGCGCATGGCACGCCGCATGAGGCGCCGCAGGACGTAGCCACGCCCCTCCTTCGCCGGGAGGACCCCGTCCCCGATGAGGAACGCCGCCGCCCGCGCGTGCTCGGCGATGACCCGCAGGCTCACGTCCTGCTCGTCGTCGCCTCCGTACGGCGTCCCGGTCAGCTCGCTCGCTCGGGCGATCAGTGGAGCGAACAGATCGGTCATGAACACGTTGTCGACGTCCTGCAGGAGCACGGCCAGACGTTCCAGGCCCAGTCCCGTGTCCACGTTCTGGTTGGGCAGGTCGCCCAGGATCGTGCCCGCGTCGTCGCGCAGGAACTGCATGAACACCAGGTTGTAGAACTCGAGGTAGCGCTCCCCGTTGACCGCGGGTCCGCCCGCCTCGCCCCAGCGATCACCCCGGTCGTAGTGGAGTTCGGTGCACGGACCACAGGGGCCGGCACCGCCCGTGTCCCAGAAGTTGTCCGCGCCCATCCGAACCAACCGGTCGGCGGGAACGCCCGTCTCACCGAGCCAGATCGCCTCCGCCTCGTCGTCCGACTCGTGGATGCTCACCCAGATGCGCTCGGGATCGAGGCCGAACGCGTCGGTCGCCAGTTCCCAGGCCCAGGTGATCGCCTCCTGCTTGAAGTAGTCACCGAACGAGAAGTTGCCCAGCATCTCGAAGAAGGACAGGTGGCGTGTCGTTCGACCCACGTTCTCGATGTCGTTCGTGCGCACGCACTTCTGGAAGCTGACCGCGCGCCGATGTGGTGGGGTGGCCTCGCCCGTGAAGTACGGCTTGAACGGGACCATCCCGGCGATGGTCAGCAGCAGCGTCGGGTCGTTCGGGATGAGGGGCGCGGACTCGTGACGACGGTGCCCACGTTCCTCGAAGAACTGCAGGAACGTCTCTCGGATCGTCAGGGAGTCCACGTCGGTTCCTCGTCGGTCGGCGGTGTCGCACCGCGTCTCGGGATCGTCGGGCAGGAGGTCACGAACCTCAGCGAGGCGTCACGTCCGGCACGTCGAACTCCTCACGCATCCGCTGCTCGTGCTCGGCCGCGTCAGCCCGCGCCTGCGCGAGCCGCTGCTCGAACACGCGGACGGCGGCTCCTCCGAGCGACACCGCCCCGCGGGTCGCACGCCCCGCAAGTGACGACGGGGTCATGGCCTCGCGGGCCTCGTCGAGGCGCCGGACGAACCACGCACCGACGCAGGCACCGGCGCCCAGTCCGAGGGCAAGGGTGAACAGTCGTCTCACGCGCCACACCCCGGCTTCACCACAGGTCCATCAGGCATCATCAGTCCTCGTCACGACGGCGCGAACGGAACGCCCCCGACATGAACCCTGCCGCGCGGATCAGCGGGTTGGACACCGTTGCGTGCACCACCCCCACGAGCCGGTCCGTGGTCGCCGTGATCGACTGCACACCCGCCATGATCGTGTCGAGGCGTGCGAGTTCGACGTTCACGCCGGACACCGTCTCGTTCACCCCCCGCAGGATCGGCACGGTCTCCTCGGTCATGGTGCGGATCGTGTTGGTCGCCTCGTCCAGCACGCGCATCGCGCGGAGCACGAACGCGCTCACGACGACGACCAGCACGCCCCAGAACACCGCAGCTCCGACGATCGCCCAGTCCCTGACGCTCACGTGTCATCCTCTCGTCGGCGGTCGTCCCGGCGTGCCCCACCCGGCGCCGTCTCCCGACGGCGGGCATCCCGCAGTTGCGCCACACGATCTGCGACGGGTCCCTCGTGACCATGGGTCGAGGGCTCGTAGATCGTCGTGCCGTCGATGCACTCCGGAAGGTATCGCTGCGCGGGCGCGAATCCGTCCGGGTGGTCGTGAGGATAGTCGTATCCCACTCCGTGGCCGAGTGCCTCGGCGCCTCGGTGGCCAGCGGCACGCAGGTGGGCCGGGACGTCGAGGTTGCCGTGCCGTCGCACGGCGTCCAGACCCGTCGCGAGCGCCCGGGCGACGCCGTTGGACTTCGGCGCGACCGCGAGGCTGATCGCCGCGTGGGTGAGCGCGTAGCGGGCTTCGGGCAGCCCGACGCGGTCGAGCGCCTCGAACGCCGCGACAGCCAGTGGCAGCGCCTGGCGATCGGCCAGCCCGACGTCCTCGGACGCGAAGATCACCATGCGCCGGGCGAGGAAGCGGGGGTCCTCTCCCGACTCGAGCATGCGCAGCAACCAGTACACGGCCGCGTCCGGGTCGCTGCCCCGCATCGACTTGATGAACGCGGACACCTGATCGTGGTGGTGGTCCGCGGCGCGGTCGTACCGGTATCGACGCACGCCGCGAGTCACCGCGTCCACGTCGACCTCGACCACGTCCTCCTGCTCGCCGCTCGCGACGATCACCGCCGCCTCGAGGGCGCCGAGCGCGGACCTCGCGTCTCCGTCGGCAACGGCGACGATCGCTGCCAGCGCCTCGTCGGTGAGCGTGACCCGTCCGTCGTGGCCTCCCCGGGGGTCGGTCAGGGCGCGGCGGACCACCTGAGCGACGTCGTCGTCCTCCAACGACTCCAGGCGAACGAGCAGGCACCGGGACAGCAGCGGAGCGGTCAGTTCGAAGAACGGGTTCTGCGTGGTCGCCCCGACGAGCACGACCCAACCCGCCTCCACCCCGGGGAGCAGCGCGTCCTGCTGGCCCGCGTTGAAGCGATGGATCTCGTCGACGAACAGCACGGTCCGCCGTCCGCGCAGTTCGAGCCGTGCCCGTCCCTCGTCGATGATCCGTCGCACGTCACGGACCCCCGCGGTGACCGCAGAGAGTTCCTGGAACACCGCATCGACGTGGTGGGCGATCACCGTCGCCAGCGACGTCTTGCCCACGCCCGGCGGCCCCCAGAGCAGCACCGAGGTCAGTTCGCCCCGTTCGAGCATCGTCCGCAGCGGAGTCCCCGGACCCAACGCGTCCTGCTGACCCACGACGTCGTCGAGTGTCCTGGGGCGCATGCGTGCAGCCAGCGGCGCGTGGGCGTCGCCCGCGCGTGGCGGCGCAGCGCGCGGCAGGTCGTCGTCCGTGTCCACGAACAGCGGCGCGTCGGTCATCGCGCCACCGTACCGACGCCGCCGTCCGGGCGGTCAGGCAACCGGTCGGGGGGCGAGCCGCAGTCCCAGTTCGTCGAGTGCGGCCTGCTCGAATGGTGCCGGAGCGTCTGTCAGCGGACACGCACCCGACTGCGTCTTGGGGAATGCGATCACGTCACGGATGTTGTCGGTGCCCACCAGCAGCATGACCAGGCGATCGATGCCCGGCGCGATGCCGCAGTGTGGCGGCACACCGTGGGCGAAACCACGCAGCAGGAACCCGAACTTCTCCTCGGCGTCCTCGTCGGACACGCCGAGGAACCGCAGCACGCGACGCTGCAGATCCGCGTCGTGGACACGCACCGACCCGGAGGCGAGTTCGACCCCGTTCAGCACGATGTCGTACGCCCGGGCGGTGGCCTCACCCGGACGCCGTTCGAAGTCGTCGACGAACTCCACCGCCGGAGCCGTGAAGGGATGATGGTTGGGCACCCAGCCGTCGGCGGTGGCGGCGGTCGGGTCGTCGGACTCGTCGGCCGGGTCGAACATCGGCGGTTCGACGATCCACACGAACTCCCAGCGCCCCTCGGGGACCAGGTCGTTCGCCTCGGCGAGCGCCACACGCAACGCTCCCATCAGGCTGCGCACGAAACGCGTCGGACCGGCGCCGAAGAACACCGCGTCGCCGACAGCGGCACCGCATGCGCCGAGGATGGCGCGCACCTCCGCGTCGGACATGAACTTCGACAGAGGGCTGCGAAGCGAGACCGTGCCCTCGACCTCCTCCACGACTCCCCAGGCAAGCCCCTTCGCACCACGGCGCTTCGCCCACTCGACCCACTCGTCGAACTCGCGACGGGTCATGGACCCGCCGCCCTCGAGGCACACGGCGACGACGCTGCCACCTGCGTCCAGCGCGCCGGAGAACACGCCGACCTGCGTGCCCGCGAGCACCTCACCGAGGTCGGTGAGTTCCATGCCGTAGCGCAGGTCCGGCTTGTCGGACCCGAAACGCCGCTGGGACTCCGCGTACGTCATGCGTGGGAACGGCGTCGGCAGTGTGACCCCGAGGACCTCGTCGAACACCTCGACGAACATCTCCTCCATGAGGCCGTACACGTCCTCCTCGTCCCCGAACGACAGCTCCACGTCGAGCTGGGTGAACTCGGGCTGGCGGTCGGCACGCAGGTTCTCGTCACGGAAGCAACGTGCGATCTGGTAGTAGCGCTCGACGCCAGCCACCATCAGCAGCTGCTTGAACAGCTGTGGCGACTGCGGCAGTGCGTAGGTGGTGCCGGGCTGCAGCCTCGACGGCACGAGGAAGTCGCGCGCTCCCTCGGGCGTCGCCCGCGTCAGCGTCGGGGTCTCCACGTCGAGGAATCCGTTGCGTTCCATCACGCGTCGGATGATCGACACCGTCTGGGCACGCACCGCGATGTTGCGTGCCATCGACGGACGACGCAGGTCCACGTACCGGTGCACGAGGCGCAGTTCCTCGGACACCTCGATCCCGTCGTCGACGGGGAACGGCGGGGTCACCGCCTCCGACAGCACCTCCACGTCCGTCGCGGCGAGCTCGACCGAGCCGGTGGCGAGCCGCTCGTTGACCATGCCCTCGGGGCGCACCCGGACCGTCCCGGTCACCCGAACCACCCACTCCGGACGGACGCGGTGGGCGGCCTCGAGCGCGGCCGAGGCCTCCGGGTCGGCCACGACCTGCAGGATGCCACTGCGGTCCCTCAGGTCGAGGAACGCGACCCCACCGTGGTCCCGGCGCGTGTCGATCCACCCGGCGACGGTGACGGTCTGCCCGACGTGATCGGCACGCAGTTCGCCGGCGGCATGGGTGCGCATCGCGCCGTGCTGGGTGATGCTCAACGATCGTCCTTGGTCGTGGTGGCACACAGGTCGACGACCCGTGCGTCGAGGTCAGCCATGGGGACGGCGAACTGGTCGCCGGTCGACAGGTGCTTGATCGTGACGGTACCGGTGTCGATCTCCTGATCGCCCAGGATCAGTGCGACCGCCGCGCCGCGACGGTCGGCATACCGAAGCTGCTTTCCGAGTCGACCCTCACCGCTGTACAGGTCGACCCGCAGCCCCGTGTGCCTCACCTGTCCCGCCAGTGCGACGGCACGGTCCGTGAGCGCCTCGTCGACGACGGTCACGACGACGTCGACCTCACGGTGCACCTCACCCTGCCTGCCCTCGAGCAGGAGCAGGATGCGTTCGAGCCCGAGCGACCCCCCGGTGGCCGGGACGTCGGTCGACTGGAACATGCCGATCAGTCCGTCGTAGCGACCACCTGCTGCGATCGTCACGTCCAGGTCGTCGTGGACCACCTCGAACACCGGGCCGGTGTAGTACGACAGACCGCGGGCGAGCACCGGGGCGTACTCGACGGTCCCTCCGGGCACGTCACCGACGAGGGCCACCAGACGATCGACCTCCGCGACGCCGGTGGCGCCACGGACACTCGAGGTGACACGCGCGCGGATCGCGTCGGGATCCGTCACGTCTGCGGTGATCGCCTCGGCCGCGGAGCCCGGCACGCCACGTTCGCGCAGTTCGGCCGCGACGCCGTCGACGCCGATCTTCGCCAGCTTGTCGAGCGCCACGAGCGTGTCGCCCTCCTGCTCGGGGGGCACGCCGTAGGCCTCGATGAGGCCGCGCAACGCCTCGCGATGGTTCACCTGCACCCGGAAGCCCTGCAGGCCGAGCGCGTCGAGTGCGTCGGCGACCGCGACGATGGTGGTCGCGTCGGCGGTCAGTGAGGAGGACCCGACGGTGTCGAGGTCGCACTGGTGGAACTCGCGGAAACGCCCCCGCCCGGGACGGTCTGCACGCCACACGGGAGCGATCTGGTACCGCCGGAACGGGTTCGGGAGCTGCGAGCCGTAGCGGGCGGCGACACGGGCGAGCGGCACGGTCAGGTCGTAGCGCAACGCGAGGTCGGCCACCCCGGTCGCCTCGTGTTCCCCACGGCGCAGGATCTTGAAGATGAGCTGGTCACCCTCGTCGCCGTACTTGCCGGTGAGGACCTCGAGCCGTTCGAAGGCAGGAGTGTCGAGCGGCGAGAAGCCGTGCGACCGGAAGACCTGCCGAATGGTGTCGAAGGCGCGCTCGCGTCGCTCGACGTCCACCGGAAGGTGGTCGCGAGTTCCTGCCGGCGGGTTGGCGTCGATGGTGGCCACGGTGTTCCTCACTCCGCCGCGCGGGCGACGAGTTCACGAAGGAAAGGGTTGGAGGCTCGTTCCCGGCCGATGGTCGTCCACGGTCCGTGTCCCGACAGCACCACGGTGTCGTCCTCGAGGTCGAGCACGGTCTCGACGAGCGACCGCTGCATCCGCGTGGTGTCGCCGCGGGGAAGGTCCGTGCGTCCGATCGATCCGGCGAACACGAGGTCACCTGAGAACAGCACCGAGTCCTCCACCGTCCCGTCCGGCACGGCCACACCGGACCCGTCGGCCAGGTCGCCCTCGTCGGCCGCCGTCGCGAAGTCGACGCCCGCCAGGTCCCGGGCGAGGAACGTCACGTGCCCGGGGGTGTGTCCCGGGCTGTGTCGGACCTCCAGCCGGGTCCCTCCGAAGGTCAGTCGCTGACCGTCGACGAGCGACTCGAGCCGGTCGGTCGCCGGTTCCCACTCGAGTCCGAACTCGGCGGTGAGCAGGTCGGTCGGCACGCCGAACGCGGCACCGGGGTCGTCGTACAACCACCGGTCGCCTTCGTGGAGGAACATCGGGACGTCGAGTCGCCGCGCGAGCTCCGGGGCCGACCAGACGTGGTCGAGGTGACCGTGGGTCAGCAGGATGGCCTCGGCCCGCAGGCCGAGCCGTTCGAGGACCCGTGGCACCCGGGTGCCTCCGCCCTCTCCGGGATCGACGACGACCGCCGTGCCCCGCGCGGGATCGGCGAGCACGTGGCAGTTCGCCTGCCAGCGTCCCAGCACGACGCTCACGACGAACCGGTCGTCGACCTTCACGGGGATCCTCGAACAGCAGACGGCGAGATGGACCGGCGGCACGACGCCGCGGAGCGAGGCTATCGCGCGGCGCGACGGGCCCCCGGGCGCACCCGACGCGTCACGGCGACGTCGACGGCGCGTCGCGGGTCAGCGATGGGGCTGCGGGACGAATCGGAACGCGTCGTACACCCCGTCGACGGCACGGATCGAACGCAACGCGTACTCGAGATGGGCGGGATCCCCCAGTTCGAACGAGAACGACAGCACGGCGACCCGGTCCTTGCGCGTGACGACCTGCGCCGAGGTGATGTTGATGTGCAGGTCTCCAAGGACGGCGGTGATGTCGCGCAGCAGGTGCTTGCGGTCCAGAGCCTCGATCTGGATCGACACGAGGAACGACGCCGTGGACTCCCCCGACCAGTCGACCGGCACGAACCGTTCCTGCTCCTTCTCCAGATCCGTGACGTTGGGGCAGTCCTTGCGGTGGACCGACACCCCGCGACCGCGTGTGACGAACCCGACGATCGCGTCGCCCGGCACGGGGGTGCAGCAGCGAGCGAGCTTGACGAGCATGCCCGCGTCTCCCTCGACCTCGACACCGTCCTCGCCAGACCGTCCGATGCGGATGGGCGCACCGCGAGGCGAACCGGGGAGTTCGTCGTCGACCTGGGGTTCGGACTCGGTGAGTTCTCCGACGAGGTGCTGTGCCACGGTCTGCGCGGCCAGGTGCCCCTCACCGACCGCGCGGAACAGCGACTCCACCGACTTGTGGTTGAGCATCCTCGCGACGTCGGTCAGGTCTCCCGACGCCATGGCGCGCGCGTACGCAACGCCCTTTCGGCGCAACGCCCTGGTGATCGCGTCACGACCTCGGACGATGGCGTCCTCACGCCTCTCGCGGTTGAACCAGGCGCGGATCTTCGACTGCGCGCGTGTCGACGCGGCCAGCTGCAGCCAGTCACGGGATGGCCCGGCGTCCTCCGCCTTGGACGTGAGGATCTCCACGGCGTCGCCGTTGACGAGCTGGTGGTCGAGCGACACCAGCCGCCCGTTGACCCTCGCCCCGATGCACCGGTGACCGACCTCGGTGTGCACCGCGTAGGCGAAGTCGATGGGAGTGGCACCGGCCGGCAGCCCCATCACCTCGCCCTTGGGGGTGAAGACGAACACCTCGTTCTGGTAGAGGTCGATGCGCAGGGACTCGAGGTAGTCGCCGGGCTCCTCCACCTCCTGCTGCCACTCGAGGATCTCCTCGAGCCACGCGAGCTCCTCGGCGGAGGTCTCGTCCGAGCCCCTCGAGGAGTCCTTGTACTTCCAGTGGGCCGCGACACCGAACTCGGCGGTCTGGTGCATGGCGCGCGTGCGGATCTGGACCTCCAGGGGACGACCCTGCGGTCCGATCACCGACGTGTGCAGCGACTGGTACAGGTTGACCTTCGGCATCGCGATGTAGTCCTTGAAACGACCCGGGATCGGTCGCCAGGTCGCGTGGAGCTGGCCGAGGACCGCGTAGCAGTCGCGCACCGAGTTCACGATGACGCGAACGGCCACCAGGTCGTGGATCTCGTCGAACTCCTTGCCCCGCAGGACCATCTTCTCGTAGATCGAGTAGTAGTGCTTCGGGCGGCCGGTGACCTCGCCACGGATCTTCAGCTCCCGCAGCTGCTCGTGGATCTCGGCGATGACCTGCTCGAGGTGCGCCTCGCGTTCGGGGTCGCGCTCGTCGACCATCGCGACGATCTCTTCGTAACGCTTCGGGTGCAGGGTGGAGAACCCGAGGTCCTCGAGTCGCAACTTGAAGTTCTGCATGCCGAGCCGGTGCGCCAGTGGCGCGTAGATGTCCAGCGTCTCCTGCGCGATGCGCTTCTGCTTGTCGCGCGGCATGAACCCGATCGTCTCCATGTTGTGGAGACGATCGGCGAGCTTGACGACGAGCACCCGGATGTCCTCGGCCATCGCCATGATCATCTTGCGCAGCGTCTCGGCCTGCTGCTGTTGCTTCGACTCGACCTGGATCCGGTCGAGCTTGGTCACCCCGTCGACGAGTCGTGCCACCTCGTCGCCGAATCCCTCCCGGATGTCGTCGAGGGACGCCGGGGTGTCCTCCACGACGTCGTGGAGCAGGGCCGCACACAACGTCGCCGTACCGAGGCCGAGCCGGGCGAGCTCGGTCGCCACGGCGACCGGATGGGTGATGTAGTCCTCACCGCTGCGACGACGCTGCCCCTCGTGCATCGCCCTGGCGTACAGGTAGGCCCGGACGACCTCACGGACATCGGCCTTGGACGACTCCCGGATCGCGCTCGTGAGCGCGTCGAGTTCGGGTGGCGTGTCACGCCCGACGAGCGGGAATCGCGCCAGGACCCGCCCGACGCCCGACGGGCGCGGTGGCGGGAGCGCGCCTCCGCGCGCCTCCTGTGTTCCCGTCGTCTCCGCAGCCAACCCGCGGCCTTCGCTCGGTGCGAACGACGAGCGTACCGATCTGCCTCCAGGCGCCCTGGTCTCCCGGACCGCCGAGGAACTCGTCCCACCGACGTCGCACCGTGGTCGAGTGGCCGCTCAGAACCGCACGAGCGACACGTGATCGCGGCCCTGCAGACGCGACGCCCCGTCGAGGAACGACAGTTCCAGCAGGAACCCCAGGCCTACGACACGTCCGCCCAGCGACTCCACGAGTGCTGCGGCGGCCGAGGCCGTGCCACCCGTGGCCAGTACGTCGTCGACGATGAGCACACGGTCCCCCGGGCGGATCGCGTCCTCGTGGATCTCGAGGGTCTCGTCGCCGTACTCGAGTTCGTACGACACCGAACGGGTCTCCGAAGGCAGCTTGCCGGCCTTGCGGGCGGGGACGAACCCGGCGCCGAAGTGGTACGCGACCGGCGCGCCGAGGATGAACCCACGCGCCTCGATGCCCACGACCTTGTCGACCGTGCCTCGACCGAAGTGCATCACGAGGGCGTCGATCGCCGTGGAGAACGCCACGTGGTCGATCAGCAGGGGGGTGACGTCCTTGAAGTTCACCCCCGGCTTCGGGAAGTCCGGGACGTCGCGGATGTACGCGGCCAGCCGCTGCGTGTCGAACTCGATCTTCATGTCGCTCCCTGTCCCGTGGCGCTCAGCGTCGACGTCGACGTCGACCGGACCTGCCCTGGCCTCGCACGTACTGCGTGGTGATCGGTGCCCGCGCCTCCGGCGATCCGGCGGCCGGCTCGGGCCGGGAGGTGTCCTCCGGTTCGGCGTCGACCTCGGCCTCGGCCTCGGCCGTGGAAACGCCGGTCGTCGCCCGGTCGCCCGCCGCACGCGCGACGCGTGCCGCGCGCTTCTGCTCCTCGGGCTCACGCATCTTCATCCACGCGAGCAGCGGTCCGGCCACGAACAGCGACGAGTAGACCCCGACCGCCATGCCGACGAACAGGGCCAGCGCGAGGTCCTGCAGGGTCGTCGCCCCGAGCACCTGCGACCCGATGAACAGCAGGGCCCCGACCGGGAGCACGGAGGTGATCGAGGTGTTGATCGACCGGTACAGCACCTCGTTCATCGACGAGTTCACGAGTTCCGAGTAGGTGCGCCGACCCGGGTCCCCGAGTGTTGCGGCGTTCTCCTTCACCCGGTCGAACACGACCACCGTGTCGTACAGCGAGTACCCGAGGATGGTCAGCAGCGCGATCACCGTCGCCGGGGAGACGCTGAACCCAACGAGCGCGTAGACACCGATGGTGATGGCCAGGTCGTGTGCGAGGGCGACCACGGCGGCGATCGCCATGCGGAACTCGAGACGCAGCGAGATGTAGATCACGATGACGATCAGGAACACGACCAGCGCCTGCGCGGCCTGACGGGTGATCCGTTCTCCCCACGTCGGTCCGACGAAGTCCGACACGACCTCGTCCGCGGACGCGACCTCCTGCAGTGCGGACTGGATCCGGCCCGCCTCGGCGGAACCGGGAGCGATGGCCTCCATGCGAACGATCGCGCCGATGGCACGGTCGCCGTCGAGTTGCATCTGGGCGACCACGTCACGACCACCCGCTGCCTCGGCGGCCTCGCGCAGCTCCTGCGCGGTCACGTCGTCGTCGATGCCCGTCAGCGTGTACGACGTTCCCCCGACGAAGTCCATCGACAGGTCGAGCCCGCGGATGCCGATCGAGGCGAGACCAGCGAGTACGAGCACCGCCGAGACCACGGCCCAGCGCCGGGCCAGCCCGACGAAGTCGATGGTCGGCGTCCTCATCGTGCACCTCCCGGGGCGACCGCGGTGTCCGCCGCTCGCACGGTGCGTCGCGTCAGCAGGCGCGTCTCACTCATCAACCAGACGGTGGGACGCGTGAATCCCCACAGGATCAGGATGTCGAGCACGGTGGCGATCCCGAGCATCAGCGCGAACCCGCGAACCGGACCGACCGCGAGGAAGTAGAGGACGACGGCGGCAGCGAGCGTCACCGTGTTGCCGGCGAGGTTGGTGCGAAACGCGCTCGAGTACGCCCGGCGGACCGCGGTCCGCACCGTCTTGCCGAGGTTGACCTCGTCGCGGATCCGTTCGAAGAAGATGATCGACGAGTCGGCCGTGATGCCCACGGCGACGATGAGTCCTGCCACACCCGCCAACGTGAGCGCGAACCCGAACCGGCCGAGCAGAGTGATGAGCGACACGACGAGCACGCCGAACACACCCAGTGACGCGAGGGCCACGGCGCCCAGTTCGCGGTAGAACCAGACGAGCCACACGCCCACGAGCACCAGGCCGATCATCCCCGCGAGCACGCCTGCCCGCAGGGACTCCGCACCGAGCGTCGCCGACACCTGCTGGAAGGTCGATGGCTCGAGGGTGATGGGCAGGGCACCGGTGCGCAGCACGAGCGCGAGGTCGCGAGCCTGCTGTTCCTGATCGGAGAGGCTGCCTGCCCCGACCGTGATCTGGGCCATCCCGTCGCGGATGCCGACGCCGCACGCGACACTCGACGACATCGACGGTGCCGACTCGACGATCCCGTCGAGGACGATCGCCAGCAGACCCGGACGTCCCGCGTCGCGCTGGCAGGCGAGGTCCGCGGTGAGGGCCGCGAAGGCCTCCCCACCGACGCGGTCGAGCTGCAGCGACACGGCGTAGCCCTGAGCGTCCGCGAGCACCGGGAACGCGTCGTCGATGCGCTCCCCGGTCAGCCCTGCGGGTCCGACCTCGTACTTGAGCGGCAGCGTCCGTTCGGTGTCGGGATCGAAGATCCCTCCGTCCTCGGCCCCACAGATGATGCCGGCCTCGTCCGACGCGAGGTCCTCACGTTCGTCGACAGGTGCCGTGCAGTCCGGGCCCCGGTCGTAGTCGGGGTCGCCGGGCACGAGGACACGGTCGACGGGCCGGAACCGCAGCTGAGCGGTGCGACCGATCAGTTCCTGCAGACGTTCCGCGTCGGTGACCCCGGGCAGCTGCACCAGCACGTCGGTCCCAGAACGCGAGATGTCGGGTTCGGCGACGCCCAGTGAGTCGACGCGGGCCCGGATGACCTCGATCGTCTCGTCGATGATGTCCTCGAAGTCGTCGGGCAGGACACCACCCTCGGTGAGCACCGGCTCGTAGACCGCGCTGATGCCTCCCTGGAGGTCGAGCCCCAGGTTCGGCCGCTGCCCACTGGCGAGCAGGACACCACCTGCGAGCACGACGAGCAGGAACGTCGACAGCGTGACGATCAGAGGTCGCTTGTCCACACCAGTGCCCTGTCCGTGTCAGCCGAGCGGGACACCATTGGCGGTGATCCGGAACTCGCATCCCAACGTGCGTGCCGCCCGACGGCACATCATCATGCGGTCCAGGAAGATCTCGAAGTACTCGATGACCGTGGAGCGGTCCGTGTCGAGCGCGAGTTCGAGGGTGATCGTCCCGGCGTCCGCGTCGACGCGCAGGAACGAACTCGTCACGGCGTCGTTCACCCGGTCGTGGATGTCTGCGGCGGTGTCGGCGTCGCGTCGGACCCTGGATCGGTGCACGTCGGCCTTGTCGGCAAGGATCACCGCCGCACCGACGGGACCGATCGACGACCCGTACTGCTCCTCGTGGTTGCCGATCGCCGACAGGACCAGACCGATCCGGTACGGGTCGACCTCCAGACGACGCAGGGCGTCGTAGGCGATCCACGCACCGGACAGCCCGTGGTTGCTGCGTGTCACGACGTTGCCCACGTCGTGCAGGTAGCCCGCGATCGCGGCGAGTTCACACAGTTCGTGGTCTGCACCGAGGTGATGGAGCACGTTGTGGGCGATCCGACCGACGAGGTTGGCGTGCCGGAAGCCGTGTTCGGTGAACCCGCGAGCCTCGAGGAACTGGTCGGAGAGCTTGATGAAGGCGCTGACCACCTCGTCCTGCTGCAGGCGTGTCAGCACCCCGACCCTGGAGCCGGTGAGTCGCTCCGCGTCCATGGCGACCTCGGCCGCCTCGCGCACGACGTCCGAGGCCGCCACGCCGCGCAGCAGAGCGGCCTCGGCCGACCCGTGGATCGCACCGGCAGGATCCGCGAGCGCAGCACTCGCGGATCGGTCGGCGGTCACGTCGACCTCCCCCGATGTCGCGGCGTCGGGGTCGAACGGTTCCTGGGGCCTGCTCACTCGCCCTCGTCGTCGCGAACGACCCGCGCGACCGACGTCCGCTGGAAGCGCATCACGATGTCGCTGTCGCCGGTCACCTGCAGGTCCATGGTGTCGTCGTCGAGGTCGACCACACGACCGTGGATGCCCCCGATGGTGATGACGTCGTCACCATGCTGGAGGTTGGACACCAGGCCGCGGTGTTCCTTCTGGCGCCGCTGCTGAGGCCGGATGAGCAGCATGTACAGCACGGCGAGGAACAGGATCGGGAGCAGCAGTTCCACGGATTCCTCCGGTGGCGAGGTTCGATGGAGGCGCAGGCGCCACAACGGACGTGGTGGCGGGTACGGCGCCCTTCCCGTCCATTCTAGTGGCCTAGTGGTCGGGCCGTGGGTCACGCAGGCGCCGCACCCACTCGTCGGCGTCCTCGCCCCTTGCCCACGCCGTGAGGCGGGCGATCGCGTCGCCCTGACGTTGGGTGGTGATGAGCAGGACGTCGCCGGGTTCGAGCCGCGTGTCGCCCTTGGCGATCAGCACGCGGTCGTCGCGGACGATCGCGGCCACGAGCGCGTCACCGAGTGGAGGCAGGTCGCGGAGTCGACGGCCCGCGATGTCGAGTTGGTCGTCGACGAACAGTTCCACCAGGTCGACGTCGATGCCGTCGAGGGGAAGGGCTTCGGCGACGGGGGCCCAGGCGACGCGCGGGGCCTCCAGTCCCAGCCTGCGGACGAGCGGCAGAAGCACAGATCCCTGGAGCAGGACGGACGCCAGCACGACGAAGAAGACGACGTCGAAGATCAGGCCACCCTCCGCGATGCCTGCGGTGTACGGGAACGTGGCGAGCACGATCGGCACGGCGCCCCGCAGCCCGGCGACGTTGATGACAGCCTGCTCGCGCCAGCCGATCCGCGACCCGAGCGTGCACACCCACACCGCGACCGGCCTCGCGACCAGGATGAGCACCGCACAGATGGCGATGCCGGCGAACGCCACGGCGGGAAGCCGCGACGGAAACACGAGCAGCCCCAGCAGCAGGAACAGCCCCACCTCCGACGCATTGGCCATGGCCTCGTGGAACCCGAGGATCGATCGCCGGTGACGCGGGACGAACCCGCCGACGAGGACACCGGTGAGGTACACGGCGACGAACCCCGAGGCGCCGACGACGGCCGCGAGCCCGTAGGCGACGGCGCCGACGGATGCCGCCAGCACCGGGTAGAGACTCACGATCCCCAGCTCGACCCGCCGCAGCATCCACACGCCGGCCAGTCCGACGAGCACTCCCACCGCCGCTCCCCCGACCAGCTGCACGGCAGCGAACCAGGCCCACGCCCCCGGGCCGAGCATGCCGTGCTCGATGGTCGCGATGAGTCCGATGGTGAGCATCACGGCGATGGGGTCGTTGGCACCGGACTCGATGCGCAGCACGGCCGACAGGCGTCGGGGCAGCGGCGTCGTGCGCATCATGGAGAACACGGCGGCGGCGTCGGTCGACGCGACGACGGCACCGAGCAGCGCCGCGGTCGCCAGGTCGACGTCGAGCAGCAGCCACACCCCCGCAGCGGTCACGGCGGCGGTGATGAGCACACCCACCGTGGACAGGGCGATGCCGGGGATCGCGGCGAGTCGGAGGTCCGTCGGCTTGGTGGTCAGGCCGCCCTCGAACAGGATGACCAGCAGCGCGACGACCCCGACGTCACGCACGAGCCGAGCGTCGTCGAGGTTCACCACGCCGAGCACGTCGCTGCCGACGAGCATGCCGATGCCGAGGAACAGCAGGGCCCCGGGCACGCGGAATCGGCTGTCAGGACGCGCGGCGAACGCGGCGGTGAGCACCGCAGCGAGCAGCAGGCCACCGGCGAGGAGGACGAACACGTCGATCGGCAGGCCTGCGGTCATCGAACCTCCGTCAGTCCCGGTCGGCGTCGCCCTCCCGGTGGTCGAACAGCGAGACCGCGCCCGGCATCCTCGGATCGACCATGGATCCCGGCGTCGGCACCGGCCGTCCGAGGTGAGCGTACGCGCCCGTGGTGGCCACTCTCCCCCGAGGCGTTCGCTGCAGGAGCCCACAGCGCAGCAGGAACGGTTCCACGGCGTCCTCGACGGTGTCCGGCTCCTCGTTCACGGCGGTGGCCAGTGTGGTCAGGCCCACCGGTCCCCCGCCGAAACGGTCGACGAGCGCCTCGAGGACGCGCCGGTCGAGACGATCGAGCCCCTGTTCGTCGACGTCGAACACCTGCAGTGCCGCTCGGGCCACCTCGAGGTCGATCGCTCCGTCGCCCTCGACGTCGGCGTAGTCACGGACCCTGCGCAGCAGGCGATTGGCGATGCGCGGGGTCCCACGCGACCGCGAGGCGATCTCCGCGGCGCCGTCGTCCGTGAGGCGGATGTCGAGCAGCGCGCTGGATCGACGCACGATCCGCACGAGTTCGTCGACCTCGTAGTGTTCGAGGTGCGCCGAGAAGCCGAATCGATCGCGCAGGGGCGAGGAGATCAACCCCGTGCGTGTCGTGGCGCCCACGAGGGTGAACCGGGGCAGGTCGAGGCGGATCGAACGCGCCCCCGGTCCCTTCCCGACCACGATGTCGAGCTGGAAGTCCTCCATCGCCGGGTAGAGCACCTCCTCGACCGTGCGGGGCAGGCGATGGACCTCGTCGAGGAACAGCACGTCACCGGGTTCGAGGCCGGTCAGGATCGCCGCGAGGTCACCGGGACGTTCGATGGCCGGTCCCGAGGTCGCACGGAACTGTGCACCGACCTCGGTGGCGACGATGGCCGCCAGGGTCGTCTTGCCGAGGCCCGGCGCCCCGGACAGCAGGACGTGATCCGCGCTGCGCCCTCGCTGCCTCGCACCTCGCAGCACGAGCTCGAGCTGGCGTCGCACGCGCTCCTGCCCGATGAAGTCGTCGAGGGACGCCGGGCGCAGGCTGGCCTCCACGCGGTCCTCGCCGCGCAGTCGCGACACGTCGAGCACGTCGTCGGCGTCTCGGTCATCGGTCACGGCGGGCTCCGGGACGACGTCGGTCATCGGTCTGCGGGAGCGGTGTCGGAGGCGAGCCATCGCAGCGCCGCACGCAGAAGGTCGGCTGCGTCGGCGTCCGTGTCGGCATCCGTGCCGGCCGACTGCGCCAACGCGGTCCGCACCTCGGACTCGGAGTAGCCCAGACCGAGCAGCGCCTGGCGCACCTCCACCCGGCGGTCCGGCGAACCGGTCGCCGACGGTGCGGCGCTGTCGAGTTCCGGCACTCCGCCGACCCGGTCCCGCAGTTCGAGGACGAGGCGTTCGGCGACCTTCTTCCCGATGCCCGGCACGGCCGTGAGCGCGGCGACGTCGCTGGTCGCGATCGCCGCACGCAGGTCGTCGACCCGCAGGGTGCCCAGCGCAGCCATGGCGAGCCGAGGGCCCACGCCCGACGAGGTGAGCAGCTGTTCGAACATGGTGAGTGCCGACGGGTCCGTGAACCCGTACAGGGTCATCGAGTCCTCACGCACCTGCAGGGAGGTGTGCAGTTCCACGACCTCGCCCGGGGACGGAACCGCGGCGGAGGCCGTCACGTGCACGAGGTACCCCACGCCCTGCACGTCGACGACGACGTGGTCCGCACCGCGACGGACGACGCGCCCACGCAGGTGGGCGATCATGGCGCCGACCGCCGAGGCGACCGTTCGGGCAGCCGTCCGGCCAGCACGCGCTCCCAGCCGCCGCTGGCGGCACGCCGGGCGTCTCGGTGCGCCTCCTGGAGCTGGAAGGCCGCCGGGGTGTCTGCGGCCAGCCGGTCGACGCGCGTACGCGCGAGGTGGGTCAGGGCGACCGCGATCGCGTCCGCGACGTCCGCAGGCCTCGGGGCCTCCGCCAGGCCCAGTTGGGCCGCCACCATGCGCCCGACGGCTGCCTTGCTCGCGGTGCCGCTGCCGGCAACGGCGAGCTTCACGTCGGTGGGGCTGTAGGAGCAGACCGGAAGGTCGGCCTGGGCGCCCGCGAGCATCGCGATGCCCGCCGCCTGTCCGGTCGCCATGGCCGTGCGCGTGTTCGCGGAGAACAGCACTCGTTCGATCGCCACCTCGTCCGGCCGATGCGTGTCGATGACGTCACGGAGCCGATCGTGGACGGTGCGCAGGCGCTGTTCCAGCGGCACGTCCGCCCCGGTGGTCACACACTCCGCGTGCACCACCCGCGGTCGCGACACCGGCCCGGTCACGACAGCCACGCCACAACGGGTGAGACCGGGATCTATCCCGATCACCGCGGTGGCGTCGTGGGACACGGGAGCGCGCCTCGGATCGGTGGACTCGGTGGTCACTCGTGGTGGACGCACGGTCACCGGCGACCGTCGCGCCTGACGGACAACCCGAACGTGCGTTCGCCCGGAACCTACCATGGACCTCGCGGCACGCGGCGCAACCCTGGCTACTCAGTCGATCGCTGCCACCACGTCGTCGTCGAGTTCGACGTTGGAGTGGACCTCCTGCACGTCGTCGTTGTCGTCGAGTGCGTCGAGCAGGCGCACCACCTGTCGCGCGACACCTGTGTCGTCGACCGGGACCGTCGACGACGGCACCATCGTGCTCCCGGACTCGATCACGGTGAGACCACTCGCTTCGAGGGCCTCACGCAGCGCGACCACGTCGCTGGGTTCGCACCAGGCGACGTGACGCTCACCGTCCGACTCGATGTCCTCGAGCCCATGGTCGACTCCCGCAACGAGCAGGTCGTCCTCGGAGGTGCCCACGGCGTCGACGACGACCTGGCCTCGGCGACTGAACAGGAAGGACACGCTGCCCGGTTCCGCGAGGCTCCCTCCAGACCGCACGAAGGCGCTTCGCACGTCGGACGCCGTGCGATTGCGATTGTCGGTCAGGCACTCGACCAGCACCGCGACGCCGCCCGGTGCGTACCCCTCGTAGAGCGCCGCCTCGTAGGCCGCCGCGCCGTCGAGTTCGCCGGCGCCCCGGCGACAGGCACGCTCGATGTTGTCCTTGGGGACGTCGGCGTCCTTGGCCTTCTGGACCGCGAGCGCCAGCGACGGGCTGCCGTCCGGGTCCGCAGTGCCGGCCTCGCGGGCCGCCGACTCGATCGCACGGATCAGCTTGCCGAACTGCTTGCCACGCTTCTTGTCCTGCGCCGCCTTGCGGTGCTTGATGTTCGCCCACTTGCTGTGCCCGGCCATCCGTGCCTCCGCGGTGTCGGCGTGTGACGGATGCTAGCCAGCGACACCCCGCCTCCCCGACCCGGCAGGGACCCCGGATGCTCGCTCAGCGTGACCCGACGTGCGCTCGGACCAGGGACACGAACGAGGCATGGAGGCGGTCGTCGCCGGTGATCTCCGGGTGGAATGCCGACGCGAGCAGGTTGCCCTGGCGCACGACGACCGGGTGACCGTCGACCTCCGCCAGGACCTCCACGGCGTCGTCGAGCACGGCGTCGACGCGGGGTGCACGGATGAACGACACGTCCATCGGCCCGCCGTCGATGCTGTGGACCACCAGCGTCGTGTCGAACGAGTCACGCTGGCGCCCGAACGCATTGCGTCGGGTGCGGACCGCCAGACCTCCGACCCGCACCTGGTCCTCGGCCTGCTCGAGTTCGTCGGACAGCAGGATCATCCCCGCGCAGGTGCCGAACACCGGCATGCCGGCGTCGATGCGTCGGCGCACGGCATCCAGCAGGTCAAGGCGTTCGAGCAGGCGACCGATCGTCGTCGACTCACCACCGGGGATCACGAGCGCGTCGACCTCAGCCAGTTGCGCGGCGGTGCGCACCTCGGAGCCGACAGCGTCACACCGCCGCAGTGCAGACAGGTGTTCCAGCACGTCGCCCTGGAGTGCGAGGACTCCCACACGCGGACCAGCCGTCGGCGCAACGACCTCGCCGGGTGCCCCAGCACGTGCGCGGACGAGCGACTCGCCCGGGATCCAGTGCCCTCGCGTCGACCCACGTGCGTGGTCGCGCACCCCGTTCACCAGCCGCGATCTGCGTACTTCTGGCCCGGATCGAGCTGCTCCATCTCGATCCCCACCATCGGTTCGCCCAGCCCTCGAGACACACGGGCGATCACGTCCGGGTCCTCGAAGTGGGTCGTGGCCTCCACGATCGCACGGGCACGACGTTCGGGGTCGCCCGACTTGAAGATGCCGGAGCCGACGAACACGCCGTCCGCGCCGAGTTGCATCATCATCGCGGCGTCCGCGGGTGTCGCGATCCCTCCGGCGGTGAACAGCACGACCGGGAGGCGTCCGAGTTCGGCGACCTCGCGGACCAGGTCGAGAGGTGCCTGCAGGTTCTTCGCCGCGGCGTACAGCTCCGTCGAGTCGAGCGTGGTCAGTCGGCGGATCTCCGCCGTGATCGACCGCATGTGGCGGGTCGCCTCGACGACGTTGCCGGTCCCGGCCTCACCCTTGGAGCGGATCATCGCCGCGCCCTCGCCCAGCCGCCGCAGGGCCTCACCCAGGTTGGTGGCACCACAGACGAACGGGACGTCGAAGGCCCACTTGTCGACGTGGTTGGCCTCGTCGGCTGGGGTCAGGACCTCGGACTCGTCGACGTAGTCGACCCCGAGCGCCTCGAGCACCTGTGCCTCCACGAAGTGGCCGATACGTGCCTTGGCCATCACCGGGATCGACACGGTGTCGATGATCCCCTGCACCATGTCCGGGTCGCTCATGCGTGCGACCCCTCCGTCACGACGGATGTCCGCCGGGACGCGCTCCAGCGCCATGACGGCGACCGCGCCGGCCTCCTCGGCGACCTTCGCCTGCTCGGGGGTGACGACGTCCATGATGACGCCGCCCTTGAGCATGTCGGCCAGGCCTCGCTTGACCCTGGTCGTTGCGGTCCGTGCCTCTGGTGTGTCGGTCATGTCTCGCCCGTGTCTCGCCGTGCTGCCCAACAGATGATGGCCCACCGTGCTCGCGGCGTCACCCGATCGGCGCAGGCATGCTCGTCGTCGAGGGCAGGTGGATCCACGTCTTGCCGGGCTTCAGCGGGAACGGCTGACCGTCGACCGTCTGCAGCTGGATGTGGTCGCTCTGCGCAGCCTTGACCCAGCGCGCCTCGTAGCGGCGACCGTCGCGCAGGATCACGGCACGTTCACCTGCGGCCGGTGTGGTCGCGTCGGTCTCCGGGTAGCCACTCGGACCGATGTAGTGCCGGGTGCCGAGGATGACGACGTTCGCGGCGCCGATCTCGCGATCCGCGGTGGCCATGCCCACCTGCCCCGTCGCAGAGGTGGCGAACGGCTGACCGTTCTGGAGGCGCCGGTAGACGCCGTCCGTCGCGTCGTACTCCCAGCCGGACAGGTAGGTCGAGGACATGTTCACCGTGATGGCGGCGCCCGGGTCGTCACAACCGGTGGCACCAACAGGACACACGTCCTCACCCGTCGGCGGTTCGTCGGAGAACACGAACCCGATGTCGGGGACGGGGTCAGGGTCGCGGATGGCCGAGACCTCGAGGAGTTCGGCCGGACGCAGGTACAGGTTGTGCGGTGCACGGCGCTCGGTCGCGCGGAAGAACGACCCGTCGCCGGCGTCGTCGGCCTTGCGGATCACCGGGGTGGGAGACAGCAGGGCCTGGACCTCGGCCCGAGCACCCGAGTAGGCGAAGATCGACCGCCCGAAGGACGACACCAGGTCGACGTCGACCGGGCGGGCGGAACGGACCGGACCGGCGATCTCCGGCAGTTCACTGTGGAAGAACACCATGAAGCGGGTGATCCCGAACTCCACGACCTCCTCGATCACCATGTCCGCGAGATCGAGGCCCGTCTGCGGCCGCGCCTGCGGCGTGTTCTCGATCTTGACGATCAGCAGGGGCCGCTCGAGCAGTTCCTCGAGCACGGGCTCACCGGTGATCGGCGACGGAGGTCCGATCGGCTCCTCCGGCTCCTCGGGCTCTTCTGGGACCTCGGGGGTCTCTGGCGCCTCTGGGACGTCGACGGGCGGCTCCTCGTCCGGAGACGAGCAGGCGGTGAGGACGAGGGCACCCGCCAGGACGGCGAGCAGGGCACGACGAAACACGAGGGGGCCTCCACGGTGACGACCAGAGCGCTGGATTCCGGAGATGGTGCAGGCGCGAAGGGTACAGACTCCGCCCCCTCGACGGGAACCTGGTCGGACAGTGACCGCCCGGTCACGACGAGGCCGACAGGGCCCGTTCGTACTCGGCACGCACCCGGCCGGCCACGACTGACCAGTCGAATCCCCGGACGTGCTCGGATGCGACCGCGACGAGGCCGTCGCGCTCCTGCGGGTCGGCGGCCAGCCGCAGGATCGCACGTGCCAGCGCACCGTGGTCGCCCGGCGGGACCAGGATGCCGCACCGGCCGTCGTCGAGGACCTCCCGGTACCCGGGCAGGTCGGACGCGATCACCGCCGTGCCTCCGGCCATGGCCTCGAGCAGCACGATGCCGAACGACTCGCCCCCGAGGGCCGGCGACACGAACAGGTCGGCTCGCCGGTGCACGCGGGCGAGTACGTCGTTGTCGACGCGACCCAGGAACTCGACGTCGCCTCGAAGCGACTCAGGCACCAGGCGCGCGCACCGTCGGTGCTGCGACCCCTCTCCCACGACCACGAGTCGGATGCCGGTGCGCTCCTGTCGCACACGAACGAACGCGCGGACGAGTGTCTCCAGTCCCTTGCGCCGCTCGAGGCGCCCCACGAACAGGACCGTGAGGTCCCGGCTCTCCTGTCGTACCAGGTCGTCGACGGTGAGTGTCTCCGGGGGCGGTGGCGCCGACAGGCGAGACACGTCCACGCCGTTGCCGATCACGACCATGTCCGTCACGTCGAGTCCGTGCAGGGATGCGTGGAATCCTGCCGCGGCGCGGCTCACGGCGATCCTGGTGCGGACCCCGGCGACGGTCCGGCGGGACCACCGGCGAACCAGCCGAGCGAACCGTGCTCGCTCGGCGAACGCGTGGAACGTGCCGACGACCGGGACACCGGTCTCGTGTGCCACGCGAACCGCCGCCGGACCGACCCGCGGGACGATGGGTTCGTGGACGTGGACCACCTCAGGTCCGAAGGCGGTGATCGCGGCCGCCGTCCGTGCGGTCACGCGGCGTCCGAGGGCCAGCGGGGCGACGGATCCGTTGACCCGAACGCCGGTGCTCCTCCCGACCCGCACCACGCCGTCGTCGGGACCCGGCGACCCCGCGGCGACGACGAGCACGTCGTCGCCGGCGCGGGACAGCTCGGCGGCGAGCCGGCGCACGTGCTGCTGGACGCCACCGGGGACGTCGATGTCGTAGGGGCAGACGACGGCAATCCTCACGACGACGTCTCGCGGGTGTAGGCCCGGCGTTCAGCACGGGCCAGCGCTCGCCAGTCCTCGCCTCGTCGCCACGCCGCGACCACGGGGTGGCGAGGTTCACGTTCCACCAGCCAGTTGGGGACGAACACGTGCCACTGGGCAGGATCACGGCGCACGAGCGCCTCGAGTTCGTCGGCGACGACCTGCATCCCGTCGATGATGGATCGACCTGCCAGGTCGACTGGTGCACGCACGACCCCGTGGAATCCCTGCGGTGCCGTCAGGAATGCTCCAGAGATGACCGGACAGCCCGTCGACCGCGCGAGCACCGCAGGTCCAGCCGGCAACCGACAGGGCTCCCCGAAGAACTCGACGATCGGCCCCCGACGGGTCAGGTCGCGGTCCGTCAGCAGCGTCACGAGCGCACCGCGGGCCACGTGCTGTTCGAGCACACGCATCACCTGGGCACCGCGGACCAGCGGCACCACCTCCACCCCGAGGCCGCTGCGCAGCGACACGAACCGGTCGAACAGGTCGCGAGGCTCGAGCACCTCCGCGACCACCACCATCGGCCAGGCGCGCTGGGTCGCGAACATGGCTCCCACGTCCCACGAGCCGAGGTGCCCAGTGACGAACACGCCGCCACGGCGGTCGTCACGGAACGCGTCGGCGTGCTCCAGACCCTCGGCCGTCGACGCGGCCACCACGGCCGCCGGGTCCATCCGATGGAGCCGGAAGCTGTCCACCCAGTAGCGCGCGTACGACACGTGGGCCTCGCGGACGAGGTCGTCGAGTTCCCCACGTGACGCGTCGGGGACGACCCGGCGAAGGTTGGACCGGACCTGTGCGCGTCGTGCCCGTGATCCGAACCGCCACCACGCCTCGCCGGCGACGCGGGGTGCCGTGCGCGCGAGCCGTTCGGGCAGGCGGGCCACGGCCTCCCACAGCGCGAGGTAGCGCAGGTACTCGAGTCGCGACCGCAGGGTCAGGGGCGGCGGCGGCGGAAGCTCGATGACCGCGACCGGACGTGTCACGGAGTTGCCGGTGCGTCGGGAGCGTCGTGCTCCGGGGGATCCGAGCGTCGGTGCGCCCCGTCGAAGTTGCGCCCACCGTAGAACCGGCGGGCCGCAGCCTTGAACGCCCGGCTCCACGCACGCGTGCCCCGCGTCAGTTCGAGGAGTTCGGCGGGGACGTCCCGGTCGATCTGACACCAGACGTGATGGATGCGCTGGACGACGGTCACGGCGCCACCCACGGCAAGGATCCACAGGATCGGTTCCAGCACCCACTCGTGGGCGAGCAGTGCGACGATGAGCAGCATCGCTCGTTCGCCGCGCTCGAGCATGCCCACGGAGCACTCGAGGTCGATCGCCTCCGCCTTGGCCCGCACGTAGCTGGTGACCTCGGCGGCGACCAGGGCGACGATCGTCAGCGCGAAGAGCCGGGGCTCGTCGCTCAACCACCAGGCCATGCCGCCGAGGATGAGGCCGTCAGAGATCCGATCGCTCACGGAGTCCAGGAAGCCGCCGAAGGGCGTCGACCGGTCGGCGGCTCGTGCGAGCGCACCGTCGAACATGTCCATCATCCCGCCGGCGACGAGCACCCACGCACCGATGAACGGGCGTCCCGTCGCGACCAGCCAGGCCGCCACCGCGGTGAGCACCAGACCGAGCGTGGTGAGCATGTTCGGGGTCAGGGGCGTGTACGCGAGTCCTCGCCCGATCGGGGCGGTGATCGCCTCGACGCGCCGGGGGAAGTGCGCCCTCAGTGCCACGTCTCGCCTCTGTGCTCGAAGTGCTCGTCACGACACCGGCCACGCGCCACCCGACCCGCGCCGGCCGCGAAGGGGCCCAACGCTACCGGCCGCGGCGCCTCACTCCCGGTCGAACCCGCCCACAAGGACCTGCCACGTCTCGTCGAGCGCCTGCGGAAGGATCCTCGACGACCCGACGACCGACACGAAGTTGGTGTCTCCGGCCCAACGGGGCACGACGTGCTGGTGGATGTGGTCCGTGATCCCCGCGCCCGCCGACACCCCGAGGTTCATCCCGAGGTTCACGCCGTGGCATCCCATCCGCTCCTCGAGCACGACCACCGCCCGTTGCGTGAGCGTCCACAGTTCGTCCGACGCGGCCCGGTCGAGCAGGGCGAGGCGATCCACGTGGGTGTCGGGTACCACCATCAGGTGCCCCGGGTTGTACGGGTAGGCGTTGAGGATCACGAACGCGTGCTCGCCGCGGTGCAGGATGAGCGACGCACGGTCCTCGGCCACTGGCCGCGCCGGGATGACGCAGAACGGACACCCTGCGATCGGGTCGTCCTCGGTGACGTAGCCGTGGCGCCACGGCGCCCACAGGCGCTGCAGCGCGTCGGTCCGGACACCCGCCTGGTCCGCGCGAGACGTGTCGGGGCGTTCGCGACCGTCGACCACGTCAGTGCCCGGTCGCTCGCGTCGCGACCCGCTCGGCGAGTTCGTCGACCAGATCGTCGAGCGGCACCCCCCGGCGCTGTTCGCCTCCGTACTCCCGGACGGACACGGTCCCGGCCTCACGTTCCTCGCTGCCGATCACGAGCGTGACCGGGATCTTCGAGGTCTGGGCGTCACGGATCTTCGCGCCCAGCGTGTCGGTCGAGTGATCCACCTCGACGTGCAGGCCCACGGCCCGCAGGCGGTCGGCGACCACCTCGGCGTGGTCACCGAACTCGTCGGCCACCGGGACCACTCGCACCTGTACCGCCGCGAGCCACAGGGGGAACGCGCCGTTGAACGACTCGACCATGACCGCGAAGAACCGTTCGATCGACCCGAACAGGGCCCGGTGCACCATGACGGCACGGTGCTTCGCGCCGTCATCGCCGACGTACGTGACGTCGAAGCGCTCCGGCAGGTTCAGGTCCACCTGCACGGTGGTCAGCTGCCACTCGCGTCCGATCGCGTCCTTCGCGTGGATGTCGATCTTCGGGCCGTAGAACGCGCCCTCGCCCGGGTCGGTCTCGTACGCGAGTCCCGTTCGTTCGACGGCGTCGATCACGGCCTGTTCCGCCACGGCCCACTGCTCGTCGGTCCCGTGGGACTTCTCCGGCCGCGTGGAGATCGCGATGCGCGATGGTTCACCCAACCCGAACGTCGCGTACACGTCACGGGCGAACTCGATGCACCCGACCACCTCGTCGACGACCTGGTCGGGCCGGCAGAAGATGTGCGAGTCGTCCTGGGTGAAGCCCCGTGCACGCAGCAGCCCGTTGACCACGCCAGAGCGCTCGTACCGGTACACCGTGCCGAGCTCCGACAGACGCACCGGGAGTTCGCGGTACGACCGGGTCCTCGAGGAGTACGCGAGGATGTGGAACGGACAGTTCATCGGCTTGAGCCGATAGCTCGCACCGTCGTCGAGGTCCATGCCCGGGTACATGAGTTCGGCGTAGTTCTCCAGATGCCCGGAGGTCTCCCACAGTTCGGCCTTCGCGACGTGCGGGGTGTAGACCGGCTCGTAACCGCGTGCCAGCGTCTCGTCGCGGATCCAGTCCTCCATCTTCTTGCGGATCCGCGCCCCGTTGGGCAGGAAGAGCGACAGACCCGGACCCAGTGCCTCCGGCGCGTGCAGCAGTTCCAGATCGCGGCCGAGCCGCCGGTGGTCACGGCGGCGGGCCTCCTCGACCATCTCCAGGTGTGCCGCCATCGCCTTGCGTGACTCCCAGGCCGTGCCGTAGATGCGCTGGAGCATCGGCTGGTCCTCGCGTCCCCGCCAGTACGCGCCGGCGCTGCGCAGCAGGCCGAAGGCAGGGATGCGTTCCGTCGACACGACGTGCGGACCACGGCACAGGTCGGACCACGCCACGGTGCCGTCGGGCCGGACGTTGCGGTAGACGGTCAGGCTGGCGGGGTCGTCGCCGAGGTCGACGGGACTGACGATCGTCCCGTCGTCGACGAGGTCGATGATCTGCAGCTTGTAGGGCTGGTCGGCGAACTCCTCGCGGGCCTGCTCGCGCGAGATCTCCTCACGCACGAACGCCTGACGTTCGCTCGCGAGCTCGCGCATCCGCGCCTCGATGGCCTCGAGGTCCTCCGGGCCGAACGGAGCGGCCACGTCGAAGTCGTAGTAGAAGCCGTGTTCGATCGGAGGGCCGATCGCCCACTTCGCGTCCGGGAACAGGTCGGTGACGGCCTGGGCCATGAGGTGCGCCGTGGAGTGGCGCAGGATCGCTCGCCCCTCGTCGGTATCGGCCGCGATCGGCTCGAGCGTGACCGGCCCCTCGGCGGGGAGCGCACGGTCGAGGTCCCACTGGCGCGGTGTGCCGTCCGGGCCGGTCACCGTCGCCGCGACGACCTGACCACGAGTGGCCTCCAGTTCCTTGAGCGCCTCCAGCGCCGTCGTGCCGACCGCGACGTCGATCTCGCGACCGTCGTGGACGACGTGCAAGTTGGCGGTCACGACGACTCCTCGGCGTAGTGCGGCGGGCTCCGGCGACCAGCCCGCCAGGTCCGAGGCGCTCGATGGTCGCGCGCGGGCAGCGCCGACAGGCACCCGGAGCGCACGCTCAGCGTACTCGCCTCGATCAGGACCCTTCGGGACGTGCGGGGATCACCCACCCGCCGGCTGTGGCCCGTTCGTCGGCTCCTGCGGGTCATGCGCGTCCGGCAGGACCCCTGTCGGCAGTGTCACCTCGAAGCGAGCACCGCCTTCGGGCCGATTCTCGGCATGGATCTCCCCTCCGTGCAGGTGGACGATCTCCCGTGCCAGCGCCAGCCCGAGGCCCGTGCCGGGCTGAGCGTGAAGGTGTCGCTCGCGGCCCTGCACGAACGGGTCGAAGATCCGTTCGAGGTGGTAGGGATCGATGCCCGGACCGTCGTCCTCGACGCGCAGCAGGGCCTCCGCCTCGCGCGTCCCGAGCGTGATCGTGACCGTGGTGCCCGGTGGCGTGTGACGCACCGCGTTCGCGACGAGGTTCGCCACGACCCGTTCGAACTTGGGGACGTCGACCGTGACCGTGACCGACACGAGGTCCCGTCGAATCCGGTGCGTGTCCCACGCCGACTCGTCGACGACACGTTCGACCAGTGCTCGCAGGTCGTGGGCTCTGCGCTGGGCCACCACCAGGCCGGACGCGAGGCGGTCGACGTCGAGCAGGTCCCCGATGAGGCGATCGAGCCGGCGCGTGTTGGTCGTGAGGCGATCGAGCAGGTCACGCCGTGCCGCCGGGTCGAGCCGTTCCTGGTGGCGTTCCAGCGTCTCGGCGACGCCGGAGATCACGGTGAGGGGCGTGCGCAGTTCGTGCGAGGTCGCGCGCAGGAAGGCGACCCGGATCTCCTCACTTCGTTCGAGTCGTTCGATCGTCGCCCCGAGTTCCTGGTCCACCGCGTCTCGAGCGATCGCCGCGCCGAGGATCCGACCGATGGCGTGCAGGTAGTCGGCATCCTCGCCACTGAAGGACCGTGGGACGGCCGCGTGCGCCCCGAGGACTCCGACTCGCGCTCCACGACCACGCAGCGTGGTGCTCATCGACGCGACCACTCCGGCCTCGGTGTGGTGGTCCGGGAGTCGGAACCCACGTTCGACCGATCGGTCGTGGACCACCACCTCGTGTTCACGGCTGAGCGCGAACCCGGGCTGCAGGTCCGGGGTCGCGGGGATGGCGACCGAGCCGACCAGACCGTCGCGCCACCCCACACCGGCACGCAACAGGAGCGCGTCCCCGTCGTCGACGACCTCGAACAGGTCGACCATCGGCACGTCGAGTTCGGACGCGATGTCGGCGAGCGCGACCTCGACGAGTTCGTCGCGAGGTGCGCCGTCGAGGGCGACACGACTGACCCCTGCGATGGCGGCACGGTGGGACGCCTCGACCCGGGAACGCTCGGCCGCGCGACGGGCCTCGGTGACGTCGGTGTGGGCCTGGACCACGCCGACGATGGCGCCCGCCCGGTCACGCAGCGGCGTCGCGACGACCGACACCCACTGCACACGACCGTCGCGATGCCGGACCTCCCGCACCTCGACGGACGCTTCGCCCTGCTCCAACCGAGCGCGGTGCCGGGCCGTCGCCGGGCCACCCGTCAGCTCGTGCAGCGGGCCCCCGCCATCCACCCCGAGGACCTCGGACGAGTCCCACCCGTGCAGCCGCTCGGCGGCGGCGTTCCAGAACGTGACGCGACCGTCGAGGTCGACGACCACGAGCGCCTGACCGGTCGCGTGCGCGACGTCGGCGAGCCATGCGCCGTCGCGCTCGACAGGGGGCATCGGACTCTCGATCCGTGCACGACGCGCAGGAACGCCACGTCGTCGCCTCGTCGACGCCCGATCGGACGAGGACGGGCCGCGACGATAGTCGCCGGTCCCCCGAGTGCCCAGCATGGTGACCGGACTCCCCGTGCCCCGCCCCGGGATGCGGAAGGCCGGCCCCTGCAAGCCGGCCTCCGGTGGTGGGCGCGAGAGGTATCGAACCTCTGGCCTCTGCCGTGTGAAGGCAGCGCTCTCCCACTGAGCTACGCGCCCGAGCCCGGCGAACGGTACCGCCGGGCCCGACGCCGGGCCAACCGCGGTCGGTCTCCCCCTGTGGGCAGGTCACCCCCTATCCTTGGTCGACGGCGTCTCGACCGGTGGGTCACGACGCAGCCGCACCCACGAGGAGCACACGCGTGCCATTCGGTTTCCTCCGAAGCGACGGCAGCGATCGTCTCGAACGCATCGAGGCGACGCTGCAGCGCATGTTCGTCGACGACGGGCACAGCTTCGACCTCGCCATGTCCGCGCTGCTCGGGGACACCCCGGCCAGAGACGTGGGCGGCGAACTGCGGGACACCGACGGGCGCGTCAACGAGGCGGAACGTGAGATCCGCCGGGAACTCGTGGTCCACGCCGGGGTGTACGGCGGCATCGAGACGCCGTCCGTGCTCGTCTACATGTCGATCGTCAAGGACGTCGAACGCATCGGCGACTACGCCAAGAACCTGTTCGACATCGCGGCGGACGGTGTCGTGCTCGACGCGGGCGAACTGCATCCGGAGATCGTGTCGCTGCGCGACGCCATCGCCGCGATGATCACCGAGGTGGCCAGCGCGTTCCAGACACGTGACACGCAGCGCTCGCGCGACCTGCTGATCCGTGGCGACGCCATGCTCGACGACTTCGACCGTCGTGTCTCGCAACTCGTCACCGGCGAGGTCGGTGAACCACACGCGGTGGCCTACGCCCTCGTCTACCGCTACTTCAAGCGCATCGTGGCGCACCTGATGAACGTGCTGTCCGCCGTCGTGATGCCGGTCGACCGCCTCGACTACTTCGACGAGGACCCCGAGGACCGCTGAGAGGTCCTCGTCCGGTCGGCCCACGACGCCCGTCGTACGCCCGATACGCTCCCGTCTCGCAGCGGGTCCGGAGACGTCCGCGCGACGCCCGGCGGACCGGCCGGCCGGACCACGAGGGGGTTTCCGGGACCGATGACACTGCGTCGCGCCGCCAGCATCGTGGGGCTCTCACTGGGAGGCCTGGTGGTCGTCGCGGTCACCGCGATGGCCGTCCTGGTGATCGTCCAGCACGGCAGGGTCGTGCCCAACACCTCGCTGGTCGGCATCGACGTGAGCGGGGCGTCGTCGGACGAACTCACCGCGATCGTGCAGGACGTCGCACGCGAACGGCGGGACGAGTCGGTCACGTTCTCCTTCGAGGATCGCGAGTTCGTGATCACCCCCGGTGAGGTCGACCACCGGATCGACGTGGAGTCGACGGTCGCCGTCGTCATGGCACGAGGACGTGCCGGCTTCCCGGGCGCGGCCGTCGAACGGGTCCGATCCCTGTGGGCCCCTGCCGACCTGGCACTGGTCCAGGACGTCGACCGGGACCTCGTGGCCGAACGGGTCCACGACATCGCCCGCGACGTCGATCGCAACACGTTCGACGGCTCGCTGCTGATCGACGTCGATTCGCTGGAGGTCGACTTCGAGCCCGCCCACGGAAGCGCGCACACGCGCGTCGACGACGCCGTCGACCTGACCGTGACCGCGCTGTTCAATCCGGGTCCGGACCGCCTGGAGCTTCCCGTGGACACGACCGCGGCCCGCATCGACCCCGACGCGCTGCAGATCGTCGCCGAGCGCGCCCGCGGCGCGCTGCGAGCCCCCATCACGCTGCGTCACGGCGACGAGACGCTCACCCTGTCCCCCTCGGACATCGCGACCCTCATCGACCTCGAACGCCGCAGGGACGGTGACCGCACCGAGGTCGCGATCATCGTCACCCCCTGGCGGGTGGAGCGGGTCGTGGACCCCCAGACCGCCGAACGGTTCCTCGCCGAACCGGTCGACGCCGCGTACACGGGCGACCGCGAACCCCCGTTCACCTTCGACGATCAGGGCTCGACGAGCTTCGAACCGGTCGAGATCTCCGTGGGCATCGACCCGGCACGACCCGGAACACGCTTCGATCCGCGGATCACCGCGGACCAGCTCACCCAGATGATCCGTGCGGGAATCACGGACGCGCAGCTGTGGCTCGAGGTCGTCGAGCCGGACCTGCCGACGCAACTGCTCGCCGACCTGCGCCCCACCCACCTGCTCGGGACGTTCACCACCTACCACCAGGCCGGTCAGGCTCGCGTCCACAACATCCAGCGCCTCGCCGACACCGTCGACGGGACCATCGTGCTGCCCGGAGAGCAGTTCTCGATCAACGGGATCTCGGGCCGACGCACCTGTGGTGAGGGCGGCTACCTGCCCGCAGGCACCATCGTCCGAGGGGAACTCGTCGACACCTGCGGCGGCGGCACGTCCCAGTTCGGAACCACGACGTACAACGCCGCCTTCTTCGCCGGCATCCAGATCGATCAGTGGCGTGCACACAGCTGGTACATCTCGCGGTACCCGATGGGTCGCGAGGCCACGCTGAACTACCCGGACCTCGACGTGCGCTTCACCAACGACACCGAGGGCGCACTGCTCGTGCGGACCTCCCACACCCCGTCGTCCATCACCGTCACCCTCCTCGGCCAGCCGATCGCCCGCGAGGTGCGTGCGACGCTGGGCAACCCGACCAACCCGAGGCCACCGTCCACGCAGGTGCGCGAGACCAGCGACCTCTACGTCGGGCAGGAACGCGTCTTGCAGTCCGCGGGCAGTGGAGGGTTCACCGTGCGCGTCGTGCGGACCATCGAACGCCTCGACGGTCGCACGGTCACGGAGAACATCGACACGGTCTACGTGCCCCAGCACCGGATCGTGGAGCGTGGCACGCGTCCTCGTCCGGACGACGACTGACAACGCGTCCCGACGCGGTCAGACCGTCACGCGACGACGCGCCGACGGGCACCGGGGGGACGTCCCCACAGGCGCGCCGCCACCTGCGTACCGTCGACCGGTTGGTGCTCCCAGGCACCCTGTGCCTCCGCGGCTGCGACCACGGGTGCCGAGACCGGTGACGACACCGCGATGACGGGTCGCCGCCATCTCCCCCCGGGTTCGTTCGTCCATCCGCGGACCGTCGCCTCCACGTCGCGCCCCTCGTCGAACCACGGCGCGAGCCGCGCGCTGACCGTGCGATCGAGGTAGCCGATGCGCCAGCCATCCGGGTCCTGGGTCCACACCGCCACGGCGAACGGGTCCGCAGGGTTGTCGGACTCGCGCACGAATCGCAGGCGCGTCCCGACCGGAAGGTCGCGGGATCCCGTGCGACGTGCGGCGAACGCGTGACCGCGGACGATCGTGTGGAACCCGCGTGCGAGCACGTCGGCGAGCGACGGGTCCACCGCGGCCCCGACGGACCCGTCCCGGGGGTTCGCCGGTGACCGACGGCGTGGGGAGGAGCGCAGTGATGATCTCATGCCTGCACCCTACGCGGGCCCTGTGACATCCTCGGGGTGCTGCGTGTCGGCCTGCGAGGCCGGACACTCGGTGCGGCGTGTACACCTCCAGCACCACCCGCCACCCTCGATGCGCAGACCCTCCGTCTCCCCGGTGCCACGATCCGCGATCCTGACCTGCTGACGGATCCCGTCGACCACCCGACGTGCCGTGACCTCCAGCGTCGCCTCCCGGAGGTCCTCGGCCTCGTGACGCCCCTCGGTCACGTAGTGGGTGGCCCACCGGAACGGCGGCGCGCCCGTGGCGAGCGCCACCAGCAGCGCGTAGAACCGCAGTTCGTGACGATCGTGGTCACCTCTCGGACGGCCGGTCTTCAGGTCGACCACGAGTGTCCGAGCCCGCCCGTCCCGACGTCGGGACGCCAGCACGATGTCGGGACGGCCGAACAGGATCACCGAACCACCCGCGAGCGGCACCCGGTACGGCGCCTCGAGCCGGACGTCCACCCGATCGTCGGGGATCACCGGCCACACGACGCGGAAGCTCTCGAGCAGTTCCGCGAGTTCGACCTGCATCGCGTCGACGTCCTCCGTCGACTGCGCGTTCATCCACGCCGACGTGGACGACGGGTCACCGGCACGGCGCGACGCCTCGTCGTGCCACGCCTCGGCGACGACGACCTCGGGTGCTCGTGTGCGACCCTGACGCCAGTCCCGCTCGATCGCGGCGTGCGAGAGGATGCCTCGGACACTCGCCCAGGTGTTCCTGAACGGTTCCGCGTCGAGGGCGAGCCCGTCACACACCAGGTGGTCGAGGCGCGTCTTGGTCACCCAGAGCTGGCCGCCGCGAGCCTGCTGGGCCGCACGACGAAGCGACGGTGAGTCGACCGCCTCGTCGATCGAGGTGCGCAGGCGATCGACGAGCGACGGGTCGTACGACGGACGATCGCCGCCCCACGACAGCAACTGGGCGGCGAGGCGTTCCTGCGCTGGAGTTCGGGTCTCGAGCGCCGAGGACACCGGTCAGCCGCCGACGACGTCCCAGACGTTGCCCGACCCGAGCAGGGCCGCCAGGTCCCCGTCGCCCTGCTTCTCACGCGCCTGCGCGATCTGTTCGCGGACGCGCTCGTCGTAGACGGGACGGTCCACGTCGCGCAGGATCCCGATCGGCGTCGGGCCGACGGGGTTGTGGGCCAGCCGGGCCAGTGCGAAGGCCGTCGTCGGCTCCTCGCGGTGTGGATCGTGCACGACCACGCGGTCACCCGCCTCGTCCGCAGGCATGATCTCCATCGACCCGTCGGGACGAGCAACCACGGCCATCTCGTCGTCCGGGCCGAACCGGATCGGCTGGCCCTCCACGAGGCGGATCTGGTTGTGCTGCTTCTGGTCGTTGTCCTTCAGCGCCGCGAACGCACCGTCGTTGAAGACGTTGCAGTTCTGGTAGATCTCGATGAACGCCGCACCGCGATGCTCGTAGGCGGCAGTCAGGACCTCACTGAGGTGGGCACGGTCGGTGTCGATGCTGCGCGCGACGAACGTCGCCTCCGCGCCGAGCGCCACCGACACCGGGTTGAGCGGCTGGTCGATGGAACCCATCGGGGTCGACTTCTTCACGATCCCGATGGGAGACGTGGGCGAGTACTGGCCCTTCGTCAGGCCATAGACCTCGTTGTTGAAGAGCAGGATCTTGAGGTTCACGTTGCGGCGCAGGGCGTGGATCAGGTGGTTGCCCCCGATCGACAGTCCGTCGCCGTCGCCCGTGATCACCCACACGTCGAGATCCGGCCGCGTGATCGCCAACCCCGTCGCCACGGCCGGCGCACGACCGTGGATCGAGTGGATGCCATAGGTGTTCATGTAGTACGGGAAACGCGACGAGCACCCGATCCCGGACACGAACACGGTGGACTCCGGCTTCGCACCGAGCTGTGGCAGCAGGGTCTGCACGGTCGCCAGGATGGCGTAGTCGCCACATCCCGGACACCACCGGACCTCGCGGTCCGAGGTGAAGTCCTTCTTCGTCAGCTGGCCGTTGTTGGTGGTCACCGGGACCCTCCCCACGCCATGGTCTCGATCGCGTTCGCGAGCTCCTCGGACGAGAACGGCTGCCCCGTCACCCGGTTGTAGCGCTTGACGTCGACGAGCGTCCGGTCCCTCAGGATGCCGGCCAACTGCCCCATGTTGTTCTCCGGACACACCACGGTTCCGTACGAACGGAGCAGGTCGTCGAGGTCGTTGTGCAGCGGCGCCAGGTGGCGCAGGTGGACCCGCGCGACCTTCCGCCCTCGTTCGCGGAGAGCCTGCGCCGCCGCGCGGATGGGTCCGAAGGTGGATCCCCAACCCACGACCAGCACGTCCGCGTCGCCATCCGGGTCGTCGACCTCGAGCGGGCCGAACGAGTCGGCGATGCGCCGCACGCGCTCGTGGCGCAGTTCGGTCATCGAGTGATGGTTCGCGGGCTCGTAGCTGATGTGCCCGGTGCCCTCCTCCTTCTCGATCCCTCCGATGCGGTGCTCGAGACCGGCGGTGCCGGGAAGGGCCCACGGACGTGCGAGGGTCTCCGGATCGCGCAGGTAGGGCAGGAACTCACCGTCGCTGTTGGGCTGGTCGGTGAACGAGAACACCGTGGAGAGGTCCGGCAGATCGTCGACCTCGGGGAGCAGCCAGGGCTCCGCCGAGTTGCCGAGGTAGCCGTCCGACAGCAGCACGACAGGGGTGCGATAGGTCAACGCGACACGCGCCGCCTCGATCGCCGCGTCGAAGCAGTCCGCCGGCGAGCAGGCCGCGACGACGGGGATCGGGGCCTCACCGTTGCGACCGTGCAGCACCTGCAGCAGGTCGGACTGCTCGGTCTTGGTTGGCAGGCCGGTCGACGGTCCCCCGCGCTGCACGTCCACGACGATCAACGGGAGCTCGACCATCATGGCCAGACCCATCGCCTCGGCCTTGAGCGCGATGCCCGGCCCGGACGACGCAGTGACGGCGAGCGAGCCACCGAACGCCGCACCGATGATGGACCCGACCGCGGCGATCTCGTCCTCGGCCTGGAACGTGGACACCCCGAAGTGCTTGAGGCTCGCGAGTTCGTGGAGGATGTCCGACGCGGGAGTGATCGGGTACGACCCGTAGAAGAGCGGGAGTCCGGATCGCTGGCTCGCGGCGACCAGCCCGTAGGCCAGCGCCTGGTTGCCGTTGATGTTGCGATAGCGACCCGGAGCCAGGCGCGCACGCTTCACCTCGTAGTTGAAGGTGAACGCCTCGGTGGTCTCCCCGTAGTTCCAGCCGGCGTGCAGCGCCGCGATGTTCGCCGAGGCGATCTCCGGGCGCTTCGCGAACTTGGTCTCGAGCCACGACTCGGTCTCCGCGATCGGGCGCGAGAACATCCACGACACGAGGCCGAGCGCCAGCATGTTCTTGCAGCGCTCCGCCTCCTTCTTGTTCAGTTCCCCGCGTTCGACGTGGCCCTCGAGCGCACGCAGGGTGAGGTCGGTGATCGGGACCTCGTGGACCTGGTAGTCGGTGAGGGTGCCGTCCTCACGTGGATCGTCGAGGTAACCGGCCTTCTGGAGGTTGCGCTCGCTGAAGGCGTCGATGTTCAGTACCAAAGTGCCGCCGGCCTTGAGCCCTCCGAGGTGCTTCATCAGGGCAGCCGGGTTCATCGCGATCAGCACGTCGGGCGCGTCACCCGGGGTGTGGATGTCCTTGTCCGAGAAGTGCAGCTGGAAGGAACTCACCCCGGCGAGGGTGCCGGCAGGCGCCCGGATCTCCGCAGGGAAGTCCGGCAGGGTCGCCAGGTCGTTGCCCGCGACGGCCGACTGGTCGGTGAACCGGTCGCCGGCGAGCTGCATGCCGTCACCGGAGTCACCGGCGAATCGCACCACCGCGCTCGACAGCTGCTTCGTCGTCCTGTCCGCAACCGTGTCCGTCATGCCGAGACCATCCGACGCATCCGACTTCCTCCCCGCACGGGCCCGTGCGCAGTTCGTGGCTCTGCCAGTGGACCGTGGCGACGGTATCGTGCCCGATCGCCGCGAGCGAAGTCGGCCACCCCACCCGGCACCCTGGGTGCCCCGTCAGCAGAGTCGACGCACCAGCGGGTACGGGTTCACCGCACCGCCCCCGCCCGGATGCAGCTCGAAGTGCAGGTGCGGTGTCGACGCGTTGCCCGTCGACCCGTTGGTCGCCACCTGTGTGCCTGCGGACACCCGAGCACCGTTGCCCACGGTGTGTCCGGACAGGTGCATGTACCAGTACGCGTCGCCGTTGTCCCCACGCAGCACCCCCCAGATCCCCGCGCTCGCCCCGGGGCGGCGGTGTTCCCACACGCCGTCGGCCACCGCGTGGATGGGCGTCCCGTGCGGGGACATCATGTCGACCCCGCGGTGACGCCGGCCGCCGCTGCGCGGGTGACCCCAGCTGTCGATGAAGGAGTGGGGCCGCCCGATGGGACAGTGCAGCGACCCGCTGGACGTCGCGACAGGTGGCTCGTCGACCGGAGCCTCGGGTGCCTGTTGGGCCCGGCGTTCCCGCTCCTCACGTTCCCGTCGCTCTCGAGCGATGCGGTCCAGTTCGGCGCGCTCCCTGGCGGTCAGACCGGACTCGATCGCGCGCAGCGTGTCGAGGTCCTCCTGCAGCGAGGCCTCCAGGTCGCCGAACTCCCCCGCGGACGCCTCGAGGTCTGCGCTCCGCTGGTCGAGCATCTCACGGGCCGCCGTCGCGCGCGTCTGCGCCGCGACGAGTTCCTCGCTGCGTGAACGGTCGCCCGCGACGATGCGGTGCACGGTCGCCGCACGACTGAGCGCACCCACGGCGTCGTCACTGGACAGGAACACCGCGACGGGGTCGAGCGCGGATCCGTGCTTGAACACCTCACGGACCCGGTGGGCGACGCTGTCCGACAGTGCCGCGATCTCCTGTTCGTGGGCGTCCACCTCACGCTGCAGCTGGTCGCGTTCGGCCTCGAGTTCGGCAACGCGGGCGTGCAGGGTCTCCAGGCGATCCTGGGTCTCCTGCATGCGCCGGTCGATCTGCTCGCGCTGCGACCGCACGCGTTCCAGCTCACCGCGGATGTCCTCGAGCGTCCCGGCGCGCACGGGCGCCACGTCAGCCAGCACGACCGCCGCGACCAGGAGGACCACCGCCATCCTGACGCGACGTGCCGTGGCCTCCATCAACCGACGCGAGCCTGCGCCCCGTGCGACGACGCCACGCGTTCGAGCGACGTCTTCGGGGCGATCCTCCACAGGCTGGTCACCGTCTGGTCCCAGTCGTCGAGCAGGCGTCGGGCCCGCGACGAACCGGTGAGGGTGACCTGAGTCTCCACGAGACCTCGCACGCGCTCGAGTTGATGACCGTCGGGGCGGCGGGCCTCGACGAGTTGCCGATTGACGTTGGCGAGCACGTCTCCACGGGTGTCGACGACGAAGCACTCGCCACCGCTCATCCCGGCACCGATGTTGTGTCCCATCGGGCCGAGCACCAGGACCGTACCGCCGGTCATGTACTCGCACGCGTGGTCGCCTGTCCCCTCGACCACGGCCACCGCACCGGAGTTGCGCACGGCGAAGCGCTCACCGACACGCCCGGCAACGAACAGTTCGCCGCCCGTCGCCCCGTACAGCAGCGTGTTTCCGGCCAGTACCGGGTCACCGGCGTCGTCCTCTGGCGCGCGGATGACGATGCGGCCGCCACCCATGCCCTTGCCGACGTAGTCGTTGGCCTCACCCGTGAGGACGAGTTCGACCCCGTGACCGTTGAAGGCCCCGAACGACTGGCCGGCCGCCCCGGAGAAGCGCAGCCGTGCGGTCCCCGCAGGCGCCTGTTCGCCGAACTCCAGGCCGATCGCCCCGCCGAGTCGTGCACCGATGGTGCGATCGGCGTTGGTGATGTCGTAGGTGTACTCGACGATCCCGCCGAGGAACACGGTCTCGACCACGTCGTCGAACACCCGGTCACCGAGTTCACTTCGCGGCGACTGGATGTCCGCGTGGCCGACGAAGTGACGTTCCCCGACCTCCGGTTGCACGAGCAGCGGGGTCACGTCGACACGTGCAGCGCGTCCCTCCAGGTCCGTGCGTGGGGCCAGCAGGTCGACCCGTCCGATGGCGTCGTCGAGCGAGCGCAGCCCCATGCCGGCGAGCAGCCCGCGAACCTCCTCGGCGACCATGGTCAGGTAGGCCGCGACGGTCTCGGGCGTACCGGCGAACTTGTCGCGCAGGTCCCGACGCTGGGTCGCGATCCCGACCGGACACGTGTCGCGGTGGCACGCCCGCGCCATGATGCAGCCCTCGGCGAACAGCGCCGCGGTGCCGAACGAGTACTCGTCCGCTCCGAGCAGTGCTGCGATCAGGACGTCGTGGCCGGTCTTGAACCCCCCGTCGACGCGCAGGCGCACCCGGCCACGCAACCGGTTGGCACGCAGCTGCTGCTGGACCTCGGCGAGACCGAGTTCCCAGGGCAGGCCGGCGTGCTGGATCGACGACAGCGGCGACGCACCGGTCCCTCCGTCGTTGCCAGAGACGTGGATCGAGTCGGCCAGCGCCTTGACCACCCCGGCCGCGATGGTGCCGATGCCGGCCTCGGCGACGAGCTTGACGTCGACCTCGGCCTCCGGGTTGACCTGCTTGAGGTCGAAGATCAGCTGGGCGAGGTCCTCGATCGAGTAGATGTCGTGGTGCGGCGGAGGGCTGATCAGCGTCACGCCCGGTGTGGTGTGCCGCAGGCGGGCGATCTCGTCGGTGACCTTGTGGCCCGGGATCTGTCCGCCCTCGCCCGGCTTGGACCCCTGGGCCATCTTGATCTGCAGGACGTCGGCGTTGGCGAGGTACTGCGGAGTCACGCCGAACCGGCCCGAGGCCACCTGCTTGATGCGGCAGTTGAGGTCGAGTTCCGACCCACGGGTCGCGAACCGGCCGGGATCCTCACCGCCCTCACCCGAGTTCGCACGCCCCCCGATCATGTTCAGCGCCGCAGCGAGGGTCTCGTGGGCCTCCGCGGACAGGGCTCCGTGCGACATCGCGCCGGTGGAGAACCGCCGGGTGATCTCGTGGACGGGCTCCACCTCCGACACGTCGATGGGCTGCCCGTCCGGGCACCACTCGAGGAAGTCCCGCGGATACGCCGTTCGACGAGACCGGACCAGTTCGGAGAACCGTTCGTACAGGTCGACCCGCCCCTGGGAGGCAGCGGTGCGCAGCAGCGCGGTGGTCGTACCGTCGACGTCGAGTTCTCCCGGACCCTCGAGAAGGAACGGGTCGGTCTTCGGTGAACGTCCGAGGCCGAGCGTGTCGTGCAGGGCGTCGATGACCGGCTTGTTCATGTCGTGGAACTCGCCACCCTGCTTCCACTTGATGATGCCGGGGCTCGGCAGCGCCGCTCGTTGCTCCTCGTCCTCGACCGGCGCGAAGGCGATCTCGTGCTGGGCGAGCGCGTCCTCGGCGAGGTCGGTCAGCACCAGTCCACCGAGCGTCGACGTGATGCCGCCGAAGCACGTGTCGACCACGTCCGCCCCGAGTCCCATCGCCTCGAAGATCTGAGCGCTGCGATAGGAGTCGAGGACGGAGATCCCCATCTTCGACATGATCTTGAGCACCCCGTCCTCGAGCGCGCTGCGATAGCGCTCCTGGGCGTCGGCTGCGCTCGGTGAGTCGCCCCCGATCCGCCCCTCGTCGGCCAGGTCCGCGATCGTCTCGAGCACGAGCCGCGGCACGATCGCGTCGGCGCCGAATCCCAGCAGCGTCGCGGCGTCGTGGGTCTCACGGACCTCGTCCGTCTCGGCGACGAGCGAGGTCAGGGTGCGCAGACCCTCACGGAGCAGACGCTGGTGCACGGCACCGGTCGCGAGCAGGATCGGGATCCGGCAACGCTCCTCGTCCACGCCGACGTCCGACACCACCACGATCCCCGCACCTGCACGCACGTGCTCGACCGCCTCCTTCCCGAGGCGTTCGAGGGCGGGTGCGAGCCCCTCGGGACCGTCGGCGACGGCGAACGTCGCGTCGACCGCCTGTACGTCGAACGGGATGTCCGGGTCGAGCACGATGCGACGCAGACCACTCGGGAACAGGAAGAACGACGACAACTCGACGAGCCGCACCGCCTCCGGGCGCTCGGTCAGGATGGGCTGGCGCGGCCCGAGCAGGGTGCGCAGGCTCATGACCTCGTGTTCACGGTAGTGGTCGATCGGTGGGTTGGTCACCTGGGCGAACCGCTGCTTGAGGAAGTGGGCGACGGGCCGGCGGACGTGGCTCAGGGGCTCGATGGGGGTGTCGTATCCCATCGACGAGGTGGTCTCCTTGCCGTCGGTGGCCATGGGGCGCAGGATGGAGATCACCTCCTCACGCGTGAACCCGAACGCGTGCTGACGCTGCAGGAGATCCGCACTCGCGGCGCCCACCGGCTGGCCGGCCTCCATCGGACGCAGGTGCTCCTCGAGCCACTGGCCGTAGGGCGCGTTCGCGGCAAGTCGGGCCTTGATCTCGCGGTTCTCCTGCAACCCACCCTCGGACGGGTCGACACACAGCATCTGCCCGGGCCCGAGGCGCTCCCTGCGAACGGTCCCGTGGGACCGTTCGTCGTCCGTCGGCAGGGTCGTGCGCACGGCCCCGACCTCGGAGGCCGCGACGACCGTCCCGTCCTCGCACACGTGGTATCGCAGCGGCCGCAGACCGTTTCGGTCCAGGGCGGCACCGACACGGACACCGTCGGTGAAGATGAGGCCGGCGGGTCCGTCCCACGGTTCGACGAGGGCACTGTGGTAACGGTGGAAGTCGCGCACCCGGGCGTCGATGTCCCGGGCGCCCTCCCACACCTGCGGTACGAGCATCGCCTGGGCGTGGCGAACGTCACGCCCACCCCGCACGAGCAGTTCGAGCGCCGTGTCGAGCTTGGCGGAGTCCGACTGGTCCTCGTCGATGACCGGCGACAGCAGGGCCGGGTCGATCCAGTCGGTCCCGTCCACGGAGAGCGAACCGGCCTGCAGCTGGCCCTCCCGGGCCCGCATCAGGTTCACGTTGCCGTCGATGGTGTTGATCTCACCGTTGTGGCACAGCATCCGGAACGGCTGGGCCCGCTCCCAGCTCGGAGTGGTGTTCGTCGAGAAGCGACTGTGGAACACGACCAGGGCGGACTCGTAGTCCGCGTCGGCCAGGTCCGGGTAGAAGCCCCCCAGCTGGTCCGCGTCGGCCATCGCCTTGTACGTGACCGTCAGGAACGAGCAGCTCGCGGCGTAGTACCGCAGTCCCTGCTCGTCGCACGAGTGACGGGCGGTCCGACGAACGGCCAGCGCCACACGCTCTGCGGTCACGTCGTCCATGCCCGCGGGTCGCGCCATGAGCGCCTGCACGAGCGCCGGACGACTCTCCCTGGCGATGGGGCCGATCGCGTCGTCGTCGGTGGGCACGTCGCGCCACCCGACGAGGGTCACGTCGTGACGTGCACAGGCCTCCGCGAAGGCCTCGCGCACCGCGGCGCGTTCGGCCACCGCGGCGTCGTCGTCACCGGGAGTCAGGAACAGGAAGGCGATGCCGAGGTCGTCGGCATCCACCGACGAACCCTGTTCGCGCGCCCAACGCTCCACCAGTCCGCGAGGGATCTGCGTCAGCACGCCGGCACCGTCCCCCGATGCGCCGTCGGCAGCGACGGCTCCCCGGTGCTTCACGCCGGAGAGACCGTCGAGGGCCATCTGCACGATCGACCGTCGCGGGACGCCGTCGACGTGCGCCACGAACCCGATGCCGCACGCGTCGCGTTCGCTGTCGACGCCGGGGAGACGGGTCGGGGCGTGTGGGGCACGGGAATGCATGGAGACCTCCGGCGGTCGTGTGGTCCCGGAACGGGTGGAACCCACACGGCGGGTTCTTGGTGGACAGGGCCAGGTCTGAGACGGCACGCACGACGCCGCGGGCGGTGTCGCCTCGGACACGAGAAAACGGCGCCTCGCAGGATCTGCGAGAGCGCCGTTGCTCGTCGTGTGCCAGTCTAGCCTGCACAGGAGACGACCGTCCAACGGCCAGCAGTCCCCCAGCCGTGCGACGGCGTCGCACCCCGCCGGGAGCCGTGATGCGTCAGCCGCCGATCTCGTCGAACCGTGCCCCGGGTCCAGGTCGCCGTGGAGTCGTCCGGGCGGCCCTGCGCCTGACCGTCGTGCTCGTGGTCGCGGTCGCACTGTTCAGCGCCGGGTTCCTCGCGGTCATGGAGACCGAGGGACGCCAGTACTCGTGGTTGACGGCCGTCTACTGGACGCTGGTGACCATGTCCACGCTCGGATTCGGGGACATCGTCTTCACCTCCGACCTCGGGCGTGTCTACTCGCTGGTGGTGCTCCTGTCCGGTGCACTGCTCATCCTCGTCCTCCTTCCCTTCAGCTTCATCCAGCTCGTCTACCTCCCCTGGCGCGCTGCGACACGCGCGGCACAGACCCCACGCCAGCTGCCCGACGGGACGCGAGACCACGTCCTGCTCACCGACATCGGCCCGGTGGGACATGCCCTGTTGACCCGCGCGTCGGCCGCGGGCCACGGGCACGCGATCGTGGTCGACGACGTCGACGACGCCGCCCGGCTGCAGGACGAGGGCTACCGGGTCGTGGTCGGACCCGTCGACGACCCCGCGACCTGGCGGGCCGCCCGCGTCGAGCACGCGGCGCTGGTGTTCACCGCACGCGGCGACGCCGCCAACGCGAACGTCGTGTTCACCGTGAGAGAGGTGACCTCGTCCGGCCACGTGGTGTCGACGGCCAACTCCCCCGACAGCGTCGACGTGCTCGAACTCGCGGGCGCCGACCACGTGGTCGAACTCGGCGAGATCCTCGGCCGCGCGTTCGCGCGCCGCATCCTGTCGCCCACCGCTCGTTCGAGCCCCATCAGCACGTTCGAGGACCTGGTGATCGCCGAGGCGTCGGCATCGGGCACCGAGCTGGTCGGCCGACGGATCCACGAACTGGACCTGCGGCGCCGCTGCGGGGTCTCGGTCGTCGCGCTGTGGGACCGAGGCACCCTGCGCATGGCGCGGCCGCTGCTGCGCATCGAGGAGGGCACCGTGCTGGTCCTGGTCGGGCGCGCCGACCAGCTCGCGGCCTACGACCGCATGCACGCACCGGCGGACGCCGGAGCCCTCACGCTCGAACACCCCGTCGTGATCGTGGGAGGTGGTCGGGTCGGGCGCGCCACCGCGCGGGCGCTCGACAACGCGGGCATCGCGTCGCGCATCGTCGAGCGTGACCCGTCGCGGGTTCGCGCCGACGGCGACTGGATCGTCGGCGACGCCGCCGACCTCGACGTGCTGCGCCGCGCCGGCATCGAACAGACCCCGGCGGTGGTCGTCACCACCCACGACGACGACGTGAACGTCTTCCTGACCCTGTACTGCCGACGACTCCGCGAGGACGTGGAGATCCTCGGACGAGTCGTGCAGAACCGCAACCTGGTGACGATGCATCGGGCCGGCGCGGACTTCGTCCTGTCGTACGCGTCCACGGCGGCAACAGAGGTGTGGAACACCCTGCGCGGCGACGAGGCGCTCCTGCTCGCCGAGGGGCTCATCGTGTTCCGGGTCCCGATCCCGGCCGCGCTGGCGGGTCGTCACCTGCGCGACGTGGAACTGCCCGAGCAGACGGGATGCAGCGTCATCGCCCTGTCGGACGGTGAGGGCTGGTCGACCGAGGTGGACCCCGACGCCGCCCTCCCGCAGACCGGCCATCTCGTGCTGATCGGCGACGACGAGGCCGAGGCGGCGTTCCTGCGCGCGTGGACGCGCCCGACGCGCCGACTGCGGCGGAGGTCACGACGCACACCCACACCGGCGGCGCCGGTCACCGACCGGGATCGCCCGGCCGAACCCTCCCTCGACGAGGGGCGCGACGACCGAGGGGGCTGACCCGTCGGCGCGAGCCCGGGTCAGTCCCGCGAGGCAGACCGGTCGAGGTTCTGGAGCCGCAGCATCCCTCGCGCCAACGCGCGCTCCGACTCGTCCCGGACGTCGACCTGCCACAGCTGCTGCTGGCGACCTCGGTGGACCGGCACGGCGACCGCATGGACACGCCCGTGGCGGTGGGCTCGCAGCATGTCCGTCGCGTTGTGGACGCCGACCGCCACTCCCCGATCGGCGACCTGGAGGGTCGCGCCGATCGACGCCAGGGTCTCCACGACCGCACACCACACACCGCCATGCACCAGCCCGAAGGGCTGGTGGTGGCGCTCGTCGGCGTCGAGGTGCCCGGTGACCCGGTCGAGCGCGACCTCGTCGACGACCAGCCCCAGCGCGTCGTCGACGAACGCACTGGCGAAGGGAAGGTCCGATCCCGCGAGCGTCTCACCGTCGCGCAGGCGACGCGCGAACGCCGCGACGTGGTCGGGGTCCGTCACCGGGCACCGCCCGTGGCGTCAGACACGCGAGGAGTCGCACGAACGGTCACCTCGCCGAGCACGGCGACGACCTCGAGGTCCAGTGCAGGGGCATCCGCGGCTCGCCCCCCGTCGGTCCGGACCTTCACGTCCGCGAGCACCTCGGGCCCGCGCACGCTCACGGCCCACTCGGGCGGGACCTCCAGGTCCACATCGCCGAGCACGCACACGACCTTCATCGACGCACGACCCACGATGCGCGCATCACGCAGGTCGAGGTCCACGTCGCCGAGCACGCAGGTCACGTCGCGGATCGCCAGCGGCCCGGCAGCCGCGCGAGCCCGCCGGTCTCCGAGCACGACGGTGACCTCGTCGTCGGTCAGGTGGCCGCCGTCGCGCCCACGGCCCGGGCGACGAACCATGACCCAGACACCAAGTGCGACCAGGCCCAGTGGCCAGACGTATCCGAGCGTGTCGATGATCTCCAGACGCCACAGCAGCAGGACCGATCCGACGGCGATGAGCAGCATGCCGGCGACCGGGCCCCGCGGGCGGGTCAGCAGTTTGGCGACTCCGATGACCACCAGCACCAGGGGCCACCAGCGCGACAGGACGTCGCCCGCGTCCAGCGCTCCCGTCTGGTCGGCCAGCAACAGGACACCGAACACGATGAACAGCGAACCGATGACCAGGCGTGATCTCGTCACGTGGACCCTCCCGGGCTGGACGGGGTGACGGTGCCGGCGGCGCCGTCGCCCCCACACGGACGTCGCCGCGCGGGGAGTGACGTCACGTTACGCGCACACGCCCGCGGGCGTCAGGGTCGACCTGCCCCTGTCGGGTGCCGAACGTCCGGGGTCACCTGCCTTCCACCAGGCACAGCCTCGTAGACTCGCGACGAACCGGGAGGCTGCATGAACCAACGTCGGACCGTGCTGGTTGGCACGACGCTTGGTCTGCTGCTCCTGACCGCGCCCCTGGTCGCGCTCTCCTCGCAGGCGCCCGCGGGCGCTCCGCCACACGGAGAGGTCCCGGCGGCCACTCGCAGCGCCGACGAGCCCGCCGGACCTGAGGCGCTCGACGAGCCCGAGCCACCCGGGGAGCCGACGACCACCGTCGCGAGCGTGTGGACGCAGGGCGGCCTCGAGCCGCGCCTGGTCGACGCGGTCCTCGGCCTCGAGGACGTCGAGGCCGCGACGTTCGTGCGGTCGGACACCCTTCGCCTGACCGGGTCCCGTGACGCCGACGGTGGCGTCGTCGACGACCTCGCCGACGGGTTCGTCATCGCGATCAGCGTCACGGCAATCGACCCGGAGACGTACCTGTCGGTGCTCGTCGATCCGCAGGACGACCCGGAGGCCGCCGCTCGCTCACCCCTGGGAGCACTGCGACCCGGCCAGGCGATCCTGTCCGCGGTGGGGGCCGAACTGCGGGGACTCGGGGTCGGCGGACGGCTGGACATCGGCGACGCCGTGGACCTCGAGGTCGTCGCCATGCTCGACGACGAGGGGGCGCGTCGCAGTGAGGTCTTCGTCCACGCCGACGACGCCGCACTCCTGGGCTTCGAACCGAACGGATCCATCCAGATCCGCCACCGGGCGACCTCACCCGAACAGCGTGACGCGCTGGAGACACGGCTTCGGGGCCTGTCCGACACGGAGACGATCAGACTGCGTGGAGGCGGCCCGGGACCCTCCGTGCCACTGGTGCTGTCGCTCGCGCAGATCAAGCAGACCTTCGGCGAGTTCGCGCACCGCCCACGCGGTGGACGCGAGATCGAACTCGACCGCGAGTTCCTCCGTGACAACATCGTCACCACGAGGGTTCCGGTGTTCGGGAACGTCACCTGCCACCGGGCGATCATCGACGACCTCGTCGCCGCGATCGAGGAGGTCGTCGAGGCCGGCCTCGAGGAGCACCTCGCGCCCTCGCGGTACGGAGGCTGCCACTACCCACGGCGGATCAGCCTCGAACGTGCACGTCTGTCGAGCCACTCGTGGGGCATCGCCGTCGACATCAACGTGGACGTCGACGCCCCGGGCCTCGGGCCCGTGCCTCCAGACGAGTTCATCGAGATCTTCGGACGTCACGGGTTCCGGTGGGGTGGGGACTTCACCACCCCCGACAACCACCACTACGAGTGGATCGGCGAGGACGCCGCGGTCCGCCCCGAACGCTGACCGGCCCGAGCAGGCGGTGCCGGCCGACCGCGCACCACACCGAGCCGCCCGTCCCGGTCCTCAGGGGTCCTCGGCCCCTGACACGTGACTCCTCACCACGCGTAGGGTGGGACCGTGCAAGACTGGCGACCCCGGGGCGCCCCCGCCGGGGCAGAGCATCAGGAGAGAGACCATGGCACGCATCGTCGTCGGTGTCGATGACTCGACCGGGTCGCATCGCGCGCTCGAGTGGGCCGCGTCCGAAGCGGCGCTCCGTGGCGCCACGCTTCAGGTCGTGCACGTCTACGACCCACCACAGAGCTGGTGGGCGTACTCGGACGACGGCGGGATGACCGCGGCGACGTCCGAGGCGGTCAGGGAGCAGCTCGAGGAGGCCAGCGAACTCGCGAAGCGCGAGTCCGACGCCCTCATCGCGCGACTCACCGAAGGGCTCGACGTACCGGTCGAGGCGACGTCCGTGGAGGCCACGCGACCCGCTCCCGTGCTCATCGGGCACTCGGAGGGAGCGGACCTGCTGGTGGTCGGGTCCCGAGGCCGCGGGGGCTTCTCCGGTCTGCTGCTCGGTTCGGTGAGCCAGCAGTGCGCCGCACACGCCCACTGCCCGGTCGTCGTCGTCCAGGCGGACGATGCCTGACGAGGGCCACCCCCACACGGCGTTCGTGCTCGGCGGAGGCGGCGTCCACGGCGCCGCGCAGGTCGGAATGCTCCAGGCGCTCGACGAGGCCGGCTACCGGCCAGACCTCGTCGTGGGGACGTCGATCGGAGCCCTCAACGGCGTGATGGTCGCCGCGGAGCCGGCGCGAGCGGTGGAGCGCCTGACGGCGCTGTGGTCCTCGGTCGACGCCAGCAGTCCGTTCGACGCCTCCCTCGTGGAACGAGCCACGACCTTCGCCCGCACCCGGACGCACCTGCACGGCAACCACCGACTGCGACGACTGCTGCTGTCGGCCCTGCCCGTCCGCACGTTCGAGGACCTGCAGGTCCCGTTCCAGTGCGTGGCCGCGAGCATCGAACGCGCCTGCGCGCACTGGTTCGACCACGGCCCTCTCATCGACGCCCTGTTGGCGACGTCGGCGGTGCCGGGACTCCTCCCACCGGTCGAGATCGACGGTGAGCACTTCCTCGACGGCGGCCTGGTCGACTCGATACCGGTCGACCGCGCCATCGAACGGGGAGCCACCCGCGTGTTCGTGCTCCAGGTCGGTCGGGTCGAACAGCCGCTCAGGGTCCCGTCACGTCCGTGGGAGGTCGGGCTGATCTCGTTCGAGATCGCGCGCCGCCACCGGTTCGTCGAAGCCCTGGACCGGGCGCCGGCGGACGTCGAGGTCCACGTCCTGCCCGCCGGTGTCGAGGACGAGGACGGTCCACCGGACACCGTGCAGTTCCGCTATCGGGACACCTCTCGCGTCGAGTCACGGATCGCCTCCGCGCTACAGGCCTCTCGCGATCACCTCGCGGCGCTCCGTTCCCCACCAGGACGCGGCGAGCGCCCGTGATGCTTCCTCCTCGGTGGGTCCGACGAGTCGCGCTGGCCCCCGCGATCCCGCTCGCGACCCTGCTACTGCTGACGTCGGTGCCGCTGATGGCCCTGGTCGCGGCGTTCGCGTCCCCGCTGCTCCCGGGTCGCCTGCGGCCGCTGCGCCTGCTCGCCTACCTCGTCACCCACCTCGTGCTCGAGACCGCCACCCTGCTGATCCTGCTGCTGTACTGGATCGCCAGCGGGTTCGGACGCCTCCTGACTCGGCCGTACTGGCAGACGGCGCACTACCGACTCATGCACCTGTACCTGCGCGTGCTGGTGCACGCCACCGAACGCATCTTCAACCTGCGCGTCGACGTGGAACAGGACCCGGGGACCGCGGTCCCCAGGGACCTTGGCGACACGTCGCGACCGCTGCTCGTCCTCAGTCGGCACGCCGGTCCCGGTGACTCGTTCCTGCTCGTCCACGGACTGCTCGAGCGCAACCGCCGGCCGAGGATCGTGCTACGCGACTCCCTGCAGTGGGCGCCCACCCTGGACATCGCACTGAACCGCGTCCCCAACGTGTTCGTGCCGAGCCGCGGGCAACGGACCACGGCGGCGCTGCGCATCGGACAGCTGGCCAGGGCCATGGGCCCGCGTGACGCGCTCGTGCTCTTCCCCGAGGGTCGCAACTTCACGCCGACCCGTCGGCTCCACTCGATCAGCCGCCTCGAGGAGTTGGGGCGGCACGCCCAGGCCGACGCGGCCCGGTCGATGCGTCACGTGCTCACACCTCGCGCGGGCGGCGCGCTCGCAGCGCTCCACGCCTGCCCGGATGCCGACGTCGTGTTCGTCGGCCACACGGGTCTGGAGAACCTGTCGAGCGTCGTCGACCTGTGGCGGGGACTGCCGATGGACAGTCGCGTGCGGGTCCGCGTGTGGCGCGTGGACCGCGCGCTGGTGCCCACCGACTCCGCGGAACTGGTCGACTGGCTGCTGCGGTGGTGGCGCCGGATCGACGCCTGGATCGTTTCCCAGCACGGACCCGAGGAGGTGCCCGACGCCATCGTGGAGGCGGTGGCCCACGCACCAGTCCTGCCGCCCGAGGACCTCGCGCCCACGTCCGACGAAGGCACGTCCGCGGCAGAGCAGGCAGCACCCCCGTCGTCCCCGATCCCGGAGTGACCATGACCACCCCCGCGATCCACGTGCGTGGCCTGACGAAGCGCTACGGCGCCACGACGGCCCTCGACGGCCTCGACCTGGACGTGCCACGAGGCACGATCTTCGGGTTCCTGGGGCCGAACGGCGCGGGGAAGACGACCGCGATGCGCACACTCGTGGGGCTCACGCGGCCGACCTCGGGGACCGTGCAGGTGCTCGGGTACGACGCGCTGATGCAGGGACTCGAGGTGCGTCGACGCGTCGGGTACCTGGCACAGCTGCCCCGGTTCCACGACGACCTCACGCCCCGCAGCACCCTCTGGTTCGCGCGGCGGTTCTTCCCGCTGCCCGACCGGGACGCGGCACGCGTCGAGGTCGAGGAGGCCCTGGACCTCGTCGGGCTGCGCGTCAAGGCAGACAGCCCCGTGGGCAGCCTGTCGGGCGGCCAGCGGCAGCGTCTCGGCATCGCGCAGGCGACCGTCCACCGACCGCAACTGCTCATCCTCGACGAACCCGCGTCCGCACTCGACCCCGTGGGGCGTCGCGACGTGCTGGAGATCCTGCGCACCCTGCGGGGCGCCACCACCGTGTTCTTCTCCACGCACATCCTGGACGACGTCGAACGGGTCAGCGACGAGGTGGCCATCGTCGACGGAGGTCGTCGGGTGACCCAGGCGCCGATCGACACCCTGCTCGCGGGCGATGGACACCCCACCGTCGCGGTGACCATGCGCGGCGACGTCGAGGCCGCCCTCCGGCGCCTCCGCTCCCACTCGTGGGTGGCGGAGGCCGGGTGGGAGCCGTCGCCGCCACCACCGGTGGCCACGTCGACATCCTCACCGGGCGACGCACCGGTCGTCGTGCACGTCGCGACCCGGGACCTCGCGGAGGCCGAACACCAACTGCTCCGCGTGGTGCTCGAGGATCCTGACGTGTCCGTGCTCGAGGTTCGAACGCACCGCATCGAACTCGAGGAGGCCTTCCTGCGGCACCTCACCCCGGCAGCGACGGAAGGACCCCGACCGTGACCGCCGACGTGAGCGACCGGGCGTGGGTGCTCGCAGGCCTGCGCAACCTTGCGCGCAGGGAGTTGTCCACATGGTGGACGACTCGACGGTGGTGGACCCAGGCGCTGGTGTGGACGGCGATCCTGGTCGGGGTCCTCGCCGCGATGCTCTGGGTGCTGCCCGGCCTCACGGAGTCCGCCGGTGGTCCCGCGACGTCGACCGTCGACACGGTCCGACAGTTCCCTGAACTCATCGGCCTCGTCATGGCGATCGGCGTGGTCCTCGCCGGGCAGGGGCTCATCCTCGACGAACGCCGCAACGGCGTCCTCGAGTGGCTGCTGTCCAAGCCGGTCACCCCGGCAGCAGTGGTGGTCGCGCGGTTCCTCGGCAACGCCGGCGGCATGGTCGCGACCATGGTCGCACTGCCGTGGATCGCGGTGCACGTGACGCTGTCACTGGCCACCGGTGCGCCGTGGCCCCCGGCCCAGTCGGTCGCTGCAGCCGCCCTGCTCGGGCTGGTGGTCGTGTTCCACCTGTCCCTGGTGCTGGCGCTCGGGGCGCTGCTGCGCAGTCGTGTCGCCGTACTGGCCCTCCCACTCGTCGCCGTCGTCGGCGCCGACCTCGTGGTGGGACTGATCCCGTCGCTGTTCCACGTCTCGCCGTGGACCCTCGGCGCGCTCGCCTCGGTCGTGCTCACCGACGGCGTGATGATCACGTGGTCGCCGGTGGTCGCCACGATGGCGTGGACCGCTGCGCTGGTGGTGGTCGCGTCGCTGGCGCTCCATCGACAGGACGGGTGAACGGTCCCGCGTGACGGGTGTCAGGACTCGGCAGGCCTGCCGCCCCACTCGGTCACTGACGACGTCCCTGCCCAGGCGACACTCCCCGACCCGTCCGACTTGGCGCGGTACAGCGCGACGTCGGCGCGACGGAGCAGGCGACTGATCGAGTCCAGTTCCGGTTCGGCGATCGCCACCCCGACGCTGACACCGACCGACACGGGGTCGACGAGCCCCGCGACCTGCATGGGCGCCCCCACCGTCGACGGGATCCGCCGGGCGACACGCTCGAGGTCGTCGCGCGACTCGAGGCCGTGGCAGACGACGACGAACTCGTCCCCACCGAACCGACCCACGGCGTCGAGGTCCCGGACGCACGACTGGAGGCGACGCGCGACCTCGCGGAGCACGTCGTCTCCCGTCGCGTGACCGAACCGGTCGTTGATGCCCTTGAAGCCGTCGAGATCCGCGAGGATGACCCCGAGCAGGGTTGCCGACTCGCCGATCTCGGACAGTGCCAACTCGATGCGGTCCTCGACACCCCGCCGGTTGAGGGTGCCCGTGAGCGGGTCGGTCTGCGCCTGTTCCGCCCACCGCAGTTCCTCACGCTTGCGATCCGTCACGTCACGCAGCGTCACGATGCGTTCGGAGCCACCGGAGCCGAGGGCATCGACCACCACGGAGACCCAACGGGTCGACCCGTCCCGGTGCTCCGCCCTCACGTCACGCGCGCGGGGCAGGGAATCTACGTCCTCCAGCAGCTGCCGCAGTTCGTCGTGGTCCTCGTCGACGACGACCTCGAACACCGACCGGCCCTCGAGGTCGTCCGACGTCACGCCGAGCACCGTGTCGGTCGACGGACTCGCGAACGTCACGGGCCACTGCCGGTCGCCGGGCTCCGCGTCGTCGTCTGTGTCGACGAGCAGCAGCGCGTCACTGGTGTGGGCGACCAGGGACGACGTCCGCTGCTGGCTCGAGAGTGCCGCGTCTCGTGCCGCGTCACGGGACCGCGCGAGCAGCAGCAGACGTGCGAGCACCGCGGGGACCAGCGCCGCCCATGCGGCCGCGAGCGTCACGGGACTGGTTGCGACACCGCGGATCGACGTCCACAGCATGACCGCAGGAGGGGCCAGCAGGGCCAGTCCGAGCAACATCGTGCGCCGCTGGTCCAACTGGTCGGGTGGCGGCACCCGCCGGACGGTCAGCGTGAGCATGGTCGGGTGGAGTGCCGCGACCCCGGCGATCAGGTTCGCCACCGCGCCGAAGACGGCGCGTGCGCCCGCATAGTGCGAGATCGACTCGGCCGACGCCTCGCGGAGCGCTCCGAGAAGGAACGCGGCCAGCGCACAGAGCAACGCGATCGTCAGCAGCGTGACCGCCACCCGTTCACCGCGCGGGATGCTGTTGGCGGTGCGGACTAGGAGACCGAGGACCGCGACCAGGAACAGCACCTGCATCGCTCCGGCGACCTCCGTGCCACCACCGGCCCAGCCGGGAACCGCCTGGGCCACGACGGCCAGGTGCCACAGCAGGACGCCTCCGGCCAGCGCGAGGACCAGCGCGTCGAGCGTGCTCCCCAGTTCCGCGCCTCGCACGGTCCTCGTCGCGTCGAACATCGCGACGAGGATGAGCACTCCCGCCAGGGTCGTGAGCCAGGCGTCGGCGGGCACGTTCGCCGTGAGCTGCTCGGAGCTCGACACCGACAGCACGACGACGTCGCCCAGCGCGCTGGAGGTCATCCCGGCGGCCAGCAGCAGCCAGGCCCGGGGTCGTGGCGGCCGGTGGACGACGAGCCCGACGAGCACCGCGACGATGCCGCTGCACACGATGCCCAGGCGAAGCTGCAGCGCCGGGACCTCGGGCAGGACCCCTGTCAGCGCCGACAGGGGGACCCCGACGACGAGGAGGGCGGCGCTCGGGACGTGACCGTTCCACAACGGGTGCCGTCGTGAACCGGTCTCGGAGGTCATCGGATCAGCCTAGACGTCGCCCTCCCTGCGTTCACACGGTCGCGGCGCCGGGTCACTCGACGACCAGCGGGTCCTCACCGTCGGCGACCTCCACGACGACACGGGTCACGACGTACGCACCGTCGACCTCGTCGAGTTCGATGTTGAGCCGACCGGGTCGCAGGTCCATCGTCACCGCGAAGTGCTCGTCTCCGCGACGAACGATCCGTTGCGACATGGACTCCTCCACGTCGTCCTCATGGACTCCGATGAGTGCAGTGGCACGCGCTCGGGACTCCTCGCGGTCGTAGCCGTCGTCGATCACCTGCTCGGTGGGGGGCACCTCGGGGGTCTCGACCGTCTCGGGTTCGTCCGCGGAGGAACCCGAGCAGGCCACCAGCACCAGTGCCGTGACCGACGCGGCGGCGAGTCGGATCATCCTGGTCTTCATCGTTCGTCCTGTCGTCCACGGCGCGCGTGCGTGCGCCCTCGACGGTTGGACGTCCGCGCGGCGCGCCGGGTTCCACACGTCCATGCGGCCCGGTGGATCTCATCGAATCAGGCGCCCTGCACGGTGTACAGTCCCGCGCACGTGGTCTGACGCCCGGGTGACGGCGCCTGTCCACGGCCGGCCGGGACGCCGCACGGGGCCCGTTCCGCCGGACGCGACGCGACCGTGCCGGGGCCGGACCCGGTGGCACCTCCCCTGACGCCCGACCAACTTCCTTCGGCTGACGGATCGTCTCCACGCAGACAGGATCACTCCCATGCTTCCGCTCCGGCGCCGCACGCTCCTGGTCAACCTCGGCATCGGCGCTGTCATCGTCGTTGCGGTGACCGCGGCCGCAGGCGCCCTCGTGGGTCCTGCGGGCGTCGAGGCCGAACCGACGACGGCCGACGTCCAGCGCGGCACCGTGATCAGCACCGTGGCAGCGGCGGGTGAGGTCGTGTCGCGGGGCGACGTCGACGTCGACTTCTCGATTCCCGGCCGGGTCGTCGAGGTGCTCGTCGACGTCGGGGACCGCGTGGTGGCCGACCAGGTCCTCGCACGACTCGACGACACCCCGTTGCGCGAACAGCTCGAGGTGGCCGAGGCCGCGCAGCACGCGGCACGCGCCAGCAGGTCCCAGCTCGCCGCGGGTCGAACCACTGCACAGCGGCGTCTGCTCGATCTCGAGCGTCAACAGGCCCTGCTCCAGCTCCAGCACGCCCGGGCCGCCCTCGAACTCGCGGAGGACCAGCGGGATGCCGCGGTGCAGGTGTACGAGCAGCAGGTCGATGCCGCGGAACGCACGTTCCGCCGCGCGCGTGACTTCCTCGACGAGATCGAGAGCGAACTCGACTGTGACTCCCCCGACCCGGCGACGGAGCTCCAGACGTGTCTGCAGGCCAGCGACCGCGTCGGTGAGGCTCGCAGCGCACGCGACGCCGCCCGCCGTGGGCGCGACCAGGCCAGGGTCCGTGAGGAGCAGGCACTCGCAGGGGTTCGCGACCAGGTCCGCCTCGCCGAACTCGGACTCGAACTCGCCGATGCTCGCATCGCCGTGGAGACGGCGCCGCCCGGGCAGGGCGACACCGCACAGTTGGATGCCGAGGTGGTGCGCACCCGCGTGCTGGTCGCCCAGGCCGAACGTGACCTGGACGATGCCGTCCTCCGCGCCCCAGCGGACGGCGTCGTCGCGGTGGTCGGTGCTCGCGTGGGGGCGACCGTGTCGGGACCGGGGGCCGGCGCGATCGTGCTCACCGACGTCGAGGGCCGGGAGGTGTCGGCGGCGTTCGCCGAGGCGGACGCGACGAGGATCGAACCCGGCCAGGCCGCCGTGGTCACCTTCGACGCGCTGCCCGGCGTGAGCGTCAACGGGCGAGTGCTGCGCGTCGACCCGCTGCCGACCCTGACCGGCAACCTGGTGCGTTACGGCGTTCGCATCGAGGTCGACGCCCTGCCCGACCAGGTGCGCATCGGCCAGACCACCACCGTCGAGGTGCTGGTCGGCGAGGCCGACGACGTGCTGTACGTGCCGACCACGGCCGTGTCGACCGTGGGCACGCGCACGACGGTCACCGTGTTCGACGGCGAGCAGTCCGTGGTCCGCGACGTGGTGGTCGGACTGCGCGGCGACCAGTACCTGGAGATCACCTCGGGAGTGTCCGAGGGCGAACGGGTCGTGCTCCCGACCCGTGGTGCCGGAACCCTGCCCGACATCTTCGGGCCCGGCGGCGCCGGGGAACCGTCGACCGAACCTGCGCGCGCGGACTGAGGCGATGACGATCGCCCCCGACCTCACCGCGAGCGGGCCCGCGACCCGTCCCGTCATCGACGTGCGCGACGTGCGCAAGATCTACGGCGAGGGGGCGAGCGAGGTCCGAGCGCTCGACGGCCTCAGCCTCACGGTCGAACACGGCGAGTACGTCGCGATCATGGGAGCGTCGGGTTCGGGCAAGTCCACGCTCATGCACGTCATCGGGTGCCTCGACGTGCCCACGTCGGGCCGCTACCTGCTCGACGGAACGGATGTCAGTCGGCTGAACGACAACCAGCAGGCCATCGTGCGCAATCGCAGGATCGGATTCGTGTTCCAGTCGTTCAACCTGGTGTCACGCACCAGTGCGCTCGCCAACGTGGAGATGCCTCTGGTCTACGCGGGCGTCCGCGGCCCCGACCGTCGCCGCCGCGCCCACGCCGCACTTCGTCAGGTCGGCCTCGCGGATCGCACAGACCACCGACCCAACGAACTGTCCGGTGGCCAGCAGCAGCGGGTCGCGATCGCGCGGGCGCTGGTCACGAGCCCGACCCTCATCCTCGCCGACGAACCCACGGGCAACCTCGACAGTCGAGCGACCGCCGACATCCTGGGGATCCTCGACCGGTTCCACGCGCTCGGTCGCACGATCGTGCTGATCACCCACGAAGACGATGTCGCCGCGCACGCCACACGCGTCGTGCGCCTGCTCGACGGGCGCATCGAGTCGGACGTGCGCACGGCGTCGGACTCGGCGGACTCGTCGACCGGCCTCGGGCCGGAGGTGTCCGAATGATGCTGCGCGAAGTGATGCGGTTCGCCCTGCGCGGCCTGATCGCGAACCGGATGCGCTCCCTGCTGACGATGTTGGGCATCTTCATCGGCGTGGCCGCCGTCGTGCTGCTGACCGCGATCGGCAACGGGGCCGGACAGGCCATCACCGCCACCATCAACTCGTTCGGTGCGAACACGATCACGGTGTTCGCCGATCCCACCCCCGACCCCGACCAGCACCGGTCGATCCGTCCCCGGGAACTGACGATCGGCGATGCACGCATGCTCGAAGGTTCCGAGGGAGCACCTGCGGTCGCGCGCGCAGCCCCGATCATCCAGATGTTTCGCGTCGAGGCCCGCCACGAGTTCGCGAGCCACACGATCGAGACGTTGATCGGCGCCACCCCCAGCTACCTGGAGATCGCCGAGTTCGCGGTCGTCGACGGGGCCTCGTTCTCCGACGCAGACGTCGAACAGGCGCGACAGGTGGTGCTGATCGGGCGATCCGTCGCCGACGAACTGTTCGGATCCGACCCCGCGGTCGGCCGACGCATCATCGTCGAGGGTGCGCCGTTCACGGTGCTGGGGGTCATCGAGGAGCGCGGCGAACTCGTCGGGCAGGACATCGACAACCTCGCCTTCGTGCCCATCACCTCGCTGCAGCAGGGTCTCACGGGGTACGGACCGATCGACGCGATCGTCGCGCAGGCCACCGGTCCGGAACAGGTCGATGCCGCCGAGGCACAGATCGTGTCCCTGCTCGACGCCCGCTACGGCATCACCGATCCTGACGACCGCTTCTACCAGATCTTCAACCAGGCGACCCTGATCGACGCCATCGGAACCATCACCACCATGATCTCGGCGCTGCTGGCCGCCATCGCCGGCATCTCCCTGCTCGTCGGGGGCGTGGGGATCACCAACATCATGCTGATGACCGTGACGGAACGCACCCGGGAGATCGGGATCCGCAAGGCCATCGGTGCACCCCGTGGTGCGATCCTCGGGCAGTTCCTCCTGGAGGCGACGATGCTGTCGCTGATGGGTGGCGTGCTCGGCGTGCTCGCCGGTGTCGCCGCGAGCCAGATCAGCATCGGGGTGTTCAGTCCGGTTGTCATGCCCAGCACCATCGCGCTCGCGTTCGGAGTCACACTCGCGATCGGGGTGTTCTTCGGCGCCCACCCGGCCAACCGCGCCGCGCGACTGCGTCCCATCGACGCGCTGCGCCACGAGTGACCACGAGGACCAGACCCATGCGACTGCCCTCCCTGCGCGACCGACACCGACGCGCGCGTGCCACTGCCGCCGACGCACCCGACGATCCTGCTCTCGACGAGCAACTCCTCGCGGCACCACTCGACGACCAGGACCTCGACGCACGGATCGCTGCCGCGGGTACGCGGGTCCGCGCTCGTTCCACCCGGATCCTGATCGTCGTCGCCCTCGTGCTGATCGGGTTCGCCGCAGGGGCAGCGACCGGCCGAAGCGCTGCGGAGATCGCGGCCGCGGTCGCGGAGCAGCGCGCGGAGGTCGACGGCACGCTGCCCGGGTTCGAACCCGAACCGGGAGTTCGCGGCACCGTGCGCGTGGTCGACGGCACCTCGATGTACGTGGAGCTCGAGGACCAGACGGTCGTGCACGTCCGCCTGTCGCGCTCGACGTCGGTCGCGTCCGTCGTCGACGCGAACGCGGACGACCTGACCCCGGGCACGCCGGTTCGCGTCTTCGGGGACCTGGACGGCCCCGCGGTGATCGACGCGACCGAGGTCATCGGTCTCCACCGGCGCTGACCTCCGGCCCTTCCGGACGCCGGTGTGCGCACGGCGCACCAGTCGTGCGCTATGCTGATGGCACGGTCGGCATCGTTCGACCGGAACACGTGATCGCCTCCCGGCTCTGAAGCCCTCGCGCCGGGACGATTCGCTCCCCGAGCTCCAGGTTCAGGTTGCGGTCGTCGTGCACCTGCACCAGATGCGTGTTCACCCACGCACCTGCGTCTCGTGCACCTGTCGTGCCGCATTCGTTCGTGCTCACGCCGAGGACGTTCCCCGGCGTGCCGACGCACGACCCGCCGCAGTGGCGGCAACTGGAGAATCACGTGTCCACGTCCTTCGCCGATCTCGGCGTGCCCACCGACCTCGTCCACCGACTGGCCGAGCTCGGCATCACCGAACCATTCCCCATCCAGCGCAAGACCATCGCCGACGCACTGCGCGGCCGCGACCTGTGTGGCAAGGCCCCCACGGGCTCCGGCAAGACGCTCGCGTTCGCGCTGCCGATCGCCATGCGCGTCGGACGAGCCCGGCCCGGCAACCCTCGGGCACTCGTCCTCGTCCCGACGCGCGAACTCGCCACCCAGGTGAGCGAGACGATCCTGCCGTTGGCGCAGGTCACCCACCGCAAGGTCGCCACCTTCTACGGCGGCACGAGCCTCAACCGCGACCGGCAGCGCCTCCGCGGTCGTGTCGACGTCGCCGTCGCGACGCCGGGTCGGCTCGAGGACCTGCTCGCCCAAGGGGTCATGTCACTGGCGGACGTCGACCTGGTCGTCATCGACGAGGCCGACCGCATGGCAGACATGGGCTTCCTGCCTGTCGTGAAGCGCATCATCGACCAGACCCACGCAGACCGGCAGACCCTGCTGTTCAGCGCGACGCTCGACGGTGACGTCGACGTGCTGATCCGCCGTTACCAGAACGACCCGGCGCGCCACGAGTTCGAGTCGTCCAACCAGGACTTCGGCCAGCTCCGACACGTCTTCTGGCTGTCCGAACGGACCGATCGGCGCCGCCTGACCGGCCAGATCCTGCGGCTGACAGGCTCGGCGATCGTGTTCACCCGCACGAAGCACGGTGCGGACCGACTCGCGAAGCAGCTCGCGCAGGACGGGGTGACCACGGCCGCGATCCACGGGGACCGCAGCCAGCGCCAGCGCGAGGCCGCGCTGCGGCGCTTCGTCGCCGGCGAGGTCCAGGCCCTGGTTGCGACCGACGTCGCCGCCCGAGGCATCCACGTCGACGACGTCTCCGTCGTCATCCACTTCGACCAGCCGGCCACGGACAAGGACTACGTCCACCGCTCCGGTCGTACCGGCCGTGCAGGCGCCGACGGACTCGTGGTGTCACTGGTCGCCGAGGCGGAGACCCGAGAACTCCAGAAGCTCCAGCGCCTCCTGTCCCTGCCTCAGGGGCTGCACGACATCGACATGGCACTGCTGACTGCGGATGAACTGCCGGCGCCACGCCCCGTACACGGGACTGCTGACCGCGCACCCGCCAGCCGACCCCGCAACCGTGGCGGGTCCAGCCGCCGCACGCGCGCGGGTGGAGGCGGACAGGGATCCCCCGCGGGCGGCAGTGGCCAGACATCGCGTGGAGCCGGCAGTCGTCAGACCTCCCGAGCCACCGGGAGCGGCCAGCCGTCCCGCACGTCCGGCAGCGGTCAGCCCTCTCGCAGTGGCGGCCAGCCGTCTCGCGGTGCAGGCAGGCCAACCCGCAGCAGCGCCCCCCGCGGAGGCGCACGGCGACGCACCCGCTGAACCCCTGGCGACGGTGCGGCCCGGTGCCGCGCCGTCGCCGGACCCCGCGTCACCGGGCCTCAGGCGTCGTCTGCGTCACTGAGCCGCCGCTCGACCGGCGTTCGGAAGCGCGGCACGACCACCTCACCGTCGAGCACCCCCGACAGTTCCTCGGCTCGTGCCGCGACCAGTGACCGCGCCGTCGCGCCCAGGGGCACCAGCAGTTCCGTGACGACGGTCCCGTCCGGGAGCTGAGCCCACGCCCCGACGATGCGACCGTCGGCCCACACGGTCGGTCCGACGTTGCCGATGGTGTCGAACACCTCGGGCGTCAGGTCTCCGACGTACCACTGTCGATGCCGGTGTCCCATGGGCGTCGGGTCGAGTGCAGGGAGCAGACACACCCCGCGGCCCTCCTGTCGAGGCCCGGACCCCCCGGCGAGATCCCGGATCTCGTCCAGGTCGTCAGCCGACACGAACGCCTCTCGACCATCCTCGAGTGCCACGGTCACGAGGTCGAGCGTGGCGAGCGCTCGCCGGGCACGCGTCGCGGTCCACCCTGCCCACCACCGCACGTCGTCCACGGTCACGGGCCCGAAACGGGCCACATAGCGTCGCGCCAGTTCGCTGGCGCCCGCCGCGTCCTCGACGACGGGCGGCAGGGCATCGAACCAGGAGGTGGCGAGAGCCCAGTGGTGGTGTCCGCTGCGCCACGTCCCGACCGGGCGTGTGCGCACCACCACGAGTTCCGCCGCCAGCACGAGCAGCAACCTCGACGCAAGCGATGCCTTCGAGGACCACCGGCCCGACCCGACGGTGATGCGACGATCCAGGTCGGGCACGGCCTGCGCGAGGTCACGCGTCCGCCACTCGTCGGCTCCCATGACGTCGACCAGCCGTTGCTCGACCCGAGCGAGCAGACGGCGGGCACCCGACTCGGACATGTCGGCCGTCAGCCATTCGAGCAACCGCGCGCGCTCCCGGGCGGCGACGTCGCGGCCAACCGCGGCGTGGAACATCGCCGCGTCCGCGGCGGGCACGAGGAACATCGTCCGTCGCATGGCGTGCAGTCGCCACAGCGAGCGACGATCGACCAGAGCGACCTCCACGTCCGATCCGTCGGTGCCCGCCGCACGTGCACTCGTGGCCAGCCTCGGCGTGGTCGGATCGGTGGCGTGCATCGCGACGAGATCGCCGACGACGACGTCTGCATCGCCTGCGCTCGCGTCGAGGCGGTGGCGCCGAACCAGCAGCGCACGTCGCGCCGCGTCGGTGATCACGACCGCCACGTGAGCTCCGATCACCGGGACGGAGGCGCAACCCTGCCACACGCCCGGCGTCCTGCGGCATCCAGGCCGTCGTGGGTCGCCATCGGCTGGTCGTATCCTCGCGGCGAGCACATCGACAGGAGACCCATGCGTGCTTCCCTGATCGTCGCACCCGCACTTCTGCTCGGTCTCGCGGCCGTCGTGGTGTGGATCTGGACGCTCATCGACGTGTTGCGCACGTCCGACGACTCCAGGTTCCGCGCCGGGACCCAGCTGGTCTGGGTGATCGTGATCGTGTTCACCCAGATCATCGGGTCCCTGATCTACCTCGCGATCGGGCGTCCGCGTCGCCAGCAGTCCGAACCGCCGGGCCACTGAACGCACGCACGCCGGACCGACCCAGCGTGCTCCACGATCGGTGGTCGGTCACCCGCCCGCGATGGCACCGACGAGGCGCAACGGCTCGCGCCCCTCGGTGACCTCGACGGGCATCGGTTGCTGCGGCTGGGCGTCGGACAGGTCCTCGCCAGCGGCGTGGATGCGGATCATCGGACGTCGCCGACCGGTGGTGCGGTCCCTGATCGTCCCGGCCAGTGCAGGATGTGCCGCCTCGAGCGCGTCCAGCACGCCACCGAGGGTCACCGGGGCGTCGACCTCGACGACGACCTCGCCCGTCACCCGGGCGAGGTCCCGCAACTGGTGCGGCATGGCGATGCGCACGCGGGTCACGGGAGCGTCTGGACCTCGACCGACAGTACGGCCGGCAGGTCGCGCACGATCGGCTGCCAGTGGTCGCCGGCATCCGGTGACACGTAGACCTGACCGCCCGTGGTGCCCACGTAGACCCCGCAGGGGTCCATGGTGTCGACGGCCATCGCGTCACGCAGCACGTTGACCCAGCAGTTGCTCTGTGGGAGCCCGTTGGTCAGTGGCTCCCACTCGTCACCGCCGGTTCGACTTCGGTAGACGCGCAGCCGTCCCTCCGGCGGGTAGTGCTGCTCGTCGCTCAGGATCGGCACCACGTACACCGTGTCCGGCTCGTGCGCATGGACGTCGATGGCGAACCCGAAGTCGGTCGGCAGGTCCCCGCTGATCTCTCGCCACGTGCGGCCCTCGTCGTCGGATCGCATGACGTCCCAGTGCTTCTGCATGAACACCACGTCGGGACGGTCGGGATGACGTGCCAGCTTGTGGACGCAGTGGCCGACCTCCGGTTCCGGGTCGGGCAGGAAGGAGGAGTGCAGCCCCCGGTTCGACGGGGTCCAGGAGGCGCCCGCGTCGTCGGTCGCGAACACCCCGGCGGCGGAGATCGCGACGAGAATCCGATCCTCGTCGTCGGGGTGCGGGAGGATCGTGTGCAGGCACAGTCCCCCGGCTCCGGGCATCCAGTCCGAGCCGGACTCGTGCTCGCGCAGACCCGACACCTCGGTCCAGCTGTCCCCCGCGTCCGTCGACCGGAACAGGGCGGCGTCCTCGACGCCGGCGAGCAGGGTGTCCGCGTCGGTGGCCGACGGCCGCAGGTGCCACACCCGGTTGAACTTCCACGGAACCGACGAGCCGTCGTAGAACTGGTGGGTGCCCGGCTCGCTCGCGGGTTCGAAGTCGTTGCCCACGACCTCCCAGGTCGCACCTGCGTCCTCGGACCGGTTCACGATCTGCCCGAACCACCCGTTCGACTGGGCTGCCCACAGCCGGTCGGGTTCCACGGGAGAACCCGCGACGTGGTGGATCTCCCACCCTCCGAACAATGGACCGGACACCTGCCAGTCGTCCCGTGCCCCGTCGGCGGTCAGGATGAACGCGCCCTTGCGCGTCCCGACCAGGACCCTCACTCCGCTCATCGCCCACCCTCCACGATCGCCTCGTACCCTCGTCGTCGTCCTGGCGCACGTCAAGCACTGTTCGTGCACGACGCACGCCCGCAGGTTGGACGAACCCCGACCCGAGGACTCATCGGTGCACACCCCCGACGTCGGCACGGCCTCGGCCACCGCGGATCGGCGCGACACCGTCGACGCAGAGCTCGAGGGGCTGCGCACCGAACTGACGGGGTACTGCTACCGCATGCTCGCGTCTCCGTTCGACGCACAGGACGCCGCGCAGGAGGCCCTCAGTCGCGCGTGGCGTTCGGCGGACGGCTTCGAGGGCCGCTCCAGTGTCCGCACCTGGGTCTACCGGATCGCCACCAACGTCTGCCTGGACATGCTTCGCAGCCGACAGCGGCGCGCACGCGCCATGGACCTGGGTCCTGCCTCGACCGTCGCGACCGCGCAGCTGTCGCGCCTGCCACCCGACCGGTGGGTCGAGCCTGCACCCGACCACCTCGTGGTCGCCGACGACGATCCCGAACAGCAGGCGATCGCCCGTGAGTCGCTGCGCCTGGCACTCGTGGCTGCGCTGCAGCACCTGCCTCCCCGGCAACGAGCCGTGCTGGTGCTCTTCGAGGCGCTCCGCTTCAGTGCCGCGGAGATCGCGCAGCTGCTGGAGACCTCGACGGCGTCGGTCAACAGTGCCCTGCAGCGCGCGAGGGCGACGATCGCGGAGCGTGCACCGCAGCCCGGTGACGTCCACGACCCGCTCGACGACGACCAACGGGACCTGTTGGAGCGGTACGCGGACGCGTTCGAGCGTTACGACATGGACGCGCTCGTCTCGCTGCTCCACGAGGACGCCACCCAGTCGATGCCGCCGTACGAGCTCTGGCTGCAGGGAAGCAGCGAGATTGCGGGCTGGATGCTCGGCCCGGGCGCCGAGTGCGAGGGTTCGCGGGTCGTGGCCACATGCGCCAACGGTCTGCCGGCGTTCGGCCAGTACCGACGTGCCGCCTCGGGCCGCGGTCACGATCCCTGGGCCCTGCAGGTGGCGGAGATCGTCGACGGGCGAATCACAGGCCTGCACTTCCACCTCGACACCGAGCACCTGTTCCCGCTGTTCGGCCTGCCCCTGCACCTGCCAGAAGTCGCCGAGGCGTCGGACGAGCCAGCAGGTAGCCGACGGTGAGGACCGTTCGGTCGGGGTCCCCCTACGAGGCCGAGTACGGGTTCAGCCGAGCCGTGCAGGTCGGCGACACGGTGCACGTCTCCGGCACGGCGCCCATCTGGCCGGACGGGTCGTGCGATCCCGATGCGGAGGTACAGGCGGACCGGTGCTTCGCGATCATCGCCGAGGCGCTCGCCGAACTCGGGACGGATCTGGGTGCCGTGGTGCGCACACGCCTGTACCTGACCGACCCCACCGACGCGGCCGCGGTCGGACGCTCGCACCATCGTGCAGTCGGCGCGGTCGCTCCGGCCGCGACGATGGTCGTCGTGGCCACGCTGGTCGACCCGCGCTGGCGTGTCGAGGTCGAGGTGGACGCGGTCGTCAGAGACGTTCACCCAGGCGAGCCCGCGTGACCGACCGTCGTCCCGCGAACAGCACGACCCCCGCGACCAGCCAGGCGACGGCCCCACCGGCGAACAGCAGGCCGGACGAGAGCACGAACACCCCGGCGGACTGGCCGGCGATCACGGCGACAACCGGGAGCACCACCACCCCGGCGATCTGGAACGCCTCCTGGACCGTGCGCACCCGGGCGGAGACGATGACGGTCAGCCCCAGCCCGATTGCGGCGACCGCAGGGCCCAGCCACAGGACGAGACCCGCCCAGATCACGTTGGGGAACAGCAGGTGGTCCACGAACCCGATGACGGCGACCTGGGCCACCACCGCGTAGACCACACCCCCGAGCACGCCGACGGCCAGCGCCGCCAGCCACGCCCCGAGGACCTTCGCGAGGAGGATGGCCCGGTCCGACAGTGGGGTGAGGAGCAGTCCCTCGAGGGTGCGCCGCTCACGCTCGCCGGCGATCGCGTCGGCAGCGACCACGCTCGCGGTCATCAGCGGGACGATCAGCAGCAGGGGCGACAACAGGTAGACGAGCGCGACCTCGGCGATGCCGGGTGCCGGATCGGCGAGCACGCGTGCGGCCGCGTCCCCGGGCAGCAGCGCGAGCATGCCCTCCACCTCACTGACGTCCATCGCCCCTCCCCCGAGTCTCAGCGCCACCACGAGCCCCAGGGGCATCACGACCAGCAGCAGCGCCGGGACGATGAGCATGGGCAGCACGACCGGCCGGCTGCCTCGTACGACCCGTAGGTCGCGGCGCACCACGGCGAGGATCCCGCGCCACTCTCCCTCGGTCCCGCGCGTCACGGCCGTTTCCTGCCGTGGAGCGCCAGGTACACGTCCTCGAGCGACGCCTCCAGCGGGACGACCGCGTGGACCCGAGCGCCGGCGTGCACCAGCGCGGCGACGACGTCGGGCACGTGCACCCCGGCGAGTTCCTCCGTGTCCAGCTGCCCACCCCGCACCGAACGAACCGTCGCTCCGCACTCCTCGACGATCCGGCGCGCCGTGTCGACGTCGCGAGGGTCGACGTCGACACGCAGCCGACCGATCCCCAGCTCCGCCGCCAGGGTTGACGGCGGTCCGGTGGCGATGACCCGACCGTGCTCGAGCACGACGACCCGGTCACACAGCTGCTGCACCTCCACCAGGTTGTGACTGCAGATCACGACACACCGGGACTCCTCCCGGGCGAGCCGGTCGACGAGTTCTCGCACGTCGCGACTGGCGACGGGGTCGAGCATCGCCGTCGGCTCGTCGAGCAGGAGCAGAGGCGGTTCGGGCAGGAGCGCACGCGCGAACGCGAGCCGCTGCCGCATGCCGGAACTGAATCCCTGGACGCGCTCGTCGGTCCGTCTCGACAGTTCGAACCGCTCGAGCAGGTCGCGGGTGCGTTCCACGGTCACGGCTCGGTCGACCCCGAACACGTCGCCGACGAAGTGGAGGTTCTGTTCGGCCGTGAGTCGGTCGTCGACCGCCGGATTCGCGCTCACCACCCCGGTCGCCCGACGCACGGCTGGACCGTCGACCTGCGGATCGAGGCCATGGACGCGTACCGACCCGGCATCCGGCGTGAGCACGCCGGTGAGGAGCCGAACCATCGTGGTCTTGCCCGCGCCGTTGTGCCCCAGGAGTCCGACGACCTCACCGGCCGAAGCCTGCAACGACGCCCCGTCGAGCGCGCGCACCTCACCGAACGCACGGTGCACCCCGTCCACACGCACCACCGGTTCGGCGGGCGCGGCGAGGGACGTCATCGAGGGTGCCTGTTCCCGAAGCGCAGCGCGCCGGACCGTGGGGAGGCGCCAACCTACCGCCGAGGCCAACATTCCCGCCGTCACCTGGCCGTACGCACGGGGCTCGCCGGTGCGTACGGGCACGGCACCCCTACGGTGGACGGACACCACAGAGGAGTCAGGATGAGCACCGAGGATCGCGCCGAGGGCACTGCCAAGGAGTGGATCGGCAAGGCGACGGGCGACAGGGAACTCGAGGTGGAGGGCCGTACGAAGCGCACCGTCGGGCGGGTGAAGCAGGCCGCCGAGGACGTCGCGGAAGGCGCCGAGGACGCGGTCGACGACCTGCGCGACGGGGCCCGAGGTGCCGCGCGTGCGGTGCGTGACCAGTCCAGGAAGGACTGAACCGGTGGCCCGCAGGTTCTCGGTCCGGTGTCGTGCGTCACGACGCCGGACCGGTGGGCGGGTCAGCCCGTCCAGCCCAGCAGGCTCTCGCCCAGGGTGATGAACCCGTACCACGCGGCGAGCGTCACGACGGGCACGAGGGGCGCGACGCGCGGGCGCACCCGCCCGAGCCGCCACGCGACCACCAGGCCCAGTGCCCATCCGACGGCGATGAGGGCGAGCGCCCAGGGCGGCGCGAGCAGTCCGCTGGCCGACAGCGGGAACACCCCGATGGCGACCTGCAGGAGGAGTGCGGACCAACGTCCGACGGTGTCCAGTGACATGTGCGTCTCCGTGTCTCGACGACAGGTGAGACGACGTCGACTGCCCTGCGGTTCCCCACGGCACCAAGGATCGCAGAAGGTCTCAGCCTGACGTCGCGAGCGCTTCGACCTCGTCGCGGACCGTGGTCATCGACGGGCGCGCAGCCCGGAACACGACGGCGCCCTCCTCGTCGAGCAGGACCCACGCGGGCTGGTAGTTCAGGCCGAAGTGGCCGAACAGCGCACCGTCCTCGGAGGCGGCGTGCGGCAGGCCGTGAAGACCATGGGCGTCCACGAAGTCCTGCATGGCGGCGACTCGGCCGAACCCTGCGACGCCGAGGAACCGCACCCTTCCGTCGAACTCTCGCGCCAACTGCGCGACCTCGGGAGCCTCCCGAGCACACACGGTTCACCAGGGTGCCCAGAACCACACGGCGAGGGCCTGACCGGCGAACTCGGCGCCGACGACCTGACCACCGTCGACGGCCGGGGCAGCGAAGTCGAGCAGCGTCGGCCCGGCGCGTGTCGGAGGTCCAGAGGCTTCGGGGGCGTCACGCATCGCAGCCTCGTCACCGACCTCCCCGGCGGGCGACGACACGGGACCGGGATCCTCGGACACCGGACTGCTGCACGCCGCGAGGGCGACTGCGACGACGAGGATGCCGACACGACCGCGCATGGTGAGCCCTCCCGACATCCATCCGCGACGGTAGCGGGGCTCCGGGCCGCCGTGTCCGGTCCCGACCGGTTCGATCCACCCGTCCGTTCGTCGGGGGTGGACCCTGGCCACCTCCCTATCGTGGTGACGCTTCCCCGCGAGGTCCTCACCAGACCTCGCCAGGTTCGAGAGGTGCGACATGTCCGAGTCCCGTCCCGGCGACCGCGCTGAGGTCAGCGGAGACGACCCGACGCTCGTGTTCGACGACACGGTCGTCGACGAGGCGGTCGTGCAGGAATCGGTCGACACCACACGCACGCAACCGCTGACGGGTCCCACCGGGGCGCCCGCCACCGATCCGGACCACCGACAGCGCCGGTGGCGAGCGGTGGTCATCGGCCTGGTCGGTGCCGCCGTCGGGTTCGGTCTCGCGCTGCTGATCGTCGCACTCGCGGGCAACGACGCGGTCGGCGACGAGGTGACGGCGTCCGAGATCGAGGCGCTGGAGTCCGGACTCGAGTCCCGCGACGCGCGCATCTCCGAACTCGAGGCTGCACTCGACGAGGCCCGAGCGGCCTCCGCGGGCAACGACCAGGATGCCGACGCGCGCAGTCGGGCGCTCGACGAGCGCGCCGAGGTCCTCGAGGAGTGGTCTGCGGACCTGTCCGAACGTGAGGAGGACATCGCCCGCCGCGAGGCAGACCTCGACGAACGCGAACGCCGACTCGAGCAACGCGAGCGTGACGAGGGTGGCGGCGACACCGGTGGTCAGCTCGTCGACGACGAGGTCGTGGACGGGATCGTGCAACGGGTCCTGGAACGGCTGCGCAGCCTGTTCGAGTGACGACGGCCGGTGCCGCCGTCAGCCGGTCGGCAGCCTGACCTCGAAGCACGCACCCTGTTCCTGCCCGTTCGACGCGGTGATCTCCCCGTCGTGCAGGCGCACCAGTTCGCGCGCCAGCGACAGGCCGAGTCCCGTGCCCGGTTTCGCGTGCCGATGCAGCTCCGGCCCCTGCACGAACGGTTCGAAGATCAGTTCGAGGTAGCCAGGATCTATTCCCGGGCCGTCGTCACACACACGAACCACCGCGTGATCGCCGGTGGCGAACAGCACGACACGGATGGCGGCGTCCATGGGGGTGTGCCGCACGGCGTTCGCGACGAGGTTGCCCACGACACGCTCGATCTTCGGTCCGTCGACGATGCCGGTCACCTCGGCGAGGTCCAGTTCGATGCGGCGGCCGACGTGGTCGACCTCGTTGACGGCCCGGATGACCAGTTCACGCAGGTCGCAGGGCTGGCGGTTCGCGGCGACGAGGCCGCTCGTCAGCCGGTCCACGTCGAGCAGGTCGGTGATCAGGCGTGTGAGTCGACCGGCGTTGACCCCGAGCCGCTCGACCAGTTCCGCACGGGCACGCTCGTCGAGCCTGCCGTCATGGTCCCGCAGGGTCTCGATGAACCCGACGATCGCAGTCAACGGGGTGCGCAGTTCGTGCGACGTCGCGCGCAGGAACGCAACCCGGATCTCCTCGCTGCGCGCGAGTCGGTCGATCGTCTCGCGCAGCTGCGAGATGTCGGTGGTCGCGGCGATCATCCCCGCGAACGCTCCGGACTCGTCGCGGTGCGGTGCGGCCGTCACCAGCGCTGGGAACGACGTCCCGTCGGACCGGCTGAGGTCGAGCTCGCCACTCCAGGTCTCACCCTGTTCGAGGCGAGCCATCACGTCCTGCGTGAGGCCGTGCGAGGACGGGGGCACGATGACGTCCTGCAACGGAACGCCCGCGACGTCGGTCGACCTCCATCCGTGGAGGCGTTCGGCCGCTGGGTTCACGTAGCGGATGCGTCCCGTTCGGTCAGTGGCGACCACCGCCTCGTCGACGGCATCGAGCAGCTGGGCCTGGAACCACTGCTGCTGCTGGGCGAGTCGCCGTTGCTCCGCCTCGTGCTCCATTTCGAGGTTGCGCGTGGCGAGGGACGTCGACAGGTCGTGCGCGTCGACGAGTGACCGCTCCATGCGCCGCAACAGGAGCGAGCAGGCGATCGCGACGACCGCGTTCATGAACAGCAGGTTCAGCGTGACGATGACCCACTCCGCCGGCCCTTCGAGTCCTGCGGCCGTCAGGTTCGGGTCGGCGGCTCCAGAGACGCCGAAACCCACCAGGGTGGCCGCGTTGACCACCAGCGCCGCGATCGCCGGACCCAGGCCCAGCAGCAGGGCGGCGAGCAGGGGGAACGCCATCAGGTAGATGAGGCCGACCGATCCGATGATCCCCAGGAAGAACACCGCAAGACCGTAGGACGCGGCCAGCAGCACGAGGGCTCGGACGCGGTACGGGATCGACGGCACGAACGTGACGATGCCGACGACGAGCAGGGCGACCACGTCGACGACGATGATGTCGAACCGGTCGATCGTCACCGCGAACAGAATGCTCGGGACCGCGACCAGCACCCCGAGTGCGAGCACGATCCGCAGCACGCGCGCCAGCAGTTGGGCACGCCACTGCTCGATCACGGTCGCGACGTGTGACCGTGCCGCCCCCGCCTGTGGATCGCTCGTGGCACACCTCCTGAGGGTGTGGCACCCCGGGAACCCCGGCACCCCGGCCGGAAGGTACCGACGCGGCCCTTCGTCCGAACGGTCATGCGCCCTCGTCGTACATCGGGGACCCTCGTGTCCATGACCACCTGCATCGCACTGCTCCGCGGCATCAATGTCGGCGGCCACCGTCGCATCCGGATGCCGGACCTCCAGCGCCTGTGCACGCGCATGGGGTTCGACGACGTGCGCACCTACGTCCAGAGCGGCAATGTCGTGTTCACCACGACGGACGACGCAGCCTCCGTGGAACGCGCGCTCGAGGGCGGGCTCGCCGAGGAGTTCGACCTGCAAACACCGGTGATCGTGCGAACGGCGGAGGAACTGGCGGACGTCGTGGCCCGCAATCCGTTCGCGGCCCAGGCGAACGCCGACCCGACCCGCGTGCACGTCGCGTTCCTGTCCGCCGAACCCGCAGACCCGGCCACCCTGACGTTCGGTCCCGACGAGTTCGCGCCCGAACGCATCGAGTCCGGCGACCGCGTCCGCTACCTGCTGCTGCCCGGCGGGATCGGTCGCAGTCGGCTCGCCGCCGCGCTCGCCTCGCGATCTGCGGACGTGGACGTCACCCTGCGCAACTGGCGCACGGTCATGCGTCTGCTCGCGATGGCGGGCGTCGCGCAGCGCTGACCCGAGGCCGTGGTTCGCGTCGGTTACCGGAGGCGATGGCCCCCTCCGCGACGGTCGTGCCCCCTACGCTGCCCGACAGACGGAGACGACTACCGGACGGGATGACGATGGAGACACGTACGCTCGGACGCACCGGGTACGAGGCGACGGTGCTCGGCTACGGCAGCATGGGCCTTCGCGACGAACCCGCCGGGCAGAGGCTCGACGAGGCGCACGCCGGAAGGCTGCTCAACTCGGTGCTCGACCAGGGGATCAACCTGATCGACACGTCGCCGGACTACGGCGTCGCCGAGGAGCGCATCGGACGCCACCTGTCCCACCGGCGCGACGAGTACTTCCTCGCCTCGAAGTGCGGGTGCCTCGCCGGGTGGACCGCGACCAACGCCAGAGACCGGAGCCCTCACGACTTCGGACGTGACAACATCGTCGCCGCGCTCGAGCAGAGCCTACGACGGCTCGACACCGACCACCTCGACCTGCTCCAGGTCCACAGTTCAGAGACACGCTCGGCACCCCTGGAGGAGGACCGGGTCGTGGAGACCATGGTGGAACTGCGCGACCAGGGAAAGGTCCGGTTCCTTGGGATGTCGTCGACACTGCCCGACCTGTCGGAACACATCGCACTCGGCGTGTTCGACGTCTTCCAGATTCCGTACTCGGTCCTGCAACCCGAACACCACGGGGCGATCCACGACGCGGCAGCGGCGGGCGCGGGCGTGCTCGTGCGCGGAGGCGCCGCCAAGGGCGCTCCGTCGGGCACCGTGGCGCAGTCGACTCGCTTCAGCCACCTCACCGAGGTGTGGGAGCAGGCCGACCTCGACGACCTCCACGAAGGCATGAGCCCGATGGAGTTCACGCTGCGGTTCACGATCAGCCATCCGGGCATGACCAGCACGATCGTGGGGACCACGAACCCGACACACCTGCAGGACAACCTCGCGGCCGCGGCCCACGGACCGCTGCCCCCCGACGTCTACGAGGAGGCGTTGCGGCGGCTCGGCATCTCCACCTGATCCAGGAGCGAGTGAAGGACCGGCTCGGGGACCGGCTCCCGGTCACCACCCGTACAGCGCCGCCACGGGTCCCTGGCCGTAGATGACGGCGAGCCCGCCCATCGCGCCGACGTTCTTGAGGAAGATGCGGAACTGCTGACGCCGTGCCTGCCAATCGTCCTCACGCCAGAACGGGTGCCCCGCGATGGTGGTCGGGACCATCACCACGAACAGGATCAGTGCGCCCAGCTGGGGGAACAGTCCCGTCGCCATCAGGATCCCGCCGACGAACATGAGCGCACCGTTCACGCGCACCATCAGGCGCGGGAACGGCACGCCGATGGACCGCGCGGCCCGAACCTGGTTGTCGTGTTCGTGCAGCGTGTTCAGCAGGCCGCCGTGCACGAACATCGTCGCGAGAAGGATGCGTCCGAAGACGATCTCGAGGGGCATGGCGGTCTCCCGGAGGACGGATGGCGTGATGCAGGGTGTTGGCAACCGTAGGCCCGACCGGGCGAGTTCGGCCGGTCGCCCGTCGAATCGCGACCTGAGCTCTCAGCCCCAGAGCTGGGCGCTCACGGCTGCGAGGGCCGCGCACGCCACGGCGATGCCCGCGAGCCGGCACACGGCCGCGGCACGCCCGTGCTGGGGTGCGAACAGTGCGGGCAGCAGCGCAAGCAGCATCCCGATGGCGACCAGTCCGATCGATGCCCCGACCGAACCGGTGACCACCGCCGGCACGACGCCGAGGACCGCCAGGACGACGAACAGCATGGCGAGCACCAGGGTCACCTCGGGTGTCGGGTCACCCGTTCGCTGCGCACGTTCCCAACCCGTCGCGAGCAACCTCCGGACCGGACCCGACGACACGGGTGCGTCGGCGCGGGCCGGCCGGCGCATGAGCACGTCCGTCAGGACCCAGGCCCCGAAGAACGTCGCCCCCATCGTGAGCGCCACTCCGACGTCACGTGACACCAACGCGTGGACACCGGCGCCGGCCGCGCCGCCAGCGAGCGCGGCGATCAGGCGACGGCTCCGACGTTCGATGCTGATCTCCTCGCACGTGAGCACCCGTCGGCCCCAGGGTCGAGCAGGACCGTCGTGAGGACACTAGCGTTGCCCGACAGGCGCTCACGGGTGTCGCGACCCGGATGGGCGGCGTCGCCGGGCACAGGGCCCATCCGCGACCGACGCGGTGACGACGCGAAGGTCAAGATCGTGCCCTCTCCCTCCCATCGCGACGTGTTGACCAGCGAGGCGGACTGGCGCGCACTCGTCGAGACGATGCCGCAGATCGTGTGGATCACCCGACCGGACGGGTGGCACGTGCACTTCAACCAGCAGTGGCTCGACTTCACGGGACGAACGCTCGAGGAGAGCCTGGGGCACGGCTGGAACCCCGCGTTCCACCCGGACGACCGTGAACGCGCCGCGAACTGCTGGCGTGAGGCCACGAGCACCGGTGAGCCGTACGAGATCGAGTACCGACTCCGGCGGCACGACGGGACCCACCGCTGGATGCTCGGCCGCGCGATGCCGCTGCGCGACGCACGCGGCGAGATCATCCGGTGGTTCGGGACCTGCACCGACATCCACGACCTGAGGCTCGCACAGGAACAGCTCGAGGTGAGCCGCAACATGCACCGGCTCGCGGGTGCGATGGCCGGACTCGGCGGATGGTCGATCGACGTCGTGCACGACCGCGTCCACTGGTCCGACGAGATCTACGAGATCCTCGACTATCCGCACGACACCGCACCGGACATCGACGAGTCGTACGACCGCTTCCCGCCCCATGATCGTGAACGACTCGTCGCCGCGCTCACCGACTGCGCCACGAACGGCACGCCTGTCGACCTCGAACTGCCCCTGCAGACGTACGCGGGTCGGTGGCTGTGGGTGCGACTCCTGGGCGAGGCCCGCCGTGGACCCGACGGCACGGTGACCCACATCTCCGGCGCCCTGCAGGACATCACCGCGCTTCGCCGGGCGAACGAGGAACTGGCGGAGGCGAACCACCAGCTCGAGCAGGCGTCGCGACTCAAGGACGACCTGCTGTCCATGGCGAGCCACGAACTGCGCACCCCCCTCACGCCGATCCTCGGGTTCCTCGAACTGCTGGGCGAGCGAGGCGACAACCTCACCGAGGAACAACACCGCATGGTCCGCGCGATGCGCGGCAGCGCCCGCCGCATGCTGCGACTGGTCGAAGACCTGTTGGTGGTGAACCGCGCGGTCGCCCACGCCCTCGTCACCCGTCCTGAAGACGTGGTCGCCGCAGACGTGCTCGAACCCCTGCTCGTCGAACTCGAGGACCTCGTCGACGGCGTGACCCTCGACGTCGGAGACCACGTGCTCTCCGTGGACCGGCGACACCTGGAGCAGATCGTCATCAACCTGCTCGTCAACGCCGGTCGGTACGGGGCACCTCCGATCGAACTCCGGATCCATCCGGCAGGACCCGGTCGCCTGCGCCTCGAGGTGTCCGACCACGGCCCCGGGATCCCTGCAGACTTCCGACCGTACATGTGGGACCGTTTCGCACAGCGCGACCGCGGCGACACGCGCACCGCTCGTGGGGTCGGGCTGGGCCTGCCGATCGTCCGGCTGCTCACCGAGGCGAACGGCGGAACCGTCGAACACCGCGACAACGTCCCCTCGGGCGCCGTCTTCACGATCGAACTTCCCGGTGGACACGGGGGGTGACAGGAGCCACGATGCCCTCCGAGGCCGCCCGCGAACGACTGGACGGTCTGCTCGCCTCGCTGCCCGGTCATCGAGGCGTCCGCCACGCCGTGATGGCCGTCACACACGGCGACGGATGGCACTGGTCTTCGGCGGCGGGCCCGACCTCGCCCGACGGACCGGCCATGACCGCCGACACCCGCGTCCATCTTGCCAGTGTCACGAAGCTGTTCACGGCCACGGCCGTCCTGCAGCTGGTTGAGCGGGGAGCGCTGGGACTCGACGACCCGGTCACGACGTGGTTGCCCACCGAGCTCTCCGTCGGACTGCACCGCGTGGACGGCGTCGACCACACGGCGAACGTGACCGTGCGAAACCTGCTCGCCCACACGTCGGGTCTCCCCGACTACTTCCTGGAGGCGCCCGCGGGCGACCGGAGCATCGGCGACCTGATCGTCGAACAGGACGTGTCGTTCACGATCGACGACGTCGTCGACCGCGTTCGCCGCCTGTCCCCGCACTTCCCACCCCAGCACGGCACCGGGCGACATCGTGCCCACTACTCGGACACGAACTTCCAGCTGCTCGCCGAGATCGTCGCCCGGGTGACCGGTCGTGCGTTCGCGCACGTCGTCGAGGAACGCATCCTCGGACCCCTCGGGCTCGACTCGACGGCCTTCGCCGGTCGCCCGCGCCCGACGACGCCTCGGGAGCCCGTGGCGAGCCTGTGGTCCGGCGACGTCGTCCTGGACCGGCCGAGGCTCATGGCATCGCTCGGCCCCGACGGCGGCCTCGTGGGCACGGTCTCCGATGCCATCCGGTTCCTGCGCGCACTGCTCGAAGGTCGCCTGTTCGACGACCCGGGCACCCTGACGGCCATGACGGGGCGCTGGAACCGCTTCGGCGTGCCCCGCAGTCGCACGGCGATCATGTCGCCGTCGTGGCCCATCCAGTACGGGCTGGGCATCAAGCGAATCGGCGTCCTGCGCCTGCAGGCACCCGGCCGCAGGCCCGCCACACTGATCGGCCACACCGGCGCGAGCGGATCGTGGCTCCTCCACTGCCCCGAACACGACCTGACCCTGGCCGGCACCGTCGACCAGACGCTTGCGGCGTCCGTGCCCTACCGGATCGGACCCCGGATCCTGCGGGCCTGCACGTGAACGACGCTCCCGACGCTCAGGACAGGACGATGCCACCGACACAGGACGAGGTCACGGCCACGGCACACCGGATCCTCGACCACGCACGGGTGTTCGCCGTGGTCGGTGCCTCACCCCGTCCCGACCGACCAAGCCACGGCGTGGTACGGGCACTGCTCGACCACGGCTACGAGGTCGTCCCGATCACCCCCAGGGCCGACGAGATCCTCGGACTACGCACCTGGCCGAGCCTCGACGCGGTGCCCGAGGACGTCGCCATCGACGTCGTCGACGTGTTCCGACGTTCCGAGTTCGCCGGTGCGCACGTGGACGACGCCATCGCGAGAGGTGTCGCGGCCGTGTGGCTCCAGACCGGCGTGATCGACGAGGAAGCCGCGCGACGTGCGCGGGCCGCGGGGCTCGACGTCGTCATGGACCGTTGCCCGAAGATCGAACTGGCACGCCGCCGCCGCGACTGACGGCGCGGGCGACGCAGCCCCGCCGACGAGCTACGTGACGTGAGGTGGAGGCGGGGACGGGAATCGAACCCGTGATGGAGGATTTGCAGTCCTCTGCCTTACCACTTGGCGACCCCGCCGTGTGCAGTGCACGGACGGCCGCGCAGCCTACCGCAGTGCCCCCACGGCCCGGTCGCTGCGCCCTGTGGCCCGTCGCACGGGGCCATCGGACCCCGTGGCCCCCGGCTCCACCTCTGCATGCTGGTGCCCGGTCGTCCGTACGGAGATCGGCCATGTCCGACCGCCACCCTCACCGCAGCCCCCGTGCGTCGCGGCTCCGCCACTGCGCTCGGATGGCGGCCGCCGACCTGGCCGCGACGACCGCAGGCCTGTACGTGCTCGTCGCAGCCGGCGTGCTGCGACCGGTGGACGCCGAACTGCTTCCCGACGCACCCCTCGTGTCGCTCGCGGTGCCTGCCGCCATCGCCCACCTCTTCCTCGTGCTCGCGCTGCTGCGTGTGGACTGGCGCAGCGTCTGGGCGGTGGCCGCCGCCGGACAGGTCGCCGCCGTGTCGCTGTACGTCGCCCTGGCAGATCTCCGGGTTCCTGCGTTCGAGGTGGTCGGCATCTCCATCACCGCCCTGCAGGGCTCCCAGGCGATCCTGCTGGCAGCACTTGCGCTCCACCGTCCCGCGTCACCCGCCCCGGTGCACCCCGAGGTTCGTCCCGCCGGCCCTGTTCGCGTGCTGGTCGCCACCGGGTCCACGCTCGGATCCACCGAGGAGATCGGCCGCTGGATCGCCGCCGCGCTGCAGGAGGTGGGCGTCGACGCCGTGGCACGCGACGCCCAGGCGGTGCACGACCTGTCGGCACACGACGCGGTCGTGGTCGGCGGATCGCTGCGCATGGGCCGGTGGCACCCGGTCGCACGTGACTTCGTGCGTCGACACCGGCGAGCCCTGTCCGGACGACCCGTCTGGCTGTTCAGCAGCGGACCGCTCGACGGATCCGCAGGCGAGGGAGATCTGCCGCCGGTACCCACCGTGCAGCGGCTGATGCGGCTCGTGTCCGCTCGTGGCCACGTGACGTTCGGTGGCAGGATCGAGACCGGGTCCGGGGGTCCGCTCACCCGCGCCATCGCGAGCGACCACGCCGGCGACTGGCGGGACCCGGACCGCGTCCGTGCCTGGGCGCTCGAACTGGCCGCCCAGCTCGCGGGGCCGGCAACGTCCTGCGCAGGCGAGCCAACGGATCCGGCATCGTGACCGGAAGTCGACGGCGCCGCTCAGGAGCCGTCGACGAACCCCGGGTCATCGCCGTCGACGTCGCTCCGGGTGTCGTCGCCGAACACGTCACGCAGGGTTCCGAGGGGTCCCCGGCCCCTCAGCCAGCCGTAGAGGGCCGTCGCACCCACCGCGAGCGACCAGACCCCGACGGCCCCGACACGCACCGGGTCGCGCCATCCCTCGGCGGTGTGCAGGGGCTGCTTGGCGTCGAAGCGTCCCAACCGCGTCACGCGGATCGTCTCGCGTTCGGTCAGGCGCCGTGCTCTGCCGTCGACGCGCGCGTCCCAGTCGTCGACCGGCTGCATGCGCCGCCGCAGTCGCCGTGGATCCTGCGAGCCCGCGGAGACCCGGATCCACCGCACGACACCACGCGTCGCACCCCGCACGAGCGTCCACATCGTCACGCCGGCTCCCGTTCGACGCCGCGATCGTAGTGGTCCAGCGCCCGACGTTCCGCGGCTCGGACGCATCCATGCCGTTCGGCCGATCACGGGTGGTGTCGGCTCGCCGTCACGCGTCCGGGTCGTGGCCTGCCGGGTCACGCAGCGCGGCGAGCAGACGCCGGTAGGAGGCGAGGCGTTCCGGGTGCACCGCTCGCACGTCGAGCGCGCAGCCGGGTTCGGACACGTGGATGCAGTCGGACAGGGCGCAGTCGAGTGACGCCAGTTCGGGGAAGTGCCGGGCGAGTTCGCTCGGATCCACCAGTCCCAGTCCGAACGACCGCACGCCGGGGGTGTCGACGATCCAGGAGTCGTCGTCGAGCCGCACGGCGCGCGCGGCGACCGTCGTGTGTCGACCACCTCGCCGTCCGACCTCCCCGACCTCGTGGTCGGCCCCCGGCGCGAGGACGTTGAGCAGCGACGACTTCCCCACGCCCGAGTGTCCGGTGAAGGCGCTCCACCGGCCCGACAGGATCCCGCGCAGGTCGTCGACCCCTTCGCCGGACAGGGCACACGTCACCGCACTGCGGACCCCGAGGTCCCCGTATCGCCGACGCAGGTCGTCGACCTGGGCGAGATCGCCGACCAGGTCACGCTTGTTCACGCACACGACCGTGTCGAGCCCGCCCGCGGACGCGGCCACCATCACCCGGTCGAGCAGTCGCGCACCGACCGTGAGGTGGTCGGCAGCGAGCACCACCACCACCTGGTCGACGTTGGCGACCACGACCCGTTCGTCGTCCACGGCGTCGTCACCGGTTCGCGACAGGACCGTCGTCCGGGGCCGCAGTTCGACGATTCGGGGAGGATCGGACTCGTGCCGAGGAGGCCGGACGCTGACGAGGTCGCCGACGGCGACTCTGGTTCCGCGCATGGTCCCGGCGAACACGGCCTCGACCACCGCGTCGCGATGGAGGACCGTCACCCGCCCCCGGTCCACCGCGACGACGCGGGCCGACTCGAGGTCGTCCATGCGGCGGCGCGCCTCCACCGACAGGTCTCGCGCACGGGGGGCACGCGGCGGCTCGAGGTCGTCCCAGTCGTCCTCGTAGGACTCGATGTCGATGCGTGGCATGCGGCCATCCTGCCACGCCGTGAACCGGGGTGCGTGTCGAGCAGTACTGTCGTACGCACCGTCGAAGGGGCCGGCAGGGGTGGACGAGACGCCGTTCAGTGCCGCGAGCGCTGCCGTGGAGGCCGCGCTGAGCGCCGGGGCGTCGCACGCGGACGCACGCGTCGTCATGCGGCGCAGCGAACGGCTCACCGCCCGCAGTGGGGAACTCGAGTCGGTGACGCGCAGTGACGACGCCGGGGTGGGCGTGCGAGCACTCGTCGGGTCTTCCTGGGGTTTCGCGTCGACCAGCGACCTGGGCGACCGTGCCGTGGCCCGGGCCGGCGCCGAGGCCACGGCGGCCGCGCGGGCTGCGTCGATCGTGCCGGGGCCGGCGCTCACCCTGTCGCCGATCCCGGTCCAGCAGGCCTCCTGGACCACCCCGCACGACGAGGACCCGTTCGCCGTCCCGCTCGACGAGAAGGTCCGCGTCGTGGTCGAGGCCACGGCGACCATGGCCGCGGTGGACGGGATCGCGGTCGCCTTCGCGCAACTGATGTTCTGGGACACGGAGAAGTGGTTCGTGTCGTCGGAGGGACACCGGATCCATCAGCACCTGGTCGAGTCCGGGTGTGGCATGGACGCAACCGCGATCGGCGAGCACGAGTCTCAGCGACGCAGCCATCCGCAGTCGTTCGGACACGTCGAGGCCGCAGGTTTCGAGATGGTGCGACGCCACGACCTGCCGGGCAACGCGCAGCGGATCGCCGAGGAGGCGGTCGCCCTGCTGGGTGCCGACGAGTGCCCGTCGGGCGAGCTCGACCTGATCCTCGAGTCGAGTCAGCTCGCGCTGCAGATCCACGAGTCCGTCGGACACGCGGTCGAACTCGACCGGATCCTCGGCTGGGAGGCGGCGTTCGCAGGGACGTCGTTCCTCGAACTGCCCGAGCTCGGCCGGATGCGCTACGGGTCACCACTCATGAACATCACGGCCGACGCCACCATTCCGGGAGCGCTCGCCACGTTCGGCTTCGACGACGAGGGCACCCCTGCGCAGTGCGTCGACATCGTCCGCGACGGCACGTGGGTCGGGGTCCTGTCCGGGCGAGACACCGCGCACCTGGCGGGCGTCGAGCCCGGCGGGATGGTCCGGGCCGACGGGTTCAACCGACTGCCGATGGTGCGCATGACCAACGTGGGGCTCGAACCGGGCGACTCGAGTCTGGAGGAGATCGTCGCCGACACGCGCCACGGGATCCTCATGGCAACCAACCGGTCGTGGTCGATCGACGACCGGCGTCTCAACTTCCAGTTCGGGTGCGAGATCGGCTGGGAGATCGTCGACGGTCGCCGCGTCCGCATGGTGCGCAATCCCACCTACACCGGCATCACCCCGCGGTTCTGGGCGTCGATGGATCGCCTGGCCGGGGTCGACGAGTGGACGGCCTGGGGGGTGCCCAACTGCGGGAAGGGCCAGCCCATGCAGCTCGGGCACACGGCGCACCCGGCCGCCCCCGCGCGCTTCCACGGTGTGCGGGTCGGCGTGAGGAGTCGAGCGTGACCCTCCCGCCCACGTCGGACCTCGCGGCCCTCGCCGAGCACGTCGCCGCGCTCGCGCACGACACCGGCGCCGAGGCGAACGTGCTCGTGACGCGCGTGCGTCACGGTCTCACCCGGTTCGCGAACTCGTTCGTCCACCAGAACGTCACCGAGGACACCACGACCGTGTCACTGACCGTCGCCGTGGACGGAAGGCTCTCCACGGCCCGGACCACCGTCGCCGACGGCGACGACCTGGGACCCTTCGTCGCGCGCAACGTCGAGGCGGCGCGACGGCAACCGGTCGACCCGTACTGGCCCGGCGCCACACCGGCGACACCGGACCGGGTCACGTGGTCCGACAACGCCGACGCAGCCACCGCCCGGGCCGGACCCGACGATCGCGCACAGGGAGTGCGCCGCTTCGTCGACGCCGCTGCAGACCTGTCTGCGGCCGGCTACCTCGACACGGCGGCCACCTGGGCCGGGTTCGCGTCGACCGCTGGCGCCAGGGCCAGCGGTCACTCGACCCGTGCGACCCTCGACGGCATCCACCGGACCTCGACCTCCGCCGGCAGCGCCCACCAGACGTCGCGGCGGCTCGGCGACCTCGACGCGACCGCCGTCGGCGCCCTCGCGGCGGATCGGGCGCGCCGCGGGATCGACCCGGTCGACCTCGACCCCGGAGATCTCGAGGTGGTGCTCGGACCCGAGGCGGTCGCGAGCCTGCTGGTGTTCCTCGCCGTGTACGGGTTCAACGCGAAGGCGCACCTCGACGGCGCGTCGTTCGCGGTCCCGGGCGAGCAGCAGTTCGACCCGGGGATCCACCTGCGTGAGGACCCGTTCGACGAGCGCAGCGTCGGCCTCTCGTTCGACGCCGAGGGCACGCCACGCACGGCGTTCGACCTGATCGAGGCCGGGGTGACCCGCGCGCTGGCGCACGACCGCCGCACGGCCGCGCGAGTCGGGACACGCTCCACGGGCAGTGCCGTACCCGGTGGTGAGGCACACGGCCCGATCCCCACCAACCTCGTGCTCAGGCCCGGACCCACGCCGCCGGACCGGATGATCGAGTCCGTGGAACGGGGCCTGCTCGTCACCCAGTTCCACTACTGCCGTGCGCTCGACCCTCGGAGTCAGGTGGTCACGGGCCTGACCCGCAACGGCACGTTCCTCGTGGAGGACGGGCAGGTGACCCGTGCCGTCGCCGATCTGCGGTTCACCCAGTCGTTCGTCGACGCGCTGTCGGGTGGCAACGTCGTCGCCGTCGGCGACGACGACCGGTACGCCGACTCGGAGTTCGGACCCGGCATGGTGGTCTGTCCGTCCCTGCACCTGAGGCGCTGGCACTTCACCGGCGGTGCACACGGTTGAATCCACGTCCCTGACCAGATCACGTGTTCCCACACACGACGGTTCGTACTACGTTGAGCGACCGTGCCACGGGAAAGGGAGAACCAGTGGCCCAGGATGCAATCGAGGACCTGCTCAGTGAGGCGCGCACCTTCCCGCCCTCCGAGGACACACGTGACCACGCGCTGGTCAGCGACTCGTCACTGCACGACGCCGCCGAACGCGACCGCCTCGCCTTCTGGGAGGAGCAGGCGCGGGCGCTCGACTGGTTCGAGCCGTGGCACACCACGCTCGAGTGGGACGCTCCCCACGCGAAGTGGTTCGTGGGCGGAACACTCAACGTCAGCCACAACTGCGTCGACCGCCACGTCGAGTCCGGCCATGGCGACCAGGTGGCCTTCCACTGGGAGGGCGAGCCCGGCGACACCCGGACGATCACGTATGCGCAGCTGCTCGACGAGGTCCAGCGGGCGGCCAACGCCCTGAAGCAGCTCGGTGTGGAGAAGGGCGACCGCGTCGCCATCTACATGCCGATGATCCCCGAGCTTCCGGTGGCGATGCTCGCCTGTGCACGCATCGGCGCGATCCACTCCGTCGTGTTCGGTGGCTTCTCCGCCAACGCCCTGCGCGACCGCATCAACGACGCGACGTGTCGGGCGGTCGTGACCGCCGACGGTGGTTGGCGTCGCGGCAGCGTCGCCCCCCTGAAGCCCGCGGTCGACGAGGCACTCTCCGACGCCCCGTCGGTCGAGAAGGTGCTGGTCGTGCGTCGCGGGGACAACGACGTCGACATGGTCGACGGTCGTGACGTCTGGTGGCACGAGGTCGTCGACACGCAGCCCGCGGACTGCCCGCCCGAGCCGATGGAGGCAGAGGACCTGCTGTACCTGCTGTACACGTCCGGGACCACCGGGAAGCCCAAGGGCATCATGCACACCACCGGGGGCTACCTCACCCAGGCCGCCTTCACCCACCGGTACGTGTTCGACCTGCATCCCGACACCGACGTCTACTGGTGTGCCGCCGACATCGGCTGGGTCACGGGCCACAGCTACATCGTGTACGGGCCACTCGCGAACCGTGCGACGTCGGTCATGTACGAGGGTGTGCCCAACCACCCCGCGGAGGACCGGTTCTGGTCGATCGTCGAGCGCTACGGCGTCACGCAGCTCTACACGGCTCCCACGGCGATCCGAGCGTTCATGAAGTGGGGCGACCACCATCCGGCAGGCCACGACCTGTCGAGCCTGCGCCTGCTCGGCAGCGTGGGTGAGCCCATCAACCCCGAGGCGTGGATGTGGTACCACGCCAACATCGGGGGCGAGCGGTGCCCCATCGTCGACACCTGGTGGCAGACCGAGACCGGCGCGATCATGATCTCCCCGCTGCCGGGCCTCACCACGACGAAGCCCGGGTCGGCCACCTTCCCCCTGCCCGGGATCTCGGCGGACATCGTCGACGACCAGGGCAACCCGGTGGGAATTCCCGGCGGCGGCTACCTCGTGCTCGACCAGCCCTGGCCCTCGATGCTCCGAGGCATCTGGGGCGACGACGAGCGGTACCGCGACACGTACTGGTCGCGCTTCCCCGGCCGGTACTTCGCCGGTGACGGCGCCAAGCGCGACGCCGACGGCTACTTCTGGCTGCTCGGACGCGTCGACGACGTCATGAACGTGTCGGGGCACCGGATCTCCACCACCGAGGTGGAGTCGGCGCTCGTGAGTCACCCGTCGGTCGCCGAGGCCGCGGTGATCGGCCGCGCCGACGCCCAGACGGGCCAGGCCATCGCCGCGTTCGTCACCCCGCGCGGAGGCATCGAGGGCGACGAGGCACTCGCCGCCGAACTTCGCAACCACGTCGCGACGATGATCTCGCCCATCGCGAAACCCGCATCGGTGCTGTTCACCGCCGACCTGCCCAAGACACGATCGGGCAAGATCATGCGTCGACTGCTCAAGGACATCGCCGAGGACAACCAGCTCGGTGACACCACGACGCTCGCGGACGCGTCGGTCGTGGACAGCATCAAGGACCGCTACATCGGTGACGGAGCGCAGGAGTAGCGCCCGGACCACTTCCCCCCGACCAGACCGGCGTCGACCGACAAGGGTGCCGCATCACGAGGATCTCCACCGTGCTCCCCGAACACCACCTTCCCCGCCCCCGGCTGCTCGCTCGCCACCAGCTCGCGCCCGTGCTCGTCGTCCTCGGCGCGTCCGGTGCCGGGAAGAGCGTGCTCGCCGCGGAACTGGCGCGACGACTCGAGCGCCCCCTCGCGATCGCCTCCGTCGGTCCACAGGACGGACACCTCGAGGCCCTGATCGCTCGGATGCACGAGGCCCTCGTGGCCGCGGGTCTCGACGAGGCCGCCACCACGCTGGTCGCACGTGACACCCACCCGTGCGACATGCTCGCCGCGCTCAGCGAGCACCTGCGTGGGAGCCCGGATCGTGTGCTGCTCGTCGTCGACCACGCGCACCACCTCGACGACGAGGCGGTGGACGCGCTCACCGGCTTCGCGGCGTCCATCCCTCCGGGACAGCACCTGGTGGTCCTGAGCCGGCGGCGCGAGGGAGCCGCGGCCCGACTCGGTCTGCTCACCTCCCAGACGGTCAGCGAGCGGGCGCTGGCGTTCACACGCGACGAGGTGACCGCGTACGTCAACTCGCTGTTGCGCCTCGACCTGCCTCCACGCGGCGTGGACGCGATCCTGCATGCCACGAACGGCCGGGCGCTCGACCTCGTGCTCGCGGCACGACACGTCGGCCGGATCGACGACCTCGACCTTCGTCACCGGGAACTCGCCCGCCTCGCCGCACGACCTCGAGTGGTGACGACGGTCACCAACCACCTGCTCGCACGCACGTCACGCGCGGGGCGCCGCGCGCTCGCGCAGATGGCGGCCCTTCCGTGGGTCGACGAGACCCTCGCCGCACGCATCACCCGTCGTCCGACGATCCTCGCCCGCGCGGTGGACGCCGGGCTCGCGCGGACCGACGAGTCCGGGCGGACCCGGTTCGAGGACGACGTCCGCGACGCGCTGCGTTCCCACGGCACGGCCAGTCGACGCACCCTGCGGCATGCCGCGGCCCGGCAGCTGGAGGTCGGCGACCTGCGGTCGGCGGTGCGCACCCTGCTCGCCGCTGGGTACGAGAACCGGGCCGCGAAGCTGCTCCTGGCGCACCCCGAACGGTGCATGGCACTGCACACCCACGACCACGCAGACCTCGTCGCCGCACTTCCCGACGAGACCGTCACGGCGCATCCCGAACTGCTGCTGACGCTCGTGCGCCACTGGCACGCCGTCGGACGTCCCGACCGCGTGCGGGTCGTGCTGCGTGTGGTGCACGAGCAGGGTGACGAGGTGCGCCCGGCCCTGCGCCACGCATTCGAGGCGGAACGCCTGCGCGACGCCGTGCACGGACCGGTCCACGATCTGGACGCGGTCGAGGCACGCATGCGTGAGCTCGTGGCGCTCACCCGGCCACGGCACCCCGACGTCACGGCACGCCTCCACGAGGGGCTCGGGCTGCTCGAGGCGCGCCGTGGCGCCGACGGGTGGCAGGAGCGCGCCCGCCAGCAGCTGGACACGGCGATCGAACTGTACGAACGGGGTGGCGAGCACTGGCTGGCCGGTCTCGCGTCGACACTGCTCGCCACGACGGTGTGCACCCGCTCCGGGTCCCACGACGCCGCCGCCGACCACCTCGACCGCGCCGTTGCGCTCGCCCGGGGCGAACCCCGACTCACGTCGCTCGCGCTCGTCCATCGCTCCCGGGTGCACGCACGACGAGGCCAGCACGTGCTCGCCAGGGCAGACCTCACCGAGGGAGCGCGCATCGCCCGGCTGCTCGACGACCACGACGCACTCGCGCTCGTCGACGACACCGCCACCCTGCTGCGACGACTCGCCAGTGACGCGCGGGCCTCGGCAGGCGCCGACGACGGACCCCACATCGAGGTCCGTGCGCTCGGCCGGTTCGCCGTGCTCGTCGACGGTCGCGAGGCGCCGCTGCGACAGGGTGTGGCCAGCCGCCTCGTCCGACTGCTCGCCGTTCGCGGCGGAAGACTCCACGAACTCGCCGTGGCCGAGGTGCTGTGGCCCACGGACGATCCCCACGAGGTGCGGGGACGCCTCGACAGCGTGCGTCACCGACTCGGCCCCGCACCCCAGATCGTCACGCGCGACGACGACACGATCGGTTTCGTGGCCGGCACCCGGCTCGACGTGTCCGAGTTCGTGTCCCTCGCACGGGAGGCGCTGTCCACCCGTCGTGAGGACGGCACCATCGACGTCATCGCCGCACGGACCGCGGTCGAGCACTACGCGGAACTGCTCCCCGACCACGACGAGGACTGGGTCGTCGAGCACCGCCTGCGCCTGCGTCGGCGGGTGCTCGACGTCATCGACGGTCTCATCGAGACCGCGCTGCACGCCGGCGACGAGCAGGAGGCGTCCCGGTGGGCCCGCCGTGCCCTCGAGGTGGCCGAGCCCGGGACGGGCCAGCACGCACGGTTGACCGACCTGGCGGAGCCCGGGCCCGAACTGGCCGCGCTGCGAGCCCGCTGAGCCGACGTGCGTCGCGGTACCCGCCGGGGCGGGGCCCGCGGAACGTCGACTAGGCTGCCCCTCCAGCCGTCACGACGCCAGACCCTGGATGGTGATGGGAACAGTCCACTCGCTCCTGCCGCTCGTCGCGGTCACGATCCCCGTCGTGACCGCGTTGCTGATCGTGGCCACACGACGGTGGGTGAACCTGCGGGACTCGATCCTGTTCGGTGGCGCGACGGTCACCTTCGCCGTGGTTGCGTCGCTGCTTCCCACAGTCCTCGCGGGAGGCGTGCCGACGACGTCGCTGGGAGAACTCGTCCCCGGGTTCGAGCTCTCGCTGGCAGCCGACGGGATGGGCCTGCTGTTCGCACTGCTCGCCTCCCTGCTGTGGGTGCTGGCCTCGTCGTACGCCGTCGGCTACATGCGTGGGGGCCACGAGCGCAACCAGACCCGCTTCTACGTGTTCTACGCGCTGTGCCTGTCGACGGCGTTCGGCGTCGCGTTCGCCGGGGACCTGTTCACGTTCTTCGTCTTCTACGAACTGCTCACGGCGACCACGTACCCACTGGTCACCCACAAGGGCAACGACGCCGCGATCGCGGCTGGCCGCCGGTACGTGGGCTACCTGCTCACCGGTGGCGTCCTGGTGCTGCTCGGGCTGGTGATCGTGGTCGCGACCACCGGCGAGGTGGCGTTCGTCGCGGGGGGCTTCGTCGGTGACACGCTCGGCCCGGCGCTGACCGTGGTCGCGTTCCTGCTGTTCGCCGTCGGGTTCGGCACCAAGGCCGGCCTGATGCCCCTGCATGCCTGGCTGCCCGCCGCGATGGTCGCCCCCACCCCGGTCAGCGCTCTGCTGCACGCGGTGGCCGTCGTCAAGGCGGGCGTGTTCGCGTTCGGGCGGCTCATCGGGTTCGTGTTCGGACCCGACGTCCTGTCGGGGCAGGTGGTCACGACCCTGCTCGCGGTCGGCGCCGGATCGACCATCGTGGTCGCGTCGGTGGTGGCACTGCGTCAGGACCACCTCAAACGTCGGCTCGCGTACTCGACCATCGCCCACCTGTCCTACATCGTGCTCGGGTTCGCGCTGCTGTCCCGCCATGCGATCGAGGGCGCCCTGCTGCACATCGTCAACCACGGCGCCCTCAAGATCACGCTCTTCTTCTGCGCCGGCGCGATCTACGTACACACCAGGTTCGACCGTGTGAGCCAGCTCGACGGCATCGGGCGACGGATGCCGTTCACCATGACCGCGTTCGCGGTGGCCTCACTGGGCCTCGCCGGGCTTCCACCCATGGGCGGGTTCACGAGCAAGGCGGCGCTCGTCCTCGGCGCCTGGGAGGCCGGCGAACACGTCTTCGCGGTGCTGATGGTCGGGGCCGGACTGCTCACGGCCGGCTACCTGTTCCCCATCGTGCACCGCGCCTTCTTCCGCCCGTCCCCGGAGCCGGCAGACCCGACGTCGTCGGACGAGCAGTCGCCGGCCGACGACGCGTCGCCGCTGATGGTGGTGCCCCTGTGCATCACCGCCGCGATCGGGCTGCTGCTCGGCCTCGGCGACCTGTTCGGTGTCGGTGAGCTAGCCGCCGGCGTCGCACAGGCGGTCACGGGAGGTGCGGGGTGAACCGTCGTGCTGCCGTGGTCACCGCGTGCCTCGCCGCCGTCGCCGTGCTCGTCGACGTGCTCGTCGACACCTCGCACGTCCCCGGGTACTCGGCGGCCATCGGGCTGTTCGGGTGCATCCTCATCGTCCTGGTGTCCAAGTGGCTCGGCACGGTGCTGATCCAACGTCCCGAGGACCACTGGCCTGACGACGTGCCCGCAGACGAGCAGGGGGACCTCCGTGGCTGACCTGCTCTGGCACCCTGCGGTACCGCTGCTCGTCGCCGCGGCGCTGGTCTGGTGGACGCCACGGCGAGTGACCCAGGCCCTGCTGGTGCTCGCCCCGCTGGTGTCCCTCGCCCTCGTGGCCGGGCTCGACGCGTCGACGTCGATCACTGCGACGTGGCTCGGGTTCGAGCTCGAACCGATGCGTGCCGACCGGCTGGCCCTCGCGTTCGGCTGGATCTTCGCCATCGCCGCCCTGATCGCAGGGATCTACGGTGTGACGGTCGTGCGCGACCGGGAACCGACGTCGGTGCTCGCGTACGCGGGTGCCGCGATGGGCGTCGTGTTCGCGGGGGACCTGCTCACCCTGTTCGTGTTCTGGGAGATCAAGGCGATCGCGTCGACGTTCGTCATCCTGAACCGCCGCGGGGGCAACAGCGACCGTGCCGGCATGCGCTACCTGTACGTCCACCTCGTGGGCGGCAAGCTGCTGCTGGCCGGCGCGATGTGGCATCTCGCCGACACCGGGTCGCTGGCGTTCACCGCGCTGGACATGGGGCCGGCGGCCGCGCTCGTCCTGATCGCCTTCCTCGTGTCCGCGGCGGTGCCGCCGCTGCACGCATGGCTTCCGGACGCGTATCCGGAGGCCAGCGTCGCCGGGACCGTGTTCCTGTCCGCGTACACCACCAAGGCCGCGGTGTACGCGCTCGCCCGCGGGTTCCCCGGGCTCGAACTGCTGGTGTGGCTGGGGGTTGCGATGGCCCTGTACGGCGTCGTGTACGCCGTGCTCGAGAACGACATCCGCCGTCTGCTCGCGTACCACATCATCAGCCAGGTCGGCTACATGGTCGCGGCCATCGGGATCGGCACCGAGATGGCGGTCAACGGTGCGACCGCCCATGCGTTCGCCCACATCCTCTACAAGGGCCTGCTGCTCATGGGGGCCGGCGCGGTGATCCACGCGACCGGCCGCGCGAAGATGACCGAGCTCGGCGGGATCGCGAACCGCATGCGGGGAGTGCTCGCGCTGTACATGGTCGGGGCGGTGTCCATCTCCAGCGTCCCCCTGTTCAGCGGGTTCGTGTCGAAGGAGCTCGCCGTGTACGCGGCAGGACTCGACGAACGCACGCTGGTGGTGCTGCTGCTCAAGATCGCCTCCGTCGGGACGTTCCTGCACACGGGGCTGAAGCTTCCGTTCGGCACCTGGTTCGGTCACGAGGGAGCCGGCCCCCGGACCAACGACGGCCACCGCATCCAGGTCGGTCCGGTGCCCACGACCATGTACGTCGCGATGGGACTGAGCGCGCTGCTGAACCTGCTGATCGGCGTGTACCCAACCCTGTTGTTCGACCTGCTCCCCCACGAGGTCCACTACGACGCGTACACACTCACCAAGGTCGTGGAGAAGTCCCAGATCCTGCTGTTCACCGCACTCGGGTTCTGGCTGCTGCTGTCGAAGCTGCATGCACAGGCGACCATCAGCCTCGACACCGACCTCGTGTACCGCGCGCCGGGCCCGATGCTCCGCGCGTGGTCGACCGGCTCGGGGTCGTCGTCGGGCACACTGGTCGGGCCGCGCGACCGGGCCGGGGCAGCGCTGGGTCGGGCGCGGACGCGCCTGCACGAGCGGCTGCCCGCAGTGCGGGGCACGAACCCGCCCGTGTACCCGACCTGGGTGCTCGGCGCCTCCCTGCTGGGGGTCGCCATCCTGCTGCTGCTGCTGACGCTGAGGCTCCCGTGAGACTCCTGCGAAACGCCGTCCTGTTCACCCTCCTGCTGGGGTTCTGGATCACGCTGTCCGGGCACCTGGATCCGCTGTTCCTCGGCATGGGCGTGGTCTCCGCAGCGGTGTGCACGTGGTTCGGCGGCCGACTGCTCGAACCGACGGTCGGCGACCCCACCATGCATCGTCGGGTCCACCTGTTCTGGCTGCTCATCTACGTCGCGTGGATGCTGGGACGCATGGTCGTGGGCGCCGCACAGGTCGCGCGGATCGTGCTCGACCCACGCCACCCCCCGCAGCCGGGCATCCTGCGTTTCCGGACGAACCTGCAGAGCCCCGCTGCGCGCACCATGTTCGCGAACTCGATCACCCTCGTGCCGGGGACGCTCACCCTCGAACTCGAGCAGGACCGACTGACGGTGCACTCGTTCACCCCGAGCGCGGTGGACGACATCACCGCCGCACGCATGCAGAACCGCGTCGCCGCCGTGTTCCGGGAACCCGACCAACCGGCGCCCGAGGTCGACTGGGACTTCGGGGAGACTGCACCACGAGACAGCGACCCCGAGTCGCTGGAGGCGGGCCACGTCGACGAGGAGGCCGACCGATGAACGCCTTCCTGATCGCCGTACTGGTGGTCATCGTCGCGCTCATCTGCGGCGGCCTCCACCGGGTGTGGGTCGGACCGACCGTGTTCGACCGACTGGTCGCCATCGCACTGGTGTCGGTCAACGGGGTCGCCGTGATCGCCGTGTTCGGGTTCCTGTTCGACCGACCGTCGTTCTTCCTCGACATCGCGCTGGCCTACGCGCTGCTCGCGTTCCTCCTTCCCATCGCGCTCGGCAGGTACTTCGAGCACCGCAGTCACGAGGAGCAGCACCGATGAGTGTCGTCGCGGTCGTGATGATCTCCGCCGGCCTGTTCTTCATGGTCGTCAGCGCCATCGGCCTGTTCGTCCTGCCCGGCCTGTACACGAGGGCGCACGCCGTCGCGAAGTCGGAGACCCTGGCCCTGCTGCTGGTGCTCTCCGGCCTGTTCTTCCATCCGGCGATCGATGTCGCCAGCGGTGTGCGCCTCGCGTTCGTGCTGCTGTTCTCGATGATGGCGAATCCGACGGCGGTCCACGCCCTGCTGCGTGCCGCACGGCGCGCCGGCGTCGAACCGTGGAAGCACCAGGACGACGAACCTGCGAGGACCGGATCATGATCGTCCTCGTCGACGTGCTGATCTTCGCCGTGCTCATCGTCACGGCCGTGCTGGCCCTGCGCGTCCGCGACCTGCTGACGGCGGTGGCGCTGCTGGCGTCCTACAGCCTCTTCGTGGCCCTGCTGTTCACCGGCATCCAGGCACTCGACGTCGCACTCGTCGAGGCGGCGCTCGGCGCCGGGCTCACCGGGGTGATGCTGGTCGCGGCGATCATGGTCACGACACGCCACTCCACCGCCCGTGAGCGACCGAACCATCGGTTCGTGGTGCTGGCGCTCGTGGCGGCGTTCCTCGGTCTCATGCTGTACTCCAGCACGGGACTGCCCGACCGGGGGGACCCCACCGCACCGACACGGACCGGCATCGCCGAGTACTACCTCGAACACTCGATGCGCGACACCGAGACCCCCAACGTCGTCACCGCGCTGCTCGCCGACTACCGATCGCTGGACACGCTGGGAGAGACGCTCGTCATCCTGACCGCTGCGCTCGCGGTCGCGCTCGTGCTGTCGCGACGGGAGGACGAACCACCCGCGAGCGAACGTGACGCCTCGGATCCCGCGGTGCATCCGACCGACCCGGGAGACGCGCAGTGATCGGCTCCTACCCGAGCGAGATCGTCCGCGTCGTGTGCGCGGTGCTCAGTCCGTTCATCGGCATGTTCGGGCTGTACGTCATCGCGCACGGGCACTACGGACCCGGCGGTGGGTTCGCCGGTGGGGTGTTCCTCGCCGCGGCCGTGATCCTGCCCCGCCTCACGCTCGACCGCGACGCCGTGCACCGCGCCGTGCCCCGCTGGGTGGGGCCCGTGGCGGGCGGAGTGGGGATGCTGGTGTTCCTCCTCGTGGCCACCGTGCCGCTGCTGGTGGGCGGCGCGATGCTCGACTACGCCGCCCTCGAGGTCGTCGGCGTCGCCGCGAGCCGCATGCGCTACCTCGGCATCCTCGTCGTGGAGATCGCCGTCGGACTCGCGGTCTTCGGTTCGATCCTGCTGATCTTCGACGTGCTCGCCTGGAGGGACCGGACGTGATCGACCTGTTCCTCGACCGCTACGTCTACGTGTTCGTCCTCGTGCTGCTGTCCATCGGCATGTACGGGATGCTCGCGCGCTGCGACCTCGTCAAGAAGATCGTCGGGATGACGATCTTCCAGACGGCGATCTACGTGTTCTTCATCCAGGGCAGCCTGCAGACGGACAGCACGGCCCCGATCATCGATCCGACGCTGGGTTCGGACCCGACGCGCTACGTCGACCCGCTCCCCCACCTGCTGATCCTGACGGCCATCGTCGTGGGCGTCGGGGTGCTGGGCGTCGCCCTCGCCCTGCTCGTGCGCATCCACCGGGAGCACGGCACGTTCGACGAGAACGTCATCGCCGCACGTCTCGCCGGGGCCGAGTCCGCCGAACCACGACAGGACGACTGACGTGAGTGCGCTGCCGGTCCTCCTGCTGCTGCCCCTGCTGTTCGGCGCGGTCCTCGCGCTGCTGGCCGGGCTGTGGCGTGCCGCCGCCGGACAGGTGGTCGCCATCGCCTCGACGGCACTCGCGCTCGTGCTGTCCGTGTACACGACGGTGGTGGTGCTGCGCGAGGGCACCCTCACCCACCACCTGGGAGGCTGGCCGCCTCCGATCGGGATCGAGTACGTCGTCGACCCGCTGTCGGCGTACATGGCCTGCATCATCACCCTCATCGGGCTGCTGATCTGCGTGTACCCGGTCCACACGGCGTTCGACACGACCCCGCCACGAGGCGTCCCGCTGTACCCGCTGGTGCTGCTCCTGCTGAGCGGTCTCGTCGGCGTGGTGCTGAGCGGTGACCTGTTCCACCTGTTCGTGTTCCTCGAGGTCTACGCCATCTCCACGTACGCGCTGGTGTCGCTGGGCGGCAACCGCGCGGTGTTCGCCAGCTTCCGGTACCTGCTGCTCGGGACCCTGGGCAGCGGGCTCTACCTGCTGGGTGTCGGGTTCGTCTACTTCTCGACCGGCACACTCAACATGGCCGACGCGGCCTCCCAGCTGTCACAGCTGTCCGCGTCGCCGACGATCCTGGGCTCCCTCGCACTCATCGTGCTCGGCCTCGCGTTGAAGATGGCCCTGTTCCCGCTCCACGTGTGGCTGCCCGACGCCCACAGCTACTCCCCGCCCGGCGTCGCCGCGCTGCTGGCGGCCGTGCAGGTGAAGGCGGGCGCGTACGCACTGATCCGCATCGGCTACGACGTGTACGGGCCGACGTTCCTCGCCGAGGGGGGGCTGCCCGTCGGCGTCGCGCTCACGTGGTTCGGCGCGGCCGGGATCATCGTGGGGTCGGTGCTCGCGATCCGTCAGACCGACGTGAAGCGGATGCTCGCCTACTCGACGGTCGCCCAGCTCGGGTACATCGGCGTGGGCATCGGGCTCGGATCTCGCCTCGCGCTGATCGGGGCGCTGCTGCACGTGCTCAACCACGCGCTCATGAAGAGCGGCCTGTTCCTGGTCGCCGGCGGGATCATCCAGCGCACCGGACTCAAGGAGATCGCCCGCTTCGCCGGTCTCGGCGCACGGATGCCGTGGACGATGGCGGGCTTCGCCGTCGTCGCGTCGTCCATGGTCGGCATTCCCCCGACGGCAGGGTTCTTCTCCAAGTTCTACCTCGTGTGGGCGACCGTGGAGCGCGGCCAGTGGGTGCTGGCCGCGGTGATCGTCGGCTCGAGCGTGCTCACGCTCGCCTACTTCGTCCGACTCTTCGAGCAGATCTTCGTGCGTCCGCCGCAGGAGGACCTGGTCGAACACGCGACCGAACCGGGTCCCCGGGTCGTGGGCACCGTCGGTGTGCTCGCCGTGGCCGTGCTCGCCGTGGGCCTCACCAACGCCCTGATCGTCGAACGGGTCCTCGCGCCCGTTGCGCAGCGACTGGTGGGCTGACCGCCGACCTGGAGACGTCGACCGCCTCGGCCGTCACCACGGGGTCGCCCACCACGTGCGGCGCAGGGCTCAGGCGGCCGACCAGCGCCGTCGCGCGTCCGCGGGGGTACGGGGCAGGGCCACGTTGAAGCTCACACCCCCGCGTGGACCGTTGACGCAGGCGACCTCGCCACCGTGCAGAAGTGCGAACTCCCGGACCAGCGACAGGCCGAGTCCGACCCCCGGCGACGATGCCAGTACGGCCTGCTCACCCTGCACGAACGGCGCGAAGGCCTGTTCGACGAGGTGGGCCGGCAACCCCGGGCCGTCGTCCTCGACGCCGAGGTGGACCGTCGTGTCGTCGCCCCACACGCTCACGACGATCCGCGTGGCGCCGACCGCGTGCCGCAGGGCGTTGTCGACCAGGTGCTCGACGATCCGTTCGACCCGGCGTCGGTCCACGTCGGCCACCATCGATCCCCGCCCCTGTTCGACCCGACAACGAGGGTCGTCGACCCCGGCGACGACGGCGTCGACGAGCACGCGCAGGTCCACCGGTTCCGTGGTCAGGTGTTCGAGGCCCTGCAGGCCACGACCCACGTCCATCATGTCGAACACGAGCCGACGCAGGCGCTCCGCGTTGGCCGTCATGCGGCGGGCGATCTCGTCGAGGTCCGCCGCCGCCAGGCGCCCTCCGCGGTGGGTGATCGTCTCGGCATACCCCACGAGCGCGGTCAGCGGGGTGCGCAGTTCGTGCGACACCCCGTTGAGGAGGCCGGCGCGCATCTGTTCGATCCGCCGCAGTTCGTCGGCGGCAGCGCGTTCGACACGCATCGCGGCGGCCATGCGCCGCTCCCAGCGCGCGAGCACCAGCCACAGTCCCGCACCGGTCACCCCGACGAACACCAGACCCTTCACGGTCTCCAGCAGGGCCAGGCTCAGCGGCGTGTGGACCGAGACCTGGAACACGAGTGCACCGGACCCGACGATCCACAGCGCGGCGATGACCAGGTAGGCGACGGCGATCCTTCGGGCCATCCACGCATGTCCTGGCGCCTCGCCGCGATCGTCCCCCGCCGACTGCAGCCCCCCCTCGGTCGCCTCTGCCATCTCATCTCCCGGGTCGCCATCAAGCCGCACGTGGACGACCCACACCAGCGACGTGACGCATCCTGCACGCTCGCCGGTCGCGTGTCCAACAACCGGGGTGGTCGACAGCGACCGTCACGGACACGTGCGGACCGGCGGGGGTTGCTCCGACCGACGTCGCGCGTGTCCTACCGTGGGGGCAGACTCGCCCAGACGCCCATCCCACGTCGTCGCGTCCCCGCGACGGCGTGCGCGTGACCCGCCGGGGAACCTCGTTGAGCTACAGCGCACAGAACATCAGCGTCCTCAAGGGACTCGAGGGCGTCCGTCGGCGCCCCGCCATGTACATCGGCTCGACCGACACGCGCGGCCTGCACCACCTGGTGTGGGAGGTGGTGGACAACGCGGTCGACGAGCACCTCGCAGGGCACGCGCGACGCATCACCGTCCGACTGCTCGACGACGGCGGCTGCGAGGTCACCGACGACGGGCGCGGCATCCCTGTCGACGACCACCCCACCGAGCACCTCCCCGCCGTCGAGGTGGCGCTGACGACCCTCCATGCCGGCGGGAAGTTCGACCAGCAGTCGTACGCCGTGTCCGGCGGGCTCCACGGCGTCGGCGTGTCGGTCGTCAACGCGCTGTCACGCCGCACCGAGGTGGAGGTGCTGCGCGACGGGGCACGCCACACCATGGCGTTCGAACGCGGCGCGAAGGTCGACGACCTCGCGAAGGACGGACGGTCGAAGCACACGGGGACCACCGTGCGGTTCTGGCCCGACGAGGACGTGTTCGAGACCGTCGAACTCGACCACGACACCGTGCTGCAGCGCCTTCGCGAGACCGCGCTGCTCAACCCGGGGCTCGAGATCGTGTTCGCCGACGACCGGGACGGCCGGTCGGTGACTCTGCGCTTCGCCAACGGACTGGTCGACTTCGTCCGTGAACTGCTCGGGGAACGCGACGCGATCGTCGAACCGATCCTGGTGCGTGACGAACGGGAGATCGACGGCCATCCCGTGGCGCTCGACGTCGCGTTCACCTGGACCGACGCGTTCCACGACGACCGGATGCGCAGCTACGTCAACATCGTGCGCACGGCCGACGGCGGCACCCACGTGGAGGGGTTCCGCCGGGCCGTCACCGCGACCCTGAACCGGTTCGGTCGGGAGTCCGGCGCGCTGCTGAAGAAGGACCCGAACCTCACCGGCGACGACGTGCGCGAGGGGCTCGTCGCCGTGGTGTCGCTCAAGCTGCCCGACCCCCAGTTCGAGGGGCAGACCAAGGGCCGCCTCGGTTCCACGCTCGCACGCACGTACGTGGAACTGGTGGTCGCTGAGGCCTTCGCGACCTGGCTGCAGAAGCACCGTGCGAAGGGTCGCCGGATCGTCAAGCAGGCTGCCGTCGCCGCAAAGGCACGACAGGCCGCAAAGGCCGCCCGCGAACTGACCCGCCGCAAGGGACTGCTCGACACGCAGTCCGCCGGCCTGCCCGGAAAGCTCGCCGACTGCACCTCGCGTGACCCGTCGGAGACCGAGCTGTACGTGGTGGAGGGAGACTCCGCCGGGGGTTCGTCGAAGGCCGCTCGTGACCGCCACACGCAGGCGATCCTCCCCCTGCGGGGCAAGGTCCTCAACGTGGAGAAGGCGCAGCTGACGAAGGTGCTCGAGAACACGGAGATCCAGGCGCTCGTCAAGGCGATCGGGACCGGCGTCGGCGACGCCTACGACCACGACCGCCTGCGCTACGACAAGATCATCCTCATGGCCGACGCGGACGTGGACGGGGGCCACATCACCACGCTGCTGCTCACGTTCTTCTACCGGTTGACCCCTGCACTGATCGAGAAGGGTCACCTGTATCTGGCGCAGCCCCCGCTGTACCAGCTGCGCAAGGGCGCACGCGTCGCCCATGCGATGACCGACCGGGAGCGTGACCAGCTGCTGAAGAAGGAGTTCCGGGGCGGCAACGTCGAGGTGCAGCGCTTCAAGGGCCTCGGCGAGATGGATGCCGACCAGCTGTGGGCCACCACCATGGACCCACAGCGCCGCACCCTGCTGCGGGTCGGCATCGAGCAGGCCGCCCGGGCCGACGAACTGTTCGTCCTGCTGATGGGCAACAAGGTCGACGACCGGCGTGAGTGGATCATCCGCAACGCGAGGTTCGCCGAGAACGTGGACGTGTGATGACCGACCAACCCACCCTGACCGAGTCCACGATCACCGACGTCTCCCTCGAGAGTCGCATGGAACAGGCGTTCCTCGACTACTCGATGTCGGTGATCGTCGGCCGGGCCCTTCCCGACGTGCGCGACGGGCTCAAGCCCGTGCAGCGACGAATCCTCTACTCCATGTGGGAGTCGGGTCTGCGGCCGGACCGCCCGCACCGCAAGTGCGCGTCGGCGGTCGGCGAGGTCATGAAGACCTACCACCCGCACGGCGACTCCTCGATCTACGACGCACTCGTGCGCATGGCGCAGGACTTCGCCACGCGAGAACCGCTCGTCGACGGGCACGGGAACTTCGGGTCGGTCGACGGCGACCCGCCCGCCGCGATGCGCTACACGGAGGCGCGGCTCGCGCCCGTGGCGCTCGAACTGCTCGACGGCATCGACGAGGACACGGTCGACCATGTCGACAACTACGACGGCTATGCCACCGAACCGGTGGTGCTCCCGGCGCGGTTCCCGAACCTGCTGGTCAACGGGGCGTCGGGCATCGCCGTCGGCATGGCGACCAACATCCCACCGCACAACCTCGGGGAGGTCATCGACGCCTGCCTGCACCTGGTCGCCCACCCCGACGCGGACCTCGACGCGCTCATGCGCCACGTGCGCGCGCCGGACCTGCCCGGCGGGGCGAGGATCGTGTCCGGCGACGGGATCACCCAGGCATACGCGTCCGGGCGCGGCGCGATCACCGTGGAGGCGGTCGCGACCACCGAGACGCGCAGCGGCAACCTGCCACGCATCATCGTCACCGAGATCCCCTATCAGGTGAACAAGTCGGCGCTGCTCGAACGCATCGCGGACCTGGTCGCGAAGCGCCGGCTGGAAGCCATCCGAGACCTGCGTGACGAGTCGTCGCGCGACGGCATGCGCATCGTGATCGAACTCAAGCGCGGCGCGGACCCGTCCACCGTGCTCGCCCAGCTGTACGACATGACCGACCTGCGAACCCGCATCAACGTGAACATGGTCGCGCTCGTCGACGGTGCGCCGCGCACCCTCGGCCTGCGCGACGTGCTTCGCCACTACCTTGCACACCAGCGCGACGTGCTCACCCGACGCACGGAACACCGGCTCGGGCAGGCCCGAGCACGGGCGCACCTCCTCGAGGGCCTGCTGATCGCCATCGAGCACCTCGACGAGGTGATCGCGGTCATCCGCGACAGTGAGTCCGCGGCAGCGGCGAAACTCGCCCTGTGCGAACGCTTCGACCTCTCCGAGGTCCAGTCGCAGGCCGTGCTCGACATGCAGTTGCGCCGCCTCGCCGCGATGGAACGTGAGGCGCTCGCGACCGAGCACGCGCAACTGCTCCAGCGCATCGCCGAACTCGAGGCCATCCTCGGAGACCCTGCCGTCCTCGACCGCGTGCTGGTCGATGAACTCACCGAGATCCGGCGACTGCACGCGACACCACGTCGGTCGCAGATCGTCGCCGACGGCATCGAGACCGACGACGTGCTCGCGGGCGGCTCACGCGCCGGATTCGCCGCGCAGGACGTCACGGTGCAGGTGACCCGTGGCGGGTACGTGAAGCCGACCGCGAGCCGTCGCACGAGCACACCTCACCGCCACGCGCACGATCCGCTCGTCGCGGTCGTGCGCGCCACGACCGACGACACCCTGCTGCTGGTCGAGGACGACGGCACGGCCCACCGGATCGCGGTGGGTGACGTGCCGGTCGTACGCGCCAACCAGCGAGGCACCCACGTCGGCGGCCTGCTCGGGTCTGGTCCCGACGGACCGATCGCAGGCGTGGTGTCGCTGGGACCGGGGGGTTCGTCCGTCGTGGTGGTCACCGCTCGAGGAACCGTCAAGCGCACGGCCCTCGACGAGTTCACCACGGCGCGCCAGCGCACCCTGCAGGCCGCGAAGGTGCGTGCCGGTGACCGGATCGTCGCGGTCCTGCGCTGCGACGACGACGACCACCTGATGGTCGCCGCGTCCAACGGCATGGTGACGCGGTTCGCCGCGTCCGACGTGCGGATCATGGGACGCACGGCGACCGGCGTCGCCGGCATGAACGTCGATGCGGATGCCGCGGTCGTGTCGGTGAGCGTCGTGCGCGGCGGATCCGACGACGACGAGGTGCTCACGGTGGCTTCGGACGGCACGGCCAAGCGAGTGCCCCTGTCCGAGTACCCGGCGAAGGGACGGGGCGGCAAGGGCGTCATGTGCGGGGTCGACAGCGCCCTGCTGTGGTGCGGGGTCGCCGTGGACCTGCACGTGGCCGGTGATCCCCCGCTGGTGCTGCGCCGTGTCGACGTCGAGGAGTCCCGGCGCACCGGACGCGCATCCGCTCTGGAGTCGGCCGTCGTCGGACCCGTCGTCGCAGAGCAGTCACCGCCTGCCGAGGGCTGACTGTGAGACTGGCCAGCACCGGTCCACCCCGGTCCGTGCCGGTCAGCGATCGTCGAGCGGCACGCTGCCGTCCGTGCGGTGACGCTCGGCATGTTCCATCAGCTGGGCGGCCTCGAGCGGCGTCACCGCGCTGCGGGACACGTCCACGCCCGCCAGGTGTCGCGACTCGGGTTCGCCGCGCACGTCGAACGCACGGGCCCGCCGGATCACCTCGGCGGACTCTCCGTCGATGCGAGCGTGCTGGGCCAGGTGTTCCTGCCAGTCCGACACCTCGAAGGTCTCGGTGAGCACGTGCGGGTCCTCGGCGGCGCGATAGAGCGTCCACCGGGACGCCCCGGTGCGCAGGCGCTGTCGACGCAGTTCACGCATGCAGTCGAGGAACGCGTCGATACGCCCCGGATCGACGTGCCAGGTGGTCGCCACCAGGATCCGTCCGCCCCCGACGTCGTCGGCGTGCAACGGCACCGCCCAGTCCTCCGGGGGCGGTGCAGGCTCCTCGATGTCGTCGAGGGACGGCACCTCCAGTCGGATGGACGCGATCCCGAGCACGACGGTGGCGATCCCCATGACGGCGATGGCCACGCCGGACCTCGTCAACTCGGCGATCACCCCGGACGTGAACGCGCCGATGGGCTGCAGTCCGATGGTGAGCAGGTAGATGCTCACCACCCGACCCCGTACCCACTGGGGTGCCAGGGTCTGCACGCTCGCGTTGATCGTCGTGTTGGTCCACACCCACGTCGCGCCACCGACCATGAGCGCGGCACCCGCGAGCCACGCGTTGGTGACGGTCCCGAGCACGACACCGGACAACCCGAAGGCGACGATGGTCACCGGCAGCATCGCGCGACCGACCCGGAACCGCACACGCTCCCGGGTACCGGCCCCGACCAGCGCACCCACGCCGAACAGCCCGTAGAGGATCCCGAACCCCGAGGCGTCCAGTCCCAGTTCCACCGACGCCAGGTTCGGCAGGAGCGCCTGCACGCTGGCGGCACAGATCTGGAACAGGGCGGCGAGCACCACGAGCACCCGGAGGGAACGCGTGAAGCGCACGTAGCGCAGGCCGAGCATCGTGGACCGCCAGATGCGTCGACGCGCACCCCGATCCTTCGCGCCGGCTGACGGCAGGGTCAGCAGCACACCGATCACCGCGAGGTACGACACGGCGTTGGCCCCGAACGCCACGTGGGTCAGTCCGACGGCGACGAGCGCTCCCCCGATGGACGGCCCTATGGCGCGCGCCATGTTGAACGCCGCCGAGTTGAGGGTGACCGCCTGTGCGAGCATCTCGCGCGGAACGAGGTCGGGCACGAGGGTCTGGAACGCGGGCAGGCGCACAGCGTTGCCGAACCCGGTGAGGAAGCTCAGCACGAGCAGCGACCACGGGGTGATGGTCCCGTTCCAGGTCATCACGGCGAGCCCTGCCACCGGCACCGCACTCACGACCAGTCCCCCGACGATGACCGTACGGCGGTCCATCACGTCGGCGAGCGCACCACCGGGCAGCGTCATGAGCAGTCGCGGGAGGAACAGTGCGGTCATGACCAGACTCACCATCAGCGGAGAGCCGGTCAGTTCCTGCATCACCCACGGTCCTGCGGTCATCTGCAACCACGTGCCGAGGTTGCTGACGGTGGACGCGAGCCACATGCGCCGGTACTCGCGCACGCGCAGAGGCGCGTGCGCGGCGATCGGAGAACGCGCCGAGGTGGACATCGCCGCGGACGATAGCGCCGGCGGCCGGATCCTCCGGATCAGCGCATGCGGGTGCCGGCCGAACGCAGGTCCTCACACGCCTCCACGACCCGGGCCGCCATGCTCGCCTCGGCCGCCTTGCCGTACGAACGCGGGTCGTAGGTCTTCTTGTCCCCGACCTCTCCGTCGATCTTGAGCACCCCGTCGTAGTTGCGCATCATGTGGTCGGCGATGGCACGGGTGAACGCGTACTGGGTGTCGGTGTCGATGTTCATCTTCACCACCCCGTGGTCGATCGCCTCCCGGATCTCCTCGAGCGACGAACCCGACCCGCCGTGGAACACGAGGTCGAACGGCCGCTCGGACCCGACGGAGGCCCCGACGGCGGCCTGCAGGTCCCCGAGGATCGACGGACGCAGTTTCACGTGACCGGGCTTGTAGACGCCATGGACGTTGCCGAACGTCGCCGCGAGCAGGTAGCGGCCGCGTTCCCCGACCCCGAGCCGTTCGGCGGTCGCGAGCGCGTCCTCAGGCGTCGAGTACAGCTTCTCGTTCATCTCCCCGACGATGCCGTCCTCCTCACCGCCGACCACGCCGATCTCCATCTCCAGGATCGTGCGGGCAGCGGTGCACCGTTCGAGCATCTCCTCGGCGATGTCGAGGTTCTCGCCGAGTTCGACCGCGGACCCGTCCCACATGTGTGAACTGAAGAGCGGCCGTTCGCCCCGGCCCACCCGTTCGGCGGAGATCTCCACGAGCGGACGCATGAAGCCGTCGAGGTGCTCCTTCGGGCAGTGGTCGGTGTGCAGCCCGATCTGGACGTCGAAACCCTCGGCGACGACATGCGCGTACTCCGCGAACCCCACGGCGCCGCGCACCATGTCCTTGACCTCGAACCCGGAGAACGCGGCGGCACCGCCCGTGGACACCTGGACGATCCCGTCGCTCTCCGCCTCGGCGAAGCCCCGCAGGGCGGCCAGCAGGGTCTGTGACGAGGTGACGTTGATGGCCGGATAGGCGAAGCCGCCCTCCTTGGCCCGGTCGAACATCTCTGCGTAGGTCTCGGGGGTCGCGATCGGCATCACGGGCTCCTCGGTCGTGGTCGGTCGGCTCGCCGCAGGCTCTACTCGAACCCGACGAAGCGCGCCAGTGCGGCAGCCACCTCGGCGGCATCCTGGTCGAGCCGCGCGGTCGCGGCGTCCAGGTCGTCGTCCTCGCCGAACTCGCGGGTGAGGTCGACGTAGATCTTGCACTTCGGTTCGGTCCCCGACGGGCGGATCATCGCGCGTCCGTCGGGCAGGTCCAGCGCCACCAGATCGTGGGTGGTCAGCCATGCAGGGCGCGACTCGGCGCCGACGCGATAGTCGGTCGTGGCGACGACCTCGTGCCCGGCGAGCCGTTCAGGCGTCACGTCCGACAGACGCCGCATCGCCGCGTCGATCTCTGCGCGCCCTGCAGCTCCCGGACGCGTGATGGACAACTGGTGGCTCACCCACAGCCCGTGTGCACGAGCGAGCGAGCGCAGCCGGTCGTCGACCGTCTGCCCCGCACCGTGCAGGCTGCGCACGAGGTCGGCGAACACCACCGCGGCTCCGATGCCGTCCTTGTCCCGCACGACGGTGCCGACCGACGAACCCAGCGCCTCCTCGAACCCGAAGACGAAGGTGTGTGCGCCCTCGACCTCGAGCACGCGTGCCGCGGCACAGATCCACTTGAAGCCGGTGAGCGTGACCTCCGTGTGTGCGCCGTACGCGTCGCCGATGGACCGGAGCATCGGGGTGGACACGATGCTCGACACGACCAGTGGTCGGTCCACGTGCGTGTGGCGCAGCACGTGGTCGGCGAGCAGGACACCGATCTGGTTCCCGGTCAGCAGACGGATCTCGTCGCCGCGTCGGTACCCGGCGGCGAGCCGGTCCCCGTCCGGGTCGTTCGCGAGCACCAGCGACGCGCCGACCTCGAGCGCAAGTGCCTGCGCCGCGTCCATGGCCCCGGGTTCCTCCGGGTTCGGGAACCGAACGGTCGGGAACGCCCCGTCCGGCTCGGCCTGGGACGCCACGACGTGCACGTCGGCGTACCCGGCCTCCGCAAGGGCCCGCAGCACGTGGTCCCCGGCGACGCCGTGCAGCGGCGTGTAGACGATGCGAACGTCCGGGCCGCCGACCGACGGACGGGCGGAGGCGATGTCCGCGAAGTAGCGGTCGACGACCTCTCCACCGAGCACCCTGACGAGGTCATGGTCGACCGGCGCGATGGGGACCTCGTTGGCGCGGCCGACCGCGTCGATCGCCGCCGCGATCCGTTCGTCGGTCGGCGGGACGATCTGAGCCGCACCCTCGGCGTACACCTTGTAGCCGTTGTCCTCGGGTGGGTTGTGGCTTGCCGTGACGACCACTGCGGCCGCCGCGGACAGCACCTTCTGGGCATAGGCGACCAGCGGCGTCGGCTGTGGCGTGGGGAAGAAGTGGACGCGGATCCCCGCGGCAGCGAGCACTCCCACGGTGTCGTGGGCGAACTGCAGTGAGTGGCGTCGGGCGTCGAACCCCACGACGACGCCCGCCTCGGCAGCGCCCTCGATGCCGAGCAGGTGGTCGGCGAGCCCGCGTGTGGTCCGGATGACCACCGCACGGTTCATCGCCAGGGGCCCGGCGGCCATCACCCCACGCAGCCCGGCCGTCCCGAACTCGAGTCGTCCGTCCACGCGTGCACGGACCTCTGCCTCGTCGCCGGCATCGACCAGCGCCTGGAGTTCCGCACGTGTGTCGGGGTCGGGATCTCCAGCGATCCAGGCGCGGGCGGCGTCGAGCAGCAAGGGGTCCATGCTCCCATCCTAACGGGGTCCGGTCGTCGCACCGGGGGCGGAAGGCCCGTCGCGAACCTCGCGCGCAGGATGACCGCGCGCGAGCCCTGCGCGCCTACGATCCGCAGGTCGTCGTCTGCGGGGAACCATGGACCAGGTCACGCTCCAGCGCCGCACCATGCGGGTGCTGGTCACCAGTCAGGTGCTCGGCGGCATCGGCGTCGGCGCCGGCATCTCGGTCGTCGGGCTGCTGGCCTACGAACTGTCCGGTGAGGAGGCGCTGTCGGGCATCTCTGCCACGGCCGGTGTGCTCGGCGCGGCGGGGGCCGCGCTGGTGATCGCCCGGATCGCGGTGGCGCGCGGCCGGCGACCGAGCCTCGCCGCTGGCTACCTCGTCGGGGCTGTCGGAGCGGCCCTGGCGATCGTCGCCGCCGTGCTCGACACCTTCCCGCTGCACGTCGTTGCGTCGATCGCGTTCGGATGGTCGAACGCCGCCAACCTGCAGTCGCGGTTCGCCGCGACGGACCTCGCCACCGCCGACCAGCGGTCCCGCGCCCTGTCGACGGTCGTGTGGGCGACGACGGTCGGTGCCGTGCTGGGACCCAACCTGACGGGCCCCGGTGGAGTCGTCGCCGACACGCTCGGACTGCCGATGCTGGCCGGGGCGTACCTGTTCTCCCTGCTGTCGTTCGTCGCCGCGGCACTCGTCCAGCTGATCTGGCTGCGCCCCGACCCGCTGGTGGTGTCGCGCCGCGAACCGAAGGCACCCGTCAACGTCCTGCAGCGCGGCGCGCTTCGCACCGGCTGGGACGCCATCAGGGTCTCACCGCGGGCGATCAGCGGGGTGAGTGCGGTGGCCATCGCGCACGCGACCATGGTCGGGGTGATGGTCATGACCCCGGTGCACATGGAGCATCACGGCGCGGCGCTCAACCTGGTCGGCCTGACCATCAGCCTCCACATCGCGGGCATGTACGCGCTCAGCCCGGTCGTCGGCTGGCTCAGCGACCGCATCGGCCGAGAACCCGTCCTGCTGCTCGGCGTGGCCCAGCTGTTCGCGGCAGCGACCTTCGCGGCGACGGCGAACCCGGTGCACTCGACGCTGTTCCAGGTCGGGCTCGTGCTGCTGGGAACCGGCTGGTCGTGCTGCCTCGTCGCGGGATCCACCCTGTTGACCGAGCACGTCGACCAGGACCACCGGGCCGCGGCCCAGGGCACCAGCGATCTGGTGATGAACCTGTCGGGAGGACTCGGCGGCACCCTCGCGGGCATCGTGCTGGCGGTGGCGGGCTACACCGCGCTGGCGTTCGGCGCGATCTCCCTGCTGGCCATCCCGGTGTGGTTCATGTTCGTGGCCCGACGCGCGTCGTCGCGCCCGGACGAACCCGCCGACGCGGTGCGCTGAACCGACGACGACGCCCGTCACCGCGCGCGGAGTCCCTCCCGCACGTGTTCCGCCGCGCAGCCGCGAACCAGCACGACCTTGTCCCGGCTGCGGTCCCCCGACACGACCTGGACGTCGCGTGCCCGGACCCCGCACACCTCGGCGACGAACCTGCACACCTCGGCGTTGGCGGCCCCCTCCACCGGAGGAGCATGCACCCGCAGCCTGACGGCGGCCCCGTGACGTCCAGCGATGGTGGTCACCCGGGCCCGAGGCACCACGCGCAGCCGGATCGTCGCACCGTCCGGGTGGTCCGACACCGAGCCGTCGAGGGCCGTCGGGTCGAGGCTGGTCACGCGGAACCCCGGCTCGGCGGGCGGACACCGACCGGCTCCTGCGACACGGCACCGCCGATCACCAGACACGAGGACCCCGCCGAGGCGGGGTCCTGATCGAGCGGATGACGGGATTCGAACCCGCGACCTCCACCTTGGCAAGGTGGCGCTCTAGCCAACTGAGCTACATCCGCATCGGCGGCGCACGGTAACCCCTGGCCCCGGGGTCGGCAAACCGCCCCCTCAGCGGCGCCCGCCCGGGGCGAACCCGTGTCGCGGATCGCGTGCAGTGGCGACCACCGAGGTGCACACTGACCGTCGAGGTGATGACGGCCATGGAGCACCACGTCCGCTCGTTCGCCCACGCCGACGAACACATCGAACTTCCCGGGCTGGTGTCGCGGGTCGTCACGATCGGATCGCTGGGAGTGGCTCACAACGTGCACGCTCCCGGCTGGCGCTGGTCGGTCGACGTGCGCTCTTCGGTCAGGACGCCGACGTGCGAGGTCCGCCACGTCGGCTACGTCATCTCCGGACGACTCGCCGTGGAACTCCGAGACCGGACCCGGTTCGAGGTCGGTCCCGGCGAGGTGTTCGACATCCCACCGTTCCACGACGGCTGGGTCGTCGGTGACGAGGTGTTCGAGTCGATCGAGTGGCTCGGCGCCCGCAGCTGGTTGGCCGAACTGACCGTGCTCCGCGAGCGCGTGCTCGCCACGATCGTGTTCGTCGACGTCGTCGGCTCCACCGCGACTGCGCGACGGCTCGGGGAACCCGGCTGGTCGGACCTGCTCGCAACCTTCGAGCACGCCATGGCCGACGTGATCGGTACCTACAGCGGTCGCGTCGTCAAGCTCACGGGTGACGGCGTGCTGGCCATCTTCACCGGGACCGCCCGCGCACTGCGTGCCGCACGGGCCATGCGAACGTCCGCCGAGGATCTCGGACTCCCGATCCGTGCGGCGGTCCACACCGCCGAGATCGAGCTCACCGACGAGGACATCCACGGCGTCGCCGTGCACGAGGCTGCGCGAATGCTCGACCTGGCCGTGTCCGGCGACATCCTCGTGTCCGCGACGACACGCCTGCTGAGCGACGACGCCCGGCTGACGTTCGCGGCTCGCGGCACGGTCGAACTCCGTGACGTCCCAGGTGTTCGGGAGCTGTTCGCGCTCGCGTGACCACGCACGACGTCCGCAGGTCGGTCAACCGGTCGATCCGAACCCTCCGGCTCCCCGGTCGGTGTCGTCGAGCGTGTCCACCTCGACGACCCGGGCCCGTCCGACCCGCTGCAGGAGCAGCTGTGCGACGCGCTGGCCGGCCTCGACGTGCACCGGCTCGTCTCCGAGATTCACCAGCAGGACCTCGACCTCTCCGCGATAGCCGGCGTCGATCGTCCCCGGGGAGTTGGTGAGGGTCAGGCCATGACGGCGCGCCAGACCGGATCGAGGATGCACGAGGCCCACCCAGCCCTCCGGGACGGCGATGGCGAGGCCCGTCGGCACCGCGGCACGCCCTCCGGGAGGGATCGACACCGGCTCGGCGGCCGCCAGGTCCAGGCCCGCGTCACCCGCATGGGCGTAGGTCGGCAGTGCGACGTCGCGGACACGCCGCACGCGAAGCTCCGGTTGCTCGGCCATCTCCACCCGTCCGTCGACGCCGTGCGCGCAACCTAGTGCCCGGAGCGCTCGAGGAAGCGGGCGCGCGCCTCGGCATGGTCGACGATCGGGGGTGGATAGCCCAGTTCGTGCAGACGCTGGATCCCCGCGGTCCAGGGCTCGTGGAGATCGACGTCGTGGGCGTGGGACAGTTCCGCGATCTCGCGACGAATCATCCGGGCCTGCGGGTCGTGGCGGCGGGACTGGGTCACCGGATTGAACATCCGCCGGGGGCGCGAGTCGGTACCGGTGCCGGCTGCCCACTGCCATCCCGCATGGTTGTTGGCGACGTCGCCGTCGACGAGGTGCTGCATGAAGTGCCGCGCGCCCAGGCGCCAGTCGATGCCCAGGTGCTTGGTCAGGAAGGACGCGACGACCATCCGGGCGCGGTTGTGCATCCAGCCGTCACGCAGCAGCCGGCGCATCGCAGCGTCCACCACGGGGTAGCCCGTGCGGCCGTCCCGCCAGGCGTCGAACGACTCGGGGTCGTCGATCCAGCGCCAGTCACCGGGCCGCAGCTCCTGGTGCGTCATCGACGGGTTCGCGGCGAGGAGCTGTCGGTTGAAGTCCCGCCAGCACAGCTGGCGCAGGACGTGCGCGTGCTCGGCCCGGGTCTCGTCGAGGTGGGACGCGAGTTCGGTCGCCGACAGGGTCCCCAGGTGCAGTGCGCTCGACAACCGGGTGGTCGCGTCGAGACCGAGGTCCTCGCGATCGTCCGGTTCGTGGGCACGGTCGAGCCACGTCCGCATCCGGCGGCGCGCCGCGTGTTCACCACCGCGTTCGAGGTCCGGCCCGGGAGCACCCGCGACCAGCGACTCCGGACGCGGCAGGTCCCCCGCTCGGACCCCGTCGACCGGGTGCAGGAACCGCGGCGCGGGAACCACGTGCCGACGAGGATGCGGGTCCCAGCGACGTTGGTAGGCGGAGAACACGCGGTAGTGGTCACCGCCCGACGGGCGCACCTCGCCGGCGGCCACGATCGAGGAGTCGGCACCCTCCACGAGCCGCGCCTCGATCGACCGCAACCGTTCGAGGCGCCGACGGGCGAAGGCGCTCACGTCGGGTGACGTGAACAGCCGGGTCGCGCCGGAGAGGGTCGCGAGGCGGGCCACCTCCTCGACCGTGTCCCCGCGTCTCACCACGAGATCCGCGCCGCGGTCGCGCAACTGCCCGCGCAGGTCGATCAGGGCGTCCACGAGCAGGTGTGCACGGTTGGCCGACCCGTGCGCGCGCAGGGCGCGGTCGTCGACCACGAACAGGGGCAGGACCCGACGGGCGGCCTCGGCGGCCGCGACGAGCGTCGGATTGTCGTGCACCCGCAGATCGGCCGTGAACAGCACGATCGCGACGCCCCGATCGTCACTCACGCCCATGTCGCCTCGCTCATCGTCGTCCCCCCTCGGTACGTGCCCGACCGGTACGGCGGATGGCCAATCGGTCACAGATGCTCGCCATTCCGGGGTCCTGCGGCCTATCGTGTGGGCAGGTGCAACACCTGTACCCGGCCGTTCGGGCCTTCCGGCGGCGAAGCAGACTTACCGAGGAGAGACGACATGGCGGACTCGCTCGTCGTGCAGAGCAAGGTCAAGGAAGCCGTGAAGGCCAACGGGCTGCGGATGGACTCGACCTTCCCAGACGCACTCAACGCGAAGATCTCCCAGATGCTCGCGGAGGCCGCGAAGCGTGCGAAGGACAACGGCCGCGGAACCCTGCGCCCGTACGACATCTGATCGACCCTCGAACGCAGGAACGGGTTGGGGCCGCCTTCGGGCGGCCCCAACCCGTTCCGCGGCGACGCGTCGGGTCCCGTGTCGGGCGGACGTCACGGGACTCGACGGGAGCAGCAGCGGTACGCCGACTAGACTGCCCGCATGACCACGACCTCCACGCAGGTAGCGATGACCGCGACGCAGCTCGCGGCCTGGCGGGCGTTCCTCGAGGCCCACGCGCGGACCACCGAGAACCTCGAACGCGAACTGCGTGACGACGAGGGCCTGCCACTGGCCTGGTACGACGTACTCGTCCACCTGAGCGAGGCCGACGGTCATCGCCTGCGCATGCAGGAACTCGCGAACGCCGTCCTGCTCTCGAAGAGTGGGCTCACGCGGCTGGTCGATCGCATGGAGCAGGCGGGCCTCGTGCACCGCGCAGCCTGCCCGGACGACCGTCGCGGGACGTTCGCGCAACTGACCGAGATGGGCATGGACCGCCTGCGTTCCACCGCGCCACGGCACATCCGGGGGGTGGCGGAGCACTTCGCGATCCACCTGGACGACGAGGAGGCGGCGCTGCTCGCCCGGCTTCTCGGGCGCATCGCGGACGCGAACGCCACCAGCACCTGAGCCCGGGACAGCCACCCGGAGTGGATGCGGACCGTCGCGACACCACGCGATAGCGTTCGCCTCCCAGCGCTCAGACGACCGGGAGACCCCTGCACGATGAGCGATCGCACAGACAGCCTCACGATCAAGGACAACCGCACCGGCCAGACCTACGAGGTGCCGATCGCGAACGGGGCCATCCGGGCGATGGACCTGCGGCAGATCCGGGTGTCCGAGGACGACTTCGGGCTGCTGAGCTACGACCCCGGATTCAAGAACACCGCGAACTGCCACTCGACGATCACCTACATCGACGGTGACGTCGGGATCCTGCGCTATCGCGGCTACCCGATCGAGCAGCTGGCCGAGCACTCGACGTTCCTCGAGGTCGCCTACCTGCTGATCAACGGCGAACTGCCGACCGCAGACGAACATGCGCAGTGGGAACACGACATCACCCACCACACGTTCATCCACGAGAACATCAAGAAGTTCGTCGACGGCTTCCACCACGACGCGCACCCCATGGGGATGCTCGTGTCGACGGTGGGTGCGTTGTCGACCTTCTACCCCGAGGCCAAGAACATCTCCGACTCGGACGTGCGGCGCCTGCAGATGATCCGCCTCATCGCGAAGTTCCCGACGATCGCCGCGTTCGCCTACCGGCACTCCATCGGCATGCGCTACTCGTACCCGGACAACGACCTGTCGTTCCCCGGAAACTTCCTCAACATGATGTGGAAGACGACCGAGCTCAAGTACACGCCGAACCCGGTGCTCGAGCGGGCACTCGACGTCCTGCTCATCCTCCACGCCGACCACGAGCAGAACTGCTCGACGACCACGATGCGGACCATCGGGTCGTCCGACGCCGACCCCTACTCCGCGGCAGCGGGCGCGACGGCAGCCCTGTACGGACCCAAGCACGGCGGGGCGAACGAGGCCGTGCTTCGCATGCTCGAGGAGATCGGGTCGGTCGACCGGGTGCCCGAGTACGTGCAGAAGGTCAAGGACGGCGAGTTCCGTCTCATGGGGTTCGGCCACCGCGTCTACAAGAACTACGACCCGCGGGCCAAGGTCATCCGCGAACTCGCCCACGAGGTGTTCGAGGTCACGGGCCGAAACCCGCTGCTCGACATCGCCATGGAACTCGAACGCATCGCGCTCGAGGACGACTACTTCGTCAGTCGCAGGCTCTACCCGAACGTGGACTTCTACTCGGGGATCATCTACCAGGCGATGGGACTGCCGACGTCGATGTTCACGTCGCTGTTCGCGATGGGCCGGATCCCCGGGTGGCTCGCGCACTGGGAGGAGAACCTGCTCGACGAGGAGCAGGCGATCGTGCGTCCCCGCCAACTCTACGTCGGCGAGGACGAGCGCGACTGGGTTCCCGTCGAGAAGCGCTGAACGCCGCCGGGGGCCGAGCAGCCACCAGCTCGGCTCAGTCCTGCTTCGCCGCCGCCTCGACGGCTGCTGCGACCGCGGTGACGACCTTCTCGTTGAAGACGCTGGGCACGATGTACTCGGCCCGCAGTTCGTCGGGTCCCACGACGTCCGCCAGCGCACGCGCGGCCGCGACCTTCATGTCCTCGGTGATGTGCCGGGCCCGGGCGTCGAGCGCACCACGGAACACCCCGGGGAACGCGAGGACGTTGTTGATCTGGTTCGGGTAGTCGCTGCGCCCCGTGGCGACGACCGCGGCGTGTTCGGCGGCCAGTGCCGGATCGATCTCCGGGTCCGGGTTGGCGAGCGCGAAGATGATCGGGCCGCTCGCCATGGTCGGCAGCGACGACACGTCGAGCACGTCAGGCCCGCTGACGCCCACGAACACGTCGGTGCCACGCACGGCCTCGGCGAGATCTCCCGAGCGTCCCTCCGGGTTGGTGTTGTCCGCGAGCCACTGCTTGCTGACGTCGAGACCCGTGCGACCCCGGTGGACGATGCCGGTGCTGTCGGCGACGATGATGTTGCCGACCCCCTCCTGCATGAGCAGCTTCGCGATGGCGACCCCGGCCGCGCCGGCGCCACACATCGACACGCTGATGTCCTCGAACTTCTTGTCGACGATCCGCAGTGCGTTGTGCAGGGCAGCGAGCACCACGATGGCGGTGCCGTGCTGGTCGTCGTGGAACACGGGGATGTCGAGTGACTCGCGCAGGCGCTCCTCGATCTCGAAGCACTTGGGCGCGGCGATGTCCTCGAGGTTGATGCCGCCGTAGACCGGCGCGATCAGTTCGACGGCCCGGACGATCTCGTCGGGATCTCTCGTGTCGAGACACACCGGCCACGCGTCGATGCCCGCGAAGTGCTTGAACAGGACCGCCTTGCCCTCCATCACGGGCATCGAGGCCTCCGGTCCGATGTCGCCGAGCCCGAGGACCGCGGATCCGTCGGTGACGATCGCGACGGTGTTGCCCTTGATGGTCAGGCGGCGCACGTCGTCGGGTTCGTCGACGATCGCCCGGCAGACCCGGGCGACGCCGGGCGTGTACGCCATGGACAGGTCGTCGCGAGTGTTGAGCGGAACGGTGGAACGCACCTCGATCTTGCCGTGGAGGTGCAACAGGAAGGTGCGGTCGCTGACCCGGTGCACCTCGACGTTGTCGACCGCGTCGACGGCGCCGGTGATGCTCCGCGCGTGGTCACCGTTGGCGGCGTTGGCCGTGACGTCGACGACCATCTCCCGGCCCGACGTCTCCACGAAGTCCATCGCGACGACCCCGCCACCCGCCTCGCCGATCGCCGTGGTGACCCGTCCGATGGCACCGTGGTCGCCCGCGGTGATGCGCAGTCGAAGCGTGATGGAGTACGACGCACTCGGCTGGACGGTCACGAGCCACTCTCCCTGTTGCCGACGACGGTCCCTGCACTTCCCGTGAACCCTAGCGCGGTGGGCTCACGCGTTCGCAGGCAGCAGTCTGCGGCCGAGGAGCCGTTGGGACACCCCCCGCTCGTCGAGCAGGGGACAGATGCCACCGGTGTGGAACGGCCACCCGGCGCCGAGGAGCAGGGCCGTGTCGATGTCCCGCGGGTCGTCGACGACCTGTTCGTCGAGCATGCGACCGATCTCGTCGGCGATCGCGTCGAGCGCCACCTGCTGCACCTGCTCGGCTGGCCACGGGGTCGCGCTCTCGTCGACGACGAGCCCCTCACGAAGCGACGCGTGGACCTCACCGCCGCTGAGCCAGTCGTAGACGCCCGGCAGCCCGCTGGTCCCGAGGGCCTCGAGGTTGGCGTCGACGGCGAATCGCTCCCCGAACGCGACCTCCAGCGAACGTGCGACGCGGTGGACGACCTCGAGGCCGACCAGACCGAACAGCTCGAACGGCCCCATGGGCATGCCGAGGGCCTTCACGGCGGTGTCGATGTCCCGGTGGGTGGTCCCGGAGCGGAGCGCGGCCGCGGCCGCCTCGTGGAATCTGATGAGCAGACGGTTGACGACGAATCCGGTGGCGTCCGCGCACGCGACCGCCGACTTCCCGAGACGACGCGCGACGTCGAAGGCCGTGGCGACCGCCTCGTCGGAACTGGTCGGGTGGCGGACCACCTCGACCAGCGGCAGCACGGCCACCGGGTTGAAGAAGTGCAGACCGACGAGTCGTGACGGGCCCCTCATCGACGCCGCCATCGCACCCACCGACAGGGAGGAGGTGTTGGTGGCGATCACACATCGGTCGTCGACGACGTCCTCGAGGCGGCCGAGGATCGCGCGCTTGACGTCGAGGTCCTCCGACACGGCCTCCATGGCCCAGTCCGCGCCTGCGGCGTCCGCCATGGACGTGGTGGTGGTCAGCAGCCCCTTGAGGAAACGGGCCCGCCCGTCGGACAGCCGCCCCCGGACGACCTGGCGGTCGAGCTGCTCGTCGACGTGCCGGCGGCACTCGGTCAGCACTTCCTCGTCGAGGTCGACCATCACCACCGGCACCTCGAGCCGCTGCAGGTGCACGGCACCCAGCTGGGCGCCCATCAGGCCAGCGCCGACGATGGCGACGCACGACACGTCGCGACCCCCGACGTCGGGGCGTGCCACCTGCTTCTTCACACGGCTGTTCACCAGGTCGAACGCGTACACCGAGGCCTGGGCCTGTCGCGCGGGCAGCAGGTCGGCCAGCGCGTCCTGTTCGCGCTGGCGCCCGTCGGCCAGGTCTCCCCCGCGGGCCGCGAACTCGATCAGGTCGAGGGCGACGTACGGGGCGTCGGTGGACCCATGGGTGCGCTCGTCGGCGGCCTCGCGTCCCCGGGCGAGCGCGTCCTCGAGTCCGTCGGCGGTGTCCACGTCGCGAGCGATCACCTCCTCGCCGGCGACGATGCGCTCGAGCAGCGCCACCGAGTCGTCGAGGAATCCCGCCGCGTCGTACATCCGGTCCGCGAGGCCGCGCTCCAGGACCTCGGCGGGTCGCATGACCCGGTTGTTGTCGAGCGCGCGTTCGACGATCACCTCGACGGCACGGCTCGCGCCGACGACACGCGGCGCGAGCTGGGTGCCACCCCACGCGGGGAAGATCGACAGGAACACCTCGGGAAACGCGATCGCCCGTGCTCCGGTCGACACCGTGCGCACGTCACAGTGCAGGGCCAGCTCCAGCCCCCCGCCCATGCACACGCCGTTGACCGCTGCAAGGGTGGGCACCGGCAGTGCCGAGAGTCGGGAGAACACCTCGTGTCCCCGGCGGCCGGCGGCTCGGGCCCGCTCGGCGTCCATGCCCACGAACATCTTCAGGTCCGCGCCTGCGGCGAAGAACCACGGTTTGCCCGTGACCACCACTCCCGCCAGTCCGGGTTCGGCCTCCAACCGCTCGAGCGCCCGGTCCAGCGAGTCGAGCGAGGTCGCGGAGAACACGGTCGGCCGTCGGTGGCCCTCGCCGTCGTCGATCGTGAGCAGCGCGATGCGGCCGACCGGTCGATCGGCGAACGTCGTGCGGAACTCGGTCTCGGCCATCGGGCTCCCTGTCCCTCCGTCGTCAGCAGCGCTCCCACAGCACGGACGCCCCCATGCCCAGCCCGACACACATGGTCGTGAGCCCCAGGGTCGCCTCCGGGTTGCGTCGCAGGTGGGCCGCGAGCTGCATGGTCAGCCGTGCACCCGAGAACGCCAGCGGGTGACCCAGGGCGATGGCTCCCCCGTACGGGTTGACGTGCGGGGCGTCGGCGGGCAGCCCGAAGTGGTCCAGGAACGCGAGGCACTGCACCGCGAACGCCTCGTTGATCTCGATCACGTCGAGGTCGTCGATGGTCATCCCGTTGCGTGCCAGGAGTCGCTCGGTGGCCGGGATGGGTCCGGTGCCCATGAGTTCGGGTCGCACACCGACGAACGCGAAGTCGACCATCCGCATGACCGGGTCGAGGTCGAACTCCTCGACGGCCGCACTCGACGCGAGCAGCACCGCGCCTGCCCCGTCGTTGAGACCGGCGGCGTTGCCGGCAGTGACCCGACCGGCGACACGGAACGGGGTCGGCAGGGAGGCGAGCGCGGCGAGATCGGTGTCGGGTCGAGGATGTTCGTCACGGTCGACGAGCCTCCATCCGTCCGGCGACCACACGGTCGTCGGGACGACGTGGTCACCGAACACCCCCGCCTCGAACGCATCCCGGGTGCGCCGTTGCGACTGCAGGGCCCAGGCGTCGCACCGTTGCCGGGTGATCGCCGGCAGTTCGTCGTGCAGGTTCTCCGCCGTGGCGCCCATCACGAGGGCCGACTCGTCGACGAGCCGGTCACCGACGAAGCGTGGGTTCGGGTCCACCTCGGCGGCCATCGGGTGGTGACCCATGTGCTCCACACCACCCGCCAGCACGAGATCCTGGGCACCGACCCGAATGGCGTTGCCGCCGTTCACGATCGCGGTCAGCGCCCCAGCACACATCCGGTCGACGGCCTGGCCCGGCACACCGTGTCCCAGACCAGCGAGGATGGCGAGCGACCGGCCGAGCGTCAGGCCCTGGTCTCCGACCTGGGCGGTCGCCGCCCACACCACGTCGTCGATCCGGTCGCCCGGCACCGACGGGTTGCGTTCGAGCAGGGCCCGGATCGCACGCACCGACAGGTCGTCCGCCCGCGTGTTGGCGTGGTATCCATCCTCACGGGCACGCCCGATGGGGACCCGGACGCCGTCCACCCAGTACGCGTCGCCGACCATCGCACCCTCCCCACCAGCGTGGCACGACCATACCTGCCCGCCGATGGTTCTGGAACGACCGCTCAAAGTTCGGCGGCGGCCTCCGCCTGTTCGAGGGCCGTCCCGGCGCGCTCCCACGCGTCGAACAGCGCACTTGCGCGGTCCTTGGCGGCCCCGTGATCCTCGACGAGTCGCCGCGCGGCGTCCCGGTCCCCGTACACGTCCGGGTCGGCGAGACGACGGGTCAGTTCCGCGACCTGCTCCTCGGCCTCGGTCAGGGACCGTTCGATCGCTCGGAGTTCGGCGCGCAGATCCTTCGTCGCACGGTGCCGGGCATTGCGCGCCTCGGCCTCACGACGCCGGTCTCGCACCGGTGCCGCGCCGGGCCGTCCTGCAGGTGACGACGCGGGCGGAGACGCAGACGAAGACCCGGGCGACCGGGCCGGCGCCGTGGACGCCTCACGCCGTTCGACCAGTTCCTCCCAGGTGCCGTCGAACGCGCGCACGGCACCGTCGGACACCTCGACGACCATGTCGGCCGCCGAACGGATGACGTGCCGGTCATGGGTGATCAGCAGGACGGTGCCCGGATACGCACGGATCGCGTCCTCGAGCACGTCGCGTGACGCCAGGTCGAGATGGTTCGTCGGCTCGTCGAGCAGCAGGAGTCCCACCGGCGTCGCCATCGACTTCGCCAGTCCCAACCGCGTGCGCTCCCCACCGGACAGTTCGGACACACGCCGGTCCGCGAGGTCACCCGGGAACCCGAACGCACCCAGCATCGACCGGTGGTTGGCCTGCCGGTGGACATCGGTGAGTGCCGTGCGGAACTCCTCGAGAACGGTGCGTTCCCCGTCCATGACGTCGGCCTGGTGCTGGTCGACGACCGCGACCTCGACGTTCTGACCGATGGTGACCGTGCCCTGCATCGGCGCGATCTCCCCGGACAGGAGCCGCAACAGCGTCGACTTGCCCGCACCATTGGGGCCGAGAAGCGCAACCTTGCGTCCACGTTCCACGACCAGGTCCACCCCGTCGAGCACGACGTGGTCCCCGTACCCGGCCCGGACCTCCGACAGTTCGACGACCACCCTGGGCAGGCGCGCCGGGGCCGGGAAGGCGAACCGGGCACGCACCTGCCGGTCGTCGGGCACCTCGATGCGCTCCACGCGGTCCAGCGCCCGGATGCGGGACTGGACCTGGCGCGCCTTGGTCGCCTTGTAGCGGAACCGCTCGATGAATCGTTCGACCTCAGCGACCTGCCGGTCCTGCTGCGAACGGGCGGCCCGCAACTGCGCGAGGCGTTCCTCCCGCTGGGCGACGAACGACGCGAACCCGCCCTCCTCGGCCGCGAGTGTGCCCGAGCGGACCTCGTACTCCGTGGTGGTGCCTGCGGCGAGCTCGACGATCGTGTCGGCCACGGCGTCGATGAAGTCCCGGTCGTGGGACACGAACAGCAGCGCACCCGGCAGTTCGTTCAGGAACCGTTCGAGCCACCGGATCGTCTCGATGTCGAGGTGATTCGTCGGCTCGTCGAGCACGAGCACGTCCGGGCGATCGATCAGCAGGCGTGCCATCGCGACACGGACGCGCCACCCACCCGACAGCTGCGTGGTCGGCCGGTGCGCGTCGTCGGGCGCGAAGCCCAGACCTGCGAGGATCCGGTGGGCCGCGGACTCGAGTTCCCACCCTCCCGCCTGCTCGAACTGGTCCTGGACCTGCGCGTACTCCGCCATCAGCTGGGTCTGGTCCGCGTCGGTCGTCCCGCCGTCGGCCATGCGGGCCTCCAGCGTGCGCATCCGCGCCTCGAGTCCACGCACGTACTGGGCTCCGTCGAGGACGTGTTCGAGGACCGTCGCCGACTCCGCGACGTCGTCGACGACGTCCTGCGGCAACCAGCCGACGCGCAGGCCGCGCGTGCGGGTGACGGTCCCCTCGTCCGGTTCACGCAGCCCCATGACGACCTCGAGCAGCGTGGTCTTGCCCGCACCGTTGCCCCCGACGAGCGCGACCCGACGCCCCGGCGTCAGCCGGAGCGAGGCATCGGTGAACAGCGGACGCTGACCAAGCGTGACGGCGACCGAGGACAGGCTGAGCACGTGCGTGGTCCCCCGTGGGCGAGGTGGCGATCGATGAGGTGCGCGTCGTGCCGCGGGACGGCGACGGTCACCGCGACCCCGCGGGCTGGCGGTGCGGTGCAGAGGGTACTGCCCGTGCCCGTAGCATCCTCGGCATGCACCTCGTGTCGATCGCCGACCTTCGTGCCGAGGTGGACGGCACCGAGCTGTTCGCCTCGGCCTCCTTCGGCCTGCGCACCGGTGACCGGGTCGGCGTGGTCGGTCCGAACGGCGTCGGCAAGTCGACGCTGCTGCGCATCCTCGCCGGCGACCGGGACGCCGATGGCGGTTCGGTGGTGTTCCGGGACGGGACACGCGTGGCGTGGCTCGAACAGGAACCGACGTGGCCCGACGCACCCGCACTGCAGGTCCTGCTCGAGGGCGCTCCGGAGGCTCGCGAGGACGAGGGCCAACGTCTGCTCGACCGACTGGAGATCGCGCCCGACCGGTCCACCGACCAGATGTCGCCGGGTCAGCGTCGGCGAGTGGCGCTCGGCCGGACGCTGCTCGCGCCCGCCGAGGTCCTGCTGCTCGACGAGCCGACGAACCACCTCGACGTGGAGATGATCGACTGGCTCGAACAGGAACTGTCCCGGTTCACCGGCGCCCTCGTGATGATCACCCACGACCGCTACCTGCTCGAGCGCGTGACCAACCGCATGCTCGACCTGCACCGCGTCGACGCGGGGCCGGCCCGGGTGCACTGGCACGAGGGATCGTACGCGAGCCTCCTCGAGGCGAGGATCGAACGGGCTGAACGCGAGCAGCGCGACGCACGCCGTGCACGGTCGCGCCTGACCAAGGAGATCGCGTGGTTGCGTCGCCAACCGCGCGCACGGACGTCGAAGCCTCGCTTCCGGGTCGAACAGGTCGAGCGACTGCGCGACCGCGCGACCCTCGATGCGCCCGCCGCGACGCTCGAACTGGGCACCGGACGACGGAGGCTGGGCAACGACGTCGTCGAACTGACCGAGGTCCGCGTGCACCGAGGCGACACCCTCGTGCTCGACGGCGTGACCCTGACGATCGGTCCGGGTGAACGCGTGGGCATCGTCGGACCCAACGGGGCCGGCAAGTCGACCCTGCTGGAGGTGCTCGCGGGTCGTCGACCGGCCGACTCCGGAACGGTGCGGATCGGTGCGACGGTCGAGGCCGGCGTGTACACCCAGGACACCGACCTCGGTGACGAGGACCTGTCCGTGCTCGACTCGATCACCGCCATCGGCAGTCACATCCCGCTGGCCGACGGATCGACGCTGCCTGCGACGAGCCTCGCCGAACGGTTCGGGTTCGAAGGGCGTCTGCTCAACACTCCGGTCGGCCGACTGTCCGGCGGTGAACGACGTCGCCTCGCGCTGTTGCACCTGCTCGTCACCGCACCGAACGTGCTGCTGCTCGACGAGCCGACGAACGACCTCGACCTGGACACGCTCACCGCCCTCGAGGACCACCTGGACGGCTTCTCCGGCACGCTGGTCGTCACCTCCCACGACCGGTTCGTGCTCGACCGACTCACCGACCGGATCCTGGCGGTGGGTGACACCCGCGTCGAACCATTCAACGACCTCGAGTCCCACCGGGCCGCACGTCGTGCGCGCACTGGCGCCACCGGCGACGAGTCGGCGAGTGGTGCTCCGTCATCCGTGGGCCAGCCGTCGAACCGCGAGCGCCAGGACGCGCGGCGGCTGCGACGATCCCTCGAGGCCCGGGTCGAGCAGCTCACGGCCTCCCGCCAGGACATCCACACGCGCATGGCCGAGGCGGCGGCCGACCATGCCGCACTCACCGCACTGCAGTCCGAACTCGCCCACGTCGACGAACTCCTGGCCACCGCCGAGGAGGAGTGGCTGGCGGCAGCGGAACTCGAGGAGTCGTTCGGCTGAGTGCCCCGCCCGGCCGCGTCAGCCCAGGACGAGTGGCAGCGTCGGGCGCGGAGAGGCCACGCCGACGATCGCCCCTCGGGCGCGCCCGGCCCTGGCGACCTCGTCGAGGTGCCCGACAAGGCGTGCCGGCTCGTCGAGCGGGGACAGGTCGAGGTCGTCGGCGACGACCAGCATGGTCCCTCGACGGCCGAGCGCAGCCTCGATCCACCCCGCGTCGACCTGTTCCCGCGGTGCACGGAGCAGGGTGGCGTCGGACTCGTCCACCATCCGCAGTTCACCGGCGTCGACCACGAATCCCAGCCGTGCGCCGTGCTCCAGCCGCTGGCCGAGGAAGCGGTCGATCCGGGGCAGTCCTGCGGACGTCACGGCACGACCGAGCGGACCCTGCCGGACGGTCTCGTCGAGTGCGACGACCACGAGCGGCTGGTCGGAGAGCACGGTCGTTCGCACGCCGACTCCCCGAGGCGGTGTCTCGGACGGGACCGGCGACACGCCCGCTGCGAACTCGTCGAGTCCCTGCCGTCGTTCCACGCCACTCCCGTCCTGCACCCGCGGTGTCGGCTCCCAGCGTACGTTGCCCGGTGCGGCGCCACGGGCCGCACCACGAGAGGCACCCATGTCCGCCCGTTCCGTGACCGTCCTGGCCGTCGACGGCAACTCACTCGGCCACCGCGCCTTCCACTCGCTCGGAGGCGCCGCAGGTGACGCGCACACGATGGTTGGGGCGGTCGTGTCCATGCTGGCTTCTGCGTGGCGCCACGGCCCGTACGCGGGGGTGCTGGTCGCGTTCGACCATCCGGTCAACCGACGCCGCGACGACTGGCCGGAGTACAAGGCGAACCGGTCGTCCGACCCGGGCATCGCCCCGGCGCTCGACCGACTGCGCGACGACCTCGGCACGGTCGGGATCCCCGTGGTGCGCGAGCACGGCGCCGAGGCAGACGACCTGCTGGCCGCCGCGGCCGACGAGGTCGGGACCCTCGGCTGGCGAGTCGACCTGCTCAGTTCCGACCGTGACCTGATCGCGCTGGTCGACCACCACGTGCGACTGCTGCGCCCACGCCAGACCTTCGCCGACCTGGTGGTCGAGGACCCGGATCGCGTGCGGGCCGACCACGGGATCGAACCGCGCCAGTACCACGACCTCGCGGCCCTTCGTGGTGACACCTCCGACGGGCTCGGCGGGGTCAGCGGCATCGGACCGGCGATCGCCGCGCGGCTGCTGCGTGAGCACGGTGACGTGGAGGGCCTCTACGCGGCACTCGTGGACCTGCCCCCGCGCATCGAGTCCGCGCTGCGGGCGGCACGCGCCGACGTCGAACGCAACCTCCTGCTCATGGCCCCACTTCCCCACCTGCACGTGGACGTCCGACCCTGCGTCGAGGTCTGGGACCCGCAGCGGGTCCGGGACCAGCTGGCGGAACTCGGTGAGGAGACGGCGGCCAGGCGCCTGTGGCGAGCGGTCACCGAGCCGCTGCCGCCGGTCGCCCCGCCACCACCCGTGCCACCGACGGAGGATCGCGACCACGAGGCGGAACCGGGGCACACCCCGCGCAGCCCCCGCCGCGGCGAACCCGTCTCCCCGGATCCCGCAACGGTGTCCCAGGAGGCGCTGTTCGACGCCTGAACCGCCGTCGCCACCGACGATCAGCAGGTGATCGCGAGCTCTCCGAGTTCGAGCACCCCCGGGTCGTCGGTCTCACGCCGTTCCACCGCACAGTCGTGGAGGTCCGCCGACAGCAGGAGGATCACCTCGTCCATCGCGGCCCGTGCGACCCACCGGTCCGCACCCTCCGCGTCGTTCGCGACGATCGCCAGGTGATGCCGCCGCCCGTCGGGTCCGACCACCACCCCACTGATGGACATGACGTCGCGCAGCGAACCGGTCTTCCCGTGGAACACCCCCTCCGCGACGGTGTGACGCAGGCGCTGACGCAGCGTCCCGGTCTGCCCCATCCTCGCCATGAGCGACAGCCAGTCCTCACCGAACAGCGCGCGGTCGACGTCCACGAGTGCGCGGGTCGCGAGCCGGTCGTCGCGCGACAGGCCCGACCCGTCGGCGAGCACGGCGTCCGACAGGTCGATCCCCAGGTCGCCCATGACGCTGGTCACCGCCGCCGCGCCCGCCTCCCACGACACGACACCTGTGTGGGCACGTCCCAGCGCGCGGAACACGGCGTCGGACAGATGGTTGTCACTGAACTCGAGCGCGAAACGCAGGAGATCCACCAGCGGCGGACTGTCGACGGTCGCCAGCCGGGCCGACGTCGCACGTGCGTCCCCGGACCTCGCCTGGCCGACAACCGTCACCCCGCGTTCCTCGAGCATCGCCACGAGCGCTCGAGCGACGTTGGCCGGCGGGTCGGGTTCCTGGTCGATGCGCACGTCGAGCGGGTCCCGGACCACGGCGGACCCGACGGGCGGCAACCCGTCCGAGGAGCCGCGCGCTTCGGGAGTCCCGGACACCGACGGGGCGTCGAGCACGTTGGGTGGACCCAGGTCGTCGGGAGGCCCGATGCCGTTGGCAGGTCCCGGGACGCCGTCGGGGTCCTGCGGGGCCGGCGGAACGGCCTCAGCGGGTGCCCGGCCGCCCTGCGGATCGTCGCCCTCGTACGTGACGATGGTGTGCAGACCTGCGTCGACGGTGAGTTCCGCGTGGTGGCGAGCGTCGAACGCACTCAGGTAACGGTCGAGCCAACCTGCGGCCAGTGGGGCACCCGCGTCGCGGTGGCTCCGACCCACGACGTCGCCGTTCACCACCCGGAGACCCTGCTCCACCAGCGAGTCGGCCAGCGCAGACATCCGGGTGGCGGGGCGCGCCGGGTAGATCCAGCGCATGTACTCGTCGGTGGCGAGCGCCGGGTCCCCGTCGCCGACGATCACCAGGTCGCCGTGCAGGACCCCGTCCGCACCGATCCGGTCCGTGGACTCGACGTGGGTCGAGAAGCGATGATCCGGCCCCCACACCTCGAGGGCTGCCGCAGCCGTGACCACCTTGAGCGTCGAGGCCGGCAGGAGCTGATCGTCGGGACGCAGCGCATACACCTCACGTCCGTGGTCGTCCACGACGAGTACCCCCCAGGTCACCCGCGGAGCCTCCGTTCGCGCGGCCAGGAACACCTCGGCGATGCGCGCCTCGACGTCGGCACGCGCCTCGGGCGGTGGAGGGGCCGGAACGACGATGCCGGGAGGACCCTCGGAACGTGGGGCGAACCGAGGCGCCACCGGTGCGACCGGGGCGACCTCCACCCCGCCGGCGCGATCGGCATCGTCCGTGGCCGACGGCCCGAGGAGCGGCGCCGACTCGCAACCGAGAAGTGCAAGCACGAGCGTGAGGCTCACCGCGAGCCGAGGACCGCCCCACCGACGTCGGAGATCAGCTCGGCGCATCAACGCTGTCGAGCAGGCCGCGGAGCTGGAAACCGCGCGACGGATGGCGGAGCTTGGTGAGGGTCTTCTTCTCGATCTGTCGGATGCGTTCACGAGTCAGGCCGAACTGTGCGCCGATGTCCTCGAGCGTGTGCTCCTCCCCGTCCATGAGGCCGTAGCGCAGCATGAGGACGGTGCGTTCGCGGTCCGTGAGGGCGGACAGGGCACGTTCGACCTCGCGCCGTGCGAGCACCGACGCCGCGGACGACTCGGGGTCGATCGCGTCCTCGTCGGCGACGAGTTCGCCCATCGTCGCGTCGCCGTCCTCACCGATCGGCTTGTCGAGGCTGGCCACGTCCTGAGCCGCGAGCTTGACCTCACGGAGCCGTTCGAGCGGCAGGCCGAGCTCGGCGGCGATCTCCAGTTCGGTCGGTTCGCGACCGAGCTGCTGGAGCAGCGCGAACTCCGCGTACCGGACCTTGCCCATGAGTTCGTGGACGTGCACCGGGAGCCGGACCGTGCGCCCCGTGTTGGCCAGGCCCCGCTGGAGGGCCTGGCGGATCCACCAGGTGGCGTACGTCGAGAACTTGTAGCCCTTGGTGTGGTCGAACTTCTCCACCCCGCGGATGAGACCGAGGTTGCCCTCCTGGATGAGCGACAGCAGGTCGACGCCCCGTCCACGGAACTTGCGGGCGACCGACACGACCAGGCGCAGGTTGGCGCGGATCATGTGGTCCTTGGCCCGGTCCCCACCCCGCGTGATCAGGCGCAGCTGGGCCTTGCGACGAGGCTGCAGACTCACCCCGTTGCCCAGCACGTGATCCGCGGCCAGTCCGGCCTGGTACCGCTTCGCCAGGTCGACCTCCTGCTCGGGAGTGAGCAGGTCGGTGCGGCCGATCTCGTTGAGGTACTGACGCACCGAGTCCGACGACGCCGAGAGCGGAGTCGCCTCGGGACGGTCGGCGTCCTCGACCAGGTCGTCGAGGACCTGCATGCCCAGGTCGCGCGCCCCCTGCGCGGTGTCCTCCACCCAGGTGTCGGGGTGCGTCAGCGGGTCGAAGAGTTCCTGCAGTTCGGACAACAGCACGTAGCCACGCGACGCGCCTCGTTCGAACAGTTCGGAGAGAGGGGTGACGTCACTCAACGCTCGGCCTCGCGCGACTCACTGGCTGCTCACATGTGGCTCACTTGTGGCTCACCTGCTGCTGGACACCTGCTCGCGGTCGCGCTCCGGGGGCACCACGTCGACACGGGTGCGAGTCGGGGACGACGAGGGCGCGCATGGTACGGGCATCCGGGGCAGCCGTCAGCGCGAGGACGGCGAGTCGCCCGGTTCGTCCCCCGGCCCGGGCCGTCGGGTCCGGCCCGAGGGGCCCTCACCCTCGTCGGCCTGATCGTCCGACCGAGGCGTGTCGACCTCCTCGCGGAGGTGGTCGAGCCAGGAGCGGTAGGCGTCCTCGTCGGTCTGGTCGAGGTCTGCGGGTCCGCCCGGACCGTCGGTCTCCGGCTCGGGGCGCGTCCGCGACGCCGGAGCCACGGACCGCGCCGCAGCGTCGGGTCGCGGCCGTCCCGCGCCACGCGCCCCCAGTGCAGTGGCCGCGCCTCGCCCGTGGACGTGTCGACGCCCAGCCTCCGGGGCGTCGGGCGACCGACGCACGGCGACGGTCGCGGCGAGCGCCGTGGTGAACGGCACGGCGGCGATCAGCCCCAGCGAGCCCACGACGGTCTTGACGATCTCCTCGGCGAGCACCTCCGAGTTGATGATCTCCGCCATGGGCAGGCCGCTCGTGGAGAACAGCACGAGCAGGGCGAGTGACGCTCCGGCGTACGCGAGGAACAGGGTGTTGACCACCGAGGCGATGTGGTCACGCCCCACCTTCATCGCACGAGCGAACAGCGCTCCCCACGTCAGTCTCCGGTTGGTGTCGTGCAGGGCGAACACCGTCGACGCCTGACTCACCGTGACGTCGTCGAGCACCCCGAGTGCGGCGATGATCAGACCGGCGAGCACCAGGCCCTGCAGGTCGAGTCCCTCGATCGCGAACCGGGCGAAGACCGCGTCGTCCGACGCGAACCCGGTGATCTTGCCCTCACTGATGAAGACGAGGGCGAGCCCGATGGTCAGGATGAGGGACGCGGCCGTCCCGATGACGGCCGCCGTGGTCATCTCGTTGAGACCATGGGTCATGTAGAGCGTGACGATCATCACCGCCATCGCGCCCACCAGTGCCACGAGCGGAGGGCTGCTGCCCGCGAGGATCGCCGGGACGATGAACTGCACGACGATCAGCAGGCTCGCGCCGAGGCCGATGAGCGCGCGCAGTCCGTGCCAGCGGCTGATGAGCAGCACCGCCGCGATGAAGATGCCCAGCAGGAGCCGCAGCGTCGGGATCCGCTGGAAGTCGTTGACGTAGTACTCGAAGGTGTCCTCACCGACCTGCACGAGGGCGAGGTTGACCTCGTCGCCGACCTCGAAGTCCGGGTAGCCCTCGGCGAACACCTCGAGATTGACGATCTCCCCGGCGTCGTCGCCCTCGAGCACGCGCAGGCTGAGCAGGACCATGTCCCCCTGCCTGCCGGTGACCGGATCGACGTCGCCGGGCAGGAACTGTGCAGCGCGAACCTCTGCCGCCACGAGTTCCCCGACCGGCACGTCGCGCTCCGGGAGGTCGTCCGCGCTCGGCCACAGGGCGATCAGGCCTGCGATCGTCGCGACGAGCACGACGGCCACGACGACGAGCAGTCTCCGGTGGGTCCGTGTCCCGAGGTCGATCATCGAGGGTCCTGGCGTCGGCGGGCAGCGGCGCGCCGATGGTAGGACGAAGCCCGCCACCGGAGTGGCGGGCTTCGCACGGTCGATCAGTCGGGACCCGGTGGGTCCTGGCTCAGGCAGCCCGGTCGAGCACGTCGAGCAGACCCGACAGGTTGTGTGCACGAGACGGGTGGCGCAGCTTGGCGAGCGCCCGGTTCTGCATCTGGCGGATGCGCTCGCGGGTGAGGCCGAAGTGCTCGCCGATCTCCTCGAGCGTCATCGGCTCCTCGCCGTGGAGGCCGAAGCGCAGCACCAGGATGATGCGCTCGCGCTCGTCGAGCTCCGACAGCGCGGCGTCGATCTGGCTCATCGCGTCGCCCTCGAGGGCGGTGTCGGCCGGGTCGACACCCGACTGGTCCGCGATGAGGTCCCCCATCGTGGCATCGCCGTCCTCACCGATCGGCCGGTCGAGGCTCACCAGCTCCTGCATGGCGTCGCGGACCTCACGGACCCGCTGTGCCGTGAGTCCGATCTCCTCGGCGACCTCGTCCTCGGTGGGATCGCCGCCCTTCTGCTGACGCAGACGGAGCTCGGCCGCACGGAGCTTGCCGTACAGCTCCCACACGTGGGCGGGCACCCGGATGGTGCGTCCCTTGCTCGCGACCCCGCGCTGGAGCGCCTGACGGATCCACCACACGGCATACGTCGAGAACTTGTAGCCCTTGGTGTGGTCGAACTTCTCCACCGCGCGCAGCAACCCGAGGTTGCCCTCCTGGATGAGCTCGATGAAGTCGAGGTCACGACCGGAGAACTTGCGGGCCTGGGGAACCACGAGTCGGAGGTTCGCCTGGACCATGCGCTCCTTGGACCGCTCGCCGTCCCGACCGATCTGGCGCAACCGCGCCTTGCGCGATCGCGTCAACGAGGAGTCCTCCCGGACCATCCGGTCGGCGGCCAGGCCGGCCTGGTAGCGCTTCGCCAGGTCCGCCTCGTCCTCCTTGGTGAGCAGCGCGTGCTTGCCCGCGTCGTTGAGGTACTGGCGGACGAGGTCGGTCGTGAGCGCGGACGAGTGGTCGATGACCTCCTCGGGCGCGTCGTCGGCCACGTCGTCGATGACCTGGAGCTCCTGGCCCCGGGCCTCGGTGATGACGTCCTCGATCCAGTTGTCGCCGTGGAGCTCCGGGACGTGCAGTTCCTGCAGTTCCGAGAGCAGCACGTAGCCGCGCTCGGACGAGCGCTCCAGCAGTTCCTCGACGGCAACCTCTGCAGTCGGCAGATCGGTGCGGTTCACCTTGCCTCCTCGGCGCCTCTTGGGCGTCGCCTGTCGGTTTCCCGGTGACGTGGTAGCGTCACACATCGGGTTCGGAGCCGAAAGGCCCCCGGTGCGTCCCAATGGACACCTTCCGGGACCCTCGTTGCCCCATCCGCTCGGTCACGGCCACGTGCGGCGAGGTCCTCGCCCACTCTGACGCGTGTCCACACGGTGGTCCTGCATTCGACCCGTGAACGGTTGTGTCGGCCGAATCGTTCCCCTTCACGACATTATGCGCGCAGATCGCACTCGTTGTCCACTGGGCAGGACGGTTCACGGGACAACCAACCCTCTCGAACAGCCCGTCAGGACAGGCAACCGGGTCGCTGACGGCCTGTCAGCGCCACAGAACGTGGGTTCGGGTGCACGTGCGTCCCTCGCGCTCGAGATGGACCCGATGAGCCGCTTCGTGCCCGGGAACCAGTCGTCCGGCGGCCGTGACCACCCGCCACCACGCCACGTCGGACCCACGGGTCGCGAGCACCGACCCGACGGCGCGCGCTGCGCCCGGACGTCCCGCCTCGAGCGCGACCTCGCCGTACGTCAGCAGGTCGCCGGGGCCAGTCGCTGCCACGACCTCGAGCACACGTCGTGCGAACGGGGTCACCGCCGGCGCGAGGGCGTCCGCGTCGCGGCCTCGTCGGCGTCGCGGTCCGCGCTGTCGACGGACCCGACCATCTCCCGACGCTCGGCGCGGGCCGCGGCCCGAGCTGGATACGGGATCCGTGGGTGGTAGATGCCCACCAGCGACTGCACGATCGTGTCACGGGCGGTCATCAGTTCGCGGAACGTGAGTTCCGACTCCTCGAACTGCCCGTCCTCGACGCGCTCGCGGAGCAGGCGGTCGACGGTCGCCTCGATCTCGTCACGGGGGATCGTTCCGCGTTCCATCGCCATGGCGCGCGTCGTGGCCTCACAACAGTCCGCGAGCAGCAGGACCGCTGCCTCCTTGGACCGAGGGCGCCCGCCCTTGTAGCGGAACTGCTCCTCGTCGACGACCTCGCCCTCGTCGGCCTGCCGCAGGGCGGCCTCGTAGAACCAGCTGACGAGCATCGTGCCGTGGTGACTGCGGATGCATGCGACCACCTCGGGAGGCAGCCGGTGACGCACGGCGAGTTCCACGCCGTCGATCACGTGGTTCTGGATGATCACGGCGGAGACGGCCGGCTCGAGGTCGTCGTGCGGGTTGGCGATGCCCTGCTGGTTCTCGATGAAGTAGTGCGGCTGGCGCACCTTGCCGATGTCGTGGTAGAGCGCGGCGACCGTGCCCAGCAGGGGGTCCGCCCCGATCTCACGGCATGCGCGCTCGGTCAGCGTCGCCACCATCACCGAATGGTTGTAGGACCCCAGTGCCTTCGTCTCGAGTTCCCGCAGCAACGGATGGTTGCGGTCGGCCAGGTCGAGCAGTGCCGTGACGGTCGGGAGGCGGAACAGCGACTCGAGGAACGGCAGGGCCCCCTGGACCAGCACCAGGGTCACCGCGCCGTTGATCGCTCCGGCGAGCACCGCGGTGAACAGCTGGTCGGTGGGACCGAACGCGAGCACGATCGCACCGGCGAGCACGGGATACGACAGCCCGGCTCGAAGCGTCGCCGTACGCAGGTCGGACCGCTTCGCGATGCGCGTCGTCAGGGGGACGCTGACCAGCACCGCGGCCGCCGCGAACAACGACACGGTCCCGGTGCCCGGGACCACCAGGGGAACCAGCAGGGACGCGGGCAGCATCGTCGCGATCCCCACGACGGGGTGGATGAGCAGCGCCGTGAGCATGGCGAGCGCACCGGCAGGAGCCACGAACGCCCAACCCGGCGCCGTCGCACCCACGAGGGCCGTCGCGCCCACGACGATGAGCGCGTACGTCGTCACCAGGATGCCCAGCAGCAACTGCTTCTTGCCCGACGCCCAGACCCGTGGCTGCATGCGCTGGAGGTACACGCCACCGACGACCGTCACCACGAGCATCGCGAGCATGGCGCGCGCGACCGCTCGCAGCGGGCTCGTGCCCGCGGCCCCGAGCTGCTCGACCGCCCGCAGCGCCAGCGCGTCGACGATCTCACCCTCGCGGACGATCGCCTGCTCCGCGAGCCACACCCGAGCGACCTCGGGGGTCGCGTCGGCCGCTCGCTGCCGGGCCGCGGCGGTCGCGTCGGGGTCGACGACCACGGTCGGGCGCATCTTGTGGACGATCAGCGGCGTGACGATCGTCGCGTCGGTGTCACCGGGCAGCGGTCGCAGCGCCAGCTCACCCGGCAGGGACTCCTGCAGGAGCGCGTCAAGGTCGTCGCGTTCAACGCGCTGACGCGCCAGTTCCTGGGCGATCGCGATCGCCTCCCGCTCGACGACCTCGAGGTCACCATCGCTGAGGTCGACCAGGCCCTCGATGACCACGGCGTCCAGATCGGCGAGCTCCGACGCGAGCACGTCCACCTGCTCGTCGCGCGTCGGTGTCCGCGTGGAACTCGCCTCTTCCCCGTCCGGTTCGGTGTCGATCGGTTCCCGAGCCGCACGGACCTGGGAGAAGACCCCTCGCAGGTCGTTGACGATCGCGGTCTGGGCGGCCCGGTCGAACACCTGGACCGCCTCGACGGACTCGGCCGCCGTGCGCCGCGCGTTGTCCGTGGCCTCCTCGTCGACCACACGCACGCGTTCGCTCGCGAACACCGTGCGTGGCGCCGGCTCGTCGAGTTCGAGCGGCGCCTCACCACCGTCGGCGATCAGACCGACGGCGACGGGGGCAACCACGACGATGAGCAGTGCGCTGGCGATGCGGTGGAACAGCAGCGATCGCCGCTGGTCGTCCATCCGGGGGCTCCGTTCCGACGTGCACGACGAGTGTCCCCCATCGGCGCCACGCGTGCCCAGTCCGATGGTCCCACTACGCTCGCCCGGTCAGGAGCGAGATCATCGAGAAGAGCGTCATGGCGCAGGCAGACACGGCTTCGCCGTGGTTGCAGTTCTCCCGCGAGGAGTGGGCCGCACTGCGCGACTCCACCCCCCTGCCACTGTCCGAGGACGAACTCACCGCCCTGCAGGGGCTCAACGAGCAGGTCTCCCTCGACGAGGTGGCGTCCGCCTACCTTCCCCTGTCCCGGCTGCTGAACCTGTACGTCGGCGCGACCCAGGAACTGCATCGGGCGACCGACATCTTCCTCGGCTCGTCGACGCAGAAGGTGCCGTTCGTCATCGGGGTCGCCGGCTCGGTCGCCGTCGGCAAGTCGACGACCTCCCGCGTCCTGCAGGCCCTGCTCGCCCGCTGGCCGAACCACCCGCGGGTGGAGCTGGTGCCGACCGACGGGTTCCTGCTTCCCAATGCGGAGCTCGAACGTCGCGGGCTGCTCGACCGCAAGGGCTTCCCCGAGTCGTACGACACCGCAGCGCTGGTCCACTTCGTCGCGTCGGTGAAGTCGGGCGCCGACGAGGTCGCCGCGCCGGTGTACTCGCACCTGACCTACGACGTGATCGCTGGTGAGACCCTCACGATCCGACGCCCGGACGTGCTCATCGTCGAAGGCCTCAACGTGCTGCAGACGGGCACCGACACCGCGGGGCGCGCCGTGTTCGTCTCGGACTTCTTCGACTTCTCCGTGTACGTCGACGCCGCGGAACACGACATCACCCGCTGGTACGTAGAGCGCTTCCGCACGCTGCGAAACACCGCCTTCCGCAATCCCCAGTCCTACTTCCACCGCTTCGCGGAGCTCTCCGACCAGGAGGCGGACGAGACGGCGCTCGACATCTGGCACCGGATCAACGGGCGCAACCTCGCGGACAACATCCTGCCGACCCGTTCTCGAGCCGACCTGATCCTGCGCAAGGGCCCGGACCACGAGGTCGAGCGGGTCCAGCTCCGACGACTCTGAACCCGACCAGCCGCACGTGATCCCTGTCCCCTGACCGACGACCGACCGGAGCCTTCATGGCGCGCGTTCCATACCTGGATGCCGAGGACCTGCCCGAGGAGTACCGACACCTGCTCGACGACCGTCCGATCAACCTCCGGCGCGCCATGGCGAACCTGCCGGCGCTCGCGGAGCACTACGCGGCCATCGCCGAGTGGTTCCGGTTCGAGGCCGAGGTCGACACCCGAGCCCGCGAACTGGGCATCCTCGTGGCGGCCTACGGCGCCGGCAGCGCGTACGCGTTCTGTCAGCACGTGGAGATCGGCGCGCGGTTCGGGGTCACCGACGACGACCTCGACGCCCTGTGCGACTTCGTCAACGGCGAACCCGTCGAGCTCGACGCCCAGGACCTGCTGGTGATGCGCGCCGCCCAGTCGCTGTCGCGGGACGTGGTGCTCGACGACGACCTGTGGAACGGACTGGTCGAGGCGTTCGGGACACGAGGCGCGATGGAACTGTGCCTGGCCATCTCCCACTACAACTACGTGGTGCGCATGCTCGCGTCCCTGCGCATGGACGTCGAACCCGAGCTCGCGCCCGCACTCGAACGGTTCTCGCCGCCGGTCGCGCTCGGCACCTGGCGCTGAGGCCGACGCCAGGGGTCAGGGTTGCCCCGGTGGCACTGCTGGGACCCCCGCCGGCGGCGTGCCGACCGGGCTCCACGTCGCGAGCACGGCGCGGATGGCCGTCACGGTGGCGAGCGGCTGGTCGAGCATGAGGTGGTGGTGGGCCTCAGGCACCTCGACGAACGGCACCCCTGCGGCGCCTGCCGGCGAACCCTCGAGCAGTTCCGCCATGTAGTCACGGACGTTCTGGTCCACGATCGCGGAGAGCGCTCCGTTGCAGATCGCGACCCGGCACGCGGCACGCGCGAGGTCCGGGGCGAATTCGCCCGGCGTCCTCGGCCCGCGGCGAGCCGCGAAGACCGCGGGGTCGAACTTCCACGTCCAGCCCCCGCCGACCGGGCGCATGCTGTGGTGCGCCACGTGATCGAGCAGCCAGGTGTTCTCGCACGGCTGGGGTGGCACGAGGTGGAAGTGCTCCCGAGCGGTTGCGCGGTCCGGGTAGGTCTTGGGGGCCCTGAGCATGCGCCCCGCACCGGAGTCGTCTGACTCGGGGTCGGGACGGCGGATCGGGGTGTCGAGCACGATCACCCCGTCGAGCCTCGCGCCGTGACTGGCCGCGGCGACGACGGTGACGAAGCCTCCCATCGAGTGTCCCACGACCACGGGCCGGCCGGTCCCGCCGGAGTGGTCCGCGACGGCGAGCACCTCGCGCACCCACTGCTGTGGGTGGTACTCGTCACGATGATCGCTGTCGCCGTGGCCGGACAGGTCGATCGCCACGACACGATGGTGCTCGGCGAGCAGCGGTGCGAGTGCCTGCCACCAGCGAGCATGGGCCGCTCCCCCGTGGACCAGGACCAGCGTGGGCGCACTGCGCGAACCCCACGTCACGTGGTGGATCCGGGCACCGTCGACCATGACGGTCGCACACGTCCCGACGTCCCCGGCGGCACGCTGGAACCAGAGGGGCGCGGCTGCCAGGTCGACCTCGTCCGCCATCGACGCTCCTCGAGTCCTGTCGAGTCCGCTCCCCCGGCCCTCGGTCCCCAGCCTACTGAGCGGGCGCATGGGACCGGTCCGTCGACTCCACGCACCTGGGGACGGCCGGAGGGATAGCGTCCGCCCGTCACCCCGCGAACGAGACTCTGATGTCCAGCGCCCCGATGCGCGTCGAACGCTACGGCCCGGTCGAGGTCGTCCTGCTGGTCGTGCTGGCCTCGATGTGGGGGCTGTCCTTCCTGTTCGTCGAGGTGGCGATCACCGCGGTGGCACCGCTGTGGATCGTCAGCATCCGCACGGCTGTGGGCGGCCTGGTGCTGCTGGTCGCAGTCCTGGTGACCCGCACAGGCCTTCCGCGCGACTGGTCGACGTGGCGCCACCTCACGGTGCTCGCGGTGATGAACAACGCGGTGCCCTGGACCGCCATCGCGTGGGCCCAGCAGACGATCCCCTCGGGACTGACCGCGCTGCTGATGGCCCTGGTACCGACGAGCACCCTGGTGATCTCCGTGCTCGTCGGGCTCGAGCGGTTCACCGTGGCACGTGTCGTGGGACTGCTGGTGTCTCTCGCGGGTGTGGCCGCGATCGTGCTCGACGACGTCTCGTCTCCGGGCAGGATGCTCAGCATCGCCGCGGTCGTCGCGGCGACCATGCTGTACGCGCTGAGCGGCGTGTACGCCAAGCGCATCCTGCAGGGACCGCTGCCCCCGCTGACGATCGCCACCGGGCAGGTCCTGTGCGCCTCGGTCATCACGATGGCCACGAGCCTGCTGTTCGCCCCGGCACCAGACCTGGTGCTGCTCACCTGGCCCGTCGTCGCGTCACTCGCGTCCCTCGGCCTGTTCGGCACCGGGATCGCCTACATCATCCTCTACGCGCTGATCCACCGGGTCGGCCCCACCAACACCTCGATGGTCGCCTACCTCATCCCCGTGGTCGCGGTCATCGCCGGGATCGTGGTGCTCGGCGAACGCCTGGGCGTCCGCGCGATGATCGGCGGTGCGCTGGTGATCGCCGGCATCTGGTTGTCACAGCGCACACGCACGCCCACCACCGTGGAGCACCTCGGACAACGTCCGCGCTGACCCGGCGCGTCCACCCCGGGGCGGGCCTCGGCGCTCGGTACGATCCGGTCCTCCGGGTCGATCCGGGTCCACCCGGCGACACCTGCGACCGCGATTGCCGAGGAGTCCCTGTGGCCGCCCGTTCGTCGCTGGGTCGCCTCCGCCGACCCTGGTGGGGTCTGGCGGCGTTGCTCGTCGCCCTGGTGGTCGTCGCGATCGTGACGCCCGACCGCGGCTCCACGCTGCCGGCCGTCCTGCCCGTCGCCCTGGTGCTCGTCGCGGGCTCGGGCGCCGTCGCCGTCGTCCTGGCCATCCGCCGCGGCCTGATCCTGCACCGCCCTGCCGACGATGTCGAGGCCCTCACCGAGGTCCGGGGACGACAGGCGATGTCGCTGTCCATGGCGCTCGCTCCGGTCCTGTTGGGAGGTGCACTCGCGGTCGTGTTCGGACATCGAGCGACCCTCTTCGCGGCGGCGGCCGTCGGTGCCGCGGCGGTCGTCGCGGGACTGCCCAGCCGGACCACGTTCGCCCGTGTCGACGCCTCGTGGAGCGAGCGCGGAGTCGACGCATCGATCCTGCGGGCGCTGGGCAGCGAACCACCGGCATCCCCACCCTCTCCCTGAGCCCCAGGAGCGCGCACGTGCCAACGACCGATGCCATCCTCATCGTCTCCTTCGGCGGGCCCGAGAGTCCCGACGACGTCATGCCGTTCCTCGAACGGGTGGTCGAGGGACGCAACGTGCCCCGTGAACGCCTCGAGGACGTGGCCGAGCACTACTTCGCGCACGGTGGACGCTCTCCGATCAACGACCAGAACCGGGCGCTGAAGGCCGCGGTCGAGGCCCTGCTGGCCACCGACGGTCCGGACCTCCCCGTGTACTGGGGCAACCGCAACTGGGATCCGCTGCTCGCCGACACCCTGCGGGAGATGCGTGACGACGGTGTCGAGCGCGCACTGTGCTTCGTGACGTCGGCCTACTCCTCGTACTCGGGCTGCCGCCAGTACCGCGAGGACCTGGCCTCGGCGGCCGCCGAGGTCGGCGACGGGGTCCCGGAACTGCTGAAGCTCCGGGTCTACAACAACCACCCCGGATTCGTGGAACCCAACGTGGACGCCGTCCTGGAGGCGCTCGCAGGGCTCGATCCCGACCTGCGCGACGACGCCCGGATCGTGTTCGTGACCCACTCGATCCCGCTGACGATGGCACGACACAGCGACTACGAGGCACAGCACCTGGACACGTGCCGACTGGTCATGGACCGCGTCGGACCACGCCCGTGGGACCTCGTGTACTGCTCGCGTTCGGGTCCCCCACAGATCCCGTGGCTCGAACCGGACGTCAACGACCACCTCGAGGTGCTCGCCGGTGACGGGGTCCCTGCGGTGGTCGTGGCCCCGATCGGGTTCGTCAGCGACCACATGGAGGTGATCCACGACCTCGACGTGGAGGCACGCGAGACCGCCGACGAACACGGGCTCGCGTTCGTCCGTGCCGCGACGGTCGGCACCGATCCGCGGTTCGTGCGACTCGTACGAGACCTCGCCGTCGAACGCATCGAGGGCGAGGATCGACCCTGCCTGGGCCTCCGCGGGCCGGGACACGACCTGTGCCCGGTCGACTGCTGCCGGACCCCGGACCAGCCGCAGCGTGCGACCGTCAACGACGCGCCTGCCCCGCGGCGTCCGTCCTGACCGTGTGCCACACTCGCCCGATCACGTTGCCGTCCGCGCCACGTCCAGGGAGGCCACACGATGAGTGACGATCCCCGAACCCCACGCCGAGGTCCCGCGGCCGTCGAGGCAGCCATCGACGAGTTCGAACTGCGCGAACGGGTCGACGAGACCGACCGCGCGCACCCGGACGCGATGCTCGACCTGTCGTGGGTGCGCGACCGCATCGACGTCGTGCGCCGGGCGGCCGACGCCGACATCGTCACGGCGGAGGAGGCCCTCGAGTGGATCGCCGCCGTCGTCGGCCGTGAACTGCCCGACACCCTCGACGAGGACCGGGACCGTGACTGACCGTGACTGACCACGCCCACCCGGCCGGGGCACGATGATCCTCCCGTCCCGTACCGTGTCCTGATGGAACTGGTCCTGCTGCGTCACGCGCAGCCCGAGTGGGATCGTGGCGACATCGCGCAGGTCGATCCGGGTCTGACGACCGTCGGGGTCCGTCAGGCGCGAATGGCCGCCCATCGACTCGGTGCCGAGCACTTCGACCGCCTGCTGATCTCGACCGCGCGTCGAGCGCAGCAGACCGCGGTCCCGGTGCGGCGTGCGCTGGCGCACGTCCAGACCGACGACCGCAAGTGGCTCCACGAGATCCGGATGCCCGCGGCATGGCAGGGAACCCCGTCCCAGGAGGTCAACCGCGCGCTGCGCGACGCCCGGGCACGCACCCGGGAGGAGTGGTGGGAAGGCATGCCCGGTGGCGAGAACTTCCACGACTTCCACGCCCGTGTCACCATCGGCCTCGACACCGAGTTGGCCGAACTCGGGGCGAAGCGTGACGACCAGGGCCTGTGGACCATTCCCGACGAGCCCCTGCGCGTCCTGATGATCGCCCACGCCGGGACGAACTCGGTCGTGCTCGGCCACCTGCTCGGGCTCGAGCCCGAACCGTGGGAGTGGGAACGGTTCTCCTCGGACCATGCGTCGATCACCGTGCTGCGCGCCATCCCGATCTCGGTCGGCCACATCTTCAGCCTCCAGAGCTTCAGTGACGTCAGCCACCTACCACCGGAACTCGTCACCGGCTGAGCCGAAGGCGTCACGTCGGAGCACCCGACCCACCACCCGAAGGGGTCACGGTTGTCCACGAACATCCCCCAACCCTGGGGACCCGTCATCGAGGGCCGCGCCCGACGTCGCCGTCGGTTCCTTGTCCTCGCGCTCACCCTGCTCGTGGGTGTCCCGGTCCTCGCGGCGCTCGTCGGGCTCGGCGTCGGAGCCTGGGTCGGCTCACAGATCCCTCGAGCCCCCGTGGCGGAACTCGCCGACGGCGGACGGCCGATGCACGTGCTCGTGGTGGGTTCGGACAGCCGTGCGGGCCTGACGGAACAGGAGCGTCGTGAACTGACGACGGGGATGGTCGACGGGGAACGCGCCGACACGATCATGGTGATGACGATCGATCGTGGGCGCGTCGCGCTGCTCGCCCTGCCGCGCGACCTGTGGGTGACGAGGTGTGACGGCACCACGGGGAGGATCAACGCCGCCATCGCGATCGACGGCCTCGACTGCATGGTGCGCACGGTCCACAACGCGACGGGTATCCGGGTCCACCACGTCGTCGAGGTCACCTTCGGGGGGTTCCGCGACGTCGTCGACGCCGTCGGTGGCGTCGAACTGTGCCTCGAGGAGGCGATCGCCGATCGAGACGCCGGCATCGACCTGCCGGCAGGCTGCCAGGTCCTCGACGGCGCCGACGCCCTGGGGTTCGTCCGAGTGCGCAAGATCGACGACGACTTCCGGCGCATCGAACGCCAGAAGCAGTTCGTCGCCGCACTCGCCCGCGAACTGACGTCACCAGCCATGCTCGTCAACCCGGTGCGCACGGTGCGGGTCGCACGCGACTCCGGCTCCGCGGTCACGGTCGACGACCGCATGGGCACGTTGTCGCTCGCACGGATCGCCTGGGGTCTGCGGACGGTCGCCGGGGGTGGTGCCTCCAGCCACGTGGTGCCCGTCACGCCGCGGACGACGTCGGACGGCGCCTGGGTGCTCGACCCGGTGGTGGCGGAGGCCGAACCGCTCTTCTCACGGTTCCGAACCGGAGCGATCCTGGACGACGTGGCACGGACGGACGCGGACGCCGCGCAACTCGCGCCTCACGACATCGACGTCGCGGTGCTCAACGGTTCGGGTGTCTCCGGCGCCGCTGGCCAGACCGCAGATCTGCTGAGTGGTGGGGGCTTCGTCGTCGTCGGGATCGACAACGCGCCCCTGCGTGCGACGTCGCTGGTCATGTACCCGCCCGGCCAGCGCGCTCACGCCGCGTTCGTGGCCGGGACACTGGGAATCGGCGAGTACGACGAGACCGACGCCGTGTCGGTCGTGACGGTGGTGCTCGGCGCCGACCACGGAGGTTCCTCGTGACCACACGCACACCGGTGCTCCTGGCCGTCTGCCTCGGCAACATCTGCCGCTCGCCCACGGCAGAGGCGGCCCTGCGCGAGGCCGCCGAGCAGGCCGGCGTGACCGTCGAGGTGCGGTCGGCGGGCACGGGGTCATGGCACGTCGGCGCACCGCCCGACCCCAGGATGCAGGCCGCCGCAGCGGACGACGGACTCCACCTGTCCGGAATCGCCGAACAGGTGACCGCGACGATGCTCGAAGAGGCCGACGTCGTGTTCGCCATGGACCGGTCGAACCTGTCGGACCTGCAACGCATGGCGCGCGACGTCGGCATCGACACACCCATCCACCTGTTCCGGGACTTCGACCCGCAACTGCAGGGCCAGACGGTCACAGCGGACGTGCCGGATCCGTATTACGGTGGCCCCGACGGATTCGTCGACGTCGTCCGGATGTGCCGCCGGACGGCGCACACCGTCATCGGCCGCCTGGACGAACTGCTCGCCTGAACGAGCCCGGACTCCCGGTGCGCCGATCCGTCCCATCCGCTCACGGCGTGGGCACCACGTCGTGCCGCCCTGCGAGGTCCTCCATGGGAATCGTCATCCGGGTGCTGATCAACGCGGCCGCACTGTGGGTCGCCATCGCCATCCTCGATGGCATCAATCTCGAGGGTGACTCGTTCGCGGCCCTGCTCGGCATCGCGATCGTGCTCGGCGTCGTCAACGTCGTGATCCGGCCCCTGCTCGTCCTGCTGTCGCTTCCCCTGGTCGTCCTGACGCTCGGGATCTTCCTGCTGATCGTCAACACCGTGGCGATGTGGCTGGTGATCGTCATCTCCGACGCGCTCGGCTTCGGCCTGTCCAGCGCCGGGTTCGGATGGACGTTCGCCGCCGCGCTGGTCGTCTCGATCGTGTCCTGGCTGCTCGAGGCGTTCACCGGCCGACGCTGAGACGCTCCAACGCGGTCACGAGTTCGTCGGGCGCACGAGTCGGACGCCCGTGCAGGTCGGTGATCGCCGAACGAAGGTCGTTGGTCGCGACGACCTCGTCACCACGGGTGAGCGTCTGCTGCCACCGCGACGACGCAGGACGGATCTCCACGACCTCGCTGCGCACGTCGAGTTCGTCGCCCGCAACCACCGCTCGCCGGAAGCACACGTCGACCCGTGCCACCACGAGCTGGAAGCCGAGCCGGGCGAGCCGCGGGAGCCCGACCCCCAGTTCCTCGAGCAGGTCGACTCGTGCCTGCTCGAACCAGTGCAGGTACACCGCGTGGTTGACGTGCCCGTACGGGTCGAGTTCGTGGAACCGCACCCGGATCCGGGTCACGCGCCCACCGCGAGCGTCCAGCCGTGCACGTCGTCGCGCAGCCCACGCTGGATGTCGTGGAGCACGGCGCGCAGCCGTTGCGTGACGACGCCGACCTCACCGTCGCCCACGGTGACTCGGTCACCGCCGATGACGAGCGTGCCCACCCCTGACAGCACCGCGGCCGTTCCGCTGAGCGCGGCCTCGCCGTGCGCGGCCCACGCCCGCAGTTCCTCGACCGTGACGTGTCGTTCCTCGACGGTCAGCCCGAGGTCACGGGCGAGGGTGAGCACCGAGTCACGCGTCACCCCGTGCAGGAAGGTCGCGTCCAGCGATCGAGTGACCACCCGCTCCTCGTCCAGCAGCAGGAAGTTCGCCGCCCCGGTCTCCTGCACGTCGCCACCCGGCGCGAACAGGATCTGGTCGGCGTCGTGCTCGGCCCGCGCCCGCAGCGTCGGGCCCAGGGCCATCGCGTAGTTGGCGCCGGTCTTGATCCGGCCGAACTGCGGCGTGGTGCGCGGCAGGTCCGTCTCGACGTAGAGGGTCAGCGGTCGCTGGCCACGGGCGAAGTAGTCCCCGACCGGGCTGGCCACCACGATCAGCAACGCCTCGGACGACGGCGCTGCGGCGGCCCCGATGTTGGGTTCGGTCCCCAGCAGCACAGGACGCACGTACAGCGCTCCGGGCGCGTCGGGCACGTGTTCGAGGTTCTCCGAGACCACCGCGGCGATCATGTCGAGCACGAGGCGTTCCCCGGGGTCGGGCAGGTGCAGGGAACGTGCCGAGGCGCACAGTCGCGCGGCGTGGGCATCGGCACGGAAGATCCGCACGACCCCATCGTCACCGCGATGCGCCTTGAGGCCCTCGAAGCAGGCACTGCCGTAGTGCAGTGCGTGTGCGAACGGGTGGAGCGCCAGCGGGCGGACCGGCTCGGCGCGCGGGGCGGTGAACACGCCGTCGACCGTCTCGGCGACGATCATGGTCGGCGCCTCGACGGTGCCGAACGGCGCCGTGGTCGACGCCGGGACGCTGCTGCTCATCGGATGCCTCCTCGACGCGTGGGCGGAGGGTAGTCCGCGCCGGGGCCGAGTACCGTCCCCGGCCGGAGCCGTCCGGCCTGACAGGAGGACCCGTGCCGCTCGTCGAGGAACTCGCGGACGCGATGGGTGACCGGGGGCTGATCACCGACCCGGACATCCTCGAGACCTACCGCTGGGACCGCACCACCTGGGTGACTCCCGGACACCCGGTGGCCGCGGTGTTCCCCACGACGACCGCCCAGGTGTCGGCCGCCATCCAGATCGCCGGTGCCCACGGCGTACCGGTGATCCCGCGCGGGGCGGGGAGCAGTCTGTGTGCCGGGTCGCAGGCCCGGGACGGCAGCCTGATCCTGTGCCTGGAGCGCATGAACCGCATCCTCGACATCGACCCCGCCGACCAGGTGGCCCTGGTCGAGCCCGGCGTGATCAATGCGGCAATCTCGACCGCTGGGGCCGAGCACGGCCTGTGGTATCCCCCGGACCCGGCCAGCCAGGCGTTCTGCTCCATCGGAGGCAACATCGCCACCAACGCGGGCGGGCTGTGCTGTGTCAAGTACGGGGTGACCCGCGACTACGTGCTCGGTCTCGAGGTGGTGCTGGCGGACGGAACCGTCATCGAGACGGGCCGCCAGACCATCAAGGGAGTCGCCGGACTCGACCTGACGTCGCTGTTCGTCGGCTCGGAGGGCACGCTCGGCGTCGTGACGCGGATCCGGCTGCGGATGCGGCCCGCACCCGTCGGCGCGTCGACGGCCGTCGCGTACTTCCCGAGCCTCGGTACGGCGGGCGAGGCCGTGACCTCCATCGTTCGTTCGGGGCTCGTCCTGTCCCTGATGGAGATGATGGACCACACCACGATCAGTGCCGTCGACGACGTGTACCCGATGGACCTCGACCGGGACGCCGCCGCGCTGCTGCTCCTGCAGTCGGACAGCGAACCACCCGTCCGCGACGCGGAGATCGGCCGCGCCGTCGAACTGTGTGAACGCGCGGGCGCCGGTTGGGTGGCCTCGACCGACGACGACGACGAGTCCGAGGCCCTGCTGCAGGCCCGTCGGCTCGCGATCCCCGCGCTCGAACAGCAGGGTGACACCCTGCTCGACGACGTCGCGGTGCCTCGCTCCGCCGTCGCCGACTACTTCGGACGTGCCGCGGACATCGCCGATGCCCGTGACGTGGTGATCGGCAACTTCGGACACGCCGGTGACGGCAACCTCCACCCGACCATCGTGATCCCCCGCGGTGACGACGACGCGATGCACCGCGCCCGCGGCGCGTTCGACGACCTCGTCGTCGCAGCGCTCGACCTCGGCGGCACGATCACGGGTGAGCACGGCGTGGGGCAGATCAAGCAGCCGTTCCTCGAACGGGAGATCGGCGCAGACAACCTCGCACTGCAACGGCGGATCAAGCAGACGCTGGACCCCGGGAACCTGCTGAACCCGGGTCGCTGGCTGTGACCCAGCGGGAGTTGCGCCGCAGGCCCGCGGCGCGCAGACGCCGAACGAGTTCGGCGGCCGTCACGGGCTGTGCGCCGTGCTGCAGGGCCCGTTCACGCACATCCGCAGGAACGTCGTAGTGGTCACCCTGGAACCACTCCCGGCGCAGCCCGAGTTCGTCGGCGAAGCGGTGCAGTTCCTCGTGTGACTCGTCGCTCGCCAGGTGTGCCCACACACGGTCGCGCCAGGGCCAGATCGCTCGATCCACCAGGATGGCCACGACGGTCAGCCCCGCACCAGGTACAGCTGCCACTCGAGGGTGGCCTCGTCGGACGCGCTGATGACGCTGGACGCCGACGGGACGTGCACCTCGAGGTCCTCCAGCAGGATCACCGTCGAACCGGTGACGACGACCACGTCGCCGTCGACCATCACCGTCAGGTCGACGGGCACCTCGCGCGACGCCTCCCTCACGCGCAGCAGACCCGTCGCCGACACCTCGATCCCGGCCCCGGCTCCGGGCAGCGCCTGGAGGTCGAGCGGCTCCACCATCGTGAACTCGGCCGTCGCGCCGGGACCGAGCATCGACCGGACACGACCGTCACGCGTGCTGCGGTCGCTCTCCAGGCCGTCGAGTCGGGCCAGGACACGGACCTCTGTGACACGCAGGCCCTCGAGGTCGACGTGTCCCTCGACGTCGGGCGTGCGACCGACCGCGGTGGTGAAGCCGACGTTCACGAGTTCCTCGTCGACCCGGTAGCCGACGAACGTGCCGCTGCCTGCAGCGCGGTCGAACGGCTGCGAGGTGTCGACCACCCAACGTCCCGACGGGTCGGTCTCCGTCGACGTCTCGGGCAGGTCGGGATCCTCGACCTCCACCTCGATCTGTGGTTCCTGCGGTCCGTCGGAGGCGGATCGCTGACCGTCGACCGGTTCGGGCACGTCGCCGTCGGACCACCACAGCAGGGCAACGGCCACGACCGCGACACCCGCGATCGCCACCAGGACCAGTGTTCGGATCGTTGACGCACGGGCCATGGGCGTGACTCCTCGACGTCCGAGCGACGGTACCCGCCCCTCCACCGGCCCTCGCGGGCCATCGGCGTCGCACGGGTAGCGTCGTACGTCGGCGAAGGGACCTGCACATGTGGCGGACGGTCGATCGGGTGGCGGTGGTCACCGGGGCGTCGAGCGGGATCGGTGAGGCGACGACGTTGCGGCTGGCGCGTGCCGGCATGCGGGTCGTCGCCGTGGCCCGACGACGCGACCGGCTCGACGCACTCGCGGCCCGGCACCCCTCGATCGTCCCCCACGTCGCCGACGTCACGGACACCGCGCAGGTCGACGCGCTCGCGGCACGCGTGGACGACGAGTTCGGGGCGTGTCATGCCCTGGTGAACAACGCCGGGGTGCCCGGCGGACGCTTCGACGGCCGCTCGGACCTCGACGACGCGCTGCGCACGCTCGACGTCAACGTGCACGGGATGGTGCGGTGCATGGCCGCGTTCGCGGACCTGCTCGAGCGCAGCGCACCCAGTCGCTGCGTCAACGTCGGATCCGTGGCTGGCAAGCTCGGAGTCGGGCCGGCGGCCTACGCCGCGAGCAAGTTCGCGATGGTGGGGTTCAGCGAGGCGACCGCCCTGTCCTGGGCCAGCCGGGGGGTGACCGTGTGCCAGCTCAACCCCGGGTTCGTCGTCACCGAGGGGTTCCCGCAGCGCCACCTGCAGGGCACCGCAGCCGCGTTCCTCGTGCGGCAGCCGGATGACGTCGCACGGGCCATCCACCAGGTGCTGCTGTCGGGCGCGACCGAGCGCACCGTCCCGCGCTGGTACCGACCGGCCATCGTCGCCCGGCACGTCGTGCCCGGGCTGTATCACGCCGCCGTCCGCCGTTCTCGCCGTGCGGCTGGAGGACGGGACTGACCCGACGGTCTGGTGGTCAGTTCGGCGCGGATGCCTCGGCGGAGTCCGGGGGCGTCACCTCGACGGGCTCGGCGACACCACCGGGTTCCGGCAGTCGATCGGGCAGGTGCGGCCGGCGCAGGGCCCCGAGCGCACCCAGGCCGACGACGAACATCCCCAGCGGTCCCCACGGCACTCCGGTCACCGTCCCGGGCCGGTGCAGCCCGCCGAACACGAGGAGCCCCAGGCCGACCGTCGCGAGGGACACCCCCACGGCGGCCCGGATGGCCGACGGCCTCGACCGGGGCCTGCCCGCGTGTTCAAACCGCCCGAAGAGGGCCACGAGCCCCGCGAGCACGACCGCGCACGCGAGCCACCACAGGGGACGTGTCGCCCACCACGTCGCGTCGACCGTCTCCCGTGACGGCCAGATCCCGGTGGGCACCAGCGCCGTCGCGACGACGACCATGGCGGTCTGGTGCCACAGGTACACGGTCATCGTGAAGGCGCCGGTCATCGCGACCGTCGCCCACACACGAGGTCGCGTGAGCAGGCGTTCGCACGGGCGGCGGAGCGCGAGTGCGACACCGACCTGTCCCGTGGCAAGCGCGAGCAGCGCCACCGACGGTGGAGAGTTGTTCGACCGGGTCGCACCGTCGACGCCGACCATCGAGATCGGGTAGTCGAGCAACTGGGTCAGCACGACAAGTGCGCCGTAGCCGACGACCGCGACGCCCAGTGACCTCGCCGCAGTGCCGGGGAACCACCGGGCCGAGGCCCGCTCGTCGGCGGGATCCACCGAGGCGTCGACCGTCGACGCCGCGACGCGATCGGCGTCGTGCCACAGGTATCCCGCCTGGTGGACCGCGCCCCAGACCCACAGGAAGTTGGACCAACCGACCAGCGGCACACCGCCCCGGTGGGCGACGTCCACCGCGACCGCGACCACGACCATCACGCCCAGGACTCCGACTCCGAACCGTTCGTGCAACCGGTACGTGAACGGCACGATCGTGCACACGACCAGGTACGCGGCCAGGAACCACACCGGCACGATGGCGACCTGGCTGGCGAACTGGAGCATGGACCGCGGCACCCCGAGCACCGCGAGCACGCCGACGAGGGGTGTCCACAGCACGACGAGTGGTACGACGGGCCGCAGCAGACGACGAGCCCGCCCCCGCACCCAGTCGGCCCAGCCCACGCCCTGTCGGCGCGCAGACCGGAACGCGGCCGCGTTGGCATAACCCCCGACGAAGAAGAACAGCGGCATGACCTGGAAGACCCAGGTCAACCAGTGTGTCCACTCCTGCAGGGTCAGCAGGTTGACCCCCTCGATCCGCCCCCCTCGAGCGGACACCACGGCGAGCAGCCAGTGGCCGAGCACCACGACGAGGATCGACGCAAGCCTCAGTGCGTCCGCGTACCGGTTGCGGCCCGCCGGCGTGAGTGCGTCGATCTGCTCCGCGGTGAGGCGCGGAGCCCCGTCACTCACAGCACTTGCCGAGCCAACCGCAGGCGCGACACCGGGTGTGGGCGTGCTCGGCGAACAGCGGCGCGTCACAGACCGGGCAGGGCGACCCCGCCACCTGACCGACGTCACAACCTTCGACGGCGCCGGACACGGCACCTCCTCGTGTCGGATCGCCGGAGTCTTGCAGGATCCGGGGACTCCGCCACGCACCTGCGACACGCGTGCACCGTGCGGGCGCACCACACGCTGGCCGGGGACAGCCCTGTCGGCAACCACTACCTTGCGCCCGACCGACACGAACCGGCCGCGACGAGGGCGCCGTCACGCCGGCTGCAGGAGCCCGTCCATGGTCTCGGACACCCCCGGCGACGTCGCGCGCATCGCCGAACTCGAGGAACGACTCGCGATGGCGGAACAGCGGTTCCGACTCGCAATGCAGCACGCGCCGTCCGGGATGGCGCTGCTCGACCTGGACTGCAACCTGCTCGCGGTCAACCAGACCCTGTGCGAGTTCCTGGGACGCACCGAGGCCGAACTGCTGACGATGACCTCGCTCGACGTGACACACCCCGACGACGTCGCAGAGGACGTGGAGCACGGGAGACGCGTCATCGCGGGAGAACACCTGCGGCCGATCGAGAAGCGCTACGTCCGTCCTGACGGTTCCGTGGTGTGGGGACTCCTCGGTGTGTCGGTCGTCCACGACTCGTCGGGCACCCCCATCCAGATGATCGGTCAGGTGGTGGACGTCACGGATCGACACCGCGTCCAGGAGTCCCGGGACCACAGCGACTGGCTCGAGCACGCGGCCGAGTCGCTCGGTCGCATCGGAGGCTGGTCGATCGACCTCGACACCGGCGCGGTCGAGTGGGCCAGCCAGGTCTTCGAGGTCATGGATCACCGGGGCACCGACGAGCCCGACCTCGACACCATCCTCGGCCTGCTCGCGCCGCCGGACCGCACCCGGGTCCAGCAGGCGCTGCAGCGCTGTGGGGCCGACGGCACACCGTTCGACCTCGAGGTGGAGATCCGCAGTCTCACCGGACGCCAGATGCACGGGCGAGTGATCGGACGGCGGCAGCACGACGCCCAGGGCCGTCCCACCCACGTCGTCGGCGCGTTCCAGGACATCACCGAGCAGCGGGCCGTCGAGGAACGAGCCTCCGACCTCGCCACCCGACTCACGACGACACTGGAGAGCATCACCGACGCCGTGTTCACCCTGGACCTCGAGTGGCGCTTCACGTTCCTCAACGCACGCGCCGAACGCCTGCTGCAGCGCACGCGCGACGAACTGCTCGGACGCGTGGTGTGGGACGAGTTCCCCGAGGCGGTGCACACCGAGCTGTACGACGCCTACAACCGGGCCGTCGACGAACAGGTCACCGTCGACATCGACGCGATCCACTACGCCCCGCTCGACACCTGGTTCGAGGTGCACGCGTTCCCCTCCGAGCAGGGCGTCGCCGTCTACTTCCGGGATGCCGGGGAACGCATCGCACACCAACGGTCCCAGCAGGCCGTCATCGACGCCGAACGCGAGGTGTCCGCACGGCTGCGCAGCCTCGACCGGATGAAGAACTCGTTCCTGTCCGCGGTGTCCCACGAACTGCGCACGCCGCTGGCGATCGTGCAGGGCAACGCGGCGACCCTGCGCAGGCTGCGCGGGTCGCTGTCCGAGGACACCCGGGCCGAACTCGAGGACGCGCTCGCGGCGCACGCGACGCGACTCGACAACCTGCTCGCGGACCTGCTCGACGTCGACCGCCTCACCCGCGCCAGCGCCGAGGTGCTCGACGTTCCGTTCGACGCCGCTGCGCTCGCCCGCCGCGTGGTGGCCGACAACCCGCACCGCGATCGCATCGTCGTCGACGCACCCGACTCGCTGCGGGTGGTGGCCGATCCGGTGCAGGTGGAGCGCATCCTCGTCAACCTCGTCGACAACGCGACCAAGTACGCACCGGGCGGTACCGTGACCGTTCGGCTCAGGTCGATCGGAGACGGCGGTGCAGGCATCGAGGTCCACGACGAGGGGCCCGGCATCCCGCCCGAGGAACTCGCCCGGGTGTTCGAGCCGTTCTACCGATCCGACGACGGGGACGACGCCCGTCCCGGAACCGGGATCGGGCTGGCGCTCGTGTCCGAGTTCGCCGCGATGCACTCAGGTCGTGCCTGGGCGGAATCGGCCGACTCGGGAGGCGCCCACCTGTACGTCGACATCCCTCCGCCGGACGAACGTGCCGCGCTGGCGTCCCGGAGCGCCCGTGTGACGACCTGACTCGGGGAGGTGGATCCGATGCCCGCCCAGTCGCGCACCGCGCGTGTGCACGTGCTCGCGCTGGTCGGCTTCCTCGCCGCCAGCCTCGCCGCAGGCGGCATCGGTGCACTGCTTCAGGGACCGACGGCGCGGGTCACGGCTCGGTACGCCGCCTTCGAACTGCCGTCCTGGGCTCCGGACGGTTCGGTGTTCGGCATCGTGTGGCCCGTGCTGTACGTGCTCATCGCACTTGCGGCGTGGCAACTGTGGCGCAGCACCTCCGACCGGGGACGGCTGAGGACGGCACTGACCCTGTGGGCTGCACAACTGGTGCTCAACGCCGTGTGGCCGGGGGTGTTCTTCGGCATCCCGGCACCGGGCGCGGCGATCGTGGTCATCGTCGTGCTCGACGTGACGGTCGCCCTGACCATCCGAGCCTTCTGGCGCCACGACCGCGTCGCCGCGCTGCTGCTCGCCCCCTACCTGGCGTGGATCCTGTTCGCGACGGCCCTGAACGTGGCCGTGTGGATGATGAACCCCGGATTCGGTGGCTGAACGGACCCTGCCCGGTCGATCCCCCCGTTCAGTGCCCTGCGGCCGCATCGGTCACGGCGGCGGACCGCGCCCGAGGCCGATACCACCGGCACACCCACGAGAACGTCACCGGGCGGGCCAGCGAGGTCGGTCCCAGGCGTGTCGAGATCTCGTCACGGGTGGCATGGACCCCGGCCGGGCCCATCGCGACGAGGTCGACGGCCACGTCGTGCGACACGGTCTGGATCACGTCCACGGCCTCGCGGCCCTGTGCCTCGAACATGCCGGAGAACTGCTCGTCGACCCGGGCGTCCTTGTCCGGATCGACGGTCACGAGGCCGACCGGCTCCGCGACCTCGCGCAGGTGACCGGGGCCCGGGGTGACCACCACGAGGGTTCCCGTCGGGCGCAGCACGCGGTGGAACTCTGGCGGGTTACGCGGCGCGAACACGTCGAGCACGACGTCCACGGACCCGTCGGCGACCGGCCAGCGCTCCCACAGGTCGACCCGGATCGCCGCGACTGCCGGCCCGCGACGCGCCGCACGACGCAGGGCCGGTGCGGACAGGTCGAGCACCAGCCCGCCGACCGACGGCGACCGCGCCCAACCCTCGTCGCCGTCGTGTGGTTCGGGATCGAACGCATCTGCGAGCACCGCCGCGAGCAGGTGTCCCGTGCCGCCACCGGCGTCGAGCGCGACCCGCACGGGTTCTCGCGACGTCGCCTGCCGCACGACCTCGGCGACCCGTCGCTCGAGGGATTCGAGGAGCCCGGCGTCCTCGACGCGCTCGCGTGCGGCCACCATCGCGGGCAGGTCACCCTCCACGCGTGGCGCACGCGCGAACAGGCTCACGTACCCCTGACGGGCGACGTCGAAGGCGTGCCCCGCCGCGCAGCGCAGGGTGCGGTCGACCACGTCGAGGGACGCGCGGCAGTGGGGACACGCGAGCACGCGGACGAGGTGGTCTGCAGGCACGGACGGCACGCCGACCTCCCGGGGTGCAGCGACGTGGGTGACGCAACCTTCGCACGGTCCGAGGCACCACGCACGTCGCATGCTCTGTCCGATTCCCGCGAGCGAACCTGCGTCGGAGCGGCAATGCTTGCCCCATGCACACGACACCAGCCACCCCCGACTCCGGCTCGGCGACGCCCGTCGCCCGCCCGCGCGGCGGCTCTCCCCCCGCCTCCGGTCACGCGGGTGGCACCACGTCGACGACCGGGGCCGACGACGCCGGTCGGTTCGCGGCACTTCGCGCCCGGGACGCCCGGTTCGACGGGACGTTCTGGTTCGGGGTCACGACCACCGGGATCTACTGCCGTCCGAGCTGTCCGTCACGTGCCCCGCACCCACGCAACGTCCGGTTCTTCGTCGACGCGGCCGCCGCCCAGCAGGCCGGGTTCCGTGCGTGCCGCAGGTGCCGACCCGACGCCGTGCCCGGCTCCCCCGACTGGGACACGCGCGCCGACGTGACGGGCCGTGCGATGCGGCTCATCGCCGACGGTGTCGTCGACCGCGAGGGCGTGGCGGGTCTGGCCCAGCGCGTCGGGTACTCGCCCCGCCAGCTGCACCGCGTGCTGGTGTCCGACACCGGCGCCACGCCGCTCGCGCTCGCACGCGTCCGCCGCGTGCACCTGGCACGCACCCTGATCGAGACCACGGACCTCCCGTTCGCGCAGGTGGCGTTCGCCGCCGGGTTCTCGAGCATCCGCCAGTTCAACGCGACGATCGAGGACGTCGCGGCGTCGACACCGACCCGGCTGCGTGCCGCGGCTCGCCGTCAGCCGGACACCGGCGCCACGCGTGCGCAGTCCCCCGTCGACCTGCACCTGCGTCTCGCCCATCGAGCACCGTTCGCCCGTGACGCGGCCTTCGGCGACCTTGCGCGGCACCTCGTGGCCGCGGTCGAGCAGTTCGCCGGTGGCACGTTCTGGCGCACCGTGCACCTGCCGAACGGTCCCGCCGTGGTCGGCCTGCGACCCGACGGCACCGCAGTCCACGCCCACCTGCGCCTGTCCTCTCCACGCGATCTGCCCGCCGCGATCCGTCGATGCCGTCGTCTGCTCGACCTCGACGCTGATCCGGTGGCCATCGACGAGGCACTGACCGACGATCCCGCACTGCGCGACCTCGTTCGCCGCACCCCGGGCATCCGGGTGGTGGGGAGTGTCGACGGCTTCGAGGCGGCTGTTCGCGTCGTGCTGTCGCAGCGCGTGAGCCTCGGTGCGGCTCGAACCGTCACCCACCGGTTCGTGGAGGCCCACGGCACACCGCTGCCGGACCGGCTGCGCGACGACCGGCAGGACGCACCCGGGGGCGGATCGGCACCACCGCGACTGTTCCCGACCGCGGAGCAGGTCGCCGCACTCGACCCGGCGGCGCTGGTCCTGCCCCGGCACCGGGCGCCGACCGTCCACGCGATCGCGACTGCGGTCGCCTCGGGAGACCTCGACCTGTCGGACGGCGCGGATCGGGCCCGGACCAGGGCTCGGATCGCGCAGATCGACGGCGTCGGGCCGTGGACCGTGGAGCTGACCGCCATGCGCGCCCTGCGGGACCCCGACGCGTTCTGTTCGTCGGACCTCGTGCTGCGTCGTTCCGCTGCCGCCTGTCGCATCGCCGACCTCGAAGCACACTCGATGCGCTGGCGACCTTGGCGCAGCCACGCCGCCGCCCACCTGTGGAACCTGGAGGCCGCCGCATGACCGTCCATGCCCACCTGCCCAGCCGGCTCGGTGACCTGCTGGTGACCGCCGACGACGGAGCCGTCACCGGCCTGTACCTGCCGGGGCACCGCCGAGGTCCCGAGGTCTCGGCCGCCTGGATCCACGACCCGGACGCGTTCGACGCACTCCGCGAGCAACTCGACGAGTACCTGTCCGGGAGCAGGACGACGTTCGACGTCCGCATCCACCTCGACGGCACCCCGCTGCAGCGCCGGGTGTGGCAGGAACTGCAGGCCCTGGGGTACGGCGAACGGGTGTCCTACGGGACGCTCGCACATCGCATCGGCCGGCCGACGGCGGTGCGCGCCGTGGCCTCCGCGATCGCCCGCAATCCCGTCAGCATCGTGGTGCCGTGCCACCGGGTCGTCGGCGCCGACGGGCGACTCACCGGCTATGCCGGCGGGGTCGAACGCAAGCAGTGGCTGCTCGACCTTGAGTCTCGCGCCGCCTGACCACCGCCCTGCACGTCAGAACTCGAACACCTCGACACGGAGTGCCGCGCCCAGACCGACGCTCGCGCCGGTCTCCTCGAGGTTCCAGCGGACGAACTCGGGATCCGCCATCGGGTGGTCGCCGAGCCCCTCGAGGTAGGCACGGTGCTCCGCAAGTGATGCGACGGCCGCGTCCACGTGGCCCGTCACGTCGACGGCGTGGCGCGCCTGCGGCGAGTTCGCCACGAGGAGTCGCCGGACGGCATGCGGTTCCCCACCGGTTCCCGGGAAGATCCACCGGTTGCCGGCATCGGCCACCGCGTCGATCAGTGCCGAGCCCAGTGCCCGGTGGTCCGCGGAGTTGAACGACCCCGGACGTCCCCAGTCCGCCCGGTGGTTGAGGGTGACCAGCGTGTCGGGCCGGTGCCGTCGGATCGCCGCGGCGAGGTCGCGCCGCAGGTCCACGTCGTGGACCAGCACGCCGTCGGGACGGTCGAGGAACTCGACGACGTCGACCCCGACCACGGCGGCCGAACGCCGCTGCTCCTCCTCGCGCAGCGGTGCACTGCGATCGGGGGGGATCGCGTCGATCCCGGCCTCACCTCGGGTCGCGAGCAGGTAGGTCACGCGATGGCCGGCCGTCGTCCAGCGTGCGACCGCTGCCGCCGCGCCGTACTCGAGGTCGTCGGGATGGGCCACCACGGCGAGCACCCGCGACACGTCCGGGTCGTACACCTCGAGGCCGTCGGCGACGTCGGTCATCCGGACTCCTGTCGTGGGTCGAACCAGGGCGTGCGTTGCGGTTCCGGTGTCGACCCTACCGTCGTGTGGTCGCCCGGAGGCGGGCGACGACGGACCGATACGCTGCCGGGAGACGAGACGAGGGCCACGTGACGCGCGCGAGAGACGTCTGCTCGCGGATCCGACTGGGGATCGCGGCGGTCGCACTGTGCGCCGGAGTCGTGCTTGTCGTGGCTCCGGCCTCGGGAGCGGAGTCCATCGGTTCCGTCGGGGTCACCGAGGTGAACGGGCCCATCACCCCGGTCGTCCGTGACCACCTCGCGGACACGATCGTCGACGCGACCGCCGCAGGCCACAACGCCCTGGTGATCCGACTCAACACACCCGGCGGTGGACTCGACGTCACCCGCGAGATCGCCAACCTGCTGCTCGACGCGCCGATCCCCACGATCGTCTACGTCGCACCGGCCGGTTCGGACGCGGGATCCGCCGGCACCTTCATCACGTATGCCGCGCACGTCGCGGCGATGGCTCCGGCCACGACCATCGGCGCGGCCACCCCCGTGGACCTCGAGGGCGGTGAGGTCGGCGACAAGATCGTGGAGAACACGCTGGCGTTCGGGCTGGCGCTCGCCGAGTTCCGGGACCGTGACGCGACCTTCATCGAGGCGGCCATCCGCGACGGCCGATCCGTCACCTCCACGGTCGCACTCGAGGCCGGCGCGATCGACGTCGTGTCACCGAGCACGGAGCAGCTGCTCGTCGAGGTGCACGGCCGCGAGGTGGTCGTCGGGGACACGCCGGTCACCCTCGACACGGCCGGCGCCGTGCTCGTCGAGATGGAGATGACCGGCACGCGCAGCCTCCTGCAGATCCTCGCGAACCCGAACCTCGCGTTCGTCTTCCTGTCGCTGGGCACGCTGGCGATCCTCTACGAGATCGCCAATCCGGGGCTGGGTCTGGGCGGGGTCGCCGGGGTCGTGATGCTGATCCTCGCGATGTTCTCGCTCGCGGTCCTGCCCGTGAACTATGCAGGCGCGGCGCTGCTGGTGGTGGCCCTGGCGATGTTCATCGCCGAACTGTTCGCACCCGGCATCGGGGTCGGTGCGGCGGGAGGCACCGCAGCGCTGGTGCTCGGTGGCCTGTTCCTGTTCCAGGCCCAGACGGGAGTCGGTGTGGACCTGTGGGTGCTGATCCCGACGGCTGTCGTCACGTTCGGACTCGTGGTGTTCGCCGGCGTGCTGGTCAACCGCACGCGCGGCCAGACGTCTCGGGCCGCCTCCGACTACCTGCTCGGCAGGCACACCACCGTCGCACAGGTCCTCGACGGTCAGGCGAGGGCCCGGATCGACGGCATCCTGTGGAGGGTCCGCCCGGCCGAACCCGACGTGGAGCTTCGGGTCGGTGACGAGGTCGAGATCGTGCGACGCGACAATCTCGACCTGCACGTGCTGCCCACGACCCTGATCGAGGAACGTCGCCGCGGCGACACCGAGGCGGCCGACGCCGCCGACCCGACGACAGCCCCCGCACACGAGGAGACGACATGACCGGCATGACCTTCGGACTGGCCGTCGCACTGGTGATCCTCGTCGCGATCGTGATCGCGGCGGTGAGGATCGTCGACGAGTACGAACGTGGCGTGATCTTCCGACTCGGCCGCGTGATCGGCGCGAAGGGTCCGGGCCTGTTCTTCATCGTCCCGATCATCGACCGTATGGTGAAGGTGAACCTGCAGACGGTCACCATGGACATCCCGCCACAGGACGTGATCACGCGGGACAACGTCACGATCCGGGTCAACGCGGTCACCTACTTCAACGTGACCGACCCGGTCCACGCGATCGTGAACATCCAGAACTACCTGTTCGCCACCTCGCAGGTGGCGCAGACCACCCTGCGGTCGATCCTCGGGCAGGTCGAACTCGACGAGATCCTCGTCAACCGCGACGAGATCAACGACCGCCTCGCGTCGATCATCGACGACCTGACCAACCCCTGGGGGGTCAAGGTCACCCTCGTCGAGGTCAAGGACGTCGAACTGCCCGAGTCGATGCGGCGCGCCATGGCCCGGCAGGCCGAGGCCGAGCGGGACCGTCGCGCCAAGGTCATCCACGCCGAGGGCGAGTTCGAGGCCGCCAAGCGGCTGTCCGAGGCCGCCCACGTGATGGCGTCCGAGAGCGGATCCATGCAGTTGCGCCTGCTGCAGACGCTGGGCGACGTCACCGCGGAGAAGAACTCCACCCTCATCTTCCCCGTGCCGATCGAACTGCTGAAGTTCTTCGAGGGTGCGACCGCCACGCCGGGTGAGGCTCCGACCGAGCGAGCCGCACAGGCCGTCGAGGACGTGAAGGACGTGACGGCCCGTGACGACTGACCCGTCGAGCGCGCGGCGTTGACGTCGTTCCACCGCTACCTGGGCGCAGCCATCGTGCTGCTGCTCCTGACCATCACGGTCTGGGGTCTGGTGCTGCGTGTCCTGCGACGCGACGACCCACCCGCCTCGCTGTGGGCGGTGCAGCACTGGACGGAGAACCTGCTCGCGGTGCAGGTCGTCGTCGGCCTGGTGCTGCTGATCGTCGGTCGTCGGGTGATCGGCGGTCCGCTCGTGTGGTTCCACTACCTGTACGGGTCGCTGTTCCCCCTGATCGCCATCATCGGCGGGAGGATCGCCGCGCTGCGGCGCGAACGCCGGGAGTACGTGAGCCTGGCGTGGGGCGCGTTCATCGCGTGGGCGCTGACACTGCGTGCCGTCCAGACCGCGTGCGGCAACACCCTCGCGGACCTGGCACGCTGTCTGACCCCGTGACGATCCTGCGGCACACTGGACACGAGGACGCGGCACGGACACCGTGCACGAGCCTCCGATGCGACCGGCCTCGCGTCCGGTCCGACACTCCCCCGTTCCCGACCCTGGATCCCTCGTGACCCTCTCCTTCGGTGTGACCTTCGACTACCTGTGCCCGTGGGCACGCAACGTGAACGAGCACGTGGCCGCCGGTCTGCGTGGCGGCGCGGACTGGCAGGTCCGTTTCGTCCCCTACAGCCTCCGGCAGGGCAAGGTCGCCGAGGGCGAGACCGCCGTGTGGGACCTCGACCAACCCGACGAGACACCCGGGGTGCTCGCCCTGAAGGTCGGGCTCACGGTCCGCGACCAACACCCTGACCAGTTCCTCGACGTCCACCCCGACCTGTTCGCGGTGCGCCACGAACACGGCCTCGACAACCGGGATCCCGAGGTCCTGGCCGACGTGCTCACCAGGCACGGCGTCGACGCCGGCGAGGTCATGGACGTGGCGCGGGACCCGTCGACGACCGAGCGACTGCGCGCCGAGCACGAACGGGCGGTCGAGGACCACCACGTCTGGGGGGTCCCGACCCTCATCGGGCGTGACCGGTCCGTCTTCGTGCGAGTGCTCGACCGTCCCGAGGACGACGCGCAGCGCGCTCGTGAGCGAATCGAGCAGTTGATGGCCCTGGTCGACGGCGCCGTGGAGCTCCACGAGTTCAAGACGACGGTCCTCGACCGCTGAGTCGGCCACGCGCGTGCGCAGAGCGCACCTGGTGGTTCGAGCCGCGCGTCAGTACGATTCCGCCGTGATGCCACGTGCCCGTGCCCTCCGGCACGAGTTCCCATTCCGGGGTAGCTCAGTTGGCAGAGCGCTCGACTGTTAATCGAGATGTCGCCGGTTCGAGCCCGGCCCCCGGAGCCACCACGCCCTGACTCGTCAGGTCGTCAGCACGATCTTGCCGAAGACGTCTCCCGCCTGCATGCGTTCGAACGCACGGCGAGCGTCGGTCATCGCGACGACCTCGTCGATGACGGGACGTACGCCGGTGACGTCCAGGAACTCCAGCAGGCGCCCGAACTCCTCCCGTGTCCCCATGGTCGATCCGACCACGCGCAACTGGCGGAAGAACACCCGGGCGAGGTCGGCCGGAGGTGCGGGCCCCGACGTGGCCCCGGCGACGACCACGACGCCACCTGGTCGCAGCGACTTCAGGGAGTGGTCCCAGGTCGCCTCCCCGACGGTCTCGATGACCACGTCGACGCGTTCGGACAGCCGCCCACCCGACTCGACGACCTCGTCCGCACCGAGGTCACGGGCTCGTTGACGGCGCGCGGCGTCGCGGCTGGTGACGGTGACGTGGGCGCCCGCAGCCTTCGCCAACTGCAGGGCCGCCGTCGACACGCCACCACCCGCACCCTGGACGAGCACCCGTTGTCCGGGGGTGAGCGCTCCGCGGGTGAACAGCATGCGGTAGGCCGTGAGCCATGCCACCGGCAGGCATGCGGCCTCCTCGGCGCCGATCGACGCCGGCCTGGGCAGCACGTTTCGTCGCGGGACCACGACACGCTCCGCAAACGTGCCGTCGTGGTGTTCCGACAGGATGGTTCGCGACTCGGACAGGGTCTCGTCGGAGGTGTCCAACGGCGACACGACCGCGTGGACGACGACCGGCGTCCCGTCGGCGGTGATTCCCGCGGCGTCACAGCCGAGCACGATGGGCAGGCGATCCGGATCGATGCCCACACCCCGCAGCGTCCAGAGGTCGTGGTGGTTGAGCGACGCCGCCTGGACCTCGACGACCACCCATCCGTCGGGGACGTCGGGTTCCGGGTGCTCCCCCAGGGTCAGGCCACGAAGCGGATCGTCGGCGTCGGTCGAGGTCGCGGTGACGGCAAACATGCCCAGATGCTAGTTGGGCCGGTCTGAACTGCCAGCCGGGGGCGGTCAGAACGCGACGTCGACCCCGGGGTCGTCAGGTCGATGGTGTGGGCCGTCGAACGGCTCGACGTGCTCGGTGTCGTCGAGCGCGCGGCGGAATCCGTCGATCGTCGCCGACACCAGCGGGTCGGCGACCCGCACCAGGACCTCCACGGCGGCCTCGTCGGGGGCGTCGCGCCACCGCGACACCCCGACCGCGCCGGGGGCGACACCCAGGGCGGACGCCCACCGGTGTCGGGTGAGGTCCGCGGCAGCAAGGGACCCGACACGGAGCACCACCCGAACCCTGCGTTCGTCGACCTCGACGTGGCCACGCAGCCATGCAAGGGTGCGCGCCGCGACGTCCTGCCGCGTGGTGCGGATCGTGACGGCGTGCCGATCCACGTCCGCGATGCCGACCAGCAGCCCGAGGCCGAGTGCGAACGACGGGTCCCCGGTCAGCGCTCCCCGTGCCTGCCGGCTCGCGGCGTCGCGGCGTCCGGTGAGCCGTGCGTCGGGAACTTCGGGTGAGGTCCGACCCGACTCTGCTCCCGTGGTCGTCGCGCGCGACCTGGCGGGCGTCGTCGAACTCGACCTGCGCGAGGCGGACCCGCGACCCGCACGCGACCGGGCCCGACGCACTCCGCTCGTCCACGCATCCACCAGCAGTTCGTCGACGTCCAGCTGGGCCGAGATCTCCGTGATGTCCAGTCCGGCCCGACGCAGTGCACGGGCACGGGCCGGTCGCGTGTCGTTGGGGTCGTCGACGTGTGCGCCTGCCGGTGACGAACCACCAGCGACGACCTCCAGATCGGGAACGGCCCCGGGATCGACCCGTCGACGCGCCCGCGCCGTGAGCACGTACCCGATGGGACGGTCCGACTCGTCGTCGTAGGGCAGTGGAGTGAACGGCAGGGTCGGCTGGTCCGCGGCCCGTACGGGGGGCCGCGGCGATCCAGCCGAGGCCCGTCGGGGCGAGTCGACGCGAGTCGTCGTGTCCATGCATCGAACGTACGTGAGGGGTGTGACACGGCCGGTCAGCTGTGCAGGTAGCCCTCGAGCGCATCGGAGAACGCCGGGTGGCGCAACTTGGCGAGCGCCTTGGACTCGATCTGGCGGATGCGCTCGCGCGTCAGGCCCAGTTCCTCACCGACCTGCTCCAGTGTGCGGACCGGCGCCCCGTCGAGTCCGAATCGCCGCTCGATGACGGTGCGCTCCCGCGCGTTGAGTTCCTCGAGCACCTCGGCGAGGTGCTGCTGGAGGAGCATGTACGCGGCTGCCTCGGCCGGCAGGGTCGCGTCACGGTCCTCGATGAGGTCGCTCATCGAGCTGTCCCCCTCCTCGCCGATGGGAGCGTCGAGCGAGGCCGGGTCGATCGCGAGCCGACGGAACTCCTCGACACGGCTGACGGGCAGTTCGACGGCGTGCGCGACCTCTTCGATGGTCGGCTCCCGGCCCAGCTGCTGCACGAGTCCTCGCTCGATCCTTCGAATGCGGTTCATGGCCTCGACGAGGTGCACCGGGATGCGGATGGTGCGGGACTGGTCCGCGATCGACCGGTTGATCATCTGTCGGATCCACCAGGTGGCGTACGTGGAGAACTTGTAGCCACGTGTGTAGTCGAACTTCTCCACGGCGCGCAGCAGTCCCAGGTTGCCCTCCTGGATCAGGTCTGGCAGCAGCTGCCCACGGCCGACGTAGCGCTTCGCGATCGACACCACCAGGCGCAGGTTGGCCTCGATGAGGGCGCTGCGCGCGTGCTGACCGACCCGTTCGATGCGTCGCAGCCGGGCGCGCTGGGTGGGTCCGAGCTCCACCATCGAGTCGAGCACCAGTGCGGCGGCGGTCGCGGCGTCCACCCGCTTGGCGAGGTCGACCTCCTCCTCCGCAGTGAGCAGGTCGACGCGTCCGATCTCGTTCAGGTACAGGCGGACCGGGTCGACCGGAGCTCCTGAGGACGCCGGTGACACGTCCGACGTCGGGCCGTCACGGTCGTCGACCACCGCCACGCCGGCTCGCCGCAGCTGCCACGCGACGACGGCCAACTGGTCCGGGTCGATCGACGAACGTTCCACCAGGGCCATCAGGTCCGTCGTGGTCACCAGGCCGCGCTGTCGACCCGACTCGAGCAGGTCGACGACCTCCGGCGCGGACAGCACGGCGTCCCGAGCGGCGAGGTCGACCACCTCGGCCACGTCGTCAGCCTCGAGGTCCGAGTCGCTCGGCCCCGCCGGGGCCCCGCCCACGGCCATCGGAACCTCCTCGCACGGTGCACCCCCGCGACCCGGGGCCGTCGGCGTGCACGACGATGCTAGTTGGCCGAGCACCCGGTCGACGGGCATCACGGTGCATCGGGGGCGTCAGGCCAGCGCCTCGAGCAGCCCACGCCGTCGACGTTCGAGTTCGAGCAGGCGCTGCTGGACCGCGCGCATCTCGTCCGCGTCGGTGCGGTGGTGGAGTCGCTCGAGTCGGGTGCGCAGATGACCTGCCTCGAGGGTCAGCCGATCAGCGAGCATTCGACGCACGCGCTCCGCCGCGATCGCCGCGTGCAGGCCGTCGTCAGCGACGCCGCCGTCGGTCGGCGACGACAGGTCCGGGTCGTCCTCGAGCGCGATGGCCCGGATGAGCTGTCGGTCGTCGTCGTCTGCGGCCGTCGCGAGCACCGCGTCGAGGGACACGCCGGCACCACCCGCGGACGTGATCGCCCGCCACACGGCCCGGGCCCTCGGGTGCGTGAAGTGGTCCTCCTCGAGTTCGAACCACTCGTCGGGCAGCAGGTCTGCACGCTGGAGTGCGACCCGGAGAACCGCTCGTTCGCGCCGGGCCCGCGACCGGTCGACCGGCCCGTCGACACGGACGTCGGCCGGGGGCGCCGGGCGCGCGACGCCCTCGTGCGCGTCGATGTCGATGCCCATGCGCCGGGCCGTGCGGGCGACGAAGTCGTAGGCGACCCCGACGCGGTCGGCCACCTCCGTGCGCGCCCACTCACGGCGCAGGTCCGGGTCGGGTTCACGTCCCACGATCTCGAGCGCGCGCCGCAGCGCATCGGTGCGTCCGGACTCCGACGTCAGGTCTGCGTCCGAAAGGCGATGACCCACGACGAACGGCACGATCGCCGTTGCCCGGTCGACGGCCTCGCGCAGGGCCTCGACTCCGGCCTCCCGGACCAGGTCGGCAGGGTCCGACGTGGCGTCGAGTGGCAGCACCCGCAGGTCCAGGTCGACCCCACGATCCGCCGTGAGTTCCCGGGCTGCCTCCCAGGCCCGCTCGGCGGCCTTCACCCCTGCCGCGTCCCCGTCGAACGCGAGCACGGCACGGTTCGCGTATCGCCCGAGCATCCGCAGGTGTTCCGTGCCGACCGCGGTCCCACAGGTGGCGACGGCGTTGGCGAACCCTGCCTGGTGCAGGGCCATCACGTCGGTGTAGCCCTCGCACACCAGCACCTGCTCGGAGCGCACGATGTCGGCACGCGCCTGGCGCAGCCCGTAGAGCACCCGCGACTTGTGGTACAGCGGCGTCTCTGGCGAGTTGAGGTACTTCGGGGGGTCGAAGTCCCCGTGGTCGAGACCCGGCAGGATGCGACCACCGAATCCGATGACGTCACCCCCGGGATCGTCGACGGGGAAGATCAGCCTCCCTCGGAACCGGTCGCGCAGACGCCCGTGATCGGTCCGCACGGCCAGGCCCACGGTGATCAGGTCCGCGGCGGCGATGTCCTGAGCGGTCAGGGCGTCCGACATCGACGACCACTCCATGGGGGCGTAGCCCAGGCCGAACCGGTCCACGTCCTCCCGGCCGAAGCCTCGCGACCGGAGGTACTCGCGCGCCGGGCGACCGGCGTCCGACAGCAGGACGCTGGTGTAGTGGTCCCGGGCCGCGGCGGTGACCTCGACCAGGCGTGAGCGTTCCCCGACCGACCGGCGTTCACGCGCCGACAGTTCCTCGTAGCGCAGCGTGAAGCCGGTGCGGCGCGCGAGCGACTCCACGGCCTCCGGGAACTCGAGCCCCTCGATGCGCATCAGGAAGTCGTAGATGTCCCCGGAGGCCCCGCACCCGAAGCAGTGGTAGAAGTTGCCCTCGCGCCGCACCGTGAACGACGGGGTGTTCTCCGTGTGGAACGGACACAGACCCTTGAAGGAACTGCCGGCACGCCGGATCGTGGTGTAGTCACCGGCGACCGTGATGATGTCGGCCTGCTGACGCAGCGCCTCGATGTCGTCCTTGACGATCCGTCCGGCCACCTGGACCTCCGCGCGACGACGCTACACCCGACCCGCCGTCAGGAGGCGACGTTGGCGTCGTCCCAGTCGGGGTCGAGGTCCCGCAGGAACGCGTGCAGCCGCTCGACCTCTGGCGTCTCTCCGATCTGCTCGGCGGCGCCATGCAGGGCCGCGATGCAGCGCAGCACGCCGCGATTGGCAGGCACCGACCAGCGGACGTACCCGCGACCTCCCCACCCGGCGGCACGCAGCGCGTCGAGGCCGCGGTGATAGCCGGTCCGGGCGTACGCGTACGACTCGACCGGATCCGTCGCCAGTTCCGCGAGCGTGGCCCAACCGGCGAGCAGCGTCGGGTGGTCGGCGACGACGGCGGCGACGGCCGCACGACGGTCATCGTCTGACGCACGGGCGGCGCGAGCGAGCGCCTCGGTCGCGTCGGCGGGCGGTTCACCGAGCACGGTCTCGTGTCGGTCGCTCATCGGAAGGTCCACCACGGCGTCTCCTGCTCACGGGTGCGCACCGCGTCCACGGCACGCCAGTCGGGTCCGACACGCGTCGAGCCCCCACCGCGACGACGATACCGACGACGGCCGGGGGCACGACACGCGATGACTAGATTCGGCGGGACGACCTCGTCCGTCCCACGTGAGGACCTGCACCGGTGAACGAGCCCGTCCGCTACGACGTCGACCTGACCGACCGCCGTCACCACCTGGTGCGGGTGAGCCTGCGGGTGCCCGACGACCTTGCTGCCGGGGCGCGCGTGGTCATGTCGGCGTGGACGCCGGGCAGCTACGTCATCCGTGACCACGTCCACCACGTCCAGTCGATCCGGTCGGTCGACGAACGGGGTCCGGTCGCGCTGACGCCCGATGGCACGAACGCCTGGCGCCTGCCCGACGCGGTGGGACCGGACGTGCGCGTCGAACTCGAGCTCTATGCCAACGACCTGTCCGTGCGCACCAACCACGTCGACGACCAGCACGCGCTGCTCGTCGCCGCCGCGACCTTCCCGTGGGTCGACGGGGCACGTGATCGCCCGCACGAGGTCCATCTCGTCCCGACCCCGGCAGGCCACCGCGTGTTCTCGCTCCTGCCCGAGGGCGACGCGGCGGACACGTGGGTCGCCGACGACCTCGACCACCTGATCGACAGTGCCTTCGAGGTGGGCGACCACCGGTACGCGTCGTGGGAGGTCGCTGGGGTCGACCACCGGTTCGTCTGGGCGGGACCCGGACCGATCCATGGACTCGACGACTTCCTGACCGACGCCGAGGCCATCGCCCGCGAGGCCGTCGCACTGTTCGACGGCGAACTGCCGGCCCGCCACCACACGACGCTGTGTGTCGCGTGGGACCGCGGCGGCGGTGGACTCGAACACCGGGACGGGGCCGTCCTGCAGGTGCCCGTGCACACGTTCGGCGACCCGGCGATGCGGGCGCGCCTGCAGGTCCTGTACGCGCACGAGTACCTGCATCTGTACAACGTGCGGCGCCTCGTCCCCGCGGCCCTGGTCTCCCCCGATCTCGAACGTCCGGTGCAGACCGAGTCGCTGTGGGTCGCCGAGGGTTGGACCTCGTACTACGACGAACTGCTCCCGACACGTGCGGGCGCCTGGACGGCCACCCAGTGGCTCGACCACCTCGGCAGCGCACTCGACCAGGTGTGGACCACCCCCGGCGTCGAACTGCAGTCGCTCCGACAGGCATCCCGCGACGCGTGGGTGAAGCACTACGTCCGCGACGAGAACAGCCCGAACGCAGGCACCGACTACTACAACCACGGCGCACTCGTCGCTCTCGAGCTCGACCTGCGCATCCGTGCAGCCGACCCGACCTCCGCCGGCCTCGACGACGTCCTGCGGCTGCTGTGGGACCGTCACGCGGGCGCACCCGACGGCTACACCGAGGAGGACGTGCTCGCCGCCCTCGGCGACGTGTCGGGCGAGGGGATTCGCGCGCTGACCATCTCCCGGATCGCGTCGCCCGGGTGGCCCGAGGTGGACGACGAGCTGCTCACCCCGTTCGGGCTGCGGCTGGAACCGTCGTCGCCGTCGACGCCGGCGGCGCCGGACCTGGGGGTCGTGGTGACCGAGGACGATCGCGGCGTCACCTTCGCAAGTGTCCTCCGTGACGGGGCGGGGTGGCGGGGTGGACTCACCGGCGGCGACCGACTGGTCGCGATCGACGGGATCACCGTCGCCCGGGGCGAACTGTCCTTCGCACTCGCATCCCGGGAGGCCGGCGAGGTCGTGGACGTCGCCGTGGTTCGGGGCCCTCGCCTGCTGACCCTGGCGGTCGAGCTCGACGCTCCGCGACGGCGCCACCGGCTCGTGACGGTGAACGCGCCCGACGACGACCAGCGTGCGGCCTTCCGGCGCTGGACCGGCCAGGAGCTGCCGACCGACCGTTGAACGCGGTCGCGTGACTGGAGACCGGCGCGCGACGCGTCAGCCGGTCTCGGCGAGGAACGCCGCGAGTTCGTCGCAGGCCGGAGCCACGTACTCGTCGACGTCGTACAGGTCGATGTGCCGGGTCGCCTCCGACCACACCAGACGTCCACCCGCCGCCTCGGCCACGCGTTCTGCGGTGCTCGGCGCGCAGTAGTCGTCCTGGCGCGGGTGCACGACCAGCAGGGGCGTCGGCGGCAGCATCGCCGCCCACGATGCCGCGTCGAGGGTGAGCAGGGACTGCAGGGAGCGACGCGTCAGCCGGTTCTCCCAGCCATCGGCGGCGCCACGCTCGGTGCCGTAGTACTCGAACGGTTCGTCCCCGCCCATCGCGGCCTCACCTCCGTCCGGCGCGACGGCAGGCAGGTACTCGACCCGTCCGCTGCGACGTTCCTCGGTGGCCAGTTCCGCGAGTCCCCGCAGGAACTCGTGGTAGCGCTGGGCGCCCATGCCCTGCCGGAACGTCGGTGGGTCGTTGAAGCACGCGGCGACCGTCGCACACGCGCGCACCCGACGGTCGGTCGCCGCGAACCGCAGGGCGTAGCCACCGCCGAGGCACACGCCGACCACCCCGAGCCGGTCGGGATCGACCTGCGGGTGCACCGCCAGTTCGGACACGGCGTCGCGCAGGTCCGCGAGCCTTCCCGCCTGGTCCTCGTGCTGTCGCGGCTGGCCCTCGGACGCGCCGAAGTTGCGGTGGTCGAAGGCGAGCGCCCCGATCCCTCGGCGGGCGAGGTGCCGCGCATAGGTGCCGACCACCTGACCACGTACGCCGCTGAGCGGTCCGGTGAGCACGACGGCCGGGTGCGGCCCCTGTCCCTCAGGGAGCCACAGGTCGCCCACGAGCCGCAGTCCGTCACTCTCGAAGGTGAGCACACCGGGCTGACCGGCCATGGGGCACCTCCCCGTCGTTCGAGGCGCGCCGATCATCGCACACCCGGTCGCGCGCGTCGCGAGCACGTGACCGGAGGTTCGGGCATGCTGCAGGGATGGACGCCCTTCCCACGGCTCGCGAACTTCGTGGCGCCGCCCGTTCGTGCACGGTGCTGGCCTACGCGGCGGGACTGGCCGGAGTCGCCGCCGGCACCCTCGTCCTGCGAGAGGGCGACGTCGCCTTCGCGATCATCACGTGGGTGATCACGTTCGCGGTCGGGGCGTCGCTCATGGGGGTCGCGGTGCTCGTGCGGGCCGTGTCGGCGCTGACGGTGGTGGTGACCCGCGTCGAGTCGGACGTGCGGGTGCTGGTCGCCGACCGGTCCCTGCGCGCGCCGACGACGCGACTCCTCGACGACGACCCGTGGACCGGGCACGACCCTCGGTAGGCGCGCCTCAGCAGACGGGCAGGCGCTCGGCCAGGTAGCCGACGAGTCGGTCGATCGACACGCGCTCCTGCTGCATCGTGTCACGGTCACGAACGGTGACCGCACGGTCCTCCAGGGTGTCGAAGTCGACCGTGACGCACAACGGCGTCCCGATCTCGTCCTGTCGGCGATAGCGACGTCCGATCGACTGGGTCTCGTCGTACTCGGCCATCCACCGGGGCTTGACCAGGTCGAACACCTCGCGGGCGACCGGGGTGAGCGTGTCCTTCTTCGACAGTGGCAGGACCGCGACCTTGTAGGGGGCGAGCCGCGGGTCGAGCCGGAGCACGGTGCGCTGCTGGTCGGCCCCGTCGGCGTCGGGTGCCGTCTCGACCCGGTAGGCGTCGTAGAGGAATGCGAGCGTGGCCCGCGTCGCGCCGGCTGCCGGCTCGATCACGTACGGGTGGTAGCGGCGGTCTGCGGCCTGGTCGTAGTAGGTCAGGTCCTGGCCAGACGCGGCCTCGTGCGCCTTCAGGTCGAAGTCGGTGCGGTTGGCCAGCCCCTCGAGTTCCGACCAGCCCATCGACGCGTCCGGGAAGAAGTACTCGATGTCCACGGTGCGCTTGGCGTAGTGGGACATCTCGTCGGGGCCGTGCTCGCGCAGCCGCAGGTTCTCACGGCGGATGCCGAGGTCCACGTACCACGCGGTGCGCTCGTCGATCCAGAACTGGTGCCACTGCTCGTCGGTACCGGGCTCGACGAAGAACTCCATCTCCATCTGCTCGAACTCGCGCGTGCGGAACACGAAGTTGCCGGGGGTGATCTCGTTGCGGAAGGAGCGGCCCATCTGGGCGATCCCGAACGGGACCTTCTGGCGTGAGGTCCGCTGGATCGTGGCGAAGTCGACGAACATGCCCTGGGCGGTCTCGGGACGCAGCCACACGGTGCTGGCCGCGTCCTCGACCGGGCCCGCGAACGTGCGGAACATGAGGTTGAAGTTGCGGGGCTCGCCGACCTGGCCACCACAGTTCGGGCAGCGCACCTCGTCGAGCGTCTCGACCCCCATCGACTCCATGAGGTGATCGGCGCGTTCACGTCGATGGCAGTCGGCGCACTCGACCAGCGGGTCGGTGAAGTTCTCGAGGTGACCCGAGGCCTCCCACACCTTCGGGTGCATCAGGATCGACGCGTCGAGCCCGACGACGTCGTCACGCAGCTGCACCATCGAACGCCACCACTGGCGCTTGACGTTCTCCTTGAGCTCGACCCCCAGCGGGCCGTAGTCCCAGGTCGACCGGAACCCGCCGTAGATCTCCGACGACGGGAAGATGATCCCGCGCTTCTTGCACAGTTCGACGATGGTCGGCAGGTCGGCCTCGACCGTCGGTTCGGTCGGCTGATCAGGGTTCGGTGTGCTCACGGGGTGCTCTCTGGTTCGACGTCGGATCCCGCGACTGGGTGCCGGGGACGGGTGTGCGAGGAGGGTAACCGTGCCCGGCACCGTGCCCGTCCGCGCGCGTCGGACCGAGACCGTGCTGGATACGCTCGACGGTCCCCGACGGCCGAGTGAGTGATGACGTCGATCGTGCTGCCCGACGGTGCCGGAGGCCTCGACGACGTCACGTCGTCGAGCACGGCGCTGCGCAGGTTCATCCACGGCCTGCCCGGCGTCGACCAGGTCGGCGTCGAACAACGCGCGGCCTCGCTCGCGACCCGTTCGATCAAGCGCGAGTCCAAGCAGTGGGCGCTCGACCTCGCGATCCGCATGACGGACCTGACGACGCTCGAGGGTGCCGACACGCCCGGACGGGTGCGGTCCCTGTGTGCCCGGGCGGTGCGGCCGGACCCGTCTGACCCGTCCGTTCCTCCGGTCGCAGCCGTGTGCGTCTACCCGGACCGGGTCTCCGCCGCCGTCGATGCGCTGCAGGGCTCGGGGGTGAAGGTCGCCTCCGTCGCGACGGCGTTCCCGTCGGGTCGCGCGCCGCTGGACGTGAAGGTGCGCGACACCCGTGAGGCCGTCGACGCCGGCGCGGACGAGATCGACATGGTCATCGACCGGGCCGCGTTCCTGGCGGGCGACCTGTCGAAGGTGTTCGACGAGATCGTGGCGATCCGCGACGTGTGCACGTCGGGTCCGACTCGGTCGTCGACGGGCGGTCCCGTGCACCTCAAGGTGATCCTGGAGACCGGGGAACTGGCGACGTACGACAACGTGAGGCGCGCGTCGTGGCTCGCACTCGCGGCGGGAGCGGACGTGATCAAGACGTCCACCGGCAAGGTCTCCCCCGCGTCCACGCTCCCGGTCACCCTCGTCATGCTGGAGGCCGTGCGAGACTTCGCACGGGCGACCGGGCAGAAGCGCGGGGTGAAGTCGGCCGGGGGGATCCGCACGGCGAAGGACGCGATCCGCTACCTCGTGCTGGTGCACGAGACCGCTGGCGCTGACTGGATGACCCCGGACCGGTTCCGGTTCGGCGCCTCGAGCCTGCTGACCGACCTCCTCCTGCAGCGCGCGAAGCAGGCCCACGGGGTCTACTGGACGGCCGACCGCATCCCGCTCGACTGAGCACCGACGAGGCAGGCTGATGGACGACACGAACTCGACGGGTCACGCGGTCGCGGACCTGGTGACGCCGACGTGGGCGTACGCCCCGGCGCCGGAGGCACGCGACGTCGTGACGCTGCGCGCGTCGTACGGCCTGTTCGTGGACGGCGAGTTCGTCGACCCGGTGGAGGGTGGCAGCATCGCCACGATCTCCCCGTCGACCGAGGAGCACCTCGCCGAGGTCGCGCTGGCGAGCGCGGCGGACGTGGACCGGGCGGTGGCGGCGGCACGCCGCGCCCAGCCCGGGTGGGCAGCGCTCCCCGGGCGTGAACGCGGCAAGTACCTGTACAGGCTCGCCCGCCTGCTGCAGGAACGCGCGCGCGAGTTCGCCGTGCTCGAGACACTCGACAACGGAAAGCCGATCCGCGAGACCCGCGACGTCGACGTGCCCACGGCCGCCGCGCACCTGTTCCACCACGCAGGCTGGGCCGACAAGCTCGACTGGGCGGGACTCGGCCCCGGGCCACGGCCCGTCGGTGTCGCCGGGCAGATCATCCCGTGGAACTTCCCACTGCTGATGCTGTCGTGGAAGATCGGCCCGGCGCTCGCGTGCGGCAACACGGTCGTGCTCAAACCGGCGCCGACGACGCCGTTGACCGCGCTGCTGTTCGCCGAGCTGTGTCGCGAGGCCGACCTGCCTCCCGGGGTGGTCAACATCGTCCCGGGGGGTGACGAGGCCGGCGCAGCGATCGTCGCGCACCCGGACATCGACAAGATCGCGTTCACCGGGTCGACCGCGGTCGGCAAGCACATCCAGCGCGAACTCGCCGGGAGGGACACACGTCTGACGCTCGAACTGGGCGGCAAGGCGGCCAACATCGTCTTCGACGACGCCCCGATCGACCAGGCCATCGAGGGGATCGTCAACGGCATCTTCTTCAACCAGGGGCAGGTCTGCTGTGCCGGTTCGCGCCTGCTCGTGCAGGAGAACGTCCACGACGAGGTCGTCGAGCGTCTGACGCAGCGCCTGTCGACGCTGCGTCTCGGCGACCCACTGGACAAGAACACCGACATCGGCGCGATCAACTCCGCCGAGCAGCTCGAACGCATCCAGACGCTGACCGACGCCGGCGAACGGGAGGGCGCACAACGCTGGGAGCTCGACTGTGCGGTGCCGGACCGCGGCTTCTGGTTCCGCCCCACGGTGTTCACCAACGTGTCGACGTCGTCGTTGGTCGCCCGTGAGGAGATCTTCGGGCCCGTCCTGAGCGTGCTCACCTTCCGTACGCCCGACGAGGCCGTCGCGAAGGCCAACAACTCGGTGTACGGACTGTCCGCGGGGATCTGGACGGAGAAGGGGTCGAGGATCCTGCGCGTCGCCGACCAGCTGCGCGCCGGGGTGGTGTGGGCCAACACGTTCAATCGTTTCGACCCGGCGAGCCCGTTCGGTGGCTACCGGGAGTCCGGGTTCGGCCGTGAGGGCGGACGACACGGACTGGCCGCCTATCTGGACCCTGCGGAGCCACGATGACCAGGATCGACGTGCGCCGCACCGCGAAGCTCTACGTCGGCGGTGCCTTCCCCCGCTCCGAGTCGGGACGGAGCACGCCGGTGCACGGGGCCGACGGTGCGCTGCTGGCCCACGTGGCACAGGCGTCCCGCAAGGACCTGCGTGACGCGGTCGTCGCCGCGCGCGCCGCCCAGCCCGGGTGGGCGGCTGCCACCGCGTACAACCGCGGACAGATCCTCTACCGGGTCGCGGAGATCATGGAGGGCCGCCGCGAGCAGTTCGCCGTCGAGGTGTCCGTCGCCGAGGGTCTCGACCTCGACGCGGCCCACCGGGTCGTGGACGAGTCGGTGGACCGCTGGGTGTGGTTCGCCGGGTGGTGCGACAAGTTCGCCCAGGTCGACGGCACCGTGAACCCGGTCGCCGGCCCGTACTTCAACCTGTCGGTGCCCGAGCCCACCGGGGTCGTGGGGATCGTCGCCCCACAGGCGTCGTCCCTGCTCGGGCTGGTGGACACGCTCGCACCGGTCATCGTCAGCGGCAACACGGTGGTCGCAGTCGCCAGCCAGGCGCGGCCGCTTCCGGCCGTGACCCTGTCCGAGGCGCTCGCGGTGTCCGACGTCCCCGGCGGGGTCGTGAACCTGCTGACCGGCCACCGGGACGAACTCGCCCCCGTGCTCGCCGCACACCTGGACGTCAACGCGATCGACCTCGTCGGGATGTCCGGCACGGACACCACCGACCTGCGGGTCGCCGCCGCAGAGAACGTCAAGCGCGTGCTACCCGCTCCCGACGAGGAACCGGACTTCTCGCGAGAGCCGACCGGACCTCGCCGCATCCTCGCGTTCTGCGAGACCAAGACCGTCTGGCACCCCAAGGGCCACTGACCGGACCACTCACCGGGTCACTGACGGGGACGCGTCCGGTCAGGTGAGGTCCTCGGGGCGTCGCGAGACCCCGCGACGTCCCGGGTGGCGGACCGCGACGGGACGTCGGACGGACCGCACCGCGCGGTAGCCCCGCGCGACCGGCACCGCGCCGGCGCGTAGCGCGGCGGCCGGGACCCGCGACATCCGGCGTCCCGCCGCTCGCACGCGACGCAGCCGCCGCACCCCGACGAACGCGTCGGCGCCGGAGGTCAGCTGCGCAGGCACCGGAACGTTCGGACGCCCCGTGACCACCAGACCCGTGGCGAGCACCACGATCACGGCGGCGAGGAGCATGCGGCCGGTGAGCTGCTCACCGAGCACGGCCCAGCCGAGGACCACCGCGACCACCGGGTTGACGTACGCATGGGTGCCCACGAGGGCTGGCGACGCGTGCAGAAGCAGCCACCGGTACGCGGTGAACGCCACGATGGACCCGGCCGTCACCAGGTACAGGAACGCGAACACCGCACCGGGCGTGATCGCGGCGAGGTCCACCATGGCGAACTCGCCGCGCAGCCCCGCGACGATCAGGAACCCGGGTACGGACCCGAGCATCTCCATCGACGCCGCCACCAGCGGGCGCGACGGCGCGGACACGATGCGGCTGCGCATCGATCCCGCAGCCCAGGCCACCGCGCCGGCGAGCGCGATCAGCAGGCCGGTGACCTGGCCGCCCGCCGGGTCGACGAGCGCCGCGATGCCGAGCAGGCCGAGCGACAGCCCGAGGGCCGCGCGCGTGGACAGCCGGTCGCCGAACAGGACCCTGCCGAACAGGGCCATCCACACCGGCACCGTCGCGGCGACGAGCGCCGCGGTACCGGACGCGAGCCACGTCATCGCCCACGCGACGAGTCCGGTGCCGCCGACCAGCAGCAGGGTGCCCGTGAGGGTCGCGTCGCCCCACTGCCGCAGGGTCGGACGCGTGACGTCCGCGCCGGCCCGCAGGCGGGTCCACGCGAACAGCAGGCCTCCGGCCAGGGCGAACCGCGCCGCCATCATCAGCATCGGTGGGACCGCCGTGATCGCCGTGTCGATGGCTACGTAGGTCGATCCCCACACCACGTACACGATCGCGAGCGCGACGAGCCCGCGGACACCCAGATCCTTCATGTCGTGCCTCCGACGCCCCGGAGCGACACGGAGCCCCCTACGGTTCCCGGCGGAGACGACGACAGGACCAACGATCACACGCTGGCCGGAAGCACCCCACCGGACCCCGCAGGGGGCTCCGGTCGAACCCGGACGACACGCTCTTCGACAACTGTTACAGTACAGATGTCATGTCTGAGCCGTTACAGTACACGATCCGTGGTCGAGACGCCGCCACCCTGACCCGTTCGATCGAACAGGGGGTCGTGGCCGGCCGGCTCACGGCCGGCCAGGAACTGCCGAGCGTGCGCGCGCTGGCACGGGACCTCGGCCTGTCGCCGACCACCGTCGCGTCGGCCTACCGCGACCTGCGCCAGCGCGGCGTGCTCGTCACCCACGACCGGTCACGGACGACCGTCGCACACCGCCCTCCACTCGCGATCCGGCTCGCACCCGAGATCCCTCCGGGCGTGGTGGACGCCGCCACCGGAAACCCGGACCCGGCACTGCTACCCGACCTGCGTCCCGCGCTGGCCACACTCCCCGCCGACCATCGCCTCTACGGCGAGGAACCCGCCGTCGACGCACTGCTGGAACTCGCGCGGGCGGACCTCGGCCGCGATCTCGTCCCGACCGACCACCTCGCGGTCGTCGGCGGTGCACTCGACGGGATCGAACGGGTGCTCGAGGTCCACTGTCGCCTCGGTGACCGCATCGGGGTCGAGGATCCCTGCTACATCGGCACGCTCGACCTGATCCGCACGCTGGGACTGGTGCCCGTGCCGCTGCGAGTGGACGACGAGGGTCCCGACCCGGAGTCGCTCGCCGCGGCGGTCGACCGGGGACTCGACGCGGTCCTGTTCGTCCCTCGCGCGCAGAACCCGTCCGGCGCGGCCCTGTCCGCCCAGCGGGCAGCCGACATCCGCCGGGTGCTCGACGCCGACCCCGACCTGCTGGTCGTCGAGGACGACCCGGCGGCCTGGGTCAGCGGCGCGCCCCACCACGTCGTGATCACCGACCGACCCCGCTGGGCCGTGGTCCGGTCACTGGCGAAGTCGCTCGGCCCCGACCTGCGCACCGCGGTACTGGCTGCCGACGAGGACACCGTGATGCGGGTCCGTGGTCGCCAGCGGCTCGGCACCGGGTGGGTGAGCCACCTGCTCCAGCGGCTGTCCGCGACCGTGTGGGCCCGGTCCCTGCAGGACGGAACCCTCGAACGGGCCGCGGACACCTACGCGCAGCGGCGCCGAGCCGTGCTCGACGCACTGGCCGCCCACGACCTGATCGCCCACGGCGCCAGCGGACTCAACGTGTGGGTCCCCGTCGCGGAGGAGGTGCCGGTCGTCCAGTCGATGGCGGCACGCGGGTGGGCCATCCAGGCCGGCGAACCGTTCCGCATCGAGTCCGACCCCGCGGTTCGTGTCACGGTCGCGGCGCTGGAACCGGACCAGGCAACTCTCCTCGCCGAGGACCTCGCGGAGGTCCTCGGCCGCCGCCTCGGCACCCGCCGGGGATGACCTCGACGCGACCGCGCCTCGGCCGTCAGCCCGGCTCGTCGCTGGCATCGCCGAAGCGGCGGTCGCGGGCCTGGTAGAGCGCGACGCACCGTGCGAGTTCGCGGCGGTCGAAGTCCGGCCACAGCGTGTCGACGAAGACGAGTTCGGCGTAGGCGGCCTGCCACAGCAGGTAGTTGGACAGGCGCTGCTCCCCCGACGTGCGGATCATCAGGTCGACGGGCGGCATCTCCGGGTCGTACAGGCGCGCGGCGATCGCATCCTCGTCGACGTCCCCGAGCGCACCCGCACGTGCGTCGTCCACCAGTCGCCTGGCGGCATCGACCAGTTCGGCCTGTGACCCGTAGTTGAACGCGATGCGCAACGTCATCCGGTCGTGGCGTTCGGTCAGCCGTTCGGTGTCCTCGATGAGACGCACCAGGCGTCCGGGCACCCGACGGTCCCGCCGCCCGATGAACCGGACCCGCACCCGGCGTTCGTCGAGTTCTCCGGCTCGCCGCACGAGCAGCGACTCGTTGAAGCCCAGCAGGAACCGGACCTCCTCGGCGGGCCGGCGCCAGTTCTCCGTGGAGAACGCGTAGACGGTCAGGTGCCCCACCCCCAGTTCGAGGGCGCCCTCGACGGTGTCGAACAGGGCCTGCTCGCCGGCCTCGTGCCCGGCGTTGCGCTTCAGGCCGCGCTGGTTGGCCCACCGGCCGTTTCCGTCCATGATGATCGCCACGTGGGCGGGGACGCGATCCGGGTCCACGGACGTCGGTTCCTCGTGTGGCACGGAGCCCTCCGGCGCGTCGTCGTTCACGGTCGTGGCAGCGCATCGTAGGAACGCAGCCGCCGATCGAGGTGGTGCTCGACGAACGCACGCACGTACGACGAGGCCACCTGCCGCGCGTCGTCCCCGGCGACGTCGGGCAGCGCCGTCCACTGCGACGGTGCCGCGAGCAGCGCCACCAGTTCGACGACGCGACGTTCGACCGCACGCGTGCCGGGCGGGGAACAGTCCGTGCACAGCACCCCGCCGCCCCGCACCGACAGGTAGACGTGCTCGCCGGCTCGGCGGCAGCTCGCGCACGCATCGGTGAACGTCGCGAACCCGATGGCGGCCGCGGCCCGCAGCAGGAACGCGTCGACGAAGATCGACGGGTCGTCGGGTCCGGCCTCGAGCGCCTGCAGCCCGGCACGCAGGAGCAGGAACAGCCGGTTGTCCCGCACGCCCTCCTGGGCGACCTGGTCGACGAGCTCGACCATGACCGAGGCCGCCGCGGACCGGACCCAGTCCTCCCGAACGGCGGTGTGGGACTCGATGAGTTCCGCCTGGTTGACGACGTCGAGGTTGCGGCCCTCGTACAGCTGCAGGTCGACGTGGCTGAACGGCTCGAGCCGTGCACCGAACCGGCTGCCGGGACGCCGCACCCCCTTGGCGACGGCGCGCACCTTCCCACGCCCCTGGGTGAGCAGGTTCACGATGCGGTCCGTCTCCCCCAGACGATGGGTCCGCAGGACGATGCCCTGGTCGCGGTAGGTGCCCACGGATCACCCTGCCTCGGTGAGGGTCGACCGCATCCAGTCGAGCACCACGTCACGTTCCCCGAGCAGGCTCACGGCGACGAACGCCGTCACGTACACGATCGCGCGGACCCGAGGGCGCAGCTCGCTCTGCATGGCGGACATGACCAGCAGCAGCCGGCCGAACCCGACCACCGGCGCCAGGGGGTAGGTCGCCAGCACGAACAGGAGCATCGCCGCGTCGCGCAGCCACCGCAGGCGCGCCTGCAGCGGCGCGAGGAACGCGACCGCGACGGTGGCCTCCACGACGATGGTCATCCAGGCGAGCCACGGGGTCAGCCGCTCGATCAGCGTGTGCAGTTCGACCACACCCGGTTCCGGTGAGGCACCCGGGACACGCCAGGACCTCAGGATGCGGCCGTGCTCGGTGGCTGCGTTCGGCTCCTGGACGCCGAACGCGGAGGCGACGTCCCCCAGACGGCTGTCCGCGGCGAAGGTCGTGTCGAAGAACGCGCCACTTCGGAACTCGGGCAGCAGCAGCTTCCAGCCCACCGCGAACGTGAACGCGAACCCGATCATGAACCGCGCGCTGACCCGGAGTGCCGCGTCGGGTCGCGTCGCGAAGCGTGTCAGCAGGATCGCGACGAACCAGTACAGCTGCAGCCAGTGGTGGTTGTCGAGCGCCAGCCAGGGCCTCATCAGCGGGCTGTGGGCGAACAGGCCGGTGAGCAGCAGCCAGTACCAGCGACTGCGGGCAAGACCCGGAACCGCGAGACCGACGACGGCCACGAGCGGCGTGAGCACGTGGGTCTCGGGCGGGCGCCCGATCAGCAGCATCACGAGCGTGAGCGTCAGGGCGAGGAACGACGCACTGCGCAGGTCGACGTCATCGGCGTGCATCGGGTCGTCGTAGGGGCCCCGCGGCGCACCCTCGAGGAACTCGCGCACCTGCGCGCGCACCCCGCCGCTGCCTCTCGGCTCGGCGCCGGACTCGGCCGTCACGGCGACGGCCCCAGTTCGCGCTCGACGCGGCCCGCCGACACGGGCACGAACGATCGCGTGCCTCGGTCGTAGGTCGCCCGCCACACCTCCAGGTGGATGGCCGTGACCGTCACGTGCTCGCTCGGCTCCCCCGCCTCGTTCGGGTCCCCGGAGACCTCCGCGGCGCCCCGGCGCACCACAGGTCCGGGAGTCTCGCCGGCCGCCCGCCCCTCGTACTCGGCGATGCCCCCGGCGATCACCCACTCGGACGACTCGACGACGTCGAACAGGGCCGCGGCGCGCCGCTCGTCGAGCAGCGCCCGCGCGTTCACGAAGGCACGGTTCTCACGGGGCGAGCCGGTGGACAGGTCGTGGACGGCGAACGGGATCCGGTCACCCGTGTCCGTGACGAACACCCCCTGCATCGGCCGCCACGTGGACCGATCGACGCTGGCGAACATGCCGAAGCCGCCACCCTTCCACGGGGTCAGGTCCCGGGTCACCGCCAGGTGCACCTGGTGCAGGGCGACCGCGACGAGCACGACCGGCATCGCCCACGCCAGCACGCGGTCCCGACGACTCAGCACTGCGCACGTCCTCGCCTCGACTGACTGCCCGGCCACACTACCGACGGTCCCCGGCGCGCCGGTCGCGCGCCCCCGTCCACTGGCCGACGCCCGACCGGGGTCAGATCAGGGGCCACGGAAAGGGTCGGGGGCCGGTGGGTTCGGGGAGACGGTCGAGGTCGGCGACCGCTCGGGCCCGGTCCCGCAGCACGTCGATCTCCTCGGCCGACAGCAGCGCCGCGAACTGCTCGGCCAGGTCGCCCGACAGGGCCTCGACGAACGTCGCGACGTCGTGGCGCAGCGACTCGGCGACCGGCTCGCCCGCGAACTCCCACGCCACGGTCCGCAGCTTGCGTTCCACGTGCAGGCTCACCCCGTGGTCGACCAGCCGCACCCGCCCCTCCGCCGGTTCACCGACGCGCTCGAGCAGGACGTGGCCGGCCTTGCGGTCGGCGTTGTCGATGACCAGGTCGAACACGACGACGCGGCGGAGCTGGTCGAGCAGGGCCGGGTCGTCGGCCGCGACGAGGGTGAACCAGTGCTCGTCGGGGTCGTGCGGGACGAACCGTTGCAGGCTTCCGGGCCCGTAGGGGCCGTTGCGCAGCACCGTCGTCGGCACCAGGTCCCACCCGAGCGCCCGGGAGACCAGGTGTGCGGCGACCTCACGACGGTGCAGGGTCCCGTGGGGGAAGTCCGTCAGCGGACGTTCGCCGCGTGCGGGCTTGTGCACGGCGAGGTCGGCCGGATCGAGGTCCTCCACGGTCACCGCACGACCCAGGGACTCGGAGACCTCGTCGAGCGTGCGGGTGTCACGGTCCGTCAGGCGGACGAGCAGCGTCGCGTTGGACGCGTCGGTGAACTGGCCGACGATCTCGATCGGGGCGGTGGCCAGACGTCGTTCGACCGCATCGTGCGTGGTCACGTCATCGGGTCAGACGTCCGTGCCCGTTCGTGGACGGACAGACGTGCGTCCCGTCCGCCTCCATCGGTCGCGAGCAGAGCGGGCACTGGGGACGCCCCTGTTCCACCTGTTCGGCGGCGTGGGCGGCGAGTCTCCGGGCCTGGTCGCGATCGAAGAACACGCGCACCTCCTCCCGCGGCTCCTCCGGGTCGCCCACCTCGACCAGCTCGAGCATGAAGCGCCGCCCGTCGGCGTCCAGCCCCGCGGAGATCTCCCCCACACGCCACGCGGGCTCCAGGGGCTCCCGAAGGGCCATCGCGGCCCGGTCCCAGTCGGTGGCCGGCTCGTCGTCGACCCGCGCCAGCAGCTGCGAGAGCAGTTCGGCGATCCCGGCGACCTGGCCCTTCTCCAGCACCAGCGTCACCCGGACGTGCTCGTCCTCGACCTGCACGTGGAACGTGCGTTCACCGGGACGACCGGTCCAGCCGACGGTGACGTGATGGGCAGCGGGCAGTTCGATCACGAGCAGGCTCCGAGGTGGTCAGGATGCGGGCGTGGTGATCGACCCCGTGTCGTTGAGGTGCAGCAGGTGGGCGGGCCCCTGCCCGGTGAACGCGAGCATCGTCACCGAGGCAGGCGCGATCACCAACCTCTGGAAGGTGTCGAGCGGCATGCCGAGGTGGTACGCCACGACCGCCTTCACGACGTCCGCGTGGCTGACGACCACGATGGTCTCGTCCGGGTGCTCGGCCACGAGCTCCTCGATCGCGTCGACGGCGCGCGCCTGGGCAGCACGCAACGACTCGCCGGACGGGAACGTGAACCGCGACGGGGTCTGCTGCACGTGCACCCAGTCGTTGCGTCGACGCAGGTGCCCCAGTGGACGGTCGGTCCACTCCCCGAAGTCGACCTCGAGGATGCCGGGCCGTTGGCGCACGCGACGCCGGTGCGGACGCGCGATGATCGTCGCCGTCTCCACCGTGCGTTCCAGCGGCGACGCGTACACGGCGGCGACGGGCAGGCCCGCCAACCGACGCGCGGTCGCCTCGGCCTGTCGGCGGCCGGCGTCGTCCAGGTGGATGCCCGGCGTGCGGCCGCCGAGCCTCCGGCCGGTCGCCGGGGTCGTCGCATGCCGCACCAGCACGACCGTCGTCACGTGGGCCCCTCGCCGTCGTCGGCGTCTCACGGTACCCGCGGTGCGTCAGCCGATCTCGTCGGGCATCTCGGCCCTGCGCCGCGCGACGTACTCGCGCAGCTCCTCGTCGATCGCGTCGTCGATCGGCGGGGCCTCGTGTTCCGCGAGCAGCTGCTTCCATCGCGCGTTGGCACGCGCGGCGGCGTCGAGACTCCCCTCCTCCACCCACTGCTCGTGACTCGAGTTGTCCGCGATCGCCGACCGGTGGAACGCCGTCTCGAAGTTGGCGAGGGTGTGCGCGCTGCCCAGGTGGTGCGCACCCGGGCCGACCTCGCGGATCGCGTCGACCGCCTGACCGTTCTCCGACAGGTCGAGGCCACGCGCGAGCACCTCCATCATCCCCAGCTGGTCGGCGTCGAGCACGAACTTCTCGTAGCCGATGGCCAGCCCGCCCTCGAGCCATCCGGCGGCGTGGAGCACGAAGTTGACCCCGGCCAGCAGCGTGGGCACGAGTGTCTGCGCGCTCTCCGAGGCCGCCTGCGCGTCGGGCACCTTCGAGGCCGTGAGCGAACCGCCGGAGCGGAACGGCACACCGAGCCGACGAGCGAGTGCCGCCATCGTGTACAGGACGATCGCCGGTTCGGGGGTGCCGAAGGTCGGCGCACCGGTCTGCATGGACATCGACGACGCGAACGACCCGAGGACCACCGGCGCACCGGGGCGCACCAGCTGCACGAACGTCATGCCGGCGAGCGCCTCGGCCAACGTCTGGGCCACCACCCCGGCGGCGGTCACCGGCGCCATCGCGCCGGCCAGGATGAACGGGGTGATGATGCACGCCTGGTTGTGGGTCGCGTACGCCTCGGCGGCGTCCAGCATCGTCTGGTCCCACACGAGCGGCGACGCCGCGTTGATCAGGCTCGTGACGACCGTGCGGTCGTCGAGGTCGCCGCCGAACGCGATGCGGGCCATCTCGACCGTGTCGAGCGCCCGCTGCCCGGCGGTGACCGATCCCATGAACGGCTTGTCCGACCAGCGCAGGTGGGCGTACACCATGTCGAGGTGGCGCTTGTTGACCGGCACGTCGACCGGTTCGCACACCGTGCCTCCCGAGTGGTGCAGGGAAGGCAGCGCGTGGGTGAGGCGGACGAAGTTCTCGAAGTCGGCGAGCGTCGCGTACCGACGACCCCGGTCGAGGTCGGTGACGAACGGAGACCCGTAGTTGGGGGCGAACACGGTCGCGTCGCCCCCGATGGTGACGCTGCGTGCGGGGTTGCGCGCATGCTGCGTGTAGGTCGTGGGGGCGTGCTCCTGCACGATCTCCCGGCACATCCCGCGCGGGAAACGCACCCGCTCCCCGTCGACGTCGGCACCCGCGTCGGCGAGCAGTCGGAGCGCCCGCGGGTGGCCGCGGAACTCGACGCCGACCTGCTCGAGGATCACCTCGGCGTTGTCCTCGAGCAGTGCCAGTCCCTCCTCGGAGACCAACTCGTACGGGGGGATCCGGCGGGTCAGGAACGGTGGCGCGTCGACCGCCGCCGCGGCACGCGCCGCGCGACGTCCCTCACGTCCACCGCTGCGACGTCCCTGTGGTCGATCCTCGCTCATGATGCCTCCCTGGGTCGTCTGCGTCGGGGTCTGGTCGTCGTGGGGTCCGCGCCGGTCGGCAGCGTCACGACACGTGCCAGGTGGACGGTCGGCGCCGTTCGGTGTGGCAGGGCGAGCGCGTCGACGAACAGTTCCTGGAAGCGGGGTTCGAGCGCGGTCTCCACCTTCGTGACCCGGCGGGCCACCGCCTCCATCTCCTCACGCTGCGCACGTGACACCAGCGCGCGTACGGCGCCGGCCCCGGCGGCGTTGCCCACGGACCGCACCTGTTCGAGCGGGCAGTCGGGGATCAGCCCGAGCACCATCGCGTGTCGCGGGTCGATGTGGGCCCCGAACGCCCCGGCGAGTCGGATCTCGTCGACCGTGTCGATGCCGGAACGTTCGAGCAGCAGGTCGATCCCGGCACGCAGCGCCGCCTTGGCGAGCTGCACGGCGCGGACGTCGGTCTGGGTGATCGACACGTGGTCGGTGAGGCGGTACCGGAAGGTGCGCCCGTCGGACTCGACCCGGCCGGTGCGACCGGCGAGCTCCCCCCGGATCACCCCGGCGGCGTCGATGATCCCGGCGAGGTACAGCTCGGCGACCAGCTCGATGATCCCCGACCCGCACACCCCGGTCACGCCCAGGTCGGCGGCGGCCGCGTCGAAGCCGGGCTCGTCGGACCACGGCTCGATCCCGATGACACGGAGGCGTGGTTCGAGGGTGTCGGGGTCGATGCGGACCCGTTCGATCGCTCCGGCCGTGGCCCGCTGACCGCACGACAGCTGCGCACCCTCGAACGCCGGACCGGTCGGACTCGACGCCGCGTACAGACCGTCGCGGTTGCCGAGCACGATCTCCGCGTTGGTGCCCACGTCGACGAGCAGCTGGACGGCGTCGCCGCGGTGGGGTCCCTCCGACAGGATCGCCGCGACGGTGTCGGCCCCGACGTGCCCGGCGATGCACGGTCCGACGTACACCTGCGCGCCCGGGCACGTGACGCCGAGGTCGGTGGCGTCGACGACGACGGCGTCGCGGGTCGCGAGCGTGAACGGCGCCTGCCCGAGCGGCGACGGGTCGACGCCCAGCACCAGGTGGTGCATGATCGGGTTGCCGACGAGTGTGAGGTCGAGCACGCGCGACCGGTCGACGTCGGCGTGCTCGGTCAGTTCGGTCACCAGCGTGTCGAGCTCGAACTGGACGGCGGCGGTGAGCGCGGTGGCCCCGCCGACGTTGAGCATCGCGTACGACACCCGGCTCATCAGGTCCTCGCCGTAGCGGATCTGCGGATTCATCCGTCCGGCGCTGGCCAGCACCTCGCCGGTCGACAGGTCGACCAGATGTCCGGCGATGGTCGTCGAGCCGACGTCGACCGCGATCCCGACGATCCGGTCGACGAATCCGGGCCAGACCTCCACCAGGCGACCGTCTCGCACCGCGACGGTCACCGCTCCCTCACCGTCGTCGAGCGCACCGTGCAGCGCGGGCAGCACGTGCAGGGTCGGTTGCGCGTCGTGCACGTCCCACTCTCGGGCGAGCGCGTCGCGGACCCGGTCCGTGACGCTCCGGCCCTGCGCACCGTCGGGTTCGGGGGCCACCTCGACGTGGTGCAGCCGGATGATCGGGTCGACGACCAGCCCGTCGAGCGCGACCCCCTTGCGCACGACCTGCCGGTGGATCTGGCTCGCCGCAGGCACGTCCACGACGACGTCACCGAGCACCAGCGCGGCACATCCGAGGCGGTGTCCGGGTTCGAGCGGCCGACGTCCCCGGTAGTCGGTCTCGGTGGACGCCGGCGGTGTCACGCTCCCGTCGTCGACCTCGATGCCCCACTTGGCGTGGACCCCGGTCGACACGACCACCTGGCAGCGTCCGCAGATGCCCCGGCCCCCGCACACCGAGTCGAGGTCGACGCCGAGATTCCGGGCGGCGTCCAGCACGCTGGTGCCGTCGGTGACCGACCCGTGGCGTCCCGACGGGGTGAACACGATGCGGTGCCCGTGGTCGTCGCGGAGCGCGGGGGCGTCCACGGCTCAGCCGCCGGGGCGGGCTCGCCTGCCCGTGCGGGGTCGACCCGAGACGCGCTCGCCCTCGTCGGGCGGCCGGTTCTGGCGGATCCAGGCGGCGCAGTTGACGTCGCGGCCGGTGAGCACGTCCGCGGCCATGACCGCAGCGCGCGCCTCGGCGTGCAGCGGACTCATGATGGCCGAGGTCAGGCCGTGCGAGATCGCCATGGACAGGAACGCGCCGGTCACCACGTGACGGTTCGGCAGGCCGAAACTCACGTTCGAGGCCCCACACGTCGTGTTGACGCCCAGTTCGTCACGCAGCCGGCGCACGAGGTGGAAGACCTGCCGACCGGCGGTGGCCATCGCCCCGATGGGCATGACGAGCGGGTCGACGACCACGTCCTCGCGGGGGATGCCGTGGTCGGCCGCACGGTTCACGATCCTGCGGGCCACCTCGAAGCGGACGTCGGGGTCCTCGGAGATTCCCGTCTCGTCGTTGGAGATGGCGACGACCGCGGCTCCATGCCTGGCCACGAACGGCAGCACCCGTTCGAGGACCTCCTCCTCACCGGTGACCGAGTTGACCAGCGGCTTGCCCTCGTACACGGAGATCGCCGCCTCGAGCGCGTCGACGATGGACGAGTCGAGGGACAGCGGGACGTCGGTCACCTTCTGCACCAGTTCGACGGCGCGGGCGAGCAGCGCGGGTTCGTCGGCCAGCGGGATGCCGGCGTTCACGTCCAGCATGTGCGCGCCGGCGGCGACCTGCGCGAGCGCGTCGGCCTCCACCCGGCTGAAGTCACCGGCGAGCATCTCCTGGGCCAGCAGGCTGCGGCCCGTCGGGTTGATGCGTTCCCCGATCATGACGAACGGGCGGTCGAAGCCGATGACGACCTCACGGGTGGCAGAACTGACGACGGTCTCGGTCATGTGGTGACTCCGGTGTCGGTGCGTGGAGCGTCGTGCGGGTCGCGCGTCGCCGCAGAGGTCGGTGCGTGCACCCCGCCGGAGCGCACGAGCGCGGCGAGCGTGTCACGGTCGTGCGCGGCGTCGAGGCGGGCCACCTCGGCGGCGGCGAGTGCTGCCGGGTCGTCGACGGTTCCGGTCAGGTCCCGGGTGACCCGTCGCCACTGGGCGACGTAGTCGTGACGGTCGGTGAGCCCTGCAACGCGTGCGGCGCGGTCGATCGCGATCTGGAACCGCGACGGCATCAGGGCCCGCTCGGTGTGGCCCGCGCACGTCACGGTCACCTGTGCGGGGACGTCGCGCCACAGGATCGTGACCATGTGGTCCGCCGTCGCGGCTCGACGGCGACCTGCGGAGCGGCCTGCGGTCACGTCACGACCGCGACGGGCAGGGGGACACCGACGGCGTGGCCGACGGCTCGGTCGAAGGCGCCCGTGCCCGTGTCGACGACCTCGAGTGGCAGTCCGATGCGTGCAGCCGCGCGTTCGGCCGCGGACAGCAGCGCCGGGTCGAGGGACTGACGCAGGTACACGACGCGGCGGTAGTTGCCGAAGTAGACGTCGCGCAGCCGCGGATGGCGGTCGAGTCCGAGTCCGCGCACGACGAGCCGTTCGAAGTTGCGCGCGAGGAAGTCGGTCAGGAAGAAGGTGCCCGGTTCCTCGTCGTGGAGGGTCGCGAAGCGCTCCGCGCCGGCGAACAGCTCGTAGCAGTGTGCGCCCGGGAGACGTTCGACGCCCTCCTCGGCGCACACGGCGTCGAGCAGGCCGCCCGTCCCGCAGTCCGCATAGCCGACCACGACGTGGTCGTGGGTGCCGGCGGCCCGCGCCGCGCGGATCCGGGCGCGGACGCGCTCGGGGATCTGGTCGGGGGTGTCGTGCAGACGCGCGGGAAGACCCTGCACGTCGATGCGCACCGGACCGCCGAGCCGTGCCAGCGCGGCGAGTTCGGTCGCGACTGCTCCACACGCGATGACCAGCACGCGGGTCTCGGCGCGCGCGGTCATCACACGCCCGCGGTCTCGCGACGACGTTCGACGAGGGTCGAGGCGATCTCTGCGGCCACGGCGGCGTCGCGACAGTACGCGTCGGCCCCGATGGCGACCCCGAACTCCTCGTTGAGCGGCGCTCCGCCCACGAGCACGATGTAGTCGTCGCGCAGCCCTCTGGCCGTCATGGTGTCGATGACGACCTTCATGTACGGCATCGTGGTCGTCAGCAGCGCCGACATCCCCAGGATGTCGGGCTGGTGCTCGGCGAGTGCGGCGAGGTACGCGTCGACGTCGGTGTTGATGCCGATGTCGATCACCTCGAAGCCCGCGCCCTCGAGCATCATCGCGACGAGGTTCTTGCCGATGTCGTGGATGTCACCCTTGACGGTGCCGATCACGACCTTGCCGATGGGCTTCGCGCCGGTCTCGGCGAGCAGGGGGCGCAGGATCTCCATGCCCGCCTTCATGGCGTTGGCCGCGAGCAGGACCTCCGGCACGAACAGCACGCCGTCACGGAAGTCGACGCCGACGATCCGCATGCCCTCGACGAGCGCCTCGTCGAGGACCCGTTGCGCCTCCCAGCCCCGGCCGACGAGGATGTTGGTGCCCTCGGCGATCTCGTCGGCGAGCCCGTCGTACAGGTCCTCGTGCATCTGGCCCACGAGGTCCTCGTCGGCGAGCGTGTCAAGGTCGAGTTCGTCGGACGGGTCGGTCATGCCCACCCCTTCGCATCGCAGCACGAACCGCAGGCCACGACCTGCGGAGACGTCTTCACCCTACGGAAGTCGCTTCATGCCGTCCAATACTCAAACGGCATCCACTGATACGTTTCCAGCATCGCATGACACCGACGAGCGAGGCACGCGTGTCGGACATCGCCGACCTCGACCTGCTGAGCGCGTTCGTCGCCGTGGCCGAGGAACGCCACTTCCGGCGTGCCGCGGAACGGCTGCACCTCGCCCAACCCGTGGTCAGCCGCCGCATCCAGCGCCTCGAGCGCGACATCGGGGTCCAGCTGCTCGAACGCTCGACCCGCCAGGTGTCGCTCACGGACGCGGGCACCGGGTTCCTCGACGACGCACGGCGCCTGCTGCACGACGCCGACCTCGCGGTCGCCCGAGCACGCCGCGTCGCACAGGGGGTGCTCGGTCGTCTGTCCATCGGGTTCGTCGAGTCGGTCGCGTTCGAACTGCTCGCTCCCCTACTCGCGCAGCTCGAACAGCGCGTCCCGGACGTGACCCTCGAACTGCGCGAGCTGTCCACCGAGCAGCAGCTGGCCGAACTCCACGGCGACGTGGACGTCGCGATCGTGCGCGAACTCGGGGAACACGAACTCGGAGCCGAGCAGCTCACCGGTCGGCACCTGCTGACCGAGCGCCTGCACGTCGCCCTGCCCGAGCGTCACCGGCTCGCGGGGCACGCCTCACTGCAGTTGGAGGAGCTCGCCGACCTGCCGTTCGTCATGTTCCCGCGACCGCCCGTCCCCCGACTGCACGACCACCTCGTCGGGGTGTGCACCCGGGCCGGCTTCCACCCGGACATCGTCGCGCACGCGGCGCAGTACCCGACGATGCTCGCGATGGTCGCCGCCGCCCGCGGCCTCGCACTCGTGCCGGCCTGCGCACGGGCGATCCGTCCTCAGGGGGTACGGCTCGTACCACTGGAGGACGACCACGCGACCACGAGCCTGTCGCTGGCGTGGCAGGAACCCGCGCCGGCGGCCCTCGACACGTTCGTCGAGGCGGCGACCACGGTGGCGCGAGCGCACGACACGCCCTGACCGGTCGAGCCGGGTCAGTACGCCCGGGCGAAGGCGACGCGCGTGTCGTAGGCCGAGGGCTGCCCGCACCACACGCACGAGCCCTGTTCCGGCTCCCCGTCGACGGGCACACAACGCGGGGTCGCGGCGGTCTCGGCCTTGATCGCGTCCTCGCAGTCCGCGGACCCGCAGTGCAGGGCGTACGACAGGCCGGTCGCGACCTGCTCGCGCAGGGCGTCGGCGTCGTCCGCGCGCGCCGAGTGGGCCTCACGGAAGTCCAGCGCCCGCTGCAGCAGCGCGTCGTGGTAGTCGTCGAGTCGCGCCTGCATGCCGTCGACGAAGGCGTCGTAGGTCACCGCGTCCTTGCGGGTGCGCCCACGGTCGTCGGTCTCACCCACTCGCGGCGCGACCAGCACCTGCCCGGCCTCCAGGTCCCGCGGACCGAGTTCTGCGCGCATCGGCACCCCGCGCATCTCCCAGTCGTTGAACTTGAACCCGGGAGACGCGTCCCGTTCGTCGACCTCGACGCGGATGCCCTGCGCACGCAGCCGATCCGCGAGTTCACGGGCCTTCGCGGTGGGCGCCTCACGGTCCTCTCCGCGACCGATCGGGACGATGACCACCTGGATGGGCGCGAGCCGCGGCGGCAGCACCAGACCCTGGTCGTCGCCGTGGGCGAGGATCACCGCGCCGATGAGCCGGGTCGACACCCCCCACGACGTGGTGTGGACGTGCTGGACCTGGTTGTCCTCGTCCTGGAAGGTGATGTCGAACGCCCGGGCGAAGTTGGTGCCCATGTAGTGCGACGTGCCGCACTGCAGGGCCTTGCCGTCCTGCATCAGCGCCTCGATGCTGTAGGTGCGCACGGCACCCGCGAAGCGCTCGCCGGGGGTCTTCTCGCCCGGGATCATCGGGACCGCCAGGACGTTGCGTGCGAACTCTGTGTAGACGTCGAACATGCGGAGGGTCTCCGCCATGGCGTCAGCCTCGTCGGCGTGCGCCGTGTGGCCCTCCTGCCACAGGAACTCCGTGGTGCGCAGGAACACGCGGGGGCGCAGTTCCCAGCGCACGACGTTCGCCCACTGGTTGATGAGCACCGGCAGGTCCCGGTAGGAACTGATCCACCGGCTGTACATCGTGCCGATGACGGTCTCCGAGGTCGGCCGCACCACCAGCGGCTCCTCGAGTTCCTTCCCGCCCCCGTGGGTCACCACCGCCAGTTCGGGGGCGAACCCCTCGACGTGTTCGGCCTCCTTCTGCAGCAGCGACATCGGGATGAACAGCGGGAAGTAGGCATTGACGTGCCCGGTGTCCTTGAACCGCTGGTCGAGCTGCGACTGGAGCAGCTCCCACATCCGGTAGCCGTAGGGACGCATGACCATCGTGCCCTTGGCCGGGCCGCGGTCCGCGAGTTCGGCGCGGAAGACGATCTCGTTGTACCAGGCCGACACGTCCTCGCTGAGGGGGGTGACTCCCCGGTCGTCGTTGCCGCTCACGTGCACCTCTCGCGCCACCGGCGCGGCCGGCCGTCGACCGCGCACGTGTGCGCAGGCTACTGACGCGCTCCACGGCCCGAGTCGCCGCGGATCCGGTCGACCCCGTTAGGGTGCCGCCTCGCCGTCTCCGGGAGGTCGGACGTGACCGGCATCGCGAGCACGAAGGACGAACGCGCTCTGACGTACCTGTCGGTGCTGTTCGGGTCGTTCGCCATGGCGGCCCACGCCCTGACCACGGCATACCCGCCCGCGGTCGTGCTGATGTTCACCATCCCGCTGGCGACCGCGACCACGGGTCGGCTGCGGGGCAACCGCGTGCTGCAGCAGGTCGCGCTGGTCGTGGGTGTCGCACTGGCGGTGACCTACGCGCTCGCCTGGCCACCACTCATCCGCCTCGTGCTCGTCGCCGGTCCGGCCGCCGTGCTGTACCTGGTCGGCTCGATGCTGCGGACGAGGGAACGACTCGCCGCGATCGTGTGGGTCGCGACCGGCGCGATCGCGTACGCCGCCGGCCTGCTGGTGCCCTCCACGGACGCCGGCGTCAGCATCGCGCTCAGCATGGTCGTCCTCGGCCTCGTGTTCACCCTCCTGCGCGTCCGTGGCGGGTGGACCCGGGCCTGATCGTGACCGCGCGGACACCGGATTCCCCGCTCCTGTCGCGCGCGCTCAACGGACAACGGTTGCGCTCAACGCACGAACTGTACGAATGGCGGTGTCCGCGCCCGTGCGTGGTGGCATCTGCGCAACCGTTCTGCCATGGTGTCGCTCGCCGGGGCGCCGTGACCGACCGTGAAGGTCAGACGGCCCGGGGACGAGCGCGGCGAGCCGCGCACCGTCGCGGGAGCGACATCGACGGTGGGGCTCGCTGGCGCACGAACCTGCGACAGGGAGAATCAACGAGATGTCAACCATGGAACGGATGAGGTCCCACATTCATCCGGTCGTGTTCCCGGTCTCTGCGGGCCTGATCGTGCTCTTCATGATCTATGGCGCCGTCGCGACCGATCACGCCGGAGAGATGCTGGGCGAGGTGTTCAACTTCGTCGTCGGAACCTTCGGGTGGTTCCTGATCGCCAGCGTGGCCTTCCTGCTGATCTTCTGCTTCTGGCTCGCGCTGGGCCGGCACGCCAACACGAAGCTGGGCCCTGACGACTCCGAGCCCGACTACAGCTACCTGACGTGGTTCTCGATGCTCTTCGCCGCAGGCATGGGCATCGGCCTCGTGTTCTGGGGGGTGGAGGAGCCCGTCGCGCACTTCGCGCACGACGCGCCGCCACGCCTCGGTGACGCCACGCCGGCACTCGGCACGGAGGCAGCCGCCAGCGAGGCGATGCTGCTCACGTTCCACCACTGGGGGCTCGGGCCCTGGGCCGTGTACGCGGTCCTGGGGTTGTCGCTCGCGTACTTCGGCTACCGCCACGGCCTGCCGATGACGGTCCGTTCCGCGCTCTACCCGCTGATCGGCGAGCGCTACAAGGGCTGGCTCGGCAACCTGGTCGACATCCTGGCCATCTTCGGCACGATGTTCGGGATCGCGACGTCGCTCGGTCTGGGCGTGACCCAGATCAACGCCGGACTCAACCGGGTGTTCGACGTCCCGATCGGGACCGGCACCCAGATCATGCTGATCGCCATCGTCACGGCGGCCGCGACGATCTCCGTCGTGTCCGGCCTCGACAAGGGCATCAAGCGCCTGTCCCAGACCAACATGTGGATGGCCGGCGCCCTGCTCGCCTTCGTGTTCATCGCCGGTCCGACGCTGGTGGTCCTGACCGCCTACTTCGAGAACATCGGCAACTACGTCTTCCAGACGATCCCGCTGCTCGGCTGGGCGGGCACCTACCACGGTGAGGGCTGGGCCGCGGCCTGGACCATCTTCTACTGGGCGTGGTGGATCTCGTGGGCGCCCTTCGTCGGCATGTTCATCGCACGCATCTCCCGCGGCCGCACGATCCGCGAGTTCGTCACGGGCGTGCTGGTCGTCCCGACGCTGGTCTCGTTCCTGTGGTTCACGGTCATGGGCAACACGGCCATCCACCTGGAGCTCACCGGTGTCGCCGCCATCAGCGAGTCGGTCGACTACTCGGGTGCCGGGATGTTCGCGCTGCTCGATGCCCTGCCGGCCACGACGGTCACGTCGATCCTGGCGATCCTGGTCGTCACGATCTTCTTCGTGACCAGTTCCGACTCGGGCTCGTTCGTGATCGACATGATCGCGTCGGGAGGCGAACTCGACCCCCCGAAGGGCATGCGGGTCTTCTGGGCCGTGTCCGAGGGTGTCGTCGCCGCGGTGCTGCTCGCCGCCGGCGGCCTCGGTGCGCTGCAGGCCGGGTCGGTCGCCACGGGTCTGCCGTTCGCGGCCGTGCTGGTCGTGGTCGCCGTCGGGCTCGCACGTGGCCTGGCGAAGGACCATGCGGGTCTGATGGTCGTGCGCCCCGAGGATCGGGACTCGAGCCCGACCGTCGGTGCGTCACGGGACATGGATCCACGCTGATCCCCACCTGATCGCAGGCGGAGCGCCGGCCCTCGGGTCGGCGCTCCGTTCGTCCGGCCCCTGCCATCCCCCCTGGCCCGCTCCCACTTGAGGCACATCTGTTGACACGCTACTGATATATCTCTACGTTGGAGTTGGCCTCACGGGAGCAGGGCCATCTCCGACTCGACCGTCCCCGCGCTCGCCGACCTGTCGGTGCTCGTCCCCGACCACGCGTCGGTGGCGTCGCTGAGCGAGCAGGCGTACTACCTGCTGCGCGACCGGATCGTCACGCTGCGCCTGAGCCCCGGCACCCTGGTGAACGAACGGGAACTCGCCGAGGAGACGCGTCTGGGTCGCACCCCCGTGCGCGAGGCGCTGCGCAGGCTCGCCGACGAGGGGCTCGTGGAGATCTTCCCTCGCCGCGGCGTGTACGTGGGCAACATCGACGTCGGCGACCTCGGCGCGATCTCCGAGATCCGCGTCGAACTCGAGGGGTTCGTCGCCCGACTCGCGGCACGCCGCGTCACCGACGCCGACCGCGTCACACTGGCAGCGCTCCGCGACGAGCTCGACGGGCTGACCCCCGACACCGACCAGCGCGCACTCATCCACCTCGACCAGCGCATCCACCGGCTCATCTCCCGGATCGCACGCAACCCCCTGCTCGAGGCCGCGCTCGACCGTCACTACGTGCTGGCCCTGCGACTGTGGTTCCTCGCGCTCGAACGCGTCCCGCAACTGTCCGACGCCGTCACCGAACACCTCGACCTGCTCGACGCGATCAGCCGGGGCGACGAGGACGCCGCCGAGGAGATCGCGCGCGCCCATGTCCGCGACTTCGAACAGCAGGTGAGAGCCCTGCTCTGACGACCCCACCCTCGCACCCGCACCCCAGGAGCGCCGCCGTGAGTCAGCTTCCCACCCGCGCACAGGTCGTCGTCATCGGCGCCGGCATCGTCGGCAACTCGATCGTCGGCCACCTCGCCGACCTCGGTTGGAAGGACCTCGTGCTCCTCGACAAGGGTCCGCTGCCAGACCCGGGGGGATCGACCGGTCACGCCTCGAACTTCATCTTCCCCGTCGACCACGGCAAGGAGTTCGCCCTGCTGACGCTCGACTCGCAGCGTCAGTACGAGCAGATGGGCGTCAACACCACCTGCGGCGGCATCGAGGTGGCCCGCACGGACGAGCGCATGGAGGAACTGCGCCGCCGGATGGCCTCCGCGAAGGCGTGGGGCATCGAGGCCGAACTGCTCACCCCCGAACAGGTCGGTGAACTCGTTCCGTTCGTCGACACCAGCATCCTGAAGGGCGGGTTCCACACGCCGTCGGTGTCGGTCGTCGACTCGCTGCAGGCGGGCACGATCCTTCGCACGCGTGCGACCGACGCCGGGGCGCTCACCGTCTCGGCCAACACCGAGGTGCTCGACCTCGAGGTCGTCGGCGGTCGCGTCCACGCGGTGGAGACCGACCGGGGACGCATCGAGTGCGAGTACGTGGTGATCGCCGGCGGGGTGTGGGCACCGCGGGTCGCCGCGATGGCGGGGGCGACCATCCCGCTCACCCCGGCGGTGCACCAGATGATCGACGTCGGGCCGATCCCGCTGCTCGAGGAGACCCGCGCGGAGATCGCGTTCCCGATCATCCGGGACATGGACACCAACATGTACGAACGCCAGAACGGCGGCGACATGGAGGTGGGCTCCTACGCGCACCGGCCGATCCTGCACGACCCCGACGAGATCCCGTCCATCGAGGCCGCGCAGCTGTCCCCCACCCAGCTGCCGTTCACCGAGGACGACTTCGACCAGCAGATGGCGGACGCGCTGGAACTGATGCCCGAACTGCTCGACACGCCCGGCGCCGGGGTGAAGCACGCCATCAACGGCCTGCTGTCGCTCACCCCCGACGGTGGTCCGCTGCTCGGCGAGACCCCCGAGGTGAAGGGCCTGTGGTCGGCCGCCGCCGTGTGGATCAAGGAGGGCCCGGGCGTCGGCCGGATGATCGCGCAGTGGATGACCGACGGCGTGCCCGAGGTCGACCCGCACGGCGCCGACATCGCCCGCTTCACCGCGAACCAGCGCACCCGCACCCACGTGCGGGCGCGCGCGTCCGAGGGCTTCAACAAGACCTACGGCATCGTGCACCCCCGCGAACAGTGGGAGTCGCAGCGTGGCGTGCGCCTCGCACCGGTCCACCGCCGCACCGAGGCGCTCGGCGCCGTGTACTTCGAGGCCGGCGGATGGGAACGTCCCCAGTGGTACGCGTCCAACGCGCCGCTGCTCGAGGAGTTCGCCGACCAGGTCCCGCAGCGGCCGCACGAGTGGGATGCACGCTGGTGGTCGCCCATCACCAACGCGGAGCACCTGGCGATGCGGGCACGGGCCGCCATCGTCGACCTGACCGCGTTCTCCATCTTCGACGTGACCGGCCCGGGGGCGCTCGCGTACCTGGACCGCATGACCGTCGCCAACCTCGACCGACCGGTCGGGCGGATCATGTACACGCCCGTGCTCACGTACAACGGCGGCTTCCGCAGCGACCTGACCGTGGTGCGTCTCGGCGACGACCACTTCCGCATCATCACCGGCGGTGCCGACTGGGGCCGCGACCTCAAGTGGTTCCGCGACCACCTGCCCACCGACGGTTCGGCGCACCTGCAGGACGTCACCACCGCGTGGACCACCCTCGGGGTGTGGGGCCCGCGCGCCCGGGACGTCGTGTCGCAGACCACCGACCTCGACCTGTCCAACGACGCCTTCCCATTCGGCGAGGCCCGCTGGGCCGACATCGACGGGGTCCGAGCGCTGATGGTGCGCATCTCCTACGTCGGCGACCTCGGGTGGGAGATCCACGCCCCCATCGAGCAGGGCGAACGGCTGTGGGACACCCTGTGGGAGGCCGGCGGGTCCCACGGGATGGTCGCGGCGGGTGGCGGCGTCTACGGCACGACCGGGCGCATCGAGAAGGGCTACCGGCTGATGGGCGCCGAGCTCGAGTCGGAGTACTCGCCGGTCGAGGCAGGACTCGCCTTCCCGAAGGTCAAGGCCGCCGACTTCATCGGGAAGGACGCCTACCTGGCCGCCCGTGAACGCGGCCCCGACGCCGTCATGTGCTCGATGACGGTGGAGGACCACACGTCCGCGTCGGGCATCGCGCGCTTCCCGCAGGGCGGCGAGCCGCTGTGCACGGCCGACGGGAAGCGGATCGCCGACGCCCATGGCCGGGCCTGTCGGGTGACGACCGCCGGCAGCGGCCCGTCGGTCGGGAAGCACGTCCTGCTCGGCTACCTGCCCCCGGACCTGGCGGAGGTGGGCCGTGAGCTGTTCGTGGAGTACATGGGTGAGCAGTACCCGATCCGGGTCGGGTCGGTGACCCGCCACGGGCTGTTCGACCCGGACGACGAGCGGATGAGGGCATGAACGTCCTCGTCTGCGTCCGAAGGGTCCCGGCACCTGGCGCGCGCATCGTGCTCACCGACGACCGCCGGGCCATCGACACCCGCCACCTGGGGTTCACCGTGAGCCCCCACGAGGAGTGCGCGGTCGAGGAGGCCGTGCGGATCATCGAACGCGAGGGCGGCTCGTCGACGGTGCTCACCCTCGGGCCGGTGGAGGCCGAGGACCAGCTGCGCACCGCCATCTCGATGGGCATCGATCACGGCGTGCTGCTGCCGGCCGAGACCACCGACGTCGATCCCCGCGCCACGGCGCACGCGATCACCGACGCGATCCGCACGCTCGAGGACGACCGTGGCGTGTTCGACCTGGTCCTGTTCGGCAACGAGTCCGCCGATGCCGGCAACCACCAGGTCGCCATCCGGGTCGCGCACGCGCTGGGACGACCCGTGGTCAGTGGGATCCGCCAGATCGACGTCTCCGACGGCGTCGCGACGATGCACCGGTCGGTCGCCGACGGCTTCGAGGTGTGCGAACTGCCGCTTCCCGCCGTCGCCGCCGTGCGCGAGGGTCTCAACCTGCCGCGCTACCCCGCCATGCGCGGTCGACTGCTCGCGAAGAAGGCCGAGATCCTCCACCTGACCCCGACGCTGCCGCCCGGTGGGCTGCGAACGGTCGGACTGCGGCACCCGGCCCAGCAGGAGACCGAGACCGTGGTGCTCGGCCACGGGCGCGAGGCCGCCGCCGCGGTCGTGGATCTGCTCGAGGAGGTCGGTGCGCTGTGAGCATCGTGCTCGCCCACGTGGAACTCGCCGACGGGGTCCTGACGCGCCTGTCGACGGAGACCCTGACCCTGGCCCGGGGGCTCGCGACCGACCACGGCGCCCAGCTGCACGCCGTGGGCGTCGGGGAACCCGACGAGCCGACCGTCGAACGACTCGGCGAACTCGGGGTCGCGGTCCTGCACACGAAGAGTGGTGAGCCGTTCGACGCGTACGCCCCGGGGGCGTGGGCGCGACTGCTGGTCGCCGTGGTGGACGACACGGACCCGGTCGCGGTCGTGGGCCCCGGCAGTGACCGTGGCGCGGAGGTCCTCGCCCACGTGGCCGCCGACCTCGACCTTCCGCTGGCCGCCAACTGCGTCGCCGTTCGGCCCGAGGACGACGCGTGGTCGCTCACGCGGTTGCGCTGGGGCGGGGTGCTGCTCGAGGACGCGGTGCTGGAGACCGAGCGGGCGCTGCTGACCGTCGCTCCCCACCAGGTCACTGCGGTCGACGCCGACGTCCCGACGGCCGTCGAGGTCCGTCGCGTCGAGGTCGAGGTCGACGACGCCGCGCTGGTCGCGCGCGTGCGCGACACGACCACGCGTGACGCGGGCACCGGCCTGGCGACCGCCTCCGTCGTGGTGGCGGGAGGACGCGGTGTGGGCAGCGCGGACGCGTTCGGACTGCTCGAGGAGCTCGCCGAACTCGTCGGCGGCGCCGTCGGCTGCTCTCGGGTCGCGACCAACAACGGGTGGCGGTCCCACAACGACCAGGTCGGGCAGACGGGCACGCGTGTCGCTCCCGACCTGTACATCGCGTGCGGGATCAGCGGCGCCACCCAGCACTGGGTCGGGTGCATGGCCTCGAAGCGGATCCTCGCGATCAACACGGACGAACAGGCTCCGATGGTGACCCGTGCCGACCATGCAGTGATCGGCGACCTGCACGAGGTCCTGCCCGCCGTGGTCGCCGAGATCCGGGCGCGACGAGGCGCCTGAGGTCAGTCGTCGGCCCCGTCGGCGGTCGGCTCGCCGATGTAGCCGAGCCGGCGCGAGATCTCCGCGGCGGCGTCGACGGTCAGCGCGCCCACCTCGGGCATCCGGTCCTCGTCGAGGCGGTACGACGGGCCGGACACCGACACCGTGGCGACCACCGAACCGTCCGGGGACAGCACCGGCGCGGCGACCGCGTTCAGGCCCTCCTCGAGCTCCTCGAGGGTCGTCGCGTACCCGCGGTCTCGGGCCTGGGCGAGCTGGGCACGGAGGCGCTGCACGTCGGTGATCGTCCGGGGCGTGTGCGCCTCGAGCGGGCCGCGCAGTGCCGCCTCGAGCACCTCGGCCGAGGCGTGCGCGAGGAACACCTTGCCGCTGGAGGTGCAGTGCAGCGGGTTGTGGCTGCCGAGCCAGTCGACGGTCACGCGGCTCGACGACAGGTTGACCTGGTGGATGTTGACCACCTCGTGGTCCTCGAGCACCGCGAGGTTCACGGTCTCGTCGGTCTGGCGGCTGAGTCGGTCACACACCGGACGGGCCGCGCGGACCAGGTCGAGGGACGAACGGACCGCCCCCGCGAGGCGAACGATCCCGAACCCGAGGCGGTACTTCTGCGTCCGGGTGTTCTGCTCCACGAGACCCCGCCGTTCGAGCGTGGCCAGCACACGGAACACGGTCGACTTGTGGATCCCCAGTTCGCGTCCGATGTCGGTGACCCCGGCCCAGCCCTCGCGGGCGAGGATCTCCATGACCGTCACCGCACGGTCGACCGACTGCACGATCGGACCGTCGTCCTCCATCGGTTGCCCCTCCCGCTCGCGCCACCGCGCGCCTGTTGCGCGTTCCCCACGGTATCGGCTCCGTCGCCGGCGCTCCGCGTTGCGTTCAGCGCACGAGTCCGGGTCGAACCGCCCCCACGAGGTGCAGGGAACCGGTGACCACGACGAGTCCTCCGGTACCGCACCACCGCCGCGCCACCGAGACCGCCTCCGACCACCCGACCACGTCGATCACCGGCAGATTGGCGTCCCGCAACGACACAGCGACCCGGGCGGCTGGCGTCGCCCACCGGTCCCCCGCCGAGGTCGCCACGAACCCGACGTCGGCTCCGAGGAAGCTCCGGGCGAGGTCCACCGGGTTGCGTCCTGCGCTCGTTCCGATCGCCACGGCGACGCGCCCGACGCAACGCCCCTCCGCGAGCATCGCGCCGAGCGCTCCAGCCGCGAGCACGTCGTGTGCGCCGTCGAGCAGGACGGGACCCCGGGCGGTGTCGACGACCTCGCCACGACCGGGGACCCGCACCCGCCCGAGCGCCCGTGCCACGGCGTCGGGGTCGACCGCATCCGTGCCGAGGTGGGCCTGCACGGCCGCGAGCGCGACGGCGGCGTTGGCTGCCTGGTGGGATCCCCGCATCGCCAGGTGCACGGCGACGTCTCGCCCGTCGAGACCCCGTAGCGTCACCCGCTGTCCCCCACCGTCGGCGTGACGCGACCACACCGCGAAGTCCTGCCCGAAGGACACGACCCGCACGTCTCGCGCACGGGCCACCCGCCCGACCTCGTCGAGGACGTCGGGCGCCTGCGCCGCGACGACCAGGGTGCCGGCGGGCCGCACTGCACCCACCTTCTCCCGTGCGATGTCCCGTCGGGTCGCACCGAGCTGCGGATGGTCGAGTCCCACCGGGGTGAGCACGAACGTGCGTGCGTCCACGATCGCGGTCGCGTCGCCCGTCCCTCCGATGCCGGCCTCGACGACGGCGACCTCGACTCCCGCGTCGACGAAGGCACGCAGCGCACCTGCCGTCACGGCCTCGAAGAAGGTGACGGGGTGGTCGAGGCCCGGTTCGACTCGTTCGATCGCGTGCCCGACGTGCTTGGCGAGCAGGGCGAGGGTGGCGGCGTCGAGTTCGGTGCCGTCGACTCGGATGCGTTCTGCGACGTCGGACAGGTGCGGAGAGGTCGTGTCGCCGGTGCGGATCCCGTGCTCGGTGAGGATCGCAGCGACCATGCGCGTGACGCTGGTCTTGCCGTCCGTGCCGACCACGTGGATGGTGTCGAGCGCGTCCTGCGGCCGGCCGAGGTCCGCGCACACCGCGGCGATGCGTGCGGTCCCACGAGGCGCGTCACCCCGTCGCCGGCCCGCGAACGCCGCGAACGGCGCACCCGGGTCCGTGCGTCCGACCTCGGGCGACGCCGACATCAGGACAGACCGACGATCTCTCCGTCGGCGTCGATGTCGATGCGCTGGGCGGCCGGTGACGACGAGAGCCCCGGCATGGTGCGCATGTCCCCGCTGAGCAGGTAGACGAACCCGGCCCCGACCGATGCCCGGGCCTCGCGCACCGGCAGGCGCCAACCCGTGGGCGCGCCCTTGAGCGTCGGGTCCGACGAGATCGACAGGTGGGTCTTGGCGATGCACACCGGCAGGTCTCCGAACCCGTTGGCCTCGTGGGCGTCGAGCTGTCGCGCCGCCGCCGGCGTGTAGTCGACACCGTCCGCACCGTAGACGCGCGTGGCCACCGTCTCGATCTTCTCCCGCAGGCTCGCGTCCGACGGGTACAGCACGGCGAAGTCGGAGGGCTCCTCGGCGGCCTCGGCGACCGCCTCGGCGAGTTCGGCCGCACCGCGCCCACCGTCGGCGAAGTGGGTGCTCACGGCCACCCGAGCACCGAGCTCCTCGGCGATCTCGACGATCGTCCGGTGCTCGGCGTCGAAGTCGCTGGGGAACGCGTTGATCGCGACCACCGGCGACACGCCGTGGATGCGGATGTTCTCGATCTGACGGCGCAGGTTGGACACACCCGCGGCGACGTCGTCGGGGTTCTCGGCGAGCAGCTCGTCGGGCAGCGGCTGCCCGGCGACGATGCGGTGACGGCCCGAGTGTGCCTTGAGGGCACGCACCGTGGTGACCAGCACGGCCGCGTCGGGGGTCAACCCGGAGGTGCGGCACTTGATGTTGAAGAAGCGCTCGGCACCCATGTCGGCCCCGAAACCGGCCTCGGTCACCAGGTAGTCGCCCCCGTGGATCCCGATCTGGTCGGCGACGATCGACGAGTTGCCGTGGGCGATGTTGCCGAACGGTCCCGCGTGCACCAGCACCGGGGTCTGTTCGAGGGTCTGCATCAGGTTGGGCTTGATCGCGTCGCGCATGATGACCGTCATGGCGCCCGCAGCGCCGATGTCCTCCGCGGTGACGGGTTCTCCCGACGTGCTCGTGCCGATCACGATCCGTCCCATGCGTTCACGCATGTCCTGCAGCGACGTCGACAGCGCGAGGATCGCCATGACCTCGGACGCCGCGGTGATGTCGAAGCCCGCCTCCCGGGGCGTGCCGTCCGCCCTGCCGCCCAGCCCGGACACGATGTTGCGCAGTGACCGGTCGTTGACGTCGAGCACCCGTCGCCAGGTGATCGTGTGCGGGTCGATCTGCACGCCGCGCCCCTGGTGCAGGTGGTTGTCCACCATGGCGGACAGCAGGTTGTGCGCAGCGGTCACCGCGTGCATGTCCCCGGTCAGGTGCAGGTTGAGGATCTCCATGGGAACGACCTGGCTGTACCCGCCGCCGGCCGCGCCACCCTTGATCCCGAAGGTCGGCCCCATGGACGGCTGACGGATCGCGACGGTCGCCGTGCGCCCGAGGTGACGGAACGCCTGTCCGAGGCCGACGGTCGTGGTGGTCTTGCCCTCCCCCAGCGGTGTCGGGGTGACCGCGGAGACCAGCACGTACTTCGCACGCGGCCGGTCGGACAGCTCCTCGATCGCGTCGAGCCGGATCTTGGCGACGTGTTCGCCGTACGGCTCGAGCAGGTGCGAGCCGATGCCGATCGAGGCCGCGACCTCGTCGAGCGGCTTGAGCGCCGCGCCGCGGGCGATCTCCAGGTCACTCGGGAAGGCCATGGCGACTCCTGTGTGCGTCAGGTCCGCGCAGCGATGGCGGACGGGTCGCGGACGATCACGGACGCGCCCTCAGGACGCGCGCTGCCTCAGGTGTTCGACGAGCTGCTGGCGCCACTGCTCGGTGCGCTCCACCTCGTTGAACGTGAACAGGTGCCACCCCGCGACGCGTGCCTCGGGGTGGCCGACCAGGTCCTCGAGCGCGTGGATCAGCTCGTCGGGCTGGTAGCCGGTCAGCATGCGGCTGGCGACCTCGTGCTGCTTGCGCAGGAACCGGACCGAGTCCCCCAGTCCGACCCGCATCGACACGCGAAGCAGCCGTGCCCGGTCGATGACGCCCGGGATGCCGAGCAGGATCGGCAGCGCCACCCCACGGGCCCGCACCGCGGCGACCCAGTCGCGCACGACCTGCGGGTCGTAGCAGATCTGGGACACGATGTGCGTCGCGTGGGGCACCTTGCGTGCCATCGCGTCGATGGTCGTCTGGTCGGGGATGAACGCGTGCCGTTCCGGATACCCGGTGATGCCGACGTGCTCGAGGTGGTGCCCCAGAAGGGTCATGTCCTCGAGCAGGTCGCCTGCGCCCTCGTAGGGTCCGAGCGGCTGCTCGATGTCACCCGCGGGGACGAACACCTCGATGACGCCGAGCGACTCGAGGTCGGCGAGCACCCGCGCGAGGTGGTCGCGAGAGCGCACGAGTCGGGCGGACAGGTGGGGAACGACCCGGTGCCCGCGCCCCGCGAGCTCTGCCGCGAGCTCCAGCGTCGGATCCAGCCCCTTCGTCGGCGAGGCGGTCACGGTGACCACCGCGTTGGGCGGCAGGTGGTCCACCTGCCCGTCCACGCCCTTCATGGGGATGATCTCGAACCGGGCCCGCTCGAGCGACTCGAGCAGCGGTGTCAGTGTCATCGGCATCACCGCAACGTCCGATCTGGAGGACGCCTTCGCGTCACCCGCCGCGCGATTCTGTTGCGATGAACAAAACGCCCCGCGCGTCACGCAACATTCTGCCAGCAGGTGTGCGCCCGGTCAAGGACTTCAGACGGCCTCCGGCCGCACCGAACGCAGGTGCAGCAGCACCCCGGGACCCGGCTTGGGCGCCACCCAGGTGGACTTCGGTGGCAGCACCCGATCGGAGTGGGCGACGGTGTGGATCTCCGCCATCGTCAGTGCGCGCGGGACGAACGTGGCGTGACCCTCGTCGTCGTCGCGCGCGAGGTCGGCGAGAGGCGTGTTGCCCGGCAGGTGTTCGATACGCGGGTCGGTGCGCGGGTCGTCGACGCCGAGCACCGGTCCGAGCACCCGCTCCTGCAGCAGCACGGGAGGCAGCCCACCGACCGGGTCGTCGGTGGGCTCGGCGAACTCCAGGCGGTGCCAGTGCCCCCCGACGTGGACCAGCACCTCGTGCGCGCCCTCCGGCCGGGCGACCTCACGGTCGTCGAGCGACGTGACGACGGCGACGTCCGCGAGGCGAGCGAGCAGTTCTGCTGCGGTCAGGTCTCCAAGGGCGATCCGACGGTCCAGCGAGCGCACGTCGACCCAGTGGTCGGCGACCAGTTCCGCCATGAGCAGCGCGTCAGGGTCGGCCCGGCGCACGGCCGCCGCCACACGGTGGTGGCCGTCGAGCACGGTGAGACCCTCGAGCGCACCGAGCGCCTCGACGAACGGATCCACGTCGGCGCCTGCGACGATCCACGCCCGGTGGTCGACGCCGTCCGCCGTGGTGAGCGCAAGGTCGGGGGCCCGGGCCGCAGCGGCCGCCATCAGCCCGTCGAGGCCGGGCAGGTCCCGGTGGGCCAGCACGACCGGCGCCGCGTCGAACCCTGCGGCCTCGAGGAAGTCCGACAGCGCCCGCTCCCGGTCACTGCGCGTCTGTTCGTGCAACCGGACTCGCCCGCGCGCGACGTCGCGGACCGACACCCCCGCCACGATCCCCCACTGGCGCAGGTCCCCGTCGACGAGTTCGTGGACGACGAGCACACGCCCCACCGGCCGCAGTTCTCCACGCTCGACGAGCTCGCGGACGGCCGCACCGGCGCGCCGCCCGGCCTCGGCCCCTCCCGACTCCTCGGCGGCCAGCACCTCGGCGAGGTCCACGCCGTCGCCGGACACCACGTGGAGGTCGAGCGGTTCGACCCGGAACGACCCCTGGGCAGCGTTCAACCGGTGGCCTCGGTGACGTCCGGATTGACGCAGTGGGGCACCGCACCGCCACCGAACGCCTCGATCATGTCGACCACTCCATCGGCGACCGCGAGCTGCGCCTGCTGCGTCGAGGCACCGACGTGATGGGTGCCCACGACCCGTGGATGGCGTGCCAACGGCGAGTCCAGGTCCGCCTCGCCGCCCGCCGGTTCGTCAGGGTAGACGTCGAGGCCGACGCGCAGCCGCTTCTCGTCGATGGCCGCGATCAGCGCCGGCGCGTCGACCAGGTCACCGCGCGAGGTGTTCAGCAGGATCGTCTCGTCGCGCACGTGGTCGAGCAGTGGACGGCCGATGAGCCCACGGGTGTCGTCGGACATCGGGATGTGGAAGCTGAGTACGTCACACGTGCGGGCGAGTTCGTGCAGGTCGTCGAGGAGCGTGATGCCGAGCGCCTCCACGCGGTCGAGCACGTGCCGGGGCCGGTCGTCGCGGACCAGCCCGTACACGTCGCACTCGAAGGCGCGGGCTCGGTGCGCGAACGCGAGGCCGATGTCCCCCAGCCCGATGATGCCGACCCGCCGGCCGGCGATGCCCCTGGCGCCCTGGTGGTGTGCCTTGCGCCATCGGCCAGCACGCAGGTCCTCGACCTGGGCAGGGATGTCGCGGTCGATCGCGAGCAGGAGTGCGAAGGTCAGCTCGGCCACCGCCACGGAGTTGCGTCCCGGGACGTTGGACACCGGGACGCCGTACCGGGTTGCCGCCTCGACGTCGATGGTGTCGGTTCCCGCTCCGGCACGGATGACCCAGCGCAGGTCGTGGGCCCGTTCGAACACGTCGGACGTCACGCGCGTGGACCGTACGACGAGGATCTCCACCTCGCCGGGTTCGGACGCCAGTTCGTCTGCCGTCAGGGCGGGCAGGTGCTCCACGTCGTGACCGGCCTCGACCAGGCGAGCGACGTGCCCCTCGGGAAACGCGTCTGCGACGACCACCCGCATGTCGGTCCTCCCTGCCCTGACGGCTCGGACCGTGCCCCGGACACGCCGACCCCGTCGTCGGTGCGCTGCCCTCGACCCACCGCCACGTGGCGGACGACAGGGCCGGCGGTGACGGCTCGTGCGTGCGCATCGTGCGCACCGTCGATGGCGGCGTCAACCATGGGTTCGTGGCACGGAACCCGGCGACCCGCCGACGATCCACGGGTCCCGGGGTCACCGTCGCCCGCGTGTCACACGCCGCCCGTAGCATCACCCCACGACGTGGACGTGTTCCCGGTCACGGCATCGGGCGCGAGATACACGTAGTGTTGAGCCGTGTGCGACGCGCGCGTTCGACGTCGTGCAGGCATCGTGCGATCCCGGGGCGGGTCGTCACGGAACGACACCCGGCGAAGGTGGGGTACATGGGCGAGTCCGACAACGGACAGGCAGGCGACGATCCGCAACGGATCGAGGAGCTCGAGGCGCAGGTCCTGGAACTGCAGGAGTGGCGCGAGCAGGTCCACACGCTGCTGACGATCCTCGCAGGGGCTGCAGGTTCGGTCACTCGGTCAGAAGGCGATACGCACTGAGCAACTGGGCCTTTGCCTCCAGCGACAGGCTCGTGTCCGCCGCGAGGGCGTCCGGCACGGTCGGCACGGGGACGTCGCCGTTCGGGGGTGAGAACCCCAGCAGTCGGCACAGCGTCCCCGCGGGCAGGCCCACGGCACGTTCCAGGCCGACCACGACCTCGATGCGTTCCGGCGCCCGGCGCGCACGCTCGTAGTTGTAGAGCTGCTGCGGTTCGGACAGCCCCTCGACCTGTTCGACGATCGCGCGACGGGGCAGCCCCGTGGCGGCGCGCGCGTCGGCGAGGCGAGCGGCGAACGCCTCGACCTGCGCATGGTCGAACTTCATGTCGAGCCCTCTGGTGGTCGCAGACCAGTGTGACGCGGTACCCGCTGGGCACCCTGTCCGCCTGCTCGGGGACGGACGATGCAGATTCGGGGGCGTCGGGCTGCGGGGATGCTAGTGCGCCCTCGCACGGGCAACTGCGCACCCGGTATCACTATGTGCGCACCGGACGGAGACCACGGGCGCCAAGCGACACCGGCGGGTCAGAACGACCCGACGGTGATGCCCATCACCGGGTTCGCCAGCCTGCGCTCGACCCACGGGAACACCACCAGGAACAGGACGATGAGCACGACGCCTGCGATCGCCGCCGCCAACGCCGCGCGTGCGGCGCGACGGGCCCGACGGCCGCTCGCACTCACGCTTCGCCCACCAGTTCACCCCACACGATCAGGCGTTGCGCCGAACTGAACCGCGGGTGACAGGTGGTGAGCGTCAGCGTCGGCGTGCCGGTCCCGAGCGGATCCGGCCCCACCACCCACGTGTCGGTCGGGTCGACGACGGCACTCGAGTGGAACTCGTACACCCATGTGCGCCCGGACCGGTCCGCGACGTGGATGGTGTCGCCGGGCCCGAGGTCGTCCAGCGACCAGAACGGTGACCCGTAGGTCGTACGGTGTCCGGCGATGGCCGCGTTGCCGGGGCCGCCCGGGACGTCGGACTCGGGATAGTGGCCGGGGCCGCGGCGCAGGTCCGCGAACCCGACGTCCCCGACGACGTACAGCGTGTCGGCATGCACGATGCGTCGGCCGGCCCGTTCGAACCACAGGGCTGCCTGCACGTCGGCAGCGTCGGCCGCCGCCGCGTCGAGGGGGTCGGTCGGCTTCCCGCTTCCTGGTGGCTCGGTTCGCCGGGAACCTTCGGCGACGTCCTCGTCGCCGGCTCCTGCAGGATCGGGCGAGGCCGCGACGAGCGAGTCCCACTGCCGAGCGAGGTCTCGCTGTTCCCTCTTGCCCTCGAACCCCGTGAACCACAGTTCGTACACGACGTACAGCAGCACGAGCGTGCCGCTCGCGACGAGCATCCAGCCCGCCACACGCAGGAACCGCGCCATCGCCACCCTTCAGGATCGGATGCCCCCGAGCAGCCGTACGGGCCCGGCGCCCGACGACCGGGACGCGCCGCACGGACCGGGACCTCGAGCACCCACCGTCCCGCGGCCCATCGTGCCCTCGGCACCGACGATACACGACCCGTCTATGCTCTGAGCCGTCCGGCGACCGCACACGACCGATGGGGCACACGACGGTGGATCAGGTTGCGGTCCGTCCTGCCCCACTCGACGTCCTGGTGGTCTGTACGGCCAACGTCGCGCGCAGCCCCCTGGCCGCGGCGATGCTCACGAACGGTCCGATGTCTCGCGCGGCACACGTCCACAGCGCCGGTGTCCACGCCCACGACGGCGATCCGGCCGCCGCCGGCACCCAGCGGCTCGCCCGCCGCCGCGGACTCGACCTGTCGGCACATCGGTCCCGACCGGTGTCCGGCCGGCTGCTGTCGGGAGCCGACCTGGTGCTCACGATGTCGGAACGGCAGCGCGACCACTGTGCGTCGGTGTCAGCGGGCCTCGGGTCCCGGACGTTCACACTCCGGGAGTTCGTCCGACTCATCGCCGCCCTCGATGGCGATGACGGCCCGTCGGAGGCTGCCGACCGGATCCGGTGGCTGCGCGACCAGGCCCACTTCGCTCGGCCTCGCAGCGCGCGCCCCCGGGACCGGGAGGACGTCGCCGACCCGATCCGTCAGGGCCCGTCGGCGTGGCGTCGTCTCGGCCGGGACCTGGACGAACTGGTCGGGGCGATCGAGCGGCGCCTGTCCGCGCGAGTGTGACCACCGGCCCCGCCAAGATCGCCGCTCAACCCCCGGCGGGATCACGTACGACCCAGGGTGACTCACCGACCGTGTCGCCCGCGCGGTCGAAGAAGGAGTTGCGGCCAGCCATGACCCCGTCGGCGGCCGGCGCGTCCTCCCGCTTCGCGCGACGCCTCCCCCGCCGACTGGTGTCCTCGGTGGGCGGCTCGATGTAGTACGCGTAGTAGTAGTTGTCGTCCTTCGAGTTCACGGCGTTCAGCACCGTGCCGGCGATCTCGGTGCCGACCTGTTCCAGCCGTTCGATCACGGCGGACAACTGGCGTCGTCCGGTCACGCCGGCTCGACCGACGAGGATCGCGAGGTCGACGTAGCGCCCGATCTCCAGGGCGTCCGGGACGGCGAGCGCGGCAGGACTGTCGTAGATCACGAGGTCGCAGCGTGCGACGATCTGCTCGTGGAGCGTCTGCATCGCCGGGGACACCAGCAGTTCGTGCGGGTTGGGCGGGATCGTCCCCGACGTCAGCACCACCAGGTCGTCGAGCCCGACACGCACCACGTGGTCCACCGGCCGGTCACCCCGGGCCAGCACGTCCGACAGGCCGGTCATCCGACCGAACCCGAAGCGCTTCGACAGCGTGGGACGCCGCATGTCCGCCTCGACGAGCACGGTGCGGATGCCCGCCCGGGCCGCGGCGACCGCGAGGTTCGACGACGTCGACGTCTTGCCCTCCCCACCGACGGCGGAGGTCACCATGATGGATCGCCCGCGCGACGGCTGTCCCGGCGGTGGAGGCGGCTGGCCGCCCCTGGGCGCAGCGAGCAGGAAGCGCACGCCCGCGAGCAGTTCTCGGTACGACTCGCTGGACACCGACGACGGCTCCACGATGGTGACGAGCCGGTCGCCGCCCTCCGGGTCCTCCCACACCGGGATGCGACCCAGCACGGGCGGGCCGCCCGTCGACCGCTTGAAGTCGGCCTCGTCACGGATCACGTCGTCGAGGTGGTCGCGCAGGAACGCGAAACCGATCCCGAGCATGAGCCCGAGCACCACCGCGAGCGCTCCTGTGCGCATCGGCCGTGGCGACACGGGGGTGGTGGCGACCTCGGCGGGTGTGAGCACCGCACCGCCGCCGGTGATCGCGTCGGCCGCGCCGGCCAGGTCCGCGATCTGGGCAGCGACCTGTGCGAGCTGGGCGAGCAGCACCTCCCGCTGCACGCGTGCCCCGAGGTCGTCCACCGACTCTCCCGGCTCCGCGGCTGGCGGGTCCGCGGGCGTCGCCTCCGGATCGTCGGGGTCGACTGACTCGGGCACGACCGGGTCGGGTTGTCCGGCCGCCTCGAGCTCCTCGAGTTCGGCCCGGATGGCCGCGGCACGCTGCTCCAGGTCGGCCCGTGCCTCGAGCACCTCGTCCACGGCCTGGGTCCGACGCAGGTCCAGGTAGGCGGTGGAGAACGCGTTGGCGATCGACGCCGCGCGCGCCGGGTCAGGGTCCGTCGCGACGATGCGCACGACCCGTGTGTCGCGCACGGTCTCGGTGCGCACCTGGTCGAGCAGGGCGTTGCGGTCGGTCATCCCGAGTTCGTCGGCGACGCGGTCGACGACGGGTCGCGAGGTGATGACGCGCCGTTCGGTCTCCACGGCCGAACCGGCGGGCATCAGCAGGTCCTCGAGCGACACGTCCTGGGTGCGACGCACACGTTCGAGGACGACCTCGGCCTCACCCTCGTACAGCGGCGTCTGGGCGAACGACGCACCGACGGCGACCATGACGACCACCACCGTCGTCACGACGACGAGCACTCGTTGCCGGCGGAGGACCTGTCGGTAGTCCTCCAGCGAGATCACGTCGTCGTCCACTGGCCCCATCCCGTGGTCGGGTCGTCGAGTCTAGGCGCACACATACACGTTTCGTTGATCGGTCCGCGAGCGGGTGCTTCCTGCTCCCCGGTGCCACTCACTCGAGTTCGGGCACGAGGAGGCGCAACCAGACGCGTGTCACGTCGTCGTCGCCCCCGCGCGCGGCGGCGAACAGCCGCTCGAGGTCCCCGTCGACGGACGCCCAGTGCGGTTCGGCCCCCGTCCCGACGAAGATCTTCGGATGACGCGTGGTGTGGGCGTTCTCCTCGTCGAGGGCGATCTCCTCGAACAGCTTCTCACCCGGCCGGATGCCCGTGTACTCGAACGCGATGTCCTCGCCCGGACGCAGGCCCGACAACGTCACCAGTTCCCGCGCGAGGTCGACGATGCGCACGGGCTCGCCCATGTCGAGCACGAAGATCTCCCCGCCCCGGCCCATGGCCGCCGCCTGGATGACGAGCCGGCTCGCCTCCGGGATCGTCATGAAGTAGCGGCGCATCTCCGGGTGGGTGATCGTGATCGGCCCGCCACGCCGGATCTGCTCCTCGAACACCGGCACGACACTGCCCCGGGAGCCGAGCACGTTGCCGAACCGCACGCTCACCAGGCAACGATCGTGGACGGCGGCGAGGTGGCGCACGTAGCGTTCCGCGACCCGCTTGGTCATCCCCATCACCGACGTCGGACTGACCGCCTTGTCGGTCGACACCATCACGAACCGTTCGACGCCGTGGGCGACGGCCCGGTCCGCGACGACCTTCGTGCCGCGCACGTTGTTGAGCACCGCCTCGCCGACGTTGTCCTCCATCATCGGCACGTGCTTGTGCGCGGCCGCGTGGAAGACCGCCGCGGGACGGTGTCGTGCGAAGACCCGGTCCATGGCGCGTTCGTTGCGCACGTCGGCGACGCAGGGCACCACGTCGAGTCCGGGGAAGTCCTCGACGAGTGCGCGGTGGATCTCCCACAGCGCCGGCTCCGAGCGTTCGACCAGGACGAGTTCGAACAGTTCGTGCCGCGCGAGCTGGCGACACAGCTCGGCACCGATCGACCCGCCTGCCCCGGTGACCAGCACGGGACGTCCCGCCACGCACGCCCGGATCGAGGTCACGTCGAGGTCCACCGGGTCCCGCCCGAGCAGGTCCTCGAGCGCGACCGGGCGTGCCTCGGTGACGCTGATGCGCCCGCCGCTGGACTCCGTCGCAGACGGAACGATCGAGACGTCGATGCCGGCGTCGCGACACCGGTCGGTGATGCGTCGCGCGTCGTCACCGGACAGGTCGTTGATCGTGATGATCGCCTCGTCGATGCGCAGCGCCTCGGCGAGTTCCGGCAGGTCGTCGGTGGACCCGAGGACCTCGAGTCCCTGGATCACCTGCCGTGCCCGCGCCGGGTCGTCGTCGACGAAGCCGACTAGGTGCATCGCGATCCCGGGACGCGACCGGACCTCACGCACGACGAGGTCACCGACCCATCCCGCGCCGACGAGCACGACCCGCCGACGCGACGTGGCCGCCTCCGCACGACGTCGTCGGCTGCCGTCCGCACGCAGTCGCCACGCACCCCGCACCCCGGCGACACCGAGGACCGACAGGGCCAGGTCGATGCCGACCACCCCGACCGGCACGGTGAACAGGTCCGCGACGAGCGAGTCCGTCGCCATCTCCACCACGAGGATCCGGACGCCGAGCACGATCATGCTCGCCCCGACGAGCGCGGTGGCGATCGTCACGACGTCGTCGAGTGACGTGTGACGCCACGCGTGCCGATTGGCCCGCAGCAGCGACAGCAGTCCGTACTTGAGCGCGACCACGGGGACCAGCGTGGCCACGAGCACGTCGCGGTACGTGTCCGGCACCGCGAACTCGAACCGGAACTGGAACGCCAGCACCCACGCGACGACGAGCACGATCACCGTGATCGCACTGCGTGTGAGCCTGCGAGTCAGCACTCCCCGTCCCCCTGTGACACCCCGACGACGCCCCGTGCCCGGCGAGGCGCGCGCACAATACACGTGTCGTCCATTATGGTGGCACCCTACTCCGGGTCCGTGACACGCAGTGGTGTCGCGTGCCCGACAGGGGTGTCGGGGACACGGCGGACCCAGGGGGTTGGGATGAAGGCCACGGCGATCGACGAGGCGGACCGCTCTTCGTCGGTGTCGGAGGGCTCCAGCAGGTGAGCGACCGTCTGCTCCTGTCACCTCCGCACCTGGCTGGGGAGGAGGCGAAGGTCGTCCTCGATGCGCTCGAGTCCGGGTGGATCGCACCCGCAGGCCCGCACCTCGACGCGTTTGAAGCCGAGGTCGCCGATCTGGCCGGCAGGCGTCACGGCGTGGCGCTCTCGTCCGGAACCGCGGCACTCCACCTGGCGCTGCTCGCGCTCGGCGTCGGTCGTGACGACCAGGTGCTCGTTCCCACCCTCACCTTCGCGGCCACGGCCAACGCGGTGTGCCACGCGGGAGCCACGCCCGTGTTCATCGACGTCGACCCGGACTCGTGGAACCTGGACGTCGGCCTCGTCGAGGCGGAACTGGCCCTGCGGGCGCGCCTCGGACACCGGATGCCGGCGGCCATCGTCACGGTCGACCTGTACGGGCGGGTCGCGGACCACACCCGACTGGCCCCCATCGCCGAACGGTACGGCGTACCCGTCATCGAGGACGCCGCGGAGGCGCTGGGCGCAACCCACGCCGGCCGGCCCGCAGGATCGTTCGGGACCGCCTCGGTGTTCTCGTTCAACGGCAACAAGATCATCACCACGTCAGGCGGCGGCATGCTCGTCACCGACGACACACGAATCGCCGACCGGGTCCGGCACCTGTCCACCCAGGCGCGCGAGCCTGCTCGCCACTACGAGCATCGCGACGTCGGGTTCAACCACCGCCTGTCCAACGTGCTCGCCGCGCTGGGACGGGCGCAGCTGCCGTCGCTCGACGAGCGGGTCGCCCGACGCAGAGCGATCAACGCCCGCTACCGCGAGCGCCTGTCACACGTCGATGCGGTGGGATTCCCACCGGTCGACCCCGACGGCGTGGAGACGCACTGGCTGACCTGCCTCACGATCGACCAGCGCCACACCGACGCGACCCGCGACTCGGTGATCGACGCGCTGGAGGCCGCCGACGTCGAGTCGCGGCCGGTGTGGAAGCCCATGCACCTGCAGCCCGTGTTCCGGGACCACCCGGTCGTCGGCGGCCAGACCGCACAGCGACTCTTCGACACCGGACTGTGCCTGCCGTCGGGCTCCCAGATGCAGGACGCCGATGTTGACCGGGTCGCCTCGATCGTCGAGGCAGCCGTCGAGTCGCCACCCCCGATCCCGCCCGCCCGGATCGAGGCCGTCGCGACCGGAGGCCGGCCGTGACCAAGCGCGCGTTCGACCTGTGCGTCGCCACGATCGCGCTGATCGTGCTGTCACCCGTGCTGGCGCTGGTCGCGGTCCTCGTGCGTCTGCGACTCGGACGACCGGTGCTGTTCCGACAGGTCCGCCCGGGGCTGCACGGTGAACCGTTCGTCATGCTCAAGTTCCGGACCATGACCGACGACGTGGATGCCCACGGAGACCTGCTGCCCACGGCACAGCGTCTGACTCCGTTCGGGCGGCGACTGCGACGGTGGTCGCTCGACGAACTGCCGGAACTGGTCAACGTGGTGCGCGGCGACATGAGCCTCGTGGGTCCCCGACCTCTGCTGATGGAGTACCTCCCCCGGTACACCCCCGAACAGGCCCGCCGGCACGAGGTGCGGCCCGGGATCACCGGACTCGCCCAGGTCCACGGACGCAACGACCTCGACTGGGAGGAGCGCTTCCGACTCGACACCACCTACGTCGACAAACGCTCACTCGCGATGGACCTCGCCATCTTCGCCCGGACGCTGTTCACGTTCGTCGGCGGACGCGGAGTGCACACGGCCAGCGGTGGCACCGTCACGCCATTCCAGGGCTCCTCGACGGGTCCTGCGGCCGACACGGAGACGCACCACCGATGAAGCGACTCGTCATCGTGGGTGCCGGAGGCGCGGGAAGGGGTACTGCCGATCTGGTGAACCGCATCAACGCGGCGTCCCCGACCTGGCAGATCGTCGGACACCTCGACGACGACCCTTCGCTGGCACCGATCGGGCCGATCGAGCGGCTGAGTGCACTGGATGTCGACGCGTACACCATCGCCATCGCGGACCCGGTGGTCCGCGCGGCCGTTGATCGGTCGTCACCACCACCGGCAACCCTGGTCGACCCGTCAGCAGCCGTCTCCGACGCCGCGGAACTCGGGCCGGGGGCGACGATTCGATCGCACGTGTCGATCGCCCCCGGTGCCACTGTCGAGCGCCACTGCTACGTGAACATGAACGTGTCAGTCGGACACGACTGCCGGATGCTCGACCACGTCACGATCCACCCGGGCGCGAACATCGGTGGTCACGTGATCCTCGGATCAGGCGTGACCATCGGATCGGGTGCCGTGGTCCTGCCCGGCGTCCAAGTTGGCGACCGCGCGGTCGTCGGGGCAGGAGCAGTGGTCACGAGGGACGTGTCACAGGAGCAGATCGTGGTTGGAGTTCCCGCGCGATCCCACGCACCCCCGGTCGAGTCCCCACCGGTGCCGCGGTGAGGGCAATGGCACTCGTCCGGCGCACCGCATACCTCGGCTACTACGCCAGGACTCTCAACCGCGAACTGCTGAGGAGTCAGGTGCGTCACGTCGCAGACGAGACCGGCGCGACCAGCTTCGAACTTCTCAGGGACGCCGTGGCTTGTGTGTATCGCCACAACATCTCACTGCACGACTACTTCCACTTCAGGTTCGACACGCAGTCGGATGAGGAGCGGAGCGGCTGGGCAGGTGTTGGAACGATGTACGAGCATCAGCGGCGGATGAACCCGCCGGCTTCGCGAGGTGTGCTCGAGGACAAGCTGCGGTTCGCTCGGCACTACGAGGCCTTCGTTGCACGAACGGTGGCTCGCGTCTCCGACGTCGCGGCTGACACCCGACTCCGGATGGCACTTGCGAACAACGGCACTGGCCGCGTGGTCCTGAAGGACTCCCGCGGTCAGGCTGGACAGGCCGTGTTCGTGGTTGGAAGTGACGTCTGCGGGGACACCAAAACGCTTCTGGCGGCGGCCCAGCAGCGTGGCTGTGACCTGGTGGAGGAGTTCGTCGAGCAGCATCCCCTGCTCGACGAACTGTCATCCACATCACTCAACACTGTGCGGATCATCACCGAACTCGACTCACACGACCGGACTCACATCATCGGCGCAAGACTTCGATTCTCCGTCGATCACCACGTCGACAACCTCGCGGCCGGCGGGCTGGCCGCTGCCATCAACCCCGACACAGGCCAGGTGATGGGACCCGCCACGTCCAGCGACATCGCATCACCCGTCCACACGGCGCATCCAGTTACTGGCGCGGCGATCGACAAACTGACGCTGCCACGTTGGGACGAGGTGACGGAAGTCGCGGTGCGGGCATCACAACACGACCGCCGCAACCGCTCCGTCGGGTGGGACATCGCCATCACGGCGGACGGCACGGAACTCATCGAAGGCAACCACAACTGGTGCCGTCTCCTGTGGCAACTGCCAGTCCGGCGCGGTCTCTTGCCACTGCTGCAAGAACACCCGGGAGTCGGGGCGTCGCAACCGCAGCCCCGGGTTCGACGATGACGAAGCCCGTCCAACACGCTCGTGCGCCTCGTGCCGTCCTGGTGGCCAGTCATGCGCGCAGCCTGGTCCTGTTCCGTCTGCCCCTGGTCCGGGAACTGCACCGCCGGGGTTACATGGTCGACGCCATGGCCCCGCATCTCGGCGCCGAAGTGATCAAGGCCCTCCGCAATGAGGGCGCAACTACCACCAGAGTTCCCCTGCGCCGACGTTCACGCATGGGACTCGGCGACGTGGTGGCCCTCGCGAAGTTGTGGCGTCGAGCGCGAAGTAGCGAACCCGGTGACGTGTTCGTGCCCTACACCCTCAAGCCGATCCTCCTCACAGGCCTGGCCCTGAGGGCAAGCGGAAGTCGTGCGGCACTGGTCCCGATGTTCACCGGGATCGGCGCACTCCCCGCCCTGATCAGGCGCCCAGGCGGACAGGGAATCCGGCGGCTCATTGCCTGGGCCATCCGTGACGCGCGTGCCGTGATCACCCACAACGATCATGATGCCGAGTGGCTGCGTTCGCACGGCATCGTCGCGCCGACGACTCCGGTCGACGTCGTGCCCGGGAGCGGCGTCGACACCGGGCACTTCACGCCCACCCCACTCGCCACCGAAGGGCTTCCCGTCGTGCTCTTCGTGGGAAGGCTGCTCCCCGAGAAGGGGATCCATCGATTCGTCGAGTGGTGCCGGCAGGCGACGTTCCCCGCCAGATGGGTCGTCGTCGGCGACTTCGATGACCGGCAAAACCGAAAGAAGTTGACCCGCGAGTTCCACGAAGCCGGAGTCCAGCACGTCGGACGGGTGGACGACGTCCGTCCGTGGCTCGCGGCTGCAAGGGTCGTCGTCCTGCCAACGACGTATGGCGAGGGGATCCCCCGAACCATCCTCGAGGCAATGGCGTGCGGCCGCCCGGTCGTGGTTTCGGGTGTGCCGGGATGCCGAGCGGCCGTACGCGACGGGGTCGAGGGCTACGTCGTGGACCCCACAGACACCCGGGGGGCCTTCCGAGCAGTCGAGCGCCTGTGCCGCGACGATCCCCGGGCGCGACAGATTGGGCAGGCCGGCCGCCTACGTTGCGAGCGGGAGTTCGACGCCGCCCGGGTGGCGCACCTCACCGCTGATGCCGTGTTAGGCGAGATCTCCGAAGACCCTCAATCGGACTCCTCGGCTGCTGCGACCGAATCTGTCCAGGATGGCACGACCTCGCCGCTCGCCTGACTCAAGCAGCATGCCTATCCAAGGGCCCGAGTCCACCGGACCCGGGTCACACCAGAGGCTCCCGACCGGACGGGTGTGTCACTGCACCGGGCTGTGGCCGGGTGGTCGACTCGACTGAGGCATCTGAGTCACGGTGCTCAGCAGGTCCATCACTGAGCCGGCGGTCATCCGAAGAGTCAAGCGCCCGGCTCATCCGTGACCGTTGCCCAACGGTCCCCATCACCACGGCGAGGATGGCTGGTGAGAACTTGGCACGATGGCGGATCGCGGTCCCGAAGTTGGACGTACCCACCGCGAACGTCACGACGAGTGCTCCGATCACCACCAGCGCTGACATCGCGGGCACACGTTCGAACATCTTTCGTCGACCTCGCACACACTGGGCCAGGAGCAGCAGGTGCGCTCCACCGTCAAGCAATCCCAGCATGTGACCAGTTGACCGGACATCCCACGGGAACGGCGCCGCCAGGAAGTAGAGAACGCGAACCGGGAACATCACGACTGCCATCACACCAGACTGCGTCGTCACCAGGTCGGGAAACGCCGCGTCTCCCCGGGCGCCACTGCTCAGCATCGAGAGCGCCACATCCGAGGTGACCGCACTGGCCAGCGTCCCGATCTTGGGCACGTCTGGATCCCACACCAAGAACGTGAACATCCCGACAGCCACCACGATCAATCGGATCGCGACGCCCACTTGGACCCAAGACACGGCGACGACGGCTGCGAGTGCAAGCACTCCGGTGACGACGCCACCGTGGAAGAAGATGGCGACGACGAACGATGCCACGGCTACGACCAGGTGGGACGACCTCCCGGTGACCAACGCGCGAGTGGCGCACAAGAGTGCTCCAGTCACTGCCAAGGCCACGTACACCTCGCGCATCGGCAGCGCCGAGTACAGGACGAGGGTAGGGAAGAGGGCCACGGCCCAGGCAACGCGTCGCTCGGTACGCGCGTTATTCCACAGTGCCTGCGCCAGACGCGCCGCCACCACGATGACCCAGGTACCGACAGCAACACTGACTGCCTGCCCCACGATCATGTTCGACGTTCCCGCGAGCCGGTACACGCCTCCAAGTACGCCACTGATGAAGTACGACGAAGGTTCAATCGACTGCCACGACCAGTCACTGCGAGCAATCTCTTGTGCAACGCGCTGGAACGAGGCTGCGTCCGCCCCACTGTCGGGCAGAGGAAACGCGAGGTGGTGCCATGCACCCGCGACGGCCCGAGCGGTCGCTCCCAGCACGATCGGTGCAGCGATGGGCCGATTGAGCGACGCCAGAAGCACCGTCACGGCACATACGAGTACCGGACCGAGGAGCACTGCCGCCAGCACTTCGTGGTGAGCCACTTCTCAGGTCCTGTCACTCGTGTGGTGCGTCTGCGCCTTCGCGGCAAGCGGTCCGCATCGACTCACGTCACGCGTCCCCAATCGATCGCGGCCTGTGACATGGCCAGACCAGCGGCAATGGCCGCGATCACACACGAACCTGGAGTGGGCTGACCGTCCCAACCCGTCCTCCCCTGACGCTGATCACACGATCGCACATCTTCAGGGTCGACAGCCGGTGGGCGACCGCGATGACGGTCCGGTCCCCAGCAAGTCTCCCGATCGAGCGGGACAGAGCGGCCTGCGTCTCCTCATCGAGACTCGACGTGGCCTCGTCGAGCACGATGATGTCCGGATCCCGGTACAGGGCTCGAGCGATGGCGATGCGTTGGCGCTGTCCCCCGGACAGGCGCACACCCCGTTCTCCGACCACCGTCTGGTCTCCGTCGGGCAGGCTGTCGACGAAGTTCGAGAGCTCGGCGAGTGCGATTGCACGTGCCACGGCGTCGGCGTCGACCTCGTCGTCGGGCACGCCGAGAGCCACGTTGGCGCGAATCGTGTCGTCGACGAGGAACACCATCTGGGGTACGAACCCGACACTGCGCTGCCAACGTCGGACGCGGCCTGCCAGGGCCTCGCCGTTGACACGAACCTCGCCGTGCGTCGGTTCGAGCAGCCCCACCATGAGGTCGATCAACGTGGACTTCCCACCACCGGTGGGCCCACAGACTCCCACGTGTTCACCGCGCTCGATCCGCAGGTCAACATGGCTCAGGGTGTCGACACTGGCCCCTTCGTACCGGAACGACACGCCACACAGTTCCAGCGGACCCGTGAACGAGAGTGGTCCGACGTCGTCGGCAAGAGAGCCCGGATGAGCGGCGCCTTCGCGGAGATCCGCGTGGACAGCGTGGACGGCAGGCGCTCCGAACCTCAGGCCGTTGAGCCCCACGATCAGATAGCGCAGGGGATTGACCATCCGCAGCCCCGCGTACGCGAACATTCCGAGGGTGGCCAGCGTCTGAGGACCCGAGGTTCCCAGCCTGATCGCAAGTCCGAGGTACAGGAGCATCGAGGCGACGAGAGCGGTCTCGATCACGATCAGGGGCACCTGAGCGATCGTGTGGCGCAGGTACATCTGCCGCGCCATCCGCGCTCGACCGACCGCGTAGCGATCGACGAACTGGCCCTCACGACCGAGCAACCTCACGTCGCGGATGCCGTGCAACATCTGCTGCAGGGACTCCAGCGTCGATCCCGACTCCTCGAGGTAGACGCGCCCCAGGCGCTTGAGATGGGGCTGGACCACCAACAGCAGCAGGGCTGCGGCCGAACCCACCACCGCGACCGCGAGGAGGGTGGCCTGCGGCGACAGGATGAACAGTGCCACGAGCATGCCGACGATGAGGACGGACTCGGCGAACACCTTCACTGTCGGCAACAGGACATCGATCACGAGTTCGATGACCATCTGGTGACCGTTGCGGATCAGTTCGGACGACCCGCGATGCAGGTGTCGTGCGTAGGGCCACGCCATGTACGTCGACGCGAGCGCGCGTGACAGGCGCGCACCCGCGTTGTGGGTCACGCGCCCTTCGGCGTACGCGGCACCAACACGGACGACACCTCGCACGACGAAGAAGGCTCCGACGATGGCCACGACGACCAAGACGAACTGCTCGCCGTCAGACGTGGAGATCCCGTCGTGGAGGTTTCCAAGTACGGGGACGACCACTGATTCGCCCGGTTCGACGATGGTCACGAGCATCGCGTACACGAGTACGGCGCCGACCATCTCCATGAGACTGACCGCCACGGCGAGCACGACCAGCAGCACCCATGGCCATGGTCGCTCGCGCCCAACGAGGTCCCACAGTTGTCGCAACGTGGTCAGCATCAACGCGACCCCAGACTCACGATGCTTCCCGCCTGAGTTCGAGCATCACGTCGCCGTCAGGTCCGACCGGCATCGCCTCTGCGTTGGACGTGACAGCACCGCCCGCCGCTGCAACCACGGCCCATCCCTCGGGCGGTTCGACCACCACGCGGTACGGGGCCTCGAGCGCACTCGACTGGTGCCACAGGTGGAGCTGGTAGTCAACGACGTCGCCTCGAGCGTCGACGGTCACGGGCCCCGAGATCTCGACCTCGAACCACGCGCTGCCCTGCGGCGGCGTGCCGAGGTCACGGTCCACGACTCGCAGTCCGTTGAACCGGCTGTTGGTGACCGACGCGTGCCCGTTGGACGACTGTGCGGCACGGAGGGTCGAACTGGTCGGGCTCCACACGCTGAACCAGGTGCGGTTCCAGCCGGGTGGCCCGTCGAAGCACTGGTTCTCCGGCTGCCCGACGAGGCAGTTGCCGATGATGTACGCATCCATGCCGCTGGACGGCAGCGGGTTGTCGACCGTCACCCGGATGCGCGCGGTGCGATCCACGTACACGGTGCCGTCAGCCGCCACCATCGGCTCGCCGAGCTCGACCGTGACGTCGTACGAGTGCTCCACGTGCACGTCCTGCTTGCCACCGACGGCGTTGTTCGCGGTGACCGCGAGGAAGTCGCCGTGGTCAGGCGCGCGCAGTTCCCCGGCGACACCGAGCCGTCGGAACGCATCCTGTTCGACCGGGTGCTCGCTGAACACCTGCAGGTGGCGCGTCGACGCGGCCTCGGCGACCGCGCCGGCGACCGACGGTCCGTCCCACGCTCCGTCGAACACGAGCGTGAACGCGGCGTCGCCGAGTGCGCGGAGGAGCTGGCGACGCTGCGTCGAGTGGCCGTGACCGAAGATCTCGTACACGTCGACGGTGGAGAACCGCGCGAACTCGGCAGGTTCGAGCACGTCGGGGAGGTCGTCGTGCTCGAGCCCCGGCGGGACGACCACCGGCCGTCCGACGGCCTCGAGCACCGACTGCATCCCGATCGGGTCGATGAGGACCATGCCGTCGAGCCGATCGCCGGTCCGCCAGGTGAACAGGTCCAGGGCGACACGCGCGGTCGTCGGCAGGTCCGGGTCGACGTTCACGTTGGAGAAGTGGGCGTTGGCCGCCACCGGCCCGTAGCGCGCCGCGAACTCGGGCGTGGTGGGCACGGGGTTGGTGCGATCACCCCGGAGCAGCCCGATGTTCGCCACGACGGGATCCGGTTCGCTCGCGGGCACCCCTGCGTCGTCCGCGTCGACGTCGGCAGCGAGGTCGCCAGGCACGTCGGTGACGAAGTCGTCGAGCGGGTCGTGGACGGACGAGTCCCGCAGTTCGAAACGTCCCCCGTCGACGTGCAGGATCGCCCAGTAGCCGATGAGCCCACCGGTGCCCCGCAACTCGGCGGGTGTCTGCACCCCGAGGAAGTAGTTGCGAGGCTGGTCGACGCCGAGGAACCCGGGCAGCGCGTCGAGCAGCGCCTGGGCACGATCCGCGGTGTCGATCGCCTCGTTCGCGAGCGCCAGGCTGTCGGCGTGGCCGGCGTGGATCTCGTCGGGTGCCCACCGTGGCTCGACGTCGGCGAGTCGGTCACGCGCGGCGACGAGCTGCGCGATCGGCAGGGCATCGATGATCTCCCGCGCCTCGTCCAGGTGGGACAGGTCGACCTGCCCGTCGTCGATGCGGATGTCGACCCCGCGCGCGACGAGCGCCTGACCGTCGGTCACGGCGACCCGTGCGACGTCGAGCGCCGCGCTGCCGACGTCGACCACCGCCCGCACCACCTCGACGCTGTCACCGGCGACCGGGACCATCGACGCGAGCGTCCACAGCGGCCCACTCGACCGCGATCTGGCCACACCCAGCGACGCATCCGCGGCCGCGAGCGACGCGCGGGCATCATCGACGTCGATGTCCCCCAGCGCACTGCGAACGGCGGACAGGCTCGCCCTGGTCTCGTCGAGCGAGTCGCGCACGACGTCCACGTCCCGGAGGAACAGCCAGCCAGCGACGGCGACCACCGCGACGAGACCGCCCGACACCGGCAGGGTCCACCACAGGTGCGCGGCACGACGGCGCTTCGCGTCGACACGTCGGCGGCGAACGCGTACTCGCTCGCCGTTCGGCGTGGACTCGGAACCGGCGCTCACTCCTGTGCCTGCAGGGTCCCTCGGTCCGCTGGCCGGTGCACCCGCCGAGCCGTCAGGCCCGGACACGCACGTCGGAACCCGTCACCGCACGAGCATGCTCCCTGCGGCGACCGAACATCAGGACCGCGACCCCCAGTCCGGCGATCACCAGCCCGACCAGCACGAGCAGTCCGACGTCCGCTCCGGTGTCCGCGATGGTGGCTGCGAGTGGCGTCGCTGCGGGGTCACCCGCACCCTGGATGGTGGTCGTGAACACACCGTCGATGCCGGGGCCACTCGCGGCGATGTTGACCGCGAAGCCCGGAGGTGCGTCGGCCGGGATCGTGAAGCTGAACCGCGCCTGTCCCGCGCCGTTGGTGCGCACCGTGTCGTCGAACAGGACCGGGTTGAGCTCCACCACGATGTGGACGTCGGTCCAGGGTGGCAGGCCCGACAGGGTCTTGGTGACCGAGTCGCCGGGTTCCGGGTTCTCGTTCGAGACCTCGGACTCGACCTCGTCGGGCGACGACGACGGGCCGTCGTCGGACGAACTCGACGGCGGGTAGTCGGCCAGTGCCGCACCCGCGGAGGCCACGAGCATCATCGACGCGAGTACGGCGACGACCCCGAGGGACCGCCGGCGTCGTCCAGACCTGCTGACCATGTTCCCACTCCCCTCGTGCCCCTTGCGACGTACGTCGTCGCCGAACGGCACCGATGAACCCCATCCGTGGGATCCGTTCGTGGAGCATGCAACCATAGACGCTGCGTGTATGCAAGGATGCCGGAGTCGACGAGGGGGATGCGCGTGCAGGAGCCGGGAGTTGCGTGCGACACGGGCCCGGACGCCCAAGGCTCACACTACGGGCTGCCCCGCGTGGGCCTGTCCGTGGACGACCTGGGTGCACGGATCGACGACGACACGCACGAGGACGGTCCCGGGGACTCCGCCGGGCCACCCGTCGCCCCGGGCAGTCAGTAGCCGAGGCGTCCGAGCTGCTTCGGGTCGCGCTGCCACTTCGGCGCGACGGTGACGTGGGTCGACAGGAACACCTTCGACCCGAACAGGACCTCCATCTCGCGGCGCGCCTCGGTGGCGGCGTCACGCAGGTTCGCGCCGCCCTTGCCGATCACGATGGCCTTCTGGGAGTCGCGCTCGACGTGGATGACGGCCTCGATGCGCATCAGGTCGTCGCGCTTCTCGTCCGGGACCACCTCGTCGACGGTGACCGCGATGGAGTGGGGAAGTTCGTCACGCCCCCGTGAGATCAGCTTCTCCCGCAGGATCTCGGCCGCCAGACGTCGTTCCGGCTGGTCGGTCACCTCACCCGAGGGGAACAGGCGCGGCCCCTCGGACAGGCGCGACACGATCACCTCGACGAGTCGATCCACGTTCTCGCCCGTCTCGGCGGACACCGGGACGACGTCCACGTCACGGTCCGCGTCGAACATCCCCTGCAGCCTCGTCAGTGCCGGCAGCAGACGCGACTTGTCGGCGACCCGGTCGATCTTGTTCGCCACCGCGATCACCGGAGTGCCCACCCCGGCCAGTTCACTGGCCAGGTACTCGTCGCCGGTGCCGATCCCGTCCGCGACATCGACGAGGAACAGGATCGCGTCGACCCCCGACCAGGTGTCACGGACCAGTTCGTTGAGCCGGCGCGACAGCAGGGTGGAGGGCTTCGCGAGCCCGGGTGTGTCGAGCAGCACCACCTGCGCGTCGTCGCGGGTGAGCACGCCCCGGATGGCGTTGCGGGTCGTGCCGGGCACGTCGGTGACGATCGCGACCTTGCTGCCGACGATCCGGTTGACCAGCGTCGACTTGCCGACGTTGGGCCGTCCACACAGGGCCACCATGCCACTACGGTGGCCTTCGGCGATGGGTTCGTCGAGGCCCGCGAGGATGCGTTCGAGATCGAGTCCTTCGCCGCTCACTCGGACCCCTGTCCCTGGGCGAGGCGCTTCGGACCGAACCCGTGCGGCAGCAGGTCCGTGATGGACGTCACCAGCGGACGCCCCGCGTCCCCGGACGCGTACACGGTCGCCGTCGGACCGAACTCGAAGATGGTCTGGCGGCAGGCGCCGCACGGGGTGCACGGGTCGTCACCGTCTCCGACCACCGCGACCGCCACCACCGGACTGCGGACCCCCGCCGCGACCATCGTGGCGATCGCGGTCTGCTCCGCGCACGTGGTCATCCGGTAGGAGGCGTTCTCCACGTTGACCCCGTCGAACGTGTGACCGTCGGCCGTGACGACCACCGCGCCGACACGGAACTGGGAGTAGGGGGCGTAGGCACGGTTGCGGACCTGACGGGCGCGTCGAAGCAGGTCTGCCTCGTCGTAGCCCGCGCCGCTGGCGATCGTCTCACCCTTCACGGTGCACCCTCCGGCCGCGTTGCTGCGCGCGTGCCGGGTGCCAGACTACGTGGCGGGCGAGTCGACGCGGCGGCTACGCACGGAACAGCCCGGCGTAGCGGGTGATGGTCTCCAGGTAGTTGGCCCGTTCGAACGCCGACGGGTCGGTCACCCGCGCCTGGCTGACCGCACCGATCGCCTCGTCGACCGACCCGTACCCGTGACCCTCGAGCCACGACGTCAACCCCTCGGTGAGCACGGAGACGTGCCCGGGACCGTTGCGGAGCAGCGACGAGGTGGTCATCGCCACGTCGGCACCCGCGAGCAGCACCTTCGCCACGTCGTCGGACGTGTGCACCCCGGTGGTCGCCGCGAGCGAGGCGCGAACACGACCGCGCAGGATCGCGCACCAGCGCAGCGGAAGCCGCAACTCGTCGGAGTCGGACAGGTGCAGGCTGGGGGTGACCGACAGGGTCTTCAGGTCGATGTCGGGCTGGTAGAACCGGTTGAACAGCACCAGTCCCGACGCTCCGGCGTCCACCAGCCGGGTCGCCAGGTGCGCGAGCGACGACCAGAACGGGGAGAGCTTCACGGCGACGGGCACGCCGGCGGCCGCGACGACCGCCTGGACCATCTCGAGCGTCTCGGTCTCGATCTGGGCCGCGGACACCTGCGGGTCGGCCGCCACCCGGTAGACGTTGAGCTCGAGCGCGTCCGCCCCGGCCTCGGCGACCATCGTCGCGTAGCGGGTCCAGCCGCCGCGACTGGTGCCGTTCAGGCTCGCGATCACCGGGACGCTCACCGTGTCCTTCGCCGCGCGGACCAGCCGCAGGTAGCGCACCGCCCCGTCGTTGTAGCCGTCGAGCAGGTCGGGCACGTACCCCGCCGGCGCCTCCACGTGCGCGCCGGCCGCCGTCGTGAGGTAGCGGGCGAGCCCGTCGGCCTCCCCGGAGATCTGCTCCTCGAACAGGCTCGGCAGCACCACGGCGCCCACCCCGGCCGCGTCGAGCGCCCGCAGCGACGACACGTCCCCGGTCATCGGGCTCGCCGACGCGACGATCGGGCTGCGCAGCGTGAACCCGAGGTAGGAGGTCGACAGGTCCACGGGACCGACCGCGATCGGACCGCTGGCCACGAACCTCCCGGGCCCCGGCGGTGCCGTGTCACCCGACCAGTCGTCGAGTTCGTCGAACGGGTCACCCGCGGTGTCGTGGACCGGCATCAGTGCACCTCCTCGTCGGGTGTGAGGTCGCTGTCGCGACGCGACACCCCGGCCAGCTGTTCGTAGTAGCGCCACCGTTCCGACACGTCCGCGGCGAGCATCTCTCGCAGACGCGCGGAACGCTGCGGGTCGGACCGTTCGAGCACCGCGTAGCGCGCCTCGGTACGCAGCAGGTCGTCGAGCGGCACCGTGGGTGCCTTCGAGTCGAGGTGGAACGGGGCGGTGTCGGCGTCCTCGTCGGGACGGAACCGGTACAGCGGCCAGTAGCCGGACCGCACCGCCAGGTCCATCCGGGTCATCGAGTGGCGCATGTCGATGCCGTGGGCGATGCACGTCGAGTACGCGAGCAGCAGCGACGGTCCCGGCCAGGCCTCGGCCTCACGGAACGCCTTCACGGTCTGCATCTCGTTGGCACCCAGCGCGATCTGGGCCACGTACACGTGCCCGTACTGCATGGCGAGCAGGCCGAGGTCCTTCTTCGCGGTCGACTTGCCGGCGGCCGCGAACTTCGCCACCGCGCCTCGCGGGGTTGCCTTCGACGCCTGACCACCCGTGTTCGAGTACACCTCGGTGTCGAGCACCAGCACGTTGACGTCCTCACCGGACGCCAGCAGGTGGTCGAGACCGCCGAACCCGATGTCGTACGCCCAGCCGTCCCCGCCGACGATCCAGACGTCGCGTCGCACCAGCACCGAGGCGATCGCAGCGAGGTGCTCGGCGAGCACCGCGTCGTCTCCGCCCTGCGCACGCAGGTCGTCGAGTCGCGCCACGAGCGCCGCGACCCGTTCCCGCTGCGCGCCGATCTCGGTCTCGTCCGTCTGGGTCGCGCCGACGATCTCGGCCACCAGGTCGTCTCCGATGCGGCCCGCCAGCTGGTGCAGCAGCCCGACGGCCACGACGCGCTGTTCGTCGAGCCCGATGCGCAGACCGAGTCCGAACTCGGCGTTGTCCTCGAACAGCGAGTTCGCCCACGCCGGACCACGGCCGTGGGCGTCGGTGCCCCACGGGGTGGTCGGCAGGTTGCCGCCGTAGATCGACGAGCAGCCCGTGGCGTTGGCGATCACCGACCGGTCCCCGAACAGCTGGCTGAGCAGCTTCAGGTACGGGGTCTCCCCACAGCCGGCGCAGGCGCCCGACGCCTCGAACAGGGGCTGCAGCGTCTGCGAGTGCTTGACGGTGTCGTGGCGCACCGACGTGCGGTCGACGTACGGGATGGCCTCGAACGCCTTCCAGCGGATGCGTTCGACCTCTCGCGTGTCGGCCGCCGGCACCATGTCGATGGCCCGGTGGCTGGTGTCGCTGCGGCTCACCGCCGGGCACGACTCGACGCACACCCCGCAGCCGGTGCAGTCGTCGGGCGCGACCTGCACGGTCAACAGGTGGTCGGTCAGGTCACGATCCCGGAACGGCTTGCACAGGAACTCGTCGGGTGCGTCCGCGACCGCGTCGGCCTCGAACACCTTGATCTGGATCGCGGCGTGCGGGCACACGATCGCGCACTTGCCACAGTCGATGCACAGGTCCGGGTCCCACTGGGGCATCTCCTCGGCCAGCGAACGCTTCTCCCAGCGGGCAGTACCCGTCGGGAACGTCCCGTCGACAGGCAGGGCCGACACCGGCAGCAGCTCTCCCTCGCCCGCCAGCAGACGCGCGGTGACCCGCTCCACGAACTCGGGAACGTCGCCGGGCGTGACCGCACGCAACTGCAGCGCCCGTTCGATGGGGTCCCGTCGCGGCGTGCCGGTGACCGCACCGAGCGTGACCTCCTCGAGCGCGCCACGCGCCGCGGCGACCGCGGCGAGGTTGCGTTCCACGATGACCGGGGCCCGGTCGGCCCAGGTGTCGCGGATCGCGTCGGTGATCGCCTCCATCGCGACGTCGTCGTCGAGCAGGTCGGTCGCGGTGAACAGCGCCACCTGCATGACCGTGTTGATCCGGCCCGGGATCCCGGCCTCACGGGCGATGCGGTGCGCGTCCACGACGAACAGCCGCGCGTCACGGTCGACGAGCAGGCGCTGCACGTGCTCGGGCAGCCGGTCCCACACCTCGTCGGCCCCGAACGGGGCGTTGAGCAGCACCGTGCCCCCGGGACGCAGACGCGCGAACACGTCCAGTCGTTCGAGCAGCCCGAACTGGTGACAGCCGACGACGTCGGCCTCCTCGATCAGGTAGGTCGAACGGATCGGTGTCGGCGAGAACCGCAGGTGCGACTCGGTGACCGCCCCCGACTTCTTCGAGTCGTAGACGAACGCCCCCTGCACCGACAGGTCGGTGTGGTGCGCGACGATCTTCGCGGTGTTCTTGCTCGCACCCACCGTGCCGTCCGAACCGAGCCCGTGCAGGATGACCTGCAGTTCCCCGTCGGGTCGGGCCGACCGCAGGTCCGCGTCGTCGAGGTCACCGACGTCGAGCGACAGGCCCGTCACGTCGTCGATGATCCCGACCGTGAACCGGCGCTTCGGGTCGTCCGCCGCGAGCTCCGCGAACACCCGTGCGGCCATCGCCAGGGTGAACTCCTTGGAGGACAGCCCGTAGCGGCCGCCGATCACGTCCGGCAGCGCAGCACGCCGTCCCGTCATCACGGCCTCGGCCAGCACGGACATCACGTCGGTGAGCAACGGCTCGCCGAACGCACCGGGTTCCTTCGTGCGGTCGAGCACTGCCACACGTGTCGCGGTGTCCGGAATCGCCTCGAGGAGCGCCTGTGCGGGAAACGGCCGGAACAGACGCACGGTGACCAGCGCGACCTTCTCCCCGGCGGCACGCAGGTGGTCGACGACCTCGCGCAGCGTGCCCGACGCGGATCCCATGACCACCACGACCCGCTCGGCGTCGACGTCGCCGTACCGCTCGACGAGCCGGTACTGGCGGCCGACACGCTCCGCCAGGCGGTCCATCGTCGCCTGCACGATGTCGGGCACCGCGTCGTGGAAACGGTTCGCGGCCTCGCGGGCCTGGAAGAACACGTCGGGGTTCTGGGCGGACCCGCGCAGCACCGGTCGGTCCGGGTCGAGCCCGCGCAGCCTGTGCTCCACGATGTCCGACTCGTCCACCAGCGCCGACAGGGTCGCCTCGGTGAGCCGTTCGACCACCGCCAGCTCGTGGGAGGTGCGGAAGCCGTCCATGAAGTGCAGGACCGGGACCCGTGACGCGAGCGTGGCGGCGTGTGCGACGGCGGCCAGGTCGTGGGCTTCCTGGGGACTCGTGGACGACAGCATCGTCCAGCCGGTGCCGCGGGCCGACATCACGTCGGAGTGGTCGCCGAAGATCGACAGGGCATGGGTCGCGAGCGTGCGGGCGGCCACGTGGATGACCGCCGGGGAGAGCTCACCGGCGATCCGGTACATGTTGGGCAGCATGAGCAGCAGGCCCTGCGACGCCGTGAACGTCGTCGACAGGCTGCCGGCCTGCACGGCGCCGTGCAGCGCTCCGGCGGCACCCGCCTCGGACTGCAGCTGCACCACGCGTGGCACCGTGCCCCACAGGTTCTCACGCCCCGCGGTCGCCCAGTCGTCCGCGTGCTCGCCCATCGGTGACGCGGGGGTGATCGGGTACAGGCACACGGTCTCGCTGAGGGCATAGGCGACGTGGGCGACGGCCTCGTTGCCGTCCATCACGTCGAGGTGGCCCCCGGAGACCTCGTCATGGTCGTTCGACGGCATCGGCCGGACTCCCTGACCGAGCGGTGGACGGTGGTTCGCCGGTCACGGTCGACCCTATGCACCGCATCCCACCGTGCGTGCAGTCGCAGGTCCCCTCCTGCAGGGACCATCGGCCCGCCCTACTCGAACTGTCCGGCGTCGTCGTCGCCCGACTCGTCGTCCCCGTCCTCGTCCGATGACCCCGGGGCGACCAGCACCTTTCCGACACGTCGTCCCTGCACGGACTCCACCGTGAGCACGTGCCCGTGCAGTTCCACCGACTCCCCCACCTCCGGCACCCGCCCCAGGGTGCCGAACACGAGCCCACCGACGGTGTCCCAGCCCTCCTCGGGCAGCGTCGCCGAAAGCATCTCGTTGAGGTCGTCGACCCCGAGCCGCGCGTCGATGCGCAGCACGCCGTCGCCACACACCTCGACGAGGGGTTCCTCGTGGTCGTGTTCGTCGACGATCTCCCCGACGATCTCCTCGAGGATGTCCTCGATGGTGACCAGGCCGACGATCGCCCCGTACTCGTCGACGACGAGCGCCATGTGCACGGCCGAGGCCTGCAGGGCACGCAGGAGTTCGTCGACCCGCTTGGTCTCCGGGACGAACGTGGCCTCGCGCACGAGATCGACCCAGTCACCGCCGTTGCCGTGGTCCGCGACGCGCGCGAGCAGGTCCTTGGCGAACACGATGCCGACGAACTCGTCCGGTTCGTCGGGTTCGTGGACGGGCACGCGTGAGAACCCCTGCTCGGTGACGGCCGCGATCAGCGCGTCGAGTGGCTCGTCGCGACCCACCGTCACCATGTCGGGGCGCGGAGTCATGATCTCTCGCACCCGCGTGTCGGCGAGTTCGAAGATCGAGCGGATCATCGCCCGTTCCTCGGGCTCCAGCGCCGGGTTCTCCTCGTCGTCGTCGTGGTCGAGTTCGCGCAGTTCGTCGTCCGACGCGTACGGACCCGACACCTCGTGGCGTCGCGGCACCAGTCCGCGCCCCGCGACCACGAACAGCCGGGCGACCGGTCCGACCACGCGCACCACGACGCGAGCCGACGCGGCGAGCCGGAGCCCGGTGGCCTCCAGGTGGCGCAGCGCGACGGTGCGCGGGGCGACCTCACCGACCACCAGGCTCACCACCACGACGGCGACGAGCGCGCCGAGGATCCCCGCCACCGAGGGTGCGACGGCCAGCGCGATGCCGATCGCCGCCGCGACGAGCGCGACGCGTGACACGACCGTGGCAACGAGCACCGCCGACAGCGCGCTCGACCGGTGTTCGGCGAGCCACAGAAGCGCCGCCGAGCCCCGCTGGTCCTCGTCGTCGAGGCGAAGGGCACGCACGAGGTTGAGCCGGTCGATCACGGTCTCGATCGCGGCGAGGTAGGCCGTGAACAGCGTGAGGACGACGACCAGCACGCCCAGGGTGGTGGTCACGAGTCGGCCGGATCGAAGGAGGCCAGCAGCCGGTCGGTCAACCCGAACATCTCGCGTTCCTCGTCCGGGGTCGCGTGGTCCATCCCGAGCAGATGCAGCAGCCCGTGGACCGTGAGCATCTCCAGTTCGGCCGTCGGGGTGCGGCCGAGCTCCGCGGCCTGCTGGTGGGCGACCTGCGGGCACAGCACGACGTCGCCCAGGATGGCGGGCGCGCCGGGCGCCGACTCTCCCGGTTCGTCGATCGGGAAGGCGAGCACGTCGGTCGGACCGGACTTCTGCATGTGGCGTTCGTTCAGTTCCGCGATGGTGGCGGTGTCGACGAGCAGCAGTGACACCTCCATGTCGTCCGGGACCCGACGAGCCGCCAGCACGTGCCGCGCGAGCGCGAGCAGTCGGTCCGTGTCCACCCCCAGACCCTGCTCGTCGGCGAGGAACACGCTCACGGGGCGTTCCTGTCGGGTGTCGCGTGCGCGCCGGGGGTGACCTGAGCGTCGGAGCGTGCCGCGTCCCGCTCGTCCCAGGCCTCGTAGGCCTCCACGATCCGCTGCACGATCTCGTGGCGGACCACGTCGGTGGGCTGCAGGACGCAGAACCCGACCCCCTCGATGCCGGTGAGGATGTCGCGCACCAGACGCAGGCCCGACGCACGTCCCGCCGGCAGGTCGACCTGGCTGACGTCGCCGGTGATCACCGCCCGCGAGTTGAACCCGATGCGGGTCAGGAACATCTTCATCTGTTCGGGGGTGGTGTTCTGCGCCTCGTCGAGCACGATGAACGCGTCGTTGAGGGTGCGCCCCCGCATGTAGGCCAGCGGCGCGATCTCGATCGTCCCACGATCCACGTGACCGATCAGCTCGTCGGCCTCCATCATGTCGTGGAGTGCGTCCCACAGCGGCCGCAGGTACGGGTCGATCTTCTCGTGCAGCGTTCCGGGCAGGAACCCGAGTCGTTCGCCCGCCTCGACGGCTGGACGGGTCAGGATGAGGCGGTTCACCTCGCGCTGGCGCAGCGCACGCACCGCCGCGCCCATCGCCAGGTACGTCTTGCCGGTGCCCGCCGGCCCGATGCCGAACGTCACCGTGTGGTCACGGATCGTGTCGAGGTAGCGCTTCTGCCCCAGGGTCTTGGGACGGATCGAACGTCCTCGGTGGGTCATGAGCGTGTCGGAGAGCACGTCCGACGGACGCTCGACGGTGTCGGCGCGCACCATGTGGATGGCCTGGGTCAGGGTCGCCGCGTCGAGCACCCGGCCGCTGGAGAGCAGCGACACGGACTCCTCGACGAGTCGGACGACGCGAGCGGTCTCGTCGGGATCGTCCGACGAGACGGTGATCTGGTTGCCGCGCACGTGGACGTCGGCGTCGAACGCGGCCTCGATCTGCCGGAGGTGTTCGTCGTGCGGCCCGAGCAGGGCGACCATCGAGTGGTCACCGGGCACCGAGAGGGTGATGCGGGCCTGCGGAGCGGTGCGGTCGGCCGCCGTGTCGTCGTGTTCGACGTCCACGACGGACCGCGATGTGGTCACCACGAGTGGGTGGAACTCCTGGTCCGGCAGGCCATGGCGTGCCCTCAGGATACCGCCGGGACCGCGCTCACGACCAGCGCCCACACGCTGCGGCGATCACCGCCACCGCTGCCGCCGCCGCGTGCTCGGTGCGCAGCACCGTGGGACCGAGCCCGACCACCCGACCGCCCCGTGCCTCGAGCGCCTCGATCTCCGCGTCGGAGAACCCTCCCTCCGGGCCGACGACCACGGTCACCGTGTCGTCGGGATCGACCTGGTGCGACGTGAGCACCCGCGGCAGCGGGGCCTCGGCCCCCGGGTGGGCGACCAGCAGCAGCGCCCCGGGCTCGAACTGCGCGATGGTCGCCGGAGGACGGATGACCGGCAGGCGGGTGCGTCGCGACTGCTGGGACGCGGATCTGGCGACGGCATGCAGACGCTGCACCAGCCGGTCGGACCGTTCGCCGGCCGGTCTCACCTCGGTGCGTTCGGTGACCAGTGGCGTGACGGCGTCGACCCCCAGTTCGGTCACGACCCGAACGACGTCGTCGAGCCTCCGACCCCTGCCGATCGCCTGCACGACGTGCAGGCGCGGGCCCGACGCCGGATCGGCCACCGGGTCGGACGTCAGCATCGCGACGGACATGTCGAGGACGGCGGGAGCCCAGCGCCCCACCCCGTCGGTGACGACCAGTTCGGATCCGTCGGTCCGGCGCAGCACCCGCCGCAGGTGGTGGACCTCGGTGTCGGGAAGGTCGACCCGGTCACCGGCGACACGGGCGTCGAGCGACGCGTCGACGACAACCAGCGGCGCCGGCATCAGCGCTGCAGTGCGTCACGCAGGCGAGCGAACAGGCCGGATCCGGAAGCGTCCAGGGGCTCACCGCGCAGGTCGGCGAAGCGCCGCAGCAGTTCGCGCTGCTCGTCGTCGAGTCGCGTCGGGATCTCCACACGCACGACGAGTCGGAGGTCCCCGCGGCGGCCGCCGCCCCGGATCGGCACGCCGGCACGACGCACGAGCAGGACGTCTCCGGGCTGCGTGCCAGCGGGAACCGGGACCTCGACGTCGTGCCCGTCGATGCTCGGGATCGTCAACGTCCCTCCGAGCGCCGCCTGGGTCACCGGGACGACGACCTCCGCGACGAGGTCGCGTCCCTGTCGTTCGAACAGTTCGTGCTCGGCGATCCGGACCTCGACGAACAGGTCGCCGGGGGCGCTGCCGTTGCGTCCGGCCTCGCCGGCTCCGCTGACGCGCAGTCGGTCGCCCGGTTCGATGCCCGCAGGGATCTCGACGGTCAGCGACCGCTTCTCCACCCGGCGGCCCTCACCGGCACAGCCGACACACGGGTCGTCGATGGCGCGTCCACTGCCTCTGCACTGGGGACACGTCGCTGCGGTCGCGACCTGACCGAACGCCGTGCGCACGACCTGCTGGACCTGGCCGGCTCCCCCGCACGTGTGGCACCTCCCGGCACCCGCACCGTCGGCCGAACCCGACCCTCCGCACTGGGTGCACGTGACGGCGACCTCCACCTCGACGTCGCGGGTGACCCCGGTCACGACCTCCTCGAGGGTCACCTCGGTGACGACGAGCACGTCGCGACCCGCGGTGCTGCGCCCGGCCCGCCGTCCCCCGAAACCGGACCCGAAGAACGCGTCGATGACGTCGTCGATGCCGCCGAACCCGCCGCCACCACGGAACCCGAACGGGTCGCCGGCACCCTGCGTGGACGGCGTCCCGTCGTCACCGAACCGGTCGTAGCGCGCTCGGCGCTGGGGGTCCGACAGGACGTGGTGGGCGTGGGTGACCTTCTTGAAGTCCTCCTCGTCGCCGCCCGCGTCGGGATGGTGCTCCCGCGCGCGGCGCCGATAGGCACGCTTGATCTCCTCGGCCGTCGCGTCGCGGGCGACGCCGAGCAGTTCGTACAGGTCATCGGGCACGTCGGATCCGACCGTCATCGGTGGATGCCGACCGCGAGGCGGTCAGCGGGACAGGTCTGTGAGCGTCTCCTGGAGCTGGTCGGCGACCGCCCGGACCGTCGCGAGCACGCCCGCGTAGTCCATCCGGGTCGGTCCGAGCACACCGAGGGACCCGGCACTCACCAGGCGATAGCGCTGGGCGACGAGCGACGTCGTGCGCAGGTCGGCCACGTCGTTCTCCTGCCCGATGCGCACCGTCGGACGGTCGTCCTCGGTCGCGTCGGCCAGCATCCGCGCGAGCGTGGCACGCTCCTCGAGCAGCTGCAGGACACGCGACAGCTGCTCGCGCTCCAACGTCTCGTCGCCTGCGAGTGACGCCTGACCGCCGACGTAGACGTTGTGGACGGTGTCGTCGGTGAGGTCCTCGGCGGTCGCGTCCGCCAGCGCGACGAACACCCCGCGCAGGTCCGCCGGACTGTCGTCCACGATCGTGGACAGCACCGCGTGCACGTCCCCGAGCCGGCGACCCACGAGGTGCTCGGCCACCACGGAACGGGCCCGCGTCAGGTCGGACTCGGACAGGTCGACCGGGACGTCGAGGGTGCGCTTCTCCACCCGGCCGGTGTCGGCGACGAGCAGCAGCATGACCGACCCGGGAGCGAGCGAGATCAGCTCGGCGAGTCGCACCGACGACGCGTCGATGGCCGGTGCGATCACCAGGGACACGAGCCGGGTCAGCTGGCTGAGCACCGACGACGTCCGCGCGAGCAGGTCCTCCACGTCGCGAGCGGACCCGAGCAGTTCCTGGACCAGTTCACGCCGCGGGTCGTCGACCCCGGAGCCGTCACGCAGGTCGTCGACGAAGCTGCGGTAGCCCCGGTCCGTGGGCACACGGCCCGCCGAGGTGTGCGGCTGACGGATGTAGCCCATCTCCTCGAGGGCGGCCATCTCGTTGCGCACGGTCGCGGCCGACACCCCGAGGTCGGTGACCTCCACGACCCGCTTCGACCCGATGGGCTCCCCGTGAGCGACGTACTCGGTCACGATGGCACGCAGGATCGTGCGCTTGCGCTCGTCGAGCAGCGCCGAGGAGTCGTCCGCGACAGGCGCATCGTCGGTGGCCGGTGCGGTCAGCTGCGCCTGGAGCCGGACGACGTGGTCGGTGTCGACCATTCGATCGGCCATGGGGATCCTCCGGATCGCCCGTCAGCCTATCCGCACGGTCACCCCCCACCTCGGGACGTGATCCACCAGCACGCAGGTGTGCTGCCTACCCTCTGCGCACCCGGTCGCCGCCATCGGTGGGGACCCGCCCGACGCCGTGACCGCACCGCCCCGAGGACGCCCGTGCCCGACGAACTGAGCACCCGCGAGGCCTGTGAGGTGCTGGGCCTGCGCCCCCCGGTGGATGCCGACGACGTCCGCCGTGCCTATCGCGAGCAGGCACGTCTGCACCACCCGGACCTCGGCGGTGACGCGGGCACGTTCCACCTGCTGCGGGTCGCCTACGAGACGCTCGTCGCCGAACCGCCGGCGACCGTGGACGTGTCCCGCGGGCGCCCCTCACGCACCGTCGCCCCGCCACCGGCCGAGAGCGCGGTGCCCGTCGACGACGAGGTCCCGGCGCCCGGACGCCGTCTCACGGTCGGCGCGGTCGCGGCCTGTGTCGCTCACACCGGGGGCCTCACCGCGGCCAGTCGCGCTCCCGGATCGCTGCTCAACGGGCTCGCCCAGCACCTGTCCCCGGACGTGGCCTCACGACTGCACGTCGGGCCGTCGCACGACGACCGCGGTCGCCCGGTGCTCGTCGTCGAGGTGGTCGCACGCACCCGCCGGTCGCGCCGCGCGCTCGAGGCGACACCGATCGCCGACGGGTGGGTGCGACACCGCGGGTCGTCGTCCACCACGGTCCGCCGGCTCATCGACCTGCACGGTGACGCGGGCCGGCCTGCCCACCACGCCGCCCGGTGTGTCCGCGAACTGCTGGACGCCGCTGGTTGGCCCCTGACGCACTGGCGTCTGCTCGCCGTCGGTCAGCAACCCGCAGGCGGTGCCAGCTGAGCACCCGCGAGCCGGTCCATCAGCACCTGGATCGGCACCGCGAGGCCCATGCCCGTGTCGACCTCCAGCGCGAACACGACGGCGACGACGCGACCTTCCTGGTCGAGCACCGGCCCGCCGGAGTTTCCCTGGCGGATCTCCGCGTCGATCCGCACCACGTCGGCGGCCTCCCCGAGCATCTCGCCACGCACGAAGCCGACGACGGTCCCGGTCGTGACGGTGGACGGACCGCCTCCCGGATAGCCGACGACCACGATCGGTTCACCCTGGCGGACGGGTTCGGTGCGCAGGTCGGCGACGGGCAGGTCGGTCGTGTCCTGCAGACGCAGGATCGCCAGGTCCGAGTCCACCGCGACCCCGTCGACCCGCGCCTCGAGGGTGCGGCCGTCCCAGGTGTTGACGGTGACCTCGACGGGTTCGTCGACCACGTGACGGTTGGTCACCACGATCCCGCCGGGCAGCACGAACCCTGACCCCACGCCGAACTGGCGGCAGCCGAGCGTGCGGATGCGCACCGTGATCTCCCGCGCCTGACGCAGCACCGACGTGGCCGCCGGGGCCGGCAGGTCGAGGTCGGCGATCTGCTCCAGTTCACGTTCGAGGTCGTCGTCGGGCAGCGGGGGTGGCGCCTCGACGCACGCACCGAGCACCAGACCGACGAGGACCACCACCGCCGTGACACGGCGTGGCGCGCGCGTGTCCGCCCGCGCGGTCAACGGATCTGGTTCGCGGCGGCTGCGGCGCCGGCCGCGGCCGCACGGGCGTCGTTGCAGAACGCCGTCGTGGCCTGCGCCATCTGGTTGAGCGGGCCGACGTCGATGTCCTCACCGGCGGCGACCCGGTTGAACCCGTCGACCGTGGCGCCCTGCAGTTCGAACATCCGGCTCACACACTCGTCGAGGGCGGAGATCGCGTCGGCGATCCGTGACGACACCTGCGCGAGCACGTCGCGCTGGACCTGCACGGTCGTGGCGGTGTCCTCGGCCTGGGCCTTCTCGTCTGCGAGCTCGCGGATCCGGTCCTCGAGCTGCCCGACGTCGGACTCCGACAGCGCGAGCATCGCCGCGATCTCGTCGAGCTGGGTCTGCATCGCCTCGGCGCGACCTCGGGCGTCGTCGCGCTGGTCCTCGACGGTCAGGGCGCGGTCCCGCCACTCGGCGGCGACGGAACGCTGTTCCCACGCCACCGCACCCGCACCTGCGGCCAGCGCCACCAGCAGCACGAGAGCGACGACCCACGGCCAACGCCGCGGTCGCCGGGGTGGTGCCGGCAACGGCTCGACGCCTGGGTGTTCCACGACGGTCGTCCTCCTCGCACCCGCACCGCAGGCACTCTCGGATCCGGGTTCGGACCAGGCGTGCCTCCGGTGCGGTCACCAGAGTGCCATGCCCGCGAGCCGCACCGTCGCACCTCCTCCGAATCGCCGGCGTGATGCGGCACGCTTGCCCCACCGGCGCCCGCTCGGCACCGGCCCGTCCCCGGGAGGCACCCAGTGGCGATCGACGATGCACCGTTCTCGCCCGACGTGCTGCTGCGCCGTGCCGCCGCGGGTGACGCCGCACGGGTCCGTGAGGTGCTCTCCTCCATCGGTCCCAGCCGGCTGCTCGACGCCGTGATGACCCAGGCGGAACTGGCCGTCGACGACGAACGGCCCCGGATCGCCGGCATCGACGCGATGGCGGAACTGGACCGGGCCGCCATCGAGGTCATGGACCTGCCGCAGGGTGCCGGGATGGACGACGTGCACACCTTCCCGGCCGACGGCCAGCCGACGACCCGTCCGACGCTGGTCGGCTGGGAACTCGTGACGGTCTCCCCGAGCGCCCTCGAGGCCGCCACGACGTCGCTCGAGGCACGCCCGTGGCAACTCGCACTGGTGGCGTTCGCGGACTCCGTGGACCGGCGCGGCACCCACTTCCGGCGCGTCGTCGCCGCCGCTGCCGACGGGCGCATGGTCGCCGGACAGCTCCGGTTCGACGGTCAGGGCCAGCCGACCGACCTGCTCGACGCGATCGTGACGCGCAGCACCTCCGACCTGGTCGACGACGAACAGGTCGCGGTCGGACTCCTCGCCGCGCTCCGGGACTGCGCACGGGGCACGTAGCCTCCGTCCACACGCCGTCCACCAAGCCCCTGCCGAGGACCTCGTCGTGATCGTTCGTGCCCGCTTCCGTCCGCATCCCCGAGGGTTCGGGTTCCTCACGTTCGTCGGAGACGACGGACTCACCCCCACCGACGTCACCGTCGGAGGCGACAGCGCGTCGCAGACGACCGACCAGGCCTTCGTGCCGCCTCCACTCACCCGTGGGCTCGTCGCCGACGACCTCGTCGACGCCACCGTGCACGCGGACGACCGCGGGGTCACCGCCGACGAGGTGACGCTGCGCCAGCGGCCACGTCGGATGCTCGTGGGCACGATCGTGCAGGGGCCGGGCCGACTCGTGCTCGACCCGGATCCGTCACTCGCCAGCGGCTGGGTCCGACTCGCCGCAACGGTCGAGGACTCGGTGCGGCAGGCCGTCGGTCGCGTCGCGGTGGTCCTGCTCGGCGCGGACGACGACGAGGGCCGTCCGGTCGCCAGCGCGCTCGTCGCCGGCCCGTACGTCGACCGTTCCCCGCAGGCGATCCGTGCCCGGTCCGCGGTGGTCGCGCTCGGACGCGCAGCGCCGGACCTCGTGCCCGGAGGCGCGACGGCAGTCGGGCTCGACCCGTCGACCGCCGCGGTGTCCCACGCGCGGTTCGTCGGCACCGTCGCAGGCGGCGGGCGCGGCGCCGCCGCGGGCCTGGACCCGTCCGGACCCGTCCCGGGAGCGTCGCTGGTGCCGGTCGACCGCCGCGACGAGTCGTGCGTCACGGTCGACTCCGTGGACACGCGGGACCTCGACGACGCCGTGGCGGCCACGTGGGACGGCGACCCGTCGTCACCCGTGCAGGTGGCCGTCCACATCGCGGACGCCGCTGGCGTCGTCGGCATCGGCTCCGACGCCGACCAGTACGCACGGACGGTGGCGACCAGCGCCTACCTCGCCGTCGGCGGCAATGCCCCGATGCTCGATCCGGCCCTGTCCGAGGACGCGCTGTCCCTGCGCGCCGGCGAGGACCGCGGGGCGCTGTCCGTGCGCATGGCCGTGCAGGCCGACGGCACGATCACCGACGTGTCCCTCGAGTGCGCGACCATCCGGTCGTCCGCACGCCTGTCGTACGGGGCGGTGGAACGCCTGCTCGACGGCGACGTCGCGGCTGTCACCGAGGAGGCCGGGGAGCGTGCCGACGTGGTGCTCGCCACGCTCGGCGGCGTCGTCGAGGCCGCGCGGCGCCTGGGGGTGGAACGCGATGGACGGATCACCTTCGAGGAGCTGTTCGCCGCCGCCGAGGTCACCCCGGCGATCGTCGACGGGCGGCTCACGACGGTCGCCGCGGAACCGCACGCCCGCGCCTACCGGCTCATCGAACGGCTCATGGTCGCCGCCAACGAGGCCGTCGCCGGCCAGCTGGTCGAACACGGCGTGCCCGCCCTGTACCGGACGCACGCCGGGATCGACCCGGAGCGTGTCGGGCGGTTGCGCGCAGCCGTGGAGGCGGCCGGGGCCTCGGTGCCGGCACTGGACGACGAGTCCTCCCCCGAGGAGGTCGTGTCCGGGCAGCTGCTCGCCGAGATCGACCGGCTCGACGCCGAGGGCCGACCCGCCGACCGCGACCTGCTCGTCGCCGTCGCCACCGGTTCGACGGCCCGCGCGTCGTACGACCCCGACGCCACCCACCACCGGGGGCTGGCCGCCGGGGCCTACACCCACTTCACGTCCCCCATCCGCCGCTACGCCGACCTGACGGTCCACCGGCAGCTGCGCGCGATGCTCGCCGGAGAGGTCCCGCCCCACGACACCGCACACCTGACCGCACTCGCCCGGTGGCTGGACACGGTGGGCGGGGCCGTGTCGTTCCTGCAGGCCCGCGAACGCGGCGACCTGTGGTCGCAGCTGCTCGATCGCGGATTCCTCGACGAACCCGAACCGGCGACGGTCACCGACCTGACCGTCAACGGGCTGCGCATCCGGCTGCCGAGGATCGGGGTGTCCGGGTTCGTCACCGCCGAACGGGCGCTCGGCCTGCCGGATCGGGAACGCGGAAGCCTCGTCGTCGACGAGCACGGCCTGACGACGACGTCCGGACCGTGGCGGGTCGGGGCGAGGGTCCAGGCCCGGTTCGTCGGGCTCGACGACACGGGACGGCCCAACTGGCGCCTCGGGGACACCGCCGCCCCGCAGTAGAGTCACCGACGACGCCGCCCTCGTCCCCGCCCGTCCCCGTCGCCAGGAGTCGTCATGCCCCGCATCCTCGCCGTCTCGGGCCACACCCCGTCGATCGACCCCGACACGTTCCTCGCCGACGGCGTGGTGATCGCAGGTGACGTGACCCTCGCGGCCGGGGTGTCGGTCTGGTTCAACTCGGTGATCCGCTCGGAGCGTGCGCCGGTGACCATCGGGCCGGAGTCGAACCTGCAGGACCTGTGTGTCGTGCACACGGACCGTGACGTGCCCACCACCCTCGGGGCGCGGGTCACCGTCGGCCACCGGGTGGTGCTCCACGGCTGCACCATCGACGACGACGTGCTCGTCGGGATGGGTGCCGTCGTCATGAACGGCGCGCACGTCGGGGCCGGCGCGATCATCGGGGCCGGTGCCGTCGTCACCGAGGGCACGGTGGTGCCGCCCGGCACGCTGGCACTCGGAGTGCCGGCGAAGGTCTTCGAGCGGCCGGTCTCCCCGGTCCCACGCCCGAACGTCGCCTCGTACCTGGAACTGTCCGCCCAGTACCGCGAGGCACGCGACGTCTGACGCGACGTCTGACGCGACGGCCGACGTGACGCCCGACGCGGCGACTGGCTCGTCGGACCCTCACCGAGGCCGGTCCGCACGCCTCAGGCCTGCAGGCGCTCCCTCAGCCCCGAGGCACGCTGTACTCGCCGTTCGATCGCGCCGCGCAGGATCGGTGCGGCACCGTGGATCGTGGCGTCCCGTCGAGCCCGGGTGACGGCCGTGTACACCAGTTCGCGGGTGAGCAGCGGCGTGTCGACGCCCGGCAGCACCACGATCACCTCGTCGAACTGTGAGCCCTGACTGCGATGCACCGACATCGCGTGGACCGGTTCGTGGGGCGGGAGCCGCGAGGTCGCCAGCAACCGAACGTCCCCGCCGGGCGCCCAGAACGCCACGACGCCACGATCTCGGGCCGGGTCAGGAACGACCACCCCCACGTCGCCGTTGTACAGACGTTGCACGTGGTCGTTGCGGGTGACGATGAGCGGCGTCCCGACCGGGTGAGTGCCGAGCCGATCGGTCCCTGTGGCGAGCGCTGCGGCGATCCGCCGGTTCAGCGTGTCCACACCCTGCGGCCCGCGGCGCAGCGGTGCGAGCACCCGGAAGGCGTCGGCGGCGGCGAGCACCTCGGCCGGGTCCGCGCCAGATCTGGCCAGGGCTCCAAGTGCGCGCGCACGGTCCACGATGCGGGTCCAGACCTCTGCGTCCAGGTCCCCGCCGGGCGCGTCGACCAGGCGCACGTCGTCGTGTCGGCCGTCGAGCGCATCGAGCACGTCGTCGACGACCCCCCGCTCCACGGCGCGTGCAACCTCGAAGATCCCCGACTCGACGCCGAACCGGAACGTGTGGGTCAGGTGCACGTGGCTGTCGGCCATCCGTCCCGCGGCGGCGACGTCGGCCAGCACGGCACCGGCGTCGATCGACGTGAGCTGTTCCCGGTCCCCGACGAGCACGAGCCGGGCCGACGGGCCGAGCGCGTCCACGAGCCGAGTCATGAGCGGCAGCGACACCATCGACGCCTCGTCGACGACCACGACGTCATGTGGCAGCGGGTTCGACGCGTCGTGACGGAAGCGGGTGGGGCGTCCCGGGTTCCACCCGAGCAGTCGGTGCAACGTCGACGACTCGACCCGGCGGAGGTGCGCGACCACTGTGTCGTCGACGCCCAGCCTGTCGACGTCGGCGCGCACGGCCTCGGCCATGCGCGCCGCCGCCTTTCCCGTCGGCGCGGCGAGCACCATGCGTGGAGGAGCCCCCGCCGGTGCCGTGGCCGCGAGCACGGCCAGCATGCGCACGACGGTCGTGGTCTTGCCCGTGCCCGGACCACCGGTCAGCACCACGAGTCGACGACCGGCGACCCGTCGGGCGGCCTCGCGCTGGCCGGCCCCCGCCTCGCTCTCGTCGAACAGCCGGTCGAGCACGGCGTCGACGTCCGACGGATCACGATCGTCGATCGCACCGAGCGCGTCGAGCAGTCCGTCGGCCAGTCGCTGCTCGTGGCGCCAGTAGCGGTCGAGGTGGAGCCGTCGACCGTCGAGCACGAGCGGCACCGGTCCGACCTCGTCGGGTTGGCGCACGGCCGGGCTCGCTGCCAGACGCTCGATCCACGGATCGGCCTCTGGCAGCGTCACGTCGACGGGCTGCCCGTCGTCGTCGGTCAGCCCCTGTGCAGCGAGCCGGTCCAACTCCAGGCACACGTGCCCGTGGCGCACGGCCCGCACGGCGAGCGCGACCGCGAGCCGTACGTCGTCGTCGGGTTCGTCGACCAGCCGGCACACCGCCTCGGCCGTGTGCCACTCGGCAGCGGTCAGCACGTCGCGGTCGCGCAGGACGTCGACGAGCGCTCCGGCGGCCCCCGTGGCGCTCATGCGCCACCTCGCAGCACCAGGTCGAGATCCTCCACGAGTGCCCGCTCGGGACGGATGGCACACACCCCGTAGGGGGTTCCGTCCGGTCCGACCGGGCCCCCCGGACCGGTCATCCCGCGCAGGAACAGGTAGACGGCACCGGCGACGTCACGGTCGTAGTCGTGGTCGGGGATCCTCCACCGCAGGAAGCGGTGCAGGGCCACCACGTACAGGTGCAGCTGCACCAGGTAGTCGTGTCCGACCATCTGGTCCATCATGCGTTCCGGTGCATGGTGGGCGACGGTGGACGTGCGCCGCCCGCGACCATCCACCTCCCCGAGCCAGTTCGACTTGTGGTCGGCGATCAGGTAGCGGCCACCGAACCGGGCCACCAGGTCGATGCTGCCAGTCAGGAATCCTCGTGCCGGCAGCGCGGTGCGTGCGCGCAGGCGCGCAGCGGCCCGTGCGAGCGGTGCGTCGTGCGACTCCGCGTGGGCGTCGAACACGTCGGCGATGCGGTGGACGTCCACCGGCGATCCGTGCGGCGTGTCCCCGCCGGCGATCGGCAGGTCGAAGGCGAGCTCGTCGAGCCGGTCCGCCGGATCGAGGTCGGCAAGGCACGCCCCTCCCGCAAGGGGCCCGAGGGGTGTGGTGACCACGGCGGCGAGCCCTTCGCCGAGCACCCGACGCTGCGGTTCGTCGAGCAGCGCGGAACCCGGCGCGCCGCGCAGCACGTCGGCGACGACCTGCGGGTCGGTGGCCCGACGGAAGTCGAGCCGTTCCAGCACACCGTGCACGAGCGTCCCGAGGTCGGCACCCCGCGGCAGGTCGGCCAGCGGCACCTGCGGCAGGTCTACCGGAGGCTGGTCGTCCACCGTGTCCACCGCCACCGCGAGGTCGGCGAGGCCCTGATCGTGGTCACGACCGGTCTCGTCGCGGGCCTCTTCCCGGGCCTCGCCCCGGGTCTCGCCCGGGGTCGCGTCGCGGGTGTCGTCCCGCGCCTCGCCCGCGATCGAGTCCGGGGTCTCCTGCACGAGCCGACTGAACGACGTCCGCTGCCACGCGGTGTCCAGTGCCCGGTCGAGCCGCCGAACCTCGAGGTCCGCGACGTCACCGCCATCGGACGTCCTCGGTCGCGGTGGTTCGACGGGACCGACCTCGGACACCTCGACGGCGTCACCCGCGACGTCGTCGAGCGTCGCGCGCAGTACGGCGTCGGCGAGACGTGCCGGATCCGGGTCGAACTCGAGGCCGCCGCCGTCGCCGACGACGGGTCCGAGGCCGAACAGCAGCCTGCCCAGTGGCGACTGGCGCAGGTTGGGCGTGGGACCCACGTGGACGACGCAGCGGTGACGGGCACGGGTGAGCGCCACGTAGGCGAGTCGCAGCTGCTGTTCCCAGGCGGCTCGGCGTGCGATGCCGACACGCTCCCGGCGCGTCGGCGACGACCGGCCGAGATCGAGGTCGACGCCACGCCCGGAGCCGTCGTCGAACGTCACCGGCCACTCGGCGGCGCGGTCGACACCGTCGTCCCACAGGTACGGGCACCACACCACCGGGTACTGCAGACCCTTCGCCCGATGGACCGTGACGATCTGCACGGCGTCCGCGTCGTCCTCGAGCCGCAGCTCGACGGCGTCCGACCGGCTGTCCGGTCGGTGGCGCTGCCCGGCGAGCCACTCCACGAGCGACTCGGGTCCACGCACCGAGGTGGTCTCCTCGACATGGAGGATCTCGATCAGGTGCACGAGGTTGGTCACGGCTCGTTCACCGCGACGCTGGAGCAGCAACCGGGCCGCGGTGTCCCGCTCCGCCATGGTCAGGCGCAGCGCCGCCGCGACGCCGCGCTCCCGCCACACCCTGCCCCACCGTGCGACGTCGGCGACCAGCCCGTCCCACGCGTCGTCCTGCTGGTCCGGGTCCCCGTCGGTGAGCAGTCGGACCGCCGGCACCCCCACGACGGGTCCTGCCGCAGCGGTGCGCACCGCACGGTCGTCGGTGGGGGCCAGCATCGCCGCGAGCAGCCGTTCGACGGCCACGGCCTCGGGCGTGTCGAGCACGCTGTCGTCCGACCCGATGACGGCCGGGACACCGCGCGCCCGCAGTGCGTCCTGCAGCTGCGACGCCTGCCGGCGGGTTCCGGTCAGGATCGCGACGTCGCCCGCCGTGACGGGTCGGCGCGGTGACCCGTCCTCGGCACGAGCGTCGGCGTGGGCGTCGGCCTGCGCTTCGGCTTCGGCGTGGCCGTCGGGGTCGGCGTGGGTGTCGGTGTCGGCCCCGACTCGGGAGTCCCGGATCCGCGCGCCGGAACGCAGGAACGCGTCGATCTCCCCCGCCACGTGGTCGGGCAGCAGGGCCCGCAGGGGCCCGAGCGCGACGGGCGCCCCGTCCTCCACGTCGAACAGCGTGCGCGGCAGGACACGGATCTCGAGGGCGGGCCGCCGCCCATCGGGCAGGTCGATGCCCGACGACGAGTGGTCCTCGGAGGCGTGCACCCGGCGGAAGCGGATGTCGGGGACGGCGAACGCCCCGTCGGGCTCCAGGTCGTCGCGGTCGAACAGGCGCTCGACCGCGTCGAGGTACGGCTGGTCCGACCGGTGGTTGGTGTCCAGCGTCCGGCGGGCCTCGGTCGCGGTGCCCGCGACCGCCTCCAGGTAGGTGTGGATGTCGGCCCCACGGAACGCGTAGATCGCCTGCTTCGGATCACCGATGAGGAACAGACGTCCGCCCGATCCGCCGAACAGGGTGGAGAAGATGTGCCACTGGACCGGGTCGGTGTCCTGGAACTCGTCGATGAGCGCGGCGGAGAAGCGCGAACGCATCGTCTGGACGACGAGTTCCCGACGGGTGGGGTCCTGCAGGCCCCGGTCGAGCCCGAGCAGCAGGTCGTCGAACGTCCACAGGCCCGCGTCGCGTGTTCGCCGCTCCAGCTCGTCGACGGCATCGCGCGCGAACCGACGGACGAAGGACGTCGCCGCCAGGGCGCCCGCGTTCGCCAGCTCGCCGGAGAGATCGAGCACCTCGACGTCGTCGGGGATGGCACTTCGGTCCTCGATGCAGCGTTCGACCTCCGCACGTGACACCGCCGTCAGGGCCTTCGGCGGCGGCAGGGTCCCACCCAGCGCCGGCACCGGCCTGTCGCACCAGCGGTCGAGCGCGACACGCGCCGTCTGGAGATCGGCCGGGCGATACGTGTGCTTCCCGCCGAAGCCACGCTCGGCCTGTGTCCGGGTCAACCAGTCGACGAGCCCCGGCGACTCGCGGACCCACGCCTCGCGGAACCTGTTGCAGAGGTCGTCCCACACCTGTTGCGGCGTGCGGTCGTCGTCGGGGAACACCCGCAGGTACGGGCGGCCGGCCAGGTCCTTCACCACGTCGGTGAGCGTCGCGGCGAGATCGCGCCGCGGCACGGACTGCGTCACCGTCCGGTACCACTCGACGGACGCGCCGCGCAGTTCGCGCACGAGCAGGTCGTCGACGACCGAACGCACGAGATCGTGGACGTCATCGCGCAGTTCGCTGGACGCGTCGACGCCCAGCTGTGTTCCCGACTGCTGGAGCACGCGTTGACAGAACCCGTGGATCGTGTCGATCGTCCCCTCGTCGAACCGCTCACGGGCGACACGCAGACGGCGCAGGCACTCGGCCACGTCGTGGCGTTCGGCGAGGTGCGCCACCACCGGGTCCCGGTCACGGACCTCCTCGAGGTCGACGGCCTCGACGACGAGCCGCTCGAGCAGCACCGTCGCACGGTGGATGCGCGACCGGATCCTGCCACGCAGTTCTGCGGCCGCCGCACGCGTGAACGTCACCACGACGAGCTGGTCGATCTCCAGGCCGTCCTCCACGAGCAGTCGCAGGACCAGCGTCGTGATCGTGTGGGTCTTGCCCGTCCCGGCGGACGCCTCGAGCAGGACCGTGCCCGCGGGCAACGGCTCGGTCTCGTCGAACACGGCAGGTGCGCTCACGGTGTGACCGTCCGGACCAACGCCTCGATGCGTGACACCCGATGGTGGGTCAGCGGCCTCCACAGGGCCCGGGCGAGCTGCTCGAACTCGGTGCGGCGGTCGGGGTCGGCGAGCACGTCGTCCAGCGACACCTCGACGCCGTGGGCCTGTTCGACGAAGGCGTCGAGGTCTCCCTCGCCGAAGTCCGGGGAGAACGCCGCACCGGCCCGGAACAGGTCGCCGGACTCGGCGAAGGCGTGCGACGCTCGCTCGAACAGCGGCAGTGGGCGACGATGCGCCTCGTCGCGCATCGCCACGAGGTCACCGAGCACCTCGAGCGCCCCGTCACGCGCCGCGTCGTCGTCGGCCCCGAACGGCGCGAACCGGTGGAACCTCGGGGAGTCGCCGCTCCCGCACACCCCCAGGGTCGCGACCCTCCCGTGCTGCGCGCTCGCGACCACGTGGTGCACCCAGACCTCGAGATGGCGCGCCGGGCGGTCCCGCCGCGGGTCGACGTGCACCTGCACCGACGCGCCGGCGACGGGCGCCAGCAGGGTTCGTCCGACCAGGCGCTGCCCGTCGACGTCGACCTCGAGGAGCACCTCGGCGAGCTGGTCGACGTCCGCGCCGAGCCTCGTCAGGTCGGCGTCCAGCCGCTCGGACAGTTCTCGCACGTCGTCGACGAGGTTCGCCAGCACCGTGGCGCCCGGCGTGCCGGCCGGCACGGTCCCACTCGCGAGCCGCGCCCGCACCCAGCGCTCCAGTTCGTCGTCGTCCCGGATGCGCTCGAGGACCCCGCGCACGTACCCGGGACGGTCGAACGGGTGGAGATCCATCGGTTCCGAGTCGTCGACGCGGACCTCCCAGCGTCCGAGCCGCAGGCCCAGCCGCCGTTCGAGGAACGTCCGGGTCGGGTGGACCAGCGAGCGCACGAGGTCGTCGATCGTCACCAGGTCGTCACGGGCGTCGTCACGGGCGTCGTCACGGTCACCGCCACGATCGTCGTCGCGCCGTTCCCCGGGCGCATCGTCCCCGTCACCCGGGGGAAGGCCGTCGAGGAACGGCCACGGCCTGGACTCCCCGCTTCCGAGCGCACGGGCGGCGTCGAGCAGGGCCACGTCGAACGTCGGCGGCACCGGTCGGGCGCCGGGCACGGGCGCTCCGAAGGCCACGGGACTGAAGGCGTGCAGCGGATGGTCGAAGGTGACGGCGTCGGCGCCCGCGGTGCCGTCCTGCGACTCGGCGACCCGGTCGATGGTGTCACGCAGTTCGGCGACGACCACCGCGGGCGGTCGCGGTTCGTTCGTGCGGGCGTCCCGGCCGGTCGTCGTGACCACGAGGTGGTCGCCTGCGGACAGGAGGGCCTCGAGGAACAGGTGTCGGTCCTCGTCGCGCCGGTCGCGGTCACCGGTTCGTCGATGGCGACCGATCAGGTCGATGCCGCGTCGTGTGGACGGTCGCGGGAACCGGGCGTCGTCGAGCCCGAGCAGGCACACGACCCGGTGAGGGATCGACCGCATCGGCACGAGTTCGCACAGCGTGACCGCCCCGGTCTCGTACCCGGCTGCTCCGCGCCGGCGGTCGAGACGTTCGCCGAGCAGCGCGTCGATGCCCGCGAGGTCGACGTCGACGTCGTCGACGTCGTCGAGTCCGTCGAGCAGGTCGACGAGGTCGTGGATCCGCCAGCGGTCCTCGTCGGCGACCTCGAACAGCTGGTCGGCCACACGCGTGACCACCTCGACCCAGGCCGCCGGGGACCGCGCGGCTCGCAGCGTGGCGAGCGCGTCGAACAACGCCGTGCACACGGCCACGAACCGCCCGAGCAGGTCCACGTCGCCGCCCTCGACGTGGTCGTACGGGGTCACGTCACCGACGACGCGGTCGTCCTCGTCGGCCATGGTGACGCCGAGCAGCAGCCGGTCGAGCCCCGCGCGCCAGGTGTGGTGACGGTCCGCGGGCTGCCCGGATCGCGCGCGGTCGTGCTCGTCGACGGCCCAGCGGATCCCGGTGTCGCCGACCCACTCGGAGATCCGGGTGAGGTCCTCGTGGTCGAGCCCTGCACGACGAGCGATCACCTCCCGGCCGAGGACGTCGAGCACAGCGGACGCCGTCACCCGACCACGTGCGAGCGTGACGACGGCTCGCAGTGCGTCGGCGACCGGGTCGGACCTGCCCACCTGCCGATCCGCGACGCTCACCGGCAGGTGAGGCCGATGTCCGTCGGTCCCGAACGCCGCCCGCACGAGTGGTGCGAAGGACTCCACGTCGGGGGTCATCACGATCACGTCACGCGGTTCGAGGGTGGCGTCGCTCGCCAGGAGTCCGAGCACGGCGTCGCGCAGGACCTCGGCCTGCCGCGCCGGGCCGTGACAGCGATGGATCTGCAGGGACGTGTCGTCCGCGTCGATCACCAGCCGACGACCGTCGACCGGCAGCAGCGCGTCCGACCGCACGTCGCGCTGGATCCGGCCGAGCAGCGTCTCCGACTCGTCGCCGGCGTGGACGTCACCCGGACCGTCGTCGAGCGTGTGGTGGACCGGCGCGTGTCCGGCGACCAGCCACGCCGCGTCGTCGGTGACCCGTCCACACGACGCCAGCAGAGGATGACGCGCGTCGGGTACCGGCGATCCCGTGTGCACCGCGTCCGAGAGGGCGTCCCAGCGCGCCGGCGACGGGGTCGGCACGTACCACTCGACGCCGGTGTGACGTGCGAGTCCCGCAAGCAGGTCGAGGTGCCGAGGTGGCAGCGTCGACAGGCCGAAGATCGCCACGTCCCCCGGCAGCGACACCGTGTCCGGGAGCCCGCGGTCCGACCGGAGCACCTCGAGCGCGTCGCCGATCCTGCGCGCCGGGTCCTCGACGTGTTCGAGCAGCGCTCGCCACAACCAGGGCTGCCAGCGGTCCCCCTCCCCGAGGATCGACCCGTCCGGCCCCAGGTCCTCGCCTCGCGCCCACGCCGTGACCATGTCGGCGCGGTGCACCACGTAGTCGTTGAACACGTCGGCGACGTCCCTCGCGAGCCGCCACGTGCGGCGGCCGACGATCCCCGACGACCGTTCGTCACCGAGATCGCCGGCAACGGTCCGCAGGGGTGCCTCCCCGCCACTGGCGAGCAGCACCCGCGCGACGAGCCAGGCGAGCCGCTGGGGATCCCACGGATCCTCGTCGTCGGCCTCCTCACCCGCCTGCGTGACACCACACCCGTTCACGATCTCCCGCACGAGACTGCCGGGGAACGGGAACTCGACGTTCGCGAGGACGCCGCCGCCGTCCGGGTCGAGGCGTTGGGCGAGCCGGTGGGACAGCCAACGTCGCATGCCGTGACTGGCCACGACGATCCGCATCGGGACGAACGGGTCCGGGTCCGCCCGACCCATCCACTCGAGCAGCGGGTCGAGGAGCCGCTCGACCCGCGCACTGCGGTGGACGACGAGTCCGGTCACGACGGCAGCAGTGACACGGTTCGGGCTCCCGTCGTTCGGAACCGCTCGGGAGTGCACGTGAGCACGATGACCTGGGCGCCCTCCGTGCGGCCGAGCAGCGCACCCAGGGTGGCCATGCGTTGCGGGTCCGTGTAGCCCAGCGCGTCGTCGAGGATGAACGGCACCCCGTCGTCGCCTGCGAGCTGCGCGGCCGAGAGCGCCGTCAGGATGGCGAGCTGCTCGCGCGCTCCCGCGCTGAGCTGGTGCCAGGCGAGCGTCGCTCCCCCGGACGTGCGGGTCGCGATGCGCAGGTCGTCGTCGAGTTCGATCGCGACGTCCTCGCCGAGCAGGAGGCTCGACATCCGCACGATCCGGTCGCGCAGCGGCGCTCGGTAGGCCCGATGGACCTCCTCGCGCGCCGTGTGGAGTTCGTCGCGCAGGAGCCGGGCCGCAGCGGCACGTTGGCGTTCGCGTCGCTGGTCGAGTTCGGCGCGCTCGAGTTCGGCGGCCGTCTCCGTCAACCGTTCCCCGAGCCCCTCCGCACCCACGGTGGCGATCCGCACGGTGAGTTCGGTGCGTCGCTGTCTCAGTCGTGCGAGTTCCTCGAGTGCGGCGTCGTACGCGTTGCGTGCCGCCGACTCGGCGAGGTCCACGCGTTCCGGGTCGAGTTCGACGAGTCGCGCGTCGGCCTCCCTGAGCGCGCTGCTCGCGTCGTGGTGTGCCCGGGTGGCCTCGGTGAAGGCACTCGCGAGGTCGTCGTCGCTTCGTGCGGCGCGTTCGCGCTCCAGCTGCTCCCGATCACGTTCGAGCGTCTGCCGCAGCCCGTCGAGTTCGCGGCGCTCCTCGTCGTGACGTTCGCGCGCCGCGTCGATCAGGTCGGTGGCCACGTCCAGCTCCGACGAGGCCTGCTGGTGGGCGCCGTCCGCGACGTCGACGGCCTGAGCCCGCTCGTCGCGGATCCGGCGCGCCTCGGCGAGGCTGGGAGGCTCCGAGCCGTCAGGCGTGTCGCCAGGCGTGTCGTCGGGCACAGCAGCAGGCGTGGCACCGGACGTGGCGGGTCGCCTCGCGGCGAGCTGGTCGAGTCGGGCGCGGGACGCCTCGACGGCCTCGGCGAGATCCCCGACCGACGAACCCTCGAGTTCCCGCTCGAGCAGCGCGTCGCGTTGCCGAAGCGTCTGCTCGTGGATCCGACGTTGCGCGATCTGACGCTCGGCCTCGTCGAGGTCGGCGACCCCGGCACGTCCGCACCGGTCGGCGAGGTCCCGGCGCGCGCGAGCCAACTGGTCGCGCACGCTGCTCGCCGTGTCCCCGGCCAGGACCTCGAGGTCGAGTCCTGACACCCGCAGACGCAGGTGTTCGTGGACGGCACGTTCGAGCGTGTCCCCGTCGGCGAGTTCGAACGCGTCACCGTCGACGTCGCCGGCGAGTGCGGTCCGGGCACGCAGGCGAACCGTCGGCGCACCCGCGTCGACGCGCGCCTCGAGGGTGCGCACGGACGCGTCGGCGTCGCGCAGCGCGGCGAGCACCTCGTCGTCGACCAGGGATGCGTCGACCTGCTCCTGCGCCTGGCCAGCGCCTTCGATCAGCGCCCGCGCTCTGGCGAGTCGACCCTCGAGTCCCGCGTGGGCCTCACGCGCCTCGAGCAGGTCCACCCGCCACTGCGCGAGTTCCGCGTCCCGCCGCGCCGACCGCAGCGTCTCCTCCGCTGACTGCGCCGCCTCCTGCGCCCTGCGCCGACGCTCGGTCAGCTCCGCGCGTTCGTCGTCGGCAGGCTGCAGTCCCTGTTCCACGGTGGCGACCCGCTCGGCCAGGGCAGACAGCGCCTCGGCCGCTGCTCGTCGACGTTCGAGCGTGTCACGCGCCGCGTCGAGCGCCGTGGTGGCCTGCTCCAGGCGCGCACGCAGCGTCTCACGGTTCGCCTCGAGCGTCTCGAGCGAACGGCGCTGCTCACGCACCGACTCCAGCGACGGTCCGAGGCGTTCGGCCAGTTCACGTTCGATCGCCGGCAGTGTCCGCTCGACCTCGGCCAGTTCGACCGACTCGGCCTCCACCTCGGCGAGCCGCCCCCGGAGTTCGTCGGCGGCGACCCGCAGCTGGGCGACCCGGTCGTCCAGTCGCGTGAGCTCCACCTTCTCCCGTCCCGTGGCCGTGAACCAACGAGCGTGGTGCTCCTCGACCCGCGAGAGCAGGTCGTCACCGCCCGACGATCCGGCCGTCGTCGTGCCGCCGGACGTGGCCGCGTCGAGCCGGGCGCTCAGTGACGTCTGACCGAGCGCCAGCGCATCGAGGTCCCGACCCTGCTGCAACCAGAGCGCGTCGAGCAGACCCACGTCCACGTGCTCGCGCAGGATCTCCGCGAGCCGATCGTGCGCCTCGTCGCCCGTGAGCTGTTCGCTCGTCGGCGCGACGATCCGCAACACCTCCTCGGGCTGCTGGTTGTAGCGGCGCCGGACCACCAGGTGGTGGTCACCGACCGCCAGCTCCACCTCGACGACACTGCCGACCTGCCGCCCGACCGGCTGGAGGTCCTTGACCTCCTGGGCGGTGGCCCGCGCACGACGCCGCTCGTTGAGCACCAGACGGATCGCGTCGACCAGCGTGGACTTGCCCGACTCGTTGGGGGCCGCGACGACGGTGATGCCACGCGGGTCGAACTCGACCTCGCACGCGTCGATGCCACGCACGTCCTGCAGCCGCACCCGATGGATCCTCATGCGTCGGCCTGCCGCGCGAGGCGCGTGAGCAGCGCCAGCGCGTCCGAGGCCACGGCAGCCTCGTCCGCGTCGCTCGAACTCGCCTGTTCGAGGAGCCGGTCGCGCGCCACGGCGGCGTAGCCCGACAGGGGCAGCGCGGCGACGTCGGCATCCGTCGGACGAATGGTCAGGTCCCGGTGCCGGTCGGGAAGCTCGAGCGCCCCGAACGCCTCGGCGCGCAGGGTGAGCCCGTCGTCGAGTGCTGCGGCCTGGGCGAGCGAGACGATGCCCTCGACCACGACCCGGACGACGGCCCGGGCCCGATCCTCGATCGCGTCCAGATCGGCGAACAGGGCGTCGACGTCCCCGTCGGAGTCCAGGGACCGTTCGAGGCGGTGGAACGTCCAGCGACCAACCTCGACCACGTCGACGGTCGGTGGTTCGTCCAGCATGCCGTCCGGCAGGTCGACGACCAGTGCCGTCCCCGGACCACCGTCACGGTGGTCCGTCGCCTCCGGAGCGCCCGAGTACCAGACACGGCCGCTGTCGCCGACGGCCAGTGCGGAGTGCCGGTCACCGAGCGCCACGTACGCGACACCCGAGTCGACGACGGCACGGTCCAGTTCGGCGAGGCGGATCGCGGCAGGGTCGTCGTGATCGCCCACCACCGCGTCGACCTGACCGTGCCCGACGACGACCCGTGTGGTGCCGTCGGGCGTCAGTTCCCGACATCGTCGCGTGACCAGGTCCTCGAGGGGACGGCGGCCGTACCACGGCGCCCCGACGACCTCGACCCCCGGCAGTGGGCGCATGGGATCGTCACCGAGGACGTGCACGTCGGGCGGGCAGCGCCTGGTGAAGGCGTCGGACCGGTACACCGAGGCCGGACCCTGGTGGTCGTGGTTGCCGGGCAGCAGATGGACGGGCACGTCGAACGAGCCCAGCGCGTCGAGGGCACGTTCGAGCGTGCGACGTTGCGGCTGGTTCGTGTCGAACACGTCGCCGGCAACGACCACGAACGCACAGTCATGGGACCGGGCGACGCTCGCGAGGGTGCCGATGACGTCGATGCGGTCCTGGGTGAAGCGTTCCTGCGCCTCGGAGCCGATGAGGAAGTGTCGGGTCATCCCGAGCTGCCAGTCCGAGGTGTGGAGGAACCTCACCATCGAGCAGTCCGTTCGCCGTCGGGCCCATCCGGGTCGAGCACGAGCGACCGTACAGGTGGCGTGGGACACGCCGCCCGGGATCGATCTCCCGCCTGGGGACCGACGGTGACGGACGATCCGGGGACCGCGGTGGCGGGATGCCCGTCGCGTACGAGCCGCGTACCTCGCTCGCGAGGGGTCCTGCGGGATGCCCTGCGTCCGAGGCCTCCGGCTGCGGTGGTGGCGGTGGACGCCACGTCTCAGGACACGTCGTGGTGACCAGTCCGGTTCGCGGGTGCGACCAGGTGCGGGTGTGGTCCGGGTGCTGCACCACTCGCCACCCGTCGCGTTCCCGACGTCGATTGTGGTGTGCACACACGGCGGCCAACTGGTCGACGTCCGTTCGGCCGCGCTCCGCCCACCACGAGGCTGCGTGATCGATGTCCGCGCCACGAGCGGACTCCAGGCAACCCGGAGCGGCGCAGGTGTCGCGAACCGCGAGCATCGCGTCCTGGAGCCATCCCGGGGGAACTCGCGTGCGTCGGCCGACCCCGACCACGCGCCCGGTGTCGACGATCACGGTGCGGAGATCCGCACCTCGCGCGTCCAGAAGGCGCCGGGTGGCCTCCGCGTCCATCCACACCCGCCCGCCGAGCAGCCACGTGAGAAGCACCGCGGGCGTGTCGTGGCGGGCGAGGAGCGCATCGAGCTCGACCCGCACGATCAGCTGGGGGCGGGATCGCATGCCCGGTCCGCGAGTCGAGGTGGGCGGGGTCGTCGAGGCCGGTGGCGTCGCGGCGGGCCGTTCGTGGTCGGCAGGGTCGTCGTCGGCGGCGGCGCCCGTGTTCGAGGCGACCAGGCGGTCGCCGTCGCGAGCACCGTCCAGGGTCGCGTCGAGGAGCGCGACCAGCCGGGCGAGTCTCCTTCGGCCGGCGTCCGGCCGGTCGTCGATCGCGGTCCCGTCGTCATCGCCCGCTGCTGGGTGGTCCCGTTCGGTGACGTCGTCCGCGGACGACGGGCCGTTGAGTGCCGCGTCCAGGATCGCCCAGTCCTTGGCCGCCATCTCCCCGAACAACTGGCCTCCGAGGCCGTCGAGGCGTGGCTGCATCGCCAGGAACCCACGCGGGGGGTCGTCGGACCGGGTGGCCGTCGACGGGTCGAGCGACGCAAGCGCCTGACGGATGGCGAACAGCACCGCGTTGGGGTCATGGTCACCAGCGACCTCGACGATCCGTGCGATCGCGGCGTCGATGGCGTCGTCGAGGTGGGACGGAAGCCGCTGGCACACCAACGCGACGGACCGGACCTGTGCCCACGACAACCGGCCGCGGCGGAATCCGGCGTGAAGGGACGGGAGCCGACCGCAGACCTTCGCAGCGGTCCGGAGCATCCGAGCGTCCGTCGCCGTGCGCCGCGCGATGATCGTCAGCCAGTGGTCGATGCTGACACCGGTCATGGCCTGTACCCGGCCATCAGCCTCGAGTTCGATCATCAGGTCGATGGCGCGTGCGAGCAGGGCATCGGTGTCACGCAGCAGGGCGAGCATGGTCCCCAGTCCCGGGACCTCGTCGAGGATCGTGGGCCCATCCGCCTCGAGCAGGCATGGCGAGACACGTTCGTCCGTCGAGTGCTTCACGCCGTCACCTCCCTGCTGGCCACCTCGGGATCCCGCGATGCCGAACACATGTTCGGCATGGCGGTGTGACAGGGTGGCGACGGCACGGCGACGACCTGTGGACACACACCTCGACGGACACCGCCGAAGGGCTGTACGGGTGACCAGACTTCCGCCCCATGAGGAGGGAAGATGTGCACCAGCACGGCCACCCTCGCGGTCCTGCTCGACCTGCACAGGAGTACGACGATGCGACGCCTCCTCGCCCACTCGACCGTCCTGCTGCTGCTCGCAGCGATCCTTGCGGCCTGCGGCTCCGACGCGACGCCCGAGGAGCCAGCGGTCCCCGACCCGGCACCCGCCGAGGAACCTGACCCGACCGAGGAGTCCGAGGGCCCCGGAGATCCAGCCGAGGAGCCCGAGCCGACGCTCGAACCCGCCACGGTGTTCCACGTGCGCACGTCGGTGGACTGGCACTGGGTCGAACCCGAACCCGTCGAGGTCGATCCCGGCGACGACCTCGAGCGCGCGGTGATGCAGGTGCTGTTCGGAACGCCGCCGGTCGACCCGGAACTGTCGACCGCAGCCCCGGCCGTGACCGTGCTCGGCGTGGAACGTGACGGCAGCGTGCTGGTCGTCGACGTCGACGCGGCCATGCACGACACGTCGGGCAGTTCGATGCAGGAGTCCGCCTTCGCCCAGCAGTTCGCGCACACCGCGGCAGCACTCGGTGACGTGACCGCGGCCCGGCTCACCGTCGACGGAGCACCGATCGACGAACTGTGGGGCCACCTCGACTGGTCGGTGCCGGTCGAACCCGACCCGTTCGCGCTCTCGCCGATCACCATCGCCGAACCCCTTCACGACGCGACGGCCCCTGCGGGCGCGGTCGAGACTCGCGGCGAGGCGACCGTCTTCGAGGCGACCTTCTGGTTGCGACTGCTCGACGCGGACGGCACCGTCATCGAGGAGGTCACGATCATGGCCTCTGCGGGCGGCCCCGAACGCGGCACCTGGTCGCACACGTTCGAGATCTCCGACCCCGGCGAGTACTCCATCCAGGCCGAGGAACCCGACATGTCGGACGGCGAGGGACGGGCACCGCTCGTGACGACCCGCACGATCACGGTGCAGTGAGCGACGAAGGCCCTGTCGTGAGCGACGAACGCCCGGTGGCGAGCCACACGCAGTCCGGGATCACGCGTGACGTCGCGCGGGTCGGCCTCGGGGCGTTCCTGGTGGCGGCCGGCACGGCGCACCTCGTCGTCCCCGAGGCGTTCTTCGGTCAGGTCCCCGACTGGGTGCCCTGGCGCCGGCCCGTCGTGCTCGTGTCGGGGATCGTGGAGATCACGCTGGGCGCCGCGCTGGCGGTGTCGAGGCGCCACCGCGTGCCCCTCGGCTGGGCCGTCGCGGGACTGTTCGTCGCCGTGTTCCCGGGCAACGTCCATCAGGCGGTGGCCGGGACCGACGCCTTCGGCCTCACGACCGACACCGGCAGGATCGTACGGCTGCTGTTCCAGCCGGTGTTCGTCGCGTGGGCCCTGTGGTCGACGGGCGCCTGGGCCCACTGGCGACCCTCGGCACGGTGACCGAGGCCGCCCGAGCAGCAACCCGAACGGCGGTCCGAACGGCGATCAGAGGAACGTGAGCTGCTCGACGTCCGCGGTCGTCCGCGGGGCGTTCGACGTCTCACGTGTGGCCGGCGCGTCCCGCGGGCCGGGGCGCTGCCGCTGCGAGCCTGACGTCCGGGGTGGCAGCAGATCCGGCGGACCGCCGCAGTACTCGACCATCTGGCGGATGGTGCCCACGATCCGCGCGCGACGCTCGCGCGGCGCCCGAGACCCCACGTACTCGGCCTCGATCCTGCGGGCCAGGTCAGGACGCTCGGCCGCGAGACGGGCGAGGAACACCTCGCGCACCCCGGGGCGCAGGTGGAGCACGATCGGTGTCAGGTGTGTCGCGCCGGCGTCGAGGGCCGCGGACACGACCTTGCGCAGCTGTGCGGGAGCGTCGGACAGGCCAGGGATGACCGGAGCGAGCATCACGCCCGACGGGATCCCCGCGTCACGCAGCGCCGCGACCGTCTCCATGCGGGCCCTTGGCGACGGGGTGCCCGGCTCGGTCAGCCGCCAGACGTCCTCGTCCATCGTCCCGATGGACAGCGACACCCCCGCGCACACTCCGCGCGCCGCAGCGTCGGCCAGCACGTCGAGGTCCCGAGCGACGAGCGTGCCCTTGGTCAGGACCGAGAAGGGGTTGCCGGCCTCGGCGAGCGTCGTGACGACACCACGCGTCAGCCGGTAGCGGCCCTCGCAGCGCTGGTAGGGGTCGGTGTTGGTCCCGAGTGCGACGTGCTCGCCCTGCCAGGACGGTCGACGCAGTTCCGCACGCAGGCGTTCCACCGCGTTGACCTTGACCACGACCACCCGGTCGAAGTCACGGTCCGAATCGAGGTCGAGCCACTCGTGGGACGGGCGGGCGAAGCAGTAGGTGCAGGCGTGCGAGCATCCTCGGTAGACGTTGATCGTCCACCGGAACGGGAGCATGCCGCCGTCCGGGACCCGGTTCAGGAGTGACCGCGCCCGCACGTGCACGAACTCCATGCCCGCGAACTCGGGATGGGTCACCCGGGACTCGGTGCCCGGCAGCGCGAGTTCCTCGTCGACGGTCGTCCAGCGCACTCGTTCGACGGCACTGGCCACGGTGACGACCTCGGGTCGGGGCGACGCCGACGACCGTACCACGAAACCGAACAGGTGTTCGAGCGCCGCAGGTTCAGTCTCCGCGGGGCAGGTGGCTGTAGAGCTCCTGCTCGAGCGCGAGGTGGAACTCGAGCACGGCGTGCAGACCGAACAGGCTGCGCTGGAGGTCGAGGATCTCGTCCGTGTCCGGCCCGTCGGTGCCGATGTCACTCACCAACCGGTCGAACAGCCGGACCCGCCGCGCGATCTCCCGGTGCGTGCGGACCAGGGGGACGGTCGGATCCTCGCGGTCGAACACCACCCGAAGTGCCGGATAGACCGTGCGTTCCTCGGCGAGCTCGTCGGGCAACAGGTCGTCGACGAGGAAGTCGCGGACCCGGGTGAGGGCCGCGACGGCCTCCTCGGGCTCGTACCGGTCCAGCTGGTCGGCCACCAGCCCGAGGTCCTCGAGACCCGCCGTGAACCGGTCGTGGTCGTGCACGCCCTCGAGCGAGAACCCGTCGATCGCACGCAGTCGACGCGTGCCCCGCACAGGTACCCGCAGGGCCCGAAGCGCGTTGAAGAGCACCGCGAGGTCGATGACCTCCTGCACGATCGCGCCGGCCACCGGGGTCAGGTACCCGAGCGCGGCGAAGACCATGGCGATGGCAGACAGGCCGATCCCGACGACCGCACTCTGCCAGGCGATCCGGCGGGTACGGCGCGCGATCACGACCGCGTCGGCAACCCCGTCGAGCCGATCGGAGGTGAGCACGACGTCCGCGGCCTCGGACGCCGCCGTGGCCCCGCGTGCCCCCATCGCCACACCCGCGTCGGCGAGCGCCAGGGCCGGCGCGTCGTTGATGCCGTCGCCGACCATGATCGTGTTGCCGTACTGCGCGGCCTCACGGATCGCGTCGACCTTCTGGTCCGGGGTGTGCTCGGCGAGCACCCGGTCGACGCCGATGGTGTCACCGACGAGGTCCGCGATCTCTGCCCGGTCGCCGGTCACCATGAGCACGTGCTCGATGCCGGCCTCGCGGAGTGCCTGGATGGACCGCGGTGTGTCCGGCCGGATCGGGTCGTGCAGCGCGATGGCCCCGACCAGTTCGTCGTCGACCGCGACGTACACGATGGACCGTCCCTCGAGGGCACCGCGACGACGCACGCGCCGCATCTCCGACGAGGGCTCGCGGCCGCCGCTGGCGAAGTCGAGCTGACCGACGCGGACGCGGTGGCCGGCGACGCGTCCGGCGATGCCCTGCCCGACGATCTCCTCGACGTCGGTGGGCATCTGCAGGTCGCCGCCCCGCGCGTGCGCCGCCTCGACGATGGCAGGTGCGAACGGGTGGACGGACACCTGGTCGAGGGATCCCGCCAGCCGCAGCAGTTCCGAAGGGTCGAACCCGGGGACGGGATGCACCTGCGCGACGCGTGGGCGCCCGCTCGTGACCGTTCCCGTCTTGTCGAGGAGCACCGTGTTGCCGCTCGCCAGCGACTCCAGCGCCGTGCCGCCCTTGACGATGATGCCGCGCTTCGCTGCCGCCGACACGCCGCCGACGATCGCTGCGGGGGCAGCCAGGATCAGCGGACACGGCGTCGCCACGACGAGCACGGCGAGGGCGCGCACCGGGTCGCCGGACAGGATCCACGCAGCGGCGGCGAGGACGAGCGTGACGGCGAGGAAGATGCCGGCGAACCGGTCCGCCACCCGAACGAACGGAGCGCGCTCGGTGGACGCCTGCTCGACGAGCCGGACCACGCCGGCGTAGGTGGAGGCGTCGGCCGTCGCCGTCGCACGCAGTCGCAGCGGGCCGCCCGCGTTCACCACGCCGGATCGGACGACCTGACCGGCGGTGACCTCGGCGGGTACGGACTCGCCGGTCAGCGCCGACTCGTCGAGCACCCCGCGGTCCGAGAGCAGCATCCCGTCGACGGGGACCACCTCACCGACCTTGACGACGAGCACGTCCCCGGCCCGCACGTCGTCGACGTCGATGTCGGTCAGGTCCCCGCTCTCGCCCTGACGGTGCGCCACACGCGGGGCACGCTGGAGGAGTCCGGTCAGCTCGGAGCGCGCGCGGCCCACCGCCCGCGCCTCGAGCGCCTCACCACCGGTGAGCATGACGGCGATGATCGCGCCGGCGAGCCACTCCTCGAGCAGCAGGGCGCCGAGCATCGCGAGCACGGCGACGACGTCGGCGGTGGCGTCCCGGTGGACGAGCTGGCGGACGCTCTCGATCAGCGCCGGGACGAGCGCCACGGTGGTCGCGACGGCGAAGGCCGCCACCATGACCGTGTCCGACCCGAGGAGCCACGCGACCCCACCCGCGACCAGCAGCGTCGCGACCACCGGGAAGAGCAGGGGCTCGACCCGTTCGAGGTGGTGCTCGAGCCGCGCCTCGAGGCCCGCCGGGGCCTCGACCCGGTCGGTCACGTCTGCCATCCTGTCCTCCCGCACGTCCGGTCGACCGCTGGTCCAGCGCGCCCCACAGACCATCGTGCGCGCAGAGCGTCACAGTTCCTGGGGACATCCTGGGGATGTCCGGTGGAAACCCTGTGACTTGCGCTTCGCCTCTGGACGGATGCGCGACGTGAGCGTACGTTGCCTGCTGTCGGTCGGGACGAACTGCGAAGACCCTGACCGACCTTCACGGAGGACGGTGCAGGACCCCGTGAAGCGGGTGGGAAGGCCCTCGGGTCGGACCATCCGGGTGTACGGACCGCCAAGGGCGGCGCTGCAGCGGGACCGCGAGGAACCGCATGCGCGCCAACGCCTGGTCCGTCACCTGGCCGAGACACCACTGTGCCTGGTGTCACGGTCGCACCCCCCAGTCGCAGAGGGCGGGTGCAGGTGCCCGTCCGGCGCCGCGAGGTGTCGGACGGACGCCACGCCAGACGCAGCCCTCGGGCTGTGCGAGGCGAACCGCCGCGATGGCGAGGTTCCTCGGGGAGCCGAACCCCTTCGCGTCGGGCCGGCAGGAACCTTCGGGAGACTGCCGGTGACCGTGGACGGCGTCGAGAATGTCGCCACGGGGACGGTGCCCCGGTCGCCCGCGAGGGTGGCCGGGGCCTCGTCTGTCATGGGGCAGTTCCGGAGGGCGACACGGGGTCGGCGCAGGGTCGGGGCCGGTCCTGCCAGCGTGGGGTCGTCCCGGTCCTTGCCGCCGCAGGCGCTGTGGACCTACGGTGCCATCCCGACCTGAGGGGACACCATGCGAATCGGGATCCTGACCGGCGGTGGCGACGTCCCCGGGCTCAACGCCTGCATCAAGGCCGTCGTCGAACGGGTCATCCAGGGTGGCCACGAGGTCATCGGTATCCGCAGAGGCTGGGCCGGACTCCTCGACATCGACCCCGACGACGACGCGACCGTCGGCGCGTGCGTCCAGGACCTCGACCTCGCCACGGTGCGCACCGTGGACCGGGACGGCGGGACGTTCCTGCACACCTCTCGGACGAACCCCGAGCGGGTCCGCACCTCCGCGGTGCCGCGACACCTTCGTGTGCCGCCCGGTGCGTCCGGCCCTCACGACTTCACCGACCACGTGGTCCGGGTCGTCGACCACCTGGACCTCGACGCGGTGATCCCGATCGGCGGAGACGACACCCTGTCCTACGCGCTCCGACTCCACGAACGCGACGTACCGGTGGTGGCGATCCCCAAGACGATGGACAACGACGTCCACGGCACCGACTACTGCATCGGGTTCTCCACCGCGGTGAGCCGCAGCGTCGAGTACATCCACCAGCTTCGCACGTCGACCGGATCCCACGAGCGGCTCGCCGTCATCGAACTGTTCGGCCGCCTGTCCGGGGAGACGTCGCTGGTCGCTGCGTACCTCGCCAGCATCGACCGCGCGATCATCTCCGAGGTCCCGTTCGACCCGGACCGGCTGGCTGCCCTCCTGATGGAGGACAAGCGCCGCAACCCGTCGGGGTATGCGATGTGCACGATCTCCGAGGGTTCACGCACCACCGACGGGTCGATCCACCGGGCTGGCCACGACGGTGCCAGCGGACACCGAACCCTCGGCGTCATCGGGCAGGACACCGCGCGGATCCTGCGCGAACTCACGGGCCAGGAGGTGGTGAGCCAGGCGCTCGGCTACCTGATGCGTGCCGGTCGACCCGACGCGCTCGACCTGATGGTCGCCACGAACTTCGCGATCATGGCCGCGGACCTGACCGTCGACGGCGAACGGGGACGGATGGTCGCGCTGCGTGACGGCACCTACACCGACGTGCCGCTCGACATCGTCGGCGAGGGCGTCAAGCGCGTCGACATCGACGCGCTCTACGACCCCGAGTCCTACCGACCGAAGGTCCGGGAGGTCTCGGGCAAGCCGATGTTCCTGTACTGACCTGCCCTCCGCTCACCCACGGGGACACGGCGGCGCTCACCCGCGCGGGATCCGCACGGCCTGGTACTCCCGCACGACGACGTCGTGGATCCCGGGCGGTCCGGCCACCCGACCCAGTCCCCCGCTGGAACTGGCACCACTGGCCTCGATCGTGTAGTCGGCGTCGTACACGACCCGTGCGCCGACACCGAAGGTCGAGGCGTCCGGGTTCCCCGTCACGTCAGCGGGGGTCGACCAGAACGTGTGCGTGCACCCCGACTGCTGCGATGACACCGGTCGCGACGGGTCGAACCGGTCGCCTGGCCCGACGCAGGTGCGGGACGTGCCGTCGCCGACCGACCACTCGAGGTGGGACGGCCGGAGGCGGACCTGGACCGAGGCGATTCCCGCGGTGACGGTCGTGCTCATCGTTCGCCAGTCCGACGGGTCGATCGCGAGCCACGTCGGCACGCCCACGAGGTGCCGCGCGTCGACGGCCGGGGCGAGGACCAGCCGCGGAGTTCCCGGTTCGAGTCGGTCGACAGCCTCCTGGAACAGGTCGTGGAACGCGCCGTCCGACGCGGCGGACTGGCCCGGAACCCACCATCCCGTGCGCCACGGCCCGCCGTCGCAGCTGACCTGGTAGAAGTGCGCCTCGTGCGGGATGACCCGCCGTGTCAGCTGGTCGACGTACATCGGCACCGTGGTCGGGTCCAGCGGTTCGTACACACACCGCCCGGACCCCGACGAACGGGACACCCCCGTGCGTACCGACGTCCAGTCGAAGGCCCGGGCCTCCACGGCGCGGTTGTCGACGTTCTCCGCCGATCCCCCGCCGCAGTCGGCTTCGCAGGCGGAGGCCGACGAGCCCGCCAGGGCCACCGAGAACAGGACGAGGACCAGACCGGACAGGACCAGCAGGAGCCGCCACGGTGACGGCAGGACCCAACGCTGCATCATGATGCACCCCCCGTGCGTCGCCCGGCACCCTAGTCCGTGGCACCCGGGCGAGCGGCGTCGGGTACACAGGGCTGTGGACATCCTCGCGACGTCGAACCGGGAGCCTCACGTGCCACTCAACATCCGCGACCTGACCGTCACCAGCCCCGACCTCGACCACCTCGCCCGCATGGACGACCGGCACGCCGCCGACCGCGGCAACGAGGCCCCCCGACTCGTCGTCCACGGAGTCCCCGACGAGGCCGTCGAACTCGCGGTCGTCTGCCACGACCCGGACGCGCCCCTGCCCCACGGGTTCACGCACTGGACGCTGTACGGCATCCCGGCGTCCACCACCGAGATCGGCGTCGACGCGGACGAGGCGTTCCGACCGGGGCCCAACGACTTCGGGGACACCGGCTACGGCGGCCCGCTGCCACCGGCGGGGCACGGCACCCACCACTACTACTTCTGGGTGTACGCACTGTCGCGGCCGGTCGAGGGCACCCCGTCACGCGCCGAGTTCCTCCGCGACCACGCCGATGCGATCGTCGAGCAGAACCGCCTGGTGGGCACGTACTCCAACTGACGCGCCAACCGCATCAGGCCAACCGCATCAGGCCAACTGCGTCACGAGAACTGCGTCAGGCGTCGAACGGCCTCGTCGAGCAGGAACCAGCCCCGCTCGGTGCACTGCAGTCGTCCGCACGCGGTCTCGACGAGCCCGGCGTCCAGTGCCTCCTCCAGCGCCAGCGGCTCGATCGGCGGCACGTCGTTCGGATGCAGACCCTCCCGCAGGCGCAACCCCAGCAGCAGGCGTTCGGTCGCCTGCTGCTCGAGGTCGAGCCGCTCGTGATCCGACACCGGACTCGCCGACGACTCGACGGCGTCGAGCCAGCGCGCGGTCGCGCGCGTCGACCACCACCGGGCGCCGTCGAGGTGCCCGTGGGCACCGACCCCCACCCCGAGGTGGTCGCCGTGACGCCAGTACAGGACGTTGTGCCGCGACCGCGCTGCTGCACCACGTGAGAAGTTCGACACCTCGTAGTGGTCGAACCCGTGCGCGGTGAGACGTTCCCGCGCGAGGTCGAACCGGTCCGCGAGCACGTCGTCGTCGACGTGCATGCGCCCCTCTCGGGCGGCCGCACCGAACGGGGTGTTGTCGTGGATCGTCAGCGCGTAGGCGGAGAGGTGGTCGACCCCGCTGGCAGCTGCGACGTCGATCGTCTCGACCCAGGAGGCATCGGTCTCCATCGGCGCCCCGTAGATCAGGTCGAGGCTCACCCGTTCGATGCCGGCGGCACGCGCCTCGGCGACCGCGTCCACGGGTCGGCGGGCGTCGTGACCCCGTTCCAGTTCGGTGAGCACCGCCTCGGAGAACGACTGGGCACCCATCGACACACGGTCGACCCCGTGCGCGGCGAGCCCGGTGAAGAAGTCGGTCGAGGCGTCCTCGGGGTTGCACTCGACGGTGACCTCGGCGTCCGGGGCCACCTCGAGCAGGTCACGCACCGCGCCCAGCACGCGACCGATCCGATCCGGGCCCAACAGCGACGGCGTGCCCCCACCGACGAACACCGAGGTGACGGTGCGGTCGGCCACGCTGGGCAACGTGCCGGTCCCGTCGGGGTCGTCGACGGCGCGTCGCAACGCGGTGACCAGGGCGTCGGTGTACCGGTCGAACAGGGAGTCGTCGTCGCCCACCGCACTCGTCGCGAAGTCGCAGTAGCCGCAGCGGTGCCGGCAGAACGGGACGTGCAGGTAGACCCCGAACCCCGCGCGACGACCACTCTCGACGGGCGTGTCCGACCAGGACCCTGCGGTCAGACCCATGGGTCGGTGGCCAGCCGCGCGCGGACGGCCTCGACGACGTCCGGGTCCGCAGAACTGGCCAGTATGCGCGCAGGGAACCGACTCGCCTCGTGCAACGCGCGCATCCGGTGGCAGTTCTCCACGAGCAGGAACAACGCAGCCTCCTCGTCGGCGAGTTCGTCGCCCATCCGCTTCATCTCGTCGTCGTCGATCCCGATGTCGCGCAGCTTCGCGAACAGCCCCCCGGCAGCCGCCCCGAGTGCAGCGCCGACCAGTGGGCCACCGGGGCCCAGGAACAGCCCGGCGACGATGCCGATCCACGCGCCTCCCACGGCCCCCTGGGCCGGGGTGACGTCCTTGGTCTGGGTGATCCGCACTCGCCCACGGACCTTCGCGACGATCGCCGCGTCCTCCAGTTCGAGGTGACCGCGCGCCACGAGTCGCATGGCGGCCAGCAGTGCCTCCTGGGCGCGCAGTGGCGAGTCGAACGCGAAGGCCCACAGGTCCGCAGAGGAGCCCTTCGGGATCGCGGTCGCGTGGTCGATGACCGCACGCTCGTCGGCGGTCAGCGCGTCACCGAACCGGTCACGCAGTTCGTCCGCGGTCGGAGAGCGGTCCGCCGGTTCGTCGTCGCTCATGGGGTCCTCCGCGCGGGTCGGCCGTCGCGCTCGCCCGTCAGTCGGTCAGTCGTCGGATCGGGGGCCGCTGGAACGCAGGGCCGAGACGAAGGCCTCGGGCGGCACCTCGACGGAGCCGATGGCCTTCATCTTCTTCTTGCCCTCCTTCTGCTTCTCCAGCAGTTTGCGCTTTCGGGACACGTCACCGCCATAGCACTTGGCGAGCACGTCCTTGCGCCGGGCGCGGATGGTCTCCCGGGCGATGACCCGTGAACCGATCGCTGCCTGCACGGGAACGTCGAACATCTGCCTCGGGATCAGTTCACGCAACCGCTCGACCATCGACCTGCCGAAGGCGTAGGCGTCGTCGCGGTGGACGATCGCGCTGAACGCGTCGACAGGTTCGCCGTTGAGCAGCAGGTCGACGCGCACCAGGTCCGCAGGCTGGTACTCCCCCAGCTGGTAGTCGAGCGACGCGTACCCGCGCGACAGGGACTTGAGCTGGTCGAAGAAGTCGGTGATGATCGACGCCAGTGGCAGCTGGTAGCGCAGTTCGACACGAGACTCGGTGAGGTAGTCCATCGCGAGCATCGTTCCGCGGCGGCCCTCGCACAGCTGCATGACGGGGCCCACGTGCGACGCCGGGGTGAGGATCATCGCGGTCACGGTGGGTTCGAGGATCCGGGCGATCCGGTTGGGTTCCGGCATGTCCTGGGGGTTGGCGACCTCGATGACCCGGACGTCGCCCGTCTCCGGGTCGACGGTGCCCTCGAGTTCGACGCGGTAGCGCACGGACGGCGCCGTGGTCACCAGCGGGATGCTGAACTCGCGATCGAGTCGCTCGGTGATGATCTCCAGGTGGAGCAGCCCGAGGAACCCGCAGCGGAACCCGAACCCGAGCGCCGCCGAGGTCTCGGGTTCGAACGTGAACGACGCGTCGTTGAGCTGCAGCCGGTCGAGTGCGTCCCGCAGGTCCGGGAAGTCGTCCGAGTCGATCGGATACAGCCCGGAGAACACCATCGCGAGGGGTTCGCGGTATCCGGCCAGGGGGGTCACGTCGGCTGCACCCCGTCCGGCGAGGGTGATGGTGTCTCCGACCTTCGCCTGTCCGAGCTCCTTGATGGACGCCGACAGGACCCCGACCTCGCCGACGCCCAGCGCGTCGATCGGCGTCTCCTCGGGTGAGTGGACGCCCAGGTCGTCGATCTCCCCCTCGAAGCCCGTGTTCAGCAGTCGGATGCGTTGCCCCGGCGCGAGCCGTCCGTCGACCACCCGGAAGTAGACGAGGGCTCCCCGGTACGGGTCGTACACGGAGTCGAAGATGAGGGCTCGGGTGGGACCCTGCGGGTCCCCGCTCGGTGGTGGGACGCGGTCGACGATTGCGTCGAGGACCTCCTCGACCCCCTCACCGGTCTTCGCGCTGATGCGAAGCACGTCCTGAGGTTCACCACCGATGATCGACGCGATCTCCCGGGCGATCTCGTCCGGCCGGGCGGCGGGAAGGTCGATCTTGTTCAGGACCGGGATGATCTCCAGGTCCGCGTCGATCGCGAGGTAGAGGTTCGCGATCGTCTGCGCCTCCATGCCCTGGGCGGCGTCCACCAGCAGGATGGCGCCCTCGCACGCGTTGATGGCCCGGGACACCTCATAGGAGAAGTCGACGTGGCCGGGCGTGTCGATCAGGTTCAGCAGGTACTCGCCCTCGAGCCCCCCGAGCGGGCGGTACGGCAGGCGCGCGGTCTGCGCCTTGATGGTGATGCCGCGTTCTCGCTCGATGTCCATCTTGTCGAGGTACTGGGCGCGCATCTTGCGGGGATCGACGAGCTCGGTCAGCTGCAGCATGCGGTCCGCGAGCGTCGACTTTCCGTGGTCGACGTGCGCGACGATGCAGAAGTTGCGGATCCGCTCGGGGGCGTAGGTCACTGCGACTCGCTCGACGGGGTGGGGACTCGGCCGCCTGACCGCAGCGCGGTTGGCGACCTCCTGGCCCCGAGTCTACGCCCCACCCGGCAGGGGTCCCCCGCGGGAGCGCGGTTGCCGGCCGTACTCGGGCGCTGATACTCTCGGTCCTCACATCGCACCACCCCCTGCAGCACTCCCGTCGGCACGAACTGCGCCGTGCTCACGCACACGAGTCGCGCACCGTGCCGGCCACCACCGAAGATCGAGAACGCTCGCATGGCCAACATCAAGTCCCAGATCAAGCGCAACCGCCAGAACGAGACGGCGCGCGAACGCAATCGCGTCGTGCGCTCGCGCCTCCGGACGGTCATCAAGAAGTTCCGCGCAGCGGCGGACTCGGGTGACGCGGAGGCCGCGAAGGCCGCCTTCGACGTCGCCGCGCGCGAACTGGACAAGGCGGCGAGCAAGGGCATCGTGCACCGCAACACGGCGGCCAACCGCAAGTCTGGCATGGCGAAGCGCCTCGCATCCCTCTGACGGCGCGCCACCCCGTCGACGAAGAGGCGCCCACCGGGCGCCTCTTCTCCATGTGGTCGTTAGGCTCCTGAAGGCGACGTCGGAGGCCAGCCGGTGGATGGGGCGAGCAGGGTCATGACCGCGCTCGACGGCGTGTCGTCGAACCGGGATCCCGTCCTGCGCGACCTCGCGAACGCGATCCTTCGTCGTGTGGAGCCACGCGACCTCGAAACCGTCGACCCGACCTCGGTGGCCCGGTGGATCGCCGGCGTGCTCGACCACCTCCGTGCGCTCGAACCCGGCACCCATCAGATCACCGTCCTGCGGCCGGCGACCGGACTCGACGGCAGCGTGCCCGGCCCGATCGTGCTCGAACTGCTGTGCGAGGACCGACCGTTCCTGCTGTCGACGGTGACCGACGAACTGTCACGCCGTGGACATCGTGTCCTGCGCGTGTGGCATCCCATCGTCGGGGTCGCCGAGACCGACGGCGCAGGCGTGGCGATCGTGCCGGCCCGAACGGCCAACCGTCGCGTGCTCGTCCTGCGGGTCGAGGTCGCGGCGTCGGCTCGCGGCGAGGCCATCGACCGCACGGCCGAGCGCATCGACCGGCTCGTCGCCGACGTCGTGCGTGCGACCGACGACTTCGCCGCGATGCACGATCGCTGCATGGAACTGGCCACGGAACTGCGTTTCGGCGCATGGACCGACGAGGAGGCAGGCGACACGGGCGAACTCGCGGACCTGCTCGACTGGCTGCTCGACGACAACCTCGTCCTGCTGGGCGTGCGCGACTACGTCGTCGGCAGCGACGACCGGGGGCGCCCGACGCTGGAGGTCGTCGAGGGTTCTGGTCTGGGTCTGCTGCGCGACACGACCACGTCACGCTTCGCGACCCCCGTGCCGCTCGAGGACCTCCCGGACGCGCACCGCGAACAGCTCACGGGCGACGACCTGCTGTCGGTCGGTCGTACCCGCAGTCAGTCGACCGTCCAGCGCCGCGACCGCATGCAGGACTTCCGCATCCGGCGGCACGACGGGACGGTGCACGAGACACGCATCCTCGGGTTGTTCACCCGTCGCGCGTTGAGCGAACCGGCCGCCGCCGTGCCCGTGCTGCGACAACGCCTGCGCGCGATCCTCGAACGTGAGGACGTCGTCGACGGCTCGAACGACGAGACCGCCCTGACCGCACTGTTCGAGGCGCTCCCCAAGGACGAACTGTTCCACGCCCCACTCGACGTCCTCCACACCATGCTCGTCGACCTGCTCCGAGGCGAGGAACGTGACGAGGTGCGCAGCCTCGTGCGCATCGACGAGCCCTCGGCGAGTGCGTCGGTGGTGGTCGCGGTGCCTCGCGACCGCTACGGCCCGCAACTGCGCGAGCGGCTGAGCACCCACCTCGCCGAACGGTTCGGCGGCCAACGTGTGGACGTGGACCTGTCGCTGGGCGATCGACCCGACGCGATCGCGCGCTTCCTCGTGCACCTCGACGGACCACTCCCCGACGTCGACGTGGCCGCTCTCCGAGACGAGATCCGGCAACTGGCCAGATCGTGGTTCGACGACGTCGTGGACCGGATCGGCGACGACCCGACGCGGCGGGCACTCGCGGAACGCCTGCCCGCCGGCTACCGCGACACGGTGTCGGTGGACGACGCCGTGCGGGACGTCGCCCTGCTCGATCGCCTGTCCCCCGACACCCCCATCGTGGTCGACCTGCGGCCCTCCACCAACGGCGACGTCCGCGTGCGTGTCGCACGCCGAGGCGCCGCCATCGAACTGTCCGCGTTCATGCCGGTGCTCGAGAGCCTCGGGCTGGTCGTCGTCGAGGAGATCCCCCATCGGCTCGCCGACCCGACCGACCCGCTGCACCTGCACGACTTCGGGGTGCGCACCCGCGGCCTCGATCCCTCGCGCGACGGCGCCCGGGTGGCCGACGCCATCCTGGCCGCGTGGCGTGGCCACCTGACCGTCGACCTGCTCAACGCACTGGTCGTCGATGCCTCCCTCGACTGGCGTCAGGTCACGGTCCTGCGCGCCTACCGGCGCCTGCGCCGGCAGCTGGGCACGACCTTCACCTCCGAGTACGTGAACCAGACCCTGGTGGGAAGTGCCGAGGTGACCCGTCGCATCGTGGAGCACTTCGAGGCACGGTTCCATCCGGACCGGCAGGACGACCCGGAGGCCGCCGACCGGACGCGCCGGGCCGCCGTGGAGGCCTGCGACGGCCTGACACGCCTCGACCACGACCGCATCCTGCGTGGACTGCTCGAACTCGTCGACGCGACCGTTCGGACCAACGTGTTCCGACACGACGCCGTCGCCGACGGATCCGGCGAACCGTACGTGGCACTCAAGTTCGACCCGTCCCGGATCGCGGGTGTCGCCCGGCCCGTCGCCCACCGTGAGATCTTCGTGCACTCGCCACGCGTCGAGGGCATCCACCTGCGCTTCGGTCCGGTGGCGCGCGGCGGCCTGCGCTGGTCGGATCGACGTGACGACGTCCGCGACGAGGTGTTCGACCTCGTACGGGCCCAGGTGCTCAAGAACGCGCTGATCGTCCCCACCGGGGCCAAGGGCGGATTCGTCGTCCGCAACGAGCCCGACGACCCGACCGAACTGCGCGACGAGGCGACGCGCCAGTACGTGACGTTCATCCGGGGTCTGCTCGACGTCACCGACGACCTCGACGGCGACCGGGTCGTCGGCCCACCACGGGTGGTGTGCCACGACGGGCCCGACCCGTACCTGGTGGTCGCGGCGGATCGTGGGACCGCGACGCTGTCGGACACGGCGAACGACATCGCTCGCCGCTACGGGTTCTGGCTCGACGACGCCTTCGCATCGGGTGGATCGGCAGGCTACGACCACAAGCAGCTGGGGGTCACGGCGAGGGGTGCCTGGCTGGCGGTTCGCCGCCACTTCCGGGAACTCGGCATCGACGTGCAGTCCGAACCGGTGTCCGTGGTGGGTGTCGGCGACATGTCCGGGGACGTGTTCGGCAACGGCCTGCTCCGGTCCCGCGCGGTGCGACTCGTCGCGGCGTTCGACCATCGTCACGTGTTCCTCGACCCCGACCCGGATCCCGAACGGTCCTTCGAGGAGCGCGCACGACTGTTCGCCCTGCCTCGATCGAGCTGGGACGACTACGACCGTTCACTGCTGAGCGCCGGTGGTGGGGTGTTCGCCCGCGACGCCCGATCGATCCTGCTGAGTCCCGAGGTGCGCGCCCTGCTGCGCGTCGAGGCGGAGTCGCTGTCGCCCCCGGCACTGGTCCGCGCGATCCTGTGCGCGCCCGTCGACCTGCTGTTCGCGGGAGGCATCGGCACGTACGTCAAGGCGTCGACGGAACGCTCGGAGGACGTCGGCGACCGGTCGAACGCCGAACTGCGGGTCGACGCACGCGACCTACGGGCCCGTGTGGTCACGGAGGGAGCCAACCTGCTGATCACCCAGCCGGGTCGCATCGAGTTCGCCCGGCGCGGAGGGCGCATCAACCAGGACGCGATCGACAACGCCGCCGGGGTCGCGACCTCCGACTGCGAGGTCAACCTGAAGATCCTCCTGCGGCTCGCCGTCGACCAGGGAGAACTCGCACCGGAGGAACGCGACCCCGTCCTGGCCGGGCTCGCCGACGAGGCGGTCGACCTCGTGCTGGGGATGGTCGATCGACAGGTGGCCGGCGTCTCCCGTGAGTTCGCTCGCAGCGCGAGCCGCCTCGACGCGTACGACCGGATGATGGATCGGCTCGCCGCGAGTCACGACCTCGACAGAGAGGTCGAGCGCCTCCCGTCGAGCGACGAACTGTCCGAACGCGCCGAACTCGACGCTGGACTCACGAGGCCCGAGATCGCCACGCTGATCGCGTGGGCCAAGCGAGAACTGAAGGAGGCGCTGCTCGGTGGCGCGCTGCCCGATGCCGCGCTGCTCGACGGTGCGATCGCCGACCAGTTCCCCGCGGCCGCCGTCACCCGGTTCGGTCATCTGCTGGCCCAGCACCGTCTGCGGCGTGAACTGATCGCCACCTCGATCGCCAACGACGTCGTCGACCGCATGGGCGTGACGTTCGTCTCCGAGGTCGCCGACGCCACCGGCGCGAGCATCGTCGACGTGGTCGTCGCCCACCGCATCGCCCGCTGCGTGCTCGATGCTCCCCTGCTGTGGGGACGGGTCGACGCGATGGAGGCCACCCACGACACGGAACGGGTGCGTGACATGGACCGCGACCTCGAGGAGACGATGCGTGCGATCACCGTCGGCCTGGTCGACGACCCACGGATCCGCACCGTTCCCGACGAGGTGCTCGCGCGGCTCACCGACGTCAGCGCGCAGCTGCGGGCCCGCCTCGTCGACCTCGGCACGCCCGCGCAGCGGCGGGCCCGCGCCGCCCATCTCGGGTGGCTGATCGACGACCTCGTCGATCCGGACCTCGCCAACGTGCTGGCCATCGCCCGCGACCTGCGCATGCTGCCCGAGGTCGCCGACGTGGTCGCGTCGACCGGCCGAGACACAGCCGACGTCATGGACGTGTTCCTGCTGCTCGGTGAGCAACTGGCCATCGACGACCTCGAGGCGCTTGCGTCACGGGTCCATCCGCAGGGCACCTGGCAGCAGCGGCAGACCGACGGGATCGTCGGAGACCTGCGTCGCGCGCGCCACGACGCCGCCGTCGCCGCACTGCGGGACCATCCCGACGGTGCACCGGCCGACGTCGTCGCCCGCTTCGTCGACGCGCGCCGTGACTCCCTGGACCGCGCACGACGGGTCGTGTCCGATCTCGACCACGGGCACCCGTCGCTGGCGGACGCCGTGGCCGTGGGTGCTCGGATGGTCAGCCGCGGCGTGGCCTGACGGGTCTCACCCGGACGGGCTCACCGCGCCGGGCCGTCCGGGGTGTCGAGCAGTTCGAGAGCCTCGTCGAGCTGGTCGTCGGGGACCACGACGGCCACGCCACCGATCCCGAACGAGATGTCCGGACGCAGGCCACCCGCGTCGTCGACGAGCACGACCGCATCGATGCCGTGGGCGACGAGCAGCCCGCACGCGAGGTCGGCCTGGGTGCGGTCGGTGAACCGTTGGATGCGGGCCACGGCCACCTCACCTCGCCACGAGTGGATTGAAGGGCGCACCGACCGTCCGAGACGTCGCGAGTTCGATGGCGGCCACCTCGAGCACGAGCCCGTCGGGAAGGTCCGACCCCTTGAGTTCGAGGTCGAGGTCGGCGAGCCGGTCGTGACACCAGGCGAGTTCTCCGGGAGAGAAGCGCGCCGCCACCTGCTGGAGTCGCCGGTGCTGCCCCGGCGACATCCCGGCCGTCCTCGCGTCGGCCCCCGAACGGACCTGCAAGAGCTGCCGGAACCGGAACGTGAGTGCTCCGACGATCGCGAGCGGGGCCTCCCCGGCCTCCAACGCACCGCGCACGGCGACGACTGCGGCGGCGGGATCGCGGTTCGCGACCGCGTCCGCGATCGCGAAGCCCGACACCCGTCCGCGGCCCTCGACGGCGGCCTCGACGTCCTCGACGGTCACCTCGGGGCCCACGGCCGTGGCGCAGACGGTCGCGACCTGCGAGGCGATGGTGGCGGTGTCGGTGCCCGCGTGGAGGCGGATCGCCGCGATGGCCGAGGCGTCGGGGGTCCGGCCCCGGTGCGTGAACTCGTCCGCGACGAGCCGATCCCATGCCCGGTCGTCGTGGTCGGGAGGGCGCTTGACGTCCTCGCGTCGTCCGTTGGCCGCGGCGAGTCTCGCGATCTTCTGGATCCGTCCCACACCCCGGGCGACGAGCACGAGGACCGCGTCGGACGCCGGGTCCTCGAGGTAGGCCTCGACCTCGGCCTTGAGGTCCCCGGACAGGCCCTCGACCCCGCGGATCACCACGCACGTCTGCCCGCCGAACAGCGACGTGGTGCGCAGTTCCGGCAGGCGATCGATCTCGGTCGCGTCGTGGATGTCGACCTCGACGTCGTCGAGGCTGGCGGTGATCGCGGCGAGCTGGCGCTGCAGCGCGCGCTGCAGGAGCAGGTCGTCGTCGCCGGCGAGGAGGATCACGGGGTCCATGGACGCAACCTACCCCGGAGGCGTGTCAGCGATCCGCCCCGTCCACGAGCCAGTCGCCGTTGAGCACCCGGATCGGATCGCCGGCACGCCAGGCGGCGACGTCCTCCACCATGCCCGGATAGAAGCGCTCGTACTGCTCGCGGGTCACGTAGCCCATGTGCGGAGTCAGCACGACGTTGTCGAGCGTCAGCAGCGGATGGTCGGGCGGGATCGGCTCGTCGTCGAACACGTCGATGCCTGCGCCGGCGATGCGGCGCTCGCGCAGCGCCGCGACCAGCGCCGACTCGTCCACGATCGGGCCACGAGACGTGTTCACCAGGTGTGCCGTGGGCTTCATGCGGGAGAGTTCGTCGGCACCGACGAGGCCCGTCGTGCGCTCGCTCAGCTTCAGGGCGATGACCAGCACGTCGGCGGTGGCGAACAGTTCGTCCTTCGTGACCCGCCGTGCGCCGACCTCCGCGGCCCGGTCGTCGGTGAGGTTCTGGCTCCACGCGACGACCTCGGCACCGAACGCCTGCGCCTGCGCGGCGATGGCCCCGCCCGACCGTCCCAGCCCGAGCAGCCCGAACCGGCTGCCGTGCAGCTCCACGCCGAGCCGAGTGCCCTCCTGCCACCTCCCCTGACGGATGGCCGCGTCGAGTCGCGGGAGGTCACGAAGCACCCCGAACACGAGCGCCCACGTGTGCTCGATCATGGGCGTGAGCACTCCCGGGGTCCCGCACACGGTGATTCCGGCGCGCCCGGCCGCCTCCAGGTCGATCGACGCGTTGGCCATCCCGCTGGTGAGCAGCAGCCGCAACCGAGGGAGGCGCTCGATCACCTCGGCCGGGAACGGCGTGCGCTCCCGCATGAGCGCCACGACGTCCACGTCGGCGAGCGCCGCCACGAGCGCGTCCCGGTCGGCGATGTGGTGTTCGTGGACGACCACCTCGACGTCGTCCCCGAGCGAGGCCCAGTCGGCCAGTTCGGTCGACACGCGGTGGTGGTCGTCGAGCACGGCGATGCGCACGCGGGTCCCGTTCGTCGAGGCCTCGCCGCCGGGTGCGGCAGGGCGACTGGCGTGCACCGTAGGCGCCAGGGGGCCCGCCCGTCACCGTCTCCGCGACTACCCTTCCCGCCCTGCTGACCGGGGCACTCGCATGGCACACGAACCGACGTCGCAACCGCTGTCCAGCGCTGGGCCGACGCCGCAGTCGCAGCGGGTCGACACGCTCGACGTGCTGCGCGGGTTCGCGCTCATGGGGATCCTGCTGGTCAACATCGAACTGTTCCGCGGACCGGTGCTGTTCGACCTGCTCGCGGGCCGGTCGGCCGACGTGTCACGGGCGGACGAGATCGCCGGCTTCCTCGTGGGTTGGCTCGCGAGCGGCAAGTTCATCTCGAGCTTCTCGCTGCTGTTCGGCATCGGCGCGTGGATGATCCTCGAACGCGCCCGAGCGGCGGGGCGCCAGCCGCGGAGGCTGCTCGCACGGCGTTTCGCCTGGCTGCTCGTGTTCGGGCTGCTGCACATGTTCCTGCTGTTCCCCGGCGACATCCTGTTCATCTACGGGATCGTGGGGCTCCTGCTGCTGCTGTTCGTGAAGCGATCGACCCGCACGGTGCTGTGGTGGGCCGGCATCCTGCTGGCGCTCAACACCGTGTTCCTGGTCGCGAGCACCGCGCTCGCGGGCCTCGCGGCGGCGACGCCGGAGGCCGACGCGGCCGCGGCCGAGATGGCGGAACTGTTCACGGGCCTGTCCGACCGGGCGGCCGCGGCCTACGGCTCCGGGGACGTCGCGGCGATGGCGAGCGTGCGCGCGTGGGAGGTCCTGGTCGTGCAGGGCGGCTCGATGTTCGTCCTGCCGAAGGTGCTCGCGCTGTTCCTGGCCGGCGTGGCGATCGGTCGGTCGGGCCTGATCACCGACCTCACGGCGAACCGGCACCTGCTGCGCCGGGCGTCGGTCGTCGGGCTCGTCGGAGGCCTGGCACTGAACCTGCCGGTTGGGCTCGCCGGGACGCTGGGCGGCGCAGCCGTCGGGCCGGACACCGACCTGGGCGTGGGTCTGCTCGCCGCCGCCGGCGTCGGCCAGGCCGTCGGCGCTCCGCTGCTCGCGATCGGCTACCTGTCGACACTCGCACTCGCCTGCCAGAACCCCACCGTGCTGCGCATGCTCGGTGCCGTCCGCGACACCGGGCGAATGGCGCTGTCTGGCTACATCCTGCAGAGCGTGCTCACGAGCACGTTCTTCGTGTGGTTCGGGTTCTACGGCCGACTGTCGGCGGTCGCGTCGCTGGGGGTGGTCGTCGTCGTGTGGATCGTGATGCTCACGGTCTGCTCGCAGTGGCAGCGACGCTGGGGCCGCGGGCCGCTGGAACGCCTGTGGCGCCGCCTCACCTACGGTCGTGCCACCGCGTCAGCCTGAACCGCGACGCCCGGGACCGGCACGGGAGGGCTCCGCGCGGGAACCACCACACGCACCGTGCCCTCGAGGTCGGTGCGTCGCACCTCGACCCCCAGCCGCTCAAGGACCGCGAGCACGTCGGGATGTGGATGCCCGTGCCGGTTGTCGGTGCCGGCACTGATCAGCGCGACACTCGCACCGGAGGCCGCGAGGAACGCCGGATCGGTCGTGGCGGCCCCATGGTGTGGGACCGTCACCAGTTCGGCGGCGAGTCGGCGGGGCGACGTCGCGAGCAGGCGTGCCTGACCCGCACGCTCGAGGTCACCCGTGGTGAGCACGCGCCGGCCGTCGGCATGGGTGATCCGCAGGACCGTCGACATGTCGTTGAGTTCGCTGCGTTCGAAGCGGTGGGGCCGCCCCTCCGGCGGGTGGAGCACCTCGACCGACAGGTCTCCCACCGTGACCACGTCGCCTGCGCGTGGCACCCGGACCGGCACGCCGCGTTCGCTGGCCACCGCGAACAGGTCGTCCACCTCGGGCAGGTCGGCCTCCTGGGGACGGAACCAGACCGCGTCGACGGCGACACGGCGCAGGACGTCCGCGACCCCGCCGACGTGATCGAGGTGCGGGTGGGTCACCACGACGACGTCGAGGTGGCGCCGTCCACGTGACCGCAGCCAGCGCGCGACCGTCGCGTCCGCACCCGCGTCGACGAGGATGCGCGCTCCCGGCGCCTCGACCAGGAATGCGTCGGCCTGCCCGACGTCGATCGCGGTCACGGTGAACTCGCTGCGGGGCAGCCATCCACCGACGGTCGGCACCGAGGCCGCGACCACGGCGACGACGGTCACGCCGGCGAACAGGCGTGTCACGTGTGGGGCACGGGTGACGACCCATCCGCAGCCGGCGACCAGCGCGATCACCGCCCACGGTCGGGACACGTCCACGACCGCACCGACGTCCGCGAAACGGTGCGCAGACCAGACGACGATCCGTGCCGACCACGCGGCGACCCACAGGAGTCCTGACGCCGCGTCCACGTGCACGACCGCGACGACGGTCGCGACGAACGACAGGGCGGCGGCGAACATCGCCGCCGGAACCGCGATGACGTTCGCAGGCACGGAGGCCAGCGGCACCTCTCCGAAGGTCGCGAGCAGCAACGGCACGACGGCGACCTGCGCACCGATCGTCACCGCGGCGACGTCGGAGAGGCGGCGTGTGACCCGGCTGCGTTCGAACAGCACCCACCGTGCCAGCCGCTGACGGACGATCGGCGCGACGACGAGCACTCCGGCTGTCGCGGTGGCAGACAACTGCAGGCCGAGCGACCCGGCCACGAAGGGGTCCACGAGCACGAGCAGCAGGACGGCGCCCGCGAGCGCGTGGCGAGCGTCGCGTGCGACGCCACGGATGTTCACCCCCACCAGCAGCAGGGCCATGGTCCCTGCCCGCAGGACGCTCGGCTCGAACCGGGTGACGAACGCGAACCACACGATCGTCACGACCACCACGCCGCGCCGTGTTCGCACGCCCACGCCGAGCGCGTACACCACCGCGAGCACGCCGCCGATGACGATCGCCACGTTCGACCCGGACACGGCCGTCAGGTGCGTCAGGCCGGTGGCGCGCATCGCCTCGGCCGTGTGGTCGGACAGCAGACGGGTGTCTCCCGTCACGAAGCCGACCAGCAGCCCCCCGACGTCGCCGTGGCGTTCCGCGGCGTGCCGCACGCGGTCGCGCACGTGTTCGCTCGCCCGGGACAGTGGCCCACCCTCGGCCAGCACCCTGACGTCGGTGACGTCCAGCAGCACCCGGGCGTGCTGACGTGCCACCCAGCGGCCGTGGCCGTCGTCCGGCACCGGCCGCAGCGTGCCGTCGATCCGCAGGACCGTGCCGAGCGGGACCGGGCCGTCGAGGGTGGCGGCGGCACGCTCTCGCACCGGGGTGCCGTCGAGGTCGTCGACGCGTACGACGGTGTGCCAGCCCCTGGCGGTGCGACGGGGCTCGCGCACCACCGCCCCCTCGACGGTGACCGCACCCCCGAGATCCGCACGCGCAACCAGTTCGCCGCCGGCCCGCGCGTGCTCACGCACTCCGGCGGCCGCCGCAGTCACGAGCAGGACGGCAACCAGTCCCAGCAGGCCGGCGACGCGTGGGCGCCCCGCCCCTCCGATCGCGGACACCCCGAGGACTGCGGCGACCGCGACCGCCCCCGCGATCCCGAGGGGCGCGGTACCGACCGCCCAGACCCCCGACGCCGCGAGGTGCTCCCCGACGATCGCCCCGACCACCGCGCCCACGGCCCACGGACCGAGTGGGCCGACGGCACGGCGCGCAGGGGCTGCGGACGGTTCCTCGCGGTCCCCCTCCCCCCGGACGGGTGACTCCGCGCGCGGATCAGCGGACAACGACGAGGTCCGCCAGCGACTGGAACGTCGCCTCCCCGATCCCGCTCACCGCGCGCAGGTCCCCCGGCGTTGCGAAGGGGCCGTGTCGTTCGCGATGGGCGACGATCGCGGCCGCACGGGTCGGGCCGACACCGGGCAGGGTCTGCAGGGTCGTCGCATCCGCCCGGTTGAGGTCCACCCTGCCGTCACCGGTCGTGGCGTGACCGACTCCCTGTTCGCCCACCGCGGGAACATGGACCTGTTCACCGTCCCCGAGTCGACGCGCGAGGTTCACGACCTGCAGGTCGGCGTCGTCGAGCGCACCGCCCACGGCGTCGATGGCGTCCGCGACCCGAGACCCCACAGGGAGGTGGACGAGGGACGGCGTACGGACGGCACCGGTCACGTGCACCGTCACGACGTCGTCGTGGCCGTCGACACGGTGTCCGACTCCCTCGTCCCACTCGGCCACGGCGACGCCGACGTCGGCAGCCGAGGTCGACGGCACAGGACGTTCCGACCACCAGAACACGACGGTCAGCACTGCCGCGCCCGCGAGCAGCACGCTCAGGCCCAGCAGTTCCACGGAGCGTGCCTCGATCCACTCGAGCACGCTGGAGGTGCGGAGGTCGTCCATGCGGGCCAGCGTGCCGTCGGGCGCACCGTTCGACGCCACGACGACGTGTCGTGCTGTGGATCCGTGCGTGCCCCACGCCGCGACGGGCACCCCCCCCCCGTAAGAAGGCGGCGGGTGCACGCAACACCACCTCCGCTCCGCCGGCGATGAAGAGCTCTCCGACCATTGTTTGCCCGCTGTCGATCTCGTGAATGCCCTGGTTGATGAGGGCGCCGCCGCCGTCCAGACGCTGGGTTCCCCGCCAGGTGGAGTCGCGGTAGTAGGAGGGATCACGCCACCATTTGACACGGGCGCTGATAAAGGTGAGTCTCCCGAAGCGAGCGCTGTCGATGGCCTTGCGGATGGTGCTTGCGCCCTTGCCTGTGCGCATGGGGAAGAAACCGCCAAGCACGCAACCGTGCTCCTTGGCGGCCTGGATCATGGTGAGGGTTCGCTCCAGATTGATTTCAAGTGGCTTTTCGCAAAGCACATGCTTGCCCGCGCGGAAGGCGGCCAACGCGGGATCGAGATGGGCTCCACTCGGAGTGGCGATGAGCAGGGCATCGAGTCCCGGTTCTTT
>JBJHCV010000003.1:0-341710 GCA_050486225.1 Nitriliruptoraceae bacterium
TCCACGCGTGTGGCCTCCGGACTCGGTTGCTTGGTCGCTTCCAAGTCTTGCGGGGCCACACGCACATTCAGAACATCAATCCCGCCTTCGCTATCTCAAACGACCCCCGCCTTCATCGTGAAGGGCCGGTTTTTCAACCACGTCCTCACGCTGCTGCTGAAGGCCGGCAAGGACACCACCTCCCAGCACCACGGCAAGGCCACCCGGCTGCTGGACTTCCCCGAGCCTGAGGAGTTCTGCCTCGGCTACGCGGTTGGCAGCACTGCCGGTGCAGGCAGCGGCGCGGGCATCGGGAAGGAGATGGCCGCCGCCGCAGAGGACGCCATCGAGGCAGGCCTACAGCGGGTGGAGGCGTTCGAGGAGCTGGTGCTCATCAAGGGAGGCGTCGGCGCTGACCGCATCAGCGACATCGTGTGCAACATCCTCAAGCACCGATTTGTCACCTACACCTCGCAGGTGGCCGCAGCTCACGGGGTGCCCGTTCAGCCGCTCCCAGTGCGCCACGCGTCGTGGGACGAGAAGCGCCTCCGGTGGCGCGATGGAGTTATGGAACTGCCGATGAACCCGTTCAACGGCAAGGGTGTCCTGCTATCGCCTAGGCGGTTCCTGCGTGATCTGCCCACGGTCGACCCTGAGGAGTTCTGGGTCTACGCCCACGACGAGAATGAGGCACTCCGCGGCGACCTCAACTACGAGTTGGGTGCCAAGGTCGATCCTGACCAGATCGCACGAGTGGCGCGCCGCCACCCGGACTCAGTGAAGGGCTACATCGAGAGTCTGCGGCACAGTTCAGTGGATCCGTACGACGTTGACAACGACCCCAAGTACGAGCTGCACTGGTGGGAGGACGGGCGGCACATCGCTGACCGAATCGGCGCCCTGTCCGCAGACCCCGACGACGACTTCATCGGGTGGGTCCGCGAGCTAGTCGAGGTGTTCCGCAACAGCGTCGAGAAGCAGGGCGACTGGGACATTCTCTGGAACGGCAATCGGGATGTGTCCGAGCTGAAGTGCCAGCGGCTTTTCAGCTCGATCGTTCGTCACTACTGCAAGGCGCACGACATCGACCTGTCACCCGAGTCCAACGCAGGCCGCGGGCCGGTCGACTTCAAGTTCAGCGCCGGATGGACGCGGCGCGCGCTGGTGGAGATGAAGAAGGCGAACAACTCGAAACTCGTTAGCGGGATCGTCAAGCAGCTACCCGCCTACCAGGACGCCGAGGAAGTGCAGGCCGGGGTGCTGCTCATCATGCGGTTCCACGACAACGACAAGTCCGACGAGAAGGTCGAACGCATCGAGGAAGCGCGTGAGATGCTCGCGGACACCGCAGGCCTCGACGTCAGCGTCGTGTGGGTCGACGCCCGACAGAAGCACTCCGCTTCGAAGCTGTGACCTCACCTGTCGGAAACCGGGCCGAGCAACACTCGGTCGGTTCGTCGTCGACGAGCAGGCCGGCGGTGCGAAGTGGCGCCAACGACACTCGTCCGTTGTGCGGATCGACGCAATCCGCGGAAGCACTCCGACCCGCGCAGAGCGGGCAGTAGCGCGCGGGTCGCGCCCTGCGTGCCATGACCGTCGACTATGTGCGGTTCGGCGCTTCCGAACGAGCGCTCGGACCCGCACGTAGCGGGGACTGCTGTGCGGGTAGTTCGTGCGGACCTTGGCCCGACCTTCCGTGTTCGCGGATGGACGCCGCAAGGTCCGCATCAACTGGCGGACACCCCGGAACAGCAACTCACATGACCACGACCCGAGAAGGTGGTGCAGCGCGCAGAAACCGCGATTCTCGGCGCCTTGAATCGCGCGCTAGGACGTTCCCTCGTCAGGAGGGTGCGCGAGCAGCGTGTCGAGGACCTGGATGAGGGTGTTGAGGCCTTCGTCGCCATACTCCGAAACGGGCACGGTGGGCCGCTTGGCAAAGTCCTTGTCCAGAATCTCTTGGCGCATCTCGGCAACGCTGGGGAGTTGCTGTGCGAGGCGGTCAAGCATCTGCTCGAGCGCAGCCCGAGGCCGTTTGCGTGCATACTCGAAGTTGATGGCAATGCCGACAGTTGACCCCGTGAAGTAGACCGCGCACGGCTGAATCGGCCCCTCGGGTGCTTCGAAGACGAAGGTGCACGAAGGCGCCTGCCCCTCGCCCCAGTAGAAGTAGGTCACACGAGGTTCCGCCCACTGGAACAGCCGCCGTATCAGCACCGCGTCCTGCTGTGTCGACGCGCGAGCATCAAGCGCGTCGAAGAAGTCCTCCTCGGTCCAGCGACGGCTGGGACGCGTGGCCTGCTTCCTCCGCGCCGCCTCCTCTCCAAAGGTGTGTGACACCAGGATCTCGACGTCATCGACCTTGGCATAGACAAGTTCGAGTACGACAACCTCCACCGTGTCGAGCGAATGCGCGTTGAGATACTCGACCGCCCGCCGCAGATCCTCAGTGATCCCATCCACGGCGAAGACGAGCCGGAAGATGCCTTCCCGCAAGTTCTGGGCGACCTGAGCCCGGAACCCTGCTTCGAAGAAGTCGTCTCGACCGGCAACTGCTCGTGCCAGTTCGAACAGTGACGCTCCCTCTCTGGCGGTCACGACCGCATCGAGATCGTCGTAGGACATCCCCCACAAGCCCCCCGCATATCCCAGCAGCTGCCCCACCACGGCCCGGCGAATCTCCGGATTGCGGTTGAGTTTGGCCTCGACCAGGACCAGATTGCCTTCCACGTCCACGAGCAAGACGTCCAGCGAGCCGGCGCTTGGAAGTGAGAACTCGCGAAGGGCAACCACCGCCTGGTCAGCACCGACAAGTTCCGGTGACTCAGCGATGAGACTCTGTAGTTCGCGCTCGTCCTCGTACGACCGGACTGGAGGCTCCTCCCACTCTCCACCTGACCGTCGGATGAGCATGCGTGCCCCAGGCCTCGTCAATCGTTGATCGGCTCCACCAACCAACCCTACGCCAGTACAGTCACCTGGGTCGATCGGCTCGCGCCGAACTGAACCGCACCGGGGATGCCGGAGGCTCCATCGTCTGTCAGGATGGAGTGATGAGATACCAGGCACCGTTTCCCCGAGAGGTCCGTGAGCGTGCGGTCCGGCTCGTGCTCGAACAGCGCGACGAGCACACCTCCGAGTGGGCAGCGATCCGTTCGGTGGCCGGCAAGATCGGCTGCACGAACGAGACGCTGCGCAACTGGGTGCGTCAGGCCCAGCGTGATCAGGGTGTGCGTCCCGGACCGTCGACCGAAGAGCTCGATGAGCTCCGGACGTTGCGCAAGGAGGTGAAGGAACTCCGTCGCGCGAACACGATCCTGCGGCAGGCTTCGGCCTATTTCGCGCAGGCGGAGCTCGACCGCCAACCGAGGTGATGGTCGCGTTCATCGACGAGCATCGTGATGAGCACGGGGTCGAGCCGATCGCAGCCGAACTGCAGATCGCCCCGTCGACCTACTACGAACACAAGGCCGCCCAGGCGGATCCGTCGCGACGGTCGGCCCGTGCGGTTCGTGACGCTGGGCTGCAGGTGGAGATCCGCCGGGTGTTCGACGAGAACTACGGCGTGTACGGGCATCGGAAGGTCTGGGCGCAACTCAACCGCGAAGGCATCGACGTCGCGCGGTGCACGGTGCAGCGGTTGATGCGCCAGATGGGCCTGCACGGTGCCGTACGCGGCCGTTCGTTCAAGGTCACGACCCGGCCAGACGAGACCGCCAGACGTCCCCCAGACCTGGTCGGCCGCCAGTTCACCGTCGACGCACCCAACCGACTGTGGGTGTCGGACCTCACCTACGTCGCGACCTGGCGCGGGTTCGTCTACGTCGCCTTCGTCATCGACGCCTACGCACGCCGCATCGTCGGATGGCGGGTGTCGAACTCGCTACGTACCGACCTCGCCCTCGACGCCCTCGAGCAGGCACTGCACGACCGGCTGCCTCTGCGCACCGGCACCCTCATCCATCACAGCGACCGCGGAGGTCAATATCTCGCGATTCGCTACACCGAACGTCTCGCCGAGGCCGGCATCGAACCGTCGGTCGGATCAGTCGGCGATTCCTACGACAACAGCCTGGCCGAGAGCATCATCGGCCTGTTCAAGACCGAGGTGATCCGCCCGCGAGGACCATGGCGCAACATCGACGACGTCGAGTTCGCCGTGCTCGAGTGGGTCGACTGGTTCAACCACCGGCGCCTGCTCGAACCCATCGGGATGATCCCACCCGCAGAGAAGGAGGAGCAGCACTACCGTCAACCCGCAGCCTCCACGGAGGCTCCGAAAACCAGCCCCGCGAGTCTCCGATGATCCCGGTGCGGTTCAAACTTGGTGTGCGTGCCGGTGAGCCGTCGGACCACCGGGCAAGCAGGGTCGGCCTGGTTCGCAGCGCATCCTGGAGCCGACATTCCCGGTCTCGGGACGACACGCCGTTCGATGCTGCCAGCGGATCGATGTATTGCCGGTCGCCACGTAGGATCAACGGGCGACCACTCGGTTCGACTGGGGGTGCAGCATGGATGGCGGCGATCCGTGGCCCGAGTGGATTCGTGAACGTCACCGCGCGTTGAGTGAGCGCTCGTATGGACACGAGTTGCGGTTCGTCGAGAACGTTCTGCGTCGAATCCCAGACATCGATCCCTCGTGGGTCACCCACGAGTTTCCCTTTCAGGACTCCAACGGCCGGAACCGTCGTGTCGACTTCGTGCTCCAGCACTGGTCGCTGCAGCGCCCGATCGCCATCGAGGTCGATGGCGGAGTCAAGGGTGGCCGCGTCAAGTCCGATGCTCCACCGACCAAGGCGGAGCATGACGACTTTGTCGTTCGTCAGAACGCGCTGACGTCACTCGGGTTCTGCCTGCTGAGATTTACGAACGCGCAGGTCAGGAGCAACCCGGTCGCGATTCGCAAGGAGATCTCTGAGGCCATTGCGACCGAGCAGCTCGCTGCCCGGAGGCTGCGCGGCGACGTGGCCCCGACGAGTGGGGTGCGATCCGCTGCATCCGAAGGCCAGGCGCCGTACGGCGACGACCGAGCCGGGGTTGGCGCAGATGCGGTCGACCACGCCGAGTCGGTCGCCAACGTGTCGGCCCCGAATCAGCCTGCCCGTAGACCGATGCGCTGGGCCTGGGCGGGCGTCGCGGCTCTGGCGATCACGGTTGCCGCCGTCGCAGCATCCTGGACCGATCCACAGGACGCGACAGCGACACATCTGGGGGTCCCACCCGTCGCAGATTTCCTGTGCCCGGACGCCTACCCCGTCAAGGGCAACGAGAGCCAGAGCACCGGTGACCTGATCTACCACGTCCCGAGTGGCCAGTTCTACGATCGAACGAATCCTGTCCGCTGTTACCGCAACGAGGCTGACGCGCAGGCTGCCGGGTACCGAGCCTCTCAACGATGATTACCTGGATGTGCGGCTGGCTCCCCGGTCTTCGAGTGGCTGAGCCGACGATCCGACGTACACCAAGGGGCTTCCAGTCCGAGGACGGTCCGAGGCGGAGCGGAGTGGCTCGGACCGTCGTGGCCCGATCGGCCGCGGACGACCATTCGGGGTTGAACGTTGAGTTCGCGTTCGGTCGGACATGGCGATTGGTGTCGCAGTGCGGTGGCGTTCCCGGACCCAGTCTCACCGGCCGCGTAGGCTGCGACACCATCCGCTGGAAGGGGCCCAGTGAACTTGTTCGATGCTGTGGAGCCACGTAGCGACGTCCTTGAGGGCACGATCACCGACGCGGTGTTCGCTGCCAGCCTCGCTGACGTCGTCGCCGGCTCTGCCCCGGCTGCCTACGGCGATCCGGAGACGTTCTTTGCCACGTCTCACCCGTCCACGGGTCTGCGCGCGCTTCTTGCGGCCGTCCTGGGACGGCTGACCGGGGTCCGGCCTGATGCCTCACCGATTCTGCGCCTTGAGACCAACCTCGGGGGAGGCAAGACCCACAACCTGATCGCGCTCTACCACGCGGTCCAAGGCAACCTTCCCGCTGAACGAGCAACAGAATTCGTGGACCCAGCGTTGCGGCCCGACGGTGCTGTGGCGAGGGTTGCGGCGTTCGTGGGGACCAGCTCCGGCGCGACGACCTTCGGAGACGTGGACGGAGTTCAGCCGCGGACGGTCTGGGGCTACCTCGCTCTGCAGCTGGGTGGCACCGAGGCGTACGAGCTGGTTCGCGCCGACGACGAGGCCATGACCGCCCCCGGATCGGCGGCGCTGAAGGAGATCCTCGAGGTTGCCCCCTCGTTGGTCCTCCTGGACGAACTCGCCCGCTACCTGCAGACGGCGCAGGGCACCGCCGTTGCAGGAAGCACGCTTGCGGCCCAGACAGTGTCATTTCTCATGGCACTGATGGAGGCGATCGACGCGACAGCAACGGCCTCGCTCGTCATCACCATGACCGAGACGACCGATCCGTTCGGGGGCAGCACGCAGGCGGTCGTCGATGCGCTCACCGAGGCCGAGGCGCAGAGTCTCATCTCTCGCAAGGCACAGTCGCTTCGGCCGTCCGACGAGGAGGATCTGCCGGCAATCCTGCGGCGGCGTCTGTTCGCCTCCATCGATCCGAAGGCCGCTGGGATCGCGGCTGGCAGGTATGGCGAAGCACTCCAGGAGGCCTACGGGAGGGGGACCGACCTGCCGGACCGGATCGTGAACGGAACCGGGTTCGTCACCGCCGTGGAGCAGGCCTACCCGTTCCATCCAGATCTGCTCCACGTGCTCGACAAGCGACTGTCGACCATTCCGGACTTCAACCGCACGCGCGGCGCCCTGCGCCTCCTCGCTCGCGCGGTCCGGCTGCTGTGGGCCCAGCAGCCGGAGGATGCGCAACTGATCCACACCCACCACATCGACCTGTCCAACAACGAGCTCGCTGAGGAGCTGTCGACCCGCATCGACCGTCCGAAGTACGAACCGGTGCTGCGTGCTGACGTCCGCTCCCGGGCCGGTGGTGCCGCTTCGCATGCGGAGGAGGTCGACCAGAGGCTCGCGGCGCCCTACGCGTCGCGCCTCGCCACCACTGCGTACGTGTATTCGCTGACAGCAGACGTACCCGGGGTACCCGCGCCTGAACTGATCGCCGCGGTGCTCCAGCCGGGTGACGACCCGGGGCTTGTCACCAAGGCCCTCGATCAGCTCGAGCAGTCCTGCTGGTACCTGCACACCGACAGTCGCGGCTACCGGTTCTCGACGGAGTGGTCGTTGGTCAAGCGCGTGCAAGAGGCCGAGAGCCAGATCTCGCTCGGCAAGGTCAAGGCCCGCGCGACCGACATCCTCGCTGGCCAGTTTCGAGACGCGGCATTGAAGGTCAAGCGGACCTGGGAGGACCCGAAGGTCCCTGACCACGCAGATGATGCCTACCTCGTGCTGCTGCACTGGGACGAGTTGATGGTCGAGGGCGCCGACCAGCCCGTCCCCGACAAGGTCCGGACCCTGTGGGAGAAGACACCTTCAGGTGGTAACCGCTCATACCGCAACAGGCTGGTGTTCCTCGTGCCGAACGCGGGAGGTCACGACGCCATGTTGCGGGCCGTGCGTACTCATCTCGCGCTCAAGCAGCTCGCGAGCTCCGACCTCTCGGACGTCAGCCCAGACAAGCGAGCGGAGTTGAAGCAGCGAGCCGGCGAGTCGGACGCCACCGCGCGGATCGCCGTGTGCAATCACGTCAACCTGCTCTACGTGCCCGAAAAGGACGGCGTCGAGGCCTACGGGCTCGACCAGGTCACCCAGGCCAGTCTGAAGCCGAACCAGACCGACGCGATCCTCGACCGGCTCTCCTCGATGGAGAAGACGCTTGCCGCTGGTGATCGACCGCTGGACCCGCTGTACATCCGCACGAAGCTCGGCGCGCAGGCAGACTCGGCACTGCCGACCGAGGAACTCGCTCGGATCTTCGCGCGCCGGTCCGACCTGAAGCTCGTGCTCGACAAGGGGCAGCTCCGACTGTTGGTCGCGGACGGCATCCGCCAGGGTGTGTGGGAGTACCAGGATCTCGCGCGTGGCGACGACGGCTGGGCGACCAAGGACGCCCCCAACGTCCATGTGCGGCTCGCAGATGACACCCTCCTGCACCCGCCGGGCGCCGCTCCGGACATCGGTCCACCGTCATGTCCGTTCTGCGGGGAGGTCCACGACGGTGCCTGTTCCTCCACGGGGTCCGGACCGGGTGATGCCGGCGGGACCGGTAGCGGTGCTGCGTCGTCTGCGGCACGGTTCGACGCCCAAGGGTCGGCTGCTGTCGCCCTGAGCGCTGCGAAGCAGGCGGCTGTGGACGCAGGGCGCAATGGCCTGACTCGACTGCACGTCACCATTGACGTGTCGGAAGGAGCCGGCCAACAGCTCGCCCGCCTCCACGCGATGCTGCCTCCGGGCACTGCCGGCGCGGGCATCCTGTACGAACTCTCCGCGAACGTCGAGTTGAGCACTCCCCAGCGGCGGCTCGCAGTCGACTTCGTTGGTAGCCCGGACGAATACCAGGCGATGAAGTCTGCCATCAGCCAGATCCTCAGCGCGAAGCCTGCCGTCCTCCGCGCGAGCCTGGTAATCGAGTTCGACCCTCCGATCGCCCTCGACGGTCAGGAGTTCGAGGATCTGAAGCGCCGCGCTCAGGACACCGGACCGGCGTACTGCCGCCTCGAACTTGCGACGGAGGATGGCACATGAGCCGGGACGAGAGCTTCAGTTGTCTCATCGAACGCGACCCCGACGGGCGCATCGAACGCGTGAGCTTGTCCGTCACACATCCCTACGGTGACCTCGATGAGATCACCGTCAACGGCGGCAAGGCGGACCTGATCGCCTCCACCCTCCACGACATCATTCGTGCATCCGGCGTCACCGGCCGACAGTGGTCCACGCCCAAGCCGCTCGAGCTCGACCAGGGCGCAGGGTCCCAGGTGTGGCTGCTGTTGACCGCGGTAAAACCACTGCGTCGGACAGACCGCATCGATGAAGTCGGCGCTGGCGTCGCTGGAATGAGTCGGGAAGAGGCCGCCTACTGGTTCTCGAAGGCTCATCAGCCCCGTGGGCTCCGAGCCGTCCGACTGCTGCTGTCCGACGACGCGAGTCGCAGATGAACCCGAGCCTGATCGAACGCTGGTTCCCCGGCGCCACCATCGGTGCAGAGAGCCTTCGGGAGCGTGGGTCTGCCAAGGCCTACCCGCCGATCAACTTCCTCCACGTCTGGTGGGCCCGCCGGCCACTCGTCGCCAGTCGAGCCGCGGTCGTTGCCAGCCTTCTCCCAGCCTGGCCGAGCGACTTCGAGGTTGGTGAGGACGAGCAGGCCGCAACGATCCTGAAAGGGCTGCAGGCCGAGTTTCCCGGCGGCGAATCGGAGTACCGCCAGTGGTTCGTGCAGGCAATAGGGATCAAGGGAGACCCAGTCGAGGCTCGGCGGCTCATCGCTGCGGCAAGGGAGACCAACACCAAGCTCGCCGGTAACGGGTACGGCTACGAGCGGGCGTTCACCGTCACGCCGTCCATCGAGAATCTTGAGCGCATCCAGCGTCTGGCCCGACTCAGGGCCGACGTTGACCACCCGCCAACAGTGCTCGACCCCTTCGCCGGTGGCGGCTCCATACCCCTAGAAGCCGCTAGGGTCGGTGCTCGGGCGATCGCCAACGAACTCAACCCCGTCGCCACCGCCATTCTGCATGGAACGGTCCGCCTTCCGGCGGAACTCGGCCTCTCGTTCCGCGATGTGATCAGCCGGTACGGCAAGCGTTGGTCAACTCGAGTGGCAGAAAGGATGCGCCCCTACTTCCACAGGGATCCGGATGACCAGGCCATCGCCGGCTTCATCTGGGCGCACACCGTTCCCTGCCCAACGACAGGGAAGGCGACGCCGTTGTCCCCGGACTACTTCCTCGCCAAGGGAAAGGCAGGCCGGGACGTCGCTGTCCGCCTTGATGTCGACGAAGGTGCTGGCACAGTTGACCGGGTCATCGTGGAAGGTGACGAAGCCAAAGAGGTGGGCAAGCGGTCGACGTACAAGCGCGGCACTGCCGTCAGCATCTGGGATGCCGCGACCACCTTCGACACCGACTACATCCGCGGTCACGCCCTCTCCGGAAACCTTGGCACCATGCTGCTCGCCATCTCGGTGACGCGGGTAGGCGTCACGGGCCGTCAGTTCCGCGCACCCGGACCTGCCGATCTCGACGCTGTGACGAAGGCCGAAGAGGAGTTGGCTGCCCGTCTCCCGGGATGGGAGATCGAGGATCTCGTCCCGACGGAGCAGGTGCCTGTCGGCGCGAAGACCCGTGAGCCCCGGCACATGGGTCTCACGCAGTGGCGAGACATGTTCGCTCCGCGGCAACTGTTGGCGAACGTGACCGCCCTCGAGGAGTTGCGCCGCGTCATCGCGGAGGCCATGGCTGAACTGCCCGAAGAGCAGGCGCGGGCGGTTGCTCTCTACCTGTCGTTCGCCTTCGACAAGGCCGTGGACTACAACAGCAGGCTCGCAAGTTGGGACGCAACACGTATCAAGATGCGCAACACGTTCGACCGGCATGACTTTGCTTTCAAGTGGTCGTTTGCCGAGTTCGATGGTGCCAATGCGCTCTGGGGCTGGGCGGTCGACAATGCTGTGCGCAACCACGAGAAGATCACACCGCTGGTGTCGAGCCCGACCAACCTGCTCGCGACCGAGGTCGCTGCGCAGGCGAGGATCATCCGTGGGTCTGCGACGAGCCTGCCGCTGCCGGACGCATCGGTCGATGCGGTCGTGACCGACCCGCCGTACTACGACAACGTCATGTACGCGGAGATCTCCGACTTCTTCTACGTGTGGATGAAGCGCGCTCTCCGTGACACCTGGCCAGAGCTCACCGAACAGCTCCTGACCGACAAGGAGGCCGAGGCGGTCGCGAACCCCTCGCTGTTCGTCGACCTCGCGACGCACTCGGGGCGGGGCAAGCGGCAGGCAGGTTCCAGGACCGCCGCTGAGCTCGCCGACGAGCGCTACGAGCAGCTCTTGGCCGACTCGTTCGCTGAAGCGAACCGCGTCCTGAAGCCGGACGGCGTCCTGACAGTGATGTTCACGCACAAGCGCATCGATGCGTGGGACACGCTCGGTGCCGCACTCCTCAACGCGGGATTCTCCATCGAGTCGTCTTGGCCGGTACCGACCGAGTCGGAGCACTCGTTGCACCAGGCACGCAAGAACTCCGCCGCGTCCACGATCTTCCTGTCGTGTCGAAAGCGCGCAACGACCGATCCGGCCTGGTGGGACGATCTCAAGCGAGAGGTGCAGCGCACCGCACGGAAGGCCGGGGAGACGTTCGCGGAGGAAGGCCTGACCGGCATTGACCTGTCCATCGCCACCTATGGCCCGGTGCTGTCAGTGCTCTCACGTAACTGGCCGGTCTACACCGGACAGCTCGACGAGCACGGCGACCGCGAGACACTGCGTCCCGACGCGGCCCTGCATCTTGCTCGCGCAGAGGTTGCGGACCTCAAGAAGCGGGGCCTGCTTGGTGGACGTGACGTCGACTTCGATGCGGTCACGGACTGGTGGCTGCTCGCATGGGACGACTTCAAGGCGGCAGAGTTCCCCTTCGACGCGGCACGACTGCTGGCTCTCGCCATGCACCTGGAGATCGACGAGCTCAGCAAGACCCGCAAACTCGTCAAGGCAGGCTCGGGTTTCGTCACCCTGCTCACACCGGCACAACGCCGAACGGCGAAGGGGCTCGACCCCGACGCGACCGCGTTCCCGACGCTGGTCGACGCGCTCCACACGCTGATGCTCCTCTACGACGAAGATGGTCTCCACGCGGCGCGATCCTGGTTCGAGCGCAGCGGGTTCGCTGACGAACCACGGTTCAAGGATCTCGTCCGGGCGGCACTGCACGCAGTGCCGCGAGCGAAGGTCAAGGGAAGCTTCGTGCGCCCCGAAGCGGCAACCTTGGAGTCGTTGCGGGCAACGATGTTCGACGAGATCGACCCGCCGACCGACCCGGAAGAGGAAGCGCGTGAGCAGCTGAGCTTCGGGGTCTGATGGACCTCTCCGACGCGCCGACCGACCGCACGGTTCCTCGACGGCTCCGCGAGCTGTCGTTCCCGCCCGGCTACGACTCGGGCGACGACATCCTCAACAGCTTCTACGTGCCCGTGCTGCGACGATCGGTCCAGTACGACCGCTCCGTCGGCTACTTCCGATCGAGCAGCCTCAGCACAGCGGCACGCGGACTCTCACGGTTCATCTCCGGCGGCGGCACCGTTCGGCTGCTCGTCGGTGCCGAACTCACCGAGCAGGACGCGCATGCGCTCCAAGGCCACGGCACGATCCCTCCCGACCTGGCCGCACGCCTCGCGTCCGCGCTCGTCACCGACGACGACGTCGACCGGCGTCGCCTCGCCGTTCTCGCCTGGCTCGTCCGGCAGGAGCGGCTCGAGATCAAGGTTGCCGTCGCCGTCGATGAGCAGGGCGGTTACCTCGTCGGTGACCAGGATCCGTACTTCCACGAGAAGATTGGCGTGCTCCGCGATGAGTCCGGTGATGGTGTCGCCTTCCAGGGCTCGGTGAACGAGAGCGCGACTGCGTGGACGCGCAACTTCGAGTCGTTCTCCGTTTTTCCGTCGTGGCAGACCCCGGGCCACTTCGACCATTGGGCCCACAGGTTCGACGAACGCTGGGCCGGCAACGTGACCGGCTACGACGTGCTCGACCTTCCCGCCGTCGTGCGTGACGAACTGCTCACCTACGCGTCACCGGCGGCGCCACCTGATCGAGATCCAGAGGAGCCGCTCGCGCCGGTCGAACCGGGTCTGCTCGCCCGCTACCTCGAGGTTGCGCCTCGGCTCGCAACGGCACAGCGGCTTCCGGTGGAGACCGTCCCGATCGAGCTGTTCCCGCACCAGCAGCAGGTCTACGAGCGTCTCGCTGGCACCTACCCGCGTTCCTGGTTGCTGGCAGATGAGGTAGGACTGGGCAAGACGGTTTCCGCAGGACTGTCGCTGCGACGGCTCCTGCTCACCGGTCAGGTCGAACGGACGTTGATCCTCGCTCCTGCCAACGTCGCCAGACAGTGGCAGGACGAACTGTTCGAAAAGTTCGGCCTCTGGGTCCCGCGGCTCGAAGGGGGACGCGTCCACGGTGCACACCCGGACGACGTCCGTCCGTTGGATCCGGGGGAGAACCCCTATGCCACCGAGCCGCTGCTGATCGCGTCCTCACACCTCGCGCGACTGCCGAAGCAGCGACCTCTGATTCTTGCCGCCGCGCCGTTCGATCTCCTGATCGTGGACGAGGCCCACCACGCTCGCCGCCGCGGGTTTGCCGACCCCACCCAGTACCGCCCCAGTCTGCTCCTCACCCTCCTGGACCAACTCCGCGAGAGCGGCAAGCTCGGTGCCACCTGGTTGCTGACCGCCACCCCGATGCAGGTCGACCCGATTGAACTGCTCGATCTGCTGCGCCAGGTTGGTCTCACGGGCCCGCTGGCGAGCTGGGCATCGTTCAAGCGTCTTTACGCTGAGCTGGCCAAGGACGACAGCACTCAGACCGACTGGCGGACCGTTGTGCGGTTGCTCGCCGACACGCCGTTGCCGGCCGCAGGGCCGGTCGAGGTGGAGTTGCTTTCCCGGATTCGCAACAAGCTCGGAGTCGTCGCGGCTGACCGCATCGAGAAGTTCGTCAGCTCACCAGATGATCCTCGCGAGGTCGCAGAGAGTCTGGGCCCTGCGGGTCGATCGGAGTTACGGGAGTGGCTGCGCCTCCGGAGTCCCGTGGGGCAGTACGTGACCCGTCACAGCCGGGTCACGCTCAAGCGGTACCGCGACCAAGGGCTGCTGACCGAACCCGTCGCTGATCGTGACGTCGACGACATCGACATCAAATTCAAGCCCGCGGAGCAGGAGTTGTACGAGCGACTCGACTCGCTCATCGATCGCCTGCTGGCCACCCACGGGTCGAAGCAGAACGCCGGCTTCGTGCTCACCGTCTACCGCCGGCGGCTGACCTCATCGTGGGCGGCGATCCGACGAACGCTGCACAAGCGTCTGGCCAGGGAGAGCGACCTGGCCACACAGATCGAACTCGATGCGTCGATCCTGGAGGAGGTCGATGCCGAAGCCGCGTTGGGAGACGGCGTCGACGAGGAGAAGGCCGTACCGCTCGGACCGGATGACCTCCGCGAGATCCGCGGGTACCTGCAGGACCTCGACGCTGTCCCGGACACCAAGTTCGATGAACTGCAGACACTCATCCGTGAGGCGCGCGCGGAAGGGCGAGCACTCATCGTCTTCACCCAGTTCACCGACACCCTCGAGTCGATCAGAGACCGGCTGGTCGGCGCCTACGGTCCCGAACTCGCCACGTACACCGGCCAGGGCGGTCGTCGCTGGGACCCGATGCACCAAGGCGGCTGGAAGGCCGTGTCGAAGCAGGAACTGGTCGCGGACGTCCAGGAGGGACGGGTCACCGTCGTCCTCGCGAATGACGCAGCCTCGGAGGGTCTGAACCTCCAGGCGGCAAGTTTCCTGGTGAACTACGACCTGCCGTGGAACCCGATGCGGATCGAGCAGCGGATCGGCCGAATCGACAGGATCGGGCAGCAGTGGGGGATGGTGAAGGTTCGCAACTTCACCATCCCCGGCACGGTCGAGGTCGACGTCCACCGAGCGCTGCGAGGTCGCATCGACGCTTTCCACGACCTCGTAGGCAAGCTCCAGCCAATCCTGGGCGCCACCGAGAAGGCGGTGCGCGATGCCTATGCCTCTGACCGCAAACAACGGGGCGCCGCCGTCGATGAGCAGATCAGAGAACTCCTCGCCCAGGTCGACCACCTGGAGTCGACGGGCATCGACCTCGCCGACGAGGACCCACTGCCGATTCCCGATCATCCCGAGAGTCCGGTCAGCTGGCCGCAGCTTCAGGACGGTCTCACCGACCTTGGCATCGATCTCGGCGAGCCCGGTCGTCCCGCTGTCTTCGACGGCCGGGCATCACGCGATCCGACCGACTGGCGTGCCCTTGCAACCTATGGGCACCCCGCTCTTGCGCAAGCGCTGGCTGACGTCGCGACCTTGTACGACCCTGACCGCTCAGCTGTCCTCGTTCTGAGTAAAGGATCGACTGCGGTGGCCGTCCGGGCAGATCGCAGCCCGCCTGAACCTGTCCAGAACGTCGGTCAGCTCCAAGACCTCGGAGCGCCGGTCGCTCGGGATGATGCCGAACGCCTAGCTGACGAGCACCTGCGCAGCTGGGCTCGCGAACAACGCGCTGACTACGAATCGGCACTCAGCGGTCGGGTCATCGACCGACAGGCTGCGCTTCGAGATGACTTCATCCGATTCGTCATCGATCTGGTCGCGACGCGGACTGCGATCGCCAGCCTTCTGGAGGGCGAGGATGTCGACCCTGCGGGGTCCTGGTTCGACCTACGGGAAGAGCAGAGCCAACTTCGGTATGTCGAAACGCTCGCCCGGCAGCTCGGGGTTCCGACAACTGAGTTGTTCCCGTCGTCGGCTGAGATCAGTGAGCGCAAGAAGGTGGCGATCGCCAAGTTGCTGGCCCAACGAGCCGAGCATCTCGTCAGTTTTCAGGACCTCGTCACGCGATCGCAGGACATGCGAAGCGGTGCTGCAGAGAACAGCTGAACGGGCAACGCCGTCCCCAGCAGATGTGTGGCCGTCCCTCGTTGCGCGTTGGACAGAAGTTCGGAACGGACATCCCAGTTCGTCCCCCGGACCCAACGCGGTCGACCCACGTAGTCTCGCGATCAAGGGCCATCATTTTCGGGGAGCGGATCATGACGGATCTCGGTCGGTTGCAGTCCATGGACCCTCGCTCGGTGTGGAAGCACGAAGCGCACGACTTCACGCCGTGGCTGTTGGCCAACTCCGACGTGCTCGCCGATGCGCTCGGGATCGATCTGGAGTTGTCAGCCGCCGAGCATCCCGTCGGCGGATTCAACCTCGACCTCATCGGCCGCGACCTCACCAACAACTGCGTGCTCATCGTCGAGAACCAGCTGACGGCCACCGATCACGGCCACCTCGGTCAACTGCTCACCTATGCCGCCGGCACCGAGGCCCGCACCATCGTGTGGCTCGCGCCGGAGTTCCGCGAGGAGCACCGCCAGGCGCTGGACTACCTCAACGAGCTGGACGGCGTCGATACTCGATTCTTCGGCGTCGAACTCGCTGTCGTGCGGATCGGGGAGTCCGAGCCCGCCCCGCTGTTCCGCGTTCGTGCGCAGCCGAATGACTGGCATGCGCAGGTGGCCGCGGTCACGAGGTCGTCGTCGTTGCAGGCGGGCAAGGCGCCGCTGTACCGCGACTTCTGGACGCGGTTCCTCGAACGCGTCGCCAGGGAACATCCCGCGTGGACCAATGCGCGCAAGCCACAGACGGCGAACTGGTTCTCGATGGCCTGCCCGTTCAAGGGTGGTCCCTACTACGCCTTCAGCTTCGCGGCAGGAGGCAAGCTGCGCAACGAGCTCTACATCGACTTCGGTGACGCCGGTTCCAACAGTGAGCTGTTCGCCGCGCTCGCGGAGCAACGAGAGGTCATCGAACGCGAGTACGGCAGCGTGCTGTCGTGGGAGGACCTCGAGGGCAAGCGCGCGTGTCGTATCGCGGACTACGGAGACGGTGACGTCGCCAGTGTCGATCAGCACGACACCTACATCGACTGGTTCTTCGAGCGCGGCGCGCGGCTGCGCCGCGCCATCGAGGTCGCAGCAGGGGAGCTGCGCCCGGACTGAGCGCTGGGTCAACGAGCAACTCGGCACCCATTCGGCCGGGCCCATGCTCTGGATTCCCCATGACGTCGGGACTGCGCGGCGGTCGATTGACGGCGTGCACCACGCACTGAGCGTGCTTTGGGTGCACGGACATGTGCGCTTGGTGACCGCGACGGTGTGGACCGCTGCCGTCTTGTCTGATCTAACGTGCCTGCGCGCCCTCGTCGAGCACCCCCGTGCATACCGGCGAGGGCGCACCATCTCTCCTGGCTGGCATGTAGCGGGCATTCAGCGAGCGGCCGAAGCAGGCCAACTGGTCCACGGGCGCGGCTGGCGCAGGTGGTGGTCAGCCCAGCAGCCGGGCCTCACGTAGCGTGATTGCCACGCAGCGGGGAGGCAACGGCATGGGATCGGTTCCGGGAGGTGCGCGGGTCGGCCTGGTGAGTTGCGTCAAGACCACGCGCGCCGATGCGAGCGCCGCCAAGGACCTGTACGACTCACCGCTCTTCCACGGTCAGCGGCGCGCGGTCGAGGCCGGTTGCGGGCAGTGGTTCATCCTCTCGGCGAAGCACGGACTCCTCCGCCCGGACACCGTGATCGAACCCTACGACGAGACGCTGAAGGGCACATCCCGTGGCCACAAGCGGGCGTGGAGTCAGCGGGTGCTCGCCCAGCTCCGCCACGAACTGGGTGATCTCCACGACTTGGCCGTGGAGATCCACGCGGGTCAGGACTACCACGCCCACGGGCTGGTGGAGGGGCTCCGCGATGCCGGTGCCACGGTCGAACTGCCCACTGATGGGCTGACGATCGGTCAGCGGCTCAGCTACTACAGGGACGGACGCCGCCCTGACGTTCCGACGCGGCACCGGGCGCAAGGGGCTCCGTCACCCCGTCGTCGCCCTCCAGTCCGTGGCGTTGCCGCCCCGAGTGGCAAGTACCGGCCGTTGTACGAGCGCCTGCACGCGCTGGGCGACGACCGATGGGACGCGCTGTTCGAGGACGTCGAAGCGGTGCTCGGTTTCCGCCTGCCTGCGAGCGCACAGAACCATGCGGCCTGGTGGGCCAACGAGACCTCGACCCACAGTCACGCCTGTGCCTGGGTCGCTGCTGGCTTCCGCACGGAGGATGTGAACCTGACCCGCGAAGTCGTCAGCTTCGTCCGGGTCCGGGACTGACGTGGATCGCCGTGCTGCCCTCGACGAGTTCTACGGCCTGCTGGCCCAGCTCGCTCACACGGTTGGCGGGCCCCGCGTGCTGGGGAGTTGCACCGCGAGCGATGGCTGGCCCTCCCACGGCCTCTACTTCTTCTTTGAACCCGGCGAGGTCCGCGAAGACGGCACGACCTCTCGGGTCGTCCGGGTGGGCACCCATGCGCTGACCGACACCTCGAAGGCGGAACTGTGGGGCCGGTTGCGCACACACCGCGGCAGCGTCGTAGGGAGCAGTCCCGGGGGTGGGAACCACCGAGGATCGATCTTCCGTCTCCACGTGGGCACTGCCCTGTCCAATCGTGACGGCAGCTTCCGCGAAGCCGCGGCGAGCTGGGGAAAGGGCTCCAGCGCCCCGCGCGAGATCCGAGACCGCGAAGTCGCACTCGAGCAGGCTGTGAGTCGGCACATCGGCGCGATGTCCGTGCTGTGGCTCGCGGTCGCCGACCGTCACGATCGCGCAGCCATTGAGCGGGGGTGCATCGCCCTGCTCAGCAACCGCGACCGGCCGGCCATCGATCCACCGTCGGCGAGCTGGCTGGGCCATCACGCCGACCGTGAAGCCGTCCGTGACTCGGGGCTCTGGAACGTGAACCACGTCGACGATGCACCATCTGGATCAGTACTCGAACAACTCGCGGCTCACGTCAACCGGCCGCAGTTGCACCGCACCTGACTGTCATGATGCACGGCGTCACTGCCCACGCGGCGAGGCGACTTGTCGCTCGTGATCGGTCGACTCCCACTATGTTGAGGCGCAACAAGTGGGGCGTGGGGGTCCGACGGATGGCACAGGTGGTGGCCCTGCCAGTCCAGCTGGCACAACGCGCGGAGGAACTCCGTGCCGACGACGTGCTGTCACAGCGCATTGAATATCGCCCAGAGGCCTGGCACCACTGGATCGATGAACCCCGCGCTGTCGACGTCATCGATGCGTACTCGGGCAGTATCACCCGCGCTGACCTTGCTGACCTCGCCGATCCGGCTCTGGCCAAGCGCGGACCGGACGACCTCCTGAGACTCTTCGTTGGGTGTCAGCTCTGGGGTGCCGGCACAGGCGACAACCGCGGCCCGTGGCGAACCTCGCAGGCATTGGCGACCGATGGGGTTGCCGAGGTCCTGGTGCGGCTGGCAGACCAGGTTGGCAACGGTGACCTCGGACCGACCTACGGAAGCCAATTGCGCATGTGGGGCCCGTCGTTCGTCACCAAGTTCACCTACGCGCTTGCGTTGGCCGTTGATCGGGCGGCACCTCGGGCCCTGATTCTGGACCAGCTGGTGTGGGCCAGTCTGACCGCCCTCGGGTGGGACAGCCGCGCTGCTGCTGGATCACGTCGGTGGGCGGACCGATACGTCGCCTACCTGGACACGATGCACAGTTGGGCACGAGAACTGGATTGCCGTCCGGATGCGGTCGAGAAGTTCCTGTTCGATCGAGCCGGAGACTTCGACGCGCCGAGCCGGTCATGACACACGCTTCATGCTGTCCGTTTCCACCAGGCGGTGCATCAGGCGGGTGACCGCTCCGCCTGCATGACCGTCTCCGTGTCGCTCCTGGATGTCCCGAGATCACGCCACCGCGGGTCGGTGTCACAGGTCACCAGCATTCTTGACGCATGAACGTCGACCTCGTGGATCTCGGTGACGGGCCCAGTCACCGCGGTGATGTGGCTGGCCTGCTCCACACGTGCTTTCCCGACCACGAACGTGACGTGATCGTCGTGGAGGTCCAGAGAATCCGGCAGGGGTACGGCTTCGGCGCGCTCGTCGGCGGGCAGCTGGTGGGGGTGGTGACTGCTCGCCGACCACTGCACGGTCGCGTGTTCGTGGTCTACCTAGGTGTTGCGCCCGAGTTCCGACGGCGAGGCATCGCACAACTCCTCCTGACGCGACTCGTGGATGAGGCCGGAGGAATGGAACTTGAGATGTTCGTGGACCGAGACAACAGGCCAGCCGAAGCGCTCTACGCGAGGCACGGGCTGACGCCGGCGTCCAGCGATCCGCGCGACACGCAGGTGCCGTGGAGTGGCACGTGGAACGCAGAGGCGGCGTCGCAAGCCGTTACCGCCGACACGATTGGTCCGACCGCGACTGGACACACGTCGTGACCGCGCTGACCGTCGATCGTCGCGACCTCGCTGCGCAGCTTCGTGAGCGCGGTGAACTCGAGGCCGTCGTGCCCGTCGGAGGGGGACGACGGAGATTCCTGTCCCGACTCCTCGAGCAGGTCATCGACGCGCAGTTGGCCAGGCAGCTGGTTCTGATCGTGGGGCATTCCGACCTCGTCGGCCTGTGGCAGCGCGACCTGTCGGCGGCCCTTGCTCCGCACAGCGTCGTCACGTTCACGTCCGAGTCGGACTTCGTCGAGCACGCAGCCGTCGTCGTGGCAGGGTGCGAGGACGCCCGTGCTCTCCTGTGTCGCCTGCGGGACGACGAAGCCATCGTCGTCCTCGATGAACCCGTGGTGATCGCTGGAGTGGACCCCAAACTGGTCGCTGAGGTCCGGAGGCGACGCAACGTCGTCGACCTGCACCTGAGTGGGCCCGACGAAGGACCAGCAGGGCTCATGCCGTTGTCGTCGAGCGACCACGACGTCGGCAGCCTCATCGCGGGGCTGCTCGACGGACAGCTCGAGCAGCGTCAGCCGCGCACGATGGTCCGGTGGTCCTCGATCATGCTCGGCCAGCCTCGCGAAGTGTTGCGCATCGTTTCCCGGCCTCTCGAAGGGGTCGAGCTCGACGTGTATGCGCACGTCATCGCGCGGCACCTCGGCGAGGCGACCGACGTCAGTGACGCCGACGGCACCGGGTCCGTCCAGTGGCGACCGATCGAACTGCCCGAGGAATCACTGCTGCTGCCTCTCTCGATTCGAGCGCGGCTGCCCGCCGGCACGTTGCTCGACGCCGACTGCACCGTTCGGATCGAGCCGATCGAGGCGATTGGGACGAGGTCGTGGGTCACGATCGCGGTCCGCATCGGTCCGTCCGCTTCGGCTGCGGCAGCGCTGCTCGCGAACGTCCTCTCCAGTGGATCGATGCCTGACCATCCCTACCGCCGTCGAGTCCTCGACATCAGGATGGATGGCAAGCACCTCGACGTTCGAGTCGTCCGGCCACCGACCGACACCCGGGAGGACCTCATCCTGCCGGGCAGCATCTGGGATGACCTGGACCGCAACCTCCACGGTGTCCTGCGACACCGTGACCTGCTTGCCCGGCTCGGCCTCGGACTCAATCGAGGGATCCTGCTTCACGGGCCGCCGGGGACCGGCAAGACGCAGCTGGTTCGCACCGTGCTGGGTGAACTTGCGGGCCAGGTCACGGCGCTGAACCTGTCGACCCGTGTGATGCGAGACCGGCTCCCCGATGCGTACCGGCTCGCCCAGCAACTGGCTCCGTCCATCGTGGTGCTCGAGGATGTGGACCTGGTGATCTCGGACCGCCGCCGCGGCGACACCGCTGCGCTCGTGGACTTCCTCACCAGTGTCGACGGGATGATGAGTGACAAGGCCGGCGTGTTCACCATCGCGACCACCAATCACGTCGAGGGACTCGATCCGGCTGCCGTGCGAGCGGCACGCTTCGACCGCATCATCGAGGTGCCGCACCCGCCTGTCACCGGAAGGCGGCGCATCTGGGAGCGGTACCTGCAGGGTCTGGACGGCCCGTTCGACATCGCGGAACTCGCCCGGGTCACCGACGGTGCCTCTGGAGCCGACATCCGCGAGATCGTGCGTCACGCCATCCTCGCCTCGGATGGACGCCTGTCGAACGAGGACCTCGTCGAACTTGCACGCGCCGCATTCCCGCCGTCGCAGGGCATGGCCGTGTACCTGTGAGCCGCCTTGACGCTGTGCCCGGTGCGCACTCGAGGCGGGACCATCGCGATCGACATGGGCGATCGTGACGACGCATCTATCGTTCCGTTGTTGGCACTTGCGATTGGGGCATGGGGGTGGACATGATCGCGCTCGATGAACTCCTGCACGGAGGGACGAGGCCGCCGGGGCGATGGACCACACTCGCCCAGTGGCGGGACGTCGGTGACGTGCTCGTCGGGGTGTTCGATCAGCAGGACCCGGGGCACTCGCTGAGCCTGCTGCCCTACGGACTCGAGCGACTGGGCGGTCGCGACCTGCAGATCGCGGTGCCGGCCGAGGTCGTTGACGCGACGCGCCACCGCGCCGCCTTCCTCACCGCGGACGTCCGTGTCCTCGAGTTGGCTGATGACGAACTGCTCCCACACCCGTCGTCATCACCCGCTCGAGCGCTCGAGTGGTACGGCGAACTCGGACCCGTGACCGCCGTCGCGGACGTGGACGACCTCGATGGGCCCACGTGGCTGGTCGACCTCATCGACTGGCTGGAGTCGCGACGGGTCGAACGGATCCGGCGACGCAGCTACTGGTCGTGGCACTACCGCGGCCGCCAGATCCTCCGACTCTCGACGTCGCGCGGGTCGTGTCGGCTGGTCGCTGGCGTCGCCTACTCGAGGCCTCGCGGGGATCAACCCCTGCCGGTCCGCGTCGAGGCGCATGCCGACACGGGTCCGACCGATGAGGAGCTCGCATACGTCAGGCGAGCCATCGACGAGGGGATCGAACGGCGGCGCGTGGGCATCGACCGTGGCCACCGTGAACATCTGCTGCAGGCGGCGCTGGCCGTCGATCCGTCGATCATCGGCATGACGGAGCTGATCCGTGAGTTCCCGGCGTGGCGACCGTCGCTGGGGGATGGGGCGGGCCGTGGGTTCGTCGACTTCCTCGGTGTCGACGTGGACGGCGGCCTGCACGTGATCGAGACCAAGATCGGCCCCGACGCGATGCTGGGCCTGCAGGGTCTGGACTACTGGGCGTGGGCGACCGCCCACAAGGACGAGCTGAGCCAGAGTCTGGGGCTCGAACCGTCGGACAAGCCGGTGGAACTCCACGTCGTCGTCGCCACCTCGCCCAAGGCCCTGCTCCACGCCGCGGCCGCGGAGACGTTGCGCCGGTTGGACCCGCAGATCCCCTGGAGATGCCACGTGATCACGGACTGGAACACGGTGGATCGGCCACGGCAGCTGCTGCGGCCTCGCGCGGCCAGTGGGATCCGGCCGCGGACCGTTCCTCACGAGGACATGGTGGCTGGGCCGACACGGTGACCGAGACCTCGGACCCCCCTATGAGGGTGCGCATCCACCGCGGGGCACACGAGATCGGCGGCAGCTGTGTGGAGGTTGAACACGACGGCAAGCGGATCGTGCTCGACCTCGGCAGGCCCCTGACCGCCGGGTGGGACGACGACGTCGCGATGCCCGACGTCGCCGGGCTCGACGCTCCGGATGCCGACCTGCTCGGTGTCGTCATCAGCCACGGCCACGCCGACCACTGGGGTCTGGTGGATCAGGTTGCCCACACCCTGCCGATCCACATGGGCGCGGCGACCGAGCGGATCCTTGCTGCTGCGGCGTTCTGGACCCGAGGGCTCGACGTCCCGATCGCCGGGCACCTCGAGCATCGCCGTCCGTTCGAACTCGGCCCGTTCACCATCACCCCGTACCTCAACGACCACTCCGCCTACGACGCCTACTCGCTGCTGGTGGAGGCCGGAGGTCGCCGCCTGTTCTACACCGGCGACATCCGGGGTCACGGGCGCAAGGCCGGCCTGTTCGAGCAGCTGCTGGCCGACCCGCCTCGCGACGTCGACGTCCTGCTGATGGAGGGAACCAACGTCCAGCCAGCCGTCAGGGAGCCTGCCGCCGCAACGGAGTCCGCGGTCGAGGACGCACTCGCCGAGCAGTTCCGGTCGACCGACGGCATGGCGCTCGTCGTCAGCGCCGCACAGAACATCGATCGGCTGGTCACGATCTACCGAGCCTGTCTACGTGTCGGCCGCGACCTCGTCATCGACCCGTACACCGCGGACGTCGCCCGTGCGACCGGCAACCCCAACATTCCCCGTCCCGGTCCCGACTGGCCGAGGATCCACACCTACATGCCTCGCTGGCAGTCGATCCGGATCCGCCAGACCGAACAGTTCGACCGTCTGGGCGACATCAACCCCTACCGACTGTTCCCCGAGGACCTCGCGGCTGATCCGGCCCGCCATGTCCTGTTGTTCCACCGCAGCGAAGGCCCGCGGCTGGCAACCGCCGGTGCACTGGTGGGTGCGACCTGCACCTGGTCGCTGTGGCGCGGCTACCTGGAACAGCCGTCCGGCGTGCGGTTCTGGGAGTTCCTCGAGGAGCACGGCATCCCGTTGGCCCACCGCCACACCTCGGGCCACGCGACCCCGGCGGACCTGCGGCGGCTCGCCGCGGTCCTCAGACCCGGACGGGTCGTGCCGATCCACACCGAAGGGCCTGAGCACTACGGCGAACTGCTCGACGGCGTCCCAGACCTGCAACCGGACGGCCGATGGTGGGAGGTGTGACCGTGGCCCACTGCGCTGCGATCCCGCGGTGTGGGGGCCGCCGGTCGGGGCCGTCATGCTGACCGTGGTGATCAGCGAGGCCATCGGAGGCGACCCGCACAACCGATGGGAGATCGGGACCGTCGACGTGCACGGTGGCGACATCGAGGGGCGCGAGGACCTGGTGCGCATCGTGCGCAGCCTCGGACGCACGGTGGCCGGCGAAGGATTGGAGACGGCACTCCGGGATGGGCTTCCGTGGTGGAACGGCTACGTGGTGATCGACGTCCTGAAGTCTGCGGACAGAGAGTGACCGTTGTCGGATCGAGCGCATCCACGCCGTCCGTCGTCCACGTCAGCGGACGGGCGACTCGACTCCTGCAATGGCTGCAGACAGGAGTTCGGCGGCCTTGACCGTCACCGATCGAAAGTGTTCGCGGTCGGCCTCGTCGAGGCGATAGTTCGGCCCTGCTGTCGAGAGGCCCAGGACCTCACCGCCCCACGAGTAGACCGGTGCGGCGACGCCCCAGATGCCCGGGTCCACCTCCCCGAGGCTCTCCGCGTAGCCGCGCTGGCGAATCTGCTTCAGGTCCGTGGCCAGGTCGACCTGTCGCCGGTCTGCCGCAGGGTCGTCCCGGATGCACTGCTCCTGCACCTCCGTCGGGGCATGTGCGAGGAGCAGCTTGGAAACCGCGCCGGTCGACAGGGGCGTGACCTGACCGATGTCGAAGGACAGCGCGACGGGGTGGCGGCTCTGCCGCCGGTCGATGCAGACGGAATGGATCTGTGATCGGCGGACCAGGATGACGGATTCGCCCGTCTGCTCCGCCAGGTCGTCGATTATCGGGCGCGCGATGTCGGTGATGCCGTACTGCGAGCGAGCCACCCTGCCCAGCGAGATGGCCTTCACCCCGAGGATGAACTGACCGTCACCCCCCGACTCGATGAGGCCGAAGCCACGCAGGACGGACAGGTACCGGTAGACCGAGCTCTCGGGGAGGTCGGTGATGCTCGCGACTTCGCGGGCTGTCAGTGCGGGTCGCTCCGGCGTGAACGCGAGGAGTACCGCAATGACCTTGTGGGCGCTTGTCCACCTCGAGGGCTTGGGTTGATTGCCTGTATCCGCTGCCATGTATGCATGCTCACGGTCTGGTGCGATCGGTGTCGCCCTGCGACGGCGCACGATATCGGGCGTCGTGCCGACCCCGTCGGATAGGCGATCGGTACCGAGGTCCGGTAGGGCCGAAGGTCAGTTTTCTCGGGCAAGTGCTTGACACCTTTCCGACTACGGCCGTAGGGTCCTCCATATATGAGAAACGATTATCGACATCTGATAATACAGGTGTCGACGAAGTTCGCTGAACCGGGCTGATGGAGGAGCGGAACATGGCATCTGGCAAGCCGACGTCGCGCCACGCGGAGATTGCTGGAGCGGGCTTTGCCGGACTCGTGACCGCTGCCGCGCTGGCCCAACGAGGCTGGTCGGTGCGTGTCCACGAACGCTCGGAGGTCCTGCGCGAGTTCGGGGCAGGAATCATGTTGTGGGACAACGCCCTTCGGGTCCTCGAGGCGGTTGGCGCGTACGCGGAGGTCAAGGACGTCTCCCACGCGCCCCTGCGATACGACACGCGGATGAACGGGGAACTGGTCTCGAGCGAGTCGTTCGGTGATGTCCGGCTTCGTTGCCCCACGCGTCCTGACCTCTACAACGCGCTGCTCGGAGCGGCGCAGCGCGCAGGCGCCGAGGTCGTGGCGGGTTCCGAGGTGGTGGGAGCCGATGCTGACGGTGTCCTGCACCTCGAGTCTGGTGAGGCGCTGGAGGCGGACCTCGTCGTGGGTGCAGATGGCGTCACCTCGCGCGTGCGCGAGAGTCTCGACTTCGAGCAGGAACGCACCAAGTACCAGGACGGGATCATTCGCCTGATCGTTCCGCGCCACAAGGACCGGCTGGGTGGTGGCGACGAGTGGGACCACATCATCGACTTCTGGAACCTGGATCCCCGGGTCATGCGAGTCCTGTACGTGCCGTGCACGGACGAACACCTCTACCTGGGCCTCATGGCGCCCCATCAGGATCCCCGGGGATCACGAGTCCCGCTGGACCTGGAGTGGTGGCTGGAGATCTTCCCGAACCTCGAGCCGGTCATCACAGAGGCCGCCCAGATCGAGTCGGCACGCTACGACGTCTACGAGACCACGCACGTCAGGCAGTGGCATCGCGGGCGCGTCGCGATCATCGGGGACGCCGCGCACGCAATGACTCCCTCGCTGGCTCAGGGCGCGGGCTGCGCGATGATGAACGGTTTGTCCCTGGCGCACTTCGTCAGTCAGGGGGACAGGGTCGAAGACGCCCTTCCTGTGTGGGAATCCGCGGAACGGCCGCTGACCGACCGAGTACAGGCTCAGTCCGCGGAGTTCACGCGCACCCGCACGATGTCCCAGGGTGGCCGTTTCGACGACGAGGTGCTGCACGCCATGCGGCATGTCCCGACGGGAAGCACCAACTGACCAGACGAAGTCCCGTCTCGCGACGACGACAGGATCACCGGTGAACGTTCGCAAGTGGGTGGAGATGCTCGAAGAGGTCCACACGGAAGGTGGCCGCGGCGATGGCCCACCGCTGCGCAAGGCAGCCGTGGGCGTGGTCATCCGCAATCCGTACGCCTCCCGCTGGTCCGATGACCTGAGTGAACTCGTCGAGCCGTCGACAGCGTTGGCTGAAGAACTCGTCGCACGCGCCAAGTCGCTGCTCGGGGAACCTGCAGAGAGTTGTGGCAAGGCAGCCATCATCGGCACTGCGGGTGAACAGGAGCACGGGGTCGCCTGCCTGACCACACCGTTCGGTGATGCGATGCGAGATGGCATCGGCGGATCCACGTGGGTCACCTCGACGACGAAGGTGGCGCAGGCGGGCGCAGTCATCGACGTGCCTCTCGCGTACAAGAACGCGCTCTTCGTACGGGCCTTCTACGACACCGTGACCTTCAGCGTCCCGGACTCACCTCGGCCGGACGAGATCGTCGTCATCGCGGCACTGGCGAACAGGGGGCGCCTGAACGAACGCGTGGGAGGCCTGAAGAAGGAAGACGTCGTCGGAGACGGTCTCCGCTAGACGACGTCGTGGGATGCCGACCAAGAGAATGGGAGAGAGCATGAGGCACACGAGAGCAGGGAACGCCCGTTCCGGGCGCGATCCAGTGTCGCGTTCCTGGAAGACGATGGTCCTCGCCCTGGTGATCGGGTTGCTCGTAGCAGCCTGCGGCACCGACGACGAGGCCACTGATGCACCGGAGCCGGCCGAACCGGCTGAGCAGACGGAAGTCCCCGCTGAGCAACCGGAGGCGGAGCCCGCCGAGACGTTCACCATCACGTTCTCGAGCCACGTGTCGCCCGAGACCGCGGAGATGAAGATCGCGGACTGGTACATGCGGCGCGTGGAAGAACTGACGGATGGCCAGGTGGAGTTCGACGAGCACTACCTGGGAGCGCTGGTTGGAGGGCCCGACGTGTTCGCCGCCATCCAGGACGGTCGCACCGAAGCCGGGTTCCACGTCAGCTTCTACCAGCCAGCCGAGCTGCCGATCACGCAGATCGCCGGCATCCCCTTCGTGACCGAGGACGCGGAGGCCTACGTACGTGCGCTTGGCGAGATGTTCGCCACGAACGACGCGTTCCAGGAGGAGTTCCTCTCCAACGGACTGAGGCCCTTGACCTTCATCCACCTGAGCAGTGCCACGATCGGGCTCAAGGACCCGGTGGATTCGTACGAAGGTCTCAGCGGGCGGAGAATCCGCTCCGCAGGTCTGCTTGCCCCGGTACTCGACGCTGCGGGCGCCGAGCCTGTCGCGATGGCGCTCGGTGAGGTGTACGAGGCCCTGCAGCGCGGAATCCTCGATGGGTGGTCGTCGTTGGCGCTGACGCCGGCCATGACATCCGGACTGCACGAGCAGGCACCGTATGTCCACCAGCCCGGCACCGGCATGTACCTGGCACCGTCGTTCATGATCAACGAGACCTACTACCAGTCGCTCCCGGAGAGCATCCGTGCCGCCTTCGAACAGGCCGCGCAGGAGGTCCCCGAGGTGGGTGGACAGATCACCATGGACACCGACGCGCTTCGCTGCGATGAGTTGTACGCCGCAGGCGGCGAGGTCGTCGTGTGGGACCAGGCAGAGGTCGACCGTTGGGCCGACGTGGTGGGTGACTCCGCTGCGGAACTCTGGTTCGGCAACGTGGAGAGCGCAGGCGGCCTCACGGACAGTGAGGCTCGCGCGTTCCTCGACGACCTGCGTGCGCTGATCTCACAGTACGAAGGTACGTCCTCCTACGAGGACGGCCTGCGAGCGTGTGCTGCAGCGAACAACTGACGCGGGACATGAATGCCTCGTGATCTGACACAGGCTGGTGGTGGGCCCGACGGTTCGTGCGTGTCGGTCCCACCACCAGCCGTCGACAGGCCCGGTCGCCGCTGGCAGCATGCCTGCAGTCCGCGTCGCCAGTACACACGCTGGGAACCGCATCGGGAGCGACATCCATGGCGACGCCACGTACTCCGAGACAGCCGAGACACCAGGGCAAGGCGGTGTCACTGACCGCTGGCCTGATCCTGCTCGGCCTCCTGCTGGTGAACACAGCGGATGTCGTCATGCGGACGGCCGGCCTCGGCACCGTTCGAGGCATCATCGAGTGGACCGAGATCATCATCCCCGCGGTGGTGTTCGCGTCACTGGCTCCCGCGTTCCTCGCTCGGATGCACGTGTCGGTCGACCTGGTGACCCATCGCTTGTCTCCACGCTGGGCGGCGACCACCGAGGCGTTCGGGTTGATGGTCAGTGCACTGGTGCTGGGGCTCTGGACGATCGCTGCGGCGCGTGTCGCCTGGGCGTCCTTCCAGCGTCGCGAGTTCCGCTTCGGGCTGGTGGAGGTGCCCGTATGGCCGGTGCGCATCGTCGTGCCGATCGGCATCGGACTGTTCGTCGTGGTCGTGGTCCTCAGGATCGTCCGCCTCGTCCGCCTCGCGCTGCGACCTGAGGTCAGCCGCGCCGAGATCGACGCCTGAGCGGGGAGACATGTCCATGGGAGTCGGCGCGATCACAGCCATCGTGTTCCTCATCCTCTTCGTGATGTTGATCGTTCGTGCACCCGTTGCGCTTGCGCTGGTCGTGTCGGGCGCGTACGGCGTGTACCTGTTGCGGGGATTCGAACCAGCGATGGGGACGTTGGCGAACGTCCCGTTTGCCTCCACGGCTCGTTACACCCTGCTCGTGATCCCGATGTTCGTGCTGATGGGTGCGTTCGCACGTCATGCCGGGATCGCCGAAGAGTCGTTCGCGTGGATCAGCCATCACACGCGACGCCTGCCCGGGGGCATCGCGCTCGCGGCACTGGCGTCGTGTGCCGCGTTCGCCGCGATCAGCGGCTCGAGCGTCGCGACCGTGGCGACGGTCGGGCGAGTCTCCCTGCAGGAGATGCGCAGGTACGGCTACGACATGCGGTTCGCTGCTGGCGTGATCGCGGCATCCGGGACACTCGGTGTCCTCATCCCGCCCAGCATCATCCTGGTCCTCTACGGAATCATCACCGGCGAGAACATCGGGCGCCTGTTGATCGCGGGGTTCGTTCCCGGCCTGTTGTCCGCCATGGGATACGGCGCTGCGATCCTGATCCGGGCACGCCGCGACCCTGCCCTTGTCGGCCACTCGAAGGTCGAGTCTGCGTCAGCGGCGGCCGTCGCGGCCGCTGACGGTGGGGGAGAAGCACAGGACGAACTGGCCAACGTTCGCACGGCGTGGGCCAGGGGTGACGAGGGCGACGACGATTCGAACGACGGCCGTGCCGGTGCAACGGCCCTGGTGCGGATCGCCGTGCTCGCGATCGCCGTCATCGGCGGCCTCTACGCAGGCGTGTTCACGGCAACCGAAGCCTCTGTGATCGGTGCGGCACTCGCCGGTGTGATGATGCTGGTCAGGTTCATCGGAAGGCCGGGCCTGCGCGACGCAACCATGGATGCGTTCCGCGAGGCGACGAACACGACCGCGATGATCATGGCACTGCTCATCGGTGCGTCGGTGTTCACCGCTTTCCTGGCGACGGCGCGTGTGCCTGCGATGTTCACCGACTGGGTGCTCGGCCTCGATGTGTCGCCGACGGTCGTCGTCGTGCTGGTGCTGTTGGCGTTCGTACCGCTCGGCATGTTCCTTGAAGGCATCTCGCTCCTGATCATCGCCGTACCGCTGGCGTACCCGATCGTGACGGCCCTGGGATTCGACGGCCTGTGGTTCGGAATCCTCGTCGTCAAGATGATCGAGGTCGGCCTGATCACGCCGCCGGTCGGGTTGAACGCCTATGTGGTCGCAGGTGTCTCGGACGACCTGAGGGTGGTGGACGTGTTCCGTGGCATCGGCTGGTTCATTCCCGTCGACATCGTCACCATCGTGGTCCTGTTCGCGTTTCCTGCCCTGATCCTCTGGCTCCCGGGACTCATGTGATGGACCGTGGCCGAGGTCGCCCTGCGCTCTACTTCGCATGTCCGGTGCGTGGACGGTCCGATGGGGCCGTGGATCTCGGCGCGGTGATGGACGTCGTCGCGGAGTTCGGTGAGGTCCTCACGGAACACCTTCGTGTCGCGGAGGACCTGCGTGCGAGGTTGGCGGACGGCGCCATCCACAGACGGCAGATGGACTGGCTGCTTGCGAGTGACGCAGTCGTCGCCGAGATCACCGCTCCGAGCCACGGCGTGGGCTATGAGGTCGCGATCGCCGTCGAGCGCGAGATCCCAGTGCTCGCGCTCCGTCACGTGTCGGCGACCCACGGGCTGTCAGCGATGTTCGGAGGTGACGATCGCGTCCACGTGGAAGTGTATGAGCGCCCGGAGGACGTGCGTTCGCTGCTGCGGAGGTTCCTGGACAGCCGCAGGACGGAGGACTCGCCCCACCTGTGACCTGCACCACCCGCTGTGGGGGATCCCCGTAAGTACGTTGCACATGCACCCAAACCCCGTGATTGGAGACGAAACATGGGACTCAACATTCAGGACCTCAAGGTCACGAGCCCGGACTTCGAGGACGGTTCGTGGCTCGACGACAGGTTCGCGAGCCCGTCGAACACCGTGCCCAGGCTGCAGATCAGTGGTGTCCCGGACGAGGCGGTCGAGCTCGCGGTCATCTGCCACGACCCGGATGCGCCGTTGCCTCAGGGGTTCACCCACTGGGTGCTGTACGGCCTGGATCCGGTCGACCAGCTGCTCGACGCCGACAGGGCCGCTGCACTGCCGTCCGGTGACAACGGAACTGGCCAGCCTGGCTACTTCGGTCCCGAGCCGCCGCCCGGGCACGGGCCGCACCACTACTACTTCTGGGTCTATGCGCTCGACGCGAAGGTCGACGGCACGCCGACCCGCGAGCAGTTCCTCGATGCCTACGCGGGCAACATCGTCGAACAGAACCGGATCGTCGGCCGGTACCAGAACGAATAGGCCCACCACGTGGGGACTCGATCGGTGCTCGCCCGAGGTCGCGTCCCCACGTCGTCGACTGGCTCTGGGCGCCGTGGTGCGCCGTGTACCGGAGATTCACGTGAACGATCTGTATGACACCACCGTCATCTCCGAGCGCCGCTTCGCGTCGTCACGCGTGGAACTGTTCGGCCTCGCGGCAGGTGATGGAGCGCCCATCGTGTTCCTGCACGGCATCACGGCAAGTGCGTACGTGTGGACTCCGGTCCTCGAGGAACTTGCTGGCTCTGGCAGGTGCGTCGCTCTGGATCAGCGCGGGCATGGGCGCAGTGGCCATCCCGACGGATCGACCTGTGACGCCGACGAACTGAGCGACGACGTCGTCGATGTCATCGAAGCGCTCGACGCGGGTCCGGCCGTCGTGGTCGGGCATTCACTCGGTGGTCGCAACGCACTCACGCTCGCTCACCGATCTCCCGACCACGTCAGGGCCATCGTGTCTGTGGAGTTCAATCCCTTCATCGAACCGGAGGTGTTGGATCGACTGGAGGAACGGGTCAACGCGGGTGCGCGCGCGTTCGAGTCCCTCGACGAGGTCAAGGACTATCTGCGAGGTCGGTATCCCCTGCTGCCCGAGGATGCAATCGACAGGCGCGCGACGTACGGGTATGCCCTCCGTGGCGACGAGATCTGGCCGCTTGCCGACCCTGCCGCGATGGCGGCGACCGCGGCCGGCCTTCGTGGTGACGTCACCGAAGCGACGCGGGATCTCGCCTGTCCCGCGCTGCTCGTGCGCGGTGCGAAGAGCACGTTCGTGTCTGAGGCGGCCTTCGCCCGCACGCAGGATCTGCGACCGGATCTGCTCTACCAGGTCGTCGAGGGGTCAGATCACTACGTGCCGGAGATTCGCAGTCGTGAGACCGTCCGACTCATCGCCGAGTTCATCGATCGGATGAGCTGAGCAGTGGTGCGACAGCCAGGCAGTAACCGCCCCTTGCGGGAGTGGTGGGACATCGGGCCGGTCGTGTGGACTCGCCTGTGCGCAGTTCCGCATGGGCGGGTCCACACCAGCCGAACTGGGTCATCTTCAGGCCGCCGGCAACAGCGCTCGATCGAGGCAGCGAGACGACTCGCGGCCGACGCCAGACGTTCCCGGTAGCCGCGTTCACTCATCAGCGGTCGCTGCATCCGGGACCGTGCGTTCGTCGGGTGTCAGCTCCCAGTGATCATGGAGCGCGGCGGCCAGCCTCGCTGCGGTGCGTTCCGTCGGGCTTGTCTCGCCGCGTTCGATCCGGCTGATCTCGGCCTGACCGATCCCGCTGGCTGCCGCAAGGTCGGTCTGGGAGAGTCCGAACTGGGCGCGACGTCGACGAAGCTGGGCGGCGTAGGGGTACCGGGTGCGGAACGCGGCGAGCTGCTCGAGCTCCGCCGGGGTGCTTCGCGGTTCGACCTCGCGGGCGTGGTCAGCGAACTCCGTGCCCATCCGAACCCGCTGCCCATGGGTTGTTGCCCATGCCACGAGGCGGGGGACCGGCGTCAACCTGCGGAGCCGTGGCCGGCTGCCTGACCGCTGAACCGGGTCACGCGTGCTGTCGGGACCGCAGACGCATCACCGAACGGGGTCACACACCTTGACACTGAGCGACGTTGAGTCAGCGCGGACGGCCGTCGGACTCGTCCAGTTCGGCCGTGACCGCGCCGAGCGGCAGGTCCTCGCAGGCGGCCAGGCCGGTGACGATCTCGTACAGGTCGGGGTCGTCGACCAACGGCTGCAGGTAGCTCGCGCCTGCCAGTTGCTGGGCGACGAAGTCGTCACGGGCGTCGTGATCGCCGTCCATGGCCTCACGGGCATCCGTCGCGATCTGTTCGGCCGCAGCCACCAGTGGCTCGACCCGGGGGTGCAGGTCGCTGCCAGTGGCGCGCAGGTCCGTCGCGAGGGTCGACGTCACCGCCTCCAGCGAACCGATGAGGATCGTGACCGCGTCGTGTTCGCCGGTGTCGTCCGCGAGGAACGCGTCGACCGCGCGAAGCGCGGAGTCGTGGGCACGGCAGTACCGCTCGAGGTCGGCCTGCAGCGCCGTGTCCGCGGGCGTGTCGGTCAGGTTCGACTCCGGACCCTCGGGCCCCGGCGCGGCGTCGACGACCGGTTCGGGCGCTGCAGTCTCCGCGGCGTCGGTCGTTGCGCTCGCCGTGCAGCCGGCCACCACGAGGGCGGCAGCTGCGGTGGCCGCGAGGCGATGCACGGCTCGTGTCACCGTGGACGTCGACGTCATCCGGACTGGGCCGCGACGACGCGGTCGAGCACGACGATCACGGGGTGCTGCTCGACCGCATCGTCTGCGAACCCCTCGTGGGTCCGGATCTCGAGCATCCGCTGACGCAGGGCGTCGAAGGCTGCCGACGGGTCGGCCCAGCCGCCGGCGCCGGAACGGTGAGGTGGATCGTCCGCGGTGAGTGCTTCGAGCGTGTCCTCGCGGATCCGCCCGTCGGCGTCGAGACCGACGGCTGCCTGGAACCCGGTGATCGCCTCCCTGGTCAGCGGACCGATGGCCCCGTCGACCTCGGCGTCGTACCAGCCGAGCGCGGCGAGCCGGCGCTGGACCTCGTGGGGATCGACGGTGGGCGCGGACGTGCTCGTGGTGCTCGTCGTGCTCGTGGAGCCACTGCTCGAGGTGGCCGTGCCGCCGCTGTCCGACGTCGTCGGTGGTGGCGGTGCAGCGGACGAGGTGGCGCCCGACCGCTGGCGGAAGTTCTGGGTGACCCAGAGCGCGTCGTTGGCGACGTACACGCCCACCCCGACTTCGTCGATGTCCGGGTGGAGGATGTTGGCGCGATGGCGGCTCGAGTTCATCAGCACCCGGTGCGCATCTCGCAGCGCCGCCTGCAGACCGCCTCGCTGTTCGATGCCCGACACCATCGCGACGTTCTCCGACACCCTCGTCCAGCAGCAGATCTGGTGGCCGAAGGAGGGGTTGTGCGCCAGTTGCCCATTCGCGGCCATGCGGGCGGACCAGGCGGCCGCGACGTCGGCGATGTCACCTGCCGTGTTCAGTCGTCGCAGTCCGCGGTCGACGCGTTCGCGGTCGATCGCGCCCGTGAGCCATGCCTCGCCGTCGCGGACACGGTCGGCGTGCGCGGGGTCGGGCGCCACGGCGGCCGAGGTGACGAGCAGTGCCACGGCCAGTGCCACGACGGCCACGCGACGCCACAGGGCCCGCTCGATGGCGGGCACACGGTGCGACAGGGACACGGGCGCAGGTCCTGGTGGGGCGACGGGCATGGGAGGACTCGCCGTGAACCTACGCGCGAGCAGGCTGTGGACGGGTGAGGCGACCCTGGCCATTCGCACCGGGCGAGATCGTCGTCGGAGCCCGCGACGCCGTCGTGTGAGTCGGTGCCGGACCGGGACGTCAGCCGCGCAGGTCGTCGCGTCGCTGGGTGAACTCGTCGCGGTCGATCTCGCCCCGTGCGTAGCGCTCCTCGAGGATCCTCAGCGCACCCTGCGTGGAGTCGGCGCTGGATCCTCCACCGGCGGCCGCACGGACGACGATCACGATCGCGGCGATCAGCGCCATGGCGAGCAGGAGCAGGAGCACCACGAAGGCGAAGCCAACGAGGCCGTACGTGCCGTTCATCATCATGGCGTCTCCTCGGTCCGCACGGCGACCCGTCCCACGCGGTCGACGTGTCGTCACCGTAGCCGGGCATCGATGGCGGCTGATTCCGGGGTCCGCCTCATCCGGGGTGACCTCGCGCGCGGCGACGATCGCCCCGAGCAGTCCCGCGGCAGAGGCCGGGTACGTGGGGACGATCTCCGGGTGCCGCCTGACGTCGCGTCAGTCCGGACGGGGACGAAGCGGCATGTCTCGCACCAGCAGCCACGTGACGGCGAGCGATCCGGCGATCAGGATCGCGGAGGTGGCGGCGGCTCCTGCCGGGGTGGTCTGTGCAACGGTGATGCCGACGAGTCCGAGCAGGGCGCTGATCCCGTCGAACATCCCGGGCCCGTGGGCCGCCTCGACCGCCGCAGCCATCACCAGTGCGACGGGCACCAGTGCCAGCCCGATCGCAGGGTTGCGGTAGAAGCCTGCGCCGAGCATCGCCCCGCCGACGACCCACACCGCGAGCACGCCGACGAACTCGGCAATGATCAGCCAGTGGTCGAGGCTGCTGGTGAACAGGTGGTCGGCCGACAGTGCCTGGTTCCATCCGACTGCTTGGTAGATCACGCGCTCGATCGCGTAGCCGAGTGCGACGAGGCCGGCGAGCACAACGACGAACACACTGCTCTGGCGGGCGACGTCGCGGCGGGTGTGGCCGTGCGCGACGTAGAGCGGCAGGTACACGGCGGTCAGGTACACCCCGACCGCACCGGCGTACCAGCGTGGGATCTGGTTCGCGATGTCCCAGCCGGACACGGTGACGTCGCCGCGGATCAGCCACACGACGAACGTCGTGGTCAGGACGAAGGCGAAGAAGCCGCCGGCGAGCACGGGTGGCCACGCGACGTCCTCGCGCAGCCGATGCACGAGGATCGGCCACGAGCGCCGGTCGGTCGAGGTCGTCGTGAAGCTCACGCAGTACCTGACGGACATGCGAGAGGCCGACGTGATGCACGCGGTCCTGGCCGAACGGTTCGGGGACCACAAGCCGGCCAGCACCATGGTCGCGATCAACAACCTCAGTTCGCACGGGGCGCGGCTGGAGATCGACGCCATGGCGGTCGTCGAGGGCTGAACCCGCAAGGACGTGACCTGTCGTCGGTGCCCGCACCCGGGGCCGGGATGCGCGTGGGTCCCGCCTGAGCCCTCGAGCGACGCGTGTCCCACGTCCGTGGCAGCATGACACCCGTGGACGCCAGGGGCCCCGGTCCAGCAGGCCGGACGTCCACGGGGCCGCGGACACGGAATGGGGCCGCCGGAGGGAGACCGCGTGCTGCGGATGTGGAACTGGAACGTCAACGGTCTGGGGCTGTGGGATGCGTTCGACGCGGATGTCGACGTGGTGATGCTCCAGGAGGCGCCTCGGCCTCCCGCGGACTGGCGTCACGCGGTGGTGCCGGATCCGGCCGGTGAGTGGGCGACCGCAGGCTGGCTGCTCGGCCGCTGGAGCCGTCGCACCGCCGTGATCGGACTCACCGACCGTGTGGAACTGGTCCCACGTGACACGACGGCGGTCGGGACCATCGACGAAGTCGCGGTGCCCGTGAGTCGGCCCGGCACCCTGACTGCGGTGGACGTGCACGTCGACGGGGACGTGGTCACCGTCGTGTCGGTCTACGGAGGGTGGGAGCGCTCGGCGGACCCGCGGCGCGTCCTGTATGCCGACGCGGCGGCGCACCGTCTGCTCTCCGATCTGTCGAGCCTCGTGACGGGTCCGGACGACCATCGGCTGATCGTTGCCGGTGACCTCAACATCCTGCACCGCTACGGCGAGCACGGCGACCCCTACTGGGCCGGACGCTACGCGTCGGTGTTCGACCGGGCCGAGGCGCTGGGTCTCGTGTTCGTCGGTCCGCAGGCCCCGAACGGCCGTCAGGCGGATCCGCGTCCGTCGGAACTGCCCGACGACTCGCGTGACGTGCCGACCTACCACACGACTCGGCAGGGGCCAGCCGGTGCGACCCGGCAGCTCGACTTCGTGTTCGCGTCCACGAGCCTCGTCGACAGGGTTCGCGTGCGTGCACTCAACGACCCGGACGAGTGGGGCCCGAGCGACCACTGCCGGGTCGCCATCGACCTGGCGTGACGACCGTGGACATCGACGTCGTGTGCTGGAACGTCAAGGGTGTGCCTGCCCGGCTGCGTGACGGGCAACTGGCACTCATCGATGAACTGGCGCCGGACGTCCTGCTCCTGCAGGAGTTGTCGCCAGCCGCCATCGGCATGCTGCGGCAACGCGGCTGGTCCGGGATGTCGGCGCTCGAACTGCTGCCCGACGGGCACGTCGGGCGAGCCAACGGCCGGCCCGTGAGGTTCTCCTGTGGGGTGCTCACCCGTGGAGGCTGGCGCGTGTCCGGGGCCGCCACGGACGCCGATGCGCCGTCGCCTGAGCGGTGGCTCACGGCACAGGTGGAACGAGATGGTGTCGCCTTCGACGTGGGGAGCTTCGCGTGCCCTCCGGGGGTTGGCTGGGGAGCGATGAAGGCCGAGCAGGGTCGGCGCATCGCGGCGTGGATGGCATCCCGTCAGGGCGCGACCGTCGTCGGCATCGACCGCAACGGTCCGCGTCACGAACAGGCCGACGGGTCGATCGAACCGTGGCCGCACGACGCCGGGGAACTCGTCGGTCCGGACCCGGCCCACCCGTGTCGTGACGCGCTCGTGGACCTGCACCAGCGCGAGCACGATCGAGCGCGGCGAGCCCTGGCCGAGCGGCCGGACGGTCCGCTCGAGGTGTCCTACGTGCGGGGTCACGCAGGGCAGCGCCAGACGCACTGCCGCTACGACGCCCTGTACGTGTCCGAACACGTCGCGGTGCGCGACGTGCGCTACCTGTACGACGCGTCCGTCGCCGCGGGCAGCGACCACGCGGCCATCGCCGCCCGACTCGCGCCGGCGACCTGAGTCGCGTGTCGCACGGGGCTGACAGACTGCACGAGTTGCGCGGGGACGTGCGTCGAGGGGAGGCGGTTGTGGACGGGGACATGCGGTTCGACCGGTCGGTGTCGGATGCGCTGATGGACATGCTGCTGGTGGGGGCCGGCGCGTCGCTGGTGGAACGTGCCCGCGGGCAGCAGCGAGCTCCCCTGTTCGACCTGCAACTGCGGTCCGAGCCGAAGGGCACCGCGAGCTGGGCGACGCTGTACCACGGCATGACCGCGCTGCTGAACCTGCGTGAGCGGCGCGGGGCCTTCCAGCTGACCGCGCACCGCCGCTACGCAGCGCTGGAGTCATTCGATCCGGCATGGGGCACATGGCAGGAGCGATCTTCGCTCGAGTCGGTCTGGCCGCGTGTCGATGCGTACGTGGCCGCGGTCATGGACCACGTCGCAGACGGCCCGGCGCTGCGCAACGAAGGTCCGGTCCACGCAGCGATCTCGTCCGGCAACTCCGACGCGTACCGGGTGATCCAGCGTGAGGCCCGTCCCAGTTTCCGGGACACGCCGACACGTGCCAGGCGTCTTGCCGGGTGGACCGCGCCGTTCAACGACGCCCTGGCCGCAGGTGACCCCGGACAACGTTGGTGGCCGCGCCAGGTCCGGGTCGGCAGCAGCCTCGACGTGCTCGCCGTCGACATCGGAGGGAGGCTGGCCCTGATCGAGGCCAAGGCATCGTCCGCGTCGGCGGGAGCGATCGCGAAGGTGGCCGTGCAGGCGGGCGTGTACGCCGTGATGTTCGCCGACCTGCTGCGTGAACGGCCGCGCGAGACCACCTCGGCGGTCGAGCGGATGCTCCACCAGCGGGCGCGGCTCGGTCTCAGTCGCCCGGGCGTGCTGCACCTTCGCGAGGCCGGTCAGGTCGTCCCCGTCGTGGCCATCGGACCCTCGCGCCCGTCCGCCGAGGTGCACCGTCGGATGTGGCAGGTCGCGACGGCCGTGGCGGACGTTGCCGACGAACGGGTGGATCCGCTGGAGGTCTGGTACCTCGACGGCGAGGGGCGCATCACCGAGATCGAACGGGCAGAGGATCTCGCACGGGCGGGTTCGGGGCGGTGAGGGTCCGGATCCATCGGGGCGCCCACGAGGTCGGCGGGAACTGTGTCGAGGTGGAACACGACGGCCAGCGCATCGTGCTGGACCTCGGCCGCCCACTGTCGACCGGGTGGGACGAGCACGTCCCGTTGCCCGACGTCGCCGGACTGGCCTCGCCGGATGCCACGCTGCTGGGCGTGTTCGTCAGTCATCACCACGCCGACCACTGGGGGCTGGTCGACCAGGTCGACGCCGACGTGCCGCTGTTCATGCGGAGCGGCCACGCAGGGCATCCTGCAGGCCGCGTCGTTCTGGACGCGTGGACTCGACGTTCCCGTCGCGGGTCACCTCGTCCACCGCCAGACGTTCGACGTCGGACCGTTCATGGTGACGCCGTACCTGAACGACCACTCCGCGTACGACGCCTACTCGTTGCTGGTCGAGGCCGGCGGGCGACGGCTGTTCTACACCGGCGACCTCCGTGGTCACGGACGCAAGTCGGGGGTCTTCGAGGAACTGCTGCGCCGGCCACCCGAACGCGTGCATGCCCTGCTGATGGAGGGAACGAACATCGAGCGTGTGCGACCGGAGCGACCCGCCCTGACCGAACGCGAACTGGAGGACGCGTTGGCCTCCCAGTTCCGTGACACGCCCGGCCTGGCACTCATCGTCACGAGCGGGCAGAACGTCGACCGGCTCGTGACCATCTACCGGGCCGCGCTTCGATCAGGCCGGAACCTGGTCATCGACCCGTACACGGCCGACGTCGCCCGGGCAACCGGCAACGACGCCATCCCTCGCCCCGACGCTGACTGGTCGCGGGTCCACACGTACATGCCGCGCTGGCAGTCGCTGCGGATCCGTGACTCCGGGCAGTTCTCGCGCCTCGACGACATCAACCCCCATCGCCTGTTCGCCGAGGACCTGGCCAGGGACCCGTCGCGGTACGTCCTGCAGTTCAGCGCGAGCGAGGGCCAACGCCTGGCGTCGGCAGGAGCGCTCGACGGGGCCACGTGCACGTGGTCGCTGTGGTCCGGCTACCTCGACGAGCCGTCCGGTCAGCGGCTGACCGGCTTCCTCGACGCCCACGACATCCCCCTGGTCGAGCACCACACGTCCGGGCACGCATCCGTCCGTGACCTTCGCCGCCTCGCCCGGAGCATCGACCCGGAGCGGGTCGTACCCATCCACACGGATGCAGCCGACGCCTACGACGGACTGCATCCCCGCGTCGCCGTGCATGGCGACGGGGAGTGGTGGGACGTCTGACCGGAGGCTGGTTCGGTGATCACGATCGTCGTCCGCGTCGAGCGACGGGACCCGCCCGCCCGGCACGTCCTCGGGTCGATCGTCGTCGACGGTGACCGTGTGCTCCACGGGCAGGAGGATCTCCTCGCCACGGTTCTGGGTCGTGCGGGGGCGCAGTCCGGCAGCACGTTCGAGGATCGCCTGCGGGCAGCACTCCCGCGGCACAACGGCTATGTGTCCTGGGAGGTCGTCGAGTCCGGCGAACCGCACGGCCCGCCGGCTCCACGAGCCGCGTCGGGACGTCCGGACCAGCAGGGCGGAGGCGCGAGGCCTGAGGGACGGAAGGTCATCGGTCTGCGGGTCCGTGCAGGGGTTGCGGTGCACGGGACTGGCCTGCTGTCCGCGCAACCTCACGAACCGTGGGTGGACGGCCCACGTCGGCGGGCCCTGCCGTCGGGTCACTCGTCGGACCAGGGGCCAACGTCGTCGGCGGCGAGGTCGAGCCGGGTGTCCTCGTGCAGGAACTTCGCGATGTCGGCGCGCCGGTCGGGAGTCAGGCGTTCCACCTCGCGCCCCGCCGGGCCAGGGAGTCGGCGAACCCACAGCGGTGCGTCGTCGGGCAGGTATCCGTACCCGGCGCGGGCCATCGCTCGTGTGCGCCGTGCCTCGAGGTCGAGCCCGAGGCGTCGCGCGACCACGGCCCGATCAGCGATGGACGCTCGCCATGCCTCGACGTGTCGTGACGCGGCGAACAGGTCACTCTTCGACGCGTTGAGAGCCGAACGCGCGAGCACGAGGTTGGCGACACCGTCGGCGTGGAACCGCGCCCACGGCAGGAAGTGGTCGACCTGCAGGTCCTCTGGACGCACGCGTCCACCGTTCGGGTCGTAGAAGCACCGACGGTCCTGCGCCGCCAACAGTTCCTCCTTCAGTCCCTTCGGCCACGTCGCGCGTTGCGCGCCGAACAGATGCGTGTGCAGCCGCGACTCGGTGGTGTCCAGGCCGTTCCACCGCGCGATGTCCCGGACCAGCGCCAGTTCGATCAGGGGACGGAGCAGCGAGTTGAAGCGCAGCACCGCGCTCGCTGCGCCCGGCATCCACACGATGGTCGGTTCGTCGCGCCCCTGCAGGAGCGCGACGGCGGTGGGAGACTGTTCCGGAGGCCACGACGCGAACAGGAAGTCAGCAGCATCGACGTCGGTCCGCTGCAGGAGCGCGAGGGGGTAGCGGACGAGTTGTCGAGTGATGCGTGCCACCGCCTGCTCGTGGGCGGAGGGGTCTCTGCGATGCAGTTGCCGCGGTGTGCGAGCCCCCAGAGCGTTCGCCCGGTGACGTGCGGTCGCGGTGGCCTCGATGAGTGCGTTGGGTCGTCGCGAGTCGTTCATCTGCCGCAGGTGGATGGTGTCGTCGTCGACCGTGAACGGGGCCACGTGGGGCCACGCGACGGCCAGGACGTGTTCGGAGACCGTGCGCACGGCCAGTTCCGGTGTGGGGTGGAGGTCCTCGCCGACGGACGCGGCAGTGGCATCGAGCAGTGCCAGCAGTGTCAGCAGCTTGTGCGTCCCCGTCCGTCGCCCCTCGTCGACCACCATGAGCAACCGCTCGAGAAGCAGCGTTGCGGCGACCTCGTTGGGGCTACTCACCAGTGGGATCATGGAACGGGGCGTGCGGACCGGCGCAGCGGTCGGCTGACGCCTGGCCGGCCGGGATGGACCCCAGATCGACCCACCGGACGACCAGTCGGTAGACGGAGTGACGCGGCAGCATGAGGTGTCCACATGACAGACAGCCTGCCACGAGGCAGAGCGGAGTGCGTCGCAACCACGGTCGGTCGCCCGCCGAGGGCACGGCTCCGGTGGGGACGAATTCGGTGCCATGATTGGCGTCATGGATCTCTCGAAGGACGTCGAACCTGTCACGGCGCTCAGGCGCAGCGCCGCCGACCTCATCGCTCGAGCAACGGACCGGCACAGCCCGATCGTCATCACCCAGCACGGCAGGCCGACCGCCGTGTTGCAGGATGTGCGCTCCTACGAACGGCAACAGCGGGTACTGCACGTGCTGAAACTGATCGCGCAGGGGGAGCAGGATCACCGGTCCGGGCGTGTGCACGACCAGGCGTCGGTGGATGACCTGGTCAGCAGCCGGCTGACCGAACGTCGCGGAACGTCGTGAGCGTCCGCGTCGCCGTTCAGTGGACCCAGACTGCTGTCGACGATCTCCTGAGCATCCTCGACCACCTGGTGGACCGGGACGGAACAGACACGGTCGAGCGCCTCTACGGTCAGGTCACGCATGCTGGGGCCGGTCTGGAGACCATTCCTTTCCGATGCCGCGACGTCCCTGGACTCGAGGCCGAAGGCATCGATGGCTGCCGCGATCTGCTCGTGGACCCGTATCGGCTCATGTTCGCCGTCCGCGGGTCCGACGTCGTCCTTCTCACGGTGGTGGACCGTCGACGGGATCCTGGTGACCTGCTCATCGATCGTGCCCTGCGCGGCTGAACCCGGTGAGCTGCGCAGACGCGAGCGGGCCCTCGCCCCATTTCCACCACCTGCCCGGACTCCTGATCCGAGCGTGTGTCAGCGCCCTGCCGTGCGCCCGGCGATGATTGGCCCAGCCACTGTGCCGATCGCGAGGAGGATCGACTAGTTTCGCACCCACCGAGCGCGGTCGACCACCGAGGTGATTCGATCGGGTGATGCCCAGCAAGGAGTCGACGAGATGTCCCTTCAGTCGTTCGTCCCGACCCCGAAGTTCGAGGACTACCGCGAGACGTTCAAGGACCACTTCATCCTCGAACGCAGAGATGACGGTGTCCTGCTCGCCCAGTCCCACACCCAGGGAGGGCCGATCCAGCTGAGCGTCGAGAACCATCGCGCGCTCGGACAGATGCTCAAGACCATCGGCGCGGACCCGGAGAACGAGATCCTGATCCTCACCGGATCCGGCGACGAGTTCATGATGGACTCCGATCCCGAGGGTTTCGCCCTCGAGGAGGAGGACATGGAGTACTGGGCGTACGAGTACGCCTACAAGGACGGCCGGATCAACGTCAGCTCGCTCGTCAACGACCTGGAGATCCCGACGATCGGGCTGCTCAACGGGCACGGCTTCCACAGCGAGATCGTGCTCATGTGCGACATCACGCTCGCTGCCGAGGGGGCGACGCTGTTCGATCTGCACTACGACATCGGTTCGGTCCCTGCCGACGGCATCCACAATGCGTTCCAGGAACTGCTCGGGACCAAGCGAGCCGCGTACGCGCTGCTCACCGGTGAGGCCATCACCGCGGAGAAGGCGCTCGAGTACGGGATGGTCAACGAGGTCGTCCCGCGCGACCAGCTCATCGAGCGTGCCTACACGATCGCCGACCACATCATGAGTCAGCCGCGCACGACCCGTCGGCTCACGACCCAGATCGTGCGGCGTCCGTGGAAGCAGCGGATCGTCAACGACCTCGACGGTGGCTTCGGGATCCAGATGTTCGGGCACGTCGCGAAGAAGAAGTCGATCCATCGTCGCGACCACATCTCCAACGTCGTCGACTACGTCCGTGAGGGGCGCAGGAACAACTTCGACGACGCGTGACCCCACGGCGGTTGCGGGCAAGACGCAGGTGTCCGCGTGCGGCCTGGACGCGTGCGAGTCAGCGACGACCCGGGTCGAGTCGGTTCCCGACGCTCGGTCACCTGCGCAGCGCGGACGCTGCGCAGGCGGGGCAGTTCAGGCCGGGTGCCCGTCGGCGTTCGCGCCGGGTCCCCTGGCGTGCGTCGAGTTGGCCCATCGGTGGAAGCGTGGCTTGACGGCCTCGGTGACGACGACGTAGCCCGCGACGATCGCCACCAGCGTCACGAGCACCGACACAGGCAGCGGTTCGAGGCCGAGCGGTCCGGCCATCCGCGGGATGAACGGGAGGGAGATCGCGGTCACGCCGACGAGGACCGACGTGACCACCAGCGCGTTGCCGGGGCGGCTCCGAAGCGCCGGACGCCGCGTTCGCAGCACGAACAGCACGGCGAGTTCGGTGAGGGTGGAACCGACGAACCAGCCGGTGCGGAAGAGCGTCGGACCCGCCGCGAACACCTGCAGGAGGATCGCGAACGTGAGCAGGTCGAACGCGGTGCTCACCAGTCCGAACGTGATCATGAAGTCACGCACGAACCGCACGTTCCAGTGCTGAGGTCGATCCCGCTGTTCGGGGTCGACCCGGTCGCCGGCGATCATCGTCGAGGGGATGTCCGACAGGAAGTTGAGCAGGAGGATCTGGCGGGGGAGCAGAGGCAGGAACGACAGGAATGCGGATGCGGCCGCCATCGACGCGACGTTCCCGAAGTTGGCGCTGACGGTGGTGAACACGTACTTCAGCGTGTTCGCGAACGTCTGACGACCGAGTTCCACGCCGTCGGTGAGCACGCCCAGGTCCTTGTCCAGCAGGACGATCGCAGCGGTCTGTCGGGCGACGTCCACGGCGGTGTCCACCGTGATCCCCACGTCGGCCTGTCGCAGTGCGCCTGCGTCGTTGATGCCGTCCCCGAGGTAGCCGACGGTCAGGCCGTCGGCGTGCAGCGCCTCGATGACCCGTTCCTTGTCGAGCGGGTCGAGTTCGGCGAACACCATCGTGGACCGGGCTGCGAACCGCAGTTCGTCGTCGTCCATCCCGTCGAGGTCGGCACCCGTGAGCACCCTGCTCGCGTCGAGTCCGACCCGCGACGCGGCGTGGGCGGCCGCGAACCGGTTGTCGCCCGTCAGCATCCGCAGGGACACCCCGGTGTCGCTGAGTCGCTGCACCGCGGCTGCCGCGTCCGCCTTGGGCGGATCGGCGAAGGTCAGCAGCCCTCGCAGGGTCAACCCCTGCTCGTCGGCCACGTTGGCCCGCGTGGCGTCAGGCATTGCAGCGGTCGCCACTCCGAGCACCCGCAGGCCCTGTCCTCCGAGCTCCTCGAAGTGGCGCTCGATGCGATCGCGGTGCGCCTCCAGTCGTTCGGCCCTTCCGCCGACCTGCACCGTGTCGCACACGTCGAGCACCGCTCGGAACGCACCCTTGACGATCAGGACCTCGCGGCCGTCGTCGCGGGCGAGCACGCCGAGCCGTCTGCGCGAGAAGTCGAACGGGACCTCGTCGAGCCGTTCGACACCGTCGGGAACGGGGTGCGCGTCGGCGATCGCGACGTCGAGGGGGTTGGGGAACGCGGACTGCAGGCCTGCGTTGATCGCGGCCAGCCGGGCCACCTCGGCGTCGGGCGCCCCTGCCGCGTCGAGCGCCGACGCGAGTTCGATCCGCCCCTCGGTGAGGGTCCCGGTCTTGTCCGTGCACAGCACGTCCATGCTGCCGAAGTCCTCGATCGCGTCGAGCCGCCGCACGATCACCCTGCGGGTGGACATGTGTCGCGCGCCCGTCGCGAGGCTGACCGACACGATGACCGGCAACATCTGCGGGGTGAGGCCGACCGCGAGTGCGAGCGCGAACAGGACCGAGTCGACCAGAGGACGACCGAGCAGCACGTTGACCATCAGGATGGCGGCCGCGAGGACCATGGTCACCCGAGCGACGAGCAGGCCGAACCGGCCGATGCCGCGCTCGAACGCCGACCGGCGTGGCCGGCGGCCGAGGTCTCCGGCCAGCCGACCCAGGTGGGTGTCGCTGCCGGTCGCGACGCACACCGCGACCCCGCGGCCACTCACGACGTGGGAGCCGAGCAGCAGCACGTCCGTGCGCTCGACGAGTGTGCGGCCATGGTGTGGATCGTCGGCCGTCCGGTGGACCGGGTACGCCTCTCCGGTCAGGGTCGAGGCGTCGACGAGCAGGTCCGTGGCCTCGATCAGGCGGCAGTCTCCCGCCACGAGGTCTCCCGCGCTGAGTTCGAGGACGTCGCCGACGACCACGCCCTCGACCGGCACCTCCACCGAGCGCCCGTCACGACGCACGTCCGCGTGGATCCTCACCAGCGCGGACAGCTGCTCGATCGCGTGGCCCGCACGGCGTTCCTGCGCGAACCCCAACAGGCCGCTGAGCCCGACGATGGCGAGGATGATCCCGGCGTCGACGACGTCGCCGAGGAGCAACGCGAGCAGTGCCGCCCCGATCAGCAGGAGCTCGATGGGATCGGTGAACTGCGCACCCAGCAGGCGCCAGGTCCCGCCGTGTCGTCGCGACTCGAGCAGGTTGGGTCCGCCGCGTTCGAGGCGTTCGGCAGCCGCCTGCGACGTGAGACCACCGATGGACGTGCCGAGGAGTCCCATCAGCTGGCCGGCATCGACGGACCACGCGTCCGCAGGAGCCCCGCGCCCGTCGTCGTCGCGTGACGTGTCGGAGACGTCGCTCACGCCGTGCCTGTTCGTGACGTGCCTGCGTGTGACCTGCCGTTGCGCCTGCGCGTGACCTGCCCGTGCGGTGAGTGTCCGGTTGCTCCGCCGGGCCGTCAATGCGCAGAGGTCACCACCACGTGGGCTGTTCTACTCCTCGACGTCTCCCCGGGAACGCCCCCGGAACACCCGCGGGCTCCAACCGGCGACTGCGGCCGCGGAGCCCGGTGGAGGGCGGTCCGCAGGCGCGTCCCGGAGGTCCCGTCTGTGCCGGCGGTTCCGCCGGGCAGTGTGGGTCGGCAACCGCCGAGCGCGAGCGCTCAGCCGTCGCTCGGCCGCTCGATCCGGATGGGCCGGTGGTCCGGGGTGAACAGCCGCGAGGTGAGCCCGAGGGCGATGGCGGTGGCGTTGGTCGCGGCGGCACCGAGCACCAGGAACATGACGACCGCCTGGACCAGCACGGCGTCGACGGGGTGCACACCGGCGAGGATCAGGCCGGTCATCGCGCCGGGCAGGAACACGAGCCCCACGGCTCGGGTCGTCTCCACCTGTGGGGTCAGGGCACTGCGCAGGGCGGTCGTCAGGTAGGGGCGCGCCGCGTGGCGTGCCGTGTGTCCCAGCGCCAGCCGCGCCTCGACCTCGAGTCGCTTGTCGCGCAACTCGTCGACGGACCGCCTTGCCACCAGCACGGTCGCGTTCATCGCGTTGCCGATCATCAGCCCGGCCAGGGGGACGACCGTGCGCCCTTCGTGGGGGAAGATGCCCAGACCGAACACGATGCCGAGGCTGACCGTCGTGGTCACGGCGAACGCCGTCAGGGCGAGCGACCACAGCCGCGGGACCTCCGGGGCGCGCCGGCGAACGACGTTGCCCGCGTAGACGAGCATCGCGGCGACCCACAGCCAGGACCAGGCGATGGGACGTTGCGGATCGATCACGAGGCCCAGGGCGGCGCCGACGAGCAGCAGCTGCACGATCGCCCTCGCGACGGACCAGGCGATCGGGCCCTCGAGCCGCAGACCTCGCCACCGGGACAGCCCGATCGCCACGGCCACGAGCGCCAGCGACAGCGCGAGCCCGACCGCGTCGACGTCACCGGTCCCCATCGTCGACCTCCGGGTGGTCGGCATCTGGCGCGTACAGGGTCGCGATCGATGGATGGATCGTTGCGCTCGCGACGTCGGCGGCGTCGAGGATGACACGACCATGGTCGAGGACGACGACCCGGTCCGCGACGCGCTGGACCTGGTCGAGATCGTGGGTCACCCACAGCACCGGGATCCCCGCGTCGGCGAGGCGGCGGATCGTGCGTTCGAACGCGAGTCTCGGGGTCGCGTCCAGTGCGGAGGTCGGCTCGTCGAGCAGCAGCACCGCCGGGTCGGTCGCCAGGGTGCGTGCGAGCCCCAGTCGCTGTGCCTCGCCGCCGGACAGGGTCGACGCGTCACGACCCGTGAGCGACGGGTCGAGTGCCGCACGTTCGAGGGCGGTGCGGTGGGAGGCGTCATCGCCGTCCGGGTCTCCGACGAGCAGGTTGTCCCGGACGGTCCCGCCGAACACGACCGGTCGCTGGAACACCATCCCGACCTGCCGCCGCAGCTGGCGTGGATCCAGGTCGTCCAGGGCGCGTCCGCGGTACGAGACCTGTCCCGAGGTGGGGACCTCGAGGCGGTTGCAGAGCCGCAGCAGCGTGCTCTTGCCCGATCCAGACGGGCCGAGGATCGCGGTGACGCCGTGATCCGGGATCCCCAGGGTCACCCCCACGAGCGCCTGCACGTCGTCGAGCACGACCGACACGTCCTCGAACTCGAACAGGGGGGACGCGTCGGTCGAACCCGACGGACGTGTGGACACGGGCGCGGACATCAGTCGTCGGCGGCCTCGCCCCGGGTGCGCGACCCCCTTCCGGTGAGTTCGGCCAGCTTCACGCGGATCTGTGCGAGCAGTTCCACGCCGTCCTCCGTCGCGGTGTAGTGGCGGCGGCGCCTACCGCCGTCGGTGCGTTCGACACTGGTGAGGTAGCCCTGCTCCTCGAGCTGGTGGAGGATCGGGTACAGGGTGCCCACGGAGATGTCGTAGCCGTGACTGGCGAGTTCGTCGCGCATCCACAACCCGTAGATCGGGTGCTGCGCGGCGTGGTGCAGGATGTGGATGCGCATGAAGGCGAGCTGGATGTCCCGGAGGAGTGGCGGCTCGTTGCCCATCTCGGTCCTCGCACGGCGTCCCGGGTCATCCTAGGACCATCGCCAGGACGTACCCGAGCAGTCCGGCGACGGGGATCAGCGCGATCGCGCTGACACGGGTGAACGTCAGCAGCGCGAGGGCGCCGGCCGCGATCAGTGCCGTGGGGACGTCGACGACGACACGCAGGCCGATCTCGATCGCCACGGCCAGCATCACCCCGAGCACGGCAGCCGTCAGGCCCCGGAGGACCTTGCCGGCGATCGTGGAGCGCCTGATGGCGGGCATGATCCGGCCGAGCAGCATCGCGAGGAAGAACGACGGCACGAAGATCGCGAGCGTGGCGACCACAGCGCCGGGCAGGCCGCCGAGGATGTAGCCGATGGCGGTGGACACCGTGAACAGCGGTCCCGGGGTCATCTCCCCGATGACCAGTGCCTCGATCAGCTGGGGAGTGGTCAGCAGTCCGTGGCGGTCGACGAGGTCGTTCTGCAGGTAGGCGACCAGCAGGTAGCCGGACCCGAACAGGGTGACCCCGAACTTCAGGAACAGCCACGTGAGCTGGCTGATGGTCTCCGGGTCCGCGGACGGCGCGGGAGCGGCGCCCAGCAGCCACGGTGACGTGGTGAACAGCATCCCGCGTGCGCCACCGCGCGGCCACGTGGCGTACAGGGCCAGTCCGGCCACGGCGCCGAGCGCGAGCACGATCAGTTCGTTGATGCCGAACAGCCCGAGCGCGAGCGCCACGACGAACACCAGTCGGGTGCGCAGGTCGTCGGCGGCCTTCGGGGCCATCTTCACCATCGCAACCGCGATGATCGCGAGCACCACCGGCTGGATGCCGCGGAAGACCGCGTCCATTGCGGGCAGCTCGCGGAACGTCACGTACAGCCAGGTCACGGCGAGGGTGATGCCGGCCGCGGGCAGCATGAACCCCATGCCGGCCGCCCACACCCCGAGGTTGCCCTTCTGCACGTACCCGATGTGCATGGTCATCTGCGTCGAGTTCGGACCGGGCAGCAGGTTCGTCGCCGCCATCAGGTCCAGGAAGTGACGACGGTCGACCCACCGCCGCCGCTCCACGATCTCCTTGTCCATCAGCGCGATGTGGGCGACCGGGCCGCCGAAGGCCACCACACCCAGCCAGACGAACACCCTGATCAGCTGCCCCCAGGTCGCGCCACGCTCGGCGAACTCGGGCTGGAACGGGGTGGTCACCGACACGGCGGCCTCCGCCCCGTCGTCGTGCTCGTCGGGTGGCGACGGTTCGGACATCAGCGGGCTCCTCACACACGGGGCGGGTATCGAGTGCCGGTATCGGGAGTCGATACTAGGCGGGCCTGCGATCCGCGCCAACGCGTGCGACGGGACGCCTGCGGTCGAGCGCACCCGGTCCACGCCGTAACAACATCGCAACGTGGCGGCAACCGGCCCGAAAGTGACCGTCCCTACCGTCCGCGTCGTTCGCTCGGAGGGCCCGTACCTCGATGCACCACCGGTTGGTGACGAGGAGGACGAGCCTGCGTCGGCCGTGCAGGCTGCACGACCCGGCTGGTCAGGTCCGCTGAGCGCCTGTCAGACGACCGATGAGAGGCGACAGTGATGACTCAGAGACTCGTGCGACCGCGGCGGACCCTCCTGGTGTCCGTCCTGGTCGGTGTGCTGCTGCTCGCGATGGCCGCGCCTGCGTTCGCGCAGGACGGCGAGGTCGCGGCGACCCAGTTCGACCTGAACATCGTGTTCTTCCTGCTGTGCATGGTGCTCGTGTTCCTGATGCACCCCGGATTCGCGATGCTCGAGGCCGGGATGACCAGTTCGCGCAACGCCGCGAACATCATGATGAAGAACATGTTCGTCGTGTCCATCGCCTTCATCGCCTACTACCTGGTCGGCTGGGGCCTGCACTACGGCGCCTCGGCCGGAGGGTTCGTCGGCACCGACGAGTTCTTCGTCATCCCGGGCACATGGGCCACGTTGTCGGCCGGTGACCCGTTCCTCGCGTCGGAGCTCATGTTCGACGCGGTGTTCGCCGCCACTGCTGCCACGATCATCTCCGGTGCCGTCGCCGGCCGGATGAACATCTGGGGCTTCCTGATCCTGTCCACCGCCATGACCGCGGTCATCTACCCGATCATCGGTCACTGGGGCTGGGGCGGTGGCTGGCTCGAGGAGGCCGGGTTCTACGACTTCGCCGGTTCGACGATCGTGCACCTCACCGGCGGATTCGCGGGGCTGGTCGCGGCGTTCATCCTCGGACCACGACTCGGCAAGTACGCGGCGGACGGCACGCCTCGTCCGCTGTTCGGGCACTCGGCTCCGCTCGGCACGCTCGGGGTGTTCCTGCTCTTCTTCGGCTGGTTCGGCTTCAACGGGGGTTCGGTGCTCAACGCCGAGGCTGCCGTGGGACCGGTCCTGCTCGCGACCGCACTCGCTGGTTCGGCCGGTGGTCTGACCGCCGCGTTCGTGAGCGCCGTCCGTGGGCGCGGCAAGACCGATGTCACGATGACCGGCAACGGGATCCTCGCCGGTCTCGTCGGCATCACCGCGGGGGCGGACGCGGTCGCACCCTGGGCCGCGATCCTGGTCGGTGTGGTGGCCGGCGTGCTGGTCACGATCTCGGTGATCGTGGTCGAGCGCCGTCGCATCGACGACGCGGTCGGTGCGTTCAGCGTGCACGGGACCTGCGGGGTGCTCGGCACCTGGTGGGTCGGGCTGTTCGCACTCGACGGTGGGCTGTTCTACGGCGGCGGGTTCTCCCTGCTCGGTGTCCAGATGCTCGGCACCGCGGCGATCATCGGGTTCGTCCTGGTGACCGTCGGTCCGATCTGTCTGGCACTGCGGTCCGCAGGCCTCATGCGGATCCGCGACTCGTGGCAGGCCGAGGGCGTCGACATCCACGAGCACGGCGTGGCCGCCTACCCGGAGACCTCGGGCGTGGGCAGCAACCCGAGCTCCAGCTGAGCCGGCAGGTCGGCCCGGCCCTCGCGGTCGGGCCGACCCGGGCTCCCTCACGTGGGCTGGTGCGGTTCGATGGTCGCCGCACCAGCCCATCCTCGTGTCCGGGGCCGGTCGACGGGTTCGCCGACACCGTCGAGGTCACCGACAGGTCGCTCCGGTCGACCACGTCGCGCGCACCGGGTCACCGGCCGCTCTGCGAGAAGTGCATCGGGTCGCTGGCGCTGCGCCAGTCGCCACCCCAGCCCCAGCCGATCGCGGCGAACGCCTGTGTGACGGCGTCACCCCGCAGGACCATCCCCGGGCGCACGTCGTCGCGGTCGACGTAGGCGGAGGCCAGCTCCGGCACCACCACCTCGCCGCGTACGTACGGGTTGTGGAACGGATTGACGTCCACCGCGAGTCCCCGAGCATGTTCGGACCACCGGCTTCCCTGCACGGTCGATCGGCACACGAACCCGGTGGTGTTGTTGCCGTCCCCGGTCGGTGGTGCGTCGAGTTCGCCGGCCGACACGATGCGCATCTCCTCGAGGGGGAACCGCACGTCGTGCATGACGCGGAACACCTCGACGAGGTCGTCGGCGACCGTGTGGTGCACCAGCAGTTCACCCCGGTACGTCCTGGCGTCGAACCCCCAGAACGTGACGGTGACCACGCGCAGGTCGTCGAGGGTCACCGGACAGCCGTCGTGCCACGTCGATCGCGCCGCGACGGCGTCCGACACCACGTCGACCGACGCGGAGAACGTCGCGTCGTCGGCGAGCGGCTGGGTGTCGGGTGGGGGCAGCCGCCGGTCGCGGAGCTCCTCGGGCGTGTCGAGCATCTCGCCCAGTCCGTCGGGTCGCAGGGGCAGGGGACGGGTGCCGAGCCAGTCGGGCCGGCGGATCGCGGCCCCTCGGACGTCGTCGGACTCGTCGACGTCCTGCGGGCCGGCATCGGTCGTCGCCCCGTCGTCGACGTCTCCGTCGACCGGCGCCTCATCGGGTGACCGTGGGGTCGTCTCGGGTGCTGCGTGCGTCGAGGGAGGTGTCGATCCCGGTTCGCCCTCGTCGCCCCCCGGCGCGCAGGCCGACAGCAGGAGCGTGCCGGCGCACACGACCGACAGCGCGGCGCGGCGAGCCCGAGACGTCATCGGCGGATCCTCGACGGGTAGGGTCGGTGGGCATCGTGCCGGGGCCGAGTGCGGGCCGGGCGGGTCCGCCCGTGAGCCGAGGCATGGTGACCACCGGGGATCCACCGTAGACCCTCGTGGCCAGGTGTCGCCCCGACGCCCGGGCGGCCCCGCGTCGCCGCGGCGGCCCGGCCCGAGGGTCGCCGTGCACCGATCGCGGCGGGTCGCTCGAACCGTGACCACACGAAGGAGTCCGACCATGGCCGACACCCCTGACGTGCGTCCCGTGGGGGACCTGCCCGATGCCATCGGCAGGACCGCCGCACGAGAACTGTCCCTGCACGGGATCACCAGCCTGGAGAAGGTCGCCAGCCACACCACGCGGGAACTGCTCGCCATCCACGGGGTGGGTCCGAAGGCGGTGCGCATCCTCGGGGAGGCACTCGCGGCCCGGGGCCTGACCTACCGGGACGCCTGAGACAGGACCCTCCGATCCACGGCGCCCGGCGGGCGCCCGGACCCGGGTGCCGCGACGCCGAGGTGGCGTCAGGCGCCGGGTGCCAGCAGTTCGAACGTGCGCAGACGTGCCGCGTGGTCGCGAGCCGGCGACACGAGGATCAGTTCGTCCGCGTCCGCGTGCTGCGCGAAACGGTCGAGTTCGTCGCGCACCTGCTGGGCGGTGCCCGCCGCGAGGTACGTGGTCATCTCCCGCACCCTGGCGCCGGCCGGCGACGCGAGGATCGCGTCGGCCTCCTCGTCGGTGAAGCTGCGTCCGGGAGAGAACATGCGCCTGGCGCGGCGTCGGCGTGCCGCGAGCAGCTGCTCCCGGGCGTCGCGTTCGTCGTCGCTCGCGATCACCCCGTGCCCGGCGATCACGTACGGCCGGTCGAGCTGGGTCGACGGCTGGAACCGTTGCCGGTAGATCGCCACGGCCTGCGTGAGTGCGGCGGGGGAGAAGTGGGACGCGAAGGCGAACGGCAGGCCGAGCGCGGCGGCGACCTGCGCCCCGAACAGCGACGATCCGAGGATGGTCAGCGGCACGTGGCTGCCCTGCCCCGGGGTTGCGCGCACCCCGGGGACACGTGACTCGTCGGACAGGTAGCCCTGCAGTTCCACCACGTCGTCGGGGAAGCGCTGGGACGCGGACGGGTCGCGTCGAAGCGCCTGCTCCGTCAGGGGGTCGGTGCCCGGTGCGCGTCCGAGGCCGAGGTCGATGCGCCCCGGGTGCAGGGCCTCGAGCGTCCCGAACTGTTCGGCGATGGTCAGCGGCGAGTGGTTGGGGAGCATGATCCCGCCGGCACCGACCCGGATCGAGCTGGTGTGCGTGGCGACGTGGGCGATGACCACCGAGGTCGCCGACGACGCCCGGGGCATGTTGTGGTGCTCCGCGTACCAGACACGCCGGTAGCCGAGGGCCTCGGCGTGCTGGGCGAGCGCGACCGTGGCGGCGAGTGCGTCGGCGACGGTCGAACCGTCGTGGACCTCGGCGAGGTCGAGGATGGACAGGTCGGTCACGGGATCATGTCCGGACGATCGACTCGAACTCGACACCGAGGTCGGCGAGCACGACCCGCGCGGCGTTGCGGCCGGGCACCCCGGTGACCGAACCTCCCGGGTGGGTGGTCCCCCCGGTCTGGTAGAGGCCCTCGAGCGGCATGCGGTGCTGGGCCCAGCCGGGAGCCGGACGCAGCGGACCGCTGAACGCGACCCCGCGGTCGCCACCGTGGGCGGTGCCGTGGATCATGTGGGGGTTCCAGGCCTCGAGGTCGTCGGGCGACAGGACCCGCCGCTCGAGGATCACGTCGCCCGTCAGGTTGGGGGCTGCCTGCTGGACCGCGGCGAGCAGCCGGTCGGCGTGCTCCTCCTTCGCGTCGGCCCAGGCGACGCCCGGCGCGGGCTGGGCCGACGCCGCGACGACGAACTTGACCGTGTGGTGCCCCTCGGGTGCCCGCGACGGGTCGACCACCGACGGGGTGCCGATCAGCACGGTGGAGAAGTCGGAACTGGGCTGGTTGTCGCGGACCTCGCGGGTGACACGGACCGCGTCCTCGGCCCAGCCGGCCAGACCGGAGGCGACGGCGACCGGTTCGTCCTCGTACCCGGCGAACAGCGGGGGCTGGGTGGTCGCCAGGTGCGACACGAACAGCGACAGCCCGATGTCGAGCGTCTCCACGCCGTACACGAAGTCCTCACCCCACACCTCGCGGGGCGCCATGTCCAGCAGGTGCCGGACGTGGATCGTGGACACCACCGCGTCACGACCGAGGAAGGTCTCCCCGGTGGCGGTCTCCACCCCGGTGCAGCGGTTGCCGTCCGTCACCAGCCGGGTCACCCGCTGGTTGCACAGCACAGTGCCGCCGTGGGCCTCGATGGCACGGACCAGTGCGTCGGCCAGTGCGCCCGAGCCGCCCATCGGGATGGTCCAGCTGCGCGACTGCCGACCGGCGAGCGCCGACGCGGCCAGGATGCCGGACCCCGGCAGGTCCACCGACGTGAGCGACTGGGCGACGCACCACAGCACGAACGCACGGACGTGCGGGTCCTCGTACTCGTGACTGGCGACCTCCAGGGCGCTGAGCATCCGGCGTCGCCGCCAGATGCCCCCGCCGTCGATTCCGTCGAGCATCGGGTCGATCGGCTCGCCCCAGCCCGGAGGGTTGTCCCGCGACTGGCCGAACACGTGCTTGACCCGGTCCCAGTCGTCGAGCATGCGCCGGTAGGTGCGGGCGTCCGCGGGCGAGAAGCGTGCGAACTCCGCGACGGTGCGGTCGACGTCCAGCCAGGTGGTCAGCACCTCACCGTCCGGGAACGCGACCCGTGACACGGGGTCGGGCATGACGTACTCGAGGCCGTGGTCGGCGAGCAGCCCGAGCTCGTCCCGGGTGATGACGGGGTTGGCCTGGATCCCGTTGTGACCGGTGGCCGCCGTGTCGATGCGGTAGCCGGGGATGAGCTCCTCGGTCGCGGCGCCCCCGCCGGGGATGTCGCGGGCGTCGAGCACCACGACCTCGCGGCCGGCCCGGGCCAGGTAGGCGGCGGTGATCAGTGCGTTGTGGCCGGCGCCGGCCACGATCACGTCAGCGGTGGTGGTCATCCCTGCTCCCGTCCCGTCCGGAGCGGTGGGTCCGGACCGTCGCCGCCATGCTAGGACCGCCCGTCACGAGTACCCCAACCGCGCCGGGGAACTCGCACCATCGTCAGGAGCAGCGACCGACCACTCCGTGAACGACCGTGCAGGCGGCCCGGGTCTCAGGCGACCGGAACGCTGTCGTGAGGTGGCATCTGTGCCAACCGGGCGAGGGCGTCTGCGAGGTGTTCGTGCATCGCAGCGTCGGCCCCTTCGGGGTCCCGGCGGACGATCGCGTCGATGATCCGATCGTGCTGGGCGAGCGAGGTTCGCGCCCGGCCGCCCTGGAGACCCAGCCGGAAGTCGTGACGGACGAGCTGTGGTTGCAGGCGATCGAGAATGTCTGAGGCGATCTGGTGGTTCGCGATGTCCCGGACCCGCGCGTGGAGCAGGCGCTTCAGCCGTGCATGTGCGAGCGTGTCGTCCTCCTCGACGGCCAGCCGCATCTGTACGCCGAGTTCGCGGAGTTCGTCGGCCTCATCGTCGGTCACCCGTTCGGCGGCCTTCCTGGCGAGCAGACGTTCGATCTGGAGGCGGATCTCGGTGATCTCGATCACTTCTTCCAGGGTGACGCGACGGACTCGCGCGCCCTTGTGTCGCTGCACCTCGACGAGCCCGTCGCTCACCAGCTGGGTGATGGCGGTACGCACCACGGAACGGCTCACGCCGAACTCGCTGCACAGATCGGCCTCGATGAGCCGGTACCCCGGTGCGTACTCGCCCCGAAGGACAGCGTCACGCACGGCCGCGACGACGTCGTCCGGCCCCTGGTGCTTGGGAATCTGGGTCGCGGCTTCCACGCGAGGTGCCCCGTTCAGGTTCAGGTTCAGGTCGGCTGGCCGAATCCGCAGACCCAGTCGAGCCGGAGACGACAATCTACTCTGCCGCTGCATCGAGGGGGCAAGCCGAAATGGCCGAGTGGCCCTGGCTGGCGTGGCGGCGAGTCAGACGGCTGCGCACGGCGAACGAGCCATCCGCGCGGTCGACGGAGACGAACACCCCACGGATGCTCGAGGCGTCGGCGGCACCCGCACGAACGGCGCCCCTGCACGTCGACCGGAGTCCTGCCGTGCGCGTCGCCTTCACGCTGCTCGAACGCCTCGTCACGCGGCGGCCTGTTGCCGTGGTCGTGTCCGTCCTGCTCGTGAGTCTCCTGTTGGGTGCGCTCGCACCCCGGGCCGTCATGGACGACTCGGTCGCCGTCGACAACGAGGCGTCCCGGGCACTCGCCGAACTCGACGAACGGTTCGGTGACGACCAGTCGGTCCTGCAGGTCGTCGTCCAGACCGACGGACGTGACGTGCGGGGCCGTGACGGCCTGCTCGCCTCGATCGCCGTCCAGGACGCCATCGAGTCCTCGCCGATCGCCTCGACGCTCGTCGCCGACGACGCTCAACCGTCCGTTGCCGGGTTCCTGTCGGGAGCCCGGGCCGCGATCGGCATGGCGGGCGTCGACCCGACGTCCCTCGACGACGCACAGGTGCGTGAGTTCGACGCCGCCGCACGCGCCATGCTGCCCCCCGAGATCGCGTCGCTCACCGACGCGCTGGTCGGCGCCGGAGAGGTCCCGACGTCCGGGTTGATCCTGGTGTTCCAGGACACGACGGGACTCGAGGACGCCGCGGCACTCGCCCAGCAGCGCGAACTCGCCGCGGTCATCGCGGCGGTGCCGGCGCCCGACGGGGTCACCGTGGCCCCGTTCGCGTTCGGGCTGCTGCTGTCCGACGGGGACATCGGCCCGGAGGTCGGTCGCCTGTTCGGCACGGCACTGGTGATCATCCTGCTGGTGCTCGCCGTCGTGTACTGGATCCGCCCGTCGGGGACCACTCGCGGGCGCATCGCGCGGCGCACCGCTGCCGACGTCGGGATCACGCTCGCGGTGATCGTGCTCTCGGTCGTGTGGATGCAGGGCATCGGGGTGCTGCTCGGACCGGGGTACGCGGGTCTGATCGGCGGCTTCTCCCCGCAGACCCAGATCGTGCCCATCCTGATCGTGGGGCTCGGCGTCGACTTCGCGATCCACCTGCTCGCGCGGTACCGCCACGAACTGGCGGATGCGACGGCAGGGCGCGCAGGTGTCGACGCGGCGACCGGCGGTTCGCTGGGCACGGTCGGTCCGACCCTCGCGCTGTGCACGGCCGCGACCGCCATCGGGTTCCTGACCAACCTCGCCAGCCCCGTGGACTTCCTGGCCACCCTCGGGGTGCTCGCGGCGGTCGGGATCGCCGCGGCGTTCGTCCTCACGCTGACGATCGTCCCGGCCGCGCGCGTGATGCTCGACCGTCGCGGTGCCGGGAGGGGCACCCTGCCCGTCGAGGCGCTCGGCACCACCACCGAGCGGGCTCTGCCACGCGTCATGGGTCGGACGGCGGTACTCGCCGAGCGCGCCCCGGTGGCGACGGTCGTGGTCGCAGCCCTCATGGTGGTGGTCGGGGGCTACGGGTTCTCACAGCTCGACGCGGAGTTCGAGCTCACCGACTTCGTGCCGCGCGACGAGCCCGGCCTCGAGACACTGGCCGTCATCGAGCGTGACTTCCAGGGAGGGTTCGAGGAGACCACCGAGGTGCTCCTGCGTGGCGACATGTCCGCGGCGCGAGACGCCGGAGCCATCGACGCGGCGATCGGCCGTCTGGTGACCGTGGACGACGTGGCCGTGCTCGGAGACCGCGCAGACGCGCAGGTGGACGTGACGGACGACGGGACGCTCGGTCGCGTGCGGATCCGGACGACGGCCGGTCAGGGGGGCGCGGCCCCGCTGGCGTCGGCGATCGCCGACGCGTTCACACCCGTGCGCGATGCCGGGGTCGAGACGGTCGTCACCTCCCCTCAGATCGTGCAGGCGACCATCGGGGAGGACATCGAGGACTCCCAGATCCGCTCGCTGGCGATCGCCCTGGCCGCCGCGATGGCCCTGCTCGCGATCCACCAGGGCGTGACCGCGCGGCGGCCACTGCTCGGGGTGGTGACGGTCCTGCCCGTCGTGCTCGTGCTCGCTGCGACGTTCGGGACGATGGCGCTGACCGGCATCCCCCTCAACCCGGTGACCGCGACGCTTGCGGCACTGTCCATCGGGATCGGCGTGCCGTTCACCATCCACGTCACCGAACGGTTCCTCGAGGAGCGCCGCGTCGACGACGGCGACGGCGCCATCCGACGCACGGTCACACGCACCGGGGGAGCGCTGGCGGGTTCGGCGCTGACCACCGCGATCGGGTTCGGCGTGCTCGTCACGTCGACGCTGCGACCCTTCGAGCAGCTCGGGTACGTGATCGTCTACGCGATCGGCTGGTCACTGGTCGCCGCCGTGCTCGTGCTGCCGAGCCTGCTCGTGCTGTGGGACCGGGCCGCGCGTCGGCGCGCCGCCTGACCGCGGCCGTCGGCCGGGCTCGTTGGCGACTGGCACCGCACGCGGTGCCGGAACGGAACGGCACGCGGCGCCAGCCGGGGTGCGTCAGTCGACGTCGCCGAGGTAGACGGCGAGCACGTCACGGATCGACACCACACCGTTGACGACGTCGCGGCGTGACACCGCCAGGTGGCGGATCTGTGCGTCGGTCATCGCGCGGGCGGCCTCGGCGATCGAGGTGTCCTCGTCGACCGTCAGCACGTCGGTGGAGGAGACGTCGCGGACCCGTTCGGTCTCCAGGTCCAGGTCGTCGGCGATGGCGCTCACGATGTCGCGCTCGGACAGGACTCCCCGCACGCCGGAGGGGTCCACGACCACCAGCAGGCCGACCCCGTCGGCGACCAACGCGTCGACCGCCTCGCGCAGCGTCGCCGTCGGACGGATGGTGGCGACCGGGTCGCCGATGAGGCGGCCGATCGGGTCGGTCGGGCGGATCCCGGTCATCATGGTTCCTGACTGCTCGTGGCCGATGGACCGGGTGCCCCGCGGGTCTCGCCGCAGGTGCCGGTCCCTGGAGCACAAGCATCGTCGGCGGCCCTGTGGTGCGGCAGGGCCCGACGGCCCTGACGGACGGGACGTGCGACTCCGAGAGGATGGACCAGGGGTCATCGTGGTTCCGGGTCCCGCAGTTCGTGCAGGCGCCGGCGCAGCCGCCCGGGGGCACGCACGTCGTGCAGGGTCGTGTGGTCTCCGTCGTCGTGGACGAGCACGACGTGGCCGTGTCTGATCAGCGCACCCAGCGCGCGCCGCCGGACCTCGACGTCCTCGATCCCCGCGAGAGGGAGGTCGACGTCGATCCGGCCGCGACGCCCCGACAGGACCAGCACCCGATCGGAGGTGAGCGCGTGCACGGCGTGGGTCCAACGCCAGACGGTCGGGCCGGCCAGCACCAGCCATCCGACGACCGCCCCGACGACCACCCAGAGGTCGAGGGGTGCGTCGAGCGCGCCGTGGGAGAACCCCGCGGCCAGCGACAGCACCGTGGCCAGAACCGTCGGCAGGGCGAGCACGATCGGGTGGGGACGGGCCCACAGGTGCACCGTCTCGTCGGGGTCGAGCAGCTCGTCCAGGTCGTCGGGGTCCATGGTGCTCCGGTCCGACCACGGCAGGTGGTGGTGTCCCGGAGCGTAGGACCTGCGCACGGTGCGGTGACGTCGCGCGTGCGCGCCGGGGAGGTGTCGCTGGCGGGCGGTCGCGGCCGGCGTGCGGCGTGCGCCGATCGTCCCGACGACTGGGGCCGGGCGGCACTGCCTGCCGTCGTTGCGCCGGGCCAATATGGTCGTGTGTCAGCGTCACCGTGACCAGGCACCGCAAGGAGGGACCGATGAGCAGGATCGTCGTGGGAATCGACTCGTCGCCACACGCCGTGGCCGCCCTGCGATGGGCGCTCGAGGAGGCCCGCCTGCGTGGAGCGAGTCTGGAACTCGTCCACGCGTACCCGACTGCCGAACTGACCGCGATGCCGACGATCGTGACGTTGCCGTCCGACGACGAACTGCGCGCCGGTGCCGAGGCGACGCTCGCTCAGGCGCTCGAGGAGGCCGGAGGTGCCGGCGACGTCGAGGTGGCGTTCACGACCGGTGCAGGTGGGGCGGCGCGCGTGATCACCGAGGCCTGCGCCGGGGCGGACCTGCTCGTGCTCGGCGCACGTGGGCTCGGCGGGTTCCGCGGGCTGCTGCTCGGCTCCGTCAGCCAGCAGGCGGTGGCCCACAGCCCGGTGCCGGTCGTGATCGTGCCACCCGTTCGTGACTGAGGATCTGGTCACCGAGGATCCGGTCGGCCGGGTGTCGTGACGGCGTCTGCCGGACAGGCGTCGAGCGGTGCCGTGCGACGTTCGCGGCTGCGCCTTGTCGGTGCCGCCGTCGACGAGGTGTCTGTCGCCGTGCACGCACCGCCCGACGCGACCGGCCCCGGGGTGCTGCTGCTTCCCGGCGCTGGCGGTGACCTCGACGCCTCGGGCCTGGTCGCGTTGGCCGAGGTGTTCGTGGCCTCGGGTGCGACGGTCGTGCGCGCCAACCTGCCCCACCGTGAACTCGGCCGGCGCTTCCCGCCCCGAGCCGAGGCCGCCGTCGACGACGCGTGCCGTGTCGTCCACGCGGCACGGGAACTCGTGGGGATCGACGAGTGGGTCCTCGGAGGACGCTCGTACGGGGGGAGGGTCCTGTCGCTGGGGCATGCACAGGGGCTCGACGCGCTCGGGCTGCTGTTCCACGCCTACCCCCTGCATCCACCCGGCCGTGTCGACACGCTGCGGGTCGACCACTGGGACCGCATCGGGGTGCCGTGCCTGTTCCTGCAGGGAACACACGACGAGTTCGCGCGACTCGACCTGCTCGAGGGCGCGCTGCCCCGGATCGACGCGCCGGTGACGCTGGAGGTCGTCGAGGGGGCGGACCACGCTCTGAAGGTCACGCGACGTCGTGCGCCCGACGGGGTCTCCCGGTCCGACACGCGTGTCGTGGCCGACCTCGCACCGATGATCACGAGTTGGCTGGGCGAGCTCACGGGGCGTTGCCGAGCGACGGCGGACCCGAAGTAGTCTCCCGGCGACGCGCACCGCACGGCTCGCCGGTCGTGCCCACCGACGCTCGGAGACACCGATGCCCGCGCAGCTCGCCGACCAGTCGATCAACACGATCCGCACGTTGGCGATGGACGCCGTGCAACGCGCCAACTCGGGGCATCCGGGCATGCCGATGGGCTGCGCGCCCCTCGCCTACGTGCTCTTCCGGGAGTTCATGCGGCACGACCCGGCCGCCCCGGACTGGCCCGATCGCGACCGGTTCGTCCTGTCTGCGGGTCACGGGTCGATGCTGCTGTACGCGGCGCTGCACCTCGCGGGCTACGAACGCCCCACGCTCGACGACCTGCGCGCGTTTCGGCAGTGGGGTTCGGTGACGGCCGGCCACCCGGAGAACCTGGAACTCGCCGGGGTGGAGACCACCACCGGGCCGCTCGGGCAGGGTTTCGCGAACGGCGTCGGGATGGCGCTGGCCACCGAACGGCTCGCCGCCGAGTTCAACCGACCCGGACACGACGTCGTCGACCACCGGGTCTACGGGATCGTGTCCGACGGCGACCTGATGGAGGGCGTGTCGGCCGAGGCGGCGTCGCTCGCCGGGACCCTGCGACTGGGTCGGATCACCTACCTGTACGACGACAACCGCATCACCATCGACGGGTCGACGGACCTGGCCTTCACCGAGGACGTGCTCGCCCGCTTCGATGCCTACGGATGGCACACGGTACGGGTCGACGACGCGACCGACCTCGACGCGCTGCGCGCCGCGATCACCGCTGCCGACGCCGACGAGCGCCCATCGCTGATCGCGGTCCGCACGGTCATCGGTCACGGCTCGCCCAACCGTGGTGGCACCGCCGGATCGCACGGCGCGCCCCTCGGTGAGGACGAGATCGCCCTCACCCGCGCGGCGCTCGGCTGGCCCCACGACGAACCGTTCCTCGTCCCCGACGACGTCCGTACCCACATGGACGTGCGCGACGAGGGGCGTCAGGCACGGACGGACTGGCAGGCGCGCGTCGACGCGTGGGCTGCCGAGCACCCGGATCTCGCCGCCGAGTTCGACCGCCGGGTGGTGCGTGGAGACCTGCCCGACGGCTGGGAGGGCTCGCTGCCGACGATCGACGGTTCCGACGCGACCCGCAAGCACTCGGGTGCGGTCATCAACGCGCTCGCCGACACCCTGCCGGAACTGTTCGGTGGGTCCGCGGATCTCGCCGGGTCCAACAACACCGACGTGTCGGGGGGCGGCGACTTCTCTGCGACCGACCGACTCGGACGCAACCTGCGGTTCGGTGTCCGCGAGCACGCGATGGCCTCGATCGCCAACGGCATGGCCCTGCACGGGGGGCTGGTGCCCTACGTGGCGACGTTCCTCGTCTTCACGGACTACTGCCGTCCGGCGATCCGCCTGTCGGCACTGATGCGCCAACGGGTCGTCTACGTCATGACCCACGACTCGATCGGTCTCGGTGAGGACGGTCCCACCCATCAGCCCGTCGAGCACCTCGCCTCGCTTCGGGCGATGCCCGGTCTGACCGTGGTCCGGCCCGCCGACGGTCGAGAGACCGTGGACGCCTGGCGGCTCGCGCTCGAGGCCGAGGGTCCGACGGTGATCGCGCTGACCCGTCAGGGCGTTGCGGCCCTGCCGGCGAGCGTGGTGGGTGACCCGTCACGGGGTGCCCACGTGGTGGCACGGCACGGCGACGGCGACTCGAGCCTGGCGATCATCGCCACCGGTTCGGAGGTCGGCCTCGCGCTGGCCGCCGCGGAGCAGCTCGCGACGGAGGGCGTGGCCGTACGGGTGGTGTCGATGCCGTCGTGGGAGCGGTTCGCCGCCCAGCCCGACGACTACCGCGAACAGGTCCTGCCGTCGTCGGTCGCCGCCCGTGTGTCCGTCGAGGCCGCAGCCACCTTCGGGTGGGAACGCTGGGTGGGCGACCGGGGAGCGGCGATCGGACTCGACCGTTTCGGCGCGTCGGCGCCGGCGTCACGCCTGTTCGAGGAGTTCGGGTTCACCGCGGAGCGAGTGGCCGAGGTCTCGCGTCAGGTGCTCGCTCGGGTCGCTCAGGGCTGACGGCGATCACGGCGCTTGCGCCCGCGTGGGGCCGGAGGGCGCGGGTTCGCCGGTGGTGTCGAGGCGTCGTCGGCGTCGACCGGGTCCGCGGTGCGCTCCGACCGTGACGGCGGGCCGATGCGCCCCTTCTGAAGGGCCGCGTTGGCGTCCATCGACTGGCGCGCCCGACGCATCCAGAACCAGGCAAGCGTGCCGAGCACCATCGTGCCGAACAGCCCGTTCATCAGGGCGACCTGAGGTTCGGCGACGAACAGCTGACCGATCCCCAGTGCCGGGGCGATGAGCCACGCCCAGCGCCAGAAGCGGATCTGTCGCTGGGCGATCATGACGGCCAGCGGCGCGTGCCGACGGTTCTCGACGGGTTGGCCGCGGTTCACCGCCCGGACGATCGCGCGCCGCTGATCGGTCGTCACGTCGGCGAACTGCTGCTGAAGTTCGCGGTAGCGCTGCTTCTCGTCGGGGCTCATCGCCATCGCAGGGTGTCTCCGTGGGGTGGACGCCGGCCGCTGGCAACGTATCCCGCTCCGTCGCCGAGCACGATCACACGATGGTCGTCGACGCCCACGCGTCGAGCCGTTCCCGGACCTCCCGGCGCACCTGTTCGGGTGCGAACGAGGCATCGATGGTGCGCCGCTGCAGGTCGGCGAGGTCGCGGCGCAGCAGCGCGCACCGTCGGGTCACGAGGTCGAGTTCGCGGGTGAGCGTCGTGCCGAAGAACGGCGGGTCGTCGCTGCCGACGGTGACCCGCATCCCGGCGTCCATCATGTCCACGATCGGATGGTGCTCGACATCCGCGACGACCCCGAGCCGGACGTTCGAGGTGGGGCAGACGTCGAGGGGCGTCTGGTCGGCGACCAGACGCGCCACCAGGTCGGGGTCGCGCATCGACGCGATGCCGTGGGCGATCCGGTCGGCGCCCAGGTCGTCGAGGGCGGCGCGCACGTTGTCGGGTCCTCCGGTCTCCCCGGCGTGGACCACGACCCCGATGCCCAGCCGGTCCGCCGCATCCCGCAGCCCACGGAACGCCGACTCGGGCACGGAACCCTCGACACCCGTCAACCCCAGCGCGACGACGGGTGCGTCAGCCTCCTCCACGAGACGAACCGTGCGGGCCGCCTCGTCGGGACCGAGTTCGCGCGGCGTGTCGACGATCAGCCCGACGTGCACGTCGGGTGCCTCGGCGAACCCGTCGCGCAGCGCCGCCCACAGGCCCCGCGCCTCCATCCCGTTGGACACCAGCGTGCCTGCGGTCAGCGTGGCCTCGGTCCACAGGACGTTCTGCTGGGCCTGGTGCCGGACGAACGCCGCCGCAACCGTCGCGAGGTCGTCGGGCGTGCGCACCTGCCGACTGGTGGCGAGGAACACGTCGACGAAGTGGTCGAAGTCCAGGTAGCGCGGGGGGTAGTCGCCGTCCTCCAGGCGCAGGGCGCGGTCCGGGTCCTGTCCGTGCGCCCGTGCGAGGGCGGTCGCGACGCGTGCGTCGATCGTGCCCTCCAGGTGCACGTGCAGCTCGACCTTCGGCAGCGCGTGCAGGTCGGCGCTGGGCTCATGTGGCTCGGTGCCGGGGTTCGTGGCCTGGTCGGACAACGTGGGCTCCTCGCAGGGGTCGCAGCGGCGACGGCGGGCGGCGGCCAGGTGCGCAGGGCACCTCGGTAGCATCGTGATCGTTCACGCGGTGTGGATCAGACCACACCGGGGGCCGACACACGCAGTCGCGCTCGCCCACGTCGGCGCGCCGCGGAGTCGCGCGCCACGACGAACCGACAGGAACCCTGCCATGGCCGACAGCCACGCCGACGCGCTCGCGGCGTTGCGCCGGCGACTCGACGAGATCGCCGCTGACCTCGACATCGACGCGGGTCGGCAGCGGCTCGAGGAACTGCAGGCACAGGCCGGTGAACCGGGACTGTGGGACGACCCGGACGCCGCCCGGAGGGTGACCACCGAGCTCTCGCGCGTCGAGGGGCAGGTCTCGCGCGTCGACGGGCTCGGTGACCGACTCGCCGACCTCGAGGTCCTCGACGAACTCGCGGTCGCCGAGGACGATGCCTCGTCCGCGGCCGAGGTCGCCGAGGCCGTGACGGAGATCGGTGCCGAACTCGACCGCCTCGACGTGGCGACGCTGCTGTCGGGCGAGCACGACCGGTCCGATGCGCTCGTGTCCATCCACGCGGGGGAGGGTGGGGTCGACGCGATGGACTGGGCCCAGATGCTCCAGCGCATGTACCTGCGGTGGGCGGAGTCGCGCGGGTTCGAGACCGAGGTGTTCGACCAGTCGTACGGCGACGAGGCCGGACTGAAGTCCACGACCTTCGAGATCCGTGGACCCGACGCCTACGGCTGGCTGTCGGCGGAGCACGGGGTGCACCGTCTGGTGCGCATCAGCCCGTTCGACTCCCAGGCGCGACGTCAGACGTCGTTCGCGCTCGTGGACGTCGTTCCTGTGCTGCCCGAGGTCGACGAGGAGGTCGAGGTCTCCGACGAGGACATCCGGGTCGACGTCTACCGGTCGTCGGGACCGGGCGGCCAGAGCGTCAACACCACCGACTCGGCCGTGCGGATCACCCACCTGCCCACGGGCCTGGTCGTCAGCTGCCAGAACGAGAAGTCCCAGCACCAGAACAAGGCCGTCGCGCTGCGGGTCCTGAAGGTCCGCCTCGCCGAGCTCGAGCGTCAGAAGCGGGCCGAGGAGCTCGACGAACTGCGTGGTGCGGTGAAGAACGTCGGTTTCGGGTCCCAGATCCGCAGCTACGTGCTCCACCCGTACCAGATGGTCAAGGACCTTCGCAGCGAGTACGAGTCCGGCAACGTGCAGGGCGTCATCGACGGAGACCTCGACGCCCTCATCGAGGCGCAGCTGCGCCACCGCGTGCGGGAGGCGACCCGCACCTCGTGACCGGCGGTCGGCGCTCGCCACCCCGGCCGTTGGGACGTGGTCGAGCCTCACCGGGAGCCCAGGGCACCTCGGGTAGTCTTCGCCGACGGTCCGGGGTGTGCGCGGAGCCCTGTCGGCCCACCCCCGACGTGCCCGCCCGCAACGTGCACGCCCACCCCACGGGCGTGTGACCTGCCGCACCGACCGCGGCGCAACCACCGGCGATGGATCGCGAGCAGTCATGATCAGGCTCCAGAACGTCACCAAGACCTACAAGCGCGGCAACCGCGACGAGGTCGTCGCCCTCGACGACATGACCCTCGACATCGGCAAGGGCGAGTTCGTCTTCGTCGTCGGCCCGTCGGGGTCCGGCAAGTCGACGTTCATGAAGCTGCTCACGCGTGAGCAGCACCCCGACCAGGGAGAGATCTGGGTCGCCGGGAAGAACCTCGCGACGCTGCGGTCCTGGAAGCTTCCGGCCCTGCGACGCGAGATCGGCTACGTCTACCAGGACTTCAAGCTGCTGCCGAGCAAGACGGTCACGGAGAACGTCGCGTTCGCCCTCGAGGTGATCGGCCGGACCCGCCGGGAGATCGACCGGCGCGTGCCGGAGGTGCTCGACCTCGTCGGGTTGGAGGGCAAGAAGGACGCCCTGCCCCACGAGCTGTCCGGTGGCCAGCAGCAGCGGGTGTCGATCGCGCGTGCGTTCGTGAACAACCCCCGGATCCTGCTGTGTGACGAGCCCACCGGGAACCTCGACCCGACGACGTCGGTCGGGATCATGAAGCTGCTCGACCGGATCAACCGGACGGGCGCGACGGTGGTGATGGCGACCCACGACCAGCAGATCGTGGACTCGATGCGCCGGCGGGTCGTCGAACTCGAGGGTGGGCTCGTCGTGCGTGACCAGTCGCGCGGTGTCTACGGGTACACCGGCTGAACCGACCATGTGGGGACGAGCGCGACCGTCGACGGCGGCCGGACCCCGTCCCGAGGAGCACTGAATGTCCGCGAGGTGGCGATACATCCTGGTCGAGGCCCTCAACGGCCTGCGACGCAACCTGATGATGACCGTCGCCGTCGTGCTCTCGGTGACCGTGTCGCTCACCCTGCTGGGTGCCAGCCTCCTGCTCAGCCAACAGGTCGACCTCGCGACCGACGACTGGGTCGGCAAGGTGGAGGTGTCCATCTTCCTGTGTGACGGCACCACCTGCCCAGCGATCACCGAGTCCCAGCAGGAACAGCTGCGCGAGGAGCTCGAGGCGGAGCCGGTCGTCGCCGAGGTGTTCTACGAGTCCAAGCAGGAGGCCTACGAACGGTTCACGGAACTGTTCCGCGACCAGCCCAACCTCGTGGAGTCCGTCGACCCGGACATCCTGCCTGCCTCGTTCCGGGTGCGCCTGCACGACCCGTCGCTGTTCGCGGTGATCGCGGAACAGTTCGCGGCCTATCCGGGTGTCGAGGAGATCGTCGACCAGCGGCAGGTGCTCGACCAGTTCCTCAACTTCACCGACGTGGTGCGCAACGGGGCGCTCGTCGTGGCCCTCATCCAGCTCGTCGCCGCGGGGGTGCTGATCGCCAACACCATCCGCCTCGCCGCGTTCGCCCGCCGCGAGCAGACCGAGATCATGAAGCTCGTGGGTGCCGGCAACTGGTACATCCGGCTGCCGTTCGTGTTCGAGGGTGTGTTCGCCGGCCTGCTCGGTGCGCTGGTGTCCTGGGGCATGCTGTACGGATCCGTGCCACGGATCGCCGGCAACCTCGCGCGCGACGTGGAGCTCATGCCGTTCATCGGCGCGACCGAGGTGCTGCTCATCGGTCCGTGGCTCATCCTCGCGGGGGTCGGCATCGCGGCGTTCTCGGCGATCGTGGCCCTGCGCCGGTTCCTCGACATCTGACCGAGGTCGTCCGGCTCGTCGGGTGAGCGCGGGCCGAACGCCGGTGACACGGTCGTTGTGCCCGGGCGGGGTGGGGGATATCTTCCGGCCGTCCTGAATCCCGGACGTGTAGTTCGACGTCTGTGACCCCGGGCGCGGCACTCGTGCCGTGTGCCCTCGCGCGAGGTGAACTGGTGCGGCACCGCTGGCGACTGCTGATCGTGGTGCTGCTCGTCGTCGCCATGCCGACCGTGGCGTTCGCCGAGACCGGCGATCTCGAACGTCGGCTCCAGGAGGCGCAACAGGAACGGGAACGCGCCCAGCAGCAGTTGCAGGAGACCCGCGCGCTGGAGGGTGACGCCCGCTCACGCCTCGCCCAGGCCGACGCGGAACTCAGCCGCGAGGAGGCCGCGCTCGCCGAACTGCGTGCCGAGCTCGACCTCGCACGGCAGGTCCTGTCCGAGGCGCAGGCACGTGCACGACTGGCACGCGAACAGCTCGAGGAGGTCAACGAGGAGCTCGCCGAGGCCGAGGCCGAGTTCGACCTGTACCGCACGCGGCTCGAGAACCGCATCCGGGCGACCTTCAAGTACGGGTCGGTGTCCTTCGCCGAGGCGTTCTCCGGGGTCCGCGACATCGCCGACTTCCTGAACCACGCCCAGTACGTGTCGCACGTGCTCGGCAACGACCGCGAGATCGTCGGGGCGGTCGAGGAGTCGCTCGCCCACGTCGAGGGTCAGCGCGCGCTCGCGCGTCGCCTTCGCATCGACGCCGAGGCGGACGAGGCCCAGGCGGCGGCCGCCGCCGCACGCATCGAGGAGGCCACCGCCGAGCAGCGGGTGCTCGCCGAGTCCGTGCGCGACCTGCGTCGTCAGCGCGCCGTCGCGCTCGAGGCCGTCCGGGAGGACCGGGCGTCCATCGAGGGTCACCTCGCAGGACTCGAGGCCGAGTCCGCGCGCATCCAGGCCCAGCTCGCCGAGATCGCTCGCCGCCAGGCCGAGGAGGCCCACCGCAAGGCCGTGCGCGAGTGGGAGAAGGCCGTCGAGGCGTACGAGAAGTGCGTCTCGGACAACGCGCAGGCCGAGGCCGACCACGCGGCCGCGGTCGCCGCGGCCACCGAGGCAGGCGAGGAGCCCCCGGAGGCTCCCGAACCGAAGGACTGCGGCACCAGACCGCCGTCGTCGCCACCAGCTCCACCGGCGTCGGTCGCCCCGGGCGACTGGGTCCGGCCCGTCAACGGACGTCTGTCGTCACCGTTCGGTCCACGTTGGGGCCGGTTCCACTACGGCGTCGACCTGGCCAACTCGATGGGCACCCCGGTGCGCGCCGCGCAGTCGGGTGAGGTCGTGTGGCGGGTGTCCGGCTGCAACCCGACGAGTTCGTGGGGCTGCGGGGGAGGTTTCGGCAACTACCTGGTGATCGACCATGGCGGCGGCTTCGCGACCGTGTACGCCCACCTGTCGACGAGCAGCGTCTCGACCGGCAGTCGCGTGTCGGCCGGACAGACCATCGGGTCGGTCGGCAACTCGGGCAACTCGTACGGCGCGCACCTGCACTTCGAACTCTACGACGGGGGCACGCGCCGCAACCCGTGCAACTACATCTCCTGCTGACGGCCGGGAGCCTCCGGGGCCACCGATAGTCTCGCTGGCATGGCCACCAACTCCTCCGGTGACGGCACGAAGCTGATCGTCGGCAACCGCCGTGCACGTCACGACTACCACCTCGACGAACGGTTCGAGGCGGGTCTCGTGCTCGTCGGCACGGAGGTCAAGTCGCTGCGAGGCGGCAAGGGGTCGCTCGCCGAGGCGTGGGTGAAGATCGAGGACGGTGAGGCCTGGCTGATGCAGGCCCACATCCCCGAGTACGAGTACGGCAACCGCAACAACCACGATCCGGTGCGGCCTCGCAAGCTGCTCCTGCACCGTCGGCAGCTCGACCAGCTCGCGCACCAGGTCGCCGCGAAGGGTGTGACGCTCGTGCCGACGCGCATCCACCTGCGTGACGGACGGATCAAGCTCGAGTTCGCCGTCGGGCGCGGCAAGAACGTCGCCGACAAGCGCCAGACCGCCAAGGAGCGCGACGCGAAGCGTGAGATCGAACGCGCCCTCAAGCAGCGCCGCTGAGGGCCGTCGGGGCACCCGCCGATCGTGGGACGGATCCGGTCGAGTGGCTGACACCCAGTAGAGTCCGGCAACCCGGCTGAAGGTGGAGAATCGTGCTGCGACACATCGTGCTGCTGCGTTTCCGTGAGGACACCGACCCCGATCAGGTCGAGGCGCTCGTCGCGGACTTCCTCGGCATCGAGGACCAGATCCCCGAGATCGAGTCGCTCGCGCTGCACCGCGACATCGGCCTCAACCCGATCAACGCCCACGTCATGCTCGAGCTGGAGTTCGCCGACCCGACGGCGTGGCGTACCTATCAGGACCACCCGGTGCACCAGGACTTCGTCCACAACCGGGTGGCGCCGATCCTCGCGGAGCGCGCCGCCATCCAGGTCGCGGCCGACTGACCGGACCGCGTCGGCCACCGGATGTCCGGACACCGTCCGGGACTTGGCCACGCCACTGGCGGATCGGCCGGCGCTGGTTACACTGCAAGGTCCGGTGCAGGTGGCCGGAACCTTGACAACTGCACAGCGTCGATGCGCCAACGACCTGGGGCTGACACGGTTTCGACCGTGGTCGAGCCGCTGCCAGGGGAGCGTGCCGAGGGTGCTCGCGCGACCTCGTCAAAACACGCGGGAAACCATGAATGCCAAGGACAACCAACTGGCACTCGCAGCCTGAGACGGCTGTGACGATTCGCCTCTGACGCCTCGTAGGAGGGTCGAATCGACATCACGAGGCTCCACCTCGACGACCTGACCACCAGTCGGCGAGGAACACCTTCGGTGGTGTGGACACGGAAGCTGTCCGGTACCGGAGCACCGTGTCCGAGATCATCCGGAACCTACGCACGTAGAGCCCCGAGCATCGGGACCGCGGGACCCGGGTTCGACTCCCGGCAGCTCCACCAACCCGACTTCAGGTTTCACGACCCGTGTGATGAATCGCGCTGCGGATGGACCACCAAGGGCCCTTCCGCAGGAACGGACGATCGGACGCGTCGCCACAAGGGCGACGTGGACGGGGTCCCGTCCCGCGACATCGCACGCCCCCGTTGCGCGTCGACGCCGTGACACGCAGGCCCCCGCCGACCCCCATTGGCGGGGGCTTCGTCGTGTTCGTCGTGTGATGTCGCTGAGGGCCGGTGACCGAGTCCCGACCCGGGTGATGAGAACCCGGCGACCGCTCGTCGATCGTCAGGTTCACGACAGGAACGACCGCCATGCTCATGCTGGCGGGGACTGCCCGCCAGGTGTGGGGCGCCGATCCCTCGGACGATCTCGTTGGTCGCCGAGTCCGCAGGGGGAGCCAGGGCGAAACCGACGCATCCCGGACAGGGCCGCGCCCGGCCCGTCAAGCGGAGGTATGGGGTATGACCAGGCGGTTCACGTTCATCTTCGCGGTTCTGACATCCGTGCTCCTGATCGCCACGGCTGCGCTCGCGACGGCCACCGTCGCCATCACCAGCCCAGGTGACGGTGACTCGTTCGAATACGACCACGACGACGCCTCAGCCAACGTGCTGCCCATCGTCGTGAGCGTGACTCGAACGGAGGGCACCGATTCGACCAACGGCGCGCTGTGTGGCCTGTACCAGCTCACGGTGACCGTCTCAGACTCAGACGACGACTCCGTACTGAAGACCTGGATCATCGCTCCCGGAGGGGGCGATCGCCTTGCGGCTCCGTCCGGAGGCAACTGCCCGTCCACTGGCAACAGTGTCACGGACGCGCTGCTCGACGGGACCGAGGACGGCGCAGCTGCCACCGGGATCGCCACGGTGACCGGATCGAACACGCAGCGCGCCTACACGTTCACGTGGGACTTCGACGAGGCTGGTGTTGGTGACTACCGCATCGACGCCAGGGTGGCATACCGAACCGGAAACGATCCCGACCCTGAAGCCGAGGAGGTCGTCATCGACGTCTGGGCCCAGGACAACGGGGGCAATGGGGTGACGGTCGACAACCCCGCCGCCCCGTCGGTCGCTGCGAGGCTGCTGAGGGACGCGGGCATCGACAACCGCTATGGCAAGGGGCGCAACGGCGGCAACTACATCGCCGACGTCGCGGCGACGATGAGTCCGGGCACGTCCTTCAACGGCGTGTCGAAGGACGACGTCGACGACTACAGGTGTGCGGTCGCGCAGTACCTGAACGATCACCCGCAGTTCGGCAAGGATGGTCACGAGGTGAGCGAACAGGGCTGCAACAGCGCCTGAACCTCCCGAAGGCAGGAATGGCGAGGGGCCGGGTGCATCGCGCCCGGCCCCTCGCCATGCATGTGCCTGCACCCGTCAGGAGCCTCCGTGGTGAGCCCACGGTCGAGTGGTTCGTCACCGGCGGCGTGGGCCGGTGCCCGTCCGTGCTCCGTTGCACGACCCTTCACATGGAGGCCTCGTGGTGACCGACGGACCCGATGCCACCAGGACTAGGGTGGGCGCGCACCCATCGAGCAGTCGACCCCGACGTCCGGGATCGACGGGAGGACCATCCCGTGACGCAGACCGCCGACGTCGTCGTTGCCGGAGCCGGCCACAACGCGCTCATCACCGCCGCGTACCTGGCCAAGGCCGGCTACGAGTGCATCGTGCTCGACGCGCGGTCGATTCCCGGAGGGGGTGCCGCGACCGAGGAACTGCTGGGGCCGGGCTACCGCGTCGACACGTGCTCGACCGGGCACACGATCATCCGTGCCAATCCGGTCATGGCCAACGACGAGCTGGGGCTGCTGAGCACCTACGGGCTCACCTACGAGTCGCCCGATCCCGTCGCACACGTCGCGTTCGACGACGGCGAGCACTTCACCCAGCGGCTCGACATCGACGCGACGTGTGACGAGGTCGCACGGTTCTCCGACCGAGACGCGGAGGCCTATCGTCGCCTGATCGACGAGTACGACGAGGTCAAGGGCATCTTCGGGCGTGCACGCATGACGCCGCCGGGGTTCGGGCCGTCCCTCGAGGAGATGTTGACCGAACACCCTCGTGGGGCGATCTGGTTGCGTCGCATCTCGATCACGGCGGCCGAGGTGCTGCGCCACGAGTTCACCGATCCGCACGTCCAGCGGTTCCTCGCCTGGCAGGCGTTCCAGACGGTGGTCCCGCTGGACGCCGCCGGATCCGGCATCAACGTGTACTCGCTGCTGTACGGGCGGCAGCACAACAGCTGGTCGATCCCGGTGGGCGGATCGGGCGCGCTGACCCAGGCGCTTGTCGACCAGTTGACCGATCGCGGATCCCAGGTGCTGTGCGACCGGAGGGTGACCAACCTCGTGATCGAGGGTGGCCGCTGTGTGGGCGTGGACACCGCCGACGGCGAGCGGTTCCTCGCGCGGAGAGCCGTGGTGTCGTCGATCCACGTCAAGCACCTGGTCGACATGGCACCCGAGTCCTACTGGGGCGAGGACTTCCTGTACGGGGTCGACACGTACGACATCGGGCTGTCGAGCACCGGGGTGTACCTCGCGACGACCGAACCGCCGAGGTACCCCACAGTCGACGGGGAACGCACCTCGGTCAGTTCCGGCACGATCAGTTCCGTCGAGGATGTCATCGAACTCGGTCGTGCCGCCCGCGACGGACGCCCGTACGAGGGTGTGCCGTGGCTGCTGGTCGCCACCCCCACGCTCGTCGATCCCGATCGCGCGCCCGACGGCCACCACACGGTCAAGTTCCTGTCCCCGCAGGCCTACGACCTGCCTGACGGCTACCGCAGCTGGGAGCAGTACAAGGAGGTCGTGGCCGAGCGACAGCTCGAACACGTGCGGCGCTTCGCCCCGAACCTGACCGACGACGCCATCCTGGCCATGCGCGTGAAGAGCCCCGACGACTTCGCGGCCGACAACGCGCACATGATCCGTGGCGCGTTCCACGGCGGTGATCGCAGTCACGCGTTCAGCGGGACGCGCCGGCCGGTTCCCGGGTACGCCGATCATCGGATGCCGATCCCGGGCCTGTACCAGACGGGTGGAACGACCAGCGTTGGTGGGTCGATCACCGGGGTGCCGGGTCGCAACGCCGCCCAGGTGCTGCTGACGGACCTCGGTCGGGACCCGCAGGAGGTGTTCCAGCCGGTGTGACCGTGCGGCGCCGGGTCGCGACACTCGGGACACTCGGCGCTCCATGTGGGGCCGGGTTCCCCTTCGATCACCCGCGGTGACGTGGTTCATTCGGCATGCTGAGCGTGCACCCCGCGATGGTGCGGCGTGCACGACCCGATCCGACCCGTCGACCGGAGGCCACCGTGAACAACCGCACCGCCGACCCGCGCTCGCGGTCGATCACCCTCGAGGACCTCGTCGTGGTCGATCGACGACTCGGCGAGGAGCTCGCCGGGACCGCATCGACTCCCTCGGTGTCCGCGTACGTGCCTCGGGGCAACGGGGACACGGTTGACGTGCAGGTGACGCGACTGCGCTCGGCGCTGTCCACCGCCAGGGACCTGCTGGTCGAGTCGGGACTTTCGGGACGTGACGCCGATGCAGTGCTTGCGCCCGGACACGCCGTGCAGGAGCGGCTGCGGGTGTCGAAGGGCCCGCACGCCTCGCTCGCGCTGTTCATGTCCCGGCGTGGGGCTCGTGCCCTGCGCCTGCCCCACGAGGTGCGCGAGCACGTGGTCGTCGGCCACGAGTTCCACGTCCTGCCCCTGTTCGCCTCTGCCATGGACATCCCACGGTTCCTGGTCGCCGCGGTGAGTCTGCACGACACGAGGGTGTTCGAGGCCACGGCGTGGGCGGTGGAACCCGTGGAGGTGCCCGGCCTGCCCGCGAGCCTGGACGACACGACGGATCACGACCGGGAGCCCATGCTGCAGCGCCGTCGGGCGCGATCCGGACCGAGCGACGCGTCGTTCGTCCACGGGCACGGCGGCGCGAAGGACGTCGAGGACGAGGCGCGGGAGCAGTACCTGCGCGCATGTGCCCAGGCGCTGCAGGCCCGGTTCGCCGGCGACGACGTACCTGTCGTGCTCGCCGGGGTCCGTGAGATCGTGAACGACCTGCAGGTGCGGTCGCCGTTCGCCAACGTGGTCGGGGTGCTCGCAGGAAGCGCCGATCGCCGCACCGGCGAGGACCTGCGACGCGACGCCCTCGAGGTGGTGCACGCGGAGGAGCGCGACCGGGTGGCTGCGCTGGTCGGGCGACTGCGCGACAACGGGCCTGCCGGTCGCATCGCCGGTCTGCTCGACGACATCGTCGCGGCAGCCCACGATGGACGGGTGGACGTCCTGCTGCTGCCCGAACCCGAGGCCTACGCGGGCCTGCACGGCGCCGAGGTCGAGCGGGTCAACCGGGCGGCGCTCGACACGCTGCTCGCAGGAGGGGTCGTGCACGTCGTGCCGGCGGACCTTGCCGAGGGGCAGCCGCTGCCCGTTGCGCACCTGCGCTGGTGACCACGACGGCGCGTCGTGCGATCGCGGAGTGTCGTGGTGCGACCGTGGGGTGTCGTCGCACGACCCGGTGCGGGGTCGCCCGACCCGTGCGATCGTGTGCGCGACGCGACGGACCGGGCGATACTGGGCGTCTCGACCTGAAGGAGCCTCGACGTGGCAGCGAACGACGTACTGGTGGATGCCTACCGCCGGATCAGTGACGTGGTGGGACGGGCACTCGACGGAATCGACCCGGACGCGCTGACGTGGCAGCCCGAACCGGGGTCGAACCCGATCGGGTGGCTGGTGTGGCACCTGACCCGGGTCCAGGACGACCACCTCGCCGAACTCGCCGGTGAACCCCAGGTCTGGGAGGCCGACGGGTGGCCGGAACGGTTCGGGCTCGCGCCGGGGACCATGGACACCGGCAACGGCCACACCATCGAGCAGGTCCTGGCGGTGCGACCCGAGAGCGTCGCCACGCTGCGCGAGTACCACGACTGGGTGTCCGAACGCTCGCAGGCGTACGTGGCCGACCTCGACGACGCCGAACTGGCTCGCGTCGTGGACACCTCGTACGACCCGCCGGTGACGCTCGGTGTCCGACTGGTCAGTGTGATCAGCGACAACCTGCAGCACGCGGGTCAGGCGCGCTACCTGCGCGGCACCTACGACCGCGTGCACGGCTGAGTCGTTCGGCGTCCCGTCGCGCGCGACGCGGCGTGGACGCTCAGGCCTCGGCGTCCTCGAAGTCGGCCGTGACGATCGCGGCGGCGCTCGCGGACAGCATGAACCCGAGCGCGAGGAAGATGGCGTTGATGCCCGCGACGCCACCGATCCCTCCCGCGAGGACTGGGATCAGCGCCTGCCCGGCACGGTTGCCCGTCAGCCGGACCCCCATGGCGGTGCCTCGAAGCGCCACCGGTGCGGCGCCGGCGACCCATGAGGCGGACATGGGCTGCCCCAGCCCGAGTCCGAAGCCCGCCAGCGCCATGAGCACCATCAGCGTGGGCACGTGGGGCAGTACCGGCAGGGCGAACATGGCGACGGCGGGCAGCAGCAGGCTCCCGATGAACACGCGCTTGCGGCCGAACCGGCGGATCAGCACCACCATCGCGAGACGTGACAGGGACGAGAACGCGGCGCGGGTCGCCAGCAGGATGCCGACGGTGGCGACGGGGATGCCGTTCGCCTCGCCGTAGACGGGCAGGTAGGCGACGACGAGGTCGATGACCGCGAGCACGGTGAGCCCGGAGAGCATCGCCTGGGGCATCGACCGGATCCGCAGGATGCTTCCGATGGCGCGCAGGACCGCCTCGGGTCGCGACGGATCGGTGCGTGGGCGTGACCGCTCTGGTGCTGGCCAGCGCAGGTAGGTCACCGCGGTGACGGTCAGCGCGACCATGACCAGCGCACTCACGAGGAACACGCGCTGCACCGTCCCTCCCGCCATCGACGCGATCCAGCCGCCGAGCGCCGGTCCGATGATCTGCCCGATCGATCCGGCGACGGCGAACATGCCGAACAGTGCGTCGCGATCCTCCGGAGCCCCGGAGTTCGCCACCAGGATCTGGACACCGATCATCCCGCAGATCTGCCCGGAACCCAGCAGCGCCTGGGCCACGAACAGGACCCACAGGCTGTCGGCGGTGATCAGCCAGAATCCGACGCCCGCCATGACGACCGACCCGAGGATCAGGAACGGCACCGGTCCGACGCGGTCGATCCACCGGCCGACCGGGATCGCGATGAACAGGGACACGAGTCCGAACGCCGCAGCGATGAACCCGATCTGTGCGGTGGTCGCCTGCAGTTCGATGGCGCGGTAGGAGATCATGGGACGCACCGCGAACACGCCGGTGGTCATCAGCGCCATCCACAGGCAGATGCGGACGAACCAGCCCGCGGTCACGGGGCGCGCGTCCGGCGTCCCGAGGTGTCGTCGAAGTCGGCGGTGACCACGAACGCGGCGCTGCCGCCCAGCATGGCGCCCATGACGAGGAAGATCGCGCTGATGCCCGCGGCACCCCCGATACCTCCCGCGAGTGCTGGCATGGCCGCCTGCGCGAGTCGGTTACCCGTCAACCGGACCCCGAGCGCGGTCGCGCGCACGTCGGCCGGCGCGGTCCCGGCGACCCAGGAGGCCGACATGGGCTGCCCGAGGCCCAGGCCGAACCCGGCGAAGGCCATGAGCACCATCAGCGTCGGCACGTGGGGGATCACGGGAAGGGCGAACATGGCGACGGCGGGAAGCAGCAGGCTGCCGATGAACACGTGCTTGCGTCCGAACCGCCGGATCAGCACCACCATGGCGAGCCGCGACATCGTGGACGAGGCGGCGCGGATCGACAGCAGGATGCCGACGGTGGCGACGGGGATGCCGTTCGCCTCGCCGTAGACGGGCAGGTAGGCCACCAACAGGTCGATCACGGCGAGCACCGTCATGCCCGACAGCATCGCCTGGGGCATCGAACGGATGCGGATGATGCGTCCGATGGCGCTGAACAGCGCCATCGGTGCCGACGCCGCGTCGGGGTCACGGTCGAGGTTCGGTGCCGGCCAGTACCTCAGGGTCGCGGCGACCACCGTCATCACGATCATCACCGCGCCGCTGACCAGGAACACGCGCTGCAGCGATCCGCCCGGCATCGAGGCGACCCAGCCTCCCAGCGCCGGTCCGATGACCTGCCCCAGCGATCCGGTCACCGCGAACATCCCGAACATCCCGTCACGAAGCTCGCCGCTCGACCCGTTGGCGACCAGCGACTGCAGGGCGACGAGTCCGACGATCTGCCCGGCTCCCAGCAGCGCCTGCGCGGCGAACAGGACCCACAGGCTGTCGGCGGCGATCAGCCAGAACCCGACACCCGCCATCGTCACCGACCCACCGACGAGGAAGGGGACCTCACCCACCCGGTCGATCCAGCGACCGATCGGGATCGCCAGCAGGAACGACACGAGTCCGAACGCCGCAGCGATGAGCCCGATCTGTCCGGTCGTCGCCTGCAGTTCGATGGCGCGGTAGGAGATCATGGGACGCACCGCGAACACGCCGGTGGTCATGAGCCCGGTCCACAGGCACACACGAACGAACCAGCCAGCGGTCACACGGTGTCCTTGGTCCGAGGGCGGGCCGCCGAGCATGGCGCGCGGGGGCGACTCCGGCCGCCGCGCGAGGCTACTTCGCAGGCGTGGCGTCCCGGGCATCGGCCGGCCGTGGTACCGGCAGGACGCATGACGTCGGGAGGCGCGCGTGGTTGCGGCGCCTGCATGCGTACGCGAGGCGCGTTGGCGAACGCACCGCGACGTGGCAGGGTTCGCTCACCAGCGACGACCCGACACCCGGCACGGAGCGATCATGACCACCTCGACACCCCAGTGGAAGCTGCACGACCAGTTCGTCGTCACCGAGTCGGTGGAGGGCTCCGACGTCCCGGTGACGTACCGACTTGCCCCGACCTTCGACGCGCTGTACGCGCCGATGGGCCTGCGGGTGCCGGACGCAGACGGTCCGGTCCCGGTGGTCGTGCTCGCGTACGGCAATGGTGGGGGAGGGCTCGACTGGGTCCAGGACGCGGTGCGCAACCGCGGGTGGGTGATGGAGCGCATCCTCGAGCGCGGGTGGGCGTGTGCGTGGATCGACGTGCGCACCGAGGTGGACCTCGGCTACGAACGTGGAGGGCCACTGACCCGCGACTGGCGAAGTGGCGGTGAGCTGTTCAACCGCGGTGCGCTCGACCACGAGGACTGGATCGCCACCATCATGGCGCTGCGCGACCTTCCGGAGATCGACGAGGACCGGGTCGCCCTGGTCGGCATCAGCCACGGCGGGGAGATGATCCTCAAGCTCGCCGGCGAGTACGACGGGGTGGCGGTCGCGGTCGCGTCCGAGCCGGCGTCCCACGAGTTCCTCGCGATCCGACGTGACCGCAGCACCACCGTCGAACAGCTCGAGACCACCGACGTGGACAGCGTGCTCGCGCACGTGGACCGGGACGTCGCCGCGGAACGCATCGCGCGGATCGACCTGCCGATCCTGGTGATGGGCCGCGACGACGACCCGTTGCAGGGCGTGTTCCGCGCGACCCACCAGCTGCTCGACGAAGCCGGCCGCGACGTCGAGTGGACGACCTGGGACCATCCGCTGCACGGCTACGTCGCACCGTTGCGGGGCGACGACGGCGAGTACGAGGTCGACGACGTCCAGCGTGCCGCGATCGGCCAGATGCTCGACTACGTGGCCGACCGGCTCGGTTGAGCAGCCCGACGTGTCACGGGCCCTGGGGCCCGTGACACGTCACCTCACAGCGTGCCGGTGAACCGCACGACGTGGAGTCCGTGGTTCTTGTCGGTGACGTACGCGTTGCCCCGTGCGTCGACGAGCACGTCCTCGGACTGGGTGACCAGCGCCGACTCCGGCAGCAGCCCCCGACGTTCGGTGGGGTCGTCGGGCAGGAACGACCCGACCTCGCGCGGCAGGTACGGGTCGCGGATGTCGTACACCCGCAGGCCGCCGTTGAACCACGTCAGCCAGACGACGTCCTCGCTCTGGTCCAGGTTGGGATCGCCGTTCTGGCGGTGGTGCTGGTTGTGCGGACCGAATCGACCACCTCGGCGCTGGAAGTTCGGGTAGTCCGCGCCGGGGTGGGGCACCGGTGTCGGGAACATGGAGATCAGTCGCGGTTCGGACTCGTCGGACAGGTCGACGATGCCCGCGAAGTTGTAGGGCTCCTCGGACAGTTCCCGGATGGCCTCGGTGTTGATGACCAGCAGGTCACGTCCCGGCAGCGGGTTCGCGGTGTGCTGGGCGATGGGGCTCGCGAACGCGAGGCCCGTGTCCAGGTGCGACACCAGCGTCGGGCACGTCACGTCGGAGATGTCGAGCACGACGACGCCAGCGGCCCCGTACGGCAGGTACGCGCGGTCGCCGATCGGGTAGGCCGGCCCGTGCAGGGAGTAGCGGGTGGGCGCGCGGCCGCCGCCGGCGACGTACTGCTCGGGGAAGAACCAGCGGCCGACCTCACGCGGTGCGGTGCGGTCACTGATGTCGACGATCACGTAGATGTTGCCGTCGTAGCCGGGGACGCTCGCTGCGCAGTGGACGAGGTCGCCCCCCGACCAGTGGTTGCGGTGGGTGCCGGTCGCGCCCCAGCCGAAGGTGCTCAGCTCGCGAGGCCGGTCGGGTTCGCTCACGTCCCACAGGCGGATTCCCTCGTGCTGGCAGCGCGTCGGGTCGCCGCCCCACTTGACGGGCCGGACCTCGAAGGACTGGACGAGCACCCCGTCGGCGACCTGGACCTGCCAGGTGGCGACGTTCGGGTCGTCGGGGCCGGGGATCTCCCCGACCACCCGGGGTGACGTCGGGTCGGTCACGTCGACGACGTGGATCCCGGGCTCCCAGAACTTCGTGATGTACAGCAGCCACCGGTCGTCGACCACCTGCAGCGCGAGCTTGAATCCCGGCTGTCCGTCGAGGTCGGTGTAGCCGACGAGTTCCATGTCGTGGGCGGTGTGTCCGTGCATCGGTGTGCTCCCGGTCGTCTCCCGCCACGGTGTCACCGCGGCGCCCAGCCCGGAGCGTAGGCGGCCCCGCCGTCGCGCCACGGGTCGTCGTCGCGCGTGGAGGTCACTGCTCGGCGAGCAGCGCCTCGCACAGGCGGGTCGCGTACCGAGCGTCGGCGGCGGCCGCGGTGACCGCGGACGTGGATCGGTGGTCGACCCCGGGCTGCAGGGGCAGCATCGGCTCACCTCGCACCGTGGCCACCCCGCCGCCGGCCTCCTCCACGAGCAGTCCGCCCGCGGCGATGTCCCACACGTGGGGGATGACCGCGACCGACGCGATCGCGCCGCCGTCCGCGACGAGCGCGAGGTCCAGCGCGGTCGACCCCATGACCCGGACGTTGAGGCGGACCCCGGCGTCGCGTGCGCGCCGGGCCGTCGCGGTGGACAGCATGACGGCGAGGTGGCGGTTGCGGGGCGATCCCCACTCGACCGTGGGACGTACGTGGACGGGCTCGCCGTTGCGCGTCGTCCCGTGACCGCGGCGGGCCACGTACCGACGCTGCAGCGCGGGAGCGTCCACGACGGCAAGCACCACCGTGCCGCGCAGGGTGAGCGCCGCGGACACGCACCAGTAGGGCACCCCGGTCGTGTAGTTGGACGTGCCGTCGATCGGGTCGATGACCCAGGTCCACTCGGTGTCGGGGACGCGCGTCTCGCCCTCCTCGCTGACGACGCCGTGGCCGGGAAGCAGGTCCGCGATCCCGGCTCGCAGGCGCTCGTCGACCTCGCGATCGACCGCCGTCACCGGGGTCCCGTCGGCCTTCGCGTCGACGGCCTCGCGACCGCTGCGGGCGACGAGTTCGGGATCCATGGCGTCGAGCAGGTCGGTGAGCGTGCGCTGGGCGCGTTCGACCTCGCGCTGCTCGGCACGGTCGGTCATCGTCCCCACTCCCGGAGTCGGCCCTCTGATCTGGCTCGACGACTCGCCACCAGCGTAGGGGCCTGTCCGGCCCTCACGCCGCGGGCGCACGACCGTCTGGTCCAGGGTCGGCACCCTCGACGGGGCTGGGGCCGATTAGCCTCGGCGGGGCTGTGCCCGGGGAGGCCCGTGTGCGTGGCGGGCTCGGCGGCACAGCGGTGACAGGAGCGGTGTGGTGGCCACGAACAAGCGCGTGCGCATGACGGCACAGGAGCGCAGGGAGCAGCTCGTCGGTGTCGCGTGCTCGCTGTTCGCCGAGAAGGGCTTCGAGGCGACGTCCATCGAGGAGATCGCCGAACGGGCCGGAGTCTCCAAGCCGATCATCTACCAGCACTTCGGGGGCAAGGAGGGGGTGTACGCCGTCGTCGTGGACCGCGAGGTGCGGCACCTGATCGACTCCATCACTCGCGCCTTCGACGAGCGCCACCCTCGGCGCATCGCGGAGCGGGCCGCCGACGCGTTCCTCGAGTACATCGAGGAACGCGAGGAGGGTTTCCGGGTGCTGGTCCGGGACGCCCCCATCGGGATGACGGGTGGGTCGTTCGCCTCGGTCATCGCCGACGTCGCGACGAGGGCAGAACGCCTGCTCGTCGACGAGTTCGCCGACCGCGGCTTCGACGAACAGACCGCGCCGATGTACGGACTGATGCTGGTGGGTGCCGTCGCCCTGATCGGGGAGTGGTGGCTCGACCACCGGACCCTGCCTCGTGAGGTCGTCGCCTCGCACGTCGTGAACCTGCTCTGGAACGGGCTGCGGGGGCTCCGGCCCGTCGTCACGATCACCGACGCCCGACAGTAGGCTGCGGCCGACCCCGGCGACCAAGGCGGACGACTCCGTGGACCGTGTGATCCGAATCGGCATGCTCGGGTGTGGGACCGTCGGCGGTGGGGTGGTCGAACTCCTCCACCGCGAATACGACGACATCACGGCGCGCACCGGCGCTCGCCTCGAGATCGTCCGGGTGGCCGTGCGCGACACCGCCCGTGACCGCGGCGTGGACCTCCCCGCAAGTGTGTTCACCGACGACCCGTCTGCGGTCGTCGAGGCGGACGACGTCGACGTGGTCGTCGAGGTGATGGGTGGCCTCGAACCGGCCGGAACCCTCATCCGTCGCGCGCTCGAACTCGGCAAGCCGGTGGTCACCGCGAACAAGGAACTCGTCGCCAGTCAGGGCCCCGAGCTGTACGCGGCGGCGCGCGAGGCCGGGGTCGACCTCGCCTACGAGGCGGCCGTGGCGGGCGCGGTCCCCATCATCCGGCCGCTCAAGGAGTCGCTCGCGGGCGACCGGGTCCACCGGGTGGTGGGCATCCTCAACGGCACCACGAACTACATCCTCACGCGCATGGGCGAGGACGGGCAGGACTACGCCGACGCACTCGCCGACGCCCAGCGGCTCGGGTACGCGGAGGCCGACCCGACGGCCGACGTCGGAGGCCACGACGCCGCGTCCAAGCTGGCGATCATCGCGTCGCTCGCGTTCGACTCGGTCGTGCACGGCGACGACGTGTTCCGCGAGGGCATCGATCGCGTCAGTGCGACCGACATCAAGGTCGCCCACGGACTGGGGTACGTGGTTCGGCTCGTCGGGATCGCGAGTGAGTCCGACGACCGCATCGAGGTGCGCGTCCACCCGGTGCTGCTGCCCGTCACCCACCCGCTGGCCAGCGTGCGTGACGCGTTCAACGCCGTGTACGTCGAGGCGGCCGGTGCCGGGGAACTGATGTTCTACGGGCGTGGCGCGGGTGCGCTTCCCACGGGAAGCGCTGTGCTCGGTGACGTCGTCGACGTGAGCCGCAACCTGCTGCAGACAGCCCGAGGGGCCGCCGAGACCCAGCACCGGTCGAAGACGATTCGTCCCATCGCCGAGCTCGAGACCCAGTACTACGTGCTCCTCGACGTCGAGGACCGGGCCGGGGTGCTCGCCGAGGTCGCGCAGATCTTCGGGGAACACGACGTCTCGATCGCCCAGGTGTGGCAGGAGGGGAGTGACGACTCTGCCCAGCTGGTGCTCATCACCCACCGTGCGCTCGAGCGCAACCTGCGCGCGACCGTCGAGGCGCTCGCGAACACGACCTCGGTTCGAAGCGTCGCCGGGGTGATCCGGGTCGAGTCCGAAGGGTTCGGGACGTGACCGGCGCCGCGACGTCACCGACGGGTTCCGGCGTGTCCGGTGGGGCACACGTGTGGCGGGGGATCATCGAGGAGTACCGGTCGCGCATGCCGGTCGACGACAACACACCGGTGGTCACCCTGCGTGAGGGTGGGACCCCCCTGATCGAGTCCGAGGTGCTGTCCGAGCGCACGGGCTGCGAGGTGCACCTCAAGTTCGACGGCTGCAACCCGACCGGTTCGTTCAAGGACCGCGGGATGACGATGGCGATCACCAAGGCCGTCGAGGCCGGGGCCGAGGCCGTCATCTGCGCCTCCACCGGCAACACGTCGGCGTCCGCAGCGGCGTACGCCGCGAAGGCCGGCCTGACCTGCGGCGTGATCGTCCCGAAGGGCAAGATCGCCATGGGCAAGCTCGCCCAGGCGCTGGTGCACGGTGCCCGGGTCCTGCAGATCGACGGCAACTTCGACGATGCCCTGACCATCTGCCGGCGGCTCGCAGAGGACTACCCGGTCGAACTCGTCAACTCCGTGAACCCCTACCGGATCGACGGTCAACGCACGGGCGCGTGGGAGGTCGTCGACCAGCTCGGGCGTGCGCCGGACGTCCACGTCATGCCGGTCGGAAACGCCGGCAACATCACGGCCTACTGGCGTGGCTACCGCGAGTACCTCGCCGACGGGATGAGCGACTCCCTGCCGGTCATGCGCGGATTCCAGGCCGCGGGCGCCGCACCCATCGTGCAGGGTCACCCGATCGAGAAGCCGCAGACCATCGCCACGGCGATCCGTATCGGCAACCCTGCGTCGTGGGACCAGGCGGTGGCCGCCGCCGACGAGTCGAACGGCTCGATCGACGCCGTCACCGACCGGGAGATCATGGCGGCGTTCCGACTCATCGCCGCCCACGGCGTGTTCGCGGAACTGGCGTCGGCAGCATCGGTGGCCGGACTGCTGAAGCTGCACGAGCAGGGGCGACTCGAACGAGGCAGCCTGGTCGTGTGCGTGCTCACGGGCCACGGTCTCAAGGATCCCGAGTGGGCGATCTCCGGCGCTGCCCAACCGGTCACGGTCCCTGCCGAGGTCGCCGCGGCCGCGGCGGCGCTGGACCTCGCATGACGGAGGCGACGGCGACGTACACCGTCCGCGTGCCCGCTACGTCGGCCAACCTCGGACCCGGGTTCGACGCGTTCGGGGTCGCGCTCGACCGGCACCTGGTCGTGGGGTCCCGACCTCGACACGACGGGGACCTGCGGGTGACGACCCACGGCGAGGGTTCGGGCGAGCTCGCGACGGGGGACGACAACCTCGTGTGGCGGTCGTTCGTGGCCTTCTGCGACCAGCACGGTGTGTCGGTGCCAGACGTCAGCCTGCGCGCGAGCAACACCATCCCCGGTGAGCGGGGCCTCGGGTCGTCGTCGTCCGCGATCGTCGCGGGCATCGTGCTCGCGCGCGCCGTGACCGGGATCCGGGTGGGCGACGACGCCCTCGTGGAACTCGCGAACCAGCTCGAGGGACACCCGGACAACGTCGCTCCCGCGATCCTGGGGGGACTGGTCGCCTGCACCACCGACGACCACGGGCGACTCGTGATCCGCCGCGTCAACCCGGCGTCGCGCCTGCGTCCGGTGGCCTTCGTACCGGATCATCGGCAGAGCACCCAACGTGCCCGTGCGCACCTGCCGGAGTGGGTCACTCGTGACGACCTGGTCGCGCAGGCGTCTCGGGCGGGGATCGTGCTCGGCGCGCTGGCCGGTCTGTGGCCGTCCGAACCCGACGCTGCGACCGATCGGCTCCACGAACCCGCGCGCGCCGAGGCGATGCCCGCGGCGACCGAACTGCTCGCCGTGCTGCGTGGCGCGGGGGTGCACGCCTGGCTGTCGGGGGCCGGACCCTCCATCGTCGCACTCGTGGACGACGAGTCGTCGATCGACGGAGCGAGGGAATCGGCCACGCGACTCGGCTACGCGGTCGAGTCGGTGAGGTTCGACCTGTCGGGTGCCGTCGTGTGCCCCGCGGGGGGCTGCGCGTTCGCCGGTGGTGGAGAATGTGTGCAGTGCCCGCGTGGCGCAGTATGATGGGCCCCGCAACCACGTCACGTCGTGGCACCACTCGTCGAACGGCCCCCACCCCGGAACCCCCGGACCGGAGACCCTCGACACGGCGTGTCCCTCCGCTTCCCTCGGTGCTGGGTGCACCGTGGGACTCCGCACCGGCGAACGACGCCATCGCGCTCGGTCGCCGGGCGACCCCTCGGAGCGATCCGCCACGGTGACCCACGCCCCTGCGGCGCCGCGACCCGATCATCGGTTGTGCACGGTCCACCCCTCGTGGATGGACATCCCTGACGGCCAGCGACCCCATCCCGTTCCTCGACCGGACGAACGGGCATGCCCTCCCTCCCGGAGGACGGGGCGAACCCGCCCAGCACGTCGACGCGCCGCGTGTGCATCGACGACGGGCCCTGCGGCACGGAGCACGGCATGAAGCTCTTCCTCGACACCGCGAACCTCGCCGAGATCACGGAGATCAACGCCTGGGGCATCCTGGCGGGGGTCACGACCAACCCGTCGCTGGCGGCCGCGGAGGGCCTCGACTTCCGCGACATGATCGCGGGCATCTGTGCCGAGGTCGACGGGCACGTCAGCGCGGAGGTCGTCGCCACGGAAACGGACGGGATGCTGGCCGAGGCACGGGAACTGCGTGAGATCGCGGACAACGTCGTGATCAAGCTTCCGCTGACCCCTGCAGGGCTCGCCGCCTGTGCGACCCTCGCCCGGGAGGGCACGGCAACCAACGTCACACTGTGCTTCTCGCCCACCCAGTCGATCCTCGCGGCCCAGGCGGGGGCGACCTACGTGTCGCCGTTCGTCGGTCGCGTCGACGACATCGCCAACGACGGGATCGCGCTGCTCGGTGAGATCTGCGAGATCTACCGGATCCAGGGCTACGACACCCAGGTGCTGGCCGCGTCGCTTCGTCATCCCCAGCACGTGGTGCAGGCGGCTCTCGCCGGGGCCGACGTCGCGACGATGCCCGCGAAGGTCCTGCGACAGATGGTGCAGCACCCCCTGACGGATGCAGGGCTGGAACGGTTCCTCGCGGACTGGGACGGCTACCTGCAGGCAACCGGCGGCGCCTGAGCGCTCGCCACGGCAAGAACGCGTCGCCTCGACGCCCTGACTGGAGAACCACATGGACCGCAGCCTGCTCGAGAAGAAGGCGCTCTCGGAACTGCGACAGATCGCCTCGACCCTCGAGCTCGAGGGGTACCAGCGCATGAAGAAGTCGGACCTGGTCGACCTGATCGTCGACGAGGGCGGCAACGGCGGCTCCCGAGCCGCACTCGCCGCGATGCCGACCACGGCCCCCGACGACGCCGGTCGAGACGCCAACGGGCACCACAACGGTGCCGGCCGAGGGGGACAGGACGCGGATCGCTCCGGTGACGACGCCGCCGACGCCGGGACCGACGGCGGTGCCGCTTCGAGGGTCGACGCGAACGGACAGGACGACGGCGAGGCAGACGACGCCCAGCGCATCCGTGCACGACGCCGGCAGGAGGGCGATGGCCCGTCCGAGGCCGCCGACGGCTCCGACGACGCGAGCGCGACGCGCGAGCGCAGCCGCAACCGCAGCCGCTCCGTCGCCGGCGACCGCGACGGGGGGCAGGACACCGGAGACGGTGGCGCGGCTCGTGGCCGCGATCGCGACGACGACGGCGACGACCGTGGCAACCGTGGCGACCGCGCAGACCGTGGCAACGACCGCCAGGACGGGGGGCAGGGTCGTCAGCAGGGCGGCAACCAGGGCCGGCAGCAGGGTGGCCAGGGCGGCCAGCAGCGCCAGGAGGGCGGAGGCCGCCGCGGAGAGCGCCGCCGCAAGGGTCGCGGTCAGGGGCAGGGCAACAACCAGCCCCAGGAGAACCTCGACGACGCCGAGGTGCGATCCGGCACGCTCGACCTGCTTCCCGAGGGCTACGGCTTCCTGCGGGTCACCGGCTACCTGTCGGGTCCGAAGGACGTCTACGTCTCCCAGTCGCTCGTGCGGCGCTTCGACCTGCGGCGCGGTGACCGGATCGCTGGACCGATCCGTCGCAACAAGAACAACGACAAGTTCCCCGCGCTCGCTCGCGTCGACACGTTCGAGGGTGAGCCCGTCGACCAGGAGGGTCCGGCGCCTCGCCGGGTGGAGTTCAAGGACCTCACCCCGCTGTTCCCCGACGAGCGCCTGCGCCTCGAGACCGAGGAGAAGTCGCCGATCGCGATGCGACTGGTCGACATGATCGCGCCGATCGGCAAGGGTCAGCGAGGCCTGCTGGTGTCGCCGCCCAAGGCCGGGAAGACCACGGTCCTCAAGCAGCTCGCCCACGCGATCGAGGCCAACAACCCCGAGGTGCACCTGATGGTGCTGCTCGTCGACGAACGGCCCGAGGAGGTCACCGACTTCGAGCGGTCCACGAAGGGCGAGGTGATCTCCTCGACGTTCGACCGTCCGGCCGAGGACCACACGCAGGTCGCGGAGCTCACCATCGAACGGGCGAAGCGGCTGGTGGAACAGGGTCGCGACGTCGTGATCCTGCTCGACTCGATCACGCGCCTCGGTCGCGCCTACAACCTCGCGGCCCCGGCCAGCGGACGCATCCTCTCCGGGGGCATCGACTCGGCGGCGCTGTATCCGCCGAAGCGGTTCTTCGGGGCCGCCCGCAACATCGAGGAGGGCGGAAGCCTCACGATCATCGCCAGTGCGCTCATCGACACCGGCTCAAAGATGGACGAGGTCATCTTCGAGGAGTTCAAGGGCACCGGCAACATGGAGCTGCGGCTCGACCGCCGGATGGAGCAGAAGCGGATCTTCCCGGCGATCGACATCCAGGGGTCGGGCACCCGTCGCGAGGAGCTGCTGCTCGAGGCGGACGAACTCGCCACGATCTGGAAGCTGCGACGACTGCTGTCGACCATGGACTCGGAGGCGGCCCTGCAGCTGCTGATCGACAAGCTCAAGGCGACGAAGTCGAACAGTCAGTTCCTCCAGATGATCTCCAAGTCGAATCTGCAGTAGTCAGGGGTCACACCGCGGCTGGTACCCTCTGGTACCACGCGCGCCCCTGTGGCGCGCGGTCGCGTGTGGCACCCGCGTCACCGCCGTCGGCCCGGTACCCGCCGCTGCGCCGCGGCACACGTTCGAGGAGTCGTAGACCATGAAGCAGGGCATCCATCCCGAGTACACGACCGCAACGGTCACCTGTTCGTGCGGCAGCACGTTCGAGACTCGCGCGACCGTCGACACCATCCGGGTCGAACTGTGCAACCAGTGCCACCCGTTCTACACGGGCCGGCAGAAGCTCGTCGACACGGGCGGACGCGTCGACCGCTTCCGTCGTCGCCTGGAGAAGTCGACCCAGGGCTCCTGACACGCCGCCACCCCTGCACGAACCCTCCTGCGAGGCGGACGTGAGCGAGCTCGACGACAAGGACCCGATGCAGTCGGCCCCCAGCTACTACGGGGGGCAGGCCGTCATCGAGGGTGTCATGATGCGGGGTGCCGACCGCTGGGCCGTCGCGGTGCGGCGTCCCGGGGACGACATCTGGATCGAGTGCCACCCCGTCTCCGACCTCCCGCGCCGACGTCCGTGGCTGAAGTGGCCGATGATCCGCGGCTGCTGGTCGCTGTTCGACTCGCTGGCGATCGGGATGCGTGCGCTGGGCATCTCCGCGAACCAGGCCGCCCCCGAGGACGAGCCTGAGACCAGTTCCGCCGTCACCGGCCTGTCGATGCTGCTCGCGCTCGTCGTGTTCATCGGGATCTTCATCTTCCTGCCGTCCGCGGGCACCAAGGGGCTCGATGCGCTCATCGGGCACGTGATGGGTGACGGTGTGTGGTTCCACGTCGTCGAGTCCGTGGTGCGCATCGCGATCTTCCTCGGGTACCTGTGGGCCATCTCGCTGATGTCCGACATCCGCCGGGTGTTCCAGTACCACGGAGCCGAACACAAGACGATCGCGGCCTGGGAGCACGACGAGGTCCTCGAGCCCGCGAACGTCGACCGCTACTCGACGTTGCACGTGCGGTGCGGCACCAACTTCCTGATCCTCGTGATGCTGCTGGCCATCTTCGTCTACACCGCGGGTGGCCTGCTCGTGCCGCCTCCCGAGGGCATCACCTGGTACGCCGCCGTGCTGTACCACGTGGTGCTGCGCATCGTCCTGCTCCCGGTGGTCGCGGGCCTCGCGTACGAGGGTCTGCGCGTCGGTGCCAGGTACGGCGACAACCTGCTGGTGCGCGCGGTCATGAAGCCGGGACTGTGGCTCCAGCTCATCACGACGAAGCAGCCCGACCGCGACCAGATCGAGGTCGCCATCCGGGCCTTCGAGGCCGTCGTACCCGCGGCGGATCGGGAGAGGCGGGTGTCCACCACGCTGACGAGTCCGATCACGCTCGCGCCAGACGGGCTCGAGGTCGAGCTGACCGCGGCGACCATCCGGCGTGACGACGACGGCGAGCGCACCGACGGGGCCTAGCGGGCGCGACGGTCCGGCGACGGACCCCGCGCGTCCACCACCCCCAGAGGCCCATCATGTACGAACAGCTCGACGCCATCGAGGCTCGGTTCTCCGACATCGAGTCCCAGCTCGCGGACCCTGAGGTCGCGGGCGATGGTGCTCGCTATCAGGAACTCGCGAAGCAGCACGCCCAGCTCGCCGGGGTCGTGGACAGCTATCGACGCTGGCGTGGGACCCGCGACGACCTGCAGGCCGCTCGGGAGATGCTCGACGACGCCGACGGTGACGAACGGGTCCAGCTCGACGCCGAGATCTCCGAACTCGCTGCCCGGCTCGTGGGGCTCGAGGAGGGCCTGCGGCTCGAACTCGCGCCGAGGGACCCCAACGACGACCGGGACGTGATCGTGGAGATCCGATCGGCCGCAGGTGGCGACGAGGCCGGCCTGTTCGCGGGAGAACTGCGTGACATGTACCTGCGCTATGCCCAGTCGAAGGGCTGGGCGGCCCGGGTGCTCGACGAGTCGCCGCAGGGGATCGGCGGCGTCAAGGAGGCCGTGCTGGAGATCGTGGGCGTCGACGCGTTCGCCCACCTCAAGCACGAGTCCGGCGTCCACCGTGTGCAGCGTGTGCCCGCGACCGAGTCCCAGGGGCGCATCCACACCTCGACCGCCTCGGTCGCCGTGCTGCCCGCCGCAGAGGAGGTCGACGTCGAGATCGACCCCGGCGACCTGCGCATCGACGTGTTCCGCTCGTCGGGTCCGGGCGGCCAGAGCGTCAACACGACCGACTCGGCGGTGCGCATCACCCACGTTCCCACCGGAGTCGTCGTCGCCTGTCAGGACGAGAAGTCCCAGCACCAGAACCGGGAGAAGGCGCTGCGCGTCCTGCGCTCGCGACTCCTGCAGGCCGAGCAGGAACGTCTCGACCAGCAGCGATCCGATGCGCGTCGCGGGCAGATCGGGACGGGCGACCGTTCGGAGAAGATCCGCACGTACAACGTGCCCCAGAGCCGGGTGACCGACCACCGGATCGCGTTCACCACGCATGCCCTTGCCGACGTGCTCTCGGGTGGTCTCGACGAACTCGTCGACGCGCTGCGTCGCGCGGAGCGTGAGGCCCGTCTCGCCGAGGTCGACGCCGGAGCGGGCGCATGAGCGTCGCCGACCCGAGTGCACCGGAGGCGCGCACCACGGCGCGGGAGCTCGAGCGCCTGACGGCTCGGCTCCTCGCCGAGGCCGACGTCGCCAGCCCGGACGCCGACGCACGCTGGCTGGTCGAGGCCGCGATGGGAGCCGATCCCCACCAGCAGCCCGGCCGCTTCGTCGAGGCGTCGGAACGCCATGCGCTCGACGCGATGGTGGAGCGTCGCCGGGCCCGCGAACCACTCCAGCTGATCGTGGGCGGGACGGCGTTCCTCGACCTGTGGATCGAGTGTCGTGCCGGGGTGTTCATCCCGAGGCCCGAGACCGAGGTCGCGGCACGCCTCGCGATCGAGGCCGCACGACGGGCCCGCGCGGCACCCCTCGTGGTCGAGCCGTGCACGGGCACCGGCGCGATCGCGTGTGCGCTCGTCGCGCACGTCGACGGCGTGCAGGTCGTGGCGACCGACATCAACGTCGACGCCGTCACCCTCGCTCGACACAACCTGTCGCGGGTCACGCAGGGGGACGCCGGCCGTGTGCTCGCGAGCGGGGCGACGGCGGAGGTGCGTCACGGGAGGCTGTTGGACCCCGTGGACCCGGGCCTCGTGGGTCGGGTGGACGTGCTCGTCGCGAACCCGCCGTACCTGCCGCTCGAGGACCGTGAGGCGTGGAGCCCGGAGGTCGCGGAAGGCGATCCTCTCGATGCGCTCGTCGGCGGGCAGAATGGTCACGAGGTCGTCGACCGACTGCTGCGCCTCGCGCCGCGCTGGCTGCGACCCGGTGGCACCGTCATCGTCGAGATCGACGAACGCCGGGCCATCGAGGCGACCGACACCGCGAACGCCGCCGGACTCACCGGCGTCCGCATCGTGGACGACCTCGCCGGAGCGCCGCGGGTCGTCGTCGCGAGGCGACGCGCGGAGGCCTGACCGCCGTCCCGTCATCGACATGAGGTTCCCTGATGGCCGATCGCATCGTCGACGTCCGTGGTGACGGCCGTGCCGGTGCTGTGGAGCGAGCCGCCGCGGCGCTGCGCGACGGCCGGCTCGTGGTGCTGCCCACCGACACCGTGTACGGGGTCGCCGCCGACGCGTTCAACCGCGAGGGCACGCGCCGGATCTTCGAGGCCAAGCAGAGGACGTGGGACGTCCCGCTGCCGATCCTGGTGCGCACGCCCAAGCAGCTGGCGGGGATCTGTCCCCGCGTCCCGGAGGCCGCCGAGCGGCTCATGGCGGCGTTCTGGCCCGGCGCGCTGACCCTGGTGATCGCGGAGCAGCCCGGTCTGTCGTGGAACATCGGCAACAGTCAGCGCACCGTGGCGGTTCGCATGCCGCTGGACGAGGTGACGCTCGCGGTCATCCGGGCGGTCGGGCCGCTCGCGGTCACGAGCGCCAACGTGGCGGGACACGCGCCACCGACGACGGCTGGAGACGCCGCCGGACAGCTCGGCGACCACGTCGCGGTCGTGCTCGACGACGGTCCGCGAACCGCAGCGGTTCCCTCGACGATCGTGGACCTGACACGCGAGGAACCCGACATCCTGCGCACTGGTGACCTCGACCCCGACGACGTGCTCGCCGTCGCGCGGGGCACACTCGACCCCATCACGGCGTCGGCTCGGGTCAGTGACCGCGCCGACGTCGTGAACGCCGAGGTCGCCGGTGACGCGCCGGCCGACGGCGCTGACTGACCGGGTGGGCGATAGCCTGCGACCGATCTCCTCCTCGACCCGTGAGGCACCGTTGAGCACGTTCTGGGGTCCAGACTTCGACCAGTTGCGCGAGATCGACCCACAGGTCGCCGAGGGCCTGCTCGCCGAACTCGCCCGTCAGCGCGGCAAGCTGCAGCTGATCGCAAGCGAGAACTTCGCCTCGCCTGCGGTGCTCGCGGCGAACGGGTCGGTGCTGTCCAACAAGTACGCAGAGGGCTACCCGGGCCGTCGCTACTACGGTGGATGCGAGGAGGCCGTGGACCCGCTCGAGCAGCTCGCGATCGACCGGGCCAGGGAGCTGTTCGGGGCGGCGCACGCCAATGTCCAACCGCACTCTGGCGCCAGTGCGAACATCGCGGCCTACTTCGCCACCGTGTCGCCGGGTGACAAGGTCCTGGCGATGTCGCTGCCGCACGGTGGTCACCTGACACACGGCATGGCGATCAACTTCTCGGGCAAGTGGTTCGACATCGTGTCCTACGGGGTCACCGAGGACACCGAGACCATCGACATGGACCATGTCCGGGCGCTTGCCCTCGAGCACCGGCCACGGCTCATCATCGCCGGATGGTCGGCCTATCCGCGTCAGCTCGACTTCCCGGCGTTCCGGTCGATCGCCGACGAGGTCGGTGCGGTGCTCATGTGCGACGCCGCCCACTTCATCGGGCTCGTGGCCGGGGGAGTGCACCCCTCGCCCGTCGAGTACTGCGACATCGTGACGTTCACCACCCACAAGACCCTGCGGGGGCCTCGAGGAGCGATCATCCTCACGAACGAGGAGTGGGCCACCCCCATCGACAAGGCCGTGTTCCCGGGAACCCAGGGTGGGCCGCTCGAGCACGTCGTCGCCGCGAAGGCCGTCGCCCTCAAGGAGGCCATGGACCCGTCGTTCGCCGACTACGCGCGACGGATCCTCGACGGCGCACGGGCGCTGGCGGACGGGCTGGCCGATCGTGGCTACCGAATCACGTCCGGGGGTACCGACACCCACCTGTTCCTCGCGGACGTCACCACGAAGGGGCTGACGGGTCGTGACGCCGAGGCCCGCTGCGACGCCGCGGGGATCGTGCTCAACAAGAACGCGATCCCGTTCGACACCAACCCACCCGCGGTCGCGTCCGGCATCAGAGCCGGAACCGCGTGTGTGGCCACGCAGGGCATGGGCCCCGAGGAGATGACCCGCGTCGCGGGTCTCGTCGACCGGGCGCTGACCGGGTCGGACGGTGACCTCGCCGCGGTCCGGGGCGAGGTCACCGAACTGGTCGAACGATTCCCGGCCTATCCCCGGAGCGACTGAGTGCTCGCGCACCTGGCGGTAGCGGTCACGGCGGGTGTGGTAACCGCCGGTGCCACGCCGCTGGTCGTGCGCCTCGCCAACCACTTCCGGGTGACCGACCACCCGGTCGAGCACCGTCCGGGACCGGTGCGCCACGTGCCCACCCTCGGCGGGCTCGCGATGCTCGTCGGGTTCCTGGTCGCGATGGGTCTGGCCTGGGCGCTGCCCACGTTCCGACCCCTGTTCACCTCGACGTCCGAACCGCTCGCGCTGCTGGTCGGCGCGCTGGTCATCGTCGCGGTCGGGGTGGTCGACGACGTCGTCGAACTCCCGCCCACGGTGAAGCTCGCCGGGCAGATCCTCGCGGCGGCCGGGGTCGTGGTGCTCGGTGTCCAGATCGTCCACTTCTGGGTCCCGGGTCTGGAGATCATCGCGCTGTCGTCCGACCTGGGCTTCCCGCTCACGGTCCTCGCGCTCGTGGCGATGATCAATGCGGTCAACCTGATCGACGGACTCGACGGTCTGGCCGCCGGAGTCGCCGCGATCGCCGCGATCGCGTTCTTCCTGTTCACGATCCAGAGCCAGCCTTCGGGACTCGCGGACTCGATCCCGACGTCCGCGACGCTCGTCGCGGCCATCGTCGCCGGCATCGCGCTCGGGTTCCTCGTGCACAACTGGCACCCGGCGCGCATCTTCATGGGCGACACCGGATCGATGCTGCTCGGCCTGCTGCTCGGCGCGGCCGGGGTCGCCTACGTCGGGCGCACGACCGCTCCGTCCTCCGTCGACTTCTACGGGACGGTGCCCCTGATCGTTCCTGCGCTCGTGCTCGCCGTGCCGTTCCTCGACACCCTCTTCGCCGTCGTGCGCAGACTGCTGACGCGTCGTCCACTCGCCGTCGGCGACCGCGGACACCTCCACCACCTGCTGCTCTCGGCGGGCCACACCCACCGTCGTGCGGTGCTCGTCCTGTACTACTGGTCGGCCGTGGTGGCGTTCGGCTCCGTCGGACCGGCGTTCCTGCCCCTGTCTCGCCTGGTTCCCTGGGTCATCGGGGGCGTGGCTGTGGGCATCGTCGTGACGGGCCTCGGCGCGCGCCCGGGCGGGGCCCGGCGCGAGGACGAGGACTCCTCTCGGTGGCGACCGACCGCCTGAACCCGCTGGCGGGACGTGCGCACACCGGGGCGTCTTTGGCGGTGCCGGGCGGGTCCTGGTAGCGTTCGGCCCGCCCGACGCCCCATCACCCGCGCCTCGTCGCACGCCGACATGCAGGGTGGCCGGAACTGCGTCCACGGGCAGCGCGACAGACCGGTACCGCGACATCCGTTCGTTGACGAGGACGACCAACGTGCCCGCACGCACCGAGGCCACCCAGGGGCCCGACGACGCTGCCGCGTCGCGTCGTGGCTGGTGGTCCGGTGTCGACCAGGCGCACGCGATGGGTGTCGAACTGATGGCCGCCATCATGACCTGGGCGGCGATCGGCTGGTATGCAGACCGGGCGCTGGGAACCGGCCCCTGGCTGCTCGCCATCGGTGCGATCATCGGCAACGCCGCCGGCATCTACCTCGTGTGGCTCCGCAGTGCCCGGATGGAACGGGCCGAGGCCGCACTCGCCGAGCGTGTCGCCCCCGGAGGAGCCGTCCGTGCGAACTGACGACCTCGACACGACGACCGCGCGCCTCGTCCGGGGCACGTTCGTGACCCTCGGCGTGACCGGCGCGGCGGCCGTGCTCGTGTCCGCCGTGACCGTCGGGCGAGCCGGGGTGCTGGGCGCGCTCGTCGGGGTCGGCCTCGTCGGACTCCTGTTCGGCGGCTCGGCCGTCCTGCTCGCGTTCGTCGTCCGTCGCAGTCCTGCCCACGCGGCCGGTGTGCTCGCCGTGGGCGCCTTCGTGCGTCTGGCGTCCTATGCCGTCGTGCTCGCCACACTGTCCGGGGTCGGCTGGATCGACCCGTTGGTCCTCGCCGTGACGACGGGTGCCGCCGTCACGGTCACGCTCGCCTACGAGCTGCACGCACTCTCTCGGATGCCGCGCCTGTTCTGGATCGACGACGTCGTCCGGACGCGGCCCGTCCCATCCGCCACACGGAGCTGATCGCTGTGACCTTCATCGCTGCCGCCGAATGGGGCGGGGAGTTCGACGGTGTCCTCGACGACATCAACGCGCTGTTCGACTTCCCGGCCATCTGGGAACTGAGCCTCGCGGGTGTCGACCTGTCGATCAACCGGACGATCCTCATCGCCTGGTTCATGACCCTGCTGTGCGCGATGGTGTTCCTGTTCGCGTTCCGCAACCCCGGCGTCGTGCCGTCGAAGATCCAGAGCGTCGGTGAGATCATCATCGACTTCGTGCGGCAGATCGCGCTGGACATCATCGGTCCCAAGGGGGCGAAGTTCGTGCCCCTGCTGACGACCTTCTTCGTGTTCGTGCTGTTCATGAACGTCGCGAAGATCACCCCGTTCCTGATGCTGCCACCGACGTCACGTGCGGCGTTCCCGCTGTTCCTGGCCGGGATCGCCTGGCTGGTGTACGTCGGCGTGGGCATCCGGGAACAGGGATTCGTGCACTACTTCAAGGAGCTGGCGTTCCCGCCGGGAGTGCCCAAGGTCCTGTACGTGATCCTGACGCCGATCGAACTGATCTCCAACCTCGTGCTGCGGCCGTTCACCCTTGCGGTGCGGTTGTTCGCGAACATGGTGGCCGGTCACATCCTCGTCGTGATCACGCTCGTCACCGCACACGTGTTCCTGCCGTCGTGGCCGCTGGGCACCCCGCTGGGGGTGTTCGCCGTGGTCATCGGGCCGCTGGTGTTCGGCTTCGAACTGCTCATCATCAGCCTGCAGGCGTACATCTTCACCATGCTCACTGCCGTCTACATCAGCTCTTCGGTGGAACCGGCGCACTGATCCACGACCTGGAAGACCACGGCGACACGGGTCGCCTCAAGGAGGAATGAGATGGACAACCTCGGGAACGGGCTCGTCTTCGGACTGGCGACACTTGGTCCGGGCATCGGGCTGGGCATCCTGATCGGCAAGGCGATCGAGTCGATGGCGCGTCAGCCGGAGGCCGCCGGTCAGGTCCGCACGACGATGTTCATCGGCATCGCCGTCGTGGAGGCCCTCGCGCTGCTCGGCTTCGTGCTCGCCTTCGCGATCTAGGAGTCACCATGACTGTCCTACTGGCTGCGACCGGAGACGGCATCCAGCTCTTCCCGGACACGTCGGAGCTCATCTGGGGCCTCGTCGCGTTCGTCCTGCTGATGCTGTTCATGGCGAAGTTCGTCTTCCCGAAGGCCAACGCCGCGCTCGAGGAGCGCAGCCAGGCCATCCAGGGGAAGATGGAGCAGGCCGACGCGAAGCTCAACGAGGCCGAGGAGGCCCGCCGGCAGTTCGAGGCGTCGATGGCCGACGCCCGGGGCGAGGCGAACCGGGTCGTCGAGGAGGCCAAGCAGGCCGCCGAACGAGTCCGGGCCGACGTGATCGCGAAGGCGGAGGCCGAGGCCGCTGCCATCGTCGAACGTGCGCGTGCCGAGGTCTCGTCCGAACGCGACCGCGTGCTGCAGGAACTGCGCGGACAGGTCGGGCAGATCTCCGTGCAGCTCGCGTCGCGGATCGTCGAGCGCGAGCTCGACGCGTCCACCCACGAGGGTCTGGTCGACGAGTACATCCAGCGGCTGTCCGGGAAGAACTGAACCCGGCCGTGCCCTCACACCGACAGCGAGACACACGATGACGACTGATCACCACAGCGCCTACGCGCAGGCCGTGGTCACGCTCGCAGGCGCAGAGAACGCGCTGGACACGGTCGAGGACGAACTGCTCACCGTGGCCCGCGCGATCGACGCGAACGACGAGTTGCGCCAGCGGTTGACCGACGCCCACCTGCCGGTCGCGAACCGCCTGGCGTTCGTGGAGTCCGAGGTCCTGAAGGCCGCGCACCGCGCGACCCGAGCCGTGCTCGCGCTGCTGATCACCGCAGACCGGGCCGGCGACCTCACCGCGATCGCCAACGAGGTCGCTCGCCGCGCCGCCGAGTCACGTGACGCGGAACTCGCAGAGGTCCACGTGGCCGTCGAACTCGACGACGCCCGCCGGGCGGCCCTGAAGGCGGCGCTCGAGAAGGCCACGGGTCGTCGCCTCGACGTGAAGTTCGTCGTCGACGAGTCCGTCGTCGGCGGGGTGCGTGCCCGCATCGGAGACACCGTCATCGACGGTTCGGTGCTGCGCCGCCTCGACGACCTGCGTACACGAGCCGGAACGTGACCGTCCGCTGCCCCGCAGCGCATCTCCTCACGAGGAAGACACAGACATGGCAGATCTGACGATCCGGTCCCAGGACGTCGCCGACGCGCTCCAGCGGATGCTCGACGGCTACGAGCCCGACCTCGCCGCCGAGCAGGTCGGTCGCGTGCTCACCACGGGTGACGGCATCGCGACCATCTCCGGCCTGCCGGGGACGCTCGCCAACGAGCTCCTCGACTTCGGCGACGGCGTGTTCGGCATGGCGATGAACCTCGACGAGCACCAGATCGGTGCCGCGGTGTTCTCCGACGCCTCGACGATCGAGGAGGGCCAGACGGTCCGTCGCACCGAACGGGTGCTGTCCGTCCCCGTCGGCGACGCGATGCTCGGCCGGGTCGTCGACCCGCTGGGCCGTCCCATCGACGGCAAGGGGCCGCTCGACCAGGGACGCATCGACGGGGAGCGTGCGCTCGAGGTCCAGGCCCCCGGTGTCGTCGACCGCCAGCCGGTGAGCGAGCCGATGCAGACCGGCATCAAGGTCATCGACGTCATGACCCCGATCGGTCGGGGTCAGCGCGAACTGATCATCGGTGACCGTCAGACGGGCAAGACGGCGATCGCGATCGACACGATCATCAACCAGAAGGCCCTGTGGGGGACCGACGAGGCCGTCAAGTGCATCTACGTCGGCATCGGGCAGAAGGGTTCGACGATCGCCCAGGTCGTCGCGACGCTCGAGAAGCATGGCGCGATGGAGTACACGACCGTCGTGTCGGCGCCCGCGTCCTCGCCGGCACCGTTCCAGTACATCGCGCCCTACGCGGGTGCCGCCATCGGGGCGAACTGGATGTACCGGGGCGAGCACGCACTGATCATCTACGACGACCTGTCGAAGCAGGCCGACGCGTACCGTCAGCTGTCGCTGCTGCTTCGTCGGCCTCCCGGTCGCGAGGCCTACCCGGGTGACGTCTTCTACCTCCACAGTCGCCTGCTGGAGCGCGCCGCGAAGCTGTCCGACGAACTCGGCGGCGGCTCGATGACGGCGCTGCCGATCGTGGAGACCAAGGCCAACGACGTCTCGGCCTACATCCCGACCAACGTGATCTCGATCACCGACGGACAGATCTTCCTCGAGACGGACCTGTTCTACCAGGGTGTGCGGCCCGCCATGAACGCCGGCATCTCCGTGTCTCGCGTGGGTGGGTCCGCCCAGCGTCCGGCCATGAAGTCCGTGTCCGGAACCGTGCGGCTCGAACTGGCCCAGTTCCGTGAACTCGAGGCGTTCGCCCAGTTCGGGTCCGACCTGGACAAGGCGTCCCAGCAGCAGATCGCCCGGGGTCAGCGGGTCGTGGAGATCCTCAAGCAGGCCGAGAACCGGCCGCTGTCCGTCCAACTGCAGGTCGCCTCGGTCGTGGCCGTCACCTCCGGCGTGCTCGACGAACTGCCGCTCGGTGACGTGCGTCGGTTCGAGGCCGAACTGCACGAGTACCTCACCGACCGGCACGGCGACGTGCTGGAGCGTCTCGCGCGTGAGAAGTACACGGACGACCTGAAGGCCGCACTCGGACAGGCGATCCAGGACTTCGCACAGTCGTTCGTCGCGACCGAGGTGGCCGAGGTCGAGGAGACCAACGAGGGCTGGGACGCCATGGCGGCCAGCAGCGAGTCGGTGGAGTGACCTGCCGATGACGTCGTTGATCCCCACGGTGACGCAAGGAGGACCGGATGGCTGGTAGCGGCCAGATCCGGCAGTTGAAGCGACGGATCCGATCCGTCCAGAGCACGCAGAAGATCACGCGTGCAATGGAGATGATCGCCGCGTCGCGGATCCTGCGCGCCCAGGCTCGGGTGCGTGCGGCACGTCCGTACGCGGAACAGATCACCGAGGTGATCAAGGGACTCGCAGTCTCCAACGAGGTCCGCCAGCACCCACTGCTCGTCCAGCGCGAGGTGCGTACGACCGCCGTGATCGTCAACACGTCCGACCGCGGGCTTGCCGGCGCGTACAACGCCAACGTGCTCAAGGTCGCCGAGCGCACCATCCGCCAGGAGGAGGAGGCCGGCCACCGGGTCGACCTGTACGTCATCGGTCGCAAGGGTGCGGGCTACTTCTCCTACCGGGGCCGTCGCGCCGAACGCGTGTGGGAGGGTGTGTCGGACGCCCCGGCGATCGACGACGCCTCGCTCATCGCCGAGACCGTGATGTCGCGCTTCGCTCGCGCAGAGATCGATCGCGTGTGGCTCGTGTACACCGACTTCAAGTCGTCGCTGACACAGTCGCCCGTGCGCATGGAACTGCTTCCGGTCAAGCCCGAGGAGTTCGAGGGCGGGTCGGAGATCGCCCCGGAGTTCATCTTCGAGCCCTCGCAGCCGGAACTGCTCGAGCGCCTGATCCCTCGCTACGTGGAGGCCAAGGTGCTGCACGGCCTGCTCGAGTCCTCGGCCTCGGAGCACGCTGCCCGCCAGCGCGCCATGAAGTCCGCGACGGACAACGCCAAGGAGGTTGCGGCGTCCCTGTCCCGCGTGATGAACCAGGCCCGCCAGGAACAGATCACCACCGAGATCTCCGAGATCGTCGGTGGCGCCGAGGCACTCGGCGACTGACCGACACACACACGACGCATCCGTGACGTGCCCGACGGGCACGAGAGAGAAGGAAGCACCAGATGTCCACGCAGACCGTGGCAGCAGGCCAGGACACCGCGCGCTCCGCGGATGGTCGCATCGTCCGTGTCATCGGGCCGGTCGTCGACGTCGAGTTCCCGCCGGGCGACCTGCCGGAGATCAACAGCGCGCTCACGTTCGAGCGTGAGGTGCAGGGCTCGACCTCGACGATCACCGCCGAGGTCGCTCAGCACCTGGGGGACCGGCGCGTCCGCGCCGTGTGCATGCAGCCGACCGACGGGGTGGTCCGTGGTGCGACGGTGCGCGACACCGGGTCGCCGATCACGGTGCCCGTCGGCAACGGGGTGCTCGGGCACATCTACAACGTGCTGGGTCAGCCACTGGACGTCGCCGAGTCCGAGATCACGCCCGACACCCGGTGGCCCATCCACCGCGAGCCGCCGCCGTTCGACGAACTCGAACCGCAGGCCAGGATGTTCGAGACCGGCATCAAGGTCATCGACCTGATCGAGCCCTACGTGCAGGGCGGCAAGATCGGCATGTTCGGGGGCGCCGGCGTCGGCAAGACGGTCGTCATCCAGGAGATGATCAACCGTGTCGCCCAGCAGCACGGTGGTGTGTCGGTGTTCGCCGGTGTCGGTGAGCGCACCCGTGAGGGCAACGACCTCATGCTCGAGATGGAGGAGTCCGGCGTCCTCGAGAAGGCGGCGCTGGTCTTCGGCCAGATGGACGAGCCGCCCGGGGTCCGCCTCCGTGTCGCGCTGTCGGCCCTGACGATGGCCGAGTACTTCCGCGACGAGATGCACCAGGACGTGCTGCTGTTCGTCGACAACGTGTTCCGGTTCGTGCAGGCCGGTTCCGAGGTGTCCACCCTGCTCGGACGCATGCCGTCGGCCGTGGGTTACCAGCCGACGCTCGCCAACGAGATGGGCCAGCTCCAGGAGCGGATCACCTCGACGAAGGGCCGCTCGATCACCTCCCTGCAGGCCGTGTACGTCCCTGCCGACGACATCACCGACCCTGCTCCGCACACGACGTTCGCTCACCTGGACGCGCAGACGGTCCTGTCGCGTGACATCGCGGCGCTGGGCATCTACCCGGCCGTCGACCCGCTCGACTCGACGTCACGCATCCTCGACCCGACCATCGTCGGGCAGGAGCACTACGACGTGGCGACCGGCGTGCAGCAGGTCCTCCAGCGCTACAAGGACCTGCAGGACATCATCGCCATCCTCGGTATCGACGAGCTCTCCGAGGACGACAAGGTCACCGTCGCCCGCGCCCGCAAGGCTCAGCGGTTCTTCAGCCAGAACTTCTACGTCGCGGAGCAGTTCACGGGCAACCCCGGCGTGTACGTGCCGGTGTCGGAGACCATCGAGGGCTTCCGTGCGCTGATCGACGGCGAACTCGACGAGGTCCCGGAGCAGGCGTTCCTGTACGCCGGCAACGTCGACGACGTCCACCGCCGTGCCAGCGAGATGGCGGCCTGACGCCACGTCCACGGACGTGAGGAGCAGCGATGTCCACCACGATGCACCTCGAGGTGGTGTCCGCGGAGCAGCACGTGCTGAGCGCGGACGTCACCGAGCTGTACGCACGGTCGGTCGAGGGTGAGATCGGGATCCTTCCCGGACACCAGCCTGCGGTCGTCGCGCTCGACGTCGGCACGGTGAGGATCGTCGGTGCCGACGGGACGCGCTGGGCCGTCGCGGTGCACCGCGGGGTGCTGTACGTGGACAAGGACCGGCGTGCGATCGTGCTCGCGGACGTCGCCGAACTCGCCGACGAGATCGACGTCGAACGGGCGCGTGCACGGCGTGACGCCGTCTCCCGACAGCTCGAGGCGAACCCGGACGACTCGGCACTGCAGGTGTCGTTGCGCAAGCAGCAGTTGCGGCTCGACGTGGCTGGATCCGGCGCACACTGACCGGGGAGGTCCCGGCCGGGCACGGGCCGGTCGGACGGCCCTGGTCCGGGGAGGGCCCTGCGGTCAGGGGTACCCTCACCGAGATGTCCTCCGACACGACGCATGACGTCTTCCGGGTGAGGGGCGGTGCGCCGCTTCGCGGTCAGGTCGCGCTCCGAGGGGCCAAGAACTCGGCCCTGAAGCTGATGGCGGCGTCCCTGCTGACGGCGGACACCGTGCACCTCGAGGCCGTTCCCGCGATCGCCGACGTCCCGGTGATGGCCGACGTGCTCGCCGGGCTCGGCGTCTCGGTCACGAGTGACCCGGCGTCGGGCCGGTGCACCCTGCAGGCCTCCGACCCGTCGTGGCATGCTCCGTTCGACGCCGTGCGGCGCATCCGCGCCTCGATCGCCTGCCTCGGCCCGCTGGTAGCCCGGACCGGGCGTGCGCGACTGGCCCTGCCGGGCGGCGACCGCATCGGGACCCGCACGATCGACCTGCACCTGCGCGGACTCGAGGCCATGGGTGCGAGCACGACCGTGACCGACGGCGAGGTCGACGTCATCGCGACGGGGCTCCACGGCGCAGACGTCACGCTCGACTTCCCGTCGGTGGGAGCGACCGAGAACCTGGTCATGGCGGCGACCCTGGCCGAGGGGACGACCGTCATCGACAATGCGGCCCGTGAACCCGAGATCCAGGACCTGTGCAACATGCTGGTCGCCATGGGCGCCGCCATCGACGGCATCGGAACTCCGACCATCCGGGTCCACGGGGTGTCGCACCTGGGTGGTGCGCGCTGGACCACCTGCCCCGATCGCATCGAGGCCGGGACGTACGCCATCGCCGCTGCGGCCACTCGGGGCGACGTGCGCATCGAGGGCGTGCGACCCGAGCACCTGACGCTGCCTCTGATCAAGCTGCGGTCCGCAGGTGTCGTGGTGGAGGAGGGCGACACCTGGATGCGGGTCAAGGCCGACGAGCTGCGTGCCGTCGACGTCGTGACCCTGCCGTACCCGGGTTTCCCCACCGACCTGCAGTCCCAGCTGATGGTCCTGCTCACCCAGGCGGACGGCACCAGCCGCTGCACGGAGAACGTGTTCGAGTCCCGCTTCGCGTTCGTCGACGAGTTCGCCGCAACCGGTGCCGACATCCGCATCGACGGACACCACGCCCTGATCCACGGGGTGACGCGTCTGCGGGGCGCACGAATGCGCAGCCTGGACGTCCGGGCAGGAGCCGCGGCGACGATCGCCGGCCTGGTCGCAGCTGGCGACACGATCGTCACCGAGGTCGAGCACGTCGACCGTGGCTACGCCGACTTCGTGCCCAGACTCCGGTCGTTGGGTGCCGACATCGAACGTGTCGACGGGCGACTGCTCGACGTGTGAGGCGTTCCGTGGTCCCGCGACTCGTCCTGTCGATCCTCACCGTCGCCCTGCTGGTGGCGACGGTGCCGGGCGTCGCCGTGGCCGTCGACGGCGCACCCGGGTCCGAGCAACCCGCGTCGGACGAGGAAGAGCCCGTCGAACCGATCGTGCTCGAGACCAGTGGCACGCTGCGGTTCGTCGTCGACGAACCCGCGGTCCTCAGGTTCTCTGGCCGCCACTACTACGACACGCTCGAACTGAGTTCCCCGACTCTGCTGGTCAACGAACTGTCGATGGAGGACTACATCGCGGGCATCGCGGAGATGCCCACTCGATGGCCGATCGAGGCGCTCAAGGCCCAGGCGGTCGCCGCACGGACCTATGCGTGGCGCTCGATCCGCCGGGGCAGCTGGCCCGGCTACGACATCTGCGCCACCGTTGCGTGTCAGGTGTTCCACGGGGCGGACGTCGTCGTCGATCGTCCCACAGGTCCGCGTTGGCGGAGGGCCGTCGACGAGACCGCCGGTCAGGTCCTGGTCGGTCCGGACGGTGAGCCCATCCTCGCGCGCTACTTCTCCACCTCCGGCGGGCGGACGTACGCCAACGAGGACGTCTTCCCGAGTGACGGTTCGTTCCCCTACCTGCAGCGCATCGAGGACCCGTACGACGAGGCGTCCCCGCTGCACCGGTGGACCGTGACGTTCACCCGCGACGAGTTCGACCAGATCCTGCGCCGAGGCAACACCCTGTCCGCGGTCTCGCCGATGGTGGACGTGGTGCGGATCGGGGAGCCCGACGACCCGCTCGGACGGATCCGGGTCACGGGCGTCAACGGACGTTCCGTCGACGTCGGTGCGACGGCGTTCCGGACGTTCGTCTCCCAGGTCGCCGCTTCGCTGTTCCCCGACGACCACCCGGGCGCGACCGACGACGGCGAGGGAACGCTTCCGACTGCGTTGCCGTCGTCGCGCTACGACTTCGAGGTCACGGACGACCACGTGGTCATCCTCGGCCAGGGCTGGGGCCACGGCGTCGGCATGGGACAGTTCGGGGCACTGGGGCGTGCCGAGGCAGGTCACGACCACCTGGACATACTCGCGGCGTACTACGGAGGCCTGCAACCCGTCGTCCCCGACGCGCTTCCTGACCGGATCCGGGTCGGCATGGCGACCTCTGTGCCCGCCGAGGTGACCGCGACCCACCGGTTCGCCATCCACGCCGGTGGGGACGTGCTCGTCGCCGACGCACTCGGGACGTGGCAGGTCGAACACGAGGACGGAGCGTGGCGCGTCATCGCGCCGGTCGGCCACGGGCAACCGCTGCAGCTGTCACCCACCGTGGCCGCGGACGGGGTTCCCGAGATGCGTGACGCCGCGACGGTCCAGGTGGAGGTCAACAAGCCGGTGGTGCTGACCCTGACGGTCACCACCACCGACGGGCAGACCGTGACCCGCCGGGAGATCGGTGTCGTGGAGGCCGGCATCCACGCCCACACGTGGCGGTTCGACCGCCCCGACGGCGGTCCGGTCGACCCGGGCACGTACCTCGTGGTGCTCGAGGGTGAGGACCATGCCGGCGAGGTCGCGGGCGAACCCCTGTCGGTCGAGGTCCCCGAGTCACCGCCACCTCCGACGCCGGCAGAACGTGTGGGGGAACCGTCCGAGGGGGCCGTCGTGTCGTCGCCACTCGGGTGGGCCCTGGTCGCTGCGCCCGTCGGACTGGTACTACTCCTCGGATCCCTGCTGTGGCGAAGGCGACGATGAGCCCCACCCAACCCCCTCCACCTCGTGGCCGCCCGGTCCCACCGGACGGCCACGTCCCTGAACCGCCCGTCGGCGGTCGATCCGGGCGTCGCCGAGCCCCCGTGAGCCTCCTCGACGCCGGCATGGCGATCACCGCGTACTTCGTCGGCCAGCTCACCGTCGGGGTGTTCGTGGGTGTCGGCGCCCAGGTCGCCGGACGGGAACTGTCCCAGACCGGGTGGATGGTCCTCGCGCTGGTCGCGACGACCGGTGGACTGCTGTTCGCCCTCGGTTGGCTGCGCCTCAGAGGACGTCTCACGACCGAGGTGTGGGGACCCGAGCCCGCGAGCGCACGGGTGCTCGTGCTCGGGATCGTGTTCGGCGTGGTCGGCACGCTGCTGACGTACCTCGTCAACGGTGTCGTCGGCCTCGTTGTCGAGGTCGACGGCGGTGTGGAGCAGCAGGTCGTGCAGGACGCCCTCGCCGGTGGGACGTCGCTGCTGCTGGCCGTGCTGGTCGCGGTGGTCATCGCTCCCGTCGCCGAGGAACTGCTGTTCCGCGGTCTGCTGTTCCCCGCCCTGCGGCGATGGGTGGGGCTGTGGCCTGCAGCCGTGGTGTCGTCACTCGCGTTCACGATCGTCCACGTGGAGATCGTGCTGAGCCAGCCGCTGGCGCTCGTCGGCCTGTTCACGTTCGGCGTGCTGCTCGCCTGGACTCATCACCGGTTCGGCAACCTGCTCGTGCCGATCGTGGCCCACTCGCTGTTCAACTCGGTGTCGCTCACGCTCGTGATCGCGCTCGACCGGCTGGGCGTCGTCGCCGACTGACCGTGACGGTCGAGCCGCCGTGGACGTCGTGGCGAGCCCGTAGGCTGCCGGGGGCACTGCGGAGGTGGAGACACGTGACCATCGAGATCGCGCGCGTCGGCGTCGTCGGCTGTGGGACGATGGGTGCGGGCATCGCAGAACTCGTCGCCGGCAACGGTGTCGACGTTCGATTCGTCGAGACCGACGAGCCCGCCCTCGAACGGGGATGGGCGCGGATCCGTGCCTCGCTGGAACGCGGCGTCGCACGGGGACGGTTGGACGACGCTCAGCGAGCGGAGATCGAGGGCCGCATCCAGGGGTCGACCTCGTGGTCGACGCTGTCCAACTGTGACCTGATCGTCGAGGCGGTCCCGGAGACGCTCGACGCGAAGCAGGCCGTCTTCCGTCGGATGGACGCCGTCGCGCGCCACGACGCGATCCTGGCGACGAACACGTCGTCACTGCCGGTCATGGACATGGCGGTCCACTCGAGCCGTCCCAACCGTGTCGTCGGGTTCCACTTCTTCAACCCTGCGCCCGTCATGCCCCTGGTCGAACTCGTGCGCACCGTCATCGCGGACGACGCCGTCGTCGAGGCGTCCCGCCGGTTCGCCGAGCGCATCGGGAAGGTCCCGGTCGTGGTCGGTGATCGCCGGGGATTCATCGCGAACCAGCTGCTGTTCCCGTACCTCAACCAGGCGGTCTGGATGGTCGAGGGTGGCTACGCCACGAAGGAGGACGTCGACACCGCGATGCGACTCGGTGCCGGCCTGCCGATGGGGCCCATCGCGCTGACGGACCTGGTGGGGATCGACACGTTCCTCGGCATCATGGAGGCCATCCACGAGGAGATCGGGGACACCCGGTTCGCGCCGCGGCCGATCCTGTCCCACCTGGCACGCGCTGAGTTCACCGGCCGCAAGGCCGGCAGGGGCTTCTACACCTACGAAGCACCCGGATCGTCCCGTGTCGTCGCCGGGGAGGACGTCCGTCCGGGACCGGACCCGTCGGTGATCTCGTCGTGGACGCAGATCGGCGTCGTGGGAACGGGGGAGGTGGCCACCGGAGTCACGGAGGCCTGTGCGAGGGCAGGCCTCGAGGTCCACGTCGTCGGACGCACGCGGGAGGAGGCAGAGCGCTGTGCGGCGCAGGCGGCCCTCGTGATGCAGCGGATGGTGGACGGTTCCCTGCTCACGACCGAGGAGATGATCGCCGCCCTGGCTCGCATCCGCCCGACGATCTCGGTGGAGGACGTCGGGCGCTGCGACCTGGTCGTCGATGCGGGGGAGGACCTGGACCCCGAGTCGCGGGTCGCCACGTTCGCGGCTCTCGGTGACCTGCTGCCCGCGACGACACTGCTCGCCACGACCAGTGGTTCGGTGCCGGTCATCGACTGTGCGATGGCGTCGGGGCGCCCGGAACGCGTCGTCGGCCTGCACTTCTTCACGCCGTCGTCGGTCATGCGCCTCGTCGAGATCGTCACGACGGTGCGTGTCGACGACACGGTGGTCGAGCAGGCTCGTGCGTTCGTGGACCGGATGGGGCGGGTCGGGGTCCTGTGTGGGGACCGTGCCGGCCTGATCGTGAACACGCTGCTGTTCCCCTACCTCAACGACGCGGTGAAGCTCCTGGAGTCGCACTACGCGACCGCCGAGCAGATCGACACGACCATGCGGTTGGGCTGTGGCTATCCGCAGGGGCCGTTCGAACTGCTCGACACGATCGGCCTCGACGTCGCCCTCACGATCATCGAACGCCTCCGTGACGAGTACCGCCAGACCTCGCACGAGCCCGCTCCGCTGCTGAGACACCTCGTCGAGGTCGGGTTCCTCGGCCGCAAGACGGGTCGCGGCTTCTACGTGTACGACTGAGGTCCCGACGATGGTGCCGTGACGTGGTCGATCCCGTGGAACGTCTCGACGGACACACGGCCCGGCTCGTCCCCGGGTTCCGTGCGCACTCGGCCTACCTGTGCCCGGAGTGCGGGAACACGATCGCCGTCGGCGACGGACACGTGGTCGTGTGGCCGGACGACCGCATCGACGACCGACGACACTGGCACCGGCACTGCTGGCGCGTGGCCGCGCGGCGCGGCCGGATAGCCTGACCCGGTCGCAACCAGCGGAGGTCAGTGTGGGCAGCCCAGGACGGTCTGGCTCGTTCGAGCGTCGATCGGCTCGCAACCGGGTCGTGGTGATCGTCATGGTGGTCCTGATGGCGTTGTCCCTGATCGCTGTGCCACTGACCCAGCTGTTCGCCTCCCTCTGACCGCTCGGCGTCCCTCGAACCCGGAGACCTCGTGTCCACTGCGTACAACAGCCCGCCGCCACTGTCCCTCGACGCCTCGGTGTCCTACTCCGCGACGATTCGCACGAATCGGGGTGACATCACCGTCGAACTGTTCGCCGACGAGGCGCCCGCGACGGTGAACAACTTCGTGTTCCTCGCGCGCGAGGGCTTCTACGACGGCGTCATCTTCCATCGGGTCATCGAGAACTTCATGATCCAGGGCGGCGACCCGACGGGGACCGGGCGAGGTGGCCCCGGCTACACGTTCCCCGACGAACTCCAGGCCTCCGCGTCCCGTGGCTACCCGGCCGGGACGCTGGCGATGGCGAACGCCGGACCGGACACCAACGGGTCCCAGTTCTTCATCGTGCACCGCGACGCCGGTCTGCCCCCGGCCTACGCGGTCTTCGGGATGACCACCGACGGTGCGTCGGTCGTCCACGACATCGCGACGACCGCCACGGGACCCAACGACCGTCCGCTCGAGGACGTCGTGATCTCCACCATCGAGATCACCGAGGCGTGACCACGATGCGGGTCGGGCTCGATGCGCGCGTCCGCAGGTCCTCGAGGGCCGCTGCAGCCTCGTCGAGGCCGACCCGTGCCGTGACCGACCCCGACAGGTCGAGTCGCCCGTCGGCCACCAGGTCGAACAGTTCCCCGACGTCCTGAGGGGTGCCGCCGCCCGACCCGACGACCTCGAGTTCGTCCGCGATGGTCTGGTCGCTCGGGATCGTCACGGTCGGCGTCGACGCGGTCCCCACGAGGACCAGTCGCCCGCCCCTGCGCAATGACGACATCGCCTCCTGCACGACACCCGGTGCCCCGGCCGTGTCGAGTGCTCGGTCGGCCCCACCGTCCGTGACGTCCCTCACGCGCCTGCCGACGTCGCCCTCGCGCGCGTCGACCACCTCCAGCGCACCCAGGTCGAGCGCTCGTTCGAGGTTGTCCGGATCCACGTCGACCGCGACCACGCGGGCGCCCGCCAGCACCGCCAGCTGCACCGCGTGCACGCCCACCCCGCCGATGCCGTGCACGGCGACGGTGACGTCCTCGCCGACGCCCGCACGCTTGAGGGCGTGCCAGGCCACGGCCGCCGCATGGGCGGTGACGGCCGCATGGGCGAGATCCAGGTCCACCGGGACCGGGACCAGCATGTCCGGGGTCACCGCGATCTGTTCCGCGAGGCACCCGTCGACGTCGACACCGAGCCGGCGGCGTGTCGCGCAGAGGTTCGGTCGTCCTGACACGCAGTGGCCACACACGCCGCAGGAGTGGTGGGCAACGATCGCCACGCGGTCTCCGGGCCGCCAGTCGTCGACGCCGGTCCCGACCTCGGCGACGACGCCTGCGGCCTCGTGACCGAGGGTGCGGGGCAACTCGACGTCCTGTCGACCGTCGAGCAGGTGCAGGTCCTCGCCGCACAGGCCGCACGCGTGGACGTCGACCACGACGAGGTCCTCACCCGCGGACGGGGCCGGGACGTCGTCGATCCGCAGGCGCGGGTCGATGGCGCCGTCGACGGTGTGCAGGCGCAGTGCGCGCATGGTCGCCTCCTCGGAGGGTCAGCCGGGGAGGTGCCCGTCACGGTCCTCAGGATCGGCGGGGTGCCCGCCGTCGGGACGGCCCTGGTGGCCCTCCGGGAGGTCGACGTCGGAGGACGTTCGGTCGCGGGGCGGTTCCTCGTCCGGTGCGCCCCCTCGCGGGGGTGCGTCGTCACCCGGCCACGGCGGAAGATCCGTCAGTTCGACGCGCGCGGTGCGCTGACCACGTTCGAACTCCCGCAGCCGGCGGGGATAACCCACCTTCGCCGCCTCGTACAACGGGACGTCGAGATCCCGGCAGAGTTCGGCGGCGTGCGCGGCGTCGTCGATCGGCCGGCGCAGGTACTCGCCGTCGTCGGCGACGAGCAGCAGCGTCGTCGAGTACACCGACGTCCGGGGCTCGAGGTAGGCCTCGACGCCGGTCCGGGACCTGGCGAACTCCTCGAGTTCCCCGGTGGCGGCACGAGCCGCGGCACGCGAGCGCGGTGCGGCGGGACCCGACGGCTGTCCGCGGAACCACGCGCCGATGCGCCTGCCGAGTCCCACGTCCACCCCTGTCCACACGAAGCCGTCACCACGCAGGCTATCCACGGCCGCCGGGTCCTCGGATCGCCGACGCGGCGCGCCCGTCACGGCGCCGATCGGACCTACGATGGGTGGGTCCCGTGTCCGTCCCACCATCCGGGGGAGCCCCTCGTGCGTGATGCCGTGATCGTCGGATCTGCCCGTACCCCGCTCGGTCGGCTCGGCGGGACCCTTGCCGACGTGTCGGCCGTCGAACTCGGGGGTCGAGCCATCCGAGCCGCCCTCGAGCGCGCGGCCGTGGCGCCCGACCAGGTCGACATGGTGACGATCGGCCACGTGCTGCAGGCGGGGATGGGCCAGATCACCTCCCGCCAGGCCGCCGTCGCCGGCGGAGTGCCGATGCACGTCCCGGCGGAGACGATCAACAAGGTGTGCCTCTCGGGCATGACGGCCATCGCCCGCGCGCGTGACCTGGTCGCGACCGGGCAGGCCGACGTGGTCGTCGCCGGAGGCATGGAGTCGATGTCCAACGCGCCGTACGTGCTCGATCGTGCGCGGTTCGGCTATCGACTCGGCGACGGTTCGCTGATCGACGTGATGCTCCACGACGGGCTCACGTGTGCCTTCGACGGCTGTTCGATGGGGGTCGCGTCCGAACGGCACCAGCGGGCCCGCGACGGCCTCGGGGGCAGTCGGGCCCGACAGGACGAGTTCGCGGCGCGCTCCCACGAACTCGCTGCGCGTGCGGCGTCGTCCGGAGTGTTCGCGCACGAGATCGTCCCGGTCGAGGTGACGAGCCGTCGTCAGACCGTGCAGGTCGGCGCCGACGAGGGCATCCGGCCCGACACCACCGTTGAGTCGCTCGCGGGACTGCGTCCCGCCTTCGACGACGACGGGACGATCACCGCGGGCAACGCCTCGCAGATCTCCGACGGTGCCGCGGCCCTGGTCGTCACGTCGTCCGAGTTCGCCGCCGAACACGGGCTCGACGTCGAGGCGACGGTCGACGGCTGGGCGACGGTCGCCGGCCCCGACGCCTCGCTGCACCTGCAGCCGGCGCAGGCGATCCGCGCGGTCGCGCGCGTCGTGGACACCGATCCGCGACGGTTCGACCGCTACGAGATCAACGAGGCGTTCGCGTCCGTGGCGATCGCCTCGGTCGACGAACTGGGCATCGGCGTCGACGCGGTCAACGTCCACGGTGGCGCGATCGCGCTCGGACATCCACTGGGATGTTCCGGGGCACGCATCGTGGTGACCCTGCTCAACGCGCTGCGCGCGCGCGGCGGTGGATCCGGTGTCGCGGCCCTGTGCGGTGGTGGCGGCCAGGGTGATGCACTGGCCGTCACCGTGGGGTGAACGTCGTCACCGGGGGGCCAGCGCGTCGAGCTCGCGCTCGATCGCGGCGAGGGTGGCGGCCAGCCGTGCGTCGTCCGTCCGCAGGTTGCCGGTCGCGAGGCGGAGCACGACCCGGCCGTCGAGCACCGTGTGGCTCAACAGCGCGTCCCCCGAGGCGTTGAGGTTCGCCAGCAGTCGGCGATTGAGCGCGTCGACGGGTGACTCCGCCGCATCGCCGTCGGGCCCGACGTCGACCCACTCGGGGACGGCGCGGAAGCACACCGTGGACAGGTGGACGGGTGCCACGACCTCGAAGGACGGGTGCGCGTCGGCCCAGTCCGCGACGCGCCGCGCCTGGGCGAGGTGCTCCCTCAGCCGCCGCACGATCCCGTCGGCCCCGAAGTACCGGAGCACGAACCACAGCTTGAGGCTGCGGAACCGTCGTCCGAGCTGCACGCCCCAGTCCATGTAGTCGGTCACGCCCTCGTCGTCGGTCGTCAGGTACTCGGGCACCAGTGAGAACGCTGAGGTCAGTGCGGAGGGATCCCGGACGAACAGCACGCTCGCGTCGATGGGCGTGAACAACCACTTGTGCGGGTTGGTGACGAACGAGTCGGCTCGGTCCACCCCGTCGAGCACCCAGCGTCGTTCCGGGCAGATGGCGGCGATCCCGCCGTATGCCCCGTCGACGTGCAGCCAGATGTCGTGTCCGAGTTCCGCGGCCAGTTCGTCGCGAACGTCGGCGATCCGGTCGACCGGGTCCACCGACGTCGTCGAGGTCGTCCCGACGGTGGGGACGATCGCCATCGGTCGGTACCCGAATCGCAGGTCCTCTCGGATGGCGTCTGCGAGCGCGTCCGGAAGCATGCGGTACTCGTCGTCCGTGGGGATCGGACGCACCCCGTCACGGCCGAGCCCGAGGGTGATCGCGGCCTTCTCCACCGACGAGTGGGCCTGTTCGGACGTGTAGACCCGCAGCAGGGGCACGTCGGCGCGACCTGCGAGGCCCCGCTGGCGGATGTCCAGGTCGGGCACGTTCCTCGCCGCAGCGAGGGCGAGCAGGGTCGACATGGACGCGGTGTCCGTGATGACCCCGCGGAACACGTCGGGAAGTCCGAGCAGGCGGCGGAGCCAGTCGACGACGACCTCCTCGAGTTCGGTCGCCGCCGGCGACGTACGCCACAGCATCCCGTTCACGTTGAGTGCGGCCGCGACGGACTCGGCGAGCACACCTGGGCCCGATCCGGTGATCGCGAAGTAGCCGTGGAAGGCGGGGTGGTTCCAGTGGGTGATGCCGGGGAGGATCACCCGGTCGAGGTCGGCGAGCACGTCCTCGAACGGTTCGGGCGAGTCCGGAGCCGCCGAGGGCAGTGCATCGCGCACCTGTCCGGGCCGCACTCGGGACTGCACGGGGAGTTCGCCCACTCCCTCGAGGTAGTCGGCGATCCAGTCCACGACCTGGTGACCGTGCGCACGGAACGCGTCGGGATCCATGTCGCCGACCCCGAGCTGGCCGGGATCGAGCCGTGGGTCGGCAGGTCCGCCGTCGCTCACGCGGAGTCCTCGGCTGCACCGTCGGGCGCCGAGCCGTCCTCGTCGGAGACGTCGGGATCGGCGTCATCGTCGGTGTCCGGCCCGGAGTCGTCGTCGGCGCCCGGGTCCTGGTCGTCCGCTGCCGGATCGGCGTCGGGCGCCGACGGCTGCTCCGGTGCCCGCGGTTCCTCCACCTCGTCGGGAGGAACCGGGAACTCGAACGTGGGCAGAGGAATCTCCTCGACGGGATCGGGTTCGTCGACAGGGGCCTCGGGGCCCTCGATGAGCGGAAACGCGCGCAACTCCATCAGGTCCGGCTCCGGAGCCTCCGGACCGAGCAGCCACCAGGGGATCCCCGCGCTCAACGCGATCGTCACGGCGGCGGTGGTCACCCACGGCAGCCAGGTGGGGGTGCGCGGTGCCGCTCGACCCGACGGCCATCGCCGCGCGAGTTCGCGCCACACCGCGTCGAGTCGTTCAGGCTCGACCGCGGTGACCACGCGGGGCGCGTCCCGGGGTTCCTCGGGCCGTGGACGGACCGTTGCGCGGGCGATCGACTCGACCCACGCGCCGACGTCCTCAGGGGCGTCGGCCAGACGCGTCATGGTCGTCGTGAACACCTCGACGAGGCGGGCGTCTGGATCGGTGTCGTGCTCGACGACGGCGTCCACTCGGGCGGCGTGTCGGTGCACGAGCGCCGCGAAGGCGCCGACGTCGCCGTCGACCGCGTTCGCGACGAGCTGCGCGTCCGTGCGTTCGCGACGATCCAACTCGGCCACCTCGGAGAGTCGGGGCAGCCTATCGGCGCGGCGTGAGCGCTAGCCTCGAGGGATGCCTGTGCTCGTCACCGCCGCTCATCGTCCGCTCGCGCGGCAGATCGTGCTGCGACTCCTCGAGGACGGGGGCGAGGTCCGCGCACACGGTGACGGCGACCTGACCGGACTGCGCGCCGCAGGGGCGTTCGTGGCCCAGGGGACGGCGGACGACGAAGGACACCTCGAGGCGTCCATGGCAGACGTCCACACCGTCATCCACGTCGGCGCCGGTGTCCTCGCCCGAGATGTCTCGGCCGACGTCCACCACGTCGAGGTGCTCGCGAGGGCCGCGCGAGGTGCGGGGGTCGCACGGGTCATCCTGCTGTCGGTGCCCGACCCTCGAGCGGACCGTCCCGGGATCGTGACCCTGCACGGCGTCAAGCACACCACGGAGGCGATCGTGGCGGCCACGGCGATCCCGTCGATCGTGGTGCGGACGTCGCTCGTCGACACGCCGGGGCTGCGCGACGCCGTGGTCACCAGCGGCCTGCGGTCCGTCGTCGAGGTCGCGCCCGTCACCGCGTCGGACCTGGTCGAACTCGTCGTCGCGTTCGACGCCGCCCGGTCGCGTCTGCGCGACGGACACCTCGTCGCGTCGGCCGACGGTCCGGTGACCCTCCCGTTCGACGACTGGGTGGCGGGTGCCCGGGTCGAGCAGGGACTCGTGGGCAGGCGCCTGCCGTCCGAGGGCTCCCTGGAGACCCTTCGGAACGCTCTCGCGGCGCCGTGGACGACCCACGACGACCACGTGCTCGATGGCTGGTCGTTCGCCGGGATCACCCCGACGTCGCCGACGCGACTCGCGACGGAGCCGTCGTGACCGCGCTGTTCGACCTGGACGGATGTCTGGTCGACTCGGTGGACGCGATCACCGGCAGCCTGAACCACATGCTGGAGGTGCTCGGTCTGCCCCCGCGCCCGGTCGCTCGGCTCCGCGGCCTCATCGGCCCGCCGCTGCACGAGGGTGTGGCACGGCTCCTGGAGGAGGCCGGGGCCGATCCGGGCCTGGTCGACCGGGCGATCACCACCTATCGGGACCGCTATGCGGTGGTCTCGCTCACCGACACGACGGTCGTCGACGGCATGTCGGCGGCTCTGGAACGCGTCGCGTCGGCACACCCGATGCACGTCGTCACGTCGAAGCCGCAGGTGTTCGCCGAACCGATCCTCGAGCGACTGGGGCTGCGGCCGTGGTTCGGCGCGGTGCACGGCCCGTCGACCGATGCGGCCAACGAACCCAAGACGGTGACGCTCGAGCGGGCACTGCACCGGCAGGGACTCGACCCCCGACGGTGCGTGATGATCGGCGATCGCCACCACGACGTGGATGCCGGCCGCGCCCACGGCGTCGCGACCGTCGGGGTGACGTGGGGGACCGGTACACGCGACGAACTGGCCGCTGCCGACGTGGTCGTCGACAGGCCCGGCCAGCTCGCCGAGGTGGTGGAGGACCTGCTCAGTCCATCTCGGTCGGCGGGTCGATGAACGGCATCATGTCGCGCAGTTCACGCCCGACCCGCTCGATCGGGTGATCGCGACCGGCGGCCCGCATCGCCCGGAACTGCTCACCGCCGCTCTCGATCTCGGCCATGAACCGGCGGGCGAAGGAGCCGTCGCGGATCTCGGCGAGGATCTCCCGCATCGCCTCACGTGAGGTGGCGTTCACGACCCGCGGGCCGGAGACGTAGTCGCCGTACTCGGCGGTGTCGGAGACGGACCAGCGCATCCAGGAGATGCCGCCCTCGTACATCATGTCGACGATGAGCTTCAGTTCGTGGAGGCACTCGAAGTAGGCGGCCTCGGGCTGGTAGCCGGCGTCGGTCAGGGTCTCGAACCCGGCCTTGACCAGTTCGCTCACCCCGCCACACAGCACGGCCTGCTCGCCGAACAGGTCCGTCTCGGTCTCCTCGGCGAAGGTCGTCTCGAGCAGCCCGGCACGCGTCAGTCCGATGGCGGCCGCGTAGGAGATCCCGAGCGACTTCGTCGAGCCGGTCGCGTCCTGGTGGATCGCGATCAGGCCCGGCACGCCCTGGCCCTGCTCGTACATCCGCCGCACGATGTGCCCGGGAGACTTCGGGGCGGCGAGGAACACGTCGACACCCTCGGGCGCCTCCACGAAGCCGAAGTGGATGTTGAAGCCGTGCCCGAACACCAGCGCGTCGCCGGGGCGCACGACGTCGGACAGACCGCCGTTCCACATGCCCTTCTGGTGCGTGTCAGGCGCGAGCACCACGATGACGTCGGCCTCGTCGGCCGCGTCGTTGGTGTCCAGTACCCGCAGGCCCTCCTCCTCTGCGCGAGCGCGCGACGAGGAGCCGGGCCGCAGCCCGACGCGCACGTCGACACCGGAGTCCCGCAGGTTCAGCGCGTGTGCGTGGCCCTGGCTCCCGTAGCCGAGGATCGCGACCTTGCGTCCCTGGATGATGGACAGGTCTGCGTCGCGGTCGTAGTGGACGATGGCCATGGCAGCTCCTCGTTCTGGTCCTCCGCACGGGCGGTGTGCGGGGTTGCGGCACGGCGCGGGTGAACTCGTCGCCCCGTGCGCGGTTCGGTGTGGTTCGGGGTCGCCGTCAGGTGGCCCCGAGGGGATGGCGCGGCCAGATCCGGACATGGCTCGGATCCGGCCCACCACGTCGACGGGCAGCCTAGTGTGGGCAGCGCCGGCTGGTGCATCGGAGGTGTCGGCAGGACGGGTTCCGGGGCAGACCGACGGCAGTCGCCCGTGCGCTCGGGGTCGGACTGCACTCGATTGCAGTCCGACGGGTGGGCACCGGTAGTGTGCGCCCCGGCCACGGGTCGACCCGATCCCGTGCCGTCGCAGACAGGCAGGAGGCGTGTGTGGCACGCGTGTTCGCCGCAAGGGAGTCGGACCCGACGGAACGCCGGGTGTCGATGACCCCGGAGACGGCGTCGAAGCTGTCGGCCGCGGGTCTGGACGTCGTCGTGCAACGTGACGCGGGATCGCGGGCAGGGTTCGACGACCAGCAGTACGTGGAGGCCGGCGCGACCGTCGCCGACGCCGCGGACGTGTCGAACGCGGACATCGTGGTGCGCCTGACGCCCCCGACCGTGGACGAGGTGGAGGCACTCCGCGAGGGCACGTTGCTGCTGTCGTTCGTGGCGCCCCACCGAAACGGAGACGTCGTTCGTGCGCTCGCCACGCGACGGATCTCCACCCTGAGCATGGAACTCGTTCCCCGCATCAGTCGTGCCCAGTCGATCGACGCGCTGTCGAGCCAGGCGAACCTCGCCGGCTACCGCGCCGTCATCGTCGCCGCGCACGAACTCGACAAGTACTTCCCGCTGTTCATGACCGCCGCCGGCACGATCCGGCCGGCGACCATCGTCGTGCTCGGAGCGGGTGTCGCGGGGCTCCAGGCGGTCGCCACCGCCAGGAGACTGGGGGCGATCGTCAAGGTCTCCGACATCCGTGAGGCCGCGAAGGCCGAGGTCGCGTCGCTCGGTGCGCAGTTCATCGACGTGCCCGAGGCCGAGGACCTCACCGGTGAGGGCGGCTACGCGAAGGAGGTGGGTGAGGACTTCCTCGCGCGCCAGCGCGCCGCCCTGACCGAGGCGATCAGCACCGCGAACGCCGTCATCACCACGGCCCAGATCCCGCTGCGTCCCGCTCCGGAACTCGTCACGCGCGAGATGGTCGAGGCCATGCCGAAGGGGTCGGTCGTCATCGACCTCGCGGCCGCGGACGGTGGCAACTGCGTCCTCACCGACGTCTCCCGCACGGTCGAGCACGCCGGAGTGCGGATCATCCCGGGCCACGACTTCGCGTCGCAGATGCCCAGCGAGGCCAGCGCGATGTACGCGCGCAACATCGTGTCGTTCCTCGAACTGGTCGTCACCGACGGCGCGCTCACGCTCGACCTCGACGACGAGGTGGTCGCCGGAGCGCTGCTCACCCACGACGGTGCCGTCACGAACGAACGTGTGCAGTCGATGCTCGATGGAGGTGCATCGTGATGGGTCCGGTCCTGGTGAGCGTGTACGTCTTCGTGCTCGCCGCCTTCCTCGGCTTCGAACTGATCAACAAGGTGCCGCCGATGCTGCACACACCGTTGATGTCCGGTGCCAACGCGATGTCGGGCATCACCATCATCGGGGCACTGACCCTCGTGACGGTCGCTGCGGTCTCCACGAGTGTGGTCCTCGGACTGCTCGCGCTCGTGCTCGCGACGGTCAACGTCGTCGGTGGGTTCCTCGTGACCGACCGCATGCTCGCCAACTTCGGGGGACGTCGATGATCGACACGGAGATCATCGCGGTCCTGGCCCTCGGCTCGATCGCACTGTTCGTGTTCGGCCTCAAGCGCCTGTCGGGAGTGCGCACGGCCCGCAGTGGCAACGCACTGCTGGCCAGCGGCATGCTGCTCGCCGTCCTCATCACGCTGCTCGAGATCGGACTGGTCGACTACCGGTGGATCGCGACGGGCCTCGTCGTCGGCGCGGCCATCGGGTGGGCGATCGTGGCCCGGGCGCAGGCGACCCAGATGCCCGAGATCGTCGCACGGTTCAACGGGTTCGGCGGTGCCGCGTCGGCGCTCGTGGCCCTGTCCCTGTTCTGGGACCGGGTCGTGGACCTGGATGCCGGGGTCACCGCCGCTGCCGCACTGGGAGCAACGTCCGCCGCGACGCTGGTGGCCTCCGTGGTCATCGGTGCGGTGACCCTGTCGGGCAGCGTGGTCGCCGAACTGAAGCTGCGCGGGACGATCGAGGGCATGCCGAGGATCCCGGTGCGCACCCTGGTCATGGCCGTGCTCGCGCTCGCCGCCATCGGACTCGGCGGGTTCGGGGTGTTCGGGGTCCCGGACGCCAGCGAGGCGGCGTGGCTCGTGATCGCGATGCTGGTCGCGGCGGTCCTCATCGGTGTCGTGCTGGTCCTGCCGATCGGCGGGGCAGACATGCCGGTGGTCATCAGCCTGCTGAACTCGCTGTCCGGACTCGCTGCAGCCGCGACAGGATTCGCGCTGTCCAACCACCTGCTGATCATCGCGGGCACCGTCGTCGGAGCCGCGGGTCTCATCCTGACGCAGATCATGTGCGTGGCGATGAACCGGTCCCTGGTGAACGTGCTGGTCGGGGGCTTCGGAGGCGACGGTGGCGCGACGGAACACGGGGAGTACGGCACGGTCGTGTCCGCCGACGCCGAGTCGGCCGCGATGGTGCTCGAGGCCGCCCAGTCCGTGATCATCGTCCCGGGCTACGGCCTGGCGGCCGCCCGCGCCCAGAACGCGGCGCACGACGTCGCACGTGCCCTGATCGCACGCGGCGTCGACGTCCGCTTCGCCATCCACCCCGTGGCAGGGCGCATGCCCGGTCACATGAACGTGGTGCTCGCCGAGGCCGAGGTCCCGTACGAACTCCTGCACGAGATGAGCGAGATCAACCAGGACTTCGCACAGACCGACGTGGTCATCGTGGTCGGCGCCAACGACGTCGTGAACCCTGCGGCGCGAACCGAGCCGGGGAGTCCCATCGCCGGCATGCCGATCCTCGACGTGGAGAACGCACGACGGGTGTTCGTCATCAAGCGGAGCCTGTCACCGGGGTACGCCGGCATCAAGAACGCGCTGTTCGAGCGGGAGAACACGGTGATGCTGTACGGCGACGCGAAGGACGTGCTCAACGAGCTCGCGACCGAACTCTCCTGAACCGCGTTCCGTCCAACCACGGCACCCTGGGGTGTGGTGGTTGCGGAGGCCAACGGACGTGATCGCCTACCGTTGCCGCATGGCCACTGACGTGCATCGGAGCCTCGCCGTCCCCCGGGGCGTGCGATGAGCATCGCTCCGGACTGGTACCTGGATCCCACGAACCGCCACGAACAGCGGTACTGGGACGGCTCGCGTTGGACCGAACACGTCCGCGACGGATCGTCGACCACCACGGACCCGGTCGACGTCGCGCCTCAGGTCCGCCTCGAGCCGCTCGATCCGGTCGAGCCCGGGGCGGAACCAGGGGATGCGCGCGTCGAGGCGGTCACCGCACCGCAGGCCGCTCGCGTCGAGGAGACGGACGAGGGTGCCGGCGCGGTGGCCGACGAACCGCGGTCCCGCGTCGGAACGTTGGTGACGGGCCACGACGCGTTCGCACGCTCCGCGGGGCTCACCGCCGCCGACGCTCGCCCGCGGCACGCCCACGCGATGGCGCGTGGCGCGCAGGTCGTCGCGCTGCTGGCGCTGTTCCTCTCGTTGACGGTGATCCTCGGCGTGGTCGGTGTCGTCGGGGGGTTGCTCGCGCTGGTCGTCGGGCTCGGTGCGCGCCAGCGGCTCGTCGAACTGGGGGACACCGACCAGACCCCGGCGGTCCGTGCGGCGCTGCTGGGTGTCCTCGCGGCGATGGTCGGCACCCTCGCGACGGTGTTGTTGGTGGCGCTGTGGACCGACGGTGAACTGGTCCGGTTCGTCGTCTGCACCGAACAGGGAGGCGTGGGCGACTGCCTGGGAGACCTGGTCCGCGAGGCCCGCCACCGGCTGGCCCCCTGACCGTACGGCGGCCCCCGGGCCGGCCGCCCGACACAGCGTTCGCCGACGCCCACGTTGGCCGGCCGTGTACGAGGACCGGAGCCTGCGGGCTCCCGTACCTTCGCCCAGCACCGGCGCGGGTGACCGGGCCCCGCAGGGCCCCGGAGCCCGAGCCCGACCCGAGCCCGAGGAAGTCGCCGTGGTCAGACGCACGAGACGCAGCAGGGCAGGCGCGCACGACGCGTCGCCCGACCGCGGTGCGCCCGGCCGTGGTGCGCCCGCCCGGTCGGACGCGCCGGCGACCGGTGGGCGCCTCGGTGACCTGCTCGTCGAGAACGAGCTGATCAGCCCGGCCGACATCGCCGAGGCGGTGGTCCGGCAGGGCACCACGGGACGGCGCCTCGGTGACGTGCTGATCGAACTCGGGCGGGTCGATGCCGACCAGGTCTCCCGCGTCCTGGCCAGGCAGGCCGGACTGCCGGTCATCGACCTGGCCGAGATCGAACCGTCCGACGTCGCGGTCGCACGCATGCCCGAGTACGTGGCGCGCGAACTCAACGCGGTCCCGCTGCGGTTCGACGGGAGCGTCCTCGACGTGGCCGTCACCGACGGACTGCCGATGGTCCGCGAACGCCTCGAACAGGCGCTGCACTGCACCGTTCGGCTGCACGTCGCGCCTGCCAGTGACATCGACCGGGTCATCGACTCCACGTACCGGGCGCTCGAGGACATCGACGACCTCGTCGCCCAGTTCGAGTCGGTGGCGGCACCTCGTGTCCGGGCCGTGCCCACGTCCACCCAGGCCCAGGCGGAGGACGCCCCGGTCGTCCGACTCCTCGAACTGATCCTGACCCAGGCGGTGCGAGACCGGGCTTCGGACGTGCACATCGAGATGCTCGACACCGGAGTGCGCCTGCGCTTCCGCGTCGACGGTCGCGTCCACGACATCCGCACCCTGCCCGCGGCGGTCGGCGCGACGCTGGCGAGCCGGATCAAGATCATGGCCGAACTCAACATCGTCGAGCGACGCCGGCCCCAGGACGGGCAGTTCACCGTCGCCGTCGACGACCGCACCGTCGACGTGCGTGTCGCGATCGCGCCGACGATCTGGGGCGAGAAGGTCGTCCTGCGTCTGCTCGACCGGGCACGTCCACTGCTCCGGCTGCAGCAGCTCGGGATGTCCGAACGCGTCGAGGAGGTCTTCCGCGAGGTCGTCGATGCGCCGTACGGCATGGTCGTCTGTGCCGGTCCGACCGGTAGCGGCAAGACCACGACGCTCTACGCCTCACTGCTCGAGGTCGACCACGACGATCGCAACGTGACCACGATCGAGGATCCGGTCGAGTACGTGCTTCCACGCATCAACCAGATCCAGCTCAACGAGGCCGCCGAGGTCGACTTCGCGACGGGACTTCGCGCGATCCTGCGTCAGGACCCCGACATCATCCTCGTCGGGGAGATCCGTGACACGGAGACCGCACGGATCGCGATCCGTGCGGCACTCACCGGCCACCTGGTCCTGTCGTCGCTGCACGCGACCGACGCCGCCAGTGCCCTGCACCGTCTGATGGACATGGAGGTCGAGCCGTTCGCGATCACCTCCGCGGTACGGGCCGTCGTCGCCCAACGCCTCATCCGCCGGGTCTGCGAGGACTGCCGGGCGCCGTACATCCCCAGTTCCGACGAGATGGCGTTCTACCGGTCGTCAGGCGGCGAGGGCACCGAGTTCGTCCATGGCGCGGGCTGCACGTTCTGTCAGCGGACCGGTTACCGCGAACGCATCGGTGTCTACGAACTCCTGCAGCTGACCGAACGGGTGCGCGAACTGGTGGTGCTGGGTGGCAGCCGTGACGACATCCGGGAACTCGCGATCGAGGACCAGCGGATGCGCACCCTGCGTCAGGAGGGCATCGACCTCGTCGACCGGGGCGTCACCACCATCTCCGAGATCGCGCGCAACATCTGGACCATGTGAGCAGCAGGTCGACCGACGCGTGGGCCTCGCCCGCGTGGACACCTCGAGGGGCCCGTGACCAAGCGAACGACGACGCGTGGCGAGACCATCACCTACCGGTTCGTCGCGCGCGGGCCCGGTGGTCGACGCGTTCGGGGCACGCTGCGCACGGCGTCGCGGCGTGAGGCGTGGGTGCGGCTCGTCGAGCGCGGTCTGGTTCCCGTGGACATCCGCCCGAGATCGTTGTTCCGGCGGCTCGTGGGTGGTCGCGTCCGGCAGCGAGACCTGCTCCACACCACGCGCCAGTTGGCCGTGTTCATCCGCGCCGGCGTCCCGGTCGTCGAGGCCATCGAGGCCCTGACCGAGGACCAGGAGCACCGGGGGCTCGTCGACACGCTCGACGACGTCGCCGTCGCACTGCGCGAGGGAGAGGCGCTCAGCGACGCACTGCTCGGTCACCCGCGCACCTTCCCGGTGTTCTACCAGTCGGCCGTCCTCGCGGCCGAGCGCACGGGCCGGCTCGACGTCGCACTCGACCGCATCGCCGAGTACCTGGCTCGCGACGAAGCGAACCGGCGTCGACTCCTGTCGGCGTTCGCCTACCCCGGCGTGATCCTCACCCTCGCGGTGGCGGTCGTGATCGTGCTGTCGACGGTGGTCATCCCGCAGTTCCGAGGGATCTTCGACGCGCTGGGAACGGACCTGCCGTTCGCCACATGGCTGCTGCTGGCCGTGACCGGGCTCGTCGCGGACTGGTGGTACGTCGTGCTCGCCGTCGTGGTGGCCGCCACGGTGGCCCTGGCTGCGGCGGCCCGTACGACCCGAGGTCGACTGCTCCGCGACCGCGTCCTGTTGGGCATCCCCTCCCTGGGTGGGCTGCTGCGAACCACCCTGTTGGAACGGTTCTGTCGATCGCTGGGTTCCATGGTCCAGGGCGGTGTCCCGCTTCCGGACGCACTCAGGGTGGCCGTTGCCGGCACCAACAACGCCGTGTTCGACCGCGCCATCGACGACGTGCGTCGTCGCCTGCTCGACGGCGAGGGCCTGTCCGGTCCCCTGTCGGACACGGGGCTCATGCCGTCGCCCGCGCTGCGCATGATCCGCGCCGGGGAGCGCACGGCGACCCTGGACCGCCAGTTGCTCGTGACCGCGGACTACTACGACCGGGAGCTCGAGTACCGCCTCGATCGCTTCACGACCGTGTTCGAGCCCATGGTCCTGCTGTTCGCGGGTCTCGTGGTCGGTTTCGTGGCCGTCGCGCTCGTGTCGGCCATCTACGGGCCGCTGCAACGCGGGGTGTTCTGATGCGACGCCGTGACGAGGGCTTCACGCTCATGGAGGTGCTCGTCACGCTGTTCGTCATGGGCACCGGCGTGCTCGCCGTGGTCGCTGCCCTGCAGTTCTCCGTGGACGCGGTCGCCAACCAGCGGGCACTGGCCCTGTCGGAAGCGGCGCTGCTCGGGTTCGCCGAGGACATCCGTGGCGAGCCGTACTACGACACGGACCGTGACTACGGCGGGGACTTCGACGCTGGTGACGTCGTGGTGTCGGTCGAGGAGGTGCGGTGCTGGACCGGCGACCTCTCGTCCGCCACCCCGTACGTCCCCTGCGGTCCCGGAGACACCGGCGCCCAGCTGATCCGGATCCGAGCCGAGGGTCCGCTCGGGATCGTGCTGCGTACCGACGTCGTCAAGCGGGCCGACTGATGCGCCGCACGGACGAGGGCGGGTTCACGCTCGTTGAGCTGCTGGTCACGCTCGTCATCGGGGGGCTGCTCGCCACCACCCTGGTGAGTACGCTCGTGCTGGGATTCCGGACCTACGCGGGCGTACGCGACGGCATGGAGGCCAGTGCTCGCGCGCAGGTGACGATCGGCCGGTTCACCTCGGACGTGATGTCGTCGGAGATCGTGCGCACCGGTTCGAGTGCGTGTGGTGGCAGCGGGTTCGTGCAGGGCTTCACCTGGAACGTCGGTCCCGACGACGACATGGACGTCGCCATCCACGCCGACTGGTACTTCCAGGACGGAGAACTGTCCCGCCGGGTGTGCGGCAACCGGTCGGCAGGGCCCGACACGCTGATGGTCCGGCTCGACGCCGTGGAGATGGACTGCTGGGCCGAGCGTTGGTGCTGGCTGCGCTGGAGGCCCGGCGCGGCCCCACTCGACGGCATCGACGTGTACCGGCGGGTGGACTCGTGAACCGGCTGCGCGCGCGCCTGCGCCGTGAGGACGGGGCCGTGCTCGTGCTCGCGCTCGTGCTGGTCCTCGTGTGGTCGCTCGTCGTGCTCGCGCTGGCACGCCTCGGGCAGGTCGGCTACGAACTGGCGGCCGGGTCCCACGAACGCACGCTGCGCATCCACGCCTCCGACGGGGCCGTGCAGACGGTCGTGGCGGCACTGGCCGCCGACGCTGACTCGTCGGCGTGCACCACGCAGGACCTGAGGATCGCCGGGGTCGACGTGGTCGTCGAGTGCACCCTGTACGCCATGCTCGGCCAACGGGTCGTCGACCTGGAGGCGTCGGTCGCCGGGGCGCCGCACCTTCGTGCCCGTGTCGGGCTGGACGACGCCGTCGCGCCAGCCGACGTGACCGTCGCCAACTGGACGGTGCTGCGATGACGCGCACGGCGACGCTCCGCACCTCCGGGTTCACCATCATCGAGATGCTGGTGGTCCTGGGTGTGCTGGCGGTGCTCGCGGGCGTCTCCGTCGTGTCGGTCACCGGGTTCCGGACCGCGGCAGCCGGGATCCCCGACGACCTCGAGGCCGTGGCCACCGAACTCCTGTGCGACGCCGGCCGTGGCGACGTCCTCGCCGCGGACGGGTGCGCACCGCCGGCCCCACCCGACGGACTACCCGAACCCCTGCCGCGCCCGGCAACCATCGAACTCTCACCGGGAGACGGGACTCTGTCGGCCACCGGCGGGACCCGCACGGTCACGGTGACCGTGACCGACAACTTCGGGGAACCCTTCGAGGGTGGCACGGTCCGTTGGGAGGTCGACGGTCCGGACGGGGCGTCGGACGGGCAGGCCGGCCCGACCGCAGCGTCCGGAACGGCAACGTTCGGCTACGTGCAGGCAGGGTCCGGGTTCGCGACCGTCACCGCCTGCATCGCTCCCGATGGCACCGCTCCCGACGACTGCGCGGACGAACAGGTGGAGGTCGTCGACGCCGTCACCCACGAGTGGCGGGTCCAGCCCACGTTCCAGATGTGGGACAACACGGGCAGCGCCACGTTCTTCGTCGAGTTCGTCGGGGAGGTCAGCCAGGCCGCGGTCGACGCACAGGGCTTCCGCCTGTTCTTCTCCGCGGCCAACTGTGGGAACACCGACACCTACGGCGACGCGCTCAGCATCACGGTCACCGGTGCCTCGACGGCGGGCGGGATCACGACTGTCACCTTCTCGTCCAACGGGATCAACCTGAATCCCGCCGGGCGCCACCTCACCGTGCTCGCGGGTGCGGTCACCAGTGTCGACGGGTTGACCAACCCGGCTGCGACGTGTGTGCCGCCCGCGACGACGGCCGACCCTCCGCAGGTGGCGTCGATCCAACTCGACCCGACGTCGGGCGCTGGGGACACCGGCGACGACACGGCGACGATCGACCTGGACGTCGACGACCAGTACGGCGAACCGTTCTCGGCGGTGGTGCGCTGGGTGGTCGCGGGCGCGAACCCGGGCACCGGCACGGTGAACGCCTCCGGCGGCCAGGGCACGTTCTCGTACACCGGGACGTCGGACGGCACCGACACGATCACGTTCTGCACCCGTCCGAACGGCACCGCTCCGTCCGACTGCACGGAGGGCGGGCTCGTGTCCGCCAGCGCCACCTGGGCGTGGGGCAGTGACGAGCCGCCGCCACCACCCCCGCCACCTCCGCCACCAGCGCCGGAGGTGTCGTCGTGGTCCCGGGCGAACAACAACCGGCTGACGGTGACCTGGAACATGGGGGTGTACGCGACCGGTCAGGGGCCGGTCGTCAACTACCAGGTGTTCGGCAACGTCGACTGTTCCGGCGCGCCGTCGGCGACCGGGACCGGACGCCACCAGTTCAACAGCGGGAACACGACCTTCGGGGTCAATCTGAGCAGCGGCGCACTGCAGACCAATCAGATGGGCAACCGGTCGATGCGTGTGCTCGCGGGCACGGAGGCCAACGTCGACGGCGTCACCAACGCCCAGTCGCCGTGCCTGACCCCGAACTGATCCTCCGGCGCCTCCGTGCGAAGCGCTCAGTCGATCGGCGCCGATCCACGGCCGCTGCGCCCCGGACGCCCGGCGGGACTGCGCGGTAGCATTCGGGCGTCCGCTGGACGGTGACACCGCAGGTGGTGGCCCCGTCGGGCGGTCGACCCGAACGGCTGAGACTTCCTGGCGGGTCGTGTCGCCGCGGCGTCGGTCGCGACACGACCGGTCCCGTCGTCCTGCCGGACATCACCCGAGCCGGGGCCGACGCGGCCCCGAACCTGTCCGGGATGCCCTGCGACCCGAGACGCCAGGAGGTATGACATGACGTGGATGCTGGAACGTGCGCGTGACACGCGCGGCTTCACCCTCATCGAGGTGCTCATCGTGATCGGGATCCTCGGGATCCTCGCCGGCATCGCGGTGCTCGGCTACTCGAACTTCACGAGCGCCGCCGACGACGCTGCGCAGAACGTGACCGACTCGGTCTGCGAGGTCGCGCAGAACGCTGCAGATGCGTTCAACGACCTGTTGAACCCGGACCCGGCATACACAGCTGCCGACTTCTCCGACGACTGCTGACCAACCGCACACCCGCGCGGAAGTTCCGTAGACGTCGACGGGTCCCCGGTTCGACCCTCACGGGTCGGGCCGGGGACCTCTGCGTGGAGGCGTCGTCGCACGTCGACGATCCGGGGCCTTCGACGCCGCGGCGGCCTACGCTGCGGTCGCCCGTGGCCGCGCGTGTGGGACGCCGTGCCCACGTGGTCACACCGGTGTGTGGCCGGTGTGCCGTGGCGACCACAGGTGGTGGGAGATGGACCGCGCAGTCGGTGGGGTGGGAGACCTGAACTACGGACTGACCGACCATCCGAGGCCGTTCGTCAAGGCGCTCGGGCTGGGCCTCCAGCACGTGCTCACGATGTTCGGCGCGACGATCCTCGTGCCGTTCCTGATCGGGTCGGCGCTCGGTTTCGACGCCTCACAGCTCGCGATCCTCATCAGTGCCGTGTTCATCTGCTCGGGGGTCGCGACCGTCCTGCAGGTCACGATCGGTACGCGCCTGCCGATCGTGCAGGGTGTCTCGTTCGCGTTCCTCGCGCCGTTCTTCGCCATCGCCGCGTCCTACCGCGGTGAGGACGGCATGCGCTACATCGCCGGGATGATCATCAGCGGTGCCCTGATCCAGCTCGTCATCGGCTACGGCGGCCTGATGGGGCTGCTGCGCCGGTTCATCACCCCGATCACCATCGCCCCGGTCATCGCGCTCATCGGGCTGTCGCTCTTCGGAGCGGCCCGGGACACCGCCGCAACCAACTGGCCGCTGGCGATCCTGACGCTGGCGCTGATCTTCGTCTTCTCGCTGGTGCTCGCACCGCGGGTCCGCATGTTCTCCCTGTTCCCGATCCTGCTCGCGATCGTGGCCGCCTACGTCGTCGCGCTGCTGCTCACCTGGGTGGGGCCGGCCCAGGGCACGGCCGTCGAGGTGTCGTATGCGGGACTGGGGGACGCACCCTGGATCCGTGGCATCGACATCGGAGCCGGTGGCGTCCTGCTGCCCTGGGGCACCCCGCTGTTCGACTTCACGTTCTTCGTCGCGATCCTCGCCGCGTACCTGGCGTCCACCATCGAGTCGTTCGGGGACTACCACGCGATCTCGCGGATCGTGGGCGAGGGAGACCCGGACGCGCGCACCATCAACCGTGGCATCGGTGCCGAGGGCATCGGGTGTGCGGTGAGTGGCCTGTTGGGAGGGTTCGCGTCGACGTCGTACTCGGAGAACATCGGGCTCGTCGGCCTCACCCGGGTCGCGAGTCGGTTCGTCGTGCTGCTCGGGGCGGCAGCGCTCGTGGTCCTCGGGCTCGCCGCGAAGGTCGGGGCCGTGATCGCGACGATCCCGGTCCCGATCGTCGGCGGCGTGTACCTCGCGGTGTTCGGGCTCATCGCAGCGGTCGGGCTGTCCAACCTCAGGCGGGCCGACATGGACTCGCAGCGCAACCTCATGATCGTCGGGTTCGTGCTGTTCGCCGGATTCGTCGTCCCCGACCACTTCGCGCAGGCAGGGGACACGTTCAGCCTGTTCGGGATCGGCTGGCTGACCACGATCGTCCAGTCGATCGGGCAGTCGGCGATCGCGACCGCCGCGGTCCTCGGCCTGCTGCTCGACAACCTCATCCCCGGGACCGACGAGGAACGCGGCCTCGGCGCGTACGACGTCGTGGTTCCCCCGGGAGTCGGACACGGAGCCGCACGGTGACCGACACCCCGATGCGGGCGCGCGAGATCGTGGAGGCCACGACGAGCGGAGGTATGTCCGCGGTCGAGGCCGTGCAGGCCTGCCTCGACGCCGTGCTCGCCCGCGAGGACGAGATCGGGGCCTGGGCCCACCTCGACGGAGACCTGGCGCTCGCGCAGGCCCGAGTCCTGGACGAGACGACGGTCCGCGGGCCCCTGCACGGGGTGCCCGTCGGTGTGAAGGACATCGTGGACACCGTCGACCAGCCGACCGGCTACGGATCCGCGCTGTACACCGGCCATCGTCCTGCCTCCGACGCGACGCTCGTGCGGCGGCTGCGCGACGCCGGGGCGATCATCCTCGGCAAGACGGTGACCACCGAGTTCGCGCTGTTCCAGCCGGGACCCACCGCCAATCCGCACGACCTGTCACGAACCCCCGGAGGGTCGTCGTCGGGTTCCGCAGCGGCGACCGCGTGCGGCATGGTGCCGGTCGCGGTCGGCACGCAGACGGCCGCGTCGATCGTGCGGCCGGCGTCGTTCTGCGGGGTCTACGGGGTCAAGCCGACCTTCGGGCGGATCCCGACCGACGGTGTGCGCCCGATCGCCGCCTCGCTCGACACGATGGGGGCGCTCGGCGCGGACCTGGACGACGTGGCGCTGCTGCTCGGGGTGATGGCCGACAACGTCGAAGGGTTCGCTCCGGTCGACGTGGACCGGCCGACGATCGGGTTCTGTCGGACGCCGCAGTGGGACGCACTCGACGCCACCACCCGTGACGCGCTCGAAGGTGCGGCGTCAACGCTCTCGGAGCACACCGAGGTCCGGGAGGTCGCCCTGCCCGCGGTCTTCGACGGGCTCGCCGAGGCTCAGACCGTGATCATGGCCGCCGAGGCGTGCGTCACGTTCGCCACGGACCTGCGTGACCATGCCGACCAGTTGAGTGAACGGCTGCGCGAGTACCTTGGCGCGGCCGCGGAGCTCGCGGCAGGAAACGCGGCGGCTCGCGCGACGGTCGAGCGCAGCCGTGATGAACTCGCCGCCGTGTTCCGACCCGTCGACGTCCTGCTGGTGCCGGCCGTGGTCGGCGAGGCGCCGGACCGTGCGACGACCGGAGATCCCCTGCCGTGCAGGATGTGGACGCAGCTGGGGCTGCCGTCGGTGGCGGTCCCGGGCCTGCGAGGACCCGAGGGCCTGCCGTTGGGTGTACAGGTCGTCGCCCCGTTCGGTCGGGACGACCAGGCACTGGGCGTGTCACGGTTCGTGGGACAGGTGCTCGCTGCCTGACGTGCGACCTCGGCCCGGTGCGTCGCCGCCCGACGCAGTTCGTCGCAGGACCACGGCAGTCAGAGGTCGATGGTGCCGTCGACCACGGTGACCGTGGTGCCTCCGACCCAGACCCGGCCGCCGTGCGCGTCCACGTGCACCCGACCGTCCCGACCCAGCCGGGTCCCCTGACGGGCGGTGAACGGAGCGTCCACGCGGCCGGTCGCCAGCAGCCACTGCGCCACGGAGGCGTTCAGGCTGCCGGTCACCGGGTCCTCACGCAGGCCACCCGTGTCGTCGGTGAACAGGGCCCGGACCTCGAGGTCTGCGGGCCCGCCACCCGGGTGGGGTCCCACCAGTCCGACGTCGAGGCTTCCCGTGGACAGGGGCCGAACGGCCGTGAGATCCGGGGTCACGTCCAGGACCGCCGCGGCGTCCCGCAGCAGGACCGCGACCCAGCCGGGCCCGTTGTCCGCCCATGCGAGGTCGACGACGTCGGTGGTCCGCAGCCCGAGCACGTCGAGCACGATGCGCGTGTCGGCGGGCGACACCGGTCCGCTGCGGACGAGGTCGGGCGCGGCGAACGCGAGGCGGGGCTCGCGCCGGACCTCGACCAGCCCGACACCGCACTGCTGCACGACCGTGTCGCGCCCGTGGTCGGGCCGTGTGGCCAACCAGGCGTGTGCGCTGCCGAGCGTCGGATGTCCGGCGAAGTCGAGTTCTCGGGACAGCGTGAAGATCCGCACCCGGTAGTCCGCGTCGGGGTGCTGGGGAGGCAGGAGGAACGCGGTCTCCGACAGGTTGGCCCAGCGGGCGACGTGCTGCATCTGGGCGTCGGTCAGTCCGGTTGCGTCGACGACGACGGCCAGCGGGTTGCCCTGCATCGGACGGGACCCGAACACGTCCACCTGCAGGAATCGTCGGTCAGTCACGCGCGCGACTCGGTGGGTCCGTCGACGGGCAGCACGACGCGGAAGGTGGTGCCCACACCGACCTCGCTGTCCAGTTCGATGCGTCCGCCGTGGGCCTGCACGATGCTCGCGGCGATGGGCAGGCCGAGACCCGTGCTGCGCTCCCCTCCGGTCGGTTGGTTGCTGCTGCGCCCGAACGGGACGAACACTCCGTCCTGTTCGTCGGGCGGGATGCCCGGGCCCTCGTCCTCGATCGCCACCGTGACGGTGCCGGGCGATGGCGTGCACGACACCCGGATGACCGCGCCGACGTCGATCGGTGTGTACTTCACGGCGTTGTTCAGGAGGTTGTCGAACACCTGCAGGAGCCGACCCGCGTCGGCGAGGGCCCGGACCGGCGCTTCGGGTCGGTCGACGTCGATGCGAATGCCCTTGTGGCTGGCCGCGAACCGGTAGGAGTCCGCGACGTCGACGACCAGTGCGCAGACGTCCACCGGTGCGAGTTCGAGGTCGAGCTGGTCGTTTCGGATCGCGGTCACGTCGAGCAGGTCGTCGACGATGTCGAGCATGCGTTCGCTGACCTGCGCGATTCGGTCGAGCATCAGGTCGGAACGTTCGTCGACGACGTCGCCGAGATGCAGCCTCAGGGCGGCGGCGAACGCCCCGATCGTCCCGAGCGGGCCCCGGAGGTCGTGGGCGACCATCGCGAGCAGTTCGTCGCGGCGGCGGTCCTGTGCCTCGAGCCGCGCGTTGGCGCTGGCGAGTTCACGGTGCAGTGCCGTCAGTTCGTTGGTGGCGCGCGTCAGGTCGGTGACCGCAGCATCGTCGGACTCGGGGCCGCCTCCCGGGACCATGCGTGCCGCACGTACGAGCCTCTGCGCAGTCGGTGCATCGAACGCGCCGTGTTCATCGACGAGGATGGCCAGCGCGTCAGGCGACACGGCCCCGAGGATCCGCGTCCGGGCTCCGTGTGGGGCACCGACGAACGACAGGGTGGTGGAGTGGTCGCCCTGTGTGACCGCGAGTTCCCACGGAGTGGTGAGTCGGTCCTGTTCGACCTCCCGGAGCAGGGAGAGCCCGTCGGCGACCGAGGCCGGAGACAGGATCTCGACGAACAGGTCCGGGTCGCCGATGCCGGTCGTGTCGTGGATCACCACGTCGAGGCGCCCGCCGGGTTCGCAGTCGACGACGAGTGCGGCATTCGCGCGGGAGCGGGAGGTGTGGCCGGCGGTCACGATCACGCTGCCGGGGCGAGGTGGGTCGCCAGTTCGACCGCGGTACGTGCGTCGTCGGCGGACCCGTCGGCGCCGACGTGCCTCCAGAGGTCGCGGTGGGTCAGGAACGGTCGTCCTCCGACGATGATCGGCGCGTCGGTGGCCGCGCGCAGGGATCGGACGGCATCGGTCAGCGTGGGGACGTGGGCCGCGATGGTGACTGACATCGCGATGACGTCGGTGGGCTGCGTCGTGACGAGTTCCACCAGTGAGCGAGTCGGGGTGTTGGCGCCGAGGTAGCGGGTCGTCCAGCCTCGCAGTTCGAACAGGTCCGCGACCATGCGAGATCCCAGTTCGTGGAGTTCTCCGCCGACCCCCAGCACGACGGCGGACCGGCCGTTGCGCGGTGTGGCGAACACGCGTGGGTACAGCTGGGCCATCGCGACCTGCGTCGCCGCCGTCACCAGGTGCTCCTGGGCGACCGTGACCCGATTGAGCTGCCACAGGCGTCCGACCTCGCGCATGACGGGCTGGAGCACCTGGAGGTGGATGTCCTCCAGCGGCAGTCCGGCGTCTGCTGCCTCGACGACGCGTCGAACGCCAGATGCCCGATCCCCGCCGAGTACGAGCGACAGGAAGTCCCGGGCGAGTTCGCCCACGGGCGACGTCGTGTCGAGGTGGGACTCGGGTTCGCCGGACCGAGGCACCACGGCGGCCGAGGCTTCCCTCACGATGGCTGCGGCGCTCGACGGGCCGCCGAGGTGCTCGTCGATCACGTCGGCCATGACCTGCAGGTGGTCGCGCAGGTCGTCCGACTCGATGCCCAGGCCCGCGAACATGTCCACGGCCCACTGCACGTACGCGGTGAAGATCTGGTGGTCCGTGGTGACGGCCGCCGCGAGGTGCCGCAGGTGGTGCCGGGTGTCCTCGGTGCATCGCGTGTCGGCTCGTTCCCCGAACCGCTCACGCAGGGCCGGGAACCGGTCGAGGTGCCGACGACTCGTGTCGCGAGCGAGCAGTTCGACGTCACGCAGCAGCACGGATGCGACCCGGTCGGAGTCGTCGGTGGGCGCGGTCGGAGCCGTCATCGTGTCGCGCTCGTCATGAGGCCACGTGCTCGAAGGACTCGATGCGGGCCGATCCGGGCACCAGGCGCAGCCCGGGCGGCAGGTACTGGTGTGCGGCGGCACGGTGCTCGCGATGCCACGTCCGAAACGACGCCTCGTCGTCCCACCACGTGAGCAGCCAGAACTCGCGGGGACGATCTGCGGGTCGCAGGACCTCGAGCCTCTGGAAACCGGGCGCGTCATCCACGAGGCGAGGGCGGTTGCGGAACGCTTCGGCGACGGGGCCCTGCCAACCGTCGAGCACCTCGAACCGGCTGATCGCGACGTGCGGGGAGCGCGCCGCCGGTGCGGACGGTGACGGCTGGGCGGTCGAGGTCACGGGTTGACGCCCCGGGTCGGATCGGCGAACGAGGTCCATTCGTACGCGCTGGCACAGCGGTCAGCCACGATCCTAGGCGATGCCCTCGGCGTGTCGCCGGAGTCTGTGTGACGTGACGGCCATGAGCGCCGCGGCGGCGGCGGCGAGGACCGCCGAGTTCAGCCACGCCGCCTGGTGCGAGACACGTCCCGCGACGAGTCCGAACACGAGCGGACCGATCGCGTTGCCGCCGGACAGGCCGGCGATCGCGACCCCAGCGGACGCGCCGGGAGCCGCCGGCATCACCCGGACGAGCGACACGAACAGCAGGCCCGACCAGCCCCACCCGACCGAGAACGTCCCGATGGTCGCCAGCGTCAGTGGGGCAGCACCGGACAGGGTGCCGAACAACATCGTCACGGACCCGAGCGCGAGCATGACCGCGATCAGGGCGAACTGACCTCCGCCACGACGGTCGGCGACCACCCCCATCCCGATGCGTGTCACGATGCCTGCGCCGCTTCCGAGCGCGAGGAGGACCCCTGCGGCCGACGGGGTCATGCCCATGGCGACCGCGCTCTGCGGGACGAAGATCCCGGCGCCGCTCGCGGCGATCATGCCGAGTCCCGTCGCGAGTGCGGTGAGCGCCAGCAGGCCGGTCGGAGGGTGAGGCGTGGTGACCTGCCGGTCCGCGTCCTCCTGCGACGGCACGCGGGTGGGGTGTCGCCGTCGAGGAGGTGGCTCTGCGTCGACCCGGGGGAGCAGCGCCGCGAGCCCGACCACCGGCAGGACGGCGACGGTCAGTGCCCAGCGCCAACCTGCGGTGACGGCAATCGCGGGAATCGCGAGGCCGGCGGTCAGGGACGCCAGCGGTATGGACGCCTCCTTGATCCCGAACGCCAACCCCTGACGACCCGGTGGCACCGCCCGCGAGAGCAGCACGGTCAGTCCCGGGTCGGTCACGGAGATGGCCATCCCGGCCATGGCCAGCAGCAGGGTGACGTGCCACCAGCTCGTCGCGACGGTGCCGAGTCCGACCAGCGACGCCACGCTGAGCACCGCACCGAGGACGATGGCGTGGCGGGCGCCTCGGGTGTCGGCGATGCGACTGAGCACAGGCGCGGACAGGGCGGTGCACGCGAACGCCGCCGACACGATCGCGCCGATCATGACCTCGCTGAACCCGAGATCCTCGCGGATCTGCACCGCCAGTCCGCTGACGAGGAACGTCGGCAACGCCACCAGCACGAGTCCCAGCGATGCGACGGCGACCGCCCGCACCGCACGGCGGTGCGCTTCGGCAAGGGGCTCGGTCACCGGGGTCCTCGACGTGGGTCGCGCGGATCGTAGGGTGGACGCCGAGCGGGTGGCCCGACGGCCGCTCCGTGCGGCGCGCCCGGGCCTCCTGGCTCCGGCGCGTGACTGCAGCGGCGTAGTCTCGTGGACCCTCGACCCGCTGCGCACGACAGGCATGCACCCATGGACGCAACCGCGGCCGGACCGCTCGCCGGCATCCGAGTCATCGACCTCTCCCGGGCACTCGCCGGGCCGTACGCGACGCTCATGCTCGCCGACGCGGGTGCAGACGTCGTGAAGGTCGAGCGTCCGGACGGGGGCGACGACTCCCGCGGGTGGGGGCCACCGTTCGTGGGCGAGGGTGACGCCCGTGAGTCCGGCTACTTCCTGTCTGTCAACCGATCGAAGCGGTCCGTGCGCATGGACCTGTCCACTGAGGAGGGGATCGACGACCTGCGACGCCTGCTGGCCACGGCGGACGTGCTCGTGGAGAACTTCCGTCCCGGGGTCATGGACCGACTCGGCCTGGGCCAGGCCGCCCTCGAGGAACTCAACGAGCGGTTGGTGGTGCTGTCCATCACCGGGTTCGGGGAGGGTGGACCCGACGGTCACCGCTCCGGTTTCGACCAGATCCTGCAGGGAGAGGGCGGCCTCATGGCACTCACCGGGCACCCGGGCGGTCCGCCGACGCGCATCGGGGTGCCCATCACCGACATCCTGTCTGGGATGTTCGGGGCCTATGGCGTCGTCGCGGCGCTCCACGACCGCGAACGGACCGGACGCGGCCAGCGGGTGACGACCTCACTGCTGCAGTCCGCGGTCGCCGTCCACGCCTACCAGGGCACCCGCTACACCATCGGCGGGCAGGTCCCGGGTCTGGGGGGCAACCGCCACGCGAGCATCGCCCCGTACGGTGCCTTCACGTGCGCGGACGGCTGGGTGAACATCGCGGTGGGATCCGAGGGACTGTGGCGCACGTTCGCACCGCTGGTCGGGATCGACCCGGCGGCACCCGAGTACGCGACCAACGCGGATCGGGTCGACCACTGGGACCGGCTCGAGGCCGACATCAACCGGGCGCTGGTCGAACACGACGTCGACCACTGGATGCAGCGCCTGACCGACGCCGGGGTCCCCGCGGGAAGGATCCGCACGATGGACCAGGTCTACGACTGGGACCAGGTGGAGCACCTGGGCCTCGTGGACCGTGTCGTGCACCCGACCGCCGGGGAGATCTCACTTCCGGGCGCCCCGGTGGTGTGGTCCCGGTCGGGACGACGTCCGGCTGAGGCCCCGCCGATGCTCGGCCAGCACGACGAGGAGGTCCTGGGACCGCTGCGCGACGGGCCGCCGCTACCGTGAGTTCGCGAGCGGGCGCGGGTGGCGCGCCGGCTCACCAGCCCAGCGACGTTCCACCCACCGACAGGAGTCCGACGTGCCCACCCCGCATCTGAGCGCCGAACCCGGCGAGTTCGCCGAGGCGGTCCTGCTCCCGGGTGACCCTCTCCGCGCCCAGCACATCGCCGAGCGGTGTCTGACCGACGCCCGGCAGGTCAACGCCGTGCGCAACGCGCTGGCGTACACGGGTACGTACCGGGGCATGGAGGTGTCGGTGCTGGGCACCGGCATGGGCATCCCCTCCGCGTCGATCTACACCCGCGAACTCGTGGTCGAGTACGGCGTTCGTCGGCTCGTTCGGGTGGGTTCGTGTGGTGCCCTGCAGGACGACGTCGGCATCCGGGACGTGATCCTGGCCGCCGGTGCGTGCACGGACTCCGGGGTGAACCGGGCCCGGTACGCGGGGCTGGACTTCGCGGCGATCGCCGACTTCGACCTGTTGCGTACTGCCCACGAGGCGGCGGACCGCCGCGGCACGCCGGTGCGTGTCGGCAACGTGCACAGTGCCGACCTGTTCTACGACCCGCGAGGGCTGACGTCGACGATGACCGCGATGGGCGTGCTCGCGATCGAGATGGAGGCCGCGGGGATCTACGGCGTCGCCGCTCAGTTCGGGGCTCGGGCGCTGAGCGTGCTCACCGTCAGCGACCACGTCCTGACCGGTGAGCAGACCTCCTCGGACGAACGGCAGCGCACGTTCGACGACATGGTCGACATCGCCCTGGACGGGCTGCTCATCGACGCGGGCCGACTCTGAACGACGGCGAGTCCGTGTGCGGTCCGGCGCGGCGCCGCGGGGACGCCCACAGGCTCAGGGGAACAGCCACACCTGCACGGCGATCAGCGCGCCGGTCACGACGAGCAGAAGCCCGGCCGCCGGCAGGTTCTGGCGGATCACCTGGCCCTCGGTGCCCGGGGCGCTGACCGCAGCGGCACCGACGGTGGCGACTCCCGGCGCGAGCGCGTTGCCGACGTTGCCCCCCGCCGTCTGCCCGACCAGCAGGATCGCTGGCAGGATCGCGAGAGCCGTGGCGACCTCGGACTGCAGGGAACTGAACATCGCGTTGGACGTCGTCGTGCTGCCCGTGAGCAGGGTGCCCAGTGTCCCGAGGGGTGCCGACAGCGCCACGAAGCCGATGCCGAAGGCCGTCGCGAGCGCCTGGGCGAGGGCGGCGATCATGCCGGCGTCGTTCAGGATGGACGCGACGATGGTCAGCCCCACGAGGGTCACGGAGACGTTCTGCGCGCGAGGGCGCCACGCCCGGACGGCCTCACCGGTCGATCCCGCGGGCCACCAGCCGCGACGCCGGTAGGCGAACACGGCCACCACGACCGACATCGACAGGAACCACAGCGGGTGCAGCCCCGGCCGGAACACCGGGGTCACCGCCTGCATCGCCGTCGAGTACCCGAACGAGGCCTCCACGCCCGGCAGGACCGGAGCGATCGTCGGGATGCGGTCGAACAGTGCGCGCACGGGAGGCACGGCATAGGCCGTGACCGCGATCGCTGCCAGCGCCGCGTAGGGCAGGGCAGCCACGACGAGGTCGCCACCGCGGGGACGTTCGGTTCCGCGGTCGGGCAACAGCACCCAGCAGGCGAGGAGTCCAGCCAGGCCGGCGGTCGTGGACCCCAGTGCGGGCTGGATCGACACCACCCCCACGAGGGTCGCGGCCATCACCGCGCCGACGGCGAGCGCTCGCCACAGGTCACCGCGGGTGCGTTCTCCGCGGGTGAGCACCAGCAGTCCGGACAGCATGGCACTGATGCCGAGCACGATGCCGGTGCGCAGGGCGAACTGCTGGGCATCGGAGCCGGACAGGCGCGCGGTCGCCTCGGCCATGAAGTAGCTCGAACCCATGGAACCGAACGTGACCGACCACTGGTAACCGATCATGCAGGCGGCGATCGCAGCGACCGGGGCCATGCCGCGCCGGACAAGCAGCGGCGCGCTCATCGCGATCGGGGCGCCGAATCCGGCGGCACCCTGCAGGAAGGACGGAAGCACCCACGCCAGCAGGAGCAGACGTCGGCCCTCGGTGGGGGCGAGGCGGTCCGACGCCGCCGCGAGGTGTTCGAGGGCACCGGAACGGTTCAGGACCTCGTAGAGCATGAGTGCCGGCAGGACGATGAGCAGGATCCACACACCGGTCCAGGCTCCGCGCACGGCCGACCAGGCGACCTCGACGAGGTCGAGTCCGAACGTGCCCACCGCCAGCGCACCGGACAGCGCCACCGTGAGCCACGCCGAACGGGTGAGCCGCCATCCGCGCAGCACCAGCGCCGTGAGCACGGCGAGTGGTGTCGCGGCGAGCAGCGTCGCCCACCAGGGCCATCCCACGTCGCAGACCTCCGGTGTCCGACGCCTCACGGCGCGCGACGCTAGTGCGTCACGCGCCCGGTCGACGAACCGCGTCTCGAGCCGCCGGATGTCGCCGACCGGTCGGCGGGCCGACCCCGTCGACTGCCGGCCCGAGTATCGTTCGCGCGCCGTGGAGCGACGACAGGACGCCACGATGCGACGGTTCGCGATGCTGGTGCTGTCCGTGTCCCTCCTCACCGGCTGTGGGGACTTCTGGGAGGAACTCGACGAGGAGTCCGGACCCGAAGCGCAGGAGCGGACCGACGACACCGAACGGGGCGCGGCGCGCGATCCGCTCACCGCCGGTGCGTACGAGGTCGCAGAACTCGGTCCGTTCCGGTTCGAACCCGCGCCGTGTCCCTTCGAGGTCGACACTCCGCTGCACGTCGACTGCGGGTACCTCGAGGTCCTCGAGTCGCGCACGGCTCTGGACGGCCCCACCATCGAGCTGGCGGTCGCGATCCTGCGCACCCCCAACCCGTCGCCGGCACCGGACCCGGTCGTGTACTTGGCGGGTGGACCCGGCGGGGTCGCGCTCGCGGAACACTGGTACTGGATCCAGGACGTCGACGACTGGCCCCTGCATCCCGTGTTCGCCGAGCGCGACCTGGTACTTGTCGACCAGCGCGGCTCCGGGTACTCGCGCCCTTCCCTGGCCTGTGGCGACGACGAGTCCGACGAGGACTGTCACGACCGGCTCGTCGGACAGGGGATCGACCTGTCGGCGTACTCGACGCCCGAGAACGCGGCCGACGTCGCGGCCCTGCGGTTGGCGCTGGGTCTGGAGTCGTTCAACCTGTTCGGATCGTCGTACGGCACCCGGCTCGCGCTCGCGGTGGTGCGCGATCACCCGGAAGGGGTGCGCACCATCACGCTCGACGGGGTCTACCCGCCGAACGTCGTGCCCGCGTACGAGCAGTACCTCGACAACTCGCTCTCAGCGGTCGCCGAACTCGTCGCGCTGTGTGCGCAGCAGCCGGAGTGCACCCGTGCCTACGGGGACGTCGGCGACCTGCTGGTTGCGGCGCTGGAGGTCGTCGCCGACGACCCCGATGGGCCCATCGACCACTTCGACCTGTTCGACCTGGTGTTCCAGGGCCTGTACTCGATGGACCTGTTGGTCGACCTGCCGCTCGCCCTGTCGCTCGTGGCCGACGGCGACGTCGACGGCGCGCTCGAACTCCTGGAGTTCGACGCCACCGGGTTCCGGGTCGTGCGGGGGGACCCGACCCAGGACTCGCGAGGGCTGTTCCACTCGATCGAGTGTCGTGAGGAACACGCGTTCACGTCGGTCGACACCATCGAGGCGCAGGTGGACCGCCTGCTCGCCGACGGCGTCGACGAACTGCTCGTCGAGGCGCTCGTCAACGCCGTGACGTACCCCCTGACCGTGATCTGTCCCGGGTGGGAGTCCGGCGTCGCAGCCGACGGGGAGGCCGACGCGGTCGCCAGCGACGTGCCAGCCCTGGTCGTGTCGGGACGCTTCGACCCGATCACGCCCCCGCGATGGGGTGAGATCGCCGCGCGCACGCTGACCAACGCGACGTTCGTCACGGCCGGCCACCTGTCCCACAGCACGGTGTTCGACGACGAGCACGGTTGCTTCCCGCAGATCTTCCTGGATCTGCTGACGGACCCGTCGACGCCGCCGGACTCGAGCTGTGCTGCGGGGCTGGCCCCACCGACGCTCACCCTGCCGTGACCCGGGTCAGACCTCGTCGGATCGCCGGGCGCGCAGCGCGGCGATGCGCTGGGCGTCGACCGCCCGTCGAGCCGCGACGTCGGATCGCTGCTGATCGCGGGCCCATCGCAGGAACAGGGCGGCGATGACGGCCCACAGCATGAGGCCACCGACGACGTTCATCATGATCCCGGCGGCCTGCTGGTCCTGGATGGCGTCGAACGAGAGCCACAGGGGCGGCGCGAGCTCGTAGACCCCGTACAGGGGGAGCGGCGAGAACGTCAGGAACGCCGCGGGGACGAACATCAGCACCGACGATCCGAACAGGTAGAACGCGCGCCCGGGTTCGTCGATGCGGTTTCGATGTGGCTCACGCCGGATCGCGGGCCACCACCACAGGATCGCGGCGGTGAGGTGGGCGACGTCGTTGGTGAACGACCCGAGCTGGGTGACCTTCAGGGTGTCGATCACGATCGGCAGGTGGCTGCCGAACAGCACGACGTTGAACAGGACCAGGGCCACCGGCCAGCTCGTCAGGGTCGCCACGACCGCGGCCCGGCGCGACCCGTCCGGCAGCCATCGTGCCAGCAGCCACTCCGGGGTCCCCGACACCAGCAGCGGAGCGGCGACGAACGTGAACACGACGTAGCGGCCGATGCCGACGGTCGCGAGGTATCCGGCGCCGAGCTGACCCAGCGGCCACTCGGACACCACGAAGATCGCGGCGACGCCGGCGATCCAGCGGCGCAGCAGTCGACGGTCCACGGGTCGTCCCGCACGTCGATGTGCGCCCAGCCAGCCGCCGACGAGTGCACCGGCCACGACCCAGACGCCCAGGAACGGGGTGTAGCGCCACACCCACACCTCGCCGGTGCCCGAACACCACCACGCGACGTTCACGACCACTGCTCGACGATGCGTGGAAGGTCGTCGACCCAGTCCGATCGGCGCGCACCGAACGGCCAGACGCGCCGTGCGGTTCCGTTCGCGTCGAACCCGATGACCTGTGCCGGGTGGCCGATCAGGTCGCCCTCACCTCGCGGGTCGGGTCCCTCGACGACCGGGCCGGACAGGTCGAGCCGGAGCAGCGCCTCCTGTACGACAGCGAGGTCGCCGTGCAGGCCGATGATCCTGCGGTCGAAGTTCGCGAGGTAGTCCTCGATGCGCTCCGGGGTGTCGCGCTCGGGGTCGACCGACACGAAGACGACGTCGACTTCGTGGAACCCCACGCCGACCGTGCGCATCGCAGACGCGATGGTCGCCAGGTGGATGGGGCAGATGTCGGGGCAGTGCGTGTAGCCGAAGAACAGCAGGGTGGGCGTGCCGGCGGTGTCGGCGGCCAGGTCGAAGGGTGCACCGTCGACGGTCTGCAGGGTCACGTCCGGCATGACCCGCTCGCGTTCGAGGGCGATGCCACGCCACCCGTCGGGCTGGCGCTGCAGTCCCTCGGCGGCGATCGCCGTCGACGTCGTCGGGGTGCACGAGGCAAGCAGGATGCCCAGCACGGCCAGGACCAGCATCGGTGTGACGTGACGACGGGAACGCATCGGTCGGGACGACTCCTGAGGGAGACCATCGGCGAGGTTGGCAGGGTACGGCGCGCACAGGAGGCTCCCGACCCGGCAGTACGCTTCGTGCGTCGACGTCCCGTGAACGTCGGGCACGCGTGCGATCCGTGTCCGCGCACGACAGGCACCGCCCATCCGAACCACCGACCTCACCCAGTCGAGCGCCCTCGGTCGCGCCATGTTCAACGTCCAGCTGTCGTTCCTGATGGCGATCGGGACGGTGCTCGTCGCTGCGCTCGGGGTCCTCGGCCCCCTCATCGTCGAGTCGCTCGACATCTCGCGCACCCAGTTCGGGTGGCTCGTCAGCGCCATGACCGGTGTCAACGCGCTCGTGTCGACGTGGACCGGACGGGTCAGCGACCGCATCGGTGGACGTCGCCTGGCGGTGATCACGTGCCTGTGGGCCGCGCTGATGGTGCTGCTCGTGGCGCTGGCACCGGTCTACGGCCTGATGCTGCTCGCGACGGCGGCCGCCGGACTGTCGATGAGCGCCGTCAATCCCTCGAGCAACCAGCTGATCGCCGACCACCTGCCGCCCGGCAGGCGCGGCCTGACCATGGGGGTCAAGCAGTCGGGGGTCCAGCTCGGGCTCCTGCTCACCGGCGTGGGCCTGCCCACGATCGCCCTGGCGCTCGGGTGGCGTGGCGCGCTCGTCGTCGTCGCCGCCTCGGCGGGGGCCATGGGCCTGCTGCTGGCGGCCTTCCTCCCTCCGGCCGTCACGCGACCAGCACCCTCAGGTGGCCGCAGGGTGGTCGTGCCGCTTCCGCGTGCCATCCACTGGGTGTCGATCTACGCCGTGGCGATGGGAGCGGGAACGGCGACGTTGACGTCGTTCCTGCCGCTGTACAGCCGAGAGTCGATCGGCCTGACGCCGACGGTCGCCGGAGCGACCGTCGGCATGCTGGGGTTCGTCGGCGTCGTCGGGCGCATCCTGATCGCCCGGGCGGTCGAACGGCGCGGACGGTTCGAGGGGCCCCTCGTGCTGCTGGGGCTGGGTGCGGCCGCCGCCGTCGGCGTGCTGCTGCTCGCGAGCCTGTGGACGCCGCTGCTGTGGATCGGTGCGGCGATCGCCGGACTGACGGCCATGTCGTGGAACTCGGTCGTGAACCTGACGGCGGTGACCCTCAGCGAGGGACGACCCGCCGGTCGTGCCACCGGCCGCGTGAACGCGGGATTCATGCTCGGTTACACGGCCGGGCCGGTCGTGTTCGGGGCGACGGTCGACGTGGTGGGGTACCGGGCGGCGTGGTTCGGCCCCATGGCCGCGTTCCTCGTCGCCGCGAGCATCGCGGCCGTCCAGCGGTCGCGCGCCGCACGGCCGGCCTGACCGATGGACCGGATGCTGCTGCCGTTGGGCGTCGGACTGGTGCTGCTCGGTGCCGTCGGGGCGACGATCGCCCAGCGTCGCCTGGAGGCCGCAGGTCGAGGGCGCTGGGCGCCCCTGGCGGTCGTGCCCCACGGGGTGCTCGTGGGTGCGGGAGCGGCCCTGGCGCGGGGCTGGTCGCTCGTGGCGGCCATGGCGATCGGAGCGCTGGTCATGCCGGTCGTGGCCGTCGTCGGGCGCCTCGTCGAGGTCCGGCGTCGGGGTCGGCGCTGACGCGAACGACGCCGCGGTGGTCCGGTTGGTGACGGCGTGGTCGACGCCTATCCTCGCTCGTCAGGTCGACGACACGTCCGGGACCCGTCGTCCCGGCTCGCAGGGCACCGCATCTGGCCCGCACCCCGAGCGCCGATCCGAGGAGTTCGCCGTGAAGATCATCGTCCCCGTGAAGCGCGTGCCCGACACCGCCGGTGAGAAGGTCATCGACGCATCGACGCGCACCGTCGACCGGGACGCCTCCGAGGCGGTGCTGTGTCCCGTCAACGAGTTCTCCATCGAGGAGGCCGTCCGGCTCAAGGAGCAGCACGAGGCGGAGGTCATCGCCCTGCTGATCGGGCCGGAGGCCGCGCAGTCGACGGTCCGCAAGGCGCTCAGCTACGGCCTCGACGGGGCCATCCAGGTCACCGACGACGCCATCGGGGGCTCCGATGCCATCGCGACCGCCCGGGTGATCGCCGCCGTCCTCGAGAAGCAGGACTTCGACCTCGTCATCTTCGGCAACCAGTCGACCGACGCGCGCACCTCCATCGTGCCCGCGGCGGTCGCCGAGTTCCTCGGCCTGCCGAGCCTGACGTACGCGCGGCACCTCGAGGTCGACGGCGACCGCATCGTCGTCCACCGGGAACACGAGGAGGGCTGGGACGTGGTCGAGTCGAGCCTGCCTGCGGTGGTGAGCGTCGTGGAGGCCATCAACGAACCGCGCTATCCGTCGTTCAAGGGCATCATGGCGGCGAAGTCGAAGCCCCTCGACGTGCTGAAGCTCGCGGATCTGGGCGTCGACGCCGCGGAGGTGGGAGGCGACGGGTCCGCCGCGCAGATGTTCGAGTTCACCCCGCGGCCACCGAAGGAGCCCGGAACCATCGTCGAGGACGACGGGTCCGGAGCCGCGGCCGAGCAGCTCGCCGACTGGCTCGCCGCCCGCAAGTTCGTCTGAGCGCTGCAACTCGAGAGGTGTCGACATGAGTGAGATCCTCGTACTGATCGACCACGCCGACGGTGCTGCCCGCAAGGTGAGCCTGCAGGCGTTGGCCGCAGCGCGGCGCCTCGCGGGCGACCTGTCCGCTGACGTGGCGGCCGTGTGGCTCGGCCCCGGAGCCGACCAGGCCGCAGCGACGCTCGGCGCCCACGGTGCCGCACGCCTCTACACGTGGGACTCGTCGGACGCCGACGGGTACGTCACGGTGCCCCGGGTCGACGCGTTGCAGGCAGCGGTGGAGGTCTCCGGCGCAGAGGTCGTGCTCTTCGCGTCGTCCAACCACGTGAAGGACGTCGCCGCACGCCTCGCCGTGCGGCTCGGCGCGGGGGTGGTGACCGACTGCACCGACCTGCAGGTGTCCGACGGTCGCGTCGTCGCCACCAAGGAGGTCTTCGGTGGCGAGGTCGTCACCTCGTCCCGGGTGGCCGACGGCCGCGTGCAGCTGTTCGGGGTGTCGGCCAACGCGTTCGCCGCCGAGGAGACCGGTGGCGCGGCACCTGACGTGGTCGCCCTCGACGTGACGCTGTCGGACGGCGCGACGGCCGCGACCGTCACCGCCGTGGAGAAGCAGAGTGGGGGCGACCGACCCGACGTCGGCGAGGCAGCGATCGTCGTGGCTGGCGGGCGCGGTCTCGGAAGCCAGGACGGCTTCGCGCTCATGGAGCGTCTCGCCGACGTGTTCGGTGCCGGTGTGGGGGCCTCGCGCGCGGCCACGGACGCCGGTTGGTACCCCCACCGTGCTCAGATCGGCCAGACCGGGCGCACGGTGTCGCCGTCGCTGTACATCGGCGCGGGCATCTCCGGAGCGATCCAGCACCGCGCGGGGATGCAGACCTCCCAGCTGGTCGTCGCGATCAACAAGGATCCCGACGCACCGATCTTCCAGATCGCCGACTTCGGGGTCGTCGGTGACCTCCACCAGGTCGTTCCGCGCCTGATCGAGCAGCTCGAGGCGCGCAAGGGCTGACGCCGGAGGTCGGGTGACCAAGGGCCCTGGACCGGGTCGCCCACGAGCGGCATGATGTGAGCGTCCACCGGCTGGCCGTTCCGCGGAGGGGTCGGTCGGGACTCGTGTCGTCAGGCCGTCGTGGTCGTGCGGCACGGTCGTCGGGCGTGGCGGACCCACCCGGGTGCCACGCGGGGCCGAACCCCGGGGACCATGCCCGTCCGGACTGGCACCCCTCCGCGACGGGGGCCTACGACTGACGTAGTATCACCAGACACGGCACCAGCCGTTCGACCCGACTCGTCGGGTCGCGCACAAAAGGACGCACCACCATGAGGATCACCACACGTCGTGTCCTCGCATCGTTCGCTGTCGGGGCACTGTTCCTCGCGGCCTGCGGCGAGGCACAGGAAGAGGCAGCCGAGGGGGACTTCCGTGCCTGTCTCGTGACGGACCAGGGCGGCGTCGACGACCGTTCGTTCAACGAGACCGCCTACAACGGCCTCGTCATGGCCCAGGACGAGCTCGGCATCGACATCGCGGTGCTGGAGTCGACGTCCGAGACCGACTTCGAGCCCAACATCCAGGCGTTCGTCGACCAGGACTGCGACATCATCGTGACCGTCGGTTTCCTCCTCGGAGAGGCCACCGAGGCAGCCGCGATCGCCAACCCGGACCAGCGGTTCGCCATCGTCGACTACGCCTACGACGCGGACTACCCGAACCTGCGTGAACTCGTCTTCGCGACCGAGGAGGCTGCGTTCCTGGCCGGCTACGTCGCGGCGGGAGTCACCGAGACGGGCACTGTCGGCACCTACGGGGGGATCAACATCCCACCGGTCACCGTGTTCATGGACGGATTCCTCGCCGGCGTGTCGTTCCACAACGCCGACCACGGAACCGACGTCCAGGTGCTCGGCTGGGATGGCTCCGATGGCCTGTTCACCGGAAACTTCGAGTCGCAGGACGACGGGCGCAACGTGACCGACGAACTGCTGCAGGCTGGCGCCGACATCGTCATGCCGGTTGCTGGGCCCGTGGGCCTCGGCACCGCCACGGCGCTCGAGGACTTCGGCTCGGGCGTGATGATCTGGGTCGACACCGACGGCTACGTGTCGGCATCCCAGTTCGCGAGCCTGATGCTGACCTCGGTGATGAAGAACATGGACGTCGCCGTGTTCGAGTCCGTCGAGTCGGCGTTCAACGGCACCTTCGAAGGCGGCCTGTACGTGGGCACGCTCGAGAACGGTGGCGTGGGCATCGCGCCGTTCCACGACCTCGAGGACATGGTGCCGGCTGAGGTCGCGGCGCGGATCGACGAACTCGCCGCAGGCATCATCGCGGGCGAGATCTCGGTGGACCCTGCCGACTACTGATCGCAAGTCCGCATCGACGGGAGGGGTGTCCGGGATCATGCGGGCGCCCCTCCCGCTCGTCGGTCGGCACATCGTGAGGCCTGAGCACCCCGGTACGGATAGCGTGCCGGGACGCCGGGCGGAGGGGTCGGATGAAACTGGAGCTGCGGGGCATCACGAAGCGGTTCCCCGGCGTCGTCGCCAACGACCACGTCGACCTGGTCGTCGAGCCCGGTGAGGTCCACGGGCTGCTCGGCGAGAACGGGGCCGGCAAGTCGACCCTCATGAACATCCTCTACGGTCTGTACGACGCCGACGAGGGCGAGATCCTGCTCGACGGCCAGCCCGTGACCCTTGCCGATCCCGGGGACGCCATCGACGCGGGCATCGGCATGGTGCACCAGCACTTCATGCTGATCCCGGTGTTCACCGTCGCGGAGAACATCGTGCTCGGGGTGGAGGAGACCGGACGGCTCGGGCGCCTCGACCGCGCGGCTGCGTCCAGGGCCGTGCGCGAACTCGCGGAGCGCAGCGGACTGCCCGTCGACCCGGACGCACTCATCGAGGACCTCCCGGTCGGCATCCAGCAGCGTGTGGAGATCCTCAAGGCGCTGTATCGAGACGCACGCCTCCTGATCCTGGACGAGCCGACCGCCGTGCTGACCCCCCAGGAGATCGACGACCTCTTCGAGGCGATCCGCGGGTTCACGGCCGAGGGACGCTCGGTCATCTTCATCTCCCACAAGCTCCGTGAACACCGGGCGATCGCCGATCGTGTCAGCGTCCTGCGTCGCGGCGCGCTCGTCGGGACCGCGGATCCTCGGACCGCCACCGAGCAGGACCTCGCGAACCTGATGGTGGGACGTCCGGTGCAGCTCGTCGTGGACAAGCCGGTGGCCCAGACCGGAGACGTCGCCCTCGAGGTCCGGGACCTCACCGTGGCCAACCCCGAGGGAGCCGTGGTGGTCGACGCGGTGACGTTCGAGGTCCGCCGGGGAGAGATCCTCGCGATCGCAGGGGTCGAGGGCAACGGTCAGGCTCCGCTGGTGCGCGCGATGACCGGCCTGCAGGCCGTCGCCGGCGGCGACGTGGCCGTGTCCGGGGTGTCGGTGACCGGGCACACACGCAAGCAGGTGCTGCGGGGCGGGGTCGGACACATCCCCGAGGACCGCAACCGTGACGGTCTCGTCGCCGACTTCACGGTGGCGGAGAACCTGATCCTCAATCTCTGGGACGTCGCTCCGTTCGCGCACCGAGGCACCCTGCAGTTCGACGTCATCGCGGACAACGCGCGCAGGCTGGTGGACTCGTACGACATCCGCACGCCGTCGGTGACCACCCCGGTGGGCACCCTGTCTGGCGGCAACCAGCAGAAGGTGGTCGTGGCGCGAGAACTCGACCAGCAGATCGACGTGCTGGTGGCCGCACAACCCACGCGGGGCGTCGACGTGGGATCCATCGAGTACATCCACGAGCAGCTCATCGTCAAGCGGGACGCCGGAACGGCCGTCGTGCTCGTGTCCTCCGAACTCGACGAGGTGCTCGCCCTGGCCGACCGCATCGCGGTCATGTTCCACGGGCGTCTCGTCGGCCCGTACGACATGCCGCTGAGCAAGCAGGACGTGGGTCGACTCATGGCGGGGGCCGACCCCGCCGAGGTGTTCAGCGAGGGGGCAGCCTGATGGTCGACGATCCCACCCGCCCCGACCACGGCGACGACGCCTCCGATCCGGGGAGCCGGTCGGAGCCCGACGGTCCGGTGGTCGTCAGCGAGGAGGAACGCGCGGCCGCGGAGATCGCCGCGGCGCGTGAACGCGAGGCCGACACGACCAGGATCGGCCTCGAGGCGACGTTCACCCAGCGCCTCGTGGCCGCACTGACGGGGACGAGTGTCCTCGTGACGATCTACGCGATCCTGTCCGCGCTCGTGATCGGCGCGTTCGTGATCGCGCTCTCCGAGGACGTCGTCCGCCAGGCGCTCGGCGCCGTCCTCACCCGACCCGGACAGGCCGTCGCGGCCGCGTGGGCAAGTGTGAGTGAGGCGTACTCCGCGTTGCTCCGGGGGTCGCTGGGTGGGCGCTCACAGCTGTCCGAGACACTGGTGTCCGCGACCCCGCTCATCCTGACCGGGCTGGCGGTGGCGGTGCCGCTGCGCGCGGGACTGTTCAACATCGGCGCGGAGGGCCAGCTCATCGCTGGCGGTGTCGTGGCCGGCTACCTCGGGTTCGCGTTCAGCGGCCTGCCGCTCGTCGTCCACCTTCCTCTGGCCATCGCGGGCGGGATGGTGGCAGGCATGCTGTACGGATGGGTGCCGGGGATCCTCAAGGCGCGTACGGGAGCGCACGAGGTCATCTCGACCATCATGCTCAACAACATCGCGATCCTGGTCAGCGGATGGCTCGTGTCCACCGCCCTGTTCCGCCGGCCCGACCGCACCGACCCGATCTCACGATCCGTCGAGGAGACCGCGCGGTTTCCCCGGTTCGTGCCCGAACTGCGGGTGAACACCTCGCTCATCCTGGCGCTGCTGCTCGCCGCGGCGGCGTTCTGGCTGGTGGAGCGCTCGACGCGCGGGTTCGAACTCAACGCCGTGGGACTGAACCCCAATGCGGCCACCGTCGCCGGGATGGACACGCGCCGGTCGGTCGTGCTCGCGATGTCCACGGGCGGCGCCCTGGCGGGTGCCGCCGGGGCCGCGACGATCCTGGGGGTGCAGCATCGGCTCACGATGGGCTTCTCCGCCGGGCTCGGGTTCGACGGGATCACCGTCGCCCTGCTCGGGCGCGGTCGCATCGGCGGCACCGTGGCCGCGGGGCTGCTGATGGGGATCCTCAAGGCCGGTGGTCGTTCCATGCAGGCCCAGACGGGAACCTCGCTCGACCTGGTGCTGGTCATCCAGGCCCTGATCATCGTGTTCATCGCCGCTCCGGGCCTCGTCCGCGCCGTCTTCCGGGTCCGGGCGGACGACCTGACGACCGCCCAGGTCGCGAAGGGGTGGGGATCGTGAGCGACCAGACGAGCGTTCGACTCGACGCGGCCGCGGTGGCCCTGCGTCGCCGCAACCGTCGTTTCGGGGTGTTCTCCGTGATCGTTGCGGCGGTCATGGGTCTGGTGTTCGCCTCGAGCTCGAGGGGCGACTCCGCGTCGTTCGTGCTCAATGATGCTCGCGGGCAGCTGTTCATGCTGCCCAACCTGCGACTGCCCGTGGTGTGGACGGTGCTGCTGCTCACCGGCGTCGTGCTCGCGATCGCGTGGCGACAGTTCACGGCAGGCTTCGGGGATCGTTCGGTCCTCGTCGTCGGGATCGTCGCGGCCCTGTTCGTGGTCGCGTTCCTCACCTGGGCCGCCGCCGGGGGGCAGCTGTCACTGGTCGGGCTGTTCCGTGGGACACTCGCCCGCGCGACACCCATCGCCCTCGGGGCCCTGTGCGGGGTGCTGTGTGAACGTGCCGGAGTCATCAACATCGCGATCGAGGGCCAGTTCCTCGCGGGTGCGTTCGCCGCCGCGCTGTTCGCGTCGCTCGCCTCCAACGCGTGGGTCGGTCTGATCGGGGGGATCGGCGCCGGGGTGCTCATCGCCTTCATGCTCGCGGGGCTCACCATTCGCTTCCGAGCGGACCAGATCGTGGTCGGCGTGGTGCTGATCGTGTTCGCGACCGGGGTCACCTCCTTCCTGACCACCCAGATCCTCGTGGGCAACCCGCACCTGAACTCCCCGACGCGGTTCCGGACCATCGCGGTTCCCCTGCTCAGTGAGATCCCGCTGATCGGTCCGGTGCTGTTCCGCCAGTCGGTCATCGTGTTCGCCATGCTCGCCATCGTCGTCTGGCTGCACTTCGCGCTCTTCCAGACGCGCTGGGGGCTGCGACTGCGCAGCGTCGGCGAACATCCGCGTGCCGCCGACACCGTCGGGATCAACGTGCTCGCGACGCGCTACCGCGCGGTGCTGCTCGGTGGTGTGCTCGCCGGGATGGGCGGTGCCTACTTCACCCTCGACGCCGTCGGGTCGTTCTCCAAGGACATGTCCGGGGGGCGCGGGTTCATCGCACTCGCCGCGATGCTCGTCGGGCGCTACAGCCCACGCGGAGCCTTCGGGGCGGCCCTGATCTTCGGGTTCGCAGACTCCCTTGCGACGTCGCTGCAACTGCTGCGCGTCCCCGTGCCGTCGAACCTGCTGCTCACCGCGCCGTACCTGGTGACGATCTTCGTGGTGGCGGGCCTCATCGGACGGCTGCGTCCCCCGGCAGCGGACGGCAAGCCCTACACCAAGGAGTGAGGGGCGACGTCGGGGCGCGGGTCACCGGTCGCCCACGCGCGTCCGTCACACGGTGACGATCCGCGCTGCTGTCAGCGGTCGAGGTCGAACGCCGCGTGCAGTGGTGGGTGTCCAGTCACGACGGCGACCGTCACGTCCACGCGATGTGCGCCGGTCGGCCAGGGGGACAGTCGCACCTCGCCGTTGCTGAACGTGCGGTCACCTCGCCCCACCGCGTCGTGGACGGGCACGACGACCCCGTCGACGACGACGTGCCACGCGTCGACCGGGGGGACACGGCGGGTGAGGCGGTGGACCTGCTGCTCGTCGATCCGGGCGAAGCGCAGGTCCGCCCAGCCGTCCCAGAACTCGAGCGACAGCAGCACCACGCGATGTCCGGCAGTCAGACCGAGGTCCACCTCGAGCGGTACGACGCCGAGGCTGCGCGGGACCACGTCGTCGGGGAGGTGCGGGGCGGTCACGCTGGACCCGTGGGGTCGGCCATCACGGTCCCTTCCGACACGGCCGGCGAGGCGCCAGAGGCTACCGTCGGGGGTGATGGACACCTACCTCGACCACGCAGCCACGACCCCGCCGCGCCCCGCTGCGCTCGCGGCGTTGCAGCAGTGGATCGACGCCGCGAACGCGTCCGCGGCGCATGCGCTCGGCCAGCAGGCACGCGTCGCCGTCGAACGGGCCCGCGAGCAGGTCGCCGGGGCCCTGCGCTGTTCACCCCACGACGTGGTGTTCACCTCGGGCGGCACGGAGGCCGACAACCTGGCGGTGAAGGGGATCGCCTGGGCGGCCCGTGACGCCCGGCGCGTCGTGCCGCACGTGGTCGTCAGCGCCGTGGAACACGCCGCGGTGCGTGAGCCCGCACGTTGGCTCGCCGAGCGGGGCGACGTCCGCCTCACCGAGATCGCCCCGGGGCCGGACGGACGGGTCGACCCGCAACAGGTCCTGGAGGCGGTGACGGCCGACACGGTCCTGGTGAGTGTCATGACCGCTAACAACGAGGTGGGCGCCGTCAACGACGTCGCGGCACTGGCCCGTGCACTCGCGGACACCCCCGTGGCCCTCCACTCCGACGCCGTGCAGGCCTTCTCGACCCGCGGTGCGGACCTCGACGCGGTGCCCGTCGACGCGCTCGCCCTGTCCGCGCACAAGTTCGGCGGCCCACAGGGCGTCGGGGTGGCGGTGCTGCGGCGTGGCAGGGCGGTGGAGTCGCTGGCCCACGGCGGCGGTCAGGACCGGGGGGTGCGTTCGGGGACCTTCCCGACCGGGCTCGTCGCCGCGTGTGGCGCGGCGGTCGTCGCGGCGGAGGAGGACCGGGACCTGCTCGTGGAGCGACTGGCGCCGATGTCGCAGCGGCTGGCCGAGGGCCTGACCGCACTTGACGGTGTGCGGCGCTCGGGACCCGACGACCCGGCCCACCGCCTGGTCTCCCACGTCCACGTGATGATCGACGCCGTGGACCCGTCCGCGCTGGTCCTGGAGCTCGACCGCGCGGGACTGGCAGCGTCGTCCGGCTCAGCGTGCGGGTCGGGGGCCGTGCTCGCGTCACACGTGCTGCGGGCGATGGGCGCGGTCGGCACGCCGCTGCGGCTCACGCTCGGGTGGACCTCGACCGAGGCCGACGTCGACCGGGCCCTCGACGTGCTCACCGACGTGGTCGTGAGACTGCGCGCCAGCAACGCAGCCGGGCTGAGCTTCTCGCCGCTTGCGGGGGGCCACTGATGGCACGCGTGCTCGTCGCCATGTCGGGCGGTGTCGACAGCGCCGTCGCTGCGGGGCTGCTCGTGGAGGCTGGACACGACGTCACCGGGGTGCACCTGCGCCTCGCCGACGTCGCACCCGACGACCAGGTCCCCGGTCAGGGCTGCTGCACCCTCGACGACGCACAGGACGCCCGCCGGGCTGCACAGACGCTCGGGATCCCGTTCTACGTGTGGGACCTGACCGACACCTTCGTCGACGATGTGCAACGTCCGTTCGCGCTCGACCACGCGCGCGGGCTCACCCCCAACCCGTGTGTCTCCTGCAACGAGCGCGTCAAGTACACCGCGCTGCTCGACCGCGCGCGGAGATTCGGGTTCGACGCGCTGGCCACGGGTCACCACGCACGTCTCCGGCGTGACGGCGCACCGGTCACGGCACCGGGGCCGGGTGTCGACCTGGTCCGGGCGGCCGACCGGGCCAAGGACCAGTCCTACGTGCTCTACATGGCCACGGCCGACCAGTTGTCCCACACCCTGCTGCCCGTCGGGGAGTTCACCAAGGACGAGGTGCGCGCCACGGCGGCACGCCAGGGACTTCGCGTGGCCGACAAGCCCGACTCGTACGACGTGTGCTTCATCCCGGACGGCGACACCGCGGGCTACCTGGCGTCGCGGGTGCCACCGTCGCCGGGCCCGATCGTCGACCTGGACGGACGCCGGGTGGGCGAGCACGACGGGGTGTGGCGCTTCACCGTGGGCCAACGCCGCGGACTCGGCATCGATCCCGGACCCGAGGCGTCCGGCGCCCCGCAGCGCCGCTTCGTCGTCGACGTCGACGCGGAACGGTCGACGATCCGCGTGGGACCGCGGGAGGCGCTCGCGTGCCGCTGGATCGAGGTCGCCGGACCGACCTGGACCCGGGGACGGCGACCGGAGCAGCCCGTGCGCGTGCAGGTGCGTGCCCACGGCGCCACCGTTCCCGGACACGTCGAGCACGGCGAGGTGACCCGCCTGGTGCTCGACGAACCGGTGTACGGAGTCGCGCTCGGGCAGGCGGCCGCGGTGTACGACTCGGACGACCTCGTGTGCCTGGGTGGGGGCCGCATCGTGGGCGCCGAGCGCCCCGCCGGGCTGCCGCTGGCCGCGTCGGGCGGCGCACGCCGGTGAGCCCGGCATCCGAGCGGGCACGCCGACGCCACGACGATCTGGCGCGCGTGCTGCGCGATGCCCGCTACCGCTACGACGTGCTGTCCGATCCGCCGATGTCGGATGCGGACTACGACGCCCTGCTGCGCGAACTCGAGGAACTCGAGCGATCCCATCCCGAACTCGCGGGACCGTCGTCACCCACGCAGGTCGTCGGTGCCCGGGCCGATCAGGCCTTCGCCCCGTTCGAGCACCCCCTGCCGATGCAGAGTCTGGACAACGCGTTCTCCCGCGAGGAGCTCGACGCGTGGTACGAGCGTGTCCGTCGCGGACTCGACGCCGAGGACGTGGCGCTGACCTGTGAACTCAAGATCGACGGGGTGGCGATCAACCTGGTGTATCGCGACGGCGTGCTCGCGACGGCCGCCACCCGCGGGGACGGCACGGTGGGCGAGGACGTCACCGCACAGGTGCTGACCATCGCGGGAGTCCCGTACCGCCTGGCGATCGACCGTCCACCGTCACTGCTCGAGGTGCGCGGAGAGGTCTACTACCCACTCGCTGCGTTCGCGGACATGAACACGGCACGCATCGAGGCCGGTGAGGCCGCGTTCATGAACCCGCGCAACGCCGCGTCGGGCGCGCTGCGACAGAAGGACCCGCAGGTCACCGCCACGCGGCCGCTCGCGTTGTGGTGCCACGGAATCGGGACGTGCGATGGTGTGGAGTTCGGTTCACACCTCGCCGCACTGGCGTGGCTTCGGGACGCGGGCCTGCCCGTCGCGGACTCGGTGGAGGCCGTGGACGGCACCGACGGACTGTGGCGGTACGTCGAACGATGGACCGCTGCCCGGCACGACGTCGCGTACGAGATCGACGGGGTGGTGTGCAAGGTCGACGACCTTGCCGCCCGCGCGGCGCTCGGGTCGACGGCGAGGGCGCCCCGGTGGGCCATCGCCTACAAGATGCCGCCCGTCGAACAGTCCACGCGGCTCGAGGCCATCGAGGTCAACGTCGGTCGGACCGGGAAGGTGACCCCGTTCGCGGTGCTCGACCCGGTGGTGGTCGCGGGCACACGCATCACCTACGCCACGCTGCACAACGAGATCCAGGTGCACGCCAAGGACGTGCGCGTGGGAGACACCGTCATCGTCCGGCGCGCAGGCGACGTCATCCCCGAGGTCGTCGGACCCGTGCGTGACCGGCGCCCGGCCGGCACCCGACGCTGGTCCATGCCGTCGACCTGCCCGGCGTGTGGCGAGCCCCTCGTGCGGCCTGAGGGCGAGGCGCACCACTTCTGCGAGAACGTCGACTGTCCGAGCCGCCTGCGCGAGTCGCTCGTCCACCTCGCCGGGCGCGGGGCCCTGGACATCGAGGGTCTCGGTGAGCTCACGGTCGATCTCCTGCTCGAGGAGGGCCTGCTGACCGACCTGGCGGACGTGTTCCGGCTGCCGGGTCGTCGTGAGGCACTGCTCGCCCTGGATCGGTGGGGCGAACGCAGGGTGGACCGACTCGTCGACGGCATCGAGGCAGCTCGGCGTGCGCCGCTCGATCGCGTCCTCGTCGCGCTCAACATCCGCCACCTGGGCCCCACCTACGCGCGGTCCCTGGCGCGTGCGTTCGGCAGCATCGACGCGATCCGCACGGCCAGCGTCGACGACCTCGTGGCGGTGGACGGCATCGGCCCGAAGATCGCGGGCGCGGTGCACTCGTGGTTCACCACCCCCCGAAACATCCGTCTGGTCGACGAACTGGTCGAACTGGGTGTGGCGGCGCACGACGAGCCGACCCAGGGCGCCGACCAGACCGACGACGCGCTCGAAGGCTGGACGGTGGTGGTGACCGGGACGCTGGAGGGCTGGACCCGCGACCAGGTCACCGAGGCGCTCGAGCAGCGGGGGGCGAAGGTGACCGGCAGCGTGTCCTCGCGCACGTCGGTGGTGGTCGCCGGAGACCGCGCGGGATCCAAGCACGATCGCGCGGTGGAACTCGGCGTGCCGATCGTCGGCCGCGACGGGCTCGAACACCTCCTCGAGCATGGAACCCTGCCGGGCTGAGGCCACTGGCTCACTCGGGCCGCAGCATCGCCGGGTGCAACCGTGTCGCCGATCCACGTCGGAACAGCCGTGCCGGGCGTCCACCGCCCGGACCGGGGCGCGAACGGCCCTCCACCTCCACGACGAATCCGCGTGTCGACGCGACCTTGCGGCGGAAGTTCGCCGGGTCGAGCGGCACCCCCCACACCGCCTCGTAGATGCGCCGCAGTTCGGCGAGCGTGAACGTGTCACCGACGAACGCGGTGGCCAGCGCCGTGTACTCGAGCTTCGAACGGGCCCGCTCGATGGCGTCGGGGATGATCCGGCCGTGGTCGTACGCGAGCCGTGGTCCGCCGGGCGCGTCGAGTTCCGACACGTCCACGAATCGCGCCCGGGGGTTGTCCACCAGTCGTGTCCCCGTGGGGGTGAGGGCCAGGTAGGCGACCGACACCACCCGCGCCCGGGGGTCGCGTGCGGTCTCCCCGTAGGTGCGCAGCTGTTCCAGGTGGGCGTCGGGTGCGGCGACCCCGGCCAGTTCGGCCAGTGCACGGTGTGCGGTCTCGTCGAGGTTCTCGTCGTCTCGCACGCGACGGCCGGGAAGTGCCTGCTGGCCAGCCAGGGCCGGGTCGTCCGGTTCCACGAGCAGCAGCAGCAGCCGCCCGTCGTGGACGGTGAGCATCGCGACGTCGACGGCGACCGCGCACGACGACACGGGTGCGCGGGCACTGGACACGACCGGTTCGTCGGTCACGGGACCACCGTCACGCCGGCCTCGCGCATCTCGTCCACGGCCCGCTGGCCGTCGCCGGGTACGAGTTCCACGAATCGGGTCGCCCCCAGGGGAACCGTGACCTCGTGGCCCCGTCGGCGCCCGTCGAGCGCGGTCTCCTTCACACACACGTCACCGGCGAGGCCCGCGACCACCAGATGCCCGACACCGTGGTCGTCGAGGATGCGGCCGAGTTCGGTCGCCGACCGTTCGCCGCTGACGGGGTCGCGTACGGAGAAGCCGGAGTAGCCGTCGGACCCGTCGCTGCCCTTGCGCACGATCGGCTCGTCGCCGGTCACGTCGAGTCCGGGGTGCAGGCTCGCGCCCCAGGTCTCCCGGACACAGTGGACGGGCCACACCCCGCCGTGGGTGTCGAAGTGGGGGGTCTCGGGAGGATGCCAGTCCTGGGTCAGCACGATCGTCGCACCCGCCGCCCGTGCGCGGGTCATGAGGGCGTTGACGACGTCCACCACCTCCTCGCCGCCTCGCACGTACAGCCCGCCATCCGGATCGGCGAAGTCGTTCTGGACGTCGACGACGACCAGTGCGGTCGTGTGGTCGAACCTGGGGTCCGTGGTGTCCATGTCACGCTCCAGTGCTCATGCGTCGGTGGAGGCCTCGTGGCGGGTCGGCAGCGCCGGTTCGCCCGCGCTCAGGTCGAGACAACCTGGCGGCAGCTCCGCCATCGCCCGCCGGTGGTGGTCCCGCACCTCGGCGAGGGATGGATCGTGCACGACCTCGCCACGGTCGATCACGGACACCTGCAGGGCGCGGCCGCCCGCGGGGATGCGTGTGTCGGTGCGCAGCAGTTCGGACGTGGCGACTCCGTCGTCGAGCAGGCGCCAGGCGTGCTTGCGGCCCCCGATGGTCGCCTTGACGCCACCGCCCTTGGCGACCGAGCGCCATCGGCCGTCGTCGCCGACACACGCGACGAGCTTGTACACGAACTCCGCCGTCGGGGCGCCGGACCCCGTCACGACGGACGTGCCGACCCCGTACCCGTCGATCGGTGCGTCGGCCAGCCGCTCGATGGCCCATTCGTCGAGGTCTCCCGACACGACGATGCGCGTGTCCTGCAGACCCGCCTCGTCGAGAAGGCGACGGGCCGCCTGTGCGTGCGCGGACAGGTCTCCGGAGTCGATGCGGATCGCGCCGAGTCGTCGCAGGCCCGCCCGACCGACCGCGTCGATCGCGCGGCGGACACCGTCGGCGACGTCGTGGGTGTCGACGAGCAGCGTCGTCGACTCGCCTGCTGTCCGAAGCTGCGACGTGAACGCGTCGGTCTCGTCGCCGTGGAGCAGCACGAACGCGTGGGCGACCGTGCCGGAGGTCGGGATCCCGAAGCGGCGGCCGGCCTCGAGGTTCGACGTCGACGCGAAACCGGCGACGTGGGTCGCGCGGGCTGCGGCGACGGCGGCGTCCTCGTGCGTGCGTCGGCTGCCGAACTCCATCAGTGGCCGGTCGCCAGCCACCGCGACCATGCGTGCGGCAGCCGAGGCCACCGCGCTGTCGTGGTTGAGCACCGACAGCACCAGGGTCTCGAGCACGACGGCCTCACCGAAGGGGGCCGTGACCGTCAGCACCGGCGAGCGCGGGAAGTACGGCTCGCCCTCGCGATACGCGTCGATGGTGCCGGTGAACCGCCAGGCAGCGAGCCAGTCGAGGGTTCGTCGACCGACGACCTGCTCGTCGTCGAGCCAGGCGCGGTCACGTTCCGAGAACTCGAATCCCCGCAGACGCTCCAGCAGGCGACCCAGTCCGGCGAAGACGCCGAACCGGCGTCCCGAGGGCAGTCGCCGCGCGAAGACCTCGAACGTGCACGGACGGTCGATCGTGCCGTCCGCCAGCGCCGCGTCGAGCATCGTCAGTTCGTAGCGGTCGGTGAGCAGCCCCGTCGAGTCTGGTGCGGGACGACGACGATCGGACATGGCACCCCACCTGGCGAGTTCTGGTCAGTGTGACCGAAACGTGGGACGGGGTAAAGCGCGTACGCTCGGTCCAGCGCCGCCCGACGCGTCGCGTCCGGGTGTCCGCACAGGGACAGGAGTGCTGATGGCTCGGGTGGTGGTGCTCGGAGGCGGATTCGGGGGCATCGCTGCCGCGACCCGCCTGAGGGAACGCCTCGACCCGTCCGACGAGGTCGTCCTGGTCTCCCGCGACGACCGGTTCGCGATGGGCTGGACCAAGATCTGGGACCTGGTCGGGATCCGCCCGCTCGAGCAGGGCACGCGCCACCTGTCGCTGCTCGCCGGACGCGGCCTCGACGTCCGACACACCCAGATCGAGGCGGTCGACGCCGAGCGGCGGGCGGTGTCCACGATCGACGGCGACCTCGAGGCCGACGCGCTCGTCGTGGCCCTCGGTGCGATCGGTCACCCCGACCACACCGCTCGGCTCGACGGCACGTTCTCCCACGACCTGTACTCCTTCGCGGCGCTGCCGGCCGCGAAGGAGGCGCTGGCCGCGTTCCGTGGCGGTCGGCTCGTCGTCGCCGTGATGGGGCAGCCGCTCAAGTGCCCGCCGGCCCCGTTCGAGGCCGTCCTCGCGCTCGACGAGTTCCTCCGGGCCCGTGGCGTACGCGACGACGCCGAACTCACGATCGCGACGCCGTCGCCCAGTGCCCTGCCGGTCGCGGGACCCGAGGCGAGCGCCGTGATCGCGGGTCGCCTGGCCGACCGCGGCATCGAACTGCGCACGCAGCGTGTGGCGACCGCCATCGACGCGGGGGCGGGACACGTCACGTTCGACGACGGCTCGTCGGTCGCCGCGACGCTCGTGTTCGGCGTTCCCGCGGCCTCGCCGCCCCCGGTGATCGCCGCCTCGACCCTTGCCGGCGACGGTGGGTGGATCCACCCCGATCCTCGGACACTCGCCACGTCCTTCGACGGCGTGTACGCCGTGGGGGACTGCACGACGGTCCCGACCGCGACTGCCGCCCTGCCAAAGGCCGGGGTGTTCGCGGCTGCCGAGGGTGAGGTCGCCGCCGACAACGTCGCCGCGGCCCTGGGACACGGCGAGCCGAGGACGTTCGACGGGCACGGTCACTGCTACCTGGAGTTCCCCGGGCGTGAGGTCGCCGAGGTGTCCGGGGACTTCTTCGCGACTCCCGCACCCCGTGTGGCCATGTCCGAACCGTCGGCTGCCGCGTTCCAGCGCAAGCTCGACTTCGAGTCGGCGCGCCTGACCGCCTGGTTCGGTGGGTAGCGTCGCCCTCCCGACGTCCGTGTCGCACGTGCCGGCACGGACGGCGTGCGCACATCCGACCGCCCAGGAGACCACCGCGTGGCACTGACCCCTGAAGAGGTCCGGCACGTCGCCCGCCTCGCGCGACTCGCGATCGACGACGACGAGGTCGCGGCACTCGCCCCGCAGCTCTCGCGGATCCTCGAGTACGCCGAGCACGTCGCCGAGGTCGCCGTCGCCGACGTCGAGCCCACGACGCACCCCTTCGGGCTCGTCGACGTGCTGCGCCCCGACGAGTCCCGTCCGTCCCTGCCCCGCCGCGACATCCTGGCCTCGGCGCCCGTCGTCGATGGCGTCGCGCAGGTGGAACAGGATCGGTTCGCGGTGCCGCGGATCGTGTCGGAGGAGTCCTGATGGCGGTCACGTCACTCACGGCCGCTGCGGCCGCGTCCGCGATGCGAGACGGCGACCTGTCGTCGCGTGAACTCGTCGACGCCTGCCTCCAACGGATCGTCGACACCGACGGGGTGGTCGCCGACGGCGACGTGTGGGGCGCCGGCCCCGCCGACGACGGCCACGTCCACGCGTTCCTCAGCGTGATGGCAGCCGCCGCGCGAGCCCACGCCGACGACGTCGACGCGCGTCGCGCCGCGGGGGAGGACCTCGGTCCGCTCGCCGGGGTGCCACTCGGGCTCAAGGACGTGCTCACGGCCCGGGGCGCGCCCACGACCTGCGGCTCCCGGATGCTCGAGGGATGGATGTCGCCCTACGACGCCACGGTGACCCGAAGGTTGCGTGAGGCCGACGTCGTGGTCGTCGGCAAGACGAACATGGACGAGTTCGCCATGGGCTCGTCGACGGAGAACTCCGCGTTCGGACCGACCCGCAACCCGTGGGACCTCGACCGCGTGCCCGGGGGGTCGTCGGGCGGATCTGCCGCCGCCGTCGCGGCGATGCAGGTCCCCCTCGCCATCGGGACGGACACCGGCGGTTCGATCCGCCAGCCGGCCGCACTCACCGGGCTGGTGGGCGCCAAGCCGACCTACGGAACGGTGTCGCGTCACGGACTGGTGGCGTTCGCGTCGTCGCTCGACCAGGCCGGGCCGTTCGCGCGCACCGTCGAGGACGCCGCGCTGCTGCAGCAGGCCGTGCACGGCCACGACCCGCGGGACTCGACGTCGGTCACCGACACTCCCGCCGACCTGCTCGCCCGGCTGCGTGACGGGATCGACGGCATGCGCATCGGCGTCGTGTCGGAACTCGGTGGCGAGGGGCTCGAACCCGGCGTCGCGCATGTGCTCGCAGAGACGATCGACCGGTTGGGTCGCCTCGGCGCCGAGGTCGTGGAGGTCTCCCTTCCCCACGCCGCCTACGGACTTCCGGCGTACTACCTGATCGCGCCGTCGGAGTGTTCGTCGAACCTCGCGCGGTTCGACGGGGTGCGCTACGGCCTGCGGGTCGACGCGCCCACCGCCGAGGAGATGAACGCGGCGACCCGCGCCGCCGGGTTCGGGCCCGAGGTCCGTCGCCGGATCATGATCGGGACCCACGCGCTGTCCTCCGGGTACTACGACGCCTACTACCTGCAGGCCAGCAGGGTCCGCACCCGCATCGCGCAGGACTTCGCCGCGGCGTTCGAACAGGTCGACGCCCTGCTGAGCCCCACGTCGCCGACGGTGGCGTTCCGGCTCGGCGACAAGGTCGACGACCCGCTCGCGATGTACCTGAACGACGTCGCGACGGTCCCGGCGTCGCTCGCCGGGATCCCGGCGATCTCCCTGCCGGCGGGTCTCGCCGCCGCGGCCGACGACCCGGACACCACGCTGCCGGTCGGTGTGCAGGTCATGGCTCCACTGCTGCGCGACGACGTCATGTACCGCGTTGCCTGGGCGCTCGAGCAGGACCTCGGGTTCGTGTCCCGTCCCACGGGACCCCGAGCGGTGGAGGTGGACGCATGACGTTGCCCGACGGATGGGAACTCGTCGTCGGCCTCGAGGTCCACGTCGAACTCCACACGGTCACCAAGATGTGGTGTGGGTGTTCGACCGACTTCGGTGCGGAACCGAACACCAACGTGTGCGAGGTGTGCACGGGTCAGCCGGGAGCGCTGCCGGTCGCCAACGAACGCGCCGTGCACGACGCGGTGCTGCTCGGCCTCGCGCTCAACGGAGGCATCGCCCCGCGCTGCTGCTTCCACCGCAAGAACTACTTCTACCCGGACCTCGCGAAGAACTACCAGATCAGCCAGTACGACGTCCCGCTGGTTCACGACGGGTACCTCGACGTCGACGTGACGCTCGACGACGGGTCGGTCGAGACCCGACGCGTGGGCATCGAGCGCCTCCACATGGAGGAGGACACGGGCAAGTCGCTGCACGTCGGGGAGACCGGCCGACTCCACGGGGCCGACCGTTCCCTCATCGACTACAACCGCTGTGGCATCCCGCTGCTCGAGATCGTGTCCCATCCGGACATCCGCGATCCGCAGACGGCGCAGGCCTACCTCCGGGAACTGCAGGCCATCGTGCGCGCCGTCGACGTCTCCGACGCGCGCATGGAGGAGGGTTCGATCCGCTGCGACGCCAACGTGTCCGTCCGCCGGGTCGGTGAGCCGCTGGGCACCCGGTGCGAGATCAAGAACCTGAACTCGATCCGTTCGCTCGGCCGTGCGATCACGTTCGACGCGCTGCGTCAGGTCGACGTGCTCACCGAGGGCGGTGAGATCGTGATGGAGACCCGCCACTGGGACGAGGGCCGGGGCGTCACCGAGACCCTGCGCCGCAAGGAGTCCGTCACCGACTACCGCTACTTCCCGGATCCGGACCTCGTGACCCTGACCATGTCGCCGGAGCAGGTCGAACGGATCCGCGCGGAGCTGCCGGAGCTCCCGGCGGCGGCACGGGAGCGACTCCGGGGACTCGGGCTGCACGCGGACCTGGCGGCCCAGATCGCCGGGGGTGGCCTCGGGGTGTTCGACGAGGCGGTCGCCGCCGGTGCGGACCCGACGGCCGTGGCGAACTGGCTCACCGGCGACGTCGCCGGCCAGCTCGCGCAGGCCGACACGACGCTCGAGGACAGCGGTCTCACCGGCGCCCACCTGGCCGAACTGGTCGGGCTGCTCGACGACGGCACCCTGTCGACGTCGCTCGCGAAGCAGGTGCTCACCGGGGTCATCGGGTCGGGCGGCCGTCGGTCGCCGGCACAGGTCGCGGCAGACGAGGGCCTCGAACAGGTGTCGGACGAGGGCGAACTGCGAGCGATCGTCGAGCAGGTCGTGGCGGAGGATCCCGCCACCGTGGAGGCGATCCGCGGGGGCAACGACAAGGCGATCGGCGCGCTCGTCGGTCAGGTCATGAAGGCGACACGGGGACAGGCAGATCCTCGCAAGACCAACGAACTGCTGCGTGAGGTCATCGGCTGACGACCGGTCACGGATCGCGCGGCGTCGCCCTACCCTTCACGCACCGGGCCGGTCGGTGACCCTCGGAGTGCAACGTGGTGCTCGAGACCATCAGGAGTCCCGCAGACCTCAGACAACTGGGTGCGGGCGAACTCGACGTGCTCGCGGAGGAACTCCGTGCACGCATCGTGGACTCGGTGTCGCGGGTCGGCGGGCACCTCGGCTCCAACCTCGGCGTCGTGGAACTCACCATCGCCCTGCACCGGGTGTTCGACTCGCCCCGTGACCGGCTCGTGTGGGACACCGGCCACCAGGCCTACGTGCACAAGATGCTCACCGGCCGTCAGGACTTCTCCGGGCTGCGCCAGTCGGGTGGGCTGTCGGGCTATCCGTCGCGCGCCGAGTCCGACCACGACATCGTGGAGAACAGCCACGCCTCCACGGCCCTGTCGTGGGCGTGCGGGCTCGCGCGGGCGCAGCTCGCCCAGCCTCCCGCGCGGCGCCACCGGGTCGTGGCGGTCGTGGGGGACGGCGCGCTGACGGGCGGAATGGCGTACGAAGCGCTCAACAACCTGGGGCATCACCAGCTGCCGGCGATCATCGTGCTCAACGACAACGGGCGTTCCTACGCGGAGACCGTCGGTCGGCTGTCGGAGTTCGTGGCGGAACGCGTCGCCGACATCCGCACCGACCCCCGGTACCGCAGCATGCGCAGTCGGATCGACCAGGCGCTCACGCACGTCCCCATGGTCGAACGCCTCACCGACGCAGGCATCGAGGCACTCAAGTCCGCGCTGTCAGAGGCCCCGGCGTTGCAGTCGTTCGTCGAGGCACTCGGGGTGCGTTACCTCGGCCCGTTCGACGGGCACGACGTCGGACATCTCGAACAGCACCTGGCCCACGCGGCCCGGCTCGGAACCCCGGTGCTGGTCCACGTGCGCACGCGCAAGGGGCGCGGCTACGGCCCGGCCGAGGCCGATCCGGAGAAGCGCCTGCACGACACGTCGGCGTTCGACGTCGCGACGGGTGAACCTCGCGCGTCGGGACGTCGATGGACGGCTGCCTTCGAGGAGATCCTCGTCGACCTCGCCGAGGAGCGCGACGACCTCGTGGCGATCACCGCCGCGATGCCCGGGTCGACGGGTCTGCTCGGGCTCCTGGCTCGTCACCCCGACCGTGTGCTCGACGTGGGAATCGCCGAACAGCACGCGGTGACCTGCGCCGCGGGGCTCGCCCACGGAGGGATGCTGCCGGTCGTCGCCGTCTACTCGACCTTCTTCGCCCGGGCGTTCGACCAGGCCAACCTCGACGTGGGCCTTCACGGCGAGCACGTCGTGTTCGTCCTGGACCGAGCGGGGATCACCGGTGACGACGGTCCCAGCCACCACGGGGTCCTCGACCTGGCACTCAGTCTTCGGATCCCGGCGATGACGGTCCTTGCCCCGTCCCACGAGGAGGACCTGCGTGCGCTGCTGACCGAAGCGCTCGACCTCGATGGTCCGGTACTCGTGCGCTTCCCCAAGGGCTCGATCTGTTCGGCGGCGGATCTGGGGATCGACGGCGCGGCACCTCGCGGGCTCGCCGCGCGACGGCTGCGCGACGGTGACGACGTGTGCCTGCTCGCGGTCGGAGACCGCGTCGCCGCGGCACTCGAGGCGGCTCGCACGCTCGAGGACGACGGCATCCGGACGGCAGTCTGGGACGTGCGCAGCGTGCGGCCCGTCGACGCCCACCTGCTCGACGCCGCGGCGCACAGTGGCCTGGTCGTCACCGTCGAGAACGGCGTGCTCGGAGGCGGCGCCGGTGCGGAGATCGCCGATCGCCTGATCGAACGTGCCGGGATCGGGCGCGCGCCCGCCGTCGTCCGCCTCGGGGTGCCCGACGCCTACCTGGCGCACGGAAACGCAGACCGGATCCTCGCCGAGCTCGGGCTCGACGCGACGGGCATCGTCACCTCCGTGCGCAAGGCGCTCGCCGACCTCGAGACGCGCCGGGACGCGGCGTTCACCCGGGACTGAAGAAGCCGTCCGTGGGCGTACGCAGGCGTCTGCGCGATCCCCGGCGGTCACGTGGCCGCGCGGTCGGACTTGACCCGGGCGGCCCGGCACGTCAACATCGGGGTGTGGACGACCCAGAAGGTGTGAACGTGACGAACGCGACCCGGGTGCCCGACGTGGCACTCGACGTGGACACCGTGGCGCTGCGCGCCCTCGGTGTAGTCGTGGTCGTCGTGTAGCGTGCGCTGACGTCCCGCCAGCGCACGCGAACCTCCCGAGACCGGGAGGTTCTCTCATGGTGAGGGTCCCGCTCGTCGAGCGGGAGGCACGAGGAGGACCAGATGGAGATCACCGGCGCACAGGCCGTCATGAAGAGCCTCGAAGCGCTCGGCGTCGACACGGTCTTCGGGTACCCGGGCGGCGCGATCCTGCCGGCCTACGACCCGTTGATCGACGCGAGTCTCCGCCACGTACTCGTGCGACACGAGCAGGGTGCGGTCCACATGGCGTCCGGCTACGCACACGCGACCGGGCGCGTCGGTGTGTGCCTCGTGACGTCGGGGCCCGCCGCGACCAACCTGGTGACAGGGCTCGCCGACGCGCACATGGACTCGATCCCGGTGCTCGCCATCACCGGACAGGTCGCGACGAGCGCGATCGGCTCGGACGCCTTCCAGGAGGCCGACGTGACCGGCATCACGATGCCGATCACCAAGCACAACGAACTGGTCCCGACGGCGGAGCGCATCGCCGGAGCGATCCGTGAGGCGTACCACATCGCGAGCACCGGCCGACCCGGTCCGGTGCTGGTCGACATCCCCAAGGACGTGCTCAACGCGACGTTCGAGTGGGAGTGGAACGACCACGTGGACCTGCCGGGCTACCGCCCGACCGTCCGCGGCCACGGCCGGATGATCAAGGAGGCCCTCGAACTGGTGGCGTCGAGTCGGCGCCCGGTGGTCTACGCCGGCGGCGGGATCCTTCGTGCCGACGCGACCGAGGAACTGTTCGAGTTCGCGACACGTCTGCAGATCCCCGTCGTCACGACCCTCATGGCACGCGGAGCGTTCCCCGACACCCACGAACTCGCGGTTGGCATGCCCGGGATGCACGGGCACTACGCCGCCGTGCGTGCGCTGCAGGAGACCGACCTGCTCGTGACGCTGGGCGCCCGTTTCGACGACCGGGTCACCGGACGACTCGATGCGTTCGCGCCCCACGCCCGCGTCCTGCAGGTCGACGTCGACCCCGCGGAGATCGGCAAGAACCGTGAGGTCGACGTGCCCATCGTCGGTGACGTGAAGGTCGTCCTCGGACAGATGAACCGCCTGCTCACCGACAAGCAGGAGGCGAACGGGCCGGACACGTACGTCCCGGACGCCGCCGACTGGCGCGCGCGCCTGACGGCCATGGCCGCGGAGCATCCCCTGCGTGTCGAGCAGCCGGAGACCGGCGTGCTCAAGCCGCAGACCGCGATCCGGGCGATCCACGACCACTGGGGTGACGACGCCGTGTACGTCGCGGGCGTGGGCCAGCACCAGATGTGGGCGTCCCAGCTGATCCCCTTCAGCCGGCGTGGCCAGTGGATCAACTCCGGCGGTCTCGGCACCATGGGATACGCCGTGCCGGCGGCAATCGGCGCCAAGGTCGGCGTCGGTCGGGACGTACCCGTGGTCGCCATCGACGGCGACGGTTGCTTCCAGATGACGATGCAGGAACTCGCGACCGCGGTGCAGCACGACATCCCCGTGGTGTTCTGCGTCATCAACAACGGCTACCTCGGCATGGTTCGCCAGTGGCAGCACCTGTTCTACGAGGACCGGCTGTCGCAGGTGGCGCTGCCCCAGGACCTGCCCGACCTCCTGAAGCTCGCCGATGCCTACGGGATCCCCGGGTTCCGTGTCGAGGCGGTCGAGGACCTGGAGACCACGCTGGCCAAGGCCCGCGGGATCACCGACCGCCCCGTGCTCGTCGACCTGCGTGTCGACCCGGAGGAGATGGTCTTCCCCATGGTTCCGTCGGGCGCGAGCAACGACGACCTGCTCGAATCCGTCGACGAGTGGCGCGCACGCGTCGCCGCGCAGCAGTGATCGCCGCGGCCGCGGTGACCCGAACGGCAGGGAACCCGGACACCAGGAGCCCGGACACCAGGAGGCAGGACGTGGAGAATCGCCACACGCTCTCCGTGCTCGTCGAGAACCGCCCGGGTGTGCTCACGCGCATCGCCGGCATGTTCGCGCGGCGCGCCTACAACATCCACTCGTTGGCGGTCGGACCGACCGACGACGAGGGCGTCTCGCGTCTCACGATCGTCGTCGGGACCGAGGCGGTGCAGCTCGAACAGATCATCAAGCAGCTCAACAAGCTCGTCCACGTCCTCAAGATCATCGAACTGGACCGCGACGACGCAGTGCTGCGCGAACTGCAGCTGGTGAAGGTCGTCGCCGACCACACCAACCGCTCGCAGATCATCGAGATCGCGGACGTGTTCCGAGCCAGGATCGTCGACGTCGCGTCGGACGCGCTGACCATCGAGGTCGCGGGAAGTCCGGCCAAGCTCGAGGCGATGGTCGACCTGCTCGAACCGTTCGGGATCCGGGAACTCGTACGAAGCGGCACGATCGCGCTGTCGCGCGGCTCGCGATCGATCACCGACGGCTCCAGGCTGCGCATGCAGAGGGTGGTGTGACACACACATGAACAACGACGTCATCGATCCAGCGATCCCGCCGCAGCGTCTGCTGCTGGGCCCCGGGCCGTCGCCCGTGCACCCCGACGTGCTCGCCGCGCAGGCGCGTCCGATCGTCGGCCACCTCGACCCGTGGTTCCTCGACGTGATGGACCAGCTCGGAGACATGCTCCGGGCTGTGCTCCGGACGAGCAACCGGCTCACCTACGCCGCGTCGGGCACCGGTTCCGCAGGCATGGAGACCGCCGTCGTCAACGTGGTGGAGCCGGGTGACACCGTGATCGTCGGCGTCAACGGCGTGTTCGGTGGGCGGATCGCCGACGCCGCGGAGCGTGCGGGGGCCGAGGTCGTGCGCCTCACCGAGCCCTGGGGTCGGATCATCCCCCCGGAGCGCGTCGCCGAGGCGCTCGCCGACCACCCCGACGCTCGGTTCGTCGCGCTCGTGCACGCGGAGACCTCCACCGGGGCACACCAGCCCCTCGAGGAGGTCGGCGCGATGCTCGCCGACACCGACACGCTGTTCCTCGTCGACGCCGTCACGTCGCTGGCCGGTGTCCCGCTCGAGGTCGACGCGTGGAACATCGACGTCCTGTACAGCGGTACCCAGAAGTGCCTGTCGATCCCGCCGGGGCTGGCACCGGTGACGTTCAGCGAGAAGGCCGAGGCCGTCATCGACCGTCGCACGACGAAGGTGCGGTCCTGGTACCTCGACGTCAGCGCGATCCAGAAGTACTGGGGCGCGGAGCGCGTCTACCACCACACGGCGCCCATCAGTGCCCTGCTCGGCCTGCACGAGGGTCTGCGCATCGTGCTCGCGGAGGGTCTGGAGAAGCGCTGGGCTCGACACGCGGAGGTCGGAGAGCAGTTCCACCGCCAGCTCGCGGACCGGGACGCACGCATCATCACCCAGGAGGGGCACCGCCTGCCCGAACTCACCGTCTTCGAACTGCCGGGTGGTGTCGAGGAGGCACCACTGCGCAAGCGCCTGCTGCTCGAGCACGGCATCGAGGTCGGCGGGGGGCTCGGCGAGTTCGCCGGGAAGGCCTGGCGTGTCGGACTCATGGGCGAGGGTGCGACGCACGCGAACGTCGACCGGCTCCTCGACGCACTCGACCAGTTGCTCGAGGGCTGACCTGTGGCCAGCCAGCAGCTCGACGCGCGCTGGCGGGCACTGGCCACCGTCGCACGCACCCTGCGTGCCGCACTCGGGTGGAGGATCCGGGTCGAGGGTCTGGAGCACGTGCCTCGCGTCGGCGGGGCCGTGCTCGCGTTCAACCACCACAGTCACGTCGACTTCGTCATGGTCGGGTGGGCGACGGTCATCGAACTCCGTCGGCCCCTGCGGTTCGTGGGCAAACGAGAACTCTGGGACAGCCGCTGGATCGGGTGGTTGCCCCGTCTCTTCGACCAGATCCCCGTCGATCGAGGGTCCGCTTCGGGACGCGCGGCCGCGTTCGACGCAGCCGTGGACGTGCTGCGCGGGGGTGACCTGATCGCCGTCGCACCCGAGCAGACCATCTCGGCGTCGTTCGAGCTGCTGCCGTTCCGGCACGGCGCGGCGCGCATGGCGCAGCAGGCGGGGGTTCCCGTCGTCCCGGTCGTCGGGTGGGGCACCCAGCGATTCTCGACGAAGGGCATCCGGGTGCGTCCCCGGCGGAGACTGCCCGTGGTCGTGCGCTTCGGTCCTGCGATGACCGTCGGTCGCGACGAGGATCCGTCGGAGGCGACGTCGCGCCTGCGCACGACCATGGCAGGGATGCTCGACGCCGTCGTGCGTGCGTACCCGGACGGCACGCCGCCGGGCGCCGCCTGGGTGCCCTCGCGGTTCGGGGGAGGCGCGCCGACCCACGACGACGTGCTCGAACGCCATCGTCGGCGGACTCGTCGCGACTGGTCCCAGGACCTCGATGCGGACGACTGACGGTGAGCCCGTGAACGTCCCGCAGGCCAGTCGGACCTACCGGGTGGCCGCGACGCTGGCGCTCGGTGTCCTGCGGGCGCAGCGGTGGCGCATCGACGTGCGCGGCGGCGAACACGTGCCGACGACCGGTGGCGCGGTGATCGCGGCGAACCACATCGGCTTCTGGGACTTCGCCACCGTCGCCCGGGACCCCTGGATCCGACTGGGGCGCCCGGTCCGGATACTGGCCAAGGCGTCCCTGTTCGATGCGCCCGTGCTGGGCGGGGTGATGCACCGAGCCGGCCACATCCCGGTCGAACGCACCGCGGGCAGTGGGGCCTACCGGGCTGCGGTCGCGGCACTGCGCGCCGGGGAACTGCTCCTGGTCCTGCCCGAACAGACCATCTCCCCGGCCTTCGACCTGCGACCTCTGCGCAACGGCGCCGCGCGGATGGCGGCCGCGGCGGGGGTACCGCTCCTGCCCGCCGTCTCGTGGGGCTCCCATCGGTTCCACACGGTGGGCCGGTCACCACGGCCGCGGTGGCGACTTCCCGTCGGCGTCGCGTACGGCGCGCCGTTGACCCCGAAGGCCGACGACGACGCGACCGAGGTGACCGCCACCCTTCGCCGTCGCATGCAGGACCTGCTCGACGACGTGCAGGCCTCCTACCCGCACGGCAGTCCCGAAGGGGCCTGGTGGGTGCCGGCTCGGCTCGGAGGTGGGGCACCGACCGTCGAGGCCGCCGAAGAGCGACTTCGTGCGCTCACGGAGAAGTGGGCGCGCCGCCGCAGTCGGTCCAACTAGGTTCGGTCGCGTCCCGCACGGAGCCGCGAGGGTGTGCGGACCGGGAGCGTGTCGGGACCGAGGAGTCGCGACCGTGTGGGGTGCCCACCGTGTCCTCACCGGCACGCTGCTGGCGTGCCTGATCGTCAGCGCCTGTGCTGAGGTCGACGCGATCCCGACCTCCCATCCGCGGGTCCCGGCGCCCCCGGGCGACGCCGAACGGGCCGACGCTCGCGCGAGCGCGCCGGTGACCCGCGAGCCCGACGCCGCATCCGTCGAGGCCGACCCGCGACGGCCGTCGGGCTGGCCGGAGCACGTCGTGATCGCGTTCGAGGGTGCGGCCGTCGCCTCGGCGGCCCGAGCGACCCTCACGGCGCTGATCGAGGACGAACTGCACCTGCAGGTGGCGATCGTGACGCTGGGTGATGGCGCGTCGTCGACGAACGGCTCGGGACTCGCCGGCATCGACGTCGTCGTGGCCGACGCGAGGACGGCCCACGCCGCCGGATTCGACGGACGACTCCACACGGTGCAGGGGGCCGTCACGGGACGCGCGACTGCGTGGGTGACCCTCGCTCCGGACGTGTGGTGCCCGAGAGGCGTGACCTCAGTCGAGGAGGGCGGCCTCACGGGATGCGTCGAAGGAGGTACCCCGGCGGGTGCACTCGTCGCAGGCGCGCCACCCGGAGGGCTGTCGGCCCTCGACGGGCAGGTCGACGCGCGTGACGTCGTTGTCCCGTCGTCCACGGCCGGGACGCTCGCGATGCTCCAGTTCGAGCGCGAACTCGGCAGGGTTCCCGTGGGGCTCGTGGAGGTGGGGTCCGGTGAGCCTGCGGGTGACGCCCTGTGGCTGGTGCCGGTGGAGCAGGGCCGCGACGGCGTGGTGCTCTCCACCGCGTGGGGACCTGACCCGGACGGTGATCCGGTCGTCGTCGCGTGGGGTCCGTGGGTTCCTCACGCCGTGGTGGCTGTCGGCCCCGGGGTGGCCGTCGACCTTGCCGACGCGATCGACGAGACCCTGCAGAACCTGTCCGGGCGAATGGAGGCCGCCGCCGCGCTCATCGACCTCGCGGGGGTGGAGGGTTTCGCCACCCTCGACGAAGACCTGTGGGATGCGCTTGGTGACACGCCGTCCGGGCGGGACTCGGGGCAGGGCGGCGACCGATAGCGTGCGTCGCATGCGCCCCTCCGTCCGAGACGCCCACGTCGGCGACCTGCCCGCGATCGCGGCGATCTACACCCACTACGTGCTGCGCACGGCCATCACCTTCAACACCGAGGTGCGCACGCCCCGTGAGTGGAACGAACGGTTCGAACGTGACGTGGTGGCGGGCCCGTACCACCTGCTGGTGGCCGAACTCGACGGGACCGTGGCGGGGTACGTCGAGACCCAGCGCTTCCGCCCGAAACCCGCGTACGACCGATCGGTCGAACTGTCCATCTACGTGGCGCCCGACGCCCAGCGCCACGGGCTGGGCAGTGCGCTGTACGGTGAACTGCTGGGACGCCTCGAGGCCGACGAGGCGTTCCATCGGGCCTACTCCGTCATCGCGCTGCCGAACGATGCGTCCGTCGCGTTCCACGAACGATGGGGTTTCGTGCACCGCGGGACCCTGACGGAGGTCGGGTTCAAGTTCGGCCGCTACCTCGATGTCGCCTATCACGAGCGTCCCGTGTGAACGAACTGCACCCCCACGACGTCCATGCGCGCCTCGGCGGACTCGACGCGTTCGTCGCGATCGTCGAGTCGTTCTACGCGCGTGTCGAGCACGACGAACTGCTTCGCCCGCAGTACCCCGAGGACCTGGAGCCGGGCAAGCAGCGGTTGGCACGGTTCCTCGCCCAGTACTTCGGGGGTGGCGACGTGTACTCCCGGGATCGAGGCCACCCCCGGTTGCGCATGCGCCATGCGCCGTTCGTCATCACCCCGGAGGTCGCGGGTCGCTGGGCGACCCACATGTCGGCCGCCATCCGCGACCAGGGGTTCGACGACGACGTCGAGGCCATCATGCTCCGCTACGTCGAGCAGGCGACCCCCACACTCGTCAACGCGCTGCCCGAGGGCGCACGCCTCCTGCCTGGACACTGACCCCGTTCTCCCGGTTCCACCGGCCTCGTTCGGGGCCCGGACCCGAGCGGCGTACCATCGGGCCCTCACCGTCGCGTCGACCCGAGGTCGCGCGTCGGCACCCGACGTCCGACCCAGGTCGTCCGTGCAGTTCCGTGCGTGACACCCCGAAGGCATCACCGTGAAGATCCTCGTCGCCGACGAACTCGCCCAGGCAGGTGTCGACCTGCTGCGTGCCTCCCACGACGTGGACGTGCGCACCGGCCTGTCGAAGGACGAGCTGGTCTCGATCGTGGCCCCGTACCACGCCATCGTCGTGCGGTCCCAGACGACCATCGACGCGGACGTGCTCGCAGCGGCGACCGAACTGCGTGTGGTGGCTCGGGCAGGGGTGGGCCTCGACAACGTGGACGTCGACGCGGCGACGCGGCACGGGGTCATGGTGTGCAACGCACCCCAGTCCAACATCGTCTCCGCGGCCGAGCACACCGTCGCGCTGCTGCTGGCCCTCGCACGCAACATCCCCCAGGCCCACGCGGCGCTCGTCGAGGGTCGGTGGGAACGCAAGGAGTGGAACGGCACCGAACTGCAGGACAAGGTCCTCGGGGTGCTCGGGCTCGGGCGCATCGGGACGCTGGTGGCCCAGCGGTGCCACGCCTTCGGCATGCGGCTGGTCGCCTACGACCCGTTCGTCGCACCGGAACGTGCGGCACGCATCGGAGTCGAACTTGTGGCCACCGTCGACGAGGTGCTCGAACGTGCCGACTTCCTGACGGTGCACCTGCCCCGGACGCCCGACACCGAGAACATCATCGACGCGCAGCGTCTGCGCCTGATGAAGCCGACGGCGCGCCTGCTGAACGTCGCGAGGGGTGGACTCGTCGACGAGTCGGCGCTCGCCGACGCCGTGCGAGACGGCGTGATCGCTGGTGCGGCCGTGGACGTGTTCGCGAGCGAGCCGGTCACGTCGAGCCCCCTGTTCGGACTGCCAAACGTCATCGTGACGCCCCACCTGGGCGCCTCGACGGTCGAGGCGCAGGACAAGGCAGGGGTGCAGGTCGCTGAGTACGTGGACCTCGCGCTGCGCGGGGAGTTCGTGCCGTCGGCGGTCAACGTCGACAGCGGCGAGATCTCCGACGCCGTGCGCCCGTACCTGCCGTTGGCGGAGAAGCTCGGCAGCCTCCTCACGGTGCTCGCCGAGGAGGGACTGTCGGGCGACGTGAGCGTGGAGTGCGTCGGGGACATCGCCTCGGAGGACGGCCGGATCATCGGGCTGTCGGTGCTGCGGGGACTGCTCACGCCCGTCTCGAGCGAACCGGTCACGTACGTCAACGCGCCGCTGTTCGCCGAGGAGCGTGGACTGCGCATCCGGGTCGTGTCGGACCCGCACCGCGACGACTACGTGTCGGTGCTGCGTGTCGAAGGTGAGGCACGCGACGGTCGGCGTCTGCGCATCGCGGGCACGCTCCTGCAGCCGGGCAACCGTGAACGCCTGATCGAGGTGTGGAACATGCCCATCGACGTGGAACCGGCCGACCACATGGCGTTCTTCCGCTACGAGGATCGCCCGGGGGTGATCGGCACCATCGGCACCGTGTTCGGGGAGGCCGGCGTCAACATCGCCTCGGCGCAGGTGGGACGCTCCGGTGTCGGCAACGAGGCCATCATGGCCGTCACGCTCGACGAACGGGTTCCTCCCCGACTGCTCGAGGGCATCGTGGAACGCATCGGGGCGCTCGAGGGCCGAGCGATCTCGCTCAACTGACGGTGTGCCCCGACGGTCCCGCCTGGCCCGGGAGGGGCCCGTCCAACCACTAGACTCCAGGCCGCTCGCGGGTCGACCTCCGTCGCCCGCGTCCCCGATCGCGGCGTGCAGGCAAGCACCCGTGTCTCGTCGTTCGTGCTCCGGAGGCTGACGTGCGCATCGCCGCAGTGTTCCCCGGTCAGGGATCACATCGAGCCGGAGCGCTCGATGCGTGGGCCGGGCACCCCGCCCTCGAGGTCCTCGAGGAGGTCGAACGCGGGGTCGGTCGTGACGTGCTCGCGCTGACTCGGGACGAGTCCGCTGGTGGACGCACCGCCGACGCCCAGCCGGCGATCTTCGCGGTGTCGATGGTCGCATGGCGTGCGCTGGAGGCCACGGGTGTGCAACTCGACGTCGTGGCCGGCCACAGCCTGGGCGAGTACACGGCGGCGACCGCAGCGGGATGCCTCGACGTCGTGGACGGCGCCGCGGTGGTCTCGGCGCGCGGCACCGCGATGGGCCGGGCCTGCGCCGAGCATCCCGGCACGATGGCCGCACTGGTGAAGCTCGAACCCGACGCGGTGGAGGCCCTGGTCGCACGGATCGACGGGCTGGTCGTCGCCAATGACAACGCTCCGGGTCAGGTCGTCGTCGCCGGACCTCCCGACGCCGTGGACCGCGTGCGCGAACTCGCTCGGGAGGTCGGAGGGCGCGCGATCCCGCTGGACGTCGAGGGGGCGTTCCACTCGGCGGCGATGGCATCCGCGGTCGAGCCCGTGGCCCGGGCGCTCGCCGCGGCCGAGACCCGTGATCCTGCCGTGCCGATCGTGTGTGGGTCGACGGGCGCTGCGGTCGAGACGGCTGAGGGAGTGGTCGCCGCGCTCGTCGACGGGATCCTGTCGCCCGTCCGCTGGCGAGACGTGCAGGCCACGCTCCGCGCGCGTGGCGTCACCGACCTGGTGGAGGTCGGTCCCGGTGGCGTGCTGGCGGGCCTCGCCCGACGTGCCCTGCCCGACGTCACGGTCCACACGGTCCAGACTCCCGACGATCTCGATACGGTCGCGCACGCGCTCGCCGGCGCGGTGTCGTCGGACTCGACAGAGGAGGCGCAGTGACGCTCCCGGTCGCGATCATCGGACTCGCCGGGCACCTGCCTGCGCGGGTGTTCACGAACGACGACCTCGCGGAGGTCATGGACACCTCGGACGAGTGGATCCGCACCCGCACCGGGATCCGGCAACGGCACTACGCCGAGCCCGAGGAGGCGACGTCCGACCTTGCCACCGCGGCAGGCAGGGCGGCGCTGGAGGACGCCGGGATCGGGGTGGAGGACGTGACCGCGATCATCGTCGCGACCACCACGCCGGACCACGTGATCCCGGCCACGGCCCCGATCGTCGCGGCGAACCTCGGGACCCAGGTCGCCGCGTTCGACGTGAACGCGGCCTGCAGTGGGTTCGTCTACGCCCTGCGTGTCGGCGGCGCACTGGCCGCCACGGGTGACGGGGCGGTGCTGGTCATCGGCGCGGAGACGCTCACACGGATCACGGACCCCGACGAGCGCTCGACCCGGGTGCTGTTCGGCGACGGCGCCGGCGCGGTCGTGCTCGTGCGTGACGACTCCGCGGTGCTCGGACCGTTCGACCTGGGTGTCGACGGGTCCGACCCGTCGATGCTCTGGGCCGCGTCGGGTGGGTCACGTCGCCCGATCGGTGCCGACATCGTCGCGGACCGCAGCCACTTCCTGACGATGCGCGGGGGTGACGTCTACCGCAACGCGGTCGCCCGCATGGTGGAGGCGTCGCGCAACGTGCTCGAGGAGGCGGGTCGTACTGTCGAGGACGTCGACCTGTTCGTCGGACACCAGGCCAACGTGCGGATCCTCGACGCGGTCGCCCAGCGACTGGGCGTGACCGACGACCAGGTGCACATCAGCGTCGACCGTCACGGCAACACCTCGGCGGCCTCGGTGCCGCTCGCGCTCGCCGACGCGCGGGCCGCCGGTCGCCTGTCGCCGGGGGACACGGTCCTGCTGGCCGCGTTCGGCGCGGGCCTGACCTGGGGCGCGTGCCTGCTGACCTGGACCGGGTCCGGAGGTGGCGCATGACTCGGGTCGCGATCGTCACCGGAGGCAGCGGCGGGATCGGTGCCGCGACGTGCGTCGCCCTGGCCGAGGCTGGCCTGCACGTGGTGGTCGGCTACGGCGGAAACGCCGAGGCGGCCGACGCCGTGGTCGCGTCGATCGGCGCGTCGGCGACCGCACTGCACGTCGACGTCACCGACGAGGCGAGCGTGCAGGCTGCGGTCGGGGTGGCCACGGAACTGGGCACGCTCGGGGTCGTCGTCAACAACGCCGGGGTGACCAACGACGACCTGCTGCTGCGGCTCGACGCAGACCGGTTCGACGCCACCATCGCCGTCAACCTGCGCGGCGCCTACCTCCTCTCCCGTGCGGCGCTGCGGCCGATGCTCCGCGCTCGCCACGGACGCATCGTCTCGGTCGCGTCGGTCGTCGCCCTGCGCGGCAACGCCGGCCAGACGGCCTACGCCGCGTCGAAGGCGGGGCTCATCGGCTTCACCAAGTCGCTGGCTCGCGAGGTCGCCCGCAAGGGCATCACCGCCAACGTGGTGGCCCCGGGTTTCGTCGCGACACCGATGACCGATGGGCTCGGGGACGACGTACGGCGTAACCTTCTGGACATGGCTCCCCTGGGGCGCGCCGTGGAGGCGTCCGAGGTGGCCGCGACCATCCGATTCCTGGCCTCCGACGAGGCCGGGGCGATCACCGGAGCCGTCGTGCCCGTCGACGGCGGCGCAGGGATCTGACACCCATGCAACCACGCGAGACCGCGAAGGCGGCGCACGCAGGATGCAGCACGCCCGTGGCGACGCCGCGGAGAACCGACAGGAGATGACCGTGAGCCAGGAACTGCTCCAGATCTTCACCGAGGTCCTGACCGACGACTTCGGCGTCCCCGCAGACGACATTCGTGCCGACGCGACCTTCGAGGCGCTGGGGCTCGACTCGCTCGACGTCGTCGAACTCACGCTGGTGCTCGAGGAGCGCACCGGGGTGAAGCTCGAGGACGAGGAACTCGAGGACGTCCGCACCGTGCAGGACGCCATCGACAAGGTCGCCGCGAAGCAGTGACCGCAGTGACGACGAAGTCCCGGTGCGCGGCGCCGGGACTCGGACGAGGTGTACGCACCGGACGGGTGAGGATCAGACGTGAGTGATGGCCGTGATGTCGTGGTGACCGCCTTCGGCGTGTTCTCGCCGGCCGGGCGGGGGTACGACGCGGCGTGGCAGGGAGTCCTGTCCGGCGTGACGGCCGCTCGCGCCGACGACTTCCTGGTCGAGGCGGGCACGCCCGTCTCGATCTCCTGTCGGGTCCCGGCCTTCGACCCGGACGAGGAACTCGGTCGGGGAGCGTCACGCAGACTCGACCGGTTCACCCACCTGGCGCTGATCGCCGCGCGGGAGGCGGTGATCAGCGCGGGCCTGTCCGCAGAGGGCGACTTCGCCATCCATGCGGTCGACCCGGATCGGGTCGGAGTCGTGCTCGGGTCGGGCATCGGAGGCGCGGAGACCTGGCAGGAGGAGTACCCGCGGTACCTCGACAAGGGCCCGGGTCGGGTCAGCCCGATGTTCGTGCCCAAGATGCTCTCGAACACCGGCGCGGGCACCGTCGCGATCCGGACGGGCGCGCGCGGACCGAACATGACCATCAACACCGCATGCGCAGCCGGTGCGTCCGCCATGCACGTCGCCCGCGACATGCTCCGCGTCGGCACGGCTGACGTGATGCTCGCCGGCGGTGTGGAGGCCGGGATCACCGGGCTGTCCGTCGCGGCGTTCGCGCAGATGGGTGCCCTGTCGCGCAACCCCGACCCGTCCACCGCGTCGCGGCCGTTCGACGTCGACCGCGACGGGTTCGTCATCGGGGAGGGAGCCGGCGTCGCGGTGCTCGAGACCCGCGCACATGCGGAGGCGCGAGGCGTCGAACCACTGGCCGTGCTCGCCGGTGCGGGTGCCTCGGCCGATGCGTTCCACGCGACGGCGCCCCCTGACGACGGGGGTGGCGCGGTGCTCGCGATCCGGCGTGCACTCGACGACGCCGGCATCGATCCAGAGCGCATCGGTCACCTCAACGCGCACGGGACCTCGACGCCGCTGAACGACTCCGCCGAGGCGCACGCGATGCGGGCCGTGTTCGGCGCGCACACGGACTCGATCGCCGTCACCTCCACCAAGGGAGTCACCGGGCACCTGCTCGGAGCCGCGGGTGCGGTCGAGGCGGCGTTCGCGGTGCGCGCACTGCGCGAGGGGATCGTGCCGCCCACGGCCAACCTGACGACGCTCGATCCCCAGATCGACCTGGACGTCGTGTCCGGGGCTCCGCGGGAGGTCGCGATCGACGCCGTGCTGTCCACCTCGATGGGATTCGGGGGCCAGAACGCGGCGCTCGTGTTCGTCCCCGCGTGAGGTCGACGTGGACGTCAGTGCGCACGTGACCTCGTCACGAACGGCCGCGGTGCCGATCTCGACGGTGGTTCCGGGAACCCGTTCCATCGTGCGACTCCTGTTGCGTCCCACGTTGCGCGGATGGCTGCGCCTGCGCGTCGAGGGCGTCGAACACGTCCCGGAGTCGGGCCCGGTGCTCGTGGCGTCCACGCACCAGTCCCACGCGGACTCCATCGCGCTCGGTGCGGCGATCCGTCGCCCGGTCCACTTCCTCGGGGACCTGAAGCTCACGAACTGGCCGATCTTCGGCCCGCTGCTCCCGCGTCTCGGGATGGTCCCGCTCCGTCGCGGCGAGGCAGACGCGGCGGCGCTCGACGTGCTGCGCCGCCTGCTCGAGGAGGGTGCGTGCATCGCGGTCTACCCGGAGGGCTCACGCAGTCGCGACGGTCGGGTGCACCGCCTGCGCAGCGGGGTTGCTCGGTTGGCGGCCGAACGCCAGGTCCCCGTGGTTCCTGCGTGCGTGTCGGGGATCCGCGAGGTGTGGCCCATCGGCCGGCGCCCGCGCGTGCTCGGTGGGCCCGTGGTGGTCCGGTTCGCCCCACCCATGGACCCGCCGGACCACAGCCCCCGGTCTCGGCGCACCTTCAACGACGAACTCCAGCAGGTGCTCGCCGACCTCGGCGGCATGGACCTTGCCGACGACTACTCGCCCTTCCACGGCGGTGACGTGCAGGACGACCGGTGAGCGGCGGACTGACCACTGGATGCGACGTCGTCGACATCGAACGGCTGTCACAGGCCCTCGAGCGGCGCGTCGGGCTGCTGCGCAGGATCTTCACCGACCGGGAGATCGCCGACGCCCGACGTGGCGGAGTGGTTGCGGGCTCGCTCGTCGAACGCGAGCGACTGGCCGCGAGGTTCGCTGCCAAGGAGGCGACCCGCAAGGCACTGGGCGACCTGAGGTTGCCCTTCCACGACGTCGAGGTACGAACCGCGGACGACGGTGCCCCACTGCTGTGGGTCCGCGGGCAACCGAGCGAACTTCGCTGTTCACTGTCGCACGATGCCGGCATCGCGATGGCGGTGGTCGTCGGCACGTTGCCGCCAGTGCCCGCACACTGACCCAGGAGTCACCGATGCTGCTCGAGGGCAAACGCCTGCTCATCACGGGAGTGCTCGATCCCCGGTCGATCGCGTTCCACGTCGCCCGGATCGCCCAGGAGCAGGGGGCGGAGCTGGTGCTGTCCGGCTTCGGGAGGGCCAGGCGCCTGACCGAACGGTCGGCGGCGCGGCTCTCACCGGTGCCCGACGTCGTCGAGCTCGACGTCACGAACCCGGAGCACATCGCTGCCGTGGCGGCAGACCTCGGGGAACGGTGGGGGCGACTCGACGGCATCCTGCACGCGGTCGCGTTCGCACCAGAGTCGTGCCTGGGCGGCGGCTTCCTCGACGCTCCGTGGGACGACGTGTCGAAGGCCCTGCACGTGTCCACGTACTCGTACGCGGCTCTCGGGCGGGGATTCGCCGACCTGCTGGAGGCCGCGGGGTCGTCCTCCATCGTCGGCCTGGACTTCGACGCGCAGGTCGCCTGGCCGGTCTACGACTGGATGGGTGTCGCGAAGGCGGGGCTGGAGTCGGTGAACCGCTACCTCGCACGGGACCTCGGGCCGAAGGGCGTCCGGGTCAACCTGGTGGCGGCCGGCCCCCTCAACACGATGGCGGCCCGCTCCATCTCCGGGTTCGAGGGTTTCGAGCCCATCTGGGAGGCACGTGCCCCCCTGGGTTGGGACGCGACCGACCCGGCTCCGGTCGCACGTGCCGTGTGTGCGCTGATGTCGGACTGGATGCCGGCCGTGACCGGGGAGATCATCCACGTCGACGGCGGGGTCCACGCCGTGGGAGCCGGAGCGAACAACCCGACGCTGTGACCCGTCACTCGTCGTCTGGTCGTACCGCCAGCACGGGACACGGCGCCTCGAGCAGGATGTCGTGGGCGTTCGAGCCGAGCACCAGCGTGCCGAAGGCGCTGCGCCGGCGCATGCCGATGACGAGCAGCGTCGCATCCTCCTCCGAGGCGACCTGCATCAGGTCCTCTGCGGGACTGTTGCCGCGCACGTAGTCGACCAGACGGAAGCGGATGCCCTCCTCGGACAACTGCTGTTCGAGGTGTTCGAACTCCTCGCGGTAGGTGACGACGTGTTCGACCTCGTCGCGTTCGCCGCCGCGCATCGAGTGGACGACGAGCAGTTCGGTGTCGCGCAGCCGGGCCTCCTCCACGGCTCGGCGCAGGGCCGCGCGTCCCTCCCGTGTCCGGACGAAGCCGACGACGACGCTCATGCCACCCTCCTCGCGTGGGGCGCAGACGACGTGGTCCGGCAACGCCCTGCCCGGGCGGTCGCACGCCTCGCAGCGCCGGGGACCCTGCGCCCGTGACGCCCGGAGATCCACCGTACGCCGCCGCTGACCGGCCTGGCAGGGTCACTCGTCCCCAGTGACGCGACCGGTTCGCACGCACACTTCCGCCCCCCGCGAGCCGCTGCGGCGTAGAGTGTGACGGTGGAAGCACGACCGGGAGATCGGTCCCCGCTGGGTGTGATGGCGACCGGTGAGGGCGCCGGTGTCGGGCCGGGACCGGTCGCGGAGCACGAGGGAGCGCGCGATGGCAGATCGTCGCACCGACCCGGCCGAACTGTTGCCCGGCGCCGAGCCGGTGCAACTGCTCGATCCCGAGGGAAACCTCCGGGCGCACCCCGACCTGCCGCTCGACCTGTCCGACGACCTGCTGCGTGACCTGTACCGATGGATGGTCGTCACGCGCGCCGTCGACCAGGAGGCCATCAACCTGCAGCGCCAGGGCCAGCTGGCCGTCTACCCGTCGTGTCTCGGACAGGAGGCGGCCCAGGTCGGGTCGGCCTCCGCGCTCGCGCCGGACGACTGGATCTTCCCGTCATATCGCGAACTGGGCGCCGCCACGGTGCGCGGTGTCGACCTCGTCGGGCTGATGCACATGTTCCGCGGCACCTGGCTCAGCGACCACGACCCGGTGGAACAGCGCTTCGGACTCATGGCGATCCCGATCGGCACCCAGGTGCTCCACGCCGTGGGGTACGCGATGGGGACCGGACTCGACGGACAGTCGACGGTGACCGTCGCCTACTGCGGTGACGGCGCGACGTCGGAGGGCGACACCCACGAGGCGTTGACGTTCGCCGGCGTGTTCGACGCGCCGGTGGTGTTCCTCGTCCAGAACAACCAGTACGCGATCTCGGTGCCGTTCGAACGGCAGACCGCCGCTCCGTCGCTCGCCCACAAGGCGGTTGGCTACGGGATCCCCGGGGTGCGGTGCGACGGCAACGACGTGCTGGCCACCCACCTGGTGACCCGCAGGGCCGTCGAACGGGCCCGTTCCGGTGGCGGTCCGACGCTCGTCGAGGCCGTGACGTACCGGCGCGAGGCCCACACCACCTCCGACGACGCGAGGCGCTACCGCAGTGACGACGAGGTCGCGGGTGCCGAGGCGCGTGACCCGATCGCACGAATGGCGGTGTTCCTGCGGGGGCGGGGGCTGCTCGACGACGACGTGCAGGCCGACGTCGACCACGAGGCGGCACAGCAGGCCCGTGCCATCCGAGACGCGGTCTACGACGCCGATCACGGCGACCCGATGGAACTGTTCGACCACGTGTACGTCGACGCGACCGGACACTTCGACGGGCAGGTCGAACGTCTCCGACGCGAACTCGACGGAGCCTGACATGCCGGTCACGCTCGCCCAGGCCATCAACCACGCGCTCGTGGACGCGATGGAGCACGACCCGCGCGTGCTGGTGCTCGGGGAGGACGTCGGGCGCCTCGGTGGGGTGTTCCGCGTCACCGAGGGCCTGCAGGACAAGTTCGGGGCGCAGCGCTGCTTCGACACCCCGCTGGCCGAGTCGGGGATCATCGGGGTCTCCATCGGTCTGGCGATGGCAGGATGGCGACCGGTCCCGGAGATGCAGTTCGACGCGTTCTCGTACCCGGCGTTCGAGCAGATCGTGAGCCACCTCGCGAAGCTGCGGAACCGGTCGAGGGGAACCCTGCGCCTGCCGGTCACGGTCCGCATCCCGTACGGGGGAGGCATCGGCGCCGTCGAACACCACTCGGAGTCCCCCGAGACGTACTGGATGCACACGGCGGGCCTGAAGGTGATGACCCCGTCGACTCCCGACGACGCCTACTCGATGATGCGTGAGGCCATCGAACTCGACGACCCGGTGATCTTCCTCGAACCCAAGCGCCGCTACTGGACGAGATCGGACACGCCACTGCCGGTGCGCACCGAGCCGAGCCATCGGGCAGTCGTGCGCCGCCGCGGCACGACCGCCTCGCTCGTCGCGTACGGGCCCATGGTCAGGACCGCCCTCGACGCCGCGGAGCAGGCGCTCGAACGCGAGTGGGACCTGGAGGTCGTCGACCTGCGCTCGCTGTCGCCGCTCGACACCGCTGCGCTGGTGACCACGGCTCGCCGCACCGGGCGGGTCGTGGTCGTGCACGAGGCACCCGAGACCCTCGGGCCCGGGGCGGAGATCGCCGCCCGGATCCAGGAGCAGGCGTTCCACGACCTGGAGGCGCCCGTCCTGCGGGTCAGCGGCTTCGACACCCCCTACCCACCCGCACGGCTCGAGTCCCACTGGCTGCCCGGGGTCGACCGGATCCTGGACGCCGTGGAGCGCTCGCTGTCGTTCTGACGCACCACCCGTACGCGAAAGGCCGTCGTGTGACCGACACGCCACCAGACACGGACGTCGAGGGGCGCCCCCGAGAGTTCTGCCTGCCCGACCTCGGCGAGGGACTCGAGGAGGGGGAGATCGTCGCCTGGCACGTCGAGGTCGGGGACCGCGTCGAACTCAACGAGCCGATCGTGGAGATCGAGACCGCCAAGGCGGTCGTCGCCGTCCCGTGTCCCTTCGCGGGCAGGATCGAGGCCCGGATGGGCGAGGTCGGCGACACCCTCGCGGTGGGCAGCGTGCTCGTGCGCGTCCTGACCGAGTCCGGCGCGCCGTCGAGTGCGCCCGCCCCGTCGCCCGACCGCGCGACGGGCAACGGGCAGCAGGACTCGCCGGGAACGGTGGACGACGGGTCGCGTCCCCTTGTCGGCTACGGCATCCATCCGGACGGGCAGGACGCCTCCGACGGTGACACCACCGACAACGGTGCTCGGCCACGTGCCAAGCCACCCGTCCGGCGTCTGGCCCGCGAACTGGGCATCGACCTCGCGTCGGTCACCGGCAGTGGTCCGGGCGGCATCGTCACGCGAGAGGACGTGACGGCGTACGGCGCTGCGTACGCGGCGGCAGGCGCCTACGGCTTCCGGGGACGGCGCCCCGGCGAGGTGGAGGTCGTGCGGGGCGTGCGGCGGCGCATCATGGACAAGATGGAGGTGTCCCGTCGGGAGATCCCGGCGGCCTCGTGCACCCGGGAGGTGGACCTGACCCGGCTCTGGGACCTTCGTGCAGACCTGACCCGGCAGGCGCGGGGGGACGGGCTCGACGTGAGGATCACCCCGTTCGCCGTGATCATGCGTGCGACGGTGGTCGCCCTGCGGCGCTTCCCCACCCTCAACGCGAGGCTCGTCGGACGTGACCCGGACGCGGGGGCCGCAGGGGAGGTGCACCTGCTCGAGGACATCAACCTCGGGGTCGCCGTCGACACCGACCGTGGGCTGGTCGTCCCGAACATCAAGCGCGCGCAGGACCTGTCGCTCGTGGAACTCGCGGCGCGCGGTGCGAGGCTCGCCGACCAGGCGCGCGACGGGTCCATCGAACCCGCCGACGTGACCGGAGGGACGTTCACGGTCAACAACTACGGGGCGTTCGGCAACGATGACGGGGATCCGATCCTCAACCATCCCGAGGCCGGGATCCTCGGGGTGGGGGCGATCCGGGAACGGCCCTGGGTCGTAGACGGTGAGCTCGCCGTCCGGCGCGTCGCGACCCTGCGACTCGCGTTCGACCACCGCGTGTGCGACGGCGGCGAGGCCGGGCGGTTCGTCACCTACGTCGCGACCCTGTGTGAGGAACCGTCACGCATCCTGCTGTATGCGTGACCACGCCGTGCCCGCACGCGGTCGCTGCAGGGGAGCGGCGCGCACGCGTCGACGGCACCCGTGACGGCCACGACCGTGACCGTGGACGGCGTCGAGGTCGCCATCTCGTCGCCCGACCGTGTGCTGTTCCCCGAGGTCGGTCTGACCAAGCGTGACCTCGTCGACTTCTACGTCGAGGTGGCCGACGTACTCATGCCCCACTGCCGTGACCGACCGTGCAACCTCGAACGTCATCCGCGCGGGGTGGGCGGTCCGTCGTTCGTGCAGAAGCGACTGCCCGACACGCGACCGTCGTGGCTCGGAGTCGCCGAGGTCACGTTCGGGTCCGGGAACACGGCGATCGAACTCTGCCCGACGTCCGTCGCCGACGTCGTGTGGGCCGCGAACCTCGGGGCCATCACGGTGCACCCGTGGTCGTTGCGCGTGGCCCGGTCGACGCGGGCGTCGGGGACCGAGGCGGGATGGAACGGGCAGGAACCCGACGAACTTCGGATCGACCTCGACCCGATGCCCGACGTCCCGTTCGCCGCGGTGCGTCGTGTGGCGGCCGTGTGCCGCGAGGTGCTGGCAGAGGACGGCATCGACGGGTTCGTGAAGACGTCCGGCGCCAGCGGCCTGCACGTGATCGCCAGGATCGAACCGCGCCCGTATCTGGAGGTCAGGGCGGCCGCCGGTGCGCTCGCCCGCGAGGTGGAACGTCGCACCGACGAGGCGACCTCGGCGTGGTGGCGACGGCAACGGGGGCCACGGGTCTTCATCGACTACAACCAGAACCTGTGGGACCGCAGCATGGCATGCGCCTACGCCGTCCGGGCCACGCCCGGCGCCACGGTGTCGCTTCCCGTGACGTGGGACGAACTCGACGACGTGGAACCGGACGACGCGACCGTCACCACCACACCCGACCTGCTGGCCCGTCGCGGGGACCCCATGGCGACGCTCGACGAGCAGGCACACCCGCTGGATCGTCTGCTCGAACGCGTGTCACGTGACCGGTCTGCCGGGCTCGGCGAACTGCCGATGCCCCCGCACTACCCGAAGCTGCCGTCCGAGCCTCGCCGCGCCCCACCGTCGGACTGATCGTCGCCGTCGACGGCCTGCTCGGCCTCGGTGGCGCTCGTCAGGTTGTCGTCGGCCGTGCTGCGGGACTCCGGGTCCGGCGTGTCGCCGGTGTCGGGAGTGTCGATGGCAAGGTCCTCGTCGTCGCGCGGGTCGGCGCCGTCATGGTCGTCGGCGTCCGGTCCCGCCTCCGTGGTGGGGGCGATGCGCTCCCACCACCACAGGCCGGCAGCGCCGATCAGCACGACCGCGATCGCGATCCAGTTGTTGCGCGACAGTCCCAGGTAGCGCTCGACGGTGTCGACGCGAAGTGCCTCGATCCAGCCGCGGCCGACCCCGTAGCCGATGAGGTACACGAAGATCAGGGACCCGCGACGTCGCAGCAGCCCGGCCCGGTCGATGGCGAGCAGGGCGACGACCAGTCCGGCGTTCCACAGCGACTCGTACAGGAACGTCGGGTGGAACGTGGTCGCTCCCGGGAAGCGTTCGGCGGTCGACGCGGGGATCGGATCCACCCGCAGTGCCCAGGGCACGTCCGTCGGACGGCCGAACAGTTCCTGGTTGAACCAGTTCCCCCACCGTCCGATGGCCTGGGCCAACGGAAGCGCCGGCGCGATGGCGTCGGCCATCGCCGGCAGGTCGGCGCCCTTCATGCGGGTGTAGACGACGACGGCGGCCGCACCCCCGACAAGCCCGCCGAAGAAGGCCAGGCCGCCCTGCCAGATGGCGAGGATGTCGCCCGGTCGGTCGATGAACGGATTGGGACCCCACAGGAACCGGGGGATCACGTAGCCGATGCGGCCCCCCAGGAATCCGAAGAGCAGGGCGAGCAGCACGGCCTTCTCCGCCGTCCCGGGGTCACCGGTGAAGCGTTCGAACCGCCGCACCGTCAACTGCAGGGCGAGGTACGCCCCGACGGCGATGACCAGTCCGTACATGTGGACGGTCAGGGGCCCGATGTCGAAGCCCTGGAAGGGTGGTGGGGGAATGGCGGCGATCAGCATCGTGGTCCCGGCGACGGCAGTCGCGTCACGGTACCGGCGGCCGGGCTCACGCCTCTGCGAGGACCTGGTCGATCTCGGCCGGCACCGGGACCTCCAGCTGGTCGAAGCGACACGAGGCCGGATCCCGGTCGTCGCGCCAGCGCCGCCACCTCGCACTGTGTCGGAACCGGTTGCCGGTCAGCTGTTCGTAGGCGACCTCGGCGACTCGGCGGCAGTCCAGGGGTTCCCACGAGGTGTCGCGACCTCCCGTCCATCGGTTGACCCCGCGCGGCGCGGCCTCGGTGTTCCACGGGTGGAGGGAGGCGTCGTCGAGGCGCATCGGCGCGAGCTCGTCCACGAGCTCGGCGCGGCGCTCCCGGGAGAACGACGACGCGACACCGACGGGCACCAGCACGTCGCCGTCGAACAGGCCGAGCAGGAGCGAACCGACCCCGTGGCCGTCGCGGTGCCAGCGGAACCCGGCGACGACGACGTCCGCCGTTCGTTCGTGCTTGACCTTGAACAGTGTCCGACGGCCGGGTGCGTACCCGTCGGCGAGCGGCTTGGCGATCACACCGTCGAAGCCGGCGCCCTCGAACCGTTCGAACCAGTCGGCGGCCAGGTCCGCGTCCGTGGTCGCGGGGGTCACGTGCAACGGAGCGTGGACCCCGCCGAGCAACTCCTCGAGCCGCCGGCGACGCTCCGAGAACGCAACCGTCGTCAGGTCGTCCTCGCCCAGCGCGAGCAGGTCGAACGACACGTACCGAGCCGGCGTGTCGACGGCGAGCCGCTCGATCCGGGAGCGTGCCGGGTGGACACGGTTGGCGAGCGCGTCGAAGTCCAGCCTGCCGTCGACCGGTACGACGAGCTCCCCGTCGAGCACGACCCGCGGGGGCAGCTGGCTGCGCAGCGGGTCGGGACCGTCCGGGTCGACGAGTTCGGGGAAGTAGCGCCCGAGGTCCCGGCCGTTGCGGCTCTGCAGGAGCACCTCGTCGCCGTCGCGGAACACCAGGCACCGGAAGCCGTCCCACTTCGGCTCGTAGAGCAGGTCCCCGGTGGGCAGTGATCGGGCGAGCCGCGCGAGCATCGGATCGACGGGTGGCGACACCGGCAGGTTCACGTCGACACCACCGTGTCTCGGCGGGCACCGTCGAGCATGTCGTCGAGGGGTCGTCGGCCGATCCCCGGTTGCCGGGGCACGGCGACGTGGCCGTCGACGAGCACGAACGGTTCGGTGAGGTCCCGGGCGAAGTAGCGGTCGGACGCCGACACGTCGCCGGGCAGGTCGAAGTTGTCGAGTGCGGCCAGGGCCACGTTGACGGCGCGACCCACACCGGTCTCCAGCATGCCGCCGCACCACACGGGCACGCCGAGCGACGCACACACGTCGCGCACCGCGACCGCCTCGGCCAGACCGCCGACCCGTCCCACCTTGACGTTGACGATCCTGCACGCACCTGCCTCGATCGCGTCGCGGGCCCGGACCGCGTCGACGATGGACTCGTCCAGGCACAGCGGCGTGTCGAGCCCGGCCGCCAGGCGCGCGTGGTCACGGATCCGATCCGCGCCGTAGGGCTGTTCGATCATCGTCAGGCCGAGTTCGTCGAGCCCGTCGAGGGCGGCACGGTGAATCCGGTCGTCCGGGTCGTACGCCCCGTTCGCGTCGACCTGCAGGGCCAGCCCGGACCCGAACGCGTCCCGCAGACTCTGCATCGCCCCCACGTCGAACCCCGGTTCGACCTTGGCCTTGATGCGCACGTAGCCCTGGTCGAGGTACCCGGCGACGTGGTCGACCAGCTGGGCGGCGCCGCCCTCGGGGATGCCGACCGACACGCCGGCGGGCACGCGGTCACGTGTCGCGCCAAGGTGATCCGCGAGCGACGTCCCTGCCGCGACCAGCTGGGCGTCGGTGATCGCGGCGAGCAGTGCCGTGCGGGCCATCCGGTGCCCGTGCAGGTGGGCGATCGCACTCGCGACGCCGCCGGCGGTGGCCCGACGCTCGGCGAGGCCCGCCGGGACGAGGTGGTCGCGCAGGACCAGCGCCGCACCGTCGACGAACTCGTCGGAGTACACGGGCGCCGCCGGTGCGGCGCACTCACCCCATCCGTCGGACTCCGCGGCCGTCACGTGCACGAGCAGCGCGTCACGCTCCGTCTGCGTCCCGAACGACGTGCGGAACGGCCGTGCGAGGGGCAGGCGGACGCGCACCAGTTCGACGTGCTCGATGCTGACCGGGGCGAGCCCGTTGGTCGGCACGGTCAGACCGTCGTCAGGTCGCGCGTGTCGCCCGCGGCGAGCAGGTACCAGCCGTCGGGCGTGAACGCGCGGATGTCCGCACCTGCGTGGAACGCTGCCGTGAGCACCTCGCGCACGACCAGAGCCCACTCGTCGGCGACGGCGGGCTCGTCGACCCGCAGGCGTTCGGCGTCCGGCGGGATGCGCACCAGCCAGCGGGCCCCCCGTTCGACGTCTGGTGGCACCTGGCTGCCCACCAGCGGCTGGCCGAACTCGCCGATGTCGACGAGCACCATCGCGCCCGTGCGGCGCAGCGCGTCGACGTCGGGCACGGCGGCCCGACCCTCGGCGGCGGCACGCACGCGCGGTGCGTCGAGTGCCCAGTCCACCAGCAGGCGGTCGGTGGGTGCGCCGGCGTTGCGGGCGTCGGGCACGGGTCCGTACAGGTCTCGTTCGTGGCGCAGGACCCGAGCGCCCAGCAGCCCCAGGTTGAACCATGCGTTTCGTCGGACCAGGGGATCGAACGTCCAGCGCACGTGGGAGATGCCTCGAGCGAGGCACCAGTCACGCTGGTGCCACTTGAGCGCCCGTCCGACGCCACGCGACGTGTGGGTGCCGAGCACACCCGTGATGTGCGAGTGCAGGAACACCAGACCGTCGTCGAGCCCGACGAATGCCGCCGTCGCGGCCACGATCTGGTCACCGTCGAACGTGGCCGACACCTGTCCGCCGGCGTGTGCGATGGCGGTGAGCACCTCCGGGGACATGATGCGCCCGGCAGCCGCGTCGCGGCCCCACACGCGATCGAACAGGTCGCTCACCGCGACCATGTGGACGTGGTCGTGGAGGTCGACGATCCGCAGGTCGTCCGAGTCGTCCAACGCCTCGCTCCGCCGTCGCACTTGCGCGTACACGCGCTGCGGGCAACACTACTGGCATGCGCACCGTGAGCAGCCCTGTCCTCGACCCGGCCGACGCCGGGCGTCAGGCGCTGCGCGTGCTCCAGGGCCTGCTGCTGGCCCGTCCTGCGCTGCTGCTCGCCCTTTGATGCCGCGGCGCCGTCCAGCCCCACACGACGGCGACGCGGAGGCCCACCAGGGGATCATCCATCAGGGCATCGATGCCGCGCATCGCGGCAGGGAGCAGCACCCATGAGCACACCAGTCGACGTCGACCAGGTCGGTCGTCGCGTCGGTGACGACGTGACGATCTTCGACACGACCCTCCGTGACGGTGAACAGTCCCCGGGCATCTCACTCGACGCCCGGGAGAAGGTCGAGATCGCCGAACAGCTCGCCCGGCTCCAGGTCGACGTGATCGAGGCGGGGTTCTCCGCTGCGTCTCCGGGCGACTTCGACGCGGTCATGGCCGTGGCCGAGGTGGTCGGCAACGCCCCCCGGTCAGCCGTCGGACCCGCCGGGTCCGAGGGTGAGACCGACGACCGGGAACCTCCGGTCATCGCCGCGCTCGCCCGTGCGATGGAGGGCGACATCGAGGCGGCCGCCAAGTCGCTCGCGCCGGCACGCCAGTTCCGCATCCACACGTTCCTCTCGACCTCCGACATCCACCGTCGTTACATGCTGCAGGCCAGCGAGGACGAGATCCTCCAGCAGACGATCCGTTCCGTCGAGTTCGCCCGGTCGTTCACCGACGACGTCGAGTTCTCCCCGCAGGACGCCACCAGGACCGACTTCGAGTTCCTCGTCGACATCGTCGCGGCCGCCGTGGAGGCGGGGGCGACGACGGTCAACATCCCGGACACCGTCGGCTACGCCCTGCCGCACGACTTCGGGGGCTGGATCGCCGACCTGCACCGGCGGATCCCGGCGATCGGGGAGAAGGGCGTGGTCGTCAGTGTCCACTGCCACAACGACCTCGGTCTGGCCGTCGCGAACTCGCTCGAGGCCGTGCGCAACGGCGCCCGCCAGATCGAGGTGGCGGTCAACGGCATCGGGGAACGGGCCGGCAACTGCTCGCTCGAGGAGGTCGTCATGGCGATCCGCACCCGTGCGGACCTGCTCGGTGTCGACCATGGCGTGTACACGCCAGAACTGACCCGGACCTCCCGACTGGTCTCGAGCCTCACGGGCTACAGCGTCCAGAAGAACAAGGCCGTCGTGGGGGAGAACGCCTTCGCCCACGAGTCCGGCATCCACCAGCACGGCGTGCTGGCCGACCGTCTCACCTACGAGATCATGCGAAGCGAGGACGTCGGGGCCGACGGGTCACAGATCGTGCTCGGCAAGCACTCCGGCCGCCACGCATTCTTCCGGGCCGTCGACGAACTCGGCTTCGAACTCAGTGACGCGGAACGCCAGGCAGCCTTCACCCGGTTCAAGGACCTGGCGGACCGCAAGGGTCTGGTCAGTTCGGAGGACGTGCGGGCCATCGTGCTGTCCGAGACGCACGTGCGAGCCTCGCAGGACTACGAACTGGTGTCCCTGGAGGTGCACGGCGGGACCGACGTCGAACCGACCGCCGAGGTCCGCGTGCGCCTCACCACCCCCGACGTCGCCGCAGAGCAGGGTGAGGACACAGGCGCGGTGGTCACGGCGACGGCGACCGGTGACGGGATGGTCGACGCCGCGTGTCGTGCCATCCGTGAGGCGTGCGGTCGCGCCGACGTGACGCTGGTGTCGTTCCAGGTCGCTGCGGTGACCGGAGGCGTCGACGCCCTCGGCGAGGTGACCGTCACCATCGAGGTCGAGGACGGCGAGCGCTTCACCGGCCGTGGCGTGTCCACCGACATCGTCGAGGCGAGCGCGCGCGCCTACGTCGACGCCCTGAACCGTTCGCTGCGACTCGTCCAGCGGGGATCCGACTTCAAGCCCTGAGCGTCCGACCACTTCGACCGTGCACGAGAGGAACACGATGACCGCCCTGACCATCGTCGACAAGATCTGGGACCAGCACCTGGTTCGCCAGCAGGACGGTCTGCCCGACCTGCTCTACGTCGACCTCCACCTGGTCCACGAGGTGACCTCGCCACAGGCCTTCGAGGGGCTGAGGCAGGCAGGACGCACGGTGCGGCGTCCGGAGCACACCATCGCGACGATGGACCACAACGTGCCCACCGACCCGTTGCAGGTGTCGGGCCAGATGCCGATCGTCGACGAACTGTCGGTCGCGCAGATGGAGGCCCTGCGTCGCAACTGTGCAGACTTCGGGATCCGCCTGTTCGAGATGGGCAGCCGCAACCAGGGAATCGTCCACATCATCGGTCCGGAACTCGGGCTCACCCAGCCCGGGTCGGTGATCGTGTGCGGGGACTCCCACACCGCGACCCACGGGGCGTTCGGTGCGCTGGCCATCGGCATCGGGACCTCCGAGGTCGAGCACGTGCTCGCCACGCAGACCCTGCAGCAGCGTCGACCGCGGACGCTGGCGGTCGAGGTCGAGGGTGCGCTGCCGCGTGGCACCGTCGCCAAGGACCTGATCCTGCACATCCTGGCCACCATCGGGGTCGACGGCGGCAACGGGCACGTCATCGAGTACCGGGGTCCGGCCGTCGAGGCCCTCTCGATGGAGGGCCGCATGACCATGTGCAACATGTCGATCGAGGGCGGGGCGCGTGCCGGTCTCGTCGCACCCGACGAGACGACCATCGCATACATGAAGGATCGCCCGTGGGCGCCGAAGGGCGCGGACTGGGACGCCGCCGTGGAGGCATGGCGTGCGCTGCGGTCCGACCCGGGTGCGACCTTCGACCGCACCGTGACCATCGATGCGTCTCGGATCGCCCCGACGGTGACGTGGGGCACGACTCCGGCCATGTCGGTGCCGATCGACGGGCGGGTCCCGACGGTGGACGAGGCACCCGATGCGCCGACCGCGCGTCAGTGGGAGCGGTCGCTCGACTACATGGGCCTGTCCGGTGGCGAGGCGCTCGGCGACCTGACGCTCGACAAGGTGTTCATCGGCTCGTGCACCAACGGACGCATCGAGGACCTGCGCGCCGTGGCCGAGGTCGTGAAGGGACGTCGGGTCGCCGACGGACTGCACGCCATGGTCGTCCCGGGTTCGGGACTCGTGAAGGAGGCCGCCGAGGCGGAGGGCATCGACCAGATCCTGATCGAGGCCGGCTTCGACTGGCGGGAGCCGGGCTGCTCGATGTGCCTCGGCATGAACCCTGACCAGCTCCAGCCCGAGGAGCGCTGCGCCTCCACGTCGAACCGCAACTTCGAGGGCCGACAGGGCTTCCGGGGTCGCACCCACCTCGTATCCCCGGCGATGGCCGCCGCCGCGGCGCTGCACGGCCGGTTCGTGGACGTTCGTGACGAGTACGAGGAGGCCCGCTGATGGAACCCCTGAGCATCGTGAGCGGTCGGGCGTGCCCCGTCGACGCCAACGACGTCGACACCGACCAGATCATCCCCAAGCAGTACCTGAAGCGCATCGAGCGCACCGGCTACGGACCCTTCGCGTTCGCCGAGTGGCGGTACGACCCGGACGGCAACCCACGGCCTGACTTCCCGATGAACCGTCCGGAGCACCAGGGTGCGCGAACGCTGGTCTCCGGCCGCAACTTCGGCTGCGGTTCGTCGCGTGAACATGCCGTGTGGGCGCTCGAGAACGCCGGGTTCAAGGCGGTGGTCGCCGCGTCGTTCGCGGACATCTTCCGGACGAACTGCGGCAAGGCCGGGGTCATCTGTGTCCCGGTCGACGAGTCCGTCATCCGGCACCTGTACGCGCTCATCGAGGCCGATCCGGCCGTCGAGGTGACCGTGGACCTGCCGGCCCAGCGCCTGCGTGCGGACGCGGTGGGTGACCTGGCAGCGATCGACGAGCCGTTCGACATCGACCCGCACACGAAGAACTGCCTGATCAACGGACTCGACGACGTCGCCCTGACGCTGGCGCACGACGCGGACATCACCGCGTTCGAGTCCCAGCGTGAGGCGTGGCGTCCGCGGGTCCCCGCCGTCTGACCTGCGGGGCGACCGACGGTGGGTGTCAGCCGTCGGTCGCCAGGTCGGTGACGAACTCGCCCCCGACCGCCTCGAGGGCCGTGGGCGTGACGGACAGCTTGATCGATCGGCTCCCGCCCCCGACGATCACCCGGTCGTGTGCGCGGACACGCTCGTCGATCCACAGCGGCAGGCTGCGGTCCGGGTCGGACGGCTGCGTGCGGGGCAGCGCGAACGGGGTGACCCCGCCGATGAGCATTCCCGTGACCTCGAGGGTGAGGTCGGGAGGTGCGAACGACAGTCTGCGCACGCCGAGCAGGCGCCGGACTCGACGGTTCACGTCGAGGCGTGTCGGGGCGAGGACCAGGCACGCGGCCACGACCGGGGTCTCGTCGCGCGACGCCACGAGGATGCAGTTCGCGGAGGTCTCGAGCGGGAAGCCGTAGTGCGCGCAGAACTCGGCCGTGTCGGCGAGCCGCGGATCGACCTCGATGACATCGAATGGTTCCCCGGTGGCCTCGACCGCGGCGAGCACGCGCTGTTCGATGTCTGACGGGTCCACGCGGGTGCTCCTGACGTCACGGGAGTGGTCGCACGGCCGTCGACGGTAGCCCGAACGTCCACTGTGCAGGCCTCGACGGGTCGAACTGCCGGGGTAGCGTGCCCTCGGTCGGCAACGGCGCGTCATCGGGACCGGGCATGGACATCCAGCAGCGCCCCATCGGGGTGTTCGACAGTGGCCTGGGAGGGTTGACGGTCGTGCAGGCGCTTCGAGACCTGCTGCCCGCCGAGGACCTCGTGTACCTGGGCGACACGGCGCGCTACCCGTACGGGGAGCGCACCCCCGACGAGGTCCGGTCCTTCGCGTTCGCCATCGCCGAGGACCTGGTCGCCCGAGGGGTCAAGCTGCTGGTCGTCGCGTGCAACAGTGCGACGGCCGCCGCCCTCGACGACCTGCGGCGTGAGGTCCCGGTCCCGGTGATCGGGGTGGTGGAGCCGGGCCTGCGTGCCGCAGCGAACACGACACGCACCGGGCGTGTGCTGGTCATCGGTACCCGCCTGACGACGACGAGCCGCATCTACGAACTGGCCGCGTCGCGGCTGGGCCACCAGATGCAGGTCACGAGCCTTGCCTGCCCGGAGTTCGTCGAACTGGTCGAGAACGGCCAGACCGACCATCCGCAGGCCCGCCTGGTCATCAGCGAACGCCTCGACCCGATGCTCAGCGCCCGCGTCGACACGCTGGTGCTCGGATGCACCCACTTCCCCCTGCTCGCGCGCCCCCTGTCGGAGGTGGTGGGTCGGCGAATCACCCTGGTGTCGAGCGCCGACGAGACCGCCTTCGAGGTGCGAGACCTGCTGGTGCACACGGGGTGGTCACGGCCGCCCGAGGACGGGGCGGGCCACCTGACGGTGCTCACCACCGGAGACGTCGGAGCGTTCCGCCGACTCGGAGGACGATTCCTCGGAGGGCCTCCCCTGGACGTGCGGCATCACGTGCTCGGCGGGTCCGAAGGGCTGCGGATCGCACGGTGAGTCGGTGAGGTGAGGCGGTCGCGGACGGCGGCGTCCGTGGCCGCGGTCACCACCGTCCGTGCCATCGTCACCGCTCCGTCGCGCACGGCGAGGTCTGCCGACGCCGACGCGCAGGCCGCGGTGAACTCCGGCTGGTGGTTGACGGCCCCGTGGGTCTCCAGGTGCAGGAGGGGATGGATCGTCGGCAGCACGAGTGACACGTTGGCCATGTCGGTGGACCCTGCGAGCGGTTCGAGTTCCGTGGGCATGGTGCGGCCGACCTCGGCGGCGTGGTCGATCCAGATCTGCTCCAGCCCGACGTCGCCCCGGAACTCGGAGTACGCCGGGCCCGGCTCCTCGTAGGAGACCTCGGCGCCGGTCGCGAGCGCCCCCGCCTCGAAGCAGCGTTCCACGCGCGGGTACAGGTCGGCGAGTTCCGCGAGCGTCGAGGCGCGGACATACCAGTGTCCGGCGGCGTGCTCCGGGACGATGTTGGGGGCGTCACCGCCGTCCGTCACGATCCCGTGGATCCGGTCCGTCGACCGGATGTGCTGGCGCAGCAGGCCGATGCCGACCTGTGCGACGGTGAGTGCGTCGGCGGCGTTGACGCCCTCGTGGGGGAACGCCGAGGCGTGGGCCGAACGTCCGCGATAGTTCACGCGCAGGTGCTTGACCGCCAGACACGGCATGCGGGGTGCGTCGTACGGCGCGGGATGCACCATCATCGCCGCGTGCAGGCCGTCGAACCCGCCCCGCTCGAGCATCAGGATCTTGCCGCCGCCTCCCTCCTCGGCAGGCGTGCCCAGCACGTGCACGGTCAGTCCGAGTTCGTCAGCGACGCGTGCGAGTGCGAGGCCGGCGCCGACTGCGGCGGCCGCGATGACGTTGTGTCCGCAGGCGTGTCCGATGCCGGGCAGTGCGTCGTACTCGGCGCAGATGCCCACGTGCAGGTCTCCGGTCCCTGCGCGCGCGAGCACCGCCGTGTCGAGACCGCACGCACCATGGGTGACGTCGAATCCTCCGGTGTCCAGCGCCTCGGCGACCCTCGCCGACGACGTGTACTCCTCGAATGCGACCTCTGCGTCGGCGTGGATGGCGTGCGACAGGTCCAGCAGCGTCGCGAGGCGGCCGTCCACGTCGTCGGTGACGGTCGTGTGCAGGTCCATGGGCCCTCGCTCTCGCGCTACGGTCGCTGGCCGCCATCGTAGGAGGACCCGCGTGCCCCCTGACGTCCGTGTCGTCGCCTTCGACCTGATGGACACCGTGCTGACCGACCCGTTCCGGGACGCGCTGCGCGCGGCGACCGGTCGGGAACCCGCGGAGCTGTTCGCGTTGCGCGACCCGGAGATCTATCCCGCCTTCGAACGGGGCGAGATCCCCGAGGAGGACTACTGGGCCCACTTCGTGGAGCGGGGCGTAGAGGTCGACGCCGAAGCGTTCCACCGGGTGCGTCGTGCCGGCATCGGCTGGATCGACGGGATGGACGCGTTGCTCGACGACCTCGCGGGGACGGTGCTGCGCGTCACGGCGTCGAACTATCCGCTGTGGGTCGACGAACTCGTCGGCATGCTCGAGAGCCGGTTCGAGCGGGTGCTCGCGTCCCACCACCTCGGGGCGCGCAAGCCCGACGCGGACTTCTACCTGCGGCTCGCGCACCGGATTGGTCACGAACCGCACCACATCGCGTTCGTCGACGACCGTCAGCCGAACGTGGACGGCGCGGTGGAGGTGGGCATGCACGCCCGCAGGTTCACGGGTGTCGACGACGTGCGCGGCTGGCTCGCGGACCTCGGAGTGGGTGGCTGACGCGACGGTCTACGTCGGGTCGGCGTTCGTGGCCTCGCTGGCGAGCACGTGCAGGTGTTCGGGAGTCTGGTCGTGGCGGCGTCGGGCCCAGGACCCGTCCGAGGTGACCTCACCCGTGGCGACCCAGTACAGGACCACCGCGTCGGCCCACTCGTCGGGCAGGCGCTGCGCCCACGCACGGGCGCGGCGTCCGTCCTCGAGGTGACCTTCGCACCAGCCGTCGTCACCCGCCTGCTGCGCGCAAGGTCGGCACAGCGCCCCCGGACCGGACGGTCCACAGGTCGGCAGCAGGCGGGGGAGACGTCCGCAGCGGTCGCAGGGGCCGGCATCGACCGACCGGGGACCGACGTCTGCGGCGTCGAGCCACGGGTACGCCTCGCTCAGGGCGATGCGCAGCCGGGCGCGGGCACGGCGTCGATCCACCGGTCGATCTCCGACGGTGTGGTCACGCTGGGGCTCAGCCGACCTTGACCACGCGGGTCCCGCCCGCGAACTCGTCGTGCCAGCCGTTGTTCTGCGGGCTGTTCTGGATGGTCACCGCGATGATGATCGCCACGACCAGCTGGGCCAGCCCGCCGATGATCGGGACGATCGACAGCAGCATCCACGCGTTGCGCCGGATCGCGGCCTCGAAGCTCGGGTGGCCGCCGTCAGGGCCGCGCACCTCGAGCTTGAGGAGCATCTTGCCGACCGTTGTGCCGCGCGACGACTCCATGAACGCGAAGTAGCCGATGTAGATGATTGCACTGACGATGCCCGCGAGCAGCCCGGTCATGCTGAAGCCACCCATGCTGAACATGCCGCCGGTCGCTGCGGTGCTGAACAGTGCCCCGAAGATGATGACCGTCACGAGGATGAAGTTCACGATGGCGAGCAGGATGCCGTCGACGAGCTTCGCGACGAACCGGGTGAGCAGGTCGGCGGAGACCTCGCCGGGGACGGGAGCGTCGCCGGCAGCTGCGGGCTCCGGGGGTGGTGGTTGCTGTGACATGGTGCGCTCCTGGTGCGGGATCGGCGACGACTGCCAACCGGGAGCCGTCGTCGGCAGGTTGGATGCCTGATGCCACGCTAATGCGCGGTGGGAGGCGACGCACGCATTCCCGCGACGCTGGACCGGTTCCTCGATCGTGCGCTCGGTGGGGATCCCGGCGTGTCGTCACTAGGATTGCGGTCGATCGTGGCGGCACGTCGACCCGTCCGCCACTCGACGGCAGGTGAGGCCACCACGCCGGACGTCACGGACCACCACGGTGGTCACCACGGACAGGGAGTCAGCGTTGAACGGCACGCATCGCATCGCACTGCTCGGCGGCGACGGCATCGGCCCCGAGGTCGTCGGTGAGGGCCTCAAGGTCCTCGACCGCCTGGAGGAACTGGAGGGCTTCACGACCGAACGGGTGGACTACGACCTGGGCGGCCGTCGCTACGTGGCGACCGGCGAGGTGCTCTCCGACGACACCCTCGAGGAGCTTCGTCGGTTCGACGCCATCTACCTCGGTGCCGTCGGTACTCCCGACGTGCCTCCGAGCGTGCTCGAACGAGGTCTGCTGCTGCGCCTGCGCTTCGCCTTCGACCAGTACGTCAACCTGCGTCCCGTCCGGCTGTACCCCGGGGTGGTGAGCCCCATCGTGGGCATGACCCCGCAGCAGTGCGACATGGTCGTGATCCGGGAGAACACCGAAGGTCTGTACAGCGGGGCGGGTGGCAGCCTCTACCGCGGGACGCCTGCCGAGGTGTCCACCCAGGAGAGCCTCAACACCCGCCACGGCGTCGAACGGGTGCTGCGCTACTCGTTCGACCTGGCGAGGCGTCGTCGCGGGCACCTGACGCTCGTGCACAAGACCAACGTCCTGCAGCACGCCGGGGACCTGTGGATGCGTGCCTTCGAGGAGATCGGCGACGCCGACTACCCGGAGATCGAACGTGCCTACGTGCACGTGGACGCCGCGTGCCTCTACTTCGTCACCGACCCGGGGCGTTTCGACGTCGTCGTCACCGACAACCTCTTCGGGGACATCATCACCGACCTCGGCGCGGCGATCCAGGGAGGGATGGGACTGGCGGCATCGGGCAACATCAACCCGACGCGCACGTCGCCGTCGATGTTCGAGCCCGTGCACGGCTCCGCACCCGACATCGTGGGGACCGGCAAGGCCGACCCCGTCGCCGCGGTCATGAGCCTCGGCCAGATGCTCGCGTTCCTCGGTGAGGAGGCGGCGGCGCAGCGCGTCGAGCACGCGATCGAGCAGATGCTCACGAACCGGGCCGGCCGGCGACCCGACGGCGTGGAATACTCGACGTCCGACGTGGGCGACGAACTCGTCGAGCTCGTGGGCGCCTGACCGCGACTCCGGGTGCCCGTCCGGCACGTGGATGCCCCGCAGTGGACGACGAGCACCGCACCGTGAGGAGGCGAGATGCCGTTCCCCAAGGCCGACAGCATCTGGATGGACGGCGAACTCGTCGACTGGGACCGGGCCACGGTCCACGTGCTCACGCCGACCCTGCACTACGGCTACGGGGTGTTCGAGGGCATCCGTGCCTACCCGACGGACCGTGGTCCCGCCGTGTTCCAGTTGCGACCACACGTCGACCGGCTGCTGCGCTCCGCGCGGCTGTATCCGCCGCTCGACACGATCCCGTACGACGCCGACGACCTGTGTGACGCGATCGGTGACCTGATCCGCACCAACGGGCACGAACAGGGGTGCTACATCCGCCCCACGATCATCCTGTCGTACGGGGAGATCGGCCTGAATCCCCTGCCGTCGCGCCCCCAGACGATCATCGCGACGTGGGAGTGGGGGGCGTACCTCGGCGAGGAGTCGCTGACCAACGGCGTGCGGGTCATGATCAGTTCGTACCGGCGCATCGGGAAGAACACGATCCCACCTGCGGGCAAGGCCAACGGGCAGTACCTCAACTCGTCGCTGGCCAAGGTCGACGCACTGCGTGCCGGCTACGACGAGGCGATCATGCTGTCCGAGGACGGGTTCGTCGCCGAGGGGACCGGCGAGAACCTGTTCATCGTGCAGGACGGCGTCGTCGTGACGCCACCGCTGTCCGACGGACCCCTCGGTGGGATCACGCGCTCGAGCGTCATGCAGATCGCCCGAGACCTCGGGTACCTGGTGGTGGAACGCAGTCTCCAGCGGACCGACCTGTACCTCGCCGACGAGATGTTCCTCACCGGCACGGCCGCAGAACTGACACCGGTGCGTGAGATCGACGGGAGGGTGATCGGCCCGCGCGGGCCCATCACCGAGGCCATCCAGTCGACCTTCGTCGACGCCGTGCGTGGGCGTGTCGAACGCTACGAGGACTGGCTGCACTGGGTGGACGAATGACGGACCAGGAGGACCACGTGTCCAACGTCTACAAGAAGATCGAACTGGTCGGGTCGAGCCGGGACGGCGTCGACGACGCCATCCAGCGCGCCGTCTCAAAGGCCAGTGAGACGATGCGCAACCTCGACTGGTTCGAGGTCACCGAGATCCGCGGCTGGATCCAGGACGGTGCGGTCCAGCACACCCAGGTGACGCTGCAGGTCGGCTTCCGGCTCGAGGACTGATCCACGTCGGGGTCGGTGAGCCGGCCGGGCACACGCGGTCGGGCTCGACAGGCCGGCCGCGAGGGCGGTACCGTGGCTGCCATGCGGAGCCAGATGGGTGCAGCGAACGAACCGGCGACGGGTGTCGCCGGCACGGTCGTGCGCGCCATCATCATCATTCCCCCGCTCCCGTAGTCGGCGTGCGCCGGGCTGCGGGAGCGGCCCGGATCGCCCCGGCCTCGCCTCCTCGCCGTTCCGGCCCTCCGCTCGGGTTACCCCACGCACCGAGACAACGAGGACCAGGTGACCACCACAGGTACCGACGCGACGCTTCCCGCTGCGCGTCCCGGACTCGACCTGTACGACACGACCCTTCGCGACGGCACCCAACGCGAGGGCGTGACGCTGTCGGTCGAGGACAAGCTCCGGGTCGCACGGGGCATGGACGAACTGGGCGTGGCGTACATCGAGGGGGGCTGGCCGGGCGCGAACCCCAAGGACACGGAGTTCTTCGCGCGGGCGAGGGACGGCGAACTGCGGCTCGACACCGCGACGCTGGTCGCCTTCGGCATGACCCGTGGACGGGGCCGTTCCGCGGGTGACGACCCCCTGCTCCAGGCGCTCGTCGATGCTGGCACGGACGTCATCTGCCTCGTCGGCAAGTCGTGGGGCTACCACGTCGACGAGGCGCTGGGCGTCCCGCGCGAGGAGAACCTCGCGATGGTCCGTGAGTCGATCGAGCACCTGCGCGGGCTCGGGCGTCGGGTGTTCTTCGACGCGGAGCACTTCTTCGACGGGCATTCCCGGGATCGTGCGTACGCGCTCGACGTCGTGCGTGTCGCGGCGGAGGCGGGTGCCGAGTGTGTCGTGCTGTGCGACACCAACGGTGGGGCGATGCCGTGGGACGTGGCCGAGATCGTGCGTGGACTGGTCGACGAACTCGACACGCAGGTGGGCCTGCACTTCCACGACGACGGTGGCTGTGCGGTCGCGAACTCGCTGCTCGGCATCGAGGTCGGAGCAACCCACGTGCAGGGCACCGCGAACGGACTCGGGGAACGCTGCGGGAACGCCAACCTGTTCACGATCCTCGCGGACCTGCAACTCAAGCGCGGCCTGTCACTGGTGCCGTCCGACCGGCTCGAACGCCTGACGGAGATCAGCCACACGATCGCCGAACTGTGCAACCAGACCACCCCGTCGGTGTCGCCGTACGTGGGGCACACCGCGTTCAGTCACAAGGCGGGCCTGCACGCCTCGGCGTTGGCCAAGGCGCCCGACATGTACCAGCACATCGATCCCGCCGAGGTGGGCAATCGGCAGCGGCTGGTGGTCAGCGAACTCGCAGGCCGGTCCAACATCGTGCTCAAGGCCAGGGAGTTCGGGCTCGAGATCGATGATGCGCAGGCGCGAGCGGTCCTCGCCGAGGTCAAGGAGCGCGAGTCGTTCGGGTGGAGCTACGAGGCCGCCGACGCCTCGTTCGAACTGCTCCTGCGGCGACTCGTCGGGGCGTTGCCGCCCTCCGAGGAACCGTTCACGTCGCTTCACTACCGGGTCAACGTGTCCGGAGGCGCGCAGAACGTCGTGCTCGGCGAGGGGCCGGCCGAGGCGATCCTGGCCGTCGAGGTGGGCGGCGAGCGGTGCCTGGGTGCGGGGGAGGGCAACGGTCCCGTCGACGCGCTCGACCATGCGTTCCGCAACGCGGTCAACGGTCGCTGGCCGCAGCTCGACCAGATCCACCTGTCGGACTACAAGGTGAGAATCCTCGAGGCGACGGCCGGGACCGACGCGACCACCCGGGTGCTCGTGTCGTCCACCGACGGCAACGACGTGTGGGACACCGTCGGCGTGCACCAGAACGTCGTCGAGGCGTCGTGGATGGCGCTGTCCGACGCGTACACGCACGCGATCCTGCGCGTCGACTGGGAGTGAGGGCACGGCCCTGCCGGTAGCGTGGCCTCGACCGTCGACGCGCAGGAGGACGCCGTGACCCGTCCCGTGGTGGCCAACGTGCTCGCGTCGCGCTACGCCAGTGACGCGATGGTCCGACAGTGGTCACCCACCGCGAAGGTCGTCGCCGAGCGCGAACTCTGGCTGGCGGTGCTGCGTGCCCAGCGTGAACTGGGGATCGACGTTCCGGACGGCGTGGTGGAGGCGTACGAGGCCGTCATCCACGACGTCGACCTCGACGCGATCGCCAAACGTGAGCGGGTCACGCGCCACGACGTGAAGGCACGGATCGACGAGTTCTGCGCGCTCGCGGGCCATGAGCACGTGCACAAGGCGATGACGTCGCGTGACCTCACCGAGAACGTCGAACAGCTCCAGATCCGGCGCTCGCTCGAACTCGTGCGCGACCGTTGCGTGGCCGCGCTCGCGCTGCTGGCAGAGCAGGCGACGGAGCACACCCGACTGGTGATGACCGGCCGAAGTCACAACGTGCCCGCGCAGGCCACCACGCTGGGCAAGCGGTTCGCGAACGCCGGTGAGGAACTGCTCGAGGCGTTCGACCGCCTCGAGCACCTCATCGACGTCTACCCGCTGCGGGGCATCAAGGGACCGGTCGGCACCCAACTCGACCAGCGTGACCTGCTCGGCAGCGACGCGCTCGTCGACGAACTCGAGGCCCGCGTCGCCACCCACCTCGGCTTCAGCCGACGGTTGACCAACGTCGGGCAGGTCTACCCCCGGTCGCTGGACCTCGACGTGGTCGCCACGCTCGTACAGGTGGCCGCGGCGCCGTGCTCCCTCGCGACGACGCTGCGGCTCATGGCCGGCCACGGGCTCGTCACCGAAGGGTTCGGCGACGGGCAGGTCGGGTCGTCGGCGATGCCCCACAAGATGAACATGCGTTCCTGCGAGCGCATCAATGGCTTCGGGGTCATCCTCGGGGGGTACCTGGCGATGGTGACCCAACTGTCGGGTGGCCAGTGGAACGAGGGCGACGTCGCCTGTTCGGTGGTGCGACGGGTCGCACTGCCCGACGCGTTCCTGGCCATCGACGGCCTGTTCGAGACCCTGCTGACGGTGCTCACCGACCTGGCTGCGTATCCGCCGGTCATCGAACGCGAACTCGCACGCAACCTGCCGTTCCTGGCCACGACGCGGCTGCTCACCGCGGCGGTCAGGGCCGGGGTGGGCCGCGAGACGGCGCACGAGGTGATCCGGGAGCACGCGATCGCCGTGGCGCGTGAACTCGCTGCCGGTGGCGAGCACAACGACCTGGTCGACCGGGTCGCCGGAGACGACCGCATCGGCGTGCCGCCCGGGGAACTGCGCGCGGTGCTCGACCGGCCGCTGGAGTTCGCGGGACGAGCGCCGGCCCAGGTCTCCGCGTTCGTGACTCGCGTCGAGCACCTGGTCGCCACCCACCCGAAGGCCGCCACCTACCGCCCCGGAGCCATCCTGTGAGTGTCCTGACCCCTCGGGTGCGGTTCTGTCCCGCACCCTCCGGCTGGCTGCACGTCGGCAGTGTCCGCGCCGCCCTCTACAACTTCCTCCACGCACGCCGACACGACGGCACGTTCGTGTTCCGCATCGAGGACACCGACGCCACGCGTGCGACCGACGAGTCGATGCGATCCATGATGGAGGCGATGCGGTGGATCGGACTCGACTGGGACGAGGGACCCGACGTCGACGGTGTGCCACGGGGTGCGCATGGACCGTATCTCCAGTCCCAGCGTGGAGACCTGTACGCGGCGGTGGTGCGCAGACTGGTCGACGTGGGCGAGGTCTATCCCGACTTCCGGTCGCCCGAGGAACTCGAGGTGTGGCGTGAGTCCCACCGGCGCGGTGAGGGAGAGGGGCCACCCGTCGTCAAGGCGCCCAACTTCGAACACACTCCGGCGGAGGTCGAGCGTCTCACCGCCGAGGGCCGGGTGCCGAGCCTGCGCCTGCGCACGCCGACCGAGGGGACCTTCGTCGTGGACGACCTCGTCCGGGGCGAGGTCCGCTGGGAGTGGGAGCAGATCTCGGACCCGGTGATCCAGCGTTCGGACGGGTCGGCCACCTACCCGCTGGCCAACTCGGTCGACGACGTCGCACAGGGCATCACGCTCATCTGCCGCGGTGAGGACCTGCTGTCGGTCACGCCACGTCAGGGACTCATCCACGACCTGCTGACGCGTGACGGGCTCGTCGACGAGGCACTCGCCGAGGTCGGCATGCCCGCGCGCGACCCGTCCTGGACCCGACCCGAGTCGTTCGCGCACCTTCCGATGGTGGTCGGCATGGATCGGAAGAAGCTCTCCAAGCGGCACGGATCCGTGTCCATCCAGGAGTTTCGCCGCAAGGGGTTCCTGCCCGAGACACTGCGCAACTTCCTCGCGTTGCTGGGCTGGTCGCCCCGCGACGGTCGCGAACGTCTGGAGGACGACGAGCTGATCGCGCTGTTCGACCTGTCGACCGTGGGGCGGTCCGCGGCTGCGTTCGACGAGGACAAGCTCACCGCGTTCAACGGCGACCGCATCCGTGACCTGTCCGTGGAGGACCTCGCCCGCAGGCTGGTCGAACACCTCGACGGCACGTTCGGGGAGCGGGCGCTGATCGACGCGCCGCCCACAGAGGGCCAGATGGACCGGCTCGTCTCGCTGGTGCCGCTGATCCAGGAACGGATGCAACGACTCGACGAGGTCGAGCGTTACGCGCCTGCGTTCTTCGTCGAGGACCTGGAGATCGACCCCGAGGCGGTCGCACGCGTGCTCTCGAAGCCGCCGGCCGTCGACGCGATTGCCGGCGCCCGGCGCGTGCTGGCCGAGGTCGACTGGTCCGTCGACTCGATCGACGTGGCCCTTCGTGGGCTGGCCGAGGAGCTGGGGTCGGGCTTCGGGAAGGTCGCACAACCCATTCGTGTGGCGGTGACCGGGTCGACCGTCAGCCCGCCACTGTTCGAGTCGATCGAACTGATCGGGCGCGAGGTGACCCTCGCGCGACTCGACCATGCGCTGGGCGTCGCGCAGGCCGCCGCCTGACCTGGTACGTCGCGCGCCTTTGCGTGGATGCGGGCCGATGCATACCCTGCGGTCTGCGTTCCGGTCCACCGATCGGGCGATCACAGGTCACCTCTGCGCCACCAGAGCGTGCGTGACCTGCGCCCAACACCGTCGGCACCCCCGGTTCGCTGCCCTTTCGGGGGTGGTGTAATTGGCAACACGGCTGGTTCTGGTCCAGTTATTGAGGGTTCGAGTCCTTCCCCCCGAGCTGGAGCACGTCCGCACCCGGTGCGGTTCGTCTCCCTGGTGACGCGAGCGCTACGCTCCGCGCGCCAGGCCTGCGCCCCCGTCGTCTAGCGGCCCAGGACGCCGCCCTCTCAAGGCGGTAACGGCGGTTCAAATCCGCTCGGGGGTACCAGCAACGCACCACGTCAGGGTCGGTCTTCGGACCGACCCTGACGTGGTTCCGGGGCCGTTGCTGATCCCCCGCCGTGGCGCCGAGGCGTACGCCCCGCGACGACCAGACACATGACGGCCGCCAGCAGGAACAGCGAACCGATCGACAGGATCCCGGCGATCCCGATCGGCAGGAACAGGCACGCGGCGACGACGAGTGCGACGCGCCGCCGAGCCGGCACGGCGATCGAGACCGCCACGGCACCGATGCCCGCGGCAGCCATGCCCCACAGGGCGACGGCGATCGGTGTCATGGCCCCCTCCTCGACAGGACCGGTCCCAGTCTGCCATCCTCGTCCGCTGGCCGACAGCGTCGGTCTGCTTCCCTGTGCACCGGAGTGCGGTGGGGTGTCGGCGGTCGCGAATCGGGATGTGCATGTGGGTGCGTCGGTCTCGAGTCGTTGCCTGGTTGCTGTGGGCCGGTGCCAGGCTCACGGCTCCCGTCGCCTCGCGGGTCGCCGGTCGACTCGCCGCGGTCCTCTGGACGATCCCGTGGCAGTTCGCGGGACGCGGCGGCGTCCGTCCGAACCCGGCCGACACGATCGGCGGGCTCGACCCGGTGGGTGCGGTCACGGTGCCGATCCACCGTCGCGACCGCGCCGTCACCCGTTCGCACGACGTGCGACTCTGGTCGGCGGGAGACGGTCCCACGGTGCTCCTCGTCCACGGGTGGAGCGACGACGCGCGCACGTTCTCGCCGCTCGCACGTGCACTGGCCGACCGCGGGCGGCGTGCCGTCGTGTGCGAACTGCCCGCACACGGATCGAGTCCCGGGACGCGCACGGACGGCCTGCAGGTCGCGCAGGTCATCCAACACGTCACCGACCACCTCGGTGCACGCGTCGTGGTCAGCCACTCCCTGGGTGCGTTCGCGACCATGATCGCCCTTGCCGACGGGCTTCGGGTGGACGCTGCTGCACTCCTCGCGCCGGTCGTTCGGCTGAGCGACGCCGTCGACACGTTCGTCGGTCGCGTCTCACTTCCGGGGCGGTCCGACGCGGCCCTCCGGCATCACATCGAACGTCGCTACGGACCGGGACTGTGGGACGAGCTCGTGCTCGATCGCCGCGCCGCGGAGTTCGCGATGCCTGCGCTGGTCGTGCACGATCCCGACGACCGTCAGGCACCGATCTCGTCGGTGCGTGACCTGGTCGCAGCGTGGCCGGGTGCCCGACTCGTGGAGACGTCGGGACTCGGGCACCGCAGGCTCGTCGACGACGAGCGAGTGATGCAGGAGGTCGTGGACTTCGTGACGTCAGTCGGACGCGGCACCTGAGTCGGACCCGGTGGCGGGCACGCCGACTCGTGCCTCCTCCCGGCGGTCACCGCGCCACAGACGCCACATGCCCCACCAGCCGCTCGCTGCGATGAGCGGCACCGTCCACATGCCGGGGAAGTACCCGTACGGTTCGGGGGTCATCAGGGGGAACACGAAGTGGGCGAGTTCGAGCACGCCGAACCCGGCGAACAGCGTCCATGCCCCGTAGTACCCGAGAGGGTGTCCCCAGCGGACCAGCAGTGGGCTGAGCATCCAGGCGACCGACAGCACGACGAGCGTGACGGAGACAGGCGAGACGACGTCGACCGCCTGGTCACCCGTCAGCCGTTCGATCGCGCCGACGAAGTCGGCCACCTCCTCCTCGGTGCGGTGGACGGCGTACGCCACCAGGGCGACGACGTAGGGAACCTTCAGGGTGTCGAACGAGGCACGGTCGGGGACGGCGACCCACAGCACCCACCCCAGGACGAACCCGGTCGAGAACACGATGGCGACCAGCGTTCCCACGGCGAGCTGGCCGAGGACGACCATCGTCAGCGAGAACGCCGCACCGATGGCGACATGGAGGGCGGACGGGCGGCGGACGGACTCCGGGGGCATCGCGCGCTCCTCGATCACGGGTCTGCGGGCGACCGCCCCGCGCAGTTCAGGCGGCGGGCGTCCGTTCGGCTGTCTCGCGCCACAGGTCGGCGATCTCTGCGGTGGTGGCGACGTAGCCGAAGTAGCGGCGCATGTTCTCGAGCGTCGAGGCCTGCAGGTCGTCGCTGTCGGTGGCCGTGGCGTCGGACAGCACGAGCACGTTGAGGTCGAGCATGTAGCCCTCACGCGCCGTCGTCTCGACACACACGTTCGTCTTCACCCCGCACAGCACGAGACTCTCGATCGACCGCGAGCGCAGGATCGTTCCGAGGTTGGTGCCGGTGAACGACCCGTAGCGGTGCTTGTTCACGACGTAGTCGTCCGGGCCGGGCGAGACCCGGTGGAAGTCCCCACCCCACGTCCCGTCGATGCAGAACTCGTCGGTCTGGCCCTTGAGTTGCCGCCGGGCGAGGATCGCCGGCGACATGAACGGTTCGTCGTACACGTTGCGGGTGAACACGACGGGCACACCAGCGGCGCGCGCGACGGGCAGCAGCATCTCGATCTGGTCGATCGCGGCGGCTGCGCCGTCTCCTGCGCGACCTGTCTGCGCGAAGTGGCCGGCGGGATCGCAGTAGTCGTTCTGGACGTCGACGACGATCAGCGCCGTGCGATCCGGCCGGAACAGTTCGAGTTCGGGAGCGTGGGACACCGGTCTCTCCAGGTTCGGTGGCGGGCGCGACCCGTCGACGAGGACGTGTCTGGACGCGCCGCACACTACTGCGCACGCCGGTCGTGGGAACGGCCGGTTCGCCGCGCCACCCGGCGTGTCGTGCCGAGCGGCCTGTCCGTGTGACGCGGCCAGGGACTATCGTCAACACTGTCAACAATGTTGGAGCCCATCGATGGACCCGGCGCGACCGGTGCTCGGCGTGGTCCGGTGGGCCGCGACGCGCCCGTCGAACAGGACCGATTCGTACAGGAGCCCAGGAGCATGGATCAGACCGTTGAAGCACTGACCGACATCACGCTGAGCGTGTCGTACGAGCAGTTGTCGTCGGAGGTCGTCGAGTTCGCGACGCGCTTCCTCGTCGACACCCTCGCCTGCGCGATGGGCGCCTACTCGGCGCCTCCGGTGGAGATGGGTCGCCGCATCGCCCCGGACCTGCGGGGTTCGAACGAGTCGATGAAGGCGCGCGCGATCGGTGACTCCGAGCGCGAGACCACCCTCGAGGCGGTGTCGTTCGTCAACTCGGCGATGATCCGTTACCTCGACCTCAACGACCAGTACCCGGGTGGCCACCCCAGCGACGCGCTCGGCCCGGTCATCGCCCTCGCAGACCTGCTGGACAGGTCGGGCCGGGAACTGATCGAGGCGACGGTCGCCCTCTACGAGGTCTACCTCCGGATCTGCGCGAACGCGAAGCTGCACAACCAGGGTTGGGACCAGGGTGCGCTCGTCGCGATCGGGACGGCGGCTGGTTGCAGCAGGCTGCTCGGGTTCGACCGCGACCAGACACGCAACGCCATCTCGATCGCGGCGGTGTCGCAGGTCCCGCTCCGGGCGACTCGCGCCGGACACCTGTCGCTGTGGAAGGGTGCGTCGACGGCGTTCGCCGCGAGCGCGGCGCTCTACTCGACGCGTCTCGCCGGTGAGGGCATGACCGGTCCCGACTCGCCGATCGACGGCAAGCACGGGCTCAAGCAGCAGACCGTCGGCGACTTCGACATCGAGCCGTTCGACGCGTCGGATCCCGCGACGTACCTGATCGGGCGGACACGCCTGAAGTACTGGCCCGTCGAGTACAACCTCCAGCCTGCGGTGTGGGCCGGCATCGAACTGCGCGACATCGTCCAGCCCGACGACATCGAGTCGATCGCCGTCGACACCTACGTGTGGACGTGGCGTGAAACGGGTTCCGAGCCGGAGAAGTGGGAACCGACCAGCAGGGAGACCGCGGACCACAGCCTCCCGTACGTGATGGCGTACGCGTTGCGGCACGGCGAGGTGGGCGTGGAGGCGTTCGAGTCCGACGAGTTCCTCCAGCCCGACATGCGTGCGCTCATGAAGAAGATCACCGTCGAGGTGGACGACGACCTGGAGGCCCGCTTCCCGGCCGAGATCTGTCTGAACGCGACGGTGACCGACCGGTCGGGCAACGTGCACCGCATCGAGATCGTCAACCCGAAGGGGCACTCGGACAACCCGATGGACGCCGACGACGTGTCCACGAAGTTCCGCCGGTGCGCGATCCCGACACTGGACGCCGCAGCGGCGGACCGGGCGCTCGACGCCTGGTGGGCGATCGCAGAGGACGGCGCCTCGGTGCGGGCCGCGCTCGACACCCTGGTCGTGACGAACGGCTGAGGTCGGAAGTCCTCACGGAGCGGGGCCTGTGCGTGACGTGCAGGCCCCGCTCCGTGCTGCTGGGTCTCGTCCGGGTCCGCCAGGGAACCCGATGACGGCAGCCGGCGGGCACGCGTCGGGAGCAGCCGCCCGATGTCGGTGTACCCGATGACGGCCGACGCAGCCTCGTGACATCCCGTTGACACCAGGTGTCGCCTTGTTAGGGTCGGTCGCACCCGGTCCCGGCCCTCCGCGCACGACGGCCACCCGGCAGGTGAGGTTCCGTCGTGGGCGACGAGTGCCAGGCGTGTGCCCTCGGTGGCCGGGTCCGATCCCTTGGGAGGGGGATGTCATGGCCCAGAGCCCTGTGAGACGAGCCCGAGTCGTCGCGTTCGTCGCGGTACTGGCGATGATCATCGCGGCCTGTGGATCCGACGAGCCCGCCGCCGAACCGGCGCCGGAACCGGCGCCCGAACCGGAGGCGGCGGAGGAACCAGAGCCGGAGGAACCGGCCGCCCCTGAGCACGACTACCAGGACGGCGACGTCATCCGTCTCGTGCTCGGGACCAATCCCGGTGGTGGGTTCGACTTCGCGACGCAGGCGCTGGAGGGTCCCTGGCAGGAGGAGATCCGGCGACTGACCGGCGCGAACGTCACCATCCAGCGGGAGTACATCCCCGGTGGTTCCCACCTGGTCGCGATGCAGCACGTGGATGCCGCAGAACCCGATGGTCGGACGGTCCAGTACGTGGCCATCGACACCGCCGGGGGGCACGTGGCGATCGGAGAGGCCGACGTCGCGTTCGCCGACTGGTCGCACGTCGGTGCGCTGAACTCGGTGGGCCGTGGGTTCCTGGCCCGGGCCTCGCTCGTCGACGACGTCGGTGGGGACCTGACCTTCGCGAACCTCGCGGAGTACTCGCAGCAGCAGTCGATCCTGATCGGTGCCACGGTCGGCCACGACACCGAGATGATGTTCGGCATGATGGCGGAGCGCGGCCTGCCCATCAACATCGACATGGTCCAGTACGACGGGACGTCGGTGATGACCACGGCACTGATCCGCGGCGAGATCGACCTCGCGGTGGCCAACACCGCGGCGTTCGTCCCGGCCGTGCAGGACAACCCGGACGACCTGGTGTTCATGGTCCACATGGGCTGTGAGCGTTCGCCGGACCCGGACCTCGCGGACGTTCCGTCGATCATGGAGGAGAACCCGCCGGGCGCGAGGGAGGCCTGCGAGCTCTTCCAGACCTCGACACGGATCATCTCCGGGCCGGCGGGCATGCACGAGGGCAACTTCGCCGTGCTGGCCGAGGCGATGCGAAACGTCGTGACCGACCCGAACTTCATCCAGGAGTTCATGGACTTCACGGGGACCGATGCCGTGTGGCTCGAACCCGACGAGGTCTCCCGCGTGACGAGGGACACGATCAGCGTGTACCAGGAGTTCATGCATCTCATCAGCTGATCCGTGCGGTTCGTCGACGACCGTGTCGCTCGGGGGGGGGCAGGTGACTCCTCGAGCGACACGGACGCACCGATCCGGTGCAGTCCGCGTCGACCGGGCCTGCTCGCGACGACTCGATTGCAGACCTTGATGTTGACAATCCGGTGGCGCTTGTTAGTGTCCGCGACACCCGGTCCCGGCCCTCCGCAGACGATTGCCACCCCATCAGGCGGTGGTTCTGAGTCCACGGCGAGTGCCAGGCGTGTGCCCTTGGTGGCCGGGTCCGATCCTCTGGGAGGGGGATGTCATGGTGCAGAGTCTCGTGAGTCGTCTCCGCGTTGTCGCACTGGTCGCCGCACTGGCAATGATCATCGCGGCCTGTGGATCCGACGAGCCGGCCGCCGAACCGGCGCCGGAACCGGCGCCCGAACCGGAGGCGGCGGAGGAACCAGAGCCGGAGGAACCGGCTGCCCCTGAGCACGACTACCAGGACGGCGACGTCATCCGTCTCGTGCTCGGAACCAGCCCCGGTGGTGGCTTCGACTTCGCGACGCAGGCGATCGAAGGGCCGTGGCAGGAGCAGATCCGGGAGCTGACCGGCGCGAACGTCACGATCCAGCGGGAGTACCTGCCCGGCGGCGCACACCTCGTCGCCATGCAGCACCTTGCCGGTTCGGAACCCGATGGCCGAACGGTGCAGTACCTGGCCATCGACACCGCGGTCGGCCACATCGCCGTCGGCGGTGAGGACGTCAACTACCTCGACTGGTCGCACATCGGCGGCGTCAACCGCGTGGGCCGTGGGTTCCTGGCCCGGGCCTCGCTCATCGACGACGTCGGTGGGGACCTGACCTTCGCGAACCTTGCGGAGTACTCGCAGCAGCAGTCCATCCTGATCGGTCACACCGGTGGTCGCGAGGACACCGAGATGATGTTCGGGCTGATGGCCGAGGAGGGCCTGCCGATCAACGTCGACTACGTCCAGTACGACGGGACGTCGGTGATGACCACGGCACTGATCCGCGGCGAGATCGACCTGTCGGTGGCCAACACCGCGGCGTTCCTGCCGGCGGTGCAGGACAACCCGGACGACCTGGTGTTCATGGTCCACATGGGCTGTGAGCGTTCCCCGGATCCGGATCTTGCGGACGTGCCGTCGATCATGGAGGAGAACCCGCCGGGCGCGAGCGTGGCCTGCGAACTCTTCCAGACCTCGACCCGCATCGTGACGGCGCCGGCCGGGACCCACGAGGGCAACCTCGCGGTGCTCGTCCAGGCGCTGGAGAACGTCCTCACCGACCCGGACTTCATCGAGGAGTTCATGGACTTCACGGGGACGGATGCCGTGTGGCTGTCGCCTGCGGAGGTGGACCGCGTCTCCAGGGCGATGATCGAGGCGTACGAGTCCTACATGCACCTGATCACCTCGTGATCCACGAGTGATGCACGCCCGTGCCGCTCGAGGGCGCGTCAGTCCTCGAGCGGCACGGGACGAGTCGGTGGCACGACTCGTCCCGGCCTCCCCGCTCGGCTCGGCGTCCCCGAGTGGGAGCAGGGACCGGGACGACCCCGTCCGGCTGGGAGAGCCGGATTCCTCGAGTACAGGTGGGAGCCATGTTCGCGACCGTTCCGGACGCCGTGTCGCTGTTCTTCCAGCCGGGCACCCTGCTGATCCTCGTGATCGCACTGGTCGTCGGGATGGCCACGTCCATCCTGCCGGGCATCGGCACGGTGCTCACCATCGCGCTGCTCATGAGCTTCACCTTCGCGATGGAGCCGCACGTCGGCATCATGTTCCTGGTCGTGCTCATCGGTGCCGGTGGCTTCTCCGGCGCGATGACGTCGATCCTCATCAACGTCCCGGGTGAGACCCAGAACGCCGCGACACTGCTCGACGGCTACCCGATGAGCCAGCAGGGTCGCGCGGGTGAGGCCATCGGCGCGGCGGCGGTCGCCTCGGCGCTGGGCGCGGCGCTGGGCGTCGTCGTGCTGGTCGCGTCGATCCCGTTCATGCGGAGCCTGATCCTCGCGTTCGGGCCGCCGGAGATGTTCGCCATGACGGTGGCCGGCATCGCCCTGATCTCCGTGATCGCGAAGGGCAATCCCATCAAGGGCCTCGTCGCCGGGATGGTCGGCATGGCGATCGGGTTCATCGGCACCCCGCAGGCCTTCGGGGGCCAACGGTTCACGTTCGGGTTCCCCCAGGTCTACGAGGGCATCCCGCTCGTCCCGCTGATCATCGGGCTGTTCGCCATCCCCGAGGTCTACGAACTGCTGCGCAAGAACCGCCCGGTCAGCCAGACGGGCAAGTTGGTCGCCGGCGGCATCCGCCGAGGCATGGTCTCGGTCCTGCGGCACCCCGTCACACTGGTGCGCAGCAGCGTCATCGGGACCGGCGTGGGGATCATCCCGGGTGTGGGCGCCTCCGTGGCGCCGTGGATCGCCTACTTCGTCGAGAAGCAGCGTTCCAGCGACCCCGACAGCTTCGGCAACGGCAACGTGCTGGGCGTGATCGCCCCCGAGGCGTCGAACGACTCGAAGGACGGCGGCGCGATGATGCCGCTGCTCGCGTTCGGGATCCCGGGAAGTCTGGCGTGGGCGCTGGTGCTCTCCGCGTTCCTGTTCCACAACATCCTGCCCGGCCAGCGGCTGTTCCAGGGCAACATGGAACTCGTCTGGCTCATGATCTTCGCCCTGCTGTTCGCCAACTTCGGCACTTCGATCGTCGGCCTCGCGCTCGCGAACGTGCTGATCAAGATCACGCTTGTCCCGGCGGTGGTGCTCGCGCCGATCGTGATGGTGCTGGCCATGGTCGGGTCGTTCGCCAGCCACCGCGCCCTGTTCTCCGTAGGTGTCGCCGTCGTGGTCGGGTTCATCGCGATCGGGATGGAACGGGCCAACTACCCACGACCACCCGTGCTGATCGCGTTCGTGCTGTTCCCGATGGTCGAGCGCTACTTCCAGCAGTCCCTGCAGATCTCGCGCGGGTCCTACGAGTTCTTCCTCCGCCCGATCACGTTCGGCATCCTGCTCGTGATCGTCGCGACGCTGGCCTACCCGTTCGTCAAGGGTGGGATCACGACGATCCGCAGACGGCGGCGCGAGCGCGGCGGCGAGGTCCCGGCCGAGCGTGTCCCGGTCAGCACCGCAGGCGGGGGTACGCCCACGACCGCAGGCGACGGTGGGCTCGAGCGCGCCCCCGAGGAGACTCCGACGGCGGCGACGGTCCTGAAGGACCAGACCGGCCGTCGGGTCAGCCCGGTCGCCGGGGTCCTCGTCGGGGGGCTGTTCCTCGCGATGGCCGTGACGTTCCTGGCACTCAGTGGTGACCTGAACCCGAACGCCGCGAGGTTCCCCCGCATCGTGCTCACCCCGATGGTGGGTCTGCTGGCGGTGCTCGTGGTGATGGACGCCCGACGCCTGGTCGTCGCACGCCAGGAAGGGCTGCCCATCGCCGTCGAGCGTGAGCAGTTCAGCGACCTGTGGGTCGCCGGGTGGCTCGTGCTCCTTCCCGTGCTGATGATCCTGATCGGGATGGTCCCTGGTGCCGGCGTGTACGTGCTGCTCGCACGCCTCTTCTACGACCGGACCCCGTTCAGCCTTCCCAAGCTCCGGATGGGGCTGATCCTGGGGCTGGGCACCTCGTTCGGCATCCACGCGATCTTCACGCGGTACCTGCGCGTCCGACTCCTCGAAGGGTTCTTCCTGTGACCCGGACCGGCCCCGACGCGCGACGCCCGACGCACACGACGAGTTCTGTTGCAGCACGACCTGCCCGGCACCACGCCGGGCAGGTCATCGATCATGCGGAGCACATGCTCACGCCACCCACGAGGGAGTGACACACGCCATGGACAGTTCGCTCGAAGCACTCACCGACATCGCGATGAGCGTGTCGTACGACAAGCTCACGCCCGACACGGTCGCCTACGCCCGCCGGTTCCTCGTGGACTCGCTCGCGTGTGCGATGGGCGCCTTCTCGGAGAAGGGGATCGAGGCGACTCGTCGCGTGTCCCCCGACCTGCGTGGTTCGCAGGAGCCGATGAAGGCACGCGCGATCGGCGACGCGGAGCGTGAGACCACACTGGAGACCGTCACCTTCCTCAACTCGGGGATGATCCGCTACCTCGACTTCAACGACCAGTACCCGGGCGGGCACCCGAGCGACGCGCTCGGCGGTCTCATCGCGCTCGCCGACGTGCTCGACAAGTCGGGACCGGAGCTCATCGAGGCGATCGTCATCGTCTACGAGATGTACATCCGCATCGCTGCGGCGAGGCTCTCCAAGAAGGGATGGGACCAGGGTGTGCAGGTCGCCATCGCCGCAGCCGGCGGCACCGCCAGGCTGCTGGGCCTCGACCGGGACCAGACGCGCAACGCGATCTCGATCGCCGCGGTCTCACAGATGTCGATGCGCGCGACCCGCACCGGGAACCTGTCGCTGTGGAAGGGGCTCGCGGCGGCCTCTGCGGCGGCGGGATCGATGTACACCACGCGCCTGGCCGGTGAGGGTGTGACGGGCCCGGAGGCCCCCATCGACGGCAAGTTCGGCCTCAAGCACCTGACCGGCAGCGAGTTCGAGATCGCGCCGTTCGACGCGTCCGACCCGAGCACCTACATGATCAGCGACACCCGCATCAAGTACTGGCCGGTGGAGTACAACCTCCAGCCCGCCGTGTGGGCAGCGCTGGAGATCCGCGACCTCGTGAAGCCCGACGAGATCGCGTCGGTCCACGTCGAGGCCTACGAGGCGACCTACCGGGAGACGGCATCGGACCCGAGTCGCTGGGAGCCGACCACCCGGGAGACCGCCGACCACAGTCTTCCGTACGTGATGGTGTTCGCGCTCCGTCACGGTGAGGTCGGTCTGGAGGCGTTCGAGTCCGACGAGTTCCTCCTGCCGGAGGTGCGCGACCTGATGAGCAGGTTCACCGCCGAACTGAGCGAGGAACTCGACGCACGCTGGCCGGCCGAGATCTGCCTGAACGCGACCCTGACGGACACGTCGGGCAACGAGCACCGCATCGAGATCGTCAACCCGAAGGGTCACTCGAAGAACCCGATGGACGACGAGGACGTGTCGGTCAAGTTCCGTCGGTGCGCGATTCCAACCCTGGACGAGGCCGCCGTCGAGCGCGCACTCGAGGCGTGGTGGGCCATCGACCGTGACGGCGCGTCGGTGCGTGACGCGCTCGACACGCTCATCGTGGCACGCGCATGACGATCGAGGAGTTGGCGATCGTCGTCGGACGTCTGCTGATCGCGGCGATCTTCATCCGCGGTGGGTTGATGAACGTGTGGCGGCCGCACCAGCACCAGATCGAGGCGGCGGCGCGGTTGCGCCTGCCGATGCCGAAGCTGATGGTTCGTCTCAACGCGGCCGCGATGTTCGTCGGTGGCACGCTGCTCGGCTTCGGGATCGCGCCGCAGCCGGGTGCGCTGCTGCTCGTCGCGACGATGATCCCGACGACCCTGTCGGCGCACCAGTTCTGGAAGGCAACCGAACCGCAGCAGCTTCGCATGCAGCTGCTGCACTTCCTGAAGAACGTCGCGATCGTCGGCGGGCTCCTGGTGGTGTTCGGCCTGGGTTCCGAACTGGCCCTGTTCGGCTGGTAGCCAGTTCCGCCGGGCGCCACCGCGGACCTTCACGGTCGGGTGGCGCCCGGCACGGGCAGCCATGCCACCTGTGTTGACATCTCTGGAGGACCTGTGGACGAGAGTGGCACGATGGGTGGTCAGGGCGACCGAGGCGAGTTGCGACCACGGCTCGCGATCGGTAGTTCGACACTCCTGTACTGGACGTCGTACACGACGCTCAGGCCCCTCATGGCGCCCTACGTGGCGAGCCTCGGTGCCCGCCCGCACCTGGTGGGCTTCGCCGTCGGCATCCAGGCGATACCGGGACTGCTCATGGCCATCCCACTCGGCTACCTCGCCGACCGGGCGGGCGCGCGGGTTCCGATCGGGCTGGGTGGTCTGGGCATGGCGGCCGGTGCCACCATGCTGTTCGCGCTGCCGACGTTGCCCGGCGTGTTCGCCGCACAGATCGTCTTCGGAGCGGGAGCCATCGCTGCCTGGATCGGCATCCAGGCAGGACTGGTGGCCTTCACCCGGTCCGGCGGTGACCAGCGCGTCGAACGGGTGCGCAACATCAGTCGCAACTCACTGTTCATGTCGGCGGGTCAGGTGGTCGGCCCCACCCTCGGCGGGATCCTCACAGACAGACTGGGGATCCGGGCAGCCTTCGGGTTCGTCATGGCGGCGGCGATCGCGATCGCCGTGTCTTCACGGCTCCTCGAACGCCATGAGAGGTCGTCCGAGCCCGACGAGGAACCGGCGCCCGAGCTCGAGGCCGAGGCGGTGGCCGCGGAGCCGGCGCCCGCACAGGTCGTGGCCGCCCGTCGTGGGTCCGACTTCCGAACCGGTGTCGGCGACCTCGCCCGGTCACGTGGTGTCGTGGTCGCCATGCTCGCGTCGTTCCTTGGGCTGTTCATGCTCGACGTGAGGACCTCGTTCCACCCGCTCTACCTCGACAGCATCGACTTCTCGTCCACCGAGATCGGCCTGATCCTGTCGGCCGGCGCATTCTGCATGTTCCTGGCCAGGCCGATGCTCCCGGTGCTGTCTCGTGTCCTGCGAGACCGCACCATCGTCATGCTCATCCTCGGGGTCGGAGCGTGGGCGGTGTGCCTCGTCGTCTTCACCTCGAGCTTCGCGACGATCATGGTGCTGTCGCTCGTCGCCGGCACCGTGCTGGGCCTGTCCCAGCCGTTCACGCTGTCCCTCATCGCCAACTACTCGCCGCAGGGTCGTGGCGGGCTCGGGGTCGGGTTCCGCATGGTGGCCAACCGTTCTGCGCACCTGCTCTCGCCGATCGTGCTGGGCGCCCTCGTCGGCCTGCTCGGATTCGTCGGCGGATTCGTCTCCGTGACGGTCGCCATCAGCCTCGTGGCCATCGCCTGCGCCGTGCTGATGCACAGCCTGCAGAGCCGTGCATCGACCACACAACCGGAGTCGGGCTCGTGACCGTCGAGTCCGCCGTCAGCCCGTCGGCGCCGTGGCGCGCGCCCTGATCAGCACGTCCCACACGTGTGGGGAGAACAGGAGTGGTCATGACCTGGCAGATCCGTCCGATCGGCGCCGTGCGCAGTCCCCGTGTCGAGGACGACCTCGGCGACTACTGGGGTGACGTGGAGGGCGCCATCGAACTCGATCCCGAGGTGGTGCCAGACGGCGCCGTCGACGGACTCGACGGCTTCTCGCACATCGAGGTCGTGTGGGGCTTCCACCTCGGGGACGAACCCGACACGGTCAGCGCGGGTCGACACCTGCGCGGACGCACCGACTGGGGTCTGATCGGTGGCCTCGCGCAGCGCAACAAGGTCCGGTTCAACCGCCTGGCGGTGTCGCGCTGCACGATCACGGACGTCGCGTCCCACCGGATCGAGGTGGTCGGCCTCGACGCGCTCGACGGCTCGCCGGTGTTCGAGATCAAGCCGTGGATGGAGGAGTACGGCCCGAGGGGCGCAGTACGCCAGCCCGACTGGTCTCGGGAACTCATGGCGAACTACTACGCCTCGCAGCCGTCTGACTGAGTCGCGTGGTCTCGGCGCGCGCGAGGTCACACCGCGCGCGCCACGTACCGCGCGAACAGGTCGTCGGACGAGTGGTGGATCTCCTCCAGGGTGAACCCACACCGCTCGATCATCGGTTCGAGCAGCCACGTGTACGTGGAGTGCTCGTCACGGACGTGCTCCTCCACGTCGGCCCGGGTCCAGTGGCCCCGGGATGCCTCGACCGGGTACTGGGAGGCCCACAACTCGAACCGTTCCTCGGCGTCGCCGGGATCGAACCCGTACACGACGTCGGACAGTCGAAGGATCCCACCGGGGGAGAGCATCGCGCGGATGCGTGCGAGGGCGACGGCCTTCCACACGTCGGGCAGGTGGTGGAGCGCGAAGCGTGAGTAGACGATGTCCGCTGGACGCCCCACGTGGTCGTACGTGAGGAATCCGGCCTCCACGATCTGCACGTTCGATCGCCCGGTGTCGCGCACCTTCTCGCGTAGCCGTTCGAGCATGGCCGGTGACACGTCGACGGCGACGACCCGTGCACAGAGGCGTGCAGCCGCGAGTGTGAACTGGCCCGTACCCGCACCGAGATCGACGAGTTCGGTGTGTTCGCCGAGGCCCAGTCGCTGCAGCAGCGCGAGTTCGTCGGACGCGTGCGCGTCCTCCTTGCGGTCGTAGTGGGCGACGTGCGCCGGATCGAGGTTCTCCCGCCCGGCATGTCCGAACTCGTCGAGCCGCCACCCTGCACGGTCCGCCATCCCTGCACGGTCCGCCATCCCTGCGCCTCCTGGTGTGCTGCCATGGGTCGCCGACGACTGCCTCGCGCGAGCGACCGCAGTCGCAACCGGCAACCTGCGCGTCGGTCCCGGCCGACCCTGGATCACCCGGTGTCCGACGTCAAGGGCGCGGGAGCACGAGCCCCGTTCGTGTCGTCAGGATTCGGAGTCGGCGGGTGGCCGGGGTTCCTCGTGCCTGGCCGGAGGTCCGAAGGGCCCGATCCCCGCAGGAGGCATTCCGTCCGGAAGTGCCGGTGCACGGAGGCTGGCAACCACCGTGACCGCCAGGATCGTGCCGATGACGGCGAGACTCTGCAGTGGGCTCGGGTGGGGGATCGCGTCGATGTTCTCCGTGAAGAGCTTCACGCCGACGTAGACGAGGACGCACGCAAGGCCCGTCTTGAGGTGTCGGAGTCGGTCGGCAACTTCGGCGAGCAGGAAGTACAGGGCACGCAGGCCCATGATCGCGAACACGTTCGACGTCAGGACGATGAACGGGTCGCGGGTGACGGCGAAGATGGCGGGGATCGAGTCCATCGCGAACACAAGGTCCGTGAACTCGACCAGCAACAGCACGACGAACAGCGGGGTCGCGAGCAGTCGCCCGCCTTCGCGGACGAAGAAGCGGTCACCCCGGTAGCCGTCGGTGGTCGGCAGGATTCGCGTGATGCGCCGGTACACGGGCGATCTCATGATGTCCGGGTGGGTCTGCCGCTGCGTGAACGTGCGGACGCCGGCGTACACGAGGAAGGCCCCGAACACGTACAGCAGCCAGTCGAACCGATCCACGAGCGCGACGCCCGCGAAGATGAGGATGGTGCGCATCGCGATGGCGCCCACGACCCCGTAGAACAGCACACGGTGCTGCAGGTGACGGGGAACCGCCAGCACGGAGAAGATCAGCAGGAACAGGAAGACGTTGTCGACCGAGAGCGACTTCTCGATCACGTACCCCGTGAAGTACTCGCCCAGCGGGCTCCCGCGAGTCGTCCCGTCGTGGAAGAGCGGTAGCAGCAGTCCGAACCCGGTCGCGACGCTGATCCAGATCGCGGTCCAGATGGCGGCCTCCCGCACGGACACCGTGCGGGGATCACGATGCACGACCAGCAGGTCGGTCGCGAGGAGCGCGATGACGACGCCGGCGAAGATCGCGTACAGAAGCGGGTCGGTGACCACCAGCACCCTCGTCGTGTGGCCACTCGCGCGACGCCGGGACGGGCCGCGCCGGTGGCGACACGAGCGTACGTCCGTGCGGGCGTGCGCCGATGGTGGTCGAATCGCCCGCAGGGGTGCCGGCCGGGGCACTCGACCCGAACTGGAGGACGACGATGACGGCCCACGACTCCCTGATCGACCGTCTGCACCATGCGCACGGGCCCTTCGGGCCCGGTGCCTTCGGCAGGGCCGCAGAACGCTTCGCCCGCGTGTTCGGGACCCCGGCGTTCCTGGTCGGACAGACCGTGCTGGTGATCGCGTGGATCGCGGCGAACGCGCTCGCGTTGACCCTGCGTTGGGATCCATATCCGTTCATCCTGCTCAACCTGGCGTTCTCGCTGCAGGCCGCGTACGCCGCGCCCTTGATCCTGCTCGCCCAGACTCGGCAGGCAGACCGTGACCGTGCGCTGAGTCGTGCCGACGCCGACCATCGTGAGGAACTTGCCCGGGCCGCCATTCGTCGGCACTCACAGGTCGTCGAGGCCGACGAACGACTGCGTGCGCAGGTCGACGCCCTCGCCGACCGGCTCGACGACGCCCTGCGGCTGCTCGTCGAACTGCGCGATCGGCCATCCACTGCGTGACGTGCCGTCGGAGTTCGGTCCCGTGCGCGGGTGCGTGCGGTCGATCACGGCTCCCGCGGCCCCCGGTGCCCCTCACTGGAGTGGGGCGAAGGGAACCCGAAGGCCGTCGGTGACGTCCCACGCGGGACGCACTCGCCGACTCGGGAGGTGTGCGATGCGTGGATTCGTCCTGATGCTGATGCTGGCGCTGGTCGTGGCTGCCTGCGACCCAGGTGTCGAGGCTCCGGTTCCCGACACGCCACCTGCGACCGCTCCCGGCGAGGTGGGCCCCGACGTGGACGTCGTCACGATCGAGTCCCGGCTCGTCGGGTTGTCGCTGGTCGACGCCGAGGCGCAGGCCGAGATGTGGGGCCTGCCACTGCGCGTCGCGCGGATCGACGACGAGACCTTCGCGGTGACCGACGACCTCGTGGTCGGACGGATCACGGTCGAGGTCGACACCATCGACGGCGTCGAGACCGTCACCGATCTCCGCGTCGAGACCGACCCCGACGGCAGTGCCCGGGTGGGCCAGTAGGCCTGGTCACGGGCGAACGATGCCTGGTCCGGATCAGAGGAACCGGCCCTCCTCGGTCTCGCGGATCATCAGGATGCGGTCGACGATGCGCAGCAGTGTGTCCATCGGAGGGCCCTCGACCTGCTCGCGCAGGTCGTCGGCGTGGCGGCGCTGGTGCGCGAATCGCCGGATCAGTTCCGGATCCGGTGTCTCGCTCGACTCCTGCTCGCGCGTCAGTTCGTCGAGCAGGTCGGCGTAGTCGTCGACCGCGTCGAGCAGCGCGTAGAAACGCGCCTCGAGTTCGTCGACACGTACCCGGACTCGTTCGTAGGCCGTGCTCACCGTCGTCGGTCCATTCGTCGCCAGCGATGGGGGAGTTCGACCACCGTCGAGGGCTCCTCGACCGACTCGACGAGGTCGAGCAGGTCGGACAGGACGGTGCGCTGGTGGTCGGGCCTGCCGTTCTCGCCGAACGGGTTGCCGAGCGGGAAGCGCACGTACGCCGCCCGTGAGATGTTCATGTTGGCCGTGATCTCCGGTCTGAGCGTCAGGCTCACCGTGGCGATGCCCGCGCGTTCGAGTGCTCCCTGGACCAGTCCGACCGACTGGTGGCACATCGGTCAGCCGGGGCTCATGACGACGACGTCGACGTCGTGGGACGCGAAGACGTCGACGACGGCGGCGGTGCCGGACGCGATCAGTTCCGTCGGGTCCGGATTCCAGCCCATCATGCCGACGTGGACCGGCGACGCAGACCCGACGTCACCCGCCTCGACGAGTGCACGCAGAGGTTCGATGGGGAGCACGACGTTCGGGTCGTCCTCGGCGCGAGTCGTGTCGTAGTGGCTGTGGGCGAACCGGATGTCCTCCATCGCGACATCGTCGGGGATCTCGCGGAGGCTCGCGTCCCCGTGCGGACTGGTGATGTCGAAGGGCTCCTGACCGGCGACGTGGGCACCGGCCGTGGTGAACAGTCCCACGCGCCACTGTGCCCGCGGCGTCGACGGACGGTGCAGGTCGGCCGTCTCGTTGCGCCGCGGGTGGGCGTGTTCGTGCATCTGGGAGATGCGGACCTTCCAGTCCTCGTAGTCCTGGCGGAGCCGGTCAGGATCGAGCATGCTCAACGGGGATCTCCAGGGAAAGGGTCGGCACGTCATGTCCGAGGGTAGTCAGCGGCACCGGGAGCCCGTGGCCGGCGAACGGACCAGAGACACTCGCCCGCCCGTGGGCGACGCAGCACTGCTCGCCGCGTTCGAGGGCGCACGGTTGCGCACGTGTGGGTCCCCGTCGCTGGTGCTGTTCGGTCCGGGTGCCGTCGGTCGCCTGCCCTGGCCGGGGCCCGTGTGGGTCGTGACCGCGCACAACCCTGACGGCATGCGCGTACCCGACGACGTGAACGCCGCCGCCCACCGCCGGCTGGTCGCGGACCTGCAGGTACACGGGATCGCCGCGGCCGACGTCGAGGCCGGCGCCTCGGACTGGAGCGAGGACAGCCTGCTCGTGTCCGGGGACACGTTCGACCGCGAACGCGTGCTCGACCTGGCCGAACGGTTCGGGCAGCACAGCGTGTTCGAACTGACTGACGCGCGCATACGCATCGTGCGTGTCCGGGACCGCCGGGTCGTCAGCGACCGGCCACGCACGTGACCTCGACGGCCCCCAGACGTTCGTCGGGACGTGCCTCGAGGTGTACGTCGAAACGGTCGACCTCGACGGCGAGTTCGAGGTCCCGCGGAGGAGCCCAGTCGGCACCCCCGGGCGCGAACATCCGTCCGGCGTCGGAGGTCGGGACCCTCGCGAGGAACGGCGCAGGATCCGGCGCGTCGCCCCGGGCGACCGCGTCGATGAACTCGGCGCAGGCGAGGTCCTCGTCGCCGTCGCGGCCGTGAGAGGCGCCGGTGACGACGTAGGTGACGTCGCGAGCGCCGGCTGCGACCAGCGCGCGTGCGGTCGCCGAGGCCGTCACGAACGACGCTGCGAGGACCAGTCGGCTGCCGGTCGTGCGAGACAGGCCCTGGGTTCCCGCCGTCGTGCGGTGGATGATCGTGCGCCCCTCGACGGTCTCGCGGGTCAGTTCCGAAGGCGAGTTGCCCAGGTCGAACCCGTCGATCATGCGCCCCCCGTCCTCGCCCGCGACGAGTGCATCGGGCAGGTGGGTGTCGCGCAGGGCCCACGCGGCGTCTGCCGAGGTGACCGCGAGCACTCGATGCGCACCGAGGTGGTGGGCCCACGCAACCGTGGTGAAGGCGCGGAGCACGTCGATGACGACCACCGCGTCACCCGCGGTCGCATCGGCAAGGTCGACGAACCGCGCGCGCATCATCCGGCCAGGAAACGCACGAGGCGTGCGTGGGCGTCGACCATGGCGTCCACCGGGACGTACTCGCCACGCTGGTGGGCCTGGGCGGTCAGCCCCGGCCCGTAGTTCAGCGCCGGGACGCCGATCTCCGCGAACCGGGCGACGTCCGTCCAGGCCTGCTTGCCGGTGACCCGGGCGTCGACGGCGTCGAGGAACCTGCGCACGACGGGCGCGTCGAGTCTCGGTGGGGCCGGCGGCACCCGGTCGACGATCTGGACGGTCGCACGGTCACCGACACGAGCCCGCAGTTCGGCCTCGGCCGCGGCGAGGTCCCGGTTGGGCGCGAACCGCAGGTTGAGGTTCACCGTGAACTCACCGGGGATGACGTTGCGCACCGGGGAGGTCGCGTCCCTGGGGCCCGGGCCGAGCCCGTCGGTCCAGGCCTGGGTGGCCGACCAGACGTCGCGGTAGAGGATGCCGTCGACCTCGACGTCGCGGACCGAGTCCGCCTCGAGTTCGGCGAGGAGGTCTGCCGCCATGGTCAGGGCGTTGCGACCGTGCCACGGACGTGCGGAGTGTGCCTGCTGGCCGTGGAACACCACCAGGGCGTGCAGTCCGCCGAGGCATCCGAGCTGCACGTCCCCGTCGGTCGGTTCGAGCACGACCGCCAGTTCGGCCTCGGTCAGCCACGTCGCCTCGGCGAGCACGTCACGCAGTTCGTTGGAGTCAGCGGAGCCCTCCTCGCCGGCGTAGAGCACCAGGGCGAGTTCGTGGGGTGACGCGGCGCGCAGCCGTGCGTCCTCGAAGGCGGCCATCGCCACGACGTTGCCGGCCTTCATGTCCGACGCGCCGCGCGCGACGACGACCTCGGCATCGTCGCGGACCTCGACGCGCGGGTCGCGGTCCTGCTCGGTCGGTGGGACCACGTCGAGGTGGCCGACGAGCGCGACCAGAGGTCGCGACGGAGACGGGGCACCGACCACGACGCTGTTGCCGATGCGCGTGACCGTCTCGCCCAGGTCGAGGTACCGGTCGGCGACCGCGTCGGCGATCGGGCCCTCGTCGCCCGTGGTGCACAGGTGCTGACAGTGTTCGAGCAGGCGCTCGACCAGATCGTCGCGGAGGGAGGTGGCCGCCATCAGTCGTTCGCGTGGAGCGCGGCGTTGAGGCCGCCCCAGGCCCGATGGTCCCGGTCCAGGGCCAGCACTCGGCCGCTCCGCGAGTCCCGTCGGAACTCGAGGTCGCTGTGTCCCGACAGTTCGCGAGCCTTGACGACCTGGCCGTCGGACCGTTCGACCTTCGTCCCCGCGGTGACGTACAGGCCCGCCTCGACGACACACCGGTCGCCGAGCGAGATCCCCACACCGGCGTTCGCGCCGACGAGGCAGCCCTGGCCGATGCGGATGACCTCCGAACCCCCGCCCGACAGCGTGCCCATGATGGAGGCCCCGCCGCCGATGTCCGAGCCGTCGCCGACGACGACACCTGCGGAGATGCGTCCCTCGACCATCGACGCGCCCAGCGTGCCCGCGTTGAAGTTCACGAAACCCTCGTGCATCACGGTCGTGCCGGGTGCCAGGTGTGCGCCGAGGCGGACCCGGTCGGCGTCGGCGATGCGCACGTTCGGAGGGATCACGTAGTCCGTCATCCTCGGGAACTTGTCGACGCTGGTGACACGCACCGGTCGTCCGGCTGCGGCCAGTTCGAAGCGAAGGTCGTCGAAGGTGTCCGGGTCGGCGGGCCCCAGGTCCGTCCACACCACGTTGCTCAGGACGCCGAACAGTCCGTCGAGGTTGAGTCCGTGCGGCTGAACGACGCGGTTCGACAGCAGGTGCAGTCGCAGGTACGCGTCGTGCACGTCGGTGGGTGGGGCGGCCAGGTCCTCGATCCAGGTGGCCACGGGTTCCCGCCGGGTGCGCAGTGGCGACGTCGGCGCCTTGCCGGACGTGACCGCGGTGAGCGCCCTCGTGACGGGATGGTCGGCCCCGATCCACGCCGCCCGTTGCACGTCCGAGGTGACCGGCACGGTGGCTGGTCCCTGCAGTTCGAGTTCGCGCAGCAGTCCCTGGATCGTCCGCGAGTCCTCCGTGGTCACGTACGGGTACCACGTGTCGAGGACCTTGCCTCGGGGGGTGCGTGTGGCGACACCGACCCCGAACGCCGGGATGCTGCTCATCGAGACACTCCGTGACGGTCGAACGCTCCTGGGCCGATCCTACTCAGCACACGGCGACACCCCGGCGGGTGGTTGACTGGAGATGCGCCGTCACGGTCGGGAGGACCTCGTGGACGAACAGGCCGAACTGCCACCGCCGATGGGACCGGTCGGACTGGGAGGCAGCCTCGTGGTCGGCGTGGCCATGGGTGCCGCCGAGATCGTTCCCGGCTTCTCGGGTGGCACCGTCGCACTGGTCGCCGGTGTCTACGAGCGTCTCGTCGCCAACGTGCGCCAGGGGGCCCGGGTGCTGTCACTGCTCGTGCGCGGCCGATTCGACGCGGCATGGCGGACTCTGCTCGCCATGCAGTGGCCGTTCCTCGCGGCGCTGCTGGTCGGCATGGGGACCAGCATCATGCTCGCCGCCGGGATCCTGGGCCGGTTCATCGACCAGCGTCCCGTCGAGGCGTCCGCCGTGTTCCTCGGCCTCGTTCTCGGCGCAGCCGTCGTCGCGTCCGGCCAGCGTCACGAGTCGGTGGGTTGGCACTGGCTGATCGTGCTGGTCGTGGCAACGCTCACGTTCGTGGGCCTCGGGGTGTCGGGAGGCAGCGTCGAGTCCCCGTCGCTGCTGCTGCTGTTCGTCGGGGTGGCCGTCGCCGTGTGTGCCTGGATCCTGCCCGGGGTGTCGGGGGCGTTCCTCCTGCTGCTCGCAGGCCTCTACCCGGCGGCGCTCGCCGCCGTCGAGCAGCGCGACCTCGTCGCCATCGCCGTCATGGCGTCGGGAGCCCTCGTGGGTCTGGCTGCGTTCTCCACCCTGCTGCACTGGCTGCTGGCACGCGCCCACGACGTCGTGCTCGCGGCGATGCTTGGACTGATGCTCGGAAGTGCGCGGGTGCTGTGGCCGTGGCCGTCGACCGAGGGGATGGGCGACCCGGCGCTGGGCCTGCCGGAGGTCGGCACCGCCCCGTTGGCGATCGCGCTCGCGTGTGGCGCGTTCGCCGCCGTCTGGGTCGTGGGCCTGGTCGCCGACGCGATCGGGTCGCGACGACGCCAACCGGTGGTCTGAGGAGCGCCGGCCCGGCCGCGAACCGGGTGCCAGGGCTCCTCGCGGCGCGTCACGCGGGCAGGCGCCCCTCGTGCACGGCGGTGTGCCAACGGGTCACGGCGCCCCGCAGGTCGTCGAGCGTCGGCACGAGCGCGGCGCGCAGCCACCCCTCCCCGGAGGGTCCGAACGAACGTCCCGGGGTCACCACGATGCGTTCGTCGAGCAGGGCGTGCGCATACGCCACGTCGTCACCGCCGGGAGCACGGAACCACACGTAGAAGGTGGCCTCGGACCCGGACACCTCGACGTCGATCTCGTCGAACAGGTCGAGCAGCACGTCGCGCTTCGCGGAGAAGATCGCGCGACGTTCGTCGACGTGGTCCTGGTCGTCCCACGCGGCGACGGCCGCCGCCTGCACGAAGTCCTGTGAGGCGGTGCCGAGGTTGACGCGCAGTCGACGCAGCAGGGCGATCAGGTCCGGGTCCCCGATGATCGCGCCCGACCGGTAGCCGGTCATGCCGGACCGCTTCGACAGGGACACGATCGCCAGCACGCCGGTGAGGTCCCCGTCGCAGGCCTCGAGGACGCTCGGTGCCGGCTCGTCGAACCACAGTTCCTGGTAGCACTCGTCGGAGGCGAGCACCAGTCCGTGCTCCCGGGCGAGAGAGACCTGCGTGCGCAGGTGGTCGACGTCCACCACCGACCCGGTCGGGTTGTGCGGATGGTTGACCCAGGCCAGTGCGGCGCGGTCGAGTCGGGCGGACTCCACCGTCGCGAGGTCCATGCGCCATCCCGTCTCGGGTCGCAGCGCCACCGGGTCGGACACGCCACCGGCGAACTGTGCGCCCCGCTCGTAGACGGGGTAGCCCGGCTCGCCCCACAGCACGTGGCGGCGCGGGCCGGCGGCGTCCACGAGTGCAAGCGGCAGGTGGAAGATCGCCTCCTTGCTGCCCGACGACGGAAGGACGTGGAGGTCCGGATCGACCTCGACCCCGTGGCGACGGTGCATCCAGCCGGCGACGGCCTCGCGGAGGCGGCGTTGGCCCGGCGTGGTGGGGTAGCGCAGGACCGGACCGACGGCGTCGACCAGCGCCCGACGGATGAACTCCGGGGTCGGCTCGAACGGGTCGCCGATGGACAGGTCGGTCCACGGCCCGTCGGGGTCTCGCTGACGGGCGCGAGCGGTCGTGTCGGTGAAGTACTCGGTCAGCCCGGTGAGCACCGGGTTGACGGGATGAGGCGCATGCATGGTGATCCGCTCGCCGTCGTCGGTTCCGTGGGGCACGACAGTAGGCTGTGCCGGCCCCGTCGAGCATCCCCGCGCCGCAGGTGGTCCCACGGTGTCGACCCGTCCGTCCCACCTCGACGTCCCCGCGCTCGAGGCCCTGTCCGACCCGCAGCGGGTCGGTGTCGTCGGCTGCGGGCTGATCGGCGGGTCGATCGTGCTGCGTTGCCTGCAGGCGGGCCTCCCCGTCACGGTGTTCGACACGGACCCGGACGTCGTGGCGTCGGTCCGTGGTCGTGGCGTCCGCGTCGTCGATCGGCTCGAGGACCTGGTGTCCGCATGTGACCTCGTCGTCGTGGCGGTGTCCCCGGACCGGGTCGCAGGCGTGTGGGACCAGATCGCCGCGATGCCGGGATCGCACGACCCCCGTCGGCTCGTCGTCGACGTGTCCTCCACGAAGGCGCCGGTCGTGGCCGCGGTGAACGCCGGGGCCACGGGGTGGACGTCGCCGTCTGCCTGCCTGATGCTCAGCCACCCGATGGCCGGGCGTGAACAGGCGGGATGGCCCGCCGCCCTGCCGGACCTGTTCGTCGCTGCAGCGTGGATCCTGTGTCCCCACGCGGACGTTCGCGCCGACGAACTCGCGCGCATGCTGCGGTTCGTCGCGCGGATGGGTGCGCGGGCGTGCGCGATGCCCGCGACGAGACACGACCGGTTCGCGGCGCTGGTGAGCCACCTGCCGCACCTGCTCGCGTTCGCATACCGGCACCTGCTCGAGCAGGAGGACCCGGCCGGTGCCTGGTGGCGGTTCTCCGGTGGCTCGCTGGCCGACGTGCTGCGGGTGTCGGACTCCGACCCGGACCTGTGGCGCGAGATCCTGCGCGGCAACGACGAGGAGCTCGCGCGCGCCGCCGAGCAGCTGTCGGAACGCATGGAGGCCCGCTGGCAGGCGGTCGACGCACCGTCACGGGTGCCCGGTGGCAACGGAGGGCCGGACGCCGGAGCGACCACCGTGTCGTTCGCCGCGCAGGCCACTCTGGGCGTGGGCGCGGACGAACTGGCCATGACCGGACTCGACGGGCTCGAGGTCGTCGACGCGAGGGTGAGCGACGGGCGGCTCGAGGTCGACCTCGACCGGCGTGCCCACGGGGCGATCGCGAGCCGGTTCACCCCGCCCGACGAGGCCTGACGGGCTCGGGCACGACGTGGCGCTCAGCGGATCGCGTAGAAGAAGCCGTCGCGCGACCCGACCCAGATCCGTCCGTCCCACACGGCCGGGGTCGACTCGATGCAGCCGGGCAGGCCGAGCCGCCACGTCTCCGACGGCACGGCTGGGTCGGTCAGGTCGTAGGCGCGAAGGTGTGGGTCCATGCACGTCGCGACCAGCAGCTGGGGGACACCGTCGTGTTCGACGACGACCGGCGACGACCAGGCGTGCCAGCCGATCTCCTCACGGAACGTCACGGTGCCGTCCGTCGTGTCGACCACCAGCAGCTCACCGGGGTGGGTCGCGACGTACAGGTGGCCGGCGTGCAGGGCGGGCGTCGCCCACACCCCGCCGTCGTCGTTGGGCTGTCGGGGCGGGATGTCGACGCTCCACACGATCGGGTCGTCCGGTTGGTCGAGGTCGAGTCGGACGAGTTGGCCGACCTCGAACGCTCGTGGCAGGAAGCGCTGGAGTTCGATCGCGACGTACAGCGCTCCGTCGGCCGGGTCGATCACGATCGACGCGTCGATGTCGTCACCGAGCCACACGTCGAGCAGCACGTCGACCTCGCCCTCGCGGAGCGCCGACAGGGACAGCGTGAGCAGGCGCCCGCCGGAGTTGGCGAACGTCACCCGGTCCCGTTCCACGTCGATGGCCACGCTGTTCTCGATGGAGACGTTGCGGTCCCCGATCGCGCGGAACAGGTCGTCGTCGAATCCCGGGACCTCCACGAGCACCTCGGGATCGAGGGTGACCAGCCCGTTCGCGTCGTAGCCACGACCGAGGCGGACGGCCCGGAACCATGAGTCCTCGCCTCCGACGTACATGACGTCGTCGACGATGGCGGGGCTGCCGTCCCAGTCGTCGTTCCAGACCCCTCGCGGGTGGCGTGACAGTCGCCACAGCTCCTCGACGGGTTCCCGGTCGAGCGCCAGTGCGCGGAGGTGCCCGTCACGTGACCCGATGTAGAACAGGGGATACCCGTCGGGGTCCAGTGCGCCCGTCCCCTTGATCTGGAAGTTCGTGCGGAACGGCGCCCGCAGGGGGGCCCCGGTGTCTCCGTCGAGGAAGTAGACCTGTCCGTCGAAGCCGCCGAAGATGACCTCGGTGACGCCGTCGGGCCGTTCCCACACGATCGGTTGGCCCGTCCATCCCGTCCCGCACCACAGACGGTCCTCGCGGATGATGACGGGTTCTCCGTCCTCGTCGACGCCCTCGCGCGTCGTGGGCTCGGTGATGCACATCGGGGAGTCCGGGAACCGCCACGCGACCTCTGGTTCCGTGGGGAGGGGGCCGAGCCCGTGGAACGTGTGGGTGAGGTTGCCGCGGAAGCGCAGCAGCCCGGTGACGGTCTCACCCCAGATGGGCTCCACCTCGACGGACTCCTCGAGGGTGTCCGGTGTGGGGTGGTCGGGGGTGACGGGGTCCACGTCCGGGGAGTCGACGACCTCCCCGGGATCGGCCGCTGCCGAGGGTGACACGACGCCGGACACGAACGCTGCGTACAGGGCGACGCCAGTGACGGCGATTGCCGCCGTGAGCACCAGTCGAGGGGTTTCGCGCATCGGAGGAGGGTACGGCGACTTCCCCGTCGCAGGATGTGGCGGCGTGCGACGACCGTGCGGGGCCGCAGGCTCGCGGGGCTACGCTCGACGGCCGATGGACGAGACGACCGACAGCCAGCCTCCGGAGTCGCTGCGCACCATCCTGGTGCGATGCTCCTGCCGGGACCGCCCGGGTATCACCACGGGTCTGCTCGGTGTGCTCTCCCGGGCCGGTGCCCGGCTCTACGACATCGAGCAGGTCGTCGTGCGCGAACGACTCACGCTCGACCTGCTCATCGGGGTGGAGGCCGGGGACGACGTCCTCAAGGAACTGCTCTACCACGGGTGGGAGCACGGACTGCAGCTCGACTTCGAGGTCGTCGAACCGACGCCAGAGACCAACGGAGTGGCCCGTTCCGTCGTCACCGTCATCGGCCAGACGCTCCCTCCAGCCGCGCTCGCGTCGGTGACCGCGGCGATCGCCGACGGCGGGGGCAACATCGATCGCATCGTGCGCCTGGCGCGGTATCCGGTGGTGTCCTACGAGTTCGTCATCGCGGGCGGCGACATCGACGACATGCGTACCCGGCTGGTGGAGGCAGCGGCCGACCACCGCATCGACGTCGCCATCCAGCGCGCGAGCCTCGAACGTCGCGCAAAGCGCCTCGTGGTGCTCGACGTCGACTCGACCCTGATCCAGGACGAGGTCATCGACCTGCTTGGTGAGGAGGCCGGTTGCCTCGACGAGATCGCACGGGTCACCCAGCAGGCGATGGACGGTGAACTCGACTTCGAGGCGGCGCTGCGTGCCCGCGTCAGACTTCTCGAGGGCACCTCGGCGGAGGCGCTCGAACGGGTCGCGGACCGGATCCGTCTCACACCCGGCGCGCGGACGTTCGTGCGCACCCTGCGTCGACTCGGCTACACGGTCGCGATCGTGTCCGGAGGCTTCTCCGTGTTCACGGATCGGCTGGCCGCCCAGCTGTGCATCGACCACTCGGCGGCCAACACCCTCGAGGTGGTCGACGGTCGCCTCACGGGCGACCTCGTCGGTGAGGTGGTCGACCGCGCCGGCAAGGCAGCGGTCCTGCGTCGCATCGCGGAGGCCGAACACATCCCCCTGTCGCAGACGGTGGCCGTGGGCGACGGTGCCAACGACCTCGACATGCTTGCGATCGCCGGGCTGGGCATCGCGTTCAACGCGAAGCCGATCGTTCGTGAACAGGCCGACACCGCCCTGTCGGTCCCGTACCTGGACGCCATACTCTTCCTGCTCGGCATCCGGCGCGACGAGATCGAGGCCGCCGACGCCGCCGATCCGGACCTCGAACTCGAGGGGCTGCTCCCGGTGCCCGGGATGCCGCCGGTCTGAGCGGCGACTCGGCGTACCCGCGCCGACCGATGACCTGACGCACCTGACCGACGTGACCGATCCCGAGGAGCACCTGTGCCACGCGTGACCGTCCACCACCTCACCCTGCCCGCGCGGCTGCCCCTGATCGAGGAGTTCGGCCTGCGCACGCGGGCGGACCTGTCCGGCCTGCTCGGTCCCCTCGACGACCTGGACCGTGCGGCACCGGGCACGTACGCCAACGGACGGCGAGTGTCGGGATGGCTGTCTCTCGACCACGCACGAACGCGTGTGGAGGAGTTCGGGGTCGGACTCGTGAGCTGGACGGTCGATCCGGCCAGGACGCTGGCCGCCCCGGCGAGCAGCCGCACCGGCGACCTCGCCGCCTACTGGGAACAGGCGCGTCCCCTGTCGGAGTGGCTCGACGGGCCGTCGGTTCCCGGCGACCTCGAGGTGCACCAGAACGTGGCCGTGCGCGCCAAGCACGTGCGCATCCACGCGCCCCTGTGCACCGACGAGCACCTCGGTGACCATGCGCCGCTCGTCGCCGCGGTCGCGGACGCGGACCGCCTGTCCGCCAAGGCGCTGATGCACCTCGCGATCATCGCCTCGGCGGGGGACCTGGAGTCGACGGACTTCCTCGCGGCGTGCGCGCTGGCGTGGCGTGACGAGCCCGATGACCAGTCACTGTCCAGGGAACTGGCGGAGATGGACCCGGAGCGCGTGGCGGCCGCGGTGCTGGCCGAGAACGCCTCGGTCGCTCCGGAGTCGGTCGCACGACTGCGTGCCGCGCTCGAGGAGACGCGTGAACTGGCGGCCGAAGAGGGGATCGATCCGGGCCAGGCCATCTTCCAGCGGAGCGGTGCGATCCTCGAGGCCCTCGACCGTGGCCGCTGAGCGGTCACACCGGCGGTGATCCGGGTTCGTCAGAGGCTCACGACGTTCAGGTGGCTCACCCGCGGCTCGTCGAGGTCGGGGTCGTCGTGGAGCTCGAACCGGACGCGCTGACCGACGCGCAGCAGCTGCAGCCCGGATGCCCGGAACGCCTCGGCGTCGAACGACCGTTCACACAGGTCGTCACCGAGCAGTGAACCGTGCAGCGTGTCGGACGAGAACGTCCGGATCGTGCCCTGCGGCATGTGGCCGCCTCCTCGCGTGAGCGTCGACGAGGCGGCAGGATAGCCGGGACGACGGAGGTTCCCATGAGCACCAGTGACGCCGGTGGCACCGACGACGGTGGCACGACCCGTGGCCGTGACGAGCCGGGTGGAACCGGTTCGCCCCCCGACGCAGGTTCTCCGCGCGACGTCGCCCCCTCACGTTCGCGCCGCGAGCGGTCAGGCCGTGAGGAGCCGTCGTCCGAGCCGTCGTCCGCGGCGCCGTTGTCCGCGACGCCGGGCCGCTCCGACGCGAGCGAGTCGTCGGACAGCGCCCAGACCGTGCGCCCGCCCGTACCACTCACCCAGCAGATCGGGCGCGTGGTCGTGTTCCTGCTGGCCGTGCTGTTCGGTGTGTTCGCGGTCGCCAACAGTCAGAGCGTCGACTTCTCGTGGATCTTCGGGGGCACCGAGGTGCAGGTCGCGCCAGACGGCACGCGAGTCGCAGGAGGCGTGCCGCTGATCGTGCTGATGCTGGGGTCGGCGGTGGTCGGCGCAGGGGTCACCGGATTCTTGGTGTGGCAGGCGGGTCGCGCCCGTCGTCGTGCCCGCGGCCGCGCCGGGCACTGACCTGGTCGAGCAGGGCGTCGATCAGGACGGACGTCGCCGGACCCACCTCCGCCGTCGCGAGCGCGGTCAGGTCGCCGGCGACGTCGACGTCTCCGTGCAGGCCCGGGGTGTCGACGGTCGCCACACGCAGACCGGCACCGTGACCTGCGGTGACGTTGCGGCGCGCGGAGTCGGGGCCGTACGCCGCCACGAGGCACCCGCCGGGCCGACGGACCAGGCCGCCGGTTCCACCGCGTCGTGTCGGGGCGACGACCACCTCGACGTCGGGATGCAGCAGGGCCTGAACGTCGCCCGGGGTCAGGCACGGCAGGTCTGCGGCGATCACCGCGACGTCACGGTCGGCCAGCGAGGCGGTCGCGTGCGCGACCGCGGTCACGAGCCCCCCGTCGCCGTCGGGATCCGGCACGACGGTGAGCCCGTGCCGATGCGCCAGCGCCAGGGCCTCGGGCCCCTGGGCCGCGACGACCACGTCGCCCACCATGCCGGCGACACGGTCGTCGGTGACGGCCCGGACCACGTCGGAGAACATCGCCTCGACCAGGGCGCGGCGCAGGTGCGCGTCGAGGACCGGTGCGAGGCGGGTCTTGCCCTCGGACGGGTTGCGCAGGGGGAGGACGATGGTCGGCAGCATCGTCGCCAGACTAACGAGGTCCGGCGGTAGGGTCGCAGGCCAGCAGGAGGTCGCGTGTGGGCAGGGTCGCCGTGATGGGTGCCGGATCGTGGGGCACCGCGTTCTCGCAGATGTGTGTCGATGCGGGACGACGCACGACCCTGTGGTGCCGCCGCCAGGAGGTCGCCCTGGAGATCGCGTCCGAACGCTGCAACAGCGCCTACCTGCCCGACGTGACGCTTCCGGACGACCTCGGGGTGTCCGCCGACCCGGCCGAGGTCCTTGCGGGTGCCGACGTCGTGGTGCTCGCCATCCCGTCCACGGGCATCGACGAGCAACTGGAGGCCTGGGGGCACCTGATCGACCCGGCGGCGACCCTCGTGAGTCTGGTCAAGGGGGTGGACGTCGACACCCTGCGCTTCGGCAGTCAGGTCGTCACCGAGTGCCTCGACACCGACCCCGACCGCGTCGTGGTCGTCAGTGGCCCGAACCTCGCGGGGGAGTGCGCCCGACGACTGCCGGCGGCGACGGTGGCCGCAGGTCCCGACCCCCGCCGGGTGGCCGCGGTCCAGTCGGCCGTCATGGCCCCGTACTTCCGCGTGTACACCAACGACGACCGCACGGGGGTGGAGGTCGCGGGCGCGGTGAAGAACGTGATCGCGCTCGCCGCCGGGATGGCGCACGGGATGGGGTTCGGAGACAACACCATGGCTGCGGTGATCACCCGAGGCCTCGCGGAGATGACGCGGCTGGGGGTCGCGCTCGGCGGTCGACCGCTCACGTTCGCCGGGTTGGCCGGCGTCGGCGACCTGGTCGTGACGTGCACGTCGAGCCAGTCACGAAACCGCACCGTCGGCGAGCGGCTGGGACGGGGCGAGCACATCGACGAGGTCGTCGCGTCGATGAACATGGTCGCCGAAGGGGTGCGTTCGTCGCGTGCACTGGTGGAACTGGCGCGTGTGCGGGACGTCGACATGCCGATCGCCGAGGGAGTCGTCGCGGTGTGCCACCTCGGACACGACCCCAGGGAGCTGGCCGAGGCGCTGCTGGCGCGCGAGGCGAAACCGGAGATCTACGGAATGGACGTGTGAGCGCCATGGCCGAGCGACGACCGGGACTGGTCGTCGTCCTCGACGGGCCGTCGGGTGTCGGCACCTCCACGACGCTCACCGCGTTGCAGCAGGCATGGCCCCGGGTACGCACCGAACCGCTGCTGGACGTCGGCCTCGACCAGACGCTCACGGCGTTCGGTCCCCAGCTCGACCGGTGGTGGGACCTGCTCACCCCCGTCACGGGAACGCACGGGTCGTCGCGGGTGCACTGGGGTCCGCTGGGACGCGAACTGGTCGGAGCGATGCATCGCGTGGCGGCCACGTGGGCGACGTCGGGCTGGGACGTCGCCCTCGACCACCTGCTCCTCGACCGGACCACCGTGAGTGACCTGCGGTCGACGCTCGAGGGGCTGCCCGTCCTGCACGTCGGTCTGACCTGTGAGCCCGAAGTGCTCGAGGAACGCGGTGCCGACGAGTTCGGGGAACCGCGGCCCGGCGTGCTCTGGCAGCTCGACGTGTTCGACGGGATCACCGACCGGGACATGGTCATCGACACCACGGACCTGGACGTCGACGGTGTGGTGGACATGATCCTGCGCGCCGTGGCGATGCGTCTGCCCCTGACCGACCGTTGAGCCAGCCGACCGGTGGTCGTCGGCCCCGTGGCCACTAGGATCGACCGTCGCCGCCACGTGCCGGTGGTCACCGCAGGGTCAGCGGCCGCGACCGTGACCCTCACGACGTCGTGTCGAACGTGCCAGGAGCCGCGCCATCGGACCTTCGAACGTCCGCACCCGCCACGGATCAGATGCCGGCCGCCGCCGCGCCGTCGTGCTGTACGGGGGCCGATCGAGTGAGCACTCGATCTCCTGCCTGTCGGCACGGTCCGTGCTGGCCGCCGTCGATCGCGACCGTTACGACGTGTTCCCCGTCGGCATCACCGCCGCGGGGCGCTGGACACTGACCGACGGTGTCATCGCGTCGAGCGGCGACGCCCTTCCGACGGTCGCCGACGACGGTCCGACGGCAGCGCTGGTGGGCACCCGCCGTGGCCCGCTGCTCGTCGAGCTCGACGACGACGGCAACCGCGTGGACGCCCACGGCATCGTCGACGTCGTCTTCCCGGTGCTGCACGGTCCCTGGGGGGAGGACGGGACGGTCCAGGGCATGCTCGCCACCGTCGGCGTCCCGTTCGTCGGTGCGGACGTGACCGCGTCGTCCATCGGTATCGACAAGGCGGCGATGAAGGCCACGTTCGCGGCGTGTGGGCTCGAGCAGACCGACTACCTGACGATCCACCGCTCGGCGTGGGCCGAGGACCGTGCGTTCTGGGTCGCGGAGATCCGCGCCCGTCTCGACCCGCCGTGGTTCGTGAAGCCTGCCCGCCAGGGGTCGTCGATCGGGATCTCCCGTGTCGACGAGCCGCCGGGTCTCGACGCCGCACTGGCCGAGGCGCATCGGTTCGACGCCGTGGCCGTCATCGAGGAGGGGGTGGCCGACGCCCGCGAGATCGAGGTCGGTGTCCTGGGTGCCGAGCCACCCGAGGTGACCGCACCGGGAGAGATCGTCCCTGCGGGAGACTTCTACGACTTCCACGCGAAGTACCTGGGGTCGTCGCGCCTCATCATCCCTGCCGAGGTCGACCCGCACGTCGACCAGCGGGTCCGTGCACTCGCGGCGGAGGCCTACCGGGCCATCGGTTGCCGCGGGCTGGCGCGCGTCGACTTCTTCCTCACGGCCACCGGACAGGTGCTGCTCAACGAGATCAACACGATCCCGGGGTTCACCGAGACGTCGATGTTCCCCCGCCTGTGGGCCGCCGAGGGTCTGGACTACCCCGCGCTGGTCGACCGCCTGCTCGACGACGCGCTCGTCGGTCCGTAGGCGACGACCAGTCTCGTGCTCAGCGCTCGGTGGTGCGCACCGGGGGACGCTGGACCTTGCCCGCCTTGATGCAGGAGGTGCACACGTCGAGGCGAACGGTGCGCCCGTCCACGAACGCCTTCACCCGCTGGATGTTGGGGTTCCAGCGACGCGACGAACGGCGGTGCGAGTGCGAGACCTGCTTGCCGAACCAGGGTTTCTTGTTGCACAGCACACAGGTGGAAGCCATCGAACTGCCTTGTCGGGAAGGGGCCGGTGTCGACCTCGTCGGCGCGATCACGGATCGTGCCTGATGGACACTGCGACCACGGGGACGCAGGGCCGCGAGAACGTTGGGCGCAAGGCTACCACCGGTCCGGTGTGGCCGCATGTCGCCACCGTCGGTCGACGCGGGAGCACCACTACGCTCGCGTGACGGTGACGACCAGGAGCCGAGGCGTGTCCCCGACGACACCTGCGCTGGAGGCAGGCCAGGTCCCCGCGCTGCTCGCCGGGATCCACGCCGCCCTCCGGTCGCACCGCGAGGAGATCGACGCGCTCAACGTCTTCCCGGTGCCCGACGGCGACACCGGCACCAACATGACCCTCACCCTGGCGGCTGGGTTGCACGCCGCCTCGACCTCGCCTCCCGGTGACGCGCGCGACGTGGTCCGCGCAACGATCCGGGCCGCCCGGGGCAACTCCGGCGTGGTGCTCAGCCAGGTCGTGCGGGCACTGGTCGAACCGCTCGACGGGGCGACCGTGATGGAGGCCGACGGGTACGCGATGGCGCTCGCGACCGCACGGGACCTCGCCTATGACGCGCTCGCCCAACCGGTCGAGGGAACGATCCTGACGGCGATCGCCGCGGCCGCGGCCGAGGCTCGACGCGGTGTCGAGGACGGCGGCGACCTGGTCGAGGTCTCCCGGCGAGTGTGTGCCGCGACTCGTACCGCCGTGGAGCACACCCCGTCGCAGCTCGACGTGCTTCGCGCGGCTGGTGTCGTCGATGCCGGGGCACGAGGGTTCGAGGTCGTGGTGCAGGCGATCCACGACCACCTGACCGGTGTCCGCCCGCCGGCAGGTGCGCCCGCGGCCGGTGACGACGTGGGGGGCACGCCCCACGCGCACGCCCACACGTTGGTGGGACATCGCCGACCGACCACGTTCACGCATCCCTACGAGGTCGAGTTCCTGCTCGACACGTCGGATGGGGACGTGGACCTCGACGTGCTCCGTGACGACCTCGAGGCCGTGGGCGACTCCGTCGCGGTGGTCGCCGCGGAGGGCGTCCTCAAGGTCCATGTGCACACGGGGGACATCGGGGCCGTCCTGACGGCCGGCCTCCGACACGGTCGACCCACCGACGTCGACGTCGTGCACTTCGAGACACAGGTGGACGCCCGGTCCGTACGGCAGCGAACGGGTCTCGTCGTGGTGCTCGACGGCCCGGGGGCAGTGGCCCTGGCCCGACTCCAGCACGCCACGGTCGTCGAGACCGACGACGGGGCACTGCCGACGGTCTCTGCGCTTCTCGATGCCGTCGGTCGCACGCCGTCCGGGCACACGCTGCTGCTCCCGGGTTCTCCGGACGCGCTCGCTGCGGCGCGCACCACCGTCGAACTGGCCCGCACGGAGACCCGTTCGACGGTGACGGTCGTCGACGCAGCCGACTCGCCGCCGGCCGTGCTCGCCGGTGTGGCCGTCTTCGACCCGTCGGTGGAACCCGACGAGATCCGGTCACGGGTCGAGGCCGCCGTTCGTGGGGTGCGGGGTGGGAAGGTCGTCGAGGCGGTGCGCGACGCACGGACCCCGCTCGGTCCGGTGCGTGCAGGAGATCCCCTGGCGGTGCTGGCGGACCGCACCGTGGTCGGTGCCGGCCGTGACGAGTCGGCCGTGCTCGACGCGCTGCTCGATGCCCTGCGGGTCGACGAGGCAGAACTGGTCACCGTGCTCGTCGGGATCGGTCCGACGCCCGCACAGGTCGAGGCCGTGCGTGCACAGCTCCAGCGGCGGGCCGTCGACGCCGAGGTCGAGGTCGTCATGGCAGGCCAGCGCCACGCACGCTGGTGGATCGGAGTCGAGTGACCGTGCGGCTCGACGATCCAGTCACGGTGGTCGCCGGCGTGGGCCCTGCGGTCGCCGGACACCTCGCCAACGCCTTCGAGATCGCGACGGTGCGTGACCTGCTGCAGCACTACCCCCGCAGGTACGACGATCCGGGGGAGGTCGTGGGTGTCGGGGACGTCGTCGCGGACACGCCGGTGACGCTCGTGGGGGAGATCGTCGACTGGGAGGTGCGAGCGGTCAGGCGACGGGGACGTGGGCGTCCGCTCGACCTCGCGATCGCGCGTGTCCACCAGTCCGAGGGTGGCACGTTCACCGCGACCTTCTTCAACCAACGGTGGCGCCCGAGCCGGCTTCCTGCGGGCACGGTCGCCGCGTTCAGTGGCACCGCCGAGGTGTTCCGTGGCGCCGTGCGCCTCGCCTCGCCCGACGTCACGACACTCGCACCCCCCGGGGCCGGTGTCGGCGTCGACGCGGCCGCGGCCCGACTCGGCCGACGGCGGCTGGTTGCGCAGTACCCGGCCGTCGACGCCCTGCCCTCCCACCGGATCGCCGAGTTCGTCGGGCGGGCGCTCGACGCGCTGGATCCCCTGGAGGACTGGCTGACCGACGACATCCGCCGTGAGGAGGGACTTGTCGACCTCGACACCGCGGTCCGAGGGATCCACCTCCCGGACGACGAACAGGCCGCCCGCGAGGCCCGGCGGCGGCTGGTGTTCGACGAACTGTTCTCCCTGCAGCTCGGGGTCCAGGCGCGACGGGCACGCCTGGAGGCTGACGCCGTCGGTGTGGTCAACGCACCGGTTCCTGACGGTCGCGCAGCGCAGCTGTTGCGTGCCCTGCCGTTCGACGCGACCGCTGCCCAGCTGCGTGCGTTCGGCGAACTGGGTGCGGACCTGTCGGCGTCCCGACCCATGCACCGACTGCTGCAGGGAGACGTCGGGTCGGGCAAGACGCTCGTGGCCGTGTGGTCGATGCTGTGCGCGGTCGACAACCGCCGCCAGGCCGCGCTGATGGTGCCCACCGAGGTGCTCGCCGAGCAGCACCACCGCACACTCGTCGACCTGCTGGCGCCCCTCGGGGTCAACGTGCTCGACGGTATCCGGGTGGACCTGCTCACGTCGTCCACCCCGGTGTCCTCGCGCCGGCGCATCCTCGGCGAACTGCTCAGTGGTGACCTCGACCTCGTCGTGGGAACCCATGCCCTGCTGGAGGAGGGCGTGCGGTTCGCCGACCTCGGCGTGGTGGTGGTCGACGAGCAGCACCGCTTCGGTGTGGCGCAACGCGTCCGGCTCAAGGAGAAGGCAGCGGCACCCGGCTCCCGCGCGGTTCCCGACGTGCTGGTCATGACCGCGACCCCGATCCCGAGGTCGCTGGCGATGACCGTCTACGGCGACCTCGACGTGACGGTGCTCGACGAGCTTCCCGAGGGGCGCCAGCCGGTGGTGACCCAGCTCATCACGAAGGACCGGCCCGAACGTCGAAGCGCGCTCTACACCTTCGTGCGGGAACAGGCGCACGCGGGACTGGGCACGTACGTGGTGTGTCCGTTCGTCGAGCCGTCCGACGAACTGCCGGGCACGGCGGCGACCGTCGAGCACGAGCGCCTGTCTCGGGAGGTGTTCCCCGAACTCGAGGTGGAACTCGTCCACGGCCGCATGCGGCCGGCGGACAAGGACGCCGCCATGCAGCGCTTCCGGGAGGGCGAGGCCCACGTGCTCGTCGCCACCACGGTCATCGAGGTGGGTGTCGACGTACCGCACGCCACGATCATGGTGATCGAGGACGCCGAGCGGTTCGGCATCAGCCAGCTGCACCAGTTGCGGGGCCGTGTGGGACGAGGGGCCGATCGGTCGTACTGCGTGCTGTTCGCCGGATGGCGCGGCGAACTCACGGACGAGGCGACGGAACGCCTCCGGAGCGTCGCGGCGACCTCCGACGGGTTCGAGCTGGCCGAGGTGGACCTGCGCCAGCGAGGTGCGGGACAGCTGTTCGGCCAACGCCAGTCCGGCGTCCCGGACCTGCGGCTCGCCGACCTGCACCGCGATCGCCGGGCCCTGTCCGCGACCCGAGACCGGGCCCGGGCGATCGTGGCCGCCGACCCGGGCCTGGACGACCCCGCGCATCGGACGCTGCGTGACGAGATGCAGCGGCGGTTCGACGGGCTCGATGCGCTGGAGGCGCTCGAGACCGGGTGATGCCGCGGTCGGGACGGACACGGCGACGTGCGGCCGTCCGCCACCCGTCGTAGCGTGCGACGACCGTCGATCCGCACGGCCCGTCGATCCCGAGGACCTCTGGTGAGCCCGCACCCTCCGATGCCGACCCGGCGTCCCGTGGAACTCGAACGTGCCGACGGCACCACGTCCACCGACCCGTGGTACTGGCTGCGCGACCGCGACGATCCCGAGGTGCTCGAACACCTGCAGGCGGAGAACGCCCACACCTCCGACGTGCTCGCGCCACTCCGGGGGCTCACCGACGAGGTCTTCGAGGAGATCCGGTCGCGGGTCGCCGAGGACGACGCCAGTGCTCCGGTGTTCGTCCCGCCGTTCGGTGACGCACCGCACGGCTGGGTCTACCACCGGCGCACACTTGCCGGAGCGCAGTACGCGATCCATGCCCGGCGCGCCGCTCCGTCCGGGGTGACCTCGGCCAGCGCCCTGCCGGATGCCCTGCGCCGCACCGTCGACCCCGTCGACCCGCCCGACGACGAGGTCGTCCTGCTCGACGAGAACGAGGAGGCGACGGGTCACGAGCACTTCTCGCTCGGGGTGTTCGCGGTCAGCCCGGACCAGAACCTCGCCGCCGAGGCCGTCGACGTGACCGGGGACGAGGTCTACGCGATCCGTGTGCGCGACCTGCGTACCGGGGAGGTCGTCGACGAGTCCGTCCAGCGTGCCGCGACGTCGGTGGCGTGGTTCGACGACTCGACCACGTTCCTCTACACGGTGCCCGACGACGCGCACCGTCCCCACGAGGTGCGGCGCCACGTCGTCGGGACCGACGCCTCGGACGACGTCGTCGTGCTCACCGAACCGGACGATCGCTTCTGGCTCGGACTGGGTCGCACCCGATCTGGACGCTGGATCGCGATCCAGGCCGGTAGTCGGGTGACCAGCGAGTGGCATCTGGTCGACACGCGCGACGCCACGGCGTCGCCACGCCGTGTCGTCGAACGTGTCGCCGGGGTGGAGGTCGACCTCGACCACCACGGCGACCACCTGTACCTGCTGCACAACGCGGACGGCGCCGTCGACTTCCAGTTGAGTGTCGCCGAGGTCGCCGATCCGGCTCGGGAGCGGTGGCGCACGGTCGTGCCCCACCGTCCGGGGGTCCGCCTCGAGGACGTCGCGGCGTTCGAGGACCACCTCGTGGTCGGCGAACGGACCGAGGCGACGACACGACTCCGGGTGCTCACGCACGACGGCGACGAGGTCGCCCGACTGTCCTGCGACGACGACACGGGCACGATCGGACTTGGTCCGAACCCAGACTTCGGTGCCACGACCCTGCGGGTCGTGCAGACGTCGCTGACCCGCCCGGTCGAGGTGCTCGACGTCGACCTCGCCACGGGTGAGCGCACGCTCGTGAAGCGACAGGACGTGCGCGGTGGCCACGATCCCGCGGACTACGAGACGTGGCGGGAGTGGGCGACGGCCCCCGACGGGACGCGTGTGCCGATCAGCATCGTGCGGAGGTCCGACCTGGATCCCGACGTGCCTCATCCCTGTCTGCTGTACGGGTACGGCGCGTATGAGATCTCCATCGACGCCGGGTTCTCGATCGCCCGCCTGAGCCTCCTCGACCGTGGCATGGTGTTCGCCATCGCCCACGTACGGGGCGGGGGGGAGATGGGGCGCGCCTGGTACGAACAGGGCCGCCTGCGCGACAAGGGCAACACGTTCACCGACTTCATCGCGTGCGCCCAGCACCTCGTCGAACGGGGGATCACCGCTGCCGACCGCCTCGCGATACGTGGCGGGTCCGCGGGCGGTCTGCTCATCGGGGCGGTGCTCAACCTGCGCCCGGAGTCGTTCGCGGCCGCCGTCGCCGAGGTGCCGTTCGTCGACGTGCTCACGACCATGTCGGACCCGTCGATCCCCCTGACCGTCATCGAGTACGACGAGTGGGGTGACCCGTCGGACCCGGTGGACTGTGCGGCAATCCGCAGCTGGTCTCCGTACGACAACGTGGTCGAGGCCGTGCGTCCCCCGGTGCTGGTCACCGCGGGGCTCAACGACCCTCGCGTGCAGTACTGGGAACCGGCGAAGTGGGTCGCGCGCCTGCGTGAGACGGCGCTCGGCGGGGCACCGGTGCTGCTGCGGTGCGAACTCGGCGCCGGCCACGGGGGTCGGTCGGGACGCTACGACGCCTGGCGCGACGAGGCGGAGGTGCTCGCCTTCGTGCTCGATCGCACGGGTGCACACCACACGGCCGACTGATGCGCGTCATCGCGGGCCTGGCCCGTGGGCGGCGACTCCGGGTCCCGGACGTGCCGGGCGTTCGTCCGACGGCGGACCGTGTCCGAGAGAGTCTGTTCTCCTCGTTGCAGCCGCGACTCTCCGGTGCCGACGTGCTCGACCTGTACGCGGGGGCCGGCGGCCTCGGGCTGGAGGCTGCGTCCCGGGGCGCGTCCAGGGTCACCCTGGTGGAGCGTGACGGCGGCGTCGCGGACGTCCTGCGGGCGAACGTGCGGGCCGTCGGGGTGTCCGACGTGCACGTGGTCGTGCGCGACGTCGTGGCCCACCTGCGACGCCAGCCCGACCAGCCCCACGACCTCGTGTTCGTCGACCCGCCCTACGACACCCCGGACGCGGACGTCGACCGCGTGCTCCGGCTGCTGTGCGACCACGGACACCTCGCACCGGGTGCCCACGTCGTCGTCGAACGGTCTCGGCGCGCCGAGGCGCCGAACTGGCCCGCCCGCCTCACCGCGCAGCGACCGCGCCGCTACGGTGACACCGTGCTGCACCGGGCGGACCACGTCGAGTCCGACGCCGATGTCGGCCCGGGCGATGGGTCCACGGAGGTCCACCCATGACGATCGTCGCGTGCCCCGGGAGCTTCGATCCGGTCACGTTCGGGCACCTCGACGTCATCTCCCGTGCGGCCCGACGATTCGACGAGGTGGTCGTCGCCGTCGTCGACAACCCGAACAAGCAGTCGACGTTCACACTCGACGAACGACTGGCGATGGTGTCGACGGAGGTCTCCGACCTGGCCAACGTTCGCGTGGTGTCGTTCCGCGGCCTGCTCGTGGACCTGTGTCACCGTGAGGGTGTCGACCTCGTGTGCAAGGGCGTGCGCGGAGTCGCCGACGTGGAGTCCGAACTGCAGATGGCCCGGATGAACCTCCAGATCGGTGACGTCGACACGGTGCTGCTGCCGGCCAGTCCGGTGCACGCTCACCTGTCGAGTTCGCTGGTCCGGGAGATCGCGCGGTTGGGCGGGGCCGTCGACGACCTGGTGCCCCCTCGCGTGGCAGCGGCCCTGGTGGCACGGTTGGGACCCGCGGCCACCGGCTGACCGTGCGCAGGGCTCGTCGCGGGCCCCTGGTGCGCCGGTACGCTCGACCATCTGATCGCAGGGCCACCGAAGCGACGACCGGAACGGTGATGGCCGAATCCTCCAGCATCCCCCTCGACCTCGAGGCGAAGCTCCACCAGTTGCAGCAGATCATCGACGAGGCGAAGACCGTCCCGCTGTCCTCCTCGGTCATGGTCAACCGCCCGGAGATCGACGGGCTCCTCGAGGACATGCGCACCGCGTTGCCGGACGAGCTGACCCAGGCGCGGTGGGTGATCCGCGAACGCGACGAGATCCTCGAGCGTGCGCAGGCGGACGCCGACCGGCTCGTGACGGACGCGCGCACCGAGAGCGACCGCCTCGTCTCCGAGCAGGAGGTCGTGCGCACCGCGGAGCGAGAGGCCGCCCGCATCATCGAGGAGGCGCGCGAGCACGGACGCCAGATCCGGCTCGAGGCCGAGGACTACGTCGACGCCAAGCTGGCCAACTTCGAGGTCGTGCTCACCAAGACGCTGACGGCCGTGGAGAAGGGGCGTGCGCGGCTCCGCGGACACCTCGACACCGACCAGCTCTCCGAGGAGGACCTGACGGAGGCGTTCGCGGACTGACGCGAACCCTGCGCAGGACGTGCCGTCCGAGACGGGGAGTCCATCGTGCGAGTCGTCGTCACCGACATCGTCGGTCGGCCAGGTGCGACCCAGCCCCTGCACGAACGTGTCCCGACGGTGGAGTTCGGGGAGGACTGGGGCCCCGCCGAAGGGCTGCTCGACGACGCGGTCGACCTCGACCTGCACCTTGACTCGGTGGTCGACGGCATCCTCGTGCGCGGGACCCTGTCGTTCGGGATCACCCTGACGTGTGCCCGGTGCCTGAAGTCGCTGCCGACCCGCATCGACGCACAGGTCACGGAACTGTTCGTCGACCCGTCGCGGGATCTCGACGAGGAGGGGGTCGAACCCGGCTACGAACTCCTCGACGGCCTGACGGCACTCGACCTCTCGACGCTCGTTCGTGACGCACTCCTCGTCGACCTGCCGTTGCGGGTACTCTGTCGAGCCGACTGCCCGGGCCTGTGTCCCGAGTGTGGTGCCGAACTCGACGCCGGTGACTGCGGACACGGTGGCCAGGACGCCATCGATCCCCGCTGGGCTGCGCTCGCAGAACTCGACCTGCCACCCTCGGATCCGGCTGCGCGCCCGACCGACTGAACGCTCGCAAGGAACGATCATGGCCGTACCGAAGCGCAAGATGTCCCGCTCGCGCACTCGCCATCGCAAGGCGCAGTGGCTGCGTGCGACGCCTCCGACGTACGCGACCTGCGCGCGTTGTCGGTCTGCGATCCGACCCCACACCGTGTGTGGCACCTGTGGCACCTATGCCGGGCGAACCGCTGTCGAGGTCAACTGACGGCCCGTCGGCCGATCGCGTCGTGCGCCCGGCGGCGGACCTCGCGTCACGCCTCGGCGTCTCGTTCGACGACCCGGACCTGCTCGAGCATGCACTGGTGCATCGTTCGTGGGCCTTCGAACAGCGGCTCGATCGCAACAACGAACGGCTCGAGTTCCTGGGTGACGCGGTGCTCGGACTCGTCGTCACCGATCGGATCTATCGCACCCATCCCGACGTGGCCGAGGGTCGCCTTGCCAAGCTGAGGGCGGCCGCCGTACGGGCCACGTCGTTGGCTGCGGTCGCCCGGGACCTCGAACTGGGCGACTACGTGCGGCTCGGGCGGGGGGAGTCGGCGTCCGGGGGTGCCCAGAAGGACTCGATCCTCGCGGACACGCTCGAGGCGGTGTTCGGGGCCGTGTACCTGGACCGGGGCTTCTCCGTCGCGTTCGACCTCGTCGCGCGACTCTTCACCCCGCACCTGGAGGCACTGGCCGAGGTCGGCGCGGCGCTCGACTTCAAGACGAGCCTGCAGGAGCTCGTCGCGGCGATGCAGGACGAACCTCCACGCTACGACGTGGTCGGGGAGGGGCCGGATCACGCACGGACGTTCGAGGCGACCGTGTCCGTCGAGGGAGCCGTGCTCGGACGGGGCCGTGGGCCCAGCAAGAAGCGCGCGGAGCAGGAGGCGGCCCGCCACGCCTACACCTCGCTCGTGGAACGCTCGCGCGACGACGCCTGACGGCTGCGGGTGCTCCGGTCGGCGGCGCGGCGTGCGCGTCGGTGCGGCCCGGCCCGACCGTCGACTAGCGTCCCTCGCCACGACGCGGACAGGACTCATCGATGAGCGTGCTCGAACTGCCCGAGGTCGAGGTCCTGCGCAAGGACCTCGAGAAGGAGGTCGCGGGCAAGCGCATCAGGGACGTGGTCGTGGAGACCCCGGGCATCGTCCGCCCGTTCCACCGCAACCGTCCCGACCTGGTCAAGGCACTCGAGGGGCGCAAGGTCGAGCTGGTCCGGCGTCGGGGACGGACCATCTTCCTCGACCTCGACGAGGACATGACCTGGATCATCGACCCGGGAGTGGACGGGTCGATGCACCGTGAGACGTCCACCCAGGAGGCCGCAGAGGGAACGCACCTCGTGGTCACCTTCACGACCGGTGGGGCCCTGCACCTGTCGGCACCCGGAGACGCGGAGACCGTGCGCACCGGCGTCGTACCGACCGCAGAGGCGTTCGAGGCCGCCGGCATCTCACCCGACGCGCTCGACCCCCTCGACGACAACCCGCCGTGGATGGAGTTCGGCCGGTTCCTCGCCGAGGCGGATGCGCCCCTCAAGCTGGTGCTGATCGACCAGAACCGCATCCTGGGTCTGGGACCCGTGTACAGCGACGAGATCCTGTGGGAGGCGGGGCTGCGTCACGACCATCCGTCAGCGCGGCTGTCGACCCAGGAGGTCCGTCGCCTGTACCGGGCGATGCAGGAGGTCATCGTCGCCGCGATGAAGGCCGCGGGGCCATCGCTCGACGAGGCCGACCTCGACCCTGACGACGACGCGGAACCGGCGGAGCACCTGCGCGTGTACGGTCGCGAGGGCCTGCCGTGCCACCGGTGCAGGCGCCCGATCAGCCGGACCCGCATCCGCAAGGGCGTGTACACCTTCCACTGCGATCAGTGCATGATCTGACCCTTCGGAGCGCACGTGTTCCTCAGGTCCCTGTCACTCCGGGGCTTCAAGTCGTTCGCGGACCGGACCGTGCTCGACGTCGAGCCCGGCATCACGGTCATCGTCGGACCCAACGGGTCGGGCAAGTCGAACGTCGTCGACGCACTCGCGTGGGTGCTCGGCACGCATTCGGCCCGCAAGGTCCGGGGCGGGTCGATGGCCGACGTCGTGTTCGCCGGGTCGCCCAACCGGAACCGTGCCAACCAGGCCCGCGTCGAGATCACCATCGACAACTCGGACGGGGTGCTGTCGGGGGGTGTCGGCACGGCGGCGAGCGCCGGCGAGTTCGGCGAGGTGCGTGTCGCTCGCGTCATCCACCACGACGGCGAGGCGCTGTACGAGATCAACGGCGAGGAGGTCCGTGCGCTCGACGTGCAGGAACTGCTGTCGGACACGGGACTCGGCCGGGAACTCCACACGGTCATCGGTCAGGGGCAGCTCGACGAGATCCTCAATGCCCGCCCGGAGGAGCGGCGTCGCTACATCGAGGAGGCGGCGGGAATCCTCAAGCACCGTCGGCGACGCGAGCGGGCGCTTCGCAAGCTCGAACAGGTCGACGAGCACGTGGAGAGGCTGCGCACCGTCCTGCGTGAACTGCGCCGACAGCTGCGGCCCCTCGAACGCCAGGCCGAGGCTGCCGATCGCCACGCTGCACTGCAGTCCGAACTCCGTGACGTGCGCGTGCGGTCGGCGGCGGTCGAACTCGACCGCGTCACCCGTGCGCTCGAAGCCGAGTCCCGGGGCACCAGCGACGTCACCCAGCGGCTCGAGGCCGCGGAACGCGCCGTCTCCGACGCGCGCGAACGTCGGACAGGGCTCGAGCAGGAGGTGGCCCAGACGGGCACCAGCCTCGAGGCCGCGGGTGACCGCGTCCACGCGTTCACGTCCCTCACCGAGCGAGTGCAGGGAACCGCCGACCTCGTGGAGGCCAGACGGCGTCACCTCATCGAGTACGTCGAGGAACCCCTCGCGGGACGGCCGCCGGCCCAGCTGCGCGAGGACGCGGCGCGCGTCGACGCCCAGCGGGCCACGCTGACCGAGGAACTCGAGCGTCGCCGCCTCGCGTTCGACGAGCACCTCTCGCGCCGTCGCGAGGCCGAGGGTGCACGGCGGGAACACGAGCAGGCGGTGCAGGCAGAACGTCGTCGACGCGCCCAGCAACGGGAACGGGTCCTTCGCTGGGAGGGCGAGGTGTCGGCCCTGCGCGGCGCGATCGCGTCGGCCGAGTCGGAACTCGGTCGTGTCACCTCCACGGTGCTCGGCCTCGACACGCGCATCGCGGAGACCCGTCGCGAGGCCGACACGGTCGAGAACGACATCCAGGAGCTCGACGTCCTCGAGGTCGACCTCACGGCCACCCTCGAGGACGCCGAGTCCACCGTCGAGGGCCTCGACACGCGTCATCGTGAACTGACCGATCGAGTCCGCGACCTCGAGGCACGACGTTCGTCGCAGGCTGCCCGAGCAGAGGCGCTGCGCGCGGCACTCGCGGAGTCCGACGCGGGAGTCGCCGCACTGCTCGACGGATTCGATCGCGCCCGCGGCCGGGTCGCGGACCACGTTCGTGTCGACCCCGATGCCGCCAACGCCGTGGCCGCAGTGCTCGGCACGCTCGCCGACGCGGTCGTCGTGCCGACCGGCGACGCCGCGCGCGACGCCGTGTCCTGGCTGCGCGACTCAGGAGCCGGGCGTGCCGTGGTCGTGTCGACGGAACCAGAGGGCGAACCGGCCGCACCGGATCGGGTCTCCGACCCCGGGGCGACCCCGCTCGCCGACCACGTCCACACCCTGGACGGCGCCCGTGACGCCCAGCCCGTGGTCGCTGCCGTGCGTCGCTGGCTCGTGGGCTGCCACCTCGTCAGGGACTGGAGGTCGGCGGTGCAGCTGCACCGCCAGTTCCCCGGCTCCACGTTCGTGACGCCGGCTGGCGACGTGGCCGGACCGCACGGGTACCGGGCCGGCGGGCCGGCCGAACGTTCGGCCGTGACCACCGCGGCCGCTGCCGAGACCGCGGAGCGCGAGGTCGGACGCCTCGACCGGGAACTTGCGCGGGCCTCCGCCGAGCGCGACGAGCTCGAGACACGGCTCGTGGAGGCGCGCCGTGTGCTCGACGACGCGACGGATCGGATCAACGAGTCGGACGCCCGGATCACCGGCGCCGCCGAGCGGCTCGCGCGCCTGCACAAGGAGCTGCACGCACTCACCAACCAGCGTCAGGTCGTCGCTGGCCAGCAGCAGGAGCTCGAGCAGGTCCTCGAACGGGACCGTGCAAGCCTGTCAGAACTCCACGGGCGGGGTCCCGACGAGGACGAGGACGTCTCCGACGACGAGCCTGCCCACGACTCCGTGGCCGAGGAGCTCGATGCCGCCGTCGAGGCGGCGCGCGAACGGGAACTCGACGCACGCGTGGGCCTGGAACGCGTGACCGAGCAGGTTCGCCACCTCCAGGCGCAGGCGGACGCGATGCGCTCCGAGGCCGACGAGGTCGAGGCGGCCCTCGCGGACGCGGCGCGGCGCCGCGATGCGCGCCGCCGGGGCATCGACCGATGCGGACAGATCGCGGTGATCGTCCGGTCGACCCTCGAGGTCCTGGAGCGTTCCAGCGCCGAGGCGACGGCGAACCGTCGGGACCTGACCGATCGGCTCGCCGACGCACGCGCACGGCTCGCCGAGGCGCGCGCCGCGGAGGACACGGCCGTCGTCGAGCGTGACACGCTGCGTGACGACCGGCACGCGACGGACCTGCGTCGTGCCGATGCACAGAACCGGCTGGAGGCCCTGGAACGTCGCCTGCGCGACGAACTCTCCCTTACGCCCGACGACGTGAGAACCGAGCACCCGGACGTCGCGAGCCTCGATCCCGACGCACTGGCCGAGCGTGAGGACGTGCTGGTCCGACGCATCGGACTGCTCGGGCGGGTCAATCCGCTCGCGCTCGAGGAGTTCCGTGCGCTCGAGGAGCGCCACTCGTTCCTGTCCGACCAGCTCGACGACCTGAGGCGCAGTCGTCGCGACCTCGAACAGGTCGTGGAGGCGGTGGACGATCGGATCCGCGCCGTGTTCCGCGAGGCGTTCGACGACGTCGCCAGGGAGTTCGAACTGACCTTCCAGACCGTCTTCCCCGGCGGCCACGGACGCCTGGTCCTCACCGAGTCCGACGATCTGCTCAGTGCCGGGGTCGACGTCGAGGCGCGACCACCCGGCAAGCGCGTGACCAGGCTGTCGCTGCTGTCGGGAGGCGAACGGTCCCTGACCGTGCTCGCGTTCGTGTTCGCGATCTTCCGGGCGCGCCCGAGTCCGTTCTACGTGCTCGACGAGGTCGACGCCGCGTTGGACGACGTCAACCTCCAGCGCCTGCTCAAGGTCGTGCGCAGCTTCCGGGGGCACGCCCAGATCATCATGGTGACCCACCAGAAGCGCACGATGGAGATCGCCGACGTCCTCTACGGCATCACGATGGGACCGGACGGGGTGACCCGTGTCGTGTCCGAACGCCTCGATGCCGCGGAACCCGTCCCGGCGGCCGTCGGCGCCGAGTGACTCCCGGCCCGCGCGGCACCTCGTCCCCGGACCCGGTCGCCGCGGTGGAGCCCCTCGACGAACAGGAGCTGGACCATGGAACCCGTCGTCATCGCCGTCATCGTCGGTCTGCTGGTGGTCGGCGTCGCGCTCGTCGCGTTGCGTCTGACGTCACGACGGGGCACGGGTTCCACCACGTCGGACGCGTCGCCCGATCGCACCACGACCGGGTTCGACGATCCCGGTGCAGACGCTGGAGACTCGGCGGTGGCGATCGCGGAGCCCGTCGAGCCAGGAGCGCCGGTCGATGCGCGCACACGCATGGTCGAACGGCTCGCGCGGACCCGCAACCAGCTGAGCGGATCGATCGGGCAGCTGTTCGGGCGGGGTGTCACCGACGAGGCCTGGGAGGGGCTCGAGGAGGCCCTGATCGCTGCGGACGTCGGCGTGGCGGCGTCCACTGAACTGGTCGAACAGGTGCGGACTCGCAGCCGAGCAGAGGGCGCGACGACCCGTGAGGCCGTCGAGGCACTGCTCGCCGAGGAGCTGCGGGCCGCGCTCGCCGGGGGTGATCGATCACTCGCACGCGCCGAGGGTCGCACCACCGTGTGGCTGGTGACCGGCGTCAACGGCACCGGCAAGACGACCTCGATCGGCAAGCTCGCCGCCGTGGAGGCCCGCGAGGGCCGCAGCGTCGTGCTCGCGGCCGCGGACACCTTCCGGGCGGCAGCGGGTGACCAGCTCGCCGTGTGGGGGGAACGCACCGGTGCGAGGGTCGTACGCGGCGAGGAGGGTGCCGATCCCGCCAGCGTCGCCTATTCGGCGCACGACGTGGCCACCAGCACGGACGCGGACGTGCTGATCGTCGACACCGCCGGTCGGCTGCACAACCGGCGTGAACTCATGGACGAACTGGGCAAGGTCCGTCGGGTGCTCGCCTCGAAGGGCGACGTCGACGAGACGCTGCTCGTGCTCGACGCGACCACCGGTCAGAACGGGATCGCACAGGCACGTGCCTTCCTCGACGCGGTGGAGGTGACGGGGATCGTGCTCACCAAGCTCGACGGGTCGTCACGCGGCGGGATCGTGGTCGCCGTGCAGCGAGAGCTCGGGATCCCGGTGCGGTTCGTCGGACTCGGTGAACAGATCGACGACCTCGCGCCGTTCGACCCGGACCTGTTCGTGGACGGTCTGCTGGCCCACTGAACCTGTCGAGGGGCTCGCTACGCTCGGCGGCCCGTCACGACCGAGGATCCCTGCCCGTGTTCGACACGCTCAGCCAGAGGCTCGACACGGCGCTGGAGAAGGTCCGGGGCCGTGGCCGGCTCGACGAACGCACCGTCGACGCGACGCTCAAGGAGATCCGCCTCGCCCTGCTCGAGGCCGACGTCAACTTCCGGGTCGTGCGCGACATCGTCGACCGTCTGCGCGAGCAGCTCGTGGGTGCTGAGGCATCGAAGTCGCTCAACCCGTCCCAGCAGGTCGTCAAGGCCGTCTCCGACGAACTCGAACGTGCCCTCGGTGGGACGACCGAGTCGCTGCGGCTCGAGGGTCGCCCGGCGGTGATCATGCTCGCCGGTCTGCAGGGTGCCGGCAAGACCACCGCGGCGGGCAAGCTCGCGGCGATGCTCAAGTCGAAGGGCCGAAACCCGATGCTGGTTGCCTGTGACCTCCAGCGGCCCGCTGCGGTGGAACAGCTGAAGGTCAACGCGAAGCGTGCGGGGGTCCACGTGTACGCGCCGGAGACCTCCGGCGACCCCGTTCCCGTCGCCGAGGCGTCGATCGCAAAGGCCACCGAGACCGGCTGCGACGTCGTCATCGTCGACACCGCCGGCCGCCTCGCGGTCGACGAGGTGCTGCTCGACGAGGCCCGTCGCATCCGTGAGGTCACCGCCGCGGCGACGACGCTGTTCGTCATCGACGCGATGATCGGCCAGGAGGCCGTCAACGTCGCCCGTGCCTTCCAGGACCAGGTCGGGTTCGACGGGGTGATCCTGTCCAAGCTCGACGGTGACGCCCGGGGCGGTGCCGCGCTGTCCGTGCGTGAGGTCACCGGCGCGCCGATCCTGTTCGCGTCGGTCGGGGAGAAGCTCGAGGACTTCGAGGTCTTCCATCCGGACCGCATGGCCCAGCGGATCCTCGGCATGGGCGACGTCATGTCGCTCATCGAGAAGGCAGAGGCGACCTACACCGAGCAGGAGGCGGATCGCGCCGAGCAGGCGATGCTCAGCGGGGAGTTCACGCTCGAGGACTTCCTGTCGCAGATGCAGATGATCCGTCGCATGGGGCCGTTGCAGGGCCTGATGGGCATGGTCCCCGGCATGGGCAAGCAGATGCGCGACGTCGACATCGACGAGCGTCAGGTCGCCCACATGGAGGCGATCATCCAGTCGATGACCCCGGACGAGCGACGCAACCCGAAGCTGCTCAACGGGCGGCGTCGCAAGCGCATCGCCGCCGGGTCGGGACGCACCGTGCCGGAGATCAACCGACTCGTGAAGCAGTTCGAACAGCTGCAGAAGGTCATGAAGAGCGCGGCGAAGATGGCCGGACAGTCGGGCAGCAGGCCCACCGGCGTGAAGGGCCGCGCAGCTCAGGCGGCGGCACTCCGCAAGATGCAGGCCGACCTCGGAGGCGGGGGACCGGCGCAGGGTCTCGGCGGTTTCCCCGGGCTGCAGCCCGCCCCGAAGGGTGGCCGCCGGTCCCGCTGACCCGGCGGCGCCACCGTGGGATCGTCGGAGAGCGCCGTGTCCGGTAGCCTCGTGCCAGCGCACGGGTCGGGCTCCCGCCCCTCACGTGCCCGCCCCCTTCGTCCTCCGCCCCACCGCCACTCGCCCCCGCGCGAGGTGTCCGTGCGGGTACGGGACGAACCGAACCGGTGCGCACCGCGCCCGGCCAACCCGAGGAACCATCATGGCTGTCCGACTTCGTCTTCGTCGTGAGGGAACGGTCAAGCGTCCCCACTACCGCGTCGTCGCGGCCGACTCGCGCTCCCCGCGGGACGGACGCTTCATCGAGATCATCGGCAACTACCACCCGCTCGAGGACCCGTCGGTGATCAACATCGACGAGGAACGTGCCCTGCACTGGCTCCGACACGGTGCGCAGCCGTCGTCCGCGGTGGAGAAGCTGCTGCGGATCACCGGCGTGTGGGAGGAGTTCCGTCCCGGTGACGCGCCGGCGCGTGAACGCACGGAGAAGCAGCGCCTGTCGAAGAAGGCGCGGGCCCGAGCGGCGGAGGCGGCCGAGGCCGCCGCAGCGCCCGCGGAGGAGCCGGCAGCCGAGGAGGCCGCCGTCGATGACGCGCCCGCCGAGACGGACGCTGCCGCCGACGCCGACGAAGAGAAGGGTGACGCGTGAGGGCCGCAGACGTACTCGAGTTCATCGCGAAGCAGCTCGTCGACAATCCGGACGACGTGCGCGTGGAGATCGACGAGGACGGTCGTGAGACGGTGCTCGAGCTCTACGTGCACGGCGACGACCTGGGCAAGGTCATCGGGAAGCGCGGCCGTACCGCCAAGGCGCTGCGAACGGTCGTGCGGGCGGCGGGCTCGCTCGACGACCAGAACGTCAACGTCGAGATCGTCGACTGATCGGACCCGGCGGTGACCGACGGACGGGTGCTGATCGGGCGGATCGTGAAGCCCCACGGCATCCGCGGTGAGGTCGTCGTCGACGTGTTGAGCGACGTGCAGGGACGGTTCGACGCCGGGACCACGGTGGACGTCGACGGCCGTCCCCGGCGCATCGACGCCACCCGGCCGCACCAGGGACGCCTGCTGGTGAGGTTCGAGGGAGTCATGGACCGCACGGCAGCCGAGGGGCTTCGCGGGGCGCGCATCGAGGCCGATGCCGTCGACGTCTCCGAGCACGACCACTGGTTCGTCCACGAGCTCGTGGGCATGGACGTCGTCGGGGAACACGGCGAGGCGCTCGGCACGGTCACCAACTGGATCGAACTGCCCGATGCCGCGGCGTACGACCTGCTCGAGGTGGACCACGGCGGCCGGGTCTGGTTGCTGCCGGCCGTCGAGGACTACGTCGTGGTCGACGACACCGGTGCCTCGTCCGTGCTGCGCCTGGTCGACCCTCCGGAGGGTCTGGTGGATCCCGCGGCGGTGGGCGGGTGACGCGTGACCCGGCCGGGTCCGGCGCGACGGGCGAGGCGGCGACGCGCACGGGGCCTCGCATCGACGTGCTGACCCTGTTCCCGTCATGGTTCGACGGGCCCCTCAGCGCGTCGCTGCTCGGACGGGCCGTCGCGGACGGCACGCTCGACGTCCGGGTCCACGACCTGCGCGACTGGGCCACGGACCGGCATCGCACGGTCGACGACGCTCCCTACGGTGGGGGAGCGGGCATGGTCATGCGGGCCGACGTCGTCATCGACGCCGCCGAGGCCGTGTGGAACGACCCGCCGCCGGCAGGCTCGGACTGGCAGGCGGGTGGTGACCGCCCCCACACGGTGGTGCTCACCCCTCGGGGGCGGCGCTTCACCCAGCAGATCGCGCAGGAACTCGCGGAGATGGACCGGTTCGTCCTGATCTGTGGCCGCTACGAGGGGATCGACGAGCGAGCGCACACCCTCGTCGCCACCGACGAGATCTCGATCGGCGACTACGTGCTGTTCGGCGGCGAGGTTGCCGCGGCAGCCGTCATCGAGGCCGTGACGCGCCTGCTGCCCGGGATCGTGGGCAACGAGGAGTCTCCCCACGACGAGTCGTTCGCGGACGGGCTCCTCGAGTACCCCCACTACACGCGGCCTGCCGAGGTGCGGGGACTCGAGGTCCCTGAGGTGCTCACCTCGGGTGACCACGGTGCCGTCGAGAGGTGGCGGCACGAGCAGGCCCTCGAACTGACACGTCGTCGTCGGCCCGACCTGCTCGACACCTGACACGGGTTCGCGTCGACGTCCCGGCCGTGTCGAGGGGCGGTGCGTCGGGTTGACCGACTGGCCGGGATGGCCGTATCCTCAGAGTTCGTCCACGACGTCGGCCACGCTCGCAGCGATGTGGGGTGGCCGCGTGCTCCTCGCGACACGGCGACTGCCGACGCCCGCTCGTCCGACGCGTCGCTCGCCGGTCTCGGCCGCCACGACCGCGCGACGTACACCCCTGCTCGACGACCGCACAGACACGGAAGCGCCCACCATGAACAAGCTCGACATGGTCGAGAAGGCCCAGCTCCGCGACGACATCCCGGACTTCCGGCCCGGGGACACCGTCAAGGTCCACGTGCGCGTCGTCGAGGGCACCCGCTCTCGCATCCAGGTCTACGAGGGTGTCGTGATCGCCCGTCGTGGTGGGGGCAACCGTGAGACGTTCACCGTGCGCAAGATCAGTTTCGGTGTCGGTGTCGAACGGACGTTCCCGGTGCACAGCCCGGTGATCGAGATGATCGAGGTCACCCGCCGCGGCCGTGTGCGTCGTGCCAAGCTCTACTACCTCCGTGACCGGGTCGGCAAGAAGGCCCGCATCAAGGAGCGTCGCGACGACCGGTGACACGCGGATGACCGAGCCGTCCGACGGCACCTCCGCGCCACGGTCACGGCCGTCGTTCCTGCGCGAACTGCCCGTCCTGCTGCTCATCGCCCTCGTGGTGGCATTCCTGCTGCGCACGTTCGTGCTGCAGGTGTTCTTCATCCCGTCGAGCTCGATGGAGCCGACCCTGCAGGTCGATGACCGCATGGTCGTGGAGAAGATCACCTACAACTTCCGTGATCCGCACCACGGCGAGGTCATCGTCTTCGAGGGTTCGCCTCCCGCGGATGTCGACCGCTCCCTGGCGGCTCGTGTGCAGCGTGGGGCGTGGCAGTTCCTCGGGGTGGTCCCCGTGTCCGCCCGTGACTACGTGAAGCGGGTCATCGGCGTGGGCGGTGACGTGGTCGAACTGGTCGACGGCGACGTGTTCGTGAACGGCATGCTGCTCGACGAGCCCTACGTCGTGTTCGGCGACCGCGACGACTTCGGCCCGGTCACCGTGCCCGACGACCACCTGTTCCTGCTCGGTGACAACCGGGGCAACTCGTCGGACTCACGTCGCGAACTTGGATTCGTCGCCCGCGACGACGTGGTGGGCCGTGCGGCGATCATCATCTGGCCGACGTCCAACGTCGGGCGTCTCACGACGGTGGAGCACCAGGTCCCGGCGCCAACTGGCTGATCGGTGCCCACGAGGCGCGGTGCAGTCCGCACGGGCCGTGCCGTGCCAGTGCGTGTCGGTGGACCGGCGACCCGTACCCCTTGTTCGACGCGAACGAGTACTCGGGGTGCAGGGGATCCGCGGCGACCAGCAGTCGGTCCCGGGTCACCTTCGCGACGATCGACGCGGCGGCGATCGAACTCGACCGACGGTCGCCACGCACGACGGTCTCGGTGACCGGTGCCAGGCCCGACGCGAAGTCCCAGTTGCCGTCCACGAGCAGCACGTCGGGCCGGATGCCCAGCGCGTCCACGGCACGCCGTGTCGCGAGTCGCAACGCGTCACTCAGTCCGATCGCGTCGATCTCGGCGCTCGACGCGTGCCCGACGGACAGCGCCAGTGCGGCGGCGCCGAGGCGGCACGCGGTGCGTTCACGCTGGCCGGGTGTGAGCATCTTCGAGTCGCGCAGCCCGTGCACCCGACGCCCCGGGTCGAGTGCCACCACACCGACCGACACCGGACCGGCCCAGGCGCCCCGTCCCACCTCGTCGACGCCAGCCACGACACGACCGGCGTCCCAGTGGGCTCGTTCGAGGCGGACACCGGGCGGTGGGCCGGGCAGGGACGTGTGACGCATGCGCCTCACCGGGTCGCGGACGGAGTCGACGATAGTCGCGTCGCGGTGCCGAGCGAGGCAGCCGCTCACCCGTCGCTACGCTGCCTTCCTGCACGTGTCATCCGCGGACGGACCGAGGTCGTCGCTTGGGGCCAGAGGAACTCGACGCATTCGAGACCGATCTCGAACTGGCGTTGTACCGGGAGTACCGGGACGTCGTCCGGATGTTCCGGTACGTCGTGGAGACCGAGCGGCGGTTCTACCTGTGCAACGAGGTCGACGTCGCCACGCGCGAGGGCAGTGAGCTGTGGTTCGAGCTCGAACTGCGTGACGCGTGGGTGTGGGACATGTACCGCACCGCCCGGTTCATCAAGCACGTGCGGGTGCTGACGTTCCGCGACGTCAACATCGAGGAACTCAGTCACGACGACCACGAGATGCCGACGTTCCTCGACGGCTGACCGGGACGGAGTGCCCGTGGGATTCGACGCCACACGCCGCTACCGCGACGACAAGCGCAACGACATCTGGCTGCTCGTCGTCGCCATCGTGCTGGTGACGGGGTCGATCGCCTGGGCCGCCGGCCTGTTCTGATCGTGAGACCGGCTGCTGTCCGTCCACAGGTGGGCAGCGCCCGGATCGGTCACCCTGTCCGGGTCTTCGTACGGTCGCTCCCATGGACGACCACCTCGACGACGCCACCCATCCGGCTGCCGGCCAGCTCGTCGAGGCCGGCGACGACCAGCCCTGTCACGAGTCGCTGGTCCACACGGCACGTGCGACCCCGCACGACACCGGGCGCATCGGTGAACGCCTCGCGGCACGACACCTGGTCGGTCACGGCATGCAGGTGCTCGCGACCCGGTGGCGTGTCGCGGACGGGCCGCTGCGCGGCGAACTCGACGTCGTCGCCGTCGACTCCGACGGAGCCGCCCTGGTCGTGTGTGAGGTCAAGACGCGGCGTGACGCCGGTCGCTTCGGGGGAGCGCTCGAGGCGCTCGGCGTCGATCAGCGACATCGGATCCAGCGGCTGACGGCCGCCTTCCTCCGCGAGTCTCGGCTGCGACCTCGCACGGTGCGGTTCGACCTCGTCGCGGTCGACCTCGGACGTCGTGGCCGTCTGACCCACGTGCCCCACGCGTGGTGACCGCCGCGCTGGCCACCGCACAAGGGATCGCGGTCGTGGGGCTGACCCCGCATCCGGTTCGTGTCGAGTGCGTGCGTACTGCGGGGCTGCCGGGGATCCGGCTGGTGGGACTCGCCGACACGGCCGTTCGCGAGGCACAGGACCGGGTTCGTACCGCGATCCAGCGCAGTGGGCTGCGCTGGCCGCGCGAGCGTCTGGTGGTCAACCTCGCTCCGGCCGACCTGCCCAAGGTCGGGACCGGGTTCGACCTGCCGCTCGCGCTCGCGGTGTTGGCCGCCAGCGGACAGGTCCCCGCGAGCGTGCTCGACGGCGTGTGGGCGTTCGGGGAACTCGGGCTCGACGGCGGCCTGCGTCCCGTCCCGGGCGCGCTCACGGCGACGACCGGAGCACGCGACGCCGGGGCTCGCCGGGTCCTCGTCCCGGACGTCCAGGCCGCGGAGGCGATGCTCGTCGGTGGTGACAGGATCGTCGCGGTCCGTGACCTGGCCGAGGCGGTCGCCGTGCTGGACGGCCGCCGGGACGTGCGGCCCACGAGGCCGGTCGCGATCGTTCGCGACGAGGCGACCGAGGACCTGGCCGACGTGCGCGGGCAGCGTGTGGCCCGCCGGGCCGTGGAGATCGCCGCAGCAGGCGGCCATCACCTGTTGCTCGTCGGGCCTCCAGGCTGCGGCAAGTCGATGCTCGCCCGGCGACTGCACGGCCTGCTGCCACCACTCGACGTGGACCAGGCACTGGAGGTCGCGGCGATCGCATCGATCGCCGGGGAGCGGGTACCGGGTGCCGCACTGCGGGTCGACGCCCCCCTTCGCACGCCCCACCACGCGACGTCGGCCGCAGCGCTCGTCGGAGGGGGCGCAGGGATCCCGCGTCCCGGCGAGATCACCCTCGCCCACCGCGGCGTGCTGGTGCTCGACGAACTGCTCGAGATGCCGCGCCACGTCCTGGACGCGCTGCGTGAACCGCTCGACAGCGGCGTCGTGACGATCGTCCGCAGTCGCGCCCGGGTCCAGTGGCCCTGCCGTGCGATCGTGGTCGCGGCCGCCAACCCGTGTCCCTGCGGGTACCTCGGAGACGACCAGCGGGGGTGCACGTGTCCCGCCGACCGCGTGGTGCGCCACCGTGGGCGTCTGTCCGGACCGCTGCTCGACCGGTTCGACCTGCAGCTGGAGGTGCGCCGAACCCCGTCCGCAGCCCTGGTCGCCGCGAGTCCCGGCGAGTCGACGTCGGTCGTCGCCGAACGGGTCCGGTCTGCGCGTGAGGTGGCTGCCACGCGCTGGGGATCGTCGACGCTGACCCGCGACGCGACGACGGCGATGGTGCGGGCGACCGTGCCCGACGCGGTGGTGCGTCACGCGGGCGCGGCGATGGACGCCCTGTCGATGTCCGCCCGTTCGTTCGACCGGATCCTCCGTGTCGCACGCACCATCGCCGACCTGGACGGACGGGAACAGGTCGCGGTCGACGACGTGGACGAGGCCGTCGCCTACCGCCTGCCGCCCCTCGCAGGTGCGTCGTGAGTGCTCGAGGCGTGCCCGAGGTGTCCGACGAGTCCCCGGGACTGGCGTCGCGTGTCGCTGCGGACGGCACCGACCCGGAGGTCCTGCGCCGGGTGGTCGGGTGGCTCGTCCGGCCGCGGCACACCGCCGCATCGCTCCGGCGCGCCGTGGCGACCGCAGGTTCCGTGGAGCACGTCGCCGCGGCGATGGCCGACGTCGCGGGCGTACCCGCCGACGCGACCGCCGACGCCGTGACGAGCATCCTCGAGACGTGGCTCGCACGCGGCGTTCGTGCGGCGATCGTCGGCGACCCGATGTACCCGACGCGGCTTGCGGTGGGGTGGCCAGAACTCGCGCCGCCACCCCTGCTGGCCTGGCGGGGCACCGCCCCGGGTGACGCGCCGGGAGTCGCGATCGTCGGGACGCGACGGCCCAGCGGGTACGGAACCGCGGTGGCCACGTGGATCGCCGAGGCGGTGTCCGGCGCCGGCGCCCGCGTGGTGTCGGGTGGCGCGGTCGGCATCGACGCTGCGGCCCACCGGGCTGCACTCGAGGGACCCGGCGGTACGACGGTCGTGCTCGGGTGCGGCCACGCGGTGGACTACCCGCGGGACCACGCCCGTGAGCGCGCGCTGTTCGACCAGGTGGTCGACGACGGCGGCAGCGTCGTCGCCGAACTCCTGCCCCACGAACGGCCCTGCGCGGGCAACGTCCGCGCACGCAACCGCATCGTCGCCGCCCTGGCGGACGTGGTCGTGGTCGTGGAGGGGGGCGCGCGCTCGGGCGCGCTCGTCACGGCCGCAGCCGCTGCCGACTGGGGTCGACCTGTCCTCGCCGTCCCGGGAGACGTACGCGCACCGGGATCCGCCGCGCCTCACCTGCTGCTCGGCGAGGGAGCAGGACCCTGCACGTCGCCTGCCGACGTGCTCGTCCACGTTCCCGGCGTGTCTCCACCCGTGCCGAGTGACGCCGAGGATCAGCAGACCCCCAGCGCGTCGGCCCTGCCCGATGCGGTTCGGCGGCTGCTCGAGGAGGCATGGCCGCGACCCCTGCGCGAAGACGTCGTGGCCGAGCAGTCAGGGGTTCCCGCAGCGCGACTCCTCGCGTCACTGACGCGGGCGAGCATCGCGGGCGAGGTCGGCCGCGGGCCCGACGGGATCGTGCTTCGTCGGGCTCCAGCCCGGCGGTGACGCGACCCGCCCCGGCGTGCCCTGCTTGACACCCCGGGGTCCGTCTGCGCACGCTCCTGGCATGGAGACCACCAACACGGCGGGTCCGCCGGGCCACCCGATGTCGGCGTGGGAGGCTCGTTCCTCGGCGTTCCTCGACCACCTGCGAGCCAGGGGACGATCTGCCAACACCCTCGACGCCTATCGCCGTGACCTGCGGGATCTCGTCGGGTGGCTCGTCGACCAGGGCTGCGAACGGACCGACGACGTGGACCTCGACACCCTGCGGCGCTACCTCGCCGACCTCGACGAGCGTGGTCGGGCACGCAGCACGATCGCGCGTCGCGCGTCCACCGCGAGGTCGTTCTTCGCGCACCTGGCCGAGGGCGACGGTCCCGGCCGAGACCCGGCGCTGCTGCTCGGTTCACCGAAGGTGGACCGCGGCCTGCCGCGCGTGCTCCGCGTCGAGGAGGTCGATCGCCTGCTGAGCGCCATCGACACCTCGACGCCGATCGGGATGCGCGACCTCGCGCTCGTCGAACTCCTGTATGCGTCGGCCGCCCGCGTCGGGGAGGTCGTCGGCCTCGACGTGGACGACGTCGACCTCGAACAGCAGCTCGTCCGGGTCCACGGCAAGGGGGACCGTCAACGGATCGTCCCCGTCGGGGAACCAGCCGTCGACGCACTCCAACGCTGGATCCACGACGGAAGGCAACACCTCGCGGGTGGTGCGTCGGCCCACGCGGTGTTCCTCAACACCCGCGGGGCCCGGCTCGGGGTTCGTGACGCGCGAAGTGCCGTCGAACGGTCCGCACGAGCGGCAGGCCTGGCGCGAGTGACACCCCACACGCTGCGCCACTCCGCGGCGACCCACCTGCTGGAGTCGGGCGCCGACATCCGGGTGGTCCAGGAGTTCCTCGGACACGAGTCACTCGCGACCACCCAGCGCTACACGCACCTCTCGCGCGGATGGCTGCGTGAGGTCCACTCCACGGCGCACCCCCGAGCCCGCGCCACGCGTTCCGCGTCGTGACCGACGGCGGGACGGGGACTCGACCAGGTGTGCCCCGTGGGGCACGGGAAGACGATCGTGGCGTGTCGCGACAGGATGTCGACCGGTGGTGGCATCGGCACCGCTGGCTGGGTGACCCGGAGGCGCGGGAACGGTTGATCCTGCACCACGCACCGCTCGTCCGCCACGTGGTGCGCCGCGTCGCGGCGTCCATGCCGGTGGGGGTCGATCGTGCAGACCTGCACTCCCACGGGATCCTGGGCCTCATCGAGGCGATCGAACGGCACGACCCGGACGGGGATCGCCCGTTCGAGGCGTACGCGACGCACCGGATCCGCGGTGCCATCCTCGACGGTCTGCGCGCCCTCGACTGGGTGCCGAGGTCCGTTCGACGTGACGAGCGCAGCGTGCGTGACGCGACGACCCATCTCGAGGCCGAACGCCGCGTGACGCCGACCGACGAGGACGTTGCCCGTTGGCTGGGATGGGAACTCGGCCGGGTGGTCCGAGCGTCGAACGCGCGCGGGCGTCTGCGCGACGCCGGGTCCACGCGTGACGGTGACGACGGCATGCGCGCGATCGCAGAGACCCTGGAGGACCTGCACTCGCTCGGTCCTGCCGAGGTGCTCGAGGATCGGGAGCTGCAGGGACGGCTACGCATGGCGGTCCAGACACTGACCGACCTCGAACGAAGCGTCCTCATCCTCCACTACCACCGGGGACTGACCCTGCACGAGGTCGGTGCCGCGCTGGACGTCCCGGTGGCCAGGGTCTGGCAGGCGCACGCGAGTGGGTTGACGGGTCTGCGCTCGAGACTCGGTCGCGAGGTCTGAGACCACGATCGCGGACGCCGTCGCGCGGTGGCGCGGGTACGGCGACCCGCCCGTTCCGGCTGTCCCCAGGCCCACGATCCGCGGTTCCCGTGCGCGACCTGCCGAGTCCTACCGTGGCAGTGGTCAGCCGTGGGGAGGGGGCGCTGGTGGCGTCGACACGGTGCGTGCGGACGACGGCAGCGCTGGCGGTGGCGTTCGCGGTGGCCCTGCACGCGCCCCCGGCCTCCGCTCAGGACGTCCCGGCGCCGTACCACCGGCTCCCCGTCGACGGACGCATCCTGCGGGGATTCGAGGAACCCGCTGGCCCCTACGGATCCGGGCATCGAGGCCTCGCGGTCGAGGCAGCGGACGGGACGGCCGTGCGGGCGTCGGCACCGGGGACCGTGTCGTTCGCAGGGTCGGTTGCGGGGGTCGGGTGGGTGTCGGTCACCCATGGCGACGGCGTGGTGACCTCCCATGGTCCACTCGGTGACATCGTCGTGGCGCGCGGAGACACGGTCCACGCCGGCCAACGGCTCGGTCGGGTGGCGCACGACGCGCAGCGGGCACATCTGCACTGGGGCGCGCGCAGGGACGGCAGACACGTCGATCCCGCGTCGCTGCTGGAGCCGATGCCGGTGCCGTCGCTGGTGGGGTCCGGGTCGTGGGTCGGGTCGGACCACGTCGTCGAGCCGTACGAACCGTGGGCCGGATCCGACCGGCTTCGGCTCGGGGTGCACGCGAGCCCTCACGCGCGACGACCCGGCTACTCGGTGCCTCCGTCACCCAACCACCTCGTCCTGCTCAACGGCGTCGCGACCGACTCGGCGACGATGCCCGTCGATCCGGAACACCTCGGACACACCCCGGAGAGTGTCACGGCCTTCTCGTACGCGGGCCGTCGGCCTGGCCTCGCAGACCACGACGACCCTCGCCGCGACCAGCTGCCGTACGGGCCGAGCGACACGTGGGCAGGGGTGCCGGAGGCAGCCCGACGGCTCGAGCTCCAGCTGCGTGCGATCCGCCAGCGCGAGCCGGGTCGTGCCGTGGACCTCGTGGGCCACTCGATGGGCGGTGTCGTCGCCCTGTACTACCTCACGCACCTGCACGATCCCCACGACGTGACGCTGCCGCCCATTGGCCATGTCGTGACGATCGCATCGCCGCATCGCGGGTCGGACCTCGCGGACACGGGCGTGTGGTTGCGAGCGGCGACCGCGACCCGCCACGCCGTCGAGACCCTGCTGCGCGTGGTGCCGGCATCGGGCGGTGGCCGCCAGATCGAGCGGACCCCGCTCGACATGTCCGCGCTCGACCAGCTCGCCACCGGCTCGTCCCTGCTCGACGACCACGCGCGCGCCTGGCAGGCCGCCGTCGCGGCGGGAGATGCCGGTGCTCTGGCCATGGGTACACGGGTGCTGACGATCGGCGCATCGCGCGACCTGGTGGCCACCCCGGGCCGTGCAGCGCACCCGACGACGGGTGACCGGAGGCGTGCGACGGATGCGCAGCACGTCGTGCTCCCCGGTGGCCACGACTCGGTCCGACACACCGAGGCCGTCCGCGCGGTCGTCTGGGACTTCCTCCGTGGACACGACGTCGACCACGCGAGCACCGTGTTCACGACGTCGCTGGTCGACGACACAGGGCTGGCCCTGCGGGTGATGGGTCGCGCAGCCGCGCTGACGTCAGGACCGGCGACCGACCTCGCGTCGACACGCGCGGGTCGGTGACGCCCGGGTGGTGCGAGCCCCACGCCTGCCGCGACTGGCACCTGCGCCGGGTCCGCACCGCCGAGGCGCGGTGGACGGAGCGGTCGGACGCCCGGTATCCTGCCCGCGCTGGGACCCGCTCGTGCGGCGGGTCCTCTTCGCGTCCAGACGCGATCCAGCACCCGACCGACACCGTGTCGACGAACGGTCGTGTCCCACGCCCCGGTGGTGTGGTGACCGTCCGCCCCGCTCCCGCGAGGACCGTCGACCCGACCACCACACACGCTCGCCGACGGACGACCCCGGTGCCCCCGACGAGGGGTGGGTCGCCACGGGAACCCCGGTTTCCGTGCTCCGGACGACGCGGGCGGAGGCCCAACCGAACCGGAAGGAACTTCCATGGCCGTCGTCACCATGCGTCAGCTGCTCGAGGCTGGCGTCCACTTCGGGCACCAGACCCAGCGGTGGAACCCCAAGATGCGCCGCTTCATCTATGGCGAGCGCAACGGCATCTACGTCATCGACATCCGCCAGACCGTCGGTCACATCGAGCGTGCCTACACGTTCACCCGTGACCTCGTCGCCAAGGGCGGCACGGTTCTGTTCGTCGGGACCAAGAAGCAGGCCCGTGAGACCATCGAGTGGCAGGCCCAGCGCGTCGGCATGCCGTACGTCACCGAGCGTTGGATGGGCGGCATGCTCACCAACTTCTCGACCATCCGGTCGCGCATCGCCCGCCTCCGTGAACTCGAGGCCATGGAGTCGTCCGGAACGTTCGAACTCCTGCCGAAGAAGGAGGTCCTGCAGTTGCGGCGTGAGCACACCAAGCTGCAGACCAACCTGGGCGGGATCCGTGAGATGGGCCGACTGCCCGACGCCGTGTGGGTCGTGGACACCGTGATCGAGGAGATCGCGGTCAAGGAGGCGAACCGGCTGAAGATCCCGGTCATCGGCATCCTCGACACCAACTGCGACCCTGACCCGATCCAGTACCCGATCGCCGGCAACGACGACGCGATCCGCAGTTCTGCACTGCTCACCCGCATCATCGCCGACGCATGCGCGGACGGACTGCTGCTTCGCGCGTCGCGCTCGCCCGACGACGAACTGCGCCAGCAGGCCCTGCAGGCGTCGCAGGTCGAGGAGTCGGGTGCACAGGCCGCGGAGCCCAAGGCCGCGTGGGAACTCGAACTCGAGCGCCAGCAGGCCGCGGAGAAGGCGACCCGGGCCGCGGGTGAGCCCGCGCCCGATGCAGCTCCGGCAGAGGCGCCTGTGGACGCGACCCCGGCCGACGAGCCCGCGGCGACCGACGCCGTCGACGCCGAGCCGGAGAAGGCGACCACCGACTGACCGGTCGGCGTCCCGGCGCCGACCGACGCACTCGTCGCGTGCGCGTCACGCGACGAGTGCCGACAACCGTGCACATCCGCGCATCCGCGCGCACAGGAGGACACCACCGTGGCGATCGCCGCAGCCGACGTGAAGCAGCTCAGGGAACTGACCAACGCACCGATGATGGCCTGCAAGCAGGCGCTCGTGGACGCCGAAGGCGACATGGAGAAGGCCGCCGAGCTGGTGCGCGAGCGCACGGGCGCGAAGATGGACGCGCGCGCCGCGGACCGCACCGCCAGTGAAGGCCTCGTCCACACCTACCTGCACACGCCGACGCCCGGCATGCCGGCGCGGGTCGGAGTCATGCTCCAGCTCGCCTGCGAGACCGACTTCGTGGCGAAGGCAGAGGCCGTCCAGAAGCTCGCCAAGGACCTCGCGATGCACATCGCGGCGGCTCGCCCGCTCGTGGTCGACGAGTCGGACGTCGACGAGGCGATGCTCGACAAGGAGCGCGAGTTCGCCCGCAAGGAGGCCGTCGAGCAGGGCAAGCCCGCCGACATCATCGACCGCATCGTCGAGGGCAAGGTGCGCAAGGTGTTCGAGGAGTGGGTGCTGGTGAACCAGCCCTACGTGCTCGACGCCGATCGCACGGTCGGGCAGGTCATCTCCGACGTGCAGGGCATCGTGGGCGAGAAGATCGAGGTCGCCCGGTTCGCTCGCTTCGAGGTCGGCGCCTGATCGACACGTCGGGCACGGGCTAGGATCCGGTCCGTCGAGCCGAGCCAGGCGAAGGACAGTTGCGTTGACGAACCGACCGGCCCTCGGGCGTGTCCTGCTCAAGCTCTCCGGTGAGGCGTTCTCGGACCCGTCGGTCAAGGGTGGCATCGACCCCACGATCGTGCGACAGGTCGCGCGTGAGATCGTCGAGCTGAAGGCGAGTGACGGCACGGAGATCGGTGTCGTGGTCGGGGGTGGAAACATCTTCCGAGGCGCGTCCCCGTCCGCGGCGGGCATGGATCGGTCGAGCGCGGACCACATGGGCATGCTCGCCACCGTCATCAACGCGCTCGCGCTGCAGGACGCCATCGAGAAGCTCGGGGTGGAGACGCGGGTGCAGACCGCGATCGAGATGCAGGCGCTCGCCGAGCCCTACATCCGGCGGCGGGCGCTCAGTCACCTGGAGAAGGGCCGCGTCGTGATCTTCGCGGCAGGGCTCGGGTCGCCGTACTTCACGACGGACACCACCGCCGCGCAGCGCGCGCTGGAGATCGGTGCCGAGGCGATCCTCAAGGGCACGCAGGTCGACGGGGTCTACGACTCCGACCCGTTCGTCGACTCCTCGGCCAGCCGTTACGACGAGATCGACTTCCTCGCGGTGCTCAACCAGGGCCTGAGGGTCATGGACGCCACCGCCATCTCCCTGTGCATGGACAACGACCTGCCGATCGTGGTGTTCGAACTGCTGCACGAGGGCAACATCCGTCGGGTGGTGCGGGGAGAGCCAGTGGGCACACTGGTGCGCAACGTGCCGACTCCGACCGCCTGACCCGATCTCGAGTCCTGCTCGCCCCGCCGCACGAGGAGCCCGCGATGACCGTCGAGGAAGCCGTCAGCGATGCCGACCGCCGCATGGGTCAGGCCGTGGAGAAGGTGTCGGAGGACTTCGCGTCGATCCGCACGGGACGCGCGAACCCGCAACTGCTCAACCGGATCATGGTCGACTACTACGGGTCGCCGACTCCGCTCCAGCAGCTCGCCAACTTCGCCGTGCCCGAGCCGCGCGTGCTGATCGTGAACCCGTTCGACAAGGGTTCGGTCGACCAGGTCGAGAAGGCGATCCGTGACTCGGATCTCGGGCTGAACCCCGCCAGTGACGGGTCGACGATCCGCTGTGTGTTCCCCGAACTCACCGAGGAGCGTCGCCGCGAGTTCATCCGGATGGCGCGGTCGGCGGCTGAGGACGGGAAGATCGCGGTGCGCAACGTGCGCCGCAGCGCTCGGGACGTCATGCAGCGGCTCGAGGACGACGGTGAGGTCGGAGCCGACGAGCACGAGCGTCACGCCAAGCGCCTCGAGGAGGTCACCGCCTCCCACATCGCACACATCGACCGTGCGCTGGAGGCCAAGGAGCAGGAACTGCTCGAGGTCTAGGGCGTCCTGCGCCGGGGGAGTCGCCCATGAGCGGCACCGAGACGGAACCCAGCCCGACGCCCCGTGGTGGGCGGGTGCGGCGACGCCTGGTCCGGTTGGTCCCCGCGTCGATGCGGGCACTCGCGCGACGACGTCGTCGACCCCGTGCCCCTCGCGCCCAGACGGGAGGACGTGACCTGCCGGTCGCGATCGCGGTCGGCATCGGGCTCGCCTCGGTCTTCGCCGGCGCACTCGCGTGGAACCCCATCGCGTTCAGCGCCGTCATCGGGCTGCTGACCACCATCGCGTACGTCGAGCTCCGCCACGTCCTGCGTGGCGTCGGCCGAGACCTGGACGTGCTGGTGCTCGTGGCCGCCACCTCGGTGATGCTGCTCGGCGCGTACCACGCGGGGCACGCGGGCCAGGTGATCGGCGTCCTGGTGCTGGTGGTCGGCGTGTTCCTGTGGCACGCCGCAGACACGGAGCGCGCCGCGGTCGCGTCGACGGTCGCGACCACGCTGCTCTTCGGCCTGTGGGTCGGATTCCTCGCTTCGTACGCCGTGCTGCTGATCGTCCGCCCGTCCGGTGGCGTGGTCGTCGTGGCTGCGGTCATCGGCGCGGCTGTACTCGCGGACACGGGAGCGTTCGCGGTGGGCGTGAAGTGGGGTCGCCACCCCGTGGCGCCGCGGCTGAGCCCCAACAAGACGTGGGAGGGGCTCGCCGGCGGCCTCGTGACCGCGACCGTCGTCGGCGTCCTCGTGCTGCCGCGGCTCGCCGGGCCCTTCGACCTGCGCAGCGCGGCGGTGGTCACCTTCGCGTGCGGACTCGCCGCGTTCCTCGGTGACCTCGTGGAGTCGATGGTCAAGCGTGACCTCGGGCTCAAGGACCTCGGCGAGGTGCTTCCCGGGCACGGTGGCATCCTCGACCGGGTCGACGGCATCCTGTTCGCGCTGCCGGTCGGGTACTACGCGATCGAACTGCTGACCTGACGACCCTGCCCGCCGGGTCCGGACCTCGGCCTCGCCGCGCGGGCTGGTCAGGCGGACATGACCGGGCCCGGTCGGGTGGACGTGACCGGGCCCGGACGGACTGCGTGCTGCCGTACCCTGCCGGGGACCTGCCGACCTCGACGACGCTGGACACCTCCTGATGCCCGACGACGGCCCGATCGACCCGTACGGGTTGTCACGCGCCGACCTCGAGGCGCTCGTCGCGACGCTCGAGGAACCGGCGTACCGCGCGACCCAGGTGCGCCAGTGGCTCGTGCGCGGCGTCGACGAACCGGCGCGCATGACGAACCTGCCCGCGGCTCTGCGTGACCTGCTCGAGGCGCGATTCGCGCCCACACGCCCCGAACTCGTCGCGCACCGTGTCGCAGACGACGGCCACACCCACAAGCTGTTGCTCCGGTTCGCCGACGGCGAGGCCATCGAGGCGGTCCTGATGCTGTATCCGGGCCGTGCGACCGTGTGCGTGTCGACCCAGGCCGGATGCGCGATGGGCTGTCCGTTCTGTGCGACCGGACAGGCGGGGCTTCGCCGGCAGCTGACCTCTGGCGAGGTCGTGCGTCAGGTCGTGGTCGCCGACGCGGCGCTGCGGTCCGGTCGGCTCGGTGAGCACGTGATCCCCGGAGGGTCCCCAGACCACGTCACCAACGTCGTGTTCATGGGGATGGGCGAGCCGCTGGCGAACCTGGCCGCGACGACACGCAGCATCGAGTGGCTCCACGACCCGGACGGTTTCGACCTCTCTGCGCGCGGCATCACCGTGTCCACCGTCGGACTCGTGCCCGGCATCGAACGACTCGCCGACCTCGGCCTGCCGATCACCCTGGCGATCAGCCTGCACGCGGCGACCGACGAGCTGCGCGACGTGCTGGTCCCGATCAACACCGCGCACCCCATCGCACAGCTGGAGGCCGCCGTGCAGGCCTACCGGCGCCGGACCCGCCGCCGGGTCACCATCGAGTGGTGCCTCATCGGCGGCATCAACGACGACGACGTGCAGGCCGACGGTCTCGCGGCGATCGCCCGCCGGCTCGGCGCGCACGTCAACGTCATCCCGATGAACCCCACACCCGGGGTCTCGTGGCGTGAACCAGATCCGGACACCACTCGTCGGTTCGTCGAACGAGCCGGTCGCCGCGGGGCGACCGTGACGCTGCGCGACACCCGCGGACGAGATGCCGACGCCGCCTGTGGGCAGCTGCTCGCCGACTACACGCTCGGCGGTGGCGCTCGGCTCCCGGCGTCGGTGGGTGCCAGTGAGCGGGTCGACGTCAGACCCGGCGCGTCGAGGGGTGCGTCGTGAGTCGACGCCGCGTGGTCGTGCTGGGGTCGACGGGGTCGATCGGCCGGCAGGCGCTGGAGGTCATCGCGAACCATCCGGACCGCTTCGAGGTGGTGGCGGTCGCCGCGGGACGAGACGACGAACGCCTCGAGGCCCAGGCGGACGCCACCGGCGCGCGTCGCGTCGCGCTCGCCGACGGCGAGGCGGCGCGTCGCCTCGCACGAAGGCGCTCGGACCTGCAGGTCCTCGACGGGCCTGCCGGGGTCGTCGAACTGGCGGAGTCGGATGCTGACGTGGTGCTCAACGGCATCACCGGGGCGGCGGGGCTCGCGGCGACGCTGGCCGCACTCGCCGGCCACACCACGGTCGCGCTCGCCAACAAGGAGAGCCTGATCGTCGGCGGTCCCCTGGTCCTCGACGCGGCACGGGCCGCCGGCGGCGTCGACCTGCGACTGGTGCCCGTCGACTCGGAGCACTCGGCGATCGCACAGTGCCTGCGGTCCGGGGATCGCGACGAGGTCGAACGGCTGGTGCTGACCGCCAGCGGGGGACCGTTCCGGGGCCGGTCGCGCGAGGACCTGGAACAGGTGACGGCCGCCGACGCGCTTGCGCACCCCACGTGGGACATGGGGCCGATGATCACCGTGAACTCGGCGACCCTCATGAACAAGGGCCTCGAACTCATCGAGGCTCACCTCCTGTTCGACGTGGAGTGGTCGTCGCTCGACGTGGTCGTGCATCCCCAGTCGGTCGTGCACTCGATGGTGGAGTTCGTCGACGGGTCCACGGTCGCCCAGCTGTCACCGCCGGACATGCGTGTGCCCATCCAACTCGCGCTGAGCTGGCCAGAGCGCCTGTCCGAGGCGCCCACGCGGTGTGACTGGACGGTGGCGCAGAGCCTGACGTTCGAGCCGGTCGACCGTTCGACGTTCCGGGCGCTCGACGTGGCCGAGGCCGCAGGTCGACGTGGTGGAACCCTGCCCGCCGTGATGAACGCCGCGAACGAGGTGGCCGTCACCGCGTTCCTCGAGGGCCAGGTCCGGTTCCCCCGAATCGTGGAGGCGGTCGAGGCCACGATGGAGGCCTGGGAGGCGACGAGTCCCGGTGCGCCACGAGACCTCGACGACGTCCTGCACGCGGACCGGTGGGCCCGAGCCCACGCGGGGCAACGCCTCGGACGCCGGGTGTCCCGGCCCGACGAGAAGGTGGAGCATTGAGCAGCGCGTGGTCGATCACGGCGTTCGTGCTGGCGATCCTGCTGGCCATCATGCTGCACGAGGCCGGCCACTTCGTGACGGCGCGGCGCTTCGGCATGCGCGCCGACCGATTCTTCCTCGGGTTCGGACCGACCCTGTGGTCCACACGGCGCGGCGAGACCGAGTACGGGGTCAAGGCGCTGCCACTGGGGGGCTTCGTCCGCATCGTCGGGATGCTCCCCGACGACCATCGACTGCCACCCGCGATCGACGCGGCGCTCGAGGGCCTCGACGGTCCGGATGCTGCCGGCTCGGCCCTGCCCGAAGGTGGCGACTGGGCGGAACGACTCCGTGCACGCGTGCGTGAGCGCGGTGCATCGGTAGACGTCACCGACCGGATCGTGCGGCGAATGCGCGGCAGTACCACCGATCCGGGCGACGTCGACGCGATGCGTCGACTCTTCCACGAGGTCGTCGTCACCGAGGTCGACGACACCGGACGTGTGGGCGACCTGCGTCATCGGCTCCTCCACGGCGACGAGGGTCGGTTCTTCCACGAGCGGCCGGCGTGGCAACGGGCCATCGTCCTCGTGTCCGGATCGGTCGCGCACTTCCTGATCGCGATCGCCGTGCTGGTCGTGGCCTACGCGTTCCTGCCCCAGTGGACCGGGACGATGACCAACACCGTCGCAGACGTGGCGGTGGACTCACCGGCGTCCGATGCAGGACTCGAGCCCGGGGACCGGGTCGTCGGGGTGCACCAGTTGCGTTCCGACGACTACGACCGCCTGCGCGACGAGATCCGCAGGCACCCCGGACGTCCGATCGACGTCCACGTGGAGCGCGGTGACGACCAGCTCGTCCTGACCATGACCCCGCTCGCGACCGAACTGGCCAGTGGCGAGGTCATCGGAGTCGTCGGGTTCGCTCCGGTGCCCGAGTTCGAACGGATGCGACCGGTCGACGCCATCGAGCGGGCGCTCGTCGGGCAGCCGGACATCGGCAGTCCCGGCGGGTTCGGTCCGATGTTCACCGGTTCGCTGCGGGCACTCGCCAGCGTGTTCAGCCCGTCGGGCATCGGTGACATCCTCTCCCAGGCGACCGGCCAGCAGGAACGATCCATGGACGGCGCGGTGTCGCTCGTCGGCGCGGCGTCGATCGCCGGCCAGCTCGGTGACGGCGCCACCGGGCTCGTGCTGTTCCTCGGTCTCATCGCCGTGGTCAACGTGTTCATCGGGATCTTCAACCTGGTTCCGTTGCCACCACTCGACGGCGGCCACCTGGCCGCGCTCGGCATCGAACGTTCGGTCAACCTGGTGCGGACGCTTCGTGGCCGCACACCGGACTATCGGCTCGATCCCCGTGCCCTGTCCGCGGTGGCGATCCCGGTCCTGGTGATCCTCGCCGTGATCGTGGTCGCCCTGCTGTGGCTCGACATCACGGACCCGATCCGCCTGGGCTGACCGGTACCCTTCCGGATCCGAGCTCCCACCGGCCCGTCCCCGAGGAATCGTTCGTGACGACCGCCCTGCCGATCGTCGGCAACGCCGCCACACGTCCTGCCGACCCGTCGGGACCGAAGCGGCGTGAGACCCGCACGATTCGCCTGGGGCCCCTCGAGGTGGGTGGCAACGCCCCGATCACCGTCCAGACCATGACGGTCACCCCGACGCACGAGGTCGACCTGACCCTGCAGGCGATCGCGGCCTGTCAGGCCGCCGGCGCGGACATCGTCCGGATCGCTGTCCCGCGTCGTGAGGACGCCGAGGCGCTGGCACGGATCGTCGAACACGCGCGCATCCCGGTCATCGCCGACATCCACTTCCAGTGGAAGTATGCGGTCATGGCGATCGAGGCCGGGTGCGCGGGAGTCCGGATCAACCCGGGCAACATCCGCAAGCACGACAAGGTGGCCCTGCTGGGGCGCCTCGCGTCCGAGGCGGGCGTGGCGATCCGCATCGGCGTGAACGGCGGAAGCCTGGAGCAGGCCGTCCTCGACGAGTTCGGCGGTCCGACGCCCGAGGCGCTCGTCGAGTCCGCGCTGCGGGAGGCGCGTCTGCTCGAGGACGTCGACTTCCACGACACCAAGATCTCCGTCAAGCACTCGGATCCGTGGGTCATGATCCAGACCTACCGTCTGCTCGCCGAGCGATCCGACTACCCGCTCCATCTCGGGGTGACGGAGGCCGGACCGCTGAAGACAGGCTCCATCAAGTCGGCCGTCGGCATCGGCACCCTGCTCGCCGAGGGCATCGGTGACACCATCCGCGTGTCCCTGTCGGCGGACCCGGTCGAGGAGGTCAAGGCCGGCATCGCCATCCTCGAGTCCCTGCACCTTCGCGAACGAGGCCTCGACGTGGTGTCGTGCCCCTCGTGCGGCCGGGCGCAGGTCGACGTGTGGACCCTGGCCGAGGAGGTCCAGAAGGGCCTCGAGGGCATCGAGGCGCCGTTGCGGGTGGCCGTCATGGGCTGTGTGGTCAACGGCCCGGGGGAGGCCCGCGAGGCAGACCTCGGGGTCGCGGCGGGCAACGGCAAGGGCGACATCATCCGGCGGGGCGAGCGGATCGCCACGGTCCGCGAGGAGGACATCGTCGAGGCGATGGTCCACTACGCCACGGAGATGGCTGCGGAGATCGCCGCCGAGCGAGGCGAGGGGTCTCCGATCGTCGTCTGAACGGGCCGGTCCGGAGTTGCGTCGCCGGTGCCCGGAGGCCTCTGCGGGCCTCGCGTGCCCGTGATACCTTCGATCACTGGCGGTGCGGGCCGTTCGACGGCCCGCGCTGTGCGTTCGGCCCGCACCCGGCGGCCGTGCCTGCGACAGGCACCCCCGGTGCACGACCGGATGCGCCGGAAGGCGGCACACCACGCTGCGGACCGGACCCGACAACGGACGTCCGACGCGGCGGCCGGCCCTGACGGGCCGGCCGTTGACGTGGGCAGGGAAGAACGCGGAGTGCCGCGCGACACGACGACGGTGAGGACACGATGACCAGCAGGCGCGAGGCCCAGCTGATCGAACGTGTGCGTGCACTCGTCGTCGACGCGTGTGCCGATGTCGACGTGGAACTCCTCGACGTGGAACTCCGTGGGCAGGGCCAGCACCGTGTCGTGCGTGTCGTTGCCGACACCCTGGACACCTCGCCGGACGCCGGACTCGACATCGACGAGATCGCGGCTCTGTCGCGTCGCATCGGTGAACTGCTCGACGAGCAGGACGTCGTTCCCGGCAGCCACACCCTCGAGGTGACGTCTCCGGGAGTCGATCGTCCGTTGCGGGTCACCCGAGACTTCCTGCGAAACGCCGGACGTGACGTGGTCGTGCACCTGCTGGCCGACGACGACGCTGACGACACCGAGCCCGGATCGCAGACGACGGGCACCGTCGTCGACTCCGACGAGTCGACCGTCACGCTCGACGTGTCCGGCGAGCGGGTCACGATCGCGCTCGCGGACATCGACCACGCCAGGGTGGTGCTGCCATGGTGACCGAGGAGGCCCACAGGTGAAGATCGACATCGACGCGCTCCGTCAGATCGAGCGGGAGAAGGGGCTCGACTTCCACACGGTCGTCGAGGCGTTCGAGACCGCGATGGCGTCCGCCTACAAGCGGTCCTCCACGGCGACCGCCGACGAGGCGCGGGTCACGGTGGACCGGGTCACCGGCGAGGTGACGCTGTACGCGCAGGAACTCGACGACGATGGCAACATCGTGTCGGAGTGGCAGGAGGAGCCGAAGGACTTCGGCCGCATCGTTGCGCAGACGGCCAAGCAGGTGCTCCTCCAGCGTCTTCGCGAGGCAGAGCGCGAGGCCACCTACGGCGAGTTCGTCGGCCGCGAGGGAGACATCATCTCCGGCCAGATCAGTCAGCAGGGCAACGTCACCCTCATCGAGATGGGCCGGACCGAGGCACTGCTGCCGTACTCGGAACAGGTGCCCAACGAACGTCTCGACCACGGTGCGTTCACGCGCGCGGTCGTCATCGAGGTGCGCAAGCAGCTCCGAGGTGCCCAGATCGTGGGCTCGCGGACCCACCCTGCGCTGGTCGTCGGTCTGTTCGCCCTCGAGGTTCCGGAGATCGAGGAGGGAATCGTCGAGATCCGGGGCATCGCCCGCGAGGCAGGTCACCGGACGAAGGTCGCGGTGATGTCCAACGATCCCGACGTCGACCCGGTCGGGGCCTGCGTCGGACCCGGCGGACAGCGTGCACGCAGCGTGCAGAAGGAACTCCACGCCGACGAGATGGAACGCATCGACATCGTGAGGTGGGCGGACGAGCCCGAACAGCTCGTGGCGAACGCGCTGTCGCCCGCGAAGGTCAGCAACGTCTACCTCTACCCGGACGACGGGACGGCGATGGTGGTCGTTCCCGACTACCAGTTGTCGTTGGCGATCGGCCGCGAGGGGCAGAACGCCCGCCTGGCGGCGCGTCTGACGGGCTGGAGGATCGACATCAAGTCCGAGACGCAGTTCGCCGAGGAGCAGAAGGCGTTCCAGGACGCGTTCGAGAAGGGCCTGATCGACGAGTTCGGCAACCCGCTGTCCCCCGAGGGTGAACGTGCCATCGAGGAGGCCGTGGAGTCGGCGCGGGCCGCCCGTGACGACGTGCTGGTCCCCGACGACTCCGACGTCGGGGTGCACGCCGACGGCGTCGACGTCGACGACCCCGACCCGGCCGTGATCCGCCCGGTTCCTGCCGACGGCGACGCCGAGCAGGTCGACGCGTCCGGCGTGGCTGACGCCGAGGACGCCGCCGCGACGGAACCCGACCAGACGTGACCGTCGGGCGTCGACCGCATGACGACTGCAGTGGAGGAAGTAGGCTTGGAGACCGAGGCGCCCAGCGGGCCCGTGAGGACCTGTGTCGGTTGCCGGTCGCGACGCGACCAGCGTGACCTGATCAGGTTCGTCCGGACGCCCGGAGGGATCCGTTGCATCGCGACGGGCCGTCGACCCCCGGGTCGCGGCGCCGCTCTCTGTCCCGAGGAATCCTGCATCGCCGCCGCGGCCCGCCGCGACGGCGCGGCGCTGCGCCACGCACTGCGTGGTGGGACGGCGACGGAGGCGACCGCAGCACTGCGAGTCGCACGCACCCCAGCGGTGCGAGAACTGGTCCGACGAGGGACCGTGAGGAGCGAGAACGCGTGAGCAACAACGTCCGCGTGTACGAACTGGCCAGAGAGACCGGCCTCCCCAACAAGGAGGTCCTGCGTCGCCTTGCCAGTCTGGGTGTCGACGCGAAGAGCCACTCGTCGTCGGTCGCCGACGCCGATGCGGCGCGCTTCCGCGACTCGCTCGGCCGCACACAGGCCGACCGGCAGGCCGAGGAGGAGGCTCGTCGGCAGCGCGAGCAGGAGGAACTCGAGCGGTACCGCTCGATGCAGGCCGCGGCCCCCCCCGAGCGCAAGAAGGCGGCCAAGGTCCTGCCTCCGCACCTGCGCGCCCAGCAGGAGGCTGCCGACGCCGCAGCCCCGGCCCCCTCGGCTCCCGCCGTTCCGGCCGAACCTGCAGCGCCTGCTGCCGCCGGTGGTGCGGCGTCAGACGCTTCGGTTGCCGCGGCTCCTGCCGCGCGGGTGGTCGAGCCCGACGCCGACGCCCCCCAGACGCCAGCCAGCGGCGACGCGACCGCTCCCGCCGCTCCCGCTGCGCCTGCCGAGTCGACACCCGGCGATGCCGGTGACACCGAGGTGCGCCCGGCGCGGCGCATGCCCGGCGCGCCGCCTCCGCGGCTGAAGCCGGGAGAGGTCCCGTTGCGTCCGATCCGGGGCCCGCAGGCGCCGCCGAGCGTCACGGGGGAGTCGCCGGCCCTTCGGCGCCACGACAGCGGTGGGCTGCCCCAGGAGGGTTCGGGTCGGCGGGCGATCCCGCCGCCGCTGCGCAGTGCCCCCGCACGTCCCCAGCCGTCGGCCCAGCCGCCCGGCGGTCCGGGTGCCCGTACGGGCGCGCCCGGAGGTCCTCGGGGTGCTCCCGGCGCGCGTACCGGCGCGCCCGGTGGCCCTCGCGGTGGCCCCGGTGGCGCGTCGCCGTACCGCCAGCCGGCGGGCCGAGGTGCCCCTGGAGGAGCGCCGGGTCGCGGTGGGCCGGGCGGAGGTCCCGGCGGCCCGGGTGGGCCCGGAGGCACCGGGGGACCGGGAAGTGGCAAGACGCGCCGCAAGAAGCGTCGTGACAAGGAGGCGCCCGCCGAGCAGGAGCTCATGCGCGGGCCGCTGCGCCGCGACGTCCCGCTCGAGGAGCAGATCACCAGGGATCGGGTCGAGGTCGTCTCCGGCGTGACCGTCGGTGAACTCGCCGACCGGCTCGAGGTGTCCGGCGCTGCACTCGTCAAGAAGCTGTTCGAGATGGGCGAGATGGCGACCGTCCAGCAGACGCTGGCGGACGACACCGTGGAGATCCTCTGCGCGGACCTGGGAGTGGAGGTCTACTTCCTGTCCGAGGAGGAGCTCGAGTTCGGTGTCGAGGCACCCGACGCCGCGGACACCCTGCAGCCGCGCCCGCCCGTGATCACGGTGATGGGTCACGTCGACCACGGAAAGACCCTGCTGCTCGACGCGATCCGGCAGACCGACGTGGTGTCCGGCGAGGCCGGTGGCATCACGCAGCACATCGGCGCGTACCAGATCAGCAAGGACGGCCGGCCGATCACCTTCATCGACACGCCGGGTCACGAGGCGTTCACCGCCATGCGTGCCCGTGGTGCCCAGGTCACGGACGTCGCGATCCTCGTGGTCGCCGCCAACGACGGGGTCATGCCCCAGACGCAGGAGGCGATCAACCACATCCGGGCCGCCGAGGTCCCGATGGTCGTCGCTGTCAACAAGATCGACGTCGAGGGGGCCGACGCGGGCCGCGTGCGGACCCAGTTGACCGAACATGGCGTCGTCGCCGAGGAGTTCGGTGGTGACGTGCCGATGGTCGAGGTCTCGGCGAAGACCGGGCAGGGACTCGAGGACCTGCTCGAGGTGGTGCTGCTGCAGGCGGACCTGCTCGAACTGACCGCGAATCCGGACAAGGACGCGCGCGGCCGGGTCGTGGAGGCTCACCTGGACCGTGGTCGGGGACCGGTCGCGACCGTGCTCGTGCAGGGAGGCACCCTGCGTCGAGGCGACGTGCTGGTCGCCGGGACCGCGGACGGCAAGATCCGCGCCATGTTCGACGAGAACGGCGAGAACGTCGACGAGGCCAGCCCGGCCCGTCCCGTCCAGGTCATCGGCCTGAACGAGGTGCCGGTCGCCGGCGACGAGTTCCGTGTCGTCGACGCCGAACGCTTCGCTCGCGACGTCGCGGAACGCCGTTCGGCACGTGAGCGGCGCAAGGAACTCGCAGAGCGTCGGCCGTCGACCCTGGAGGAGTTCACCTCCGCGGTGCAGGCCGGCGACAAGGCGACCCTCAACGTCATCATCAAGGCCGACGTGTCCGGTTCCGCCGAGGCCATCGAGGAGTCGCTGCTGAAGCTGGAGCTCGACGAGGTCCAGGTGCGTGTCATCACCAAGGGCGTGGGCGCCATCACCCAGGGTGACGTCCGGCTCGCCCAGGCGTCCGACGCGATCATCGTGGCGTTCAACGTGCGACCGGGCGCCAATGCCCGCGAGGAGATCGAACGCTCCGGTGTCGACGTGCGCACCTATCGCATCATCTACGAGGTCATCGACGACATCGAGCGTGCCGTGAAGGGCATGCTGGCGCCGGAGATGCGCGAGCAGGTCATCGGCGAGGTGGAGGTCCGTGAGATCTTCCGCGTCCCGAGGATCGGCAACGTGTACGGGTCCATGGTCACGCGGGGCGAGGTGCGTCGCGAGGCCGGGGTTCGAGTGATCCGCGACGGTGTCGTCGTCGCCGAGGACACCATGTCGTCGCTGCGTCGCTTCAAGGACGACGTCCGCGAGGTTCGCGAGGGCTTCGAGTGCGGGATCGGCCTGGAGAAGTTCCAGGACGTGAAGGTCGGCGACGTGTTCGAGGTGTACGAGACCGTCGAGGTCGCCCGTGAGTGAGCCCGCGGTCCCGACGGGCACCCGGCGCCGCTGACGATCCATGGGCGTCGAGGCCGAGCAGGGACGTGTCCACTTCGGAGTCGCGCGCCTCGACGTGCACCTGCCCGGGGTGCACGGGCTCAAGGAGAAGCGGGCGCTGCTGCAGCCCATCCGAGCAGCGCTGGAACGCATGGGCTGCGCGGTCGCCGAGGTGGGCGCGCAGGACCGCTGGCAGCGCGCCGTGCTCGGGGTCGGTGTCGTCTCGTCGACCGCCGGCGGGGTGGACGCGGCACTCGCGGCCCTCGTGGAGGTGGTCGAACGCGACCCCAGGGTGACGGTGATCGGCATGACGGAGGTCGTCGACGACCTCGACGCCTGAGGAGGGAGCGCACGTGGCACGCAGACGCAGTCCTCGCACCGAGTCCCTGGTCAGGTCCGCGATCGCCGATCTGATCGAGACCGAGGTCGCCGACCCCCGCGTTCGGTTCGTGACCGTCACCGAGGTGGAGGTGACACCCGACCACGACGTGGCGACGGTCTGGTACACCTCACTCGATCCCGACGTCGTGTCGCGAGACCCGGGCCGGACCGGGGGAGACCGGGTGCCCGACGCCGCCGACGTTGCCGCGGGCCTGGAGTCGGCGACGCCGCGCCTTCGGGCGATGCTGGCACGCCGTGTCGACCTGCGGGTGGTCCCGGACCTGCGCTTCCGACCCGATCCCGTCGCCGAGCAGTCCGCGAAGGTCGAGGAGCTGCTCCGACGCCTGTCCGAGGACTGAGGGTGGCGACCTCTCGACCGGACGTGGACCTCGACGGGGTGCTCGTCGTCGACAAGCCGAAGGGCATGACGTCCCACGACGTGGTCGACGAGGTGCGACGCGTCACCGGGCTGCGTCGTGTCGGCCACACCGGCACGCTCGACCCTTCGGCGACCGGGGTGCTGGTCGTCTGCCTGGGGCGAGCCACCCGGCTCGTGCAGTTCCTGCAGGCCGGCCGCAAGACCTATGCCGCCCGAATGGTGCTCGGGGTCGTCACCGACACGCAGGACGCCGACGGAGCGGTCCTGGAACGGGTTGCCGCGGACCACGTCGACGAACAGGCCCTGTGCCGCGCCCTGACGTCCTTCCAGGGGGAGATCGAACAGGTGCCGCCGATGGTGTCGGCCGTTCGTGTCGACGGGGTGCGCCTGCACGAGCGGGCGCGTCGAGGAGAGACGGTCGACCGTGAGCCTCGACGCGTGGTCATCCACGACCTCGTGCTCGACGAGTTCGTCGAGGGCACACACCCGGAGGCGTCCTTCCTCGTCGGCTGCTCGGCAGGGACCTACGTGCGCACCCTGGCCCACGACGTCGGCCAGCGACTCGGGGTCGGGGGCAGCCTGTTGTCCCTGCGTCGGATCGCCAATGGACCGTTCACCGTCGACGACGCACATCCACTGGACGCCCTTGAGACCCTGCTCGCGTCCGACGGCGCCATCCTCGACGTCGTCGACGCGGTGGGCCGTGCGCTGCCCGTCGTGGAGATCGACGATCGGGACGAGGCACGGCGTCTGGCGAACGGCGGCAAGGCCGTGCTCAGCGGGATCAGCGGTCCCTTCGCGATCGTGTACGACGGACTGCTGGTGGGCATCTACGCCGACGACGTCGACGTCGCTCGGGCGCAGCTCGTGTGGGCGCGACCGGAGGACCTGGCGTGAGCGGGCTCGTGCAGGCGCTCGACGAGGTCGACCCGGCACCGTCGGTGGTCACGATCGGCAACTTCGACGGGGTGCATCGAGGCCATCGCCTGCTCCTGTCGCGGACGGTCGACGCCGCGATGGACCGTGGCGTGCGATCGGTCGCCGTCACGTTCGATCCCCACCCGGCGACGGTCGTGCGACCCGACGCCGTCCCGCCCGCCCTGTGCTCGCTGGAGGAGCGCTGTCGACTGCTCACGGACGCCGGCGTGGACCTCGTCGCCATCGTGCGCTTCGACGAGCAGCTGTCACTGCTCACGCCCGCGGCGTTCGTCGAGGCCGTCCTGGTCGACCGGTTGCGTGCCGGCCGGGTGATCGTCGGCTCCAACTTCCGGTTCGGGCACCGGGCCGCCGGCGACGTCGTCACGCTCGTCGAACTCGGGGAACTGCACGGGTTCGACGTGGAGGCGGTCGCCGTCCGGCGGGACGACGGCAGGCCCATCTCGTCGAGTGTCATCCGCGAGGCCCTGCTCGCCGGCGACGTGTCCGTGGCCGCAGCGGCCCTCGGCCGGTTGCCCCGACTCGTCGGGGAGGTCGTCGCAGGCGACGGGCGGGGTCGCACGATCGGCGTGCCGACGGCGAACCTTGCGATCCCCGACGGCCTCGTCGTGCCTGCCCGCGGTGTCTACGTGGCGCTCGCGATCGTGGACGACGTGGCGCTGCCTGCGGTGGTGAACGTCGGGGTCCGACCCACGGTGACCGAGGGCGTCGAGCAGACGGTGGAGGTGCACGTCATCGATCGTGACCTCGACCTGTACGGCCGCATGCTCTCGGTGGACCTCGTCGACCGGATCCGTGGCGAGCAGCGCTTCGCCTCGGTGGACGAACTCGTGACCTCGATCCGGGCGGACATCGACGTCGCGAGACAGCGACTGGCCGGCTGACTTCAGGCGTTGGGGGCACACGGTCGCGCGTTCGCCGGTCGAGTGTCGGCTTGCCGTCGCCCGGCCCCTGTGTCACACTCCTCCGGTCGACCCGAGTGGGTCGGCGTCACCGTGCCCGTTCGGGCGTCGGGGCCCGGCAGGTCGCACGCAGCCCAGCGCTGTTCGACCGCCGTCGCCGCACACGTTGCCAGCAGACGCCGGCCGACGTGGGTCGCGATCGGTGTGTGCGATCGATGCCACCACGCGCATCGTGGGCGTGGAGGATCGACGGCCCCCGGCGGTGGGAGTGACGACCACTCTCGCTGGCCCGGCGCGGCAGGGACCGACCACGACAGGAACAGGCCTTGGTCACCACACTTCCCAGTGACAAGCAGGCGATCATCGAGCAGTTCGCGCGTGAGCCGGGAGACACCGGCTCGCCCGAGGTGCAGATCGCACTCGTGACGCAGCGGATCACGCACCTCACCGAGCACCTCAAGGAGCACCACGGCGATCACCACTCGCGCCGAGGACTGCTGATGCTGGTGGGACGTCGACGTCGACTGCTCAACTACCTGCGAGACAAGGACGTCGACCGCTATCGCTCGCTCATCCAGGAGCTCGGTCTGCGTCGGTGAGCACGAACCAGAGGGTCGGGACCACACCGGGTGCCGACCCTCGAACTTGTCGGTGACCTTCACCGGCACGGGACGGCGATCTGCGTGCAGCGTCGGTCGTCAGTGGAGACGCCTCGAACGTCCGCACCTCGGACACGAGTCGAGACGCCCTCACTGATGCGCCGACCGCGCAGGTCGCCTCCGACACGGTCCGCGTCGCGCGGACACCCCGCATCGTGCGGGGACGAGACACAAGGAGGCCCAACGTGGGCAAGCTCGGGATCCACGAGCACGCCGTCGAGATCGACGGCAAGACCATCACCTTCGAGGCCGGCACGCTCGCCGCACAGGCAGGCGGCGCCGTTGTCATCAGCCTCGGTGACACCAAGGTGCTGTCGACGACGACCGCATCGAAGCAGGCGAAGGACTTCCTGCCCTTCTTCCCCCTGACCATCGAGGTCGAGGAGCGGATGTACGCCAACGGCCGGATCCCCGGGTCGTTCTTCAAGCGTGAGGGACGTCCGTCGGAGAACGCCATCCTGGTGTGTCGGCTGACCGACCGTCCGCTGCGCCCGACCTTCGCCGAGGGTCTGCGCAACGAGGTGCAGGTCGTCAACACCATCATCCAGACCACCCAGCACGACCCGTACGACGTCGTCGCGATGAACGGGTCGTCGTTGTCGACCATGCTCTCGGGCATCCCGTTCGCCGGCCCGGTCGCCGCCGTCCGTTACGCGATGCTGCGTGACGGGTCGTGGGTCGCCTTCCCGTCCTTCGAGGAGCTCGAGGAGGAGGCCGTGTTCAACATGGTCATCTCCGGGCGTGTCGAGGACGACGGTGAGGTCGCGATCCTCATGATCGAGGCCGAGGCGACACCGGACGCCTGGATCAAGGTCGACATGGGGGCTCCCGCCCCCACCGAGCAGGTCGTCGGCGAGGCCATCGAACTGGTGAAGCCGATCATCCGCCAGCTGTGCGAGGCGCAACAGGACTTCGTCGACCGGGTGGGCGTGCGTGACGCCGGTACCTACCCGCTGTTCCCGGACCACTCGGACGAGGTCTTCGACGCGGTGTTCGGCCACGTCAGCAGCCGTGTCGAGGACGTGTACCGCCGCAAGGACCTTGGCAAGGAGGGCAAGGACGAGGCGCTCGCCGAGATCCGCACGGACGCCGTCGCCCACGTCGTGGCCACCCCGCCGATCGATGCCGACGAGGCCGAGCTCTCCAAGCAGGCCGGAGAGGCCTTCCGCACCACGGAGAAGAAGGTCGTGCGTCGGCTCATCGTCGACGAGGGCTACCGCGTCGACGGCCGTTCGACCACCGAACTGCGTGAGGTCACCGCCGAGGTCGGCGTGCTGCCGATGACACACGGATCCGCCCTGTTCCAGCGCGGTGAGACCCAGGTCATGTCGGTGCTCTCGCTCGGCACGACCCGTGAGGGTCAGCGTCTCGACACCCTCGACCCGCAGGACGAGAAGCTGTTCCTGCACCACTACAACATGCCGCCGTACTCGACCGGGGAGGCCGGACGTGTCGGCAGCCCGAAGCGTCGGGAGATCGGCCACGGAGCACTCGCCGAGCGCGCCCTCATCCCGGTCCTTCCCGACCAGGAGGGGTGGCCGTACGCCATGCGCGTCGTCTCCGACGTGCTCAGCTCGAACGGGTCGACCTCGATGGGCTCGGTCTGCGCGAGTTCGATGGCGCTGATGGACGGCGGTGTGCCGGTCCACGCCGCGGTGGCGGGCATCGCGATGGGGCTCGTGTTCGAGAACGGCAAGTACACGACCCTGACCGACATCCAGGGTGTCGAGGACTTCTTCGGCGACATGGACTTCAAGGTCGCCGGGCCGGAGAACTTCATCACGGCCCTGCAGCTCGACACGAAGCTCGCCGGGATCCCCGCACAGGTGCTCCAGGACGCACTGCTCCAGGCACGCGACGCGCGCCTGGAGATCCTCCGCGTCATGAACGAGGCGATCTCCGAGCCGCGTGACGAGGTTGCGGAGACCGCGCCGCGTGTGGAGATCGTGCACATCGCCCAGGACAAGATCGGTGCGGTCATCGGACCGCGCGGTGCGATCATCAAGGAGCTGGTGGAGGTCACCGGCGCCCAGATCGACGTCGACGAGGAGGCCGGTCGCGGGGTCGTCAAGATCTACGCGAACTCCCGCGCCGTGGCGCAGGACGCGCTCGACCGCATCAATGCGATCGCCAACCCGCAGCTGCCCGAGAAGGGTGAGCGCTACCACGCGACCGTCGTGAAGACGGTCGACTTCGGTGCGTTCGTGAACCTCACGCCCGGCACCGACGGGCTGCTGCACATCTCGGAGCTGTCCAAGATCGTGGGCAAGCGCCTCGACCATGCCGAGGAGGCCGTCAACGTCGGCGACCAGGTCCTCGTCGAGGTCAAGGACGTGCTCGACGGTGGACGCAAGTTCAAGCTCGAGTACGTCGGCGAGCAGGCCGAGCGCCAGGGCGACGACCGCGGTGGCGACCGTGGTGACCGCGACGGCGGTGGCGATCGTGGCGGTGACCGGGAGCGCGGCGACCGTGGACGTGCTCGCGGCGGCGACCGTGGCGGTGACCGTGACCGTGGTGGCGACCGTGACCGTGACCGGGGCGGTGACCGCGAGCGCGGCGGCCGTGATCGTGCGCGCGGTGGCGATCGGGCACGTTCGGGCGACGACGCACCGGCGGACCGTGGTGGCGACCGCGATGGCGGAGGCGACCGCGGAGGCCGCAGCGACCAGCCGCGCACCCGCACCCGCAGCCGCAGTCGCGAGCGCGACTGAGCGGTGCCACACGAACTGACGACGCTGCCGTCCGGCGTGACCGTCGTCACCGAGGCGATGCCCTCGGTGCGGTCGGTCTCGCTGGGGCTGTGGATCGCGGTCGGATCGCGTGACGAGGAGCCCGGACAGGCAGGGTGCTCACACTTCCTGGAGCATCTCCTGTTCAAGGGCACCTCGCGTCGCAGTGCGCGCGACATCGCCGAGGCGCTCGACGCCGTCGGCGGTGAGATGAACGCGTTCACCGCCAAGGAGCACACGTGCTTCCACGCGCGTGTGCTCGACACCGACCTGCCGCTGGCGTTCGACGTGCTCGCCGACATGGTCGTCGATGCCCGCAACGACCCTGACGACGTCGAGGCCGAGCGGCAGGTGGTGCTGTCGGAGATCGACATCCACCACGACACGCCCGACGACCTCGTGCACTCGGAGTTCGCCGAGGCCGTGCTGGTGGGCCACCCGCTCGCCGCAGAGACCCTGGGCACCGTCGAGTCGGTGACGGCTCTGACCCGCGACACGATCCACGACTTCTACCTCGAGCACTATCGACCCGGGAACCTGGTCGTCGCTGCCGCGGGCAACGTGTCTCACGAGCAGGTCGTGCGACTCGCCGACGAACACCTGGGTGACCTCGGTCGTCCCGGGCGCAGCCGTCACGATCGCACGGTGCCCGAACGATTCGGCGAGCACGAGGTGCGGCTCCGGCAGCGTCCCACCGAGCAGGCCCACATCGTGCTCGGAACGCCCGGACTGCCCCAGTTCGACGACGACCGGTGGCCGATGCGGGTACTCGACGTCCTGCTGGGCGGCGGCATGTCGTCGCGCCTCTTCCAGGAGATCCGGGAGCGACGGGGCCTGGCCTACACCACCTACAGCTACGCCGCCTCGTACTCGGACGCCGGTCTGTTCGGCACCTACGTGGGCACCGCACCCGGGCGGGTCGAGGAGGTCCTGGCGCTGTTGCGTCACGAGATCGACCGGGTCGTCGACGACGTCACGGTCAGCGAGGTGGACCGTGCCAGGGGTGCCCTGAAGGGCCAGACGGTGCTGTCGCTCGAGGACTCGATGTCGCGGATGGCCCGCATCGGTCGTCAGGTGAGTGCCGGTCACTCCGTCGTGACCGTCGACGAGGCCCTGGAGGCGGTCGCCGGGGTCGACGTGGACGCGGTCCGCCGCGTCGGAGGGCTGCTGCTCGGCCGTCCCCGCGACCTCGCCATCGTCGGTCCGTTCGCGCCCGAGGACCGAGACCGCTTCACTGCCACGGTGCACTGACCGCTGCAGGGCGGTACCCGTCGGAGAGGGGCGAGAGCGTGACCACCAGGGTGGGGGTCGTCGGCGCGACCGGTCGCATGGGTGCCGAGGTCTGCCGCGCGGTCGACGCGGCGGAGGACCTCGATCTCGTCGCGGCAGTCGGGCGCTCGGATGCCGGCCGGCCGCTCTCCGAACTCGTGGGTGCCGGCGCCGGACTCACCGTCGCCGACGGGCTCGACGCGCTGGTCGACGCGGGGGTCGACGTCGCCGTTGAACTGACGGGGCCCGACGCGGGGGGTGAGAACCTGAGGGGACTGCTCGAACGCGGCATCCACGCCGTGGTCGGCACCTCTGGGATCAGCGCCTCGGATCTCGAACGTGCGACGGCGTTGGCCGCCCGTGGGCCGGCGCGTGCCCTGGTCGCTCCGAACTTCGCGATCGGTGCCGTGCTCATGATGCAGTTCGCGGCACGAGCCTCGCGTCACCTGCCGGACGTGGAGATCGTCGAACTCCACCACGACCGCAAGCGTGACGCCCCGTCGGGCACGGCCCTGCGCACGGCCGACCTCGTGGCCGACGCGCGGGGTGCCGTGGGTGCTCCGGTCGCCGGTGACGAGGCGCATCCCGGGGCGCGGGGAACGACCCACCGGGACGTGCCGATCCACAGTGTCCGTCTGCCGGGACTCGTCGCCCACCAGGTCGTCCTGCTGGGTGGGACCGGCCAGACCCTGTCGATCCGACACGACTCGATCGATCGCTCGTCGTTCATGCCGGGGGTGCTGCTCGCCTGTCGGCGCGTCGCGAGCCTCGACGGCCTGGTGGTCGGCCTCGAACACGTGCTGGACCTCGACTGACCGCTGCGACCTGAGGTGTGTGGTGACCGACGAAGACCGCTACGCGGAGGCGCTGCGACGCTTCTCCGGCGACCTGCGCATGGCGCGCCAGGTCTTCGACTCGATGGTGCAGCGTGAGGTCGCGGTCCAGCCGATCCACTGGCAGCTGTTCCTCCGGGCGCACCTGGACGGACGAGACGTCGCAGGGGCCCGAACGGTCCTGAACCAGATGGTCGAGTCCGGGGTCGAACCACCGGCTGAGATCCGATGGGAACTCGCCCTGGCCGCCGGCCGTGCGGGACAGACTGCCGAGGCCCTCGCCCTGCTCGAGGCACTGCACGCGGATGGCCTGCAGCCCCCGGAGCGGTACGCACCGGCCGTGCTGTCGATCTACGTGGCGTCCGGCCGGTTCCCCGCGGCGCGCGCCGTGCTGCGCACCATGGTCGCCACTGGTCAGGCGCCCAGTGCCGAGGAGGCCGAACGGCTGCTCGAGGACTGCCTGTCCCGACGCGCCATTCGCGACACGCTCATGGTGGTCGACCTGCTCGCCAGGGTCGGACGGACGCCGGACGATCGTCGCATCGTGGAGCTGGTCGGGATGATGGCGCGGGCCGGCCACCCCCAGCGCGCCGTCGAACTCGTCGGACAGCTCGAAGCGCACGGCATCGAGGTCCCGGCAGCCGCCCACGAGGAACTGCTGTCGGCGCACGCGCGGGCCGGCGACGCGGCGGCCGCTGGCGAGTCACTCGCGCGCCTGCGCGCCGCGGGTGGCGTGCCGTCGAGCTTCCACCACAACGCGATGCTGCAGGCACATCTGGCCGCCGACGACCTCGACGGGGCCTGGGACGCGGCGCTGCACCTCGTCGCGGACGGACGCATCCCATCGGGGGAGAACCTCGAGTCGCTGATGGACCGCAGCCTCGGCGGCGGGAGACTGCTGGCGGCGAGCGGCGTCGTCGACTGGATGATGATCCTCGGCGTTCCGGTGCCCGCCGCGAAGGCCGCAGCGGTCCTGTCGGGTCACCTGCGGGCTGGACAGCTCGACACCGTGGTGGCGCTGCTCGACGAGATGCAGGCGCACGGGGTCCCGGTGGACCGGCGGGTCGCACGCGAACTCGTCGAGCGCCTCGCGCAGGCCGGGAGGCTCGACGACGCGGCCACCCTGCTCGAACGATTCCGTGCCACCCGGGTCCTCACGCAGGGACAGCACTTCACCCCGGTGATCGCCGGACTCGTGTCGGCGAAGCGAGTCGGGGACGCGGTCGCGCTCCTCGACCGCATGCTGGCCGAGAAGGTGGCACCGACCACGGTCGACGCGTCACGCCTCGTCGCGGCCCTCGCGCGCGCCGGGGACCTCACGGCGGCGACTGCACTGCTCGACCGTGTCGCCGACGCCGGGATCGCCGTCGACGAGCCCACCCACCGCGAACTCCTGTGGGAACACGCCAAGAAGGGCGCGCCCGACCCGGCCCGTCACGTCTACGACCGGATGGTCGCCATGGGCATCACCCCGGACGAGCGGCACACCAAGGCCCTCGAGTGGGCCTCGGGTTCGGTCCGGCGACGGCTCGAGGGAGACGAGCACCTTCCGGCAGCGGCGCCCGGCGGTGCCCACCCGCCCGAGGCGTCCGGTCAGTCGGCGGACGATCCGGTCGTCGACGACCTGCCCGATGGTTCGGACGAGACCAGCTGAGTACGGGCGAGGTCCGCGTACACCCCGGCAGCCGCCATGAGGTCCGCGTGCCGTCCGCGTTCGACGATCCGACCGTCCTGCAGGACCACGATGACGTCGGCGTCCACGACCGTGGACAGCCGGTGGGCGATCACCAGACTGGTGCGTCCCCGGAGCGCTTCGCCCAGGGCGGCCTGCACGAGTCTCTCGGACTCCGTGTCCAGGTGCGCGGTGGCCTCGTCGAGGATCACGATCGCAGGATCCTTGAGCAGGACCCGAGCGATGGAGAGCCGCTGCTTCTCGCCGCCCGACATCCGGTAGCCGCGTTCGCCGACGACGGTGTCGTAGCCGTCCGGCAGGCGTTCGATGACGTGGTGGATGCGTGCGGCGGTCGCCGCGTCCACGAGGTCCTCGTCGGACGCCGCAGGGCGTGCGTAGCGCAGGTTCGCGGCGATCGAGTCGTGGAACAGGTGGGCGTCCTGACTGACCACGCCGATCGCCGCGCGCAGCGAGTCGAGGGTCAGGTCGCGCACGTCCACGTCGTCGACGAGCACGCGACCCTCGGTCACGTCGTAGAGCCGGGGCAGCAGTGACGACAGGGTCGACTTGCCTGCCCCGGACGGTCCGACCACGGCCACCATCGTGCCGGGAGGGACGTCGAGGTCGACGTCACGAAGGATCCAGTCCGAGGCCTCGGTGCCGTGCTCGGTTCGGGGACCCTCCAGGGATGCGAGCGACGTGCCGTCGGCGGCCGGGTAGCGGAACGACACGTGGTCGAAACGGATGTGCCCCTTCGGGGTGACCAGTTCTGCGGCGTCGGGACGTTCACGGATCGAGTGGGGCAGGTCGAGCACCTCGAAGACGCGTTCGAAGCTGACGAGCGCGGTCATCAGGTCCACGCGAGCGTTGGACAGCTGCGCGAGCGGTCCGTACAGCTGCGTGACGTACATCGCCAGCGCCACGATCGTTCCCACCCCGAGGGTCGGATCGGTGATGTGCAGGTGGCCCCCGACCAGGTAGACGAGGGCGGTCGCCGAGGCACCGACGAACCCGAGGGTGGCGAACAGCGCCCGCCCGTGGATCGCGGTGCGCACGCCGAGGTCGGCGACCTGAGACGCCCGGTCGTGGAACACGTCGACCTCGCGGTCGATCCGACCGAAGAGCTTCACGAGCAGCGCACCGGCGACGTGGAACCGTTCCGTCATGACGGTGTTCATCTCTGCGTTGAGTTCCATGGACCGGCGTGAGAGGCGCTGCAGCCGTCGGCCGACGATCCGTGCCGGGATGACGAACCCGGGCAGCAGGACCATCGCGAGCAGGGTCACCCGCCACTCGAGGATCATCATCGCGACGAGGGTGACCGTCACCCCGATGAGGTTGTCGACGATCCCTCCCAGCGTGCCGGTCAGGGCACGCTGGGCACCGATCACGTCGTTGTTCAGGCGGGTGATCAGTGAGCCGGTCTGGGTGCGCGTGAAGAACGCGATCGGCATGGCCTGCACGTGCCGGTAGAGCATCGTGCGCAGGTCGAGGATGAGCCCCTCGCCGATCGAGGAGGACAGGAACCGTTCGGTCATGGACAGGGCGGCGACGGCCAGTGCGACCACGAGCATGGCGCCGAACAGCAGCCACAGCAGGCCCCGGTCACCGCCGAGGATCGCGTCGTCGAGGGCGAGCCGCGCGAGCTGGGGTGGCGTGGCCGCGACCGCCGCGCCCGCGACGATCACGAGCAGGAACCCCACGAGGCGTCGCCGGTACGGCCGCGCCAGACCCCACGCCCGTCGGATGACCGCGCGGTCGAAGCGGCGCTGGGCCATCTCCCGTGCGTCCCCGAGGGGTCGGAAGGGCATGCCGCCGCCCCCACGTATCCCCGTTCCACCCCCGCGCATCGATCCTCCGCACGTCGTGTGGCGCGTGCCGCGGACCGACACGGCGCGCCGATAGGCTCGCTCGACCAGGCGACATCGTACGACCGCGCACCGGGACCATCTCCACGGAGCACGTGTCGCCACGGCAGACGGGGACCCGGCTGCCCACCGCGTCGCAGTCCGACACGAGGCGAACGTGACCGACCGGCACCTCGACGACGACGAACGGGCGCTCCTCGCCCGGCACCTGACCGACGTCGACGGTGACGTGTTCGCCCTGACCGACCTGCCCGAGGTCGTCAAGGGCGCCCTGTTCGCCCGCTACTCGCGCTACGGCGGTTCCCTGCGGGACCTGTTCCTCGACGAGTTCGCCGCCGACGTCGGATCGGACGACCCGACGGGCCGGGCGGAGGGCCTCTACCAGCGGGTGTTCAACGAGTACGGCGACGACTCGGTCGCGCAGCTCGGGGGTGCCCACGTCGCGCTGGAGGACGTGTCGAACCTGGCGACCAAGCGCATCGAGTGGGGTCGCCTCGCCGCGTACCTGGAACAGTCGACGCGCTACATCGCCTACGACATGCGCCCCGGTGGGCGCTATCGGTACCACCGCGACGCCGACGTGATGGCTGGCCCGCACGCCGAGGCCTACGAGCGCGAACTCGACGCGATCTTCGACCTGTACGCGGGGCTCGTGCCCGACGTGCTCGCCTGGGTCCGCGCTCGATGGCCGCGCGACGACGACACCTCGCGGTTCGTCCACGACAGCACCACGAAGGCCAAGGCGCTGGACCTGTTGCGTGGGATGCTTCCCGCCGCGACGTGCTCGAACGTCGGCATGTTCGCCTCGGGGCAGTCCTACGAACAGCTGCTGCTGCGTCTGCGTGCCGACGACCTCGCCGAGTCCCGCCGGATCGCCGACGACCTGCTGCGTGAGCTGCGCCGCGTGATCCCGTCGTTCCTGACGCGGGTGGACCGTCCCGATCGAGGGGGCGTGTGGGCGGACTACCTCGCGGCCACCCGGCGGGCGACGCGCGAACTCGCCGACCGGTTCGTCGACGCGGCGCCGGCACCCGCTGCACCCGTGACCCTGACCGACTTCGCACCGCGCGACCCCGTCGACGCGGAGGTCTCGCTCGTGGTCGGGGCCCTGTACCCGCACGCGACCGTGTCCGAGCAGCAGCTCGACGAGATGGTGCGCACGTGGACGGCCGAACGACGCGCCGAGGTGCTGCGGGCCTACGTGGGGGAGCGCGCCAACCGTCGGCATCGCCCGGGACGCGCGTTCGAGCGGGTCTGGTACCGCTTCGACGTGCTTGGCGACTACGGGGGGTTCCGCGACCTCCAGCGCCACCGGATGCTCACCATCGACTGGCAGGAGCTCACGCCGGCCCATGGCTACGAGGTTCCGACAGACCTGCAGGAGGCCGGCTTCTCGGATCGTTGGCGCGAGGCGCTCGAACGATCCGCGGCCCTGTACGAACTGCTGGTGCGGGACCATCCGGTCCAGGCACAGTACGCCGTGTGCTTCGCCTACCGTGTCCGGTACGTCATGCAGTTCAACGCCCGCGCGGCGATGCAGATGCTCGAACTGCGTTCCACGCCGCAGGGCCACCCTCAGTACCGGCGCATCGTGCAGGAGATGCATCGGCAGATCGCCGAGGTGGCCGGCCATCGGGCAGTCGCGGATGCGATGGTCCACGTGGACCACGGGGCCGCGGAGCTCGAGCGACTCGAGTCGGAGCGTGCGGCGGAACGTCGCCGCGACGCCGCCCGGACCAAGGAGGCAGGTCGGTGAACGGACACGTGCGATCCGTGCTGGTGGGGCTCGGCGCCGGGCTGGTGACCCTGCTCCTGCTCGATCTCGCCCGTATCCTCGAGGCAGCGAACGCACGCGACGGGGACACGAGCATCTGGTGGTCGATCGCCTGCCACGTGGCCGTCGGCGTCGTGATCGCCGTGCTGTGCTCCGTGGGCGTCCGCGATCGGCTGATGGTGGCGGTCGCCGCGGGCGTGGTGCTGCTGTTCCTGCTGCCTGCGCTGCCAGTCAGGGTCGCCGACTGGGTCCCCTCGCTCCCGTTGGTGCCGGTCGACGACGTGCAGCGTGTCGTCGCCATGGTGGCGTTCGCCGCGTTCGCCGCGACGGGGGCTCGCGGGGGGAGACGCCGCTGAGGCCCGTACGCCGTCGTCACGGGTACGGGCGACGCGTGGTCAGCGCACGGTGACGTCCACGCGGTCGGCCACGAACGGTGCGAGCGGGGTTCCGTCGCCGCGGGTGAACTCGACGGCGATCCGGCGCGTTCCCGCATCGAGGGTCACGGGGAACGTGACCTCGTCGCACGGGGCCGCCACGGTGCACCCCTCCCACGACACGTCGACGCGACGGTCGTCGACGAACACCGTCAGTGACCCGGCCTCCTCCGGGTCGCCACCGAGTTCCGTGAGTTCGGAGCGCAACGGACCGATGCTGCCTCCGTCGACGCGCACGACCACCTCGGTGGGACCCGCGTCGAGCATCGCGCCGTCGCGGGGTGCCACGATGGCGATGGTCGCGTCGTCCGACAGGGGGAGCAGTTCCGCCGGGGGGTGCAGGGCGATGGTCAACGGCCCGTGCAGGCCGACGCCCCCGACGAGGGTGAGCGCGAGGAAGCCGGCGAACAGCGGGGAGGTGAGCGTGATCTCCAGGGGAGTCCACGCGGACACGAGCAGCGTCACCAGCGCCACGACCGCCACCGGCAGTCCCCAGCCGATGCCGTCGGAGATCCACTCGTGCCCGATGACCCCGACGGCTCCGAGCGACACCGCGACGGCGACGATGGCGACCAGGTCCGCCGGCCCGTCGAGCGTGAGGACCCCTGCGGCGGCCAGCACGACGGCCACCGCCAGCACCACGGCGACGACCACGACGGCGGCCTGCCACGTGGAGCCGGGGCCCGCATGTGCGAGCAGGATCGTGGGCACGGACGTCTCCCTCGGCCAGTGGACGGTGCCACCACCACTAGGATAGGACCGCACCACACGTCCCCCGCGTCCCCACACAGACCGACCAGGCGAGTACCCATGTCCTCCCAGTGGACCGACCTCCCCCGCGGCATCGGCCGGGTCGTCACCGCCATGGTCACCCCGTTCCACGCCGACGGGTCGCTGGACCGCGACGGCGCCGGTCGGCTCGCCCGCCACCTGGTCGACTCCGGGACGGACACCGTGCTGGTGAACGGGACCACGGGCGAGTCGCCCACCCTGCACTTCGACGAGGTGATCGCGCTCGTCGGAGCCGTCCGAGCGTCGATCGGCGACGACGCCACCCTCATGGTGGGCACGGGGACCAACAGCACCGCGACGACCGTGGACGCCACGGCGCGCGCCGAGACGCTGGGAGCGGACGCGGTGCTCGTGGTCACGCCGTACTACAACCGCCCGGACCAGCGTGGGCTCGTCGAACACTTCACGGCGGCCGCCGACGCGACCTCACTGCCGGTCGTGCTGTACGACATCCCGTTCCGAACCGGTCGGGAGATCGACACCTCGACGCTGGTGGCGCTGTCACGGGTGGAGAACATCGTCGGGGTCAAGGACGCGACCGCGGACCTCGGCAAGGTCGCCGACGTCGTCGCTGCGACCACCGACGCCCCCGGAGGATTCGGGGTGTGGTGCGGAGCCGACGAGGTCAACCTCGCGGAGTTCGCGGTGGGCGCCAGTGGGGTCATCTCGGTGAGCGCGCACCTGGCCGGCCCGGAGATCGCGGAGATGATCGAGGTGTTCCCGACCGACCCCGCACGTGCGCGTGAGCTGCACCTGCGCTGCCTTCCCCTGCACCGTGCCCTGTTCGCCCAGCCGTCGCCCGCGCCTCTCAAGGGTGTGCTGACCGCGCTGGGCCTGCCCGCCGGACCCGTGCGCCTGCCCCTCGCCGCCGCCGACGCGGCGACGGTGGAGACGGCGATCGACGCCCACCAACGACTGGCCAGCCTCCGATGACCTCCCGAAACCGCAACGAGTCCTCCCCGGTCACCATCGCCTTCCTCGGCGGGCTCGGTGAGATCGGTCGCAACATGGCGACCGTCGAGGTCAACGGACGCATCCTCGTGATCGACGTCGGGGTCCTGTTCCCCGACGCCGAGCACCTCGGCGTCGACCTGATCCTGCCCGACTGGTCGTGGCTCCGGGACCGCGCAGCCGACGTCGACGGCGTGTTCCTGACCCACGGGCACCTCGATCACATCGGTGGTCTGCCGTACCTGCTGCGCGACCTCGATCGGCCGCTGACCGTGTACGGGACCCGGCTCACCATCGCGTTCTGCGAGGCCGTGCTCGAGGAGTGGGACGACCTGCCCGACGTCGAGTACGTGGAGATGGAGCCCGGCGACGTGGTCGAACTCGACGACGTGTCGGTCGAGGCCGTGCAGGTCAGTCACTCGATCCCCGACGGCGTCGCGTTCGCGCTGCGCACCCCGCACGGGATGATCGTGCACACGGGCGACTTCAAGCTCGACCAGAGCCCGATCGACGGTCGGCCGACGGACCTCGCGCACTTCGCGCGACTCGGCGACGAGGGCATCGACCTGCTGCTGGCGGACTCCACCGGCGCGGACACGCCGGGGCACGTGCCGACCGAACGCACGGTGGGCACCACCATCCGTGAGCACGTCAACGACGCCGAGGGCCTGGTCGTCGTGGCGTCGTTCGCCTCGCACGTCCACCGCATCCAGCAGGTGCTCGACGCGGCCGTCGCGGTCGGGCGCCGTCCGGTGTTCGTCGGCCGCTCCATGGTCCGCAACATGGGCATCGCGACCGAACTGGGCTACCTGAAGGTCGACCCGGACCTCGTGGTCGACCTGGCCGACGTCGACCGTCACGACCGGCGATCACTCATCGTCGTGTGCACCGGCTCGCAGGGTGAGCCGTTCTCCGCGCTGAGCCTCATGGGGGAGGGGGATCATCGCCACCTGCAGGTGGGCGAGGGCGACCTGGTGATCCTGGCCTCGAGCCTCATCCCGGGCAACGAGCAGGCGGTGTTCCGCTCCATCAACAACCTCTCGCGACGAGGCTGCACCGTCGTGCACCGGGGCACCGCGCCCGTGCACGTGTCCGGACATGCCAGTCGTGACGACCTCGTGCTGTTCCACAACATCGTCGAGGCCGAGTACGTCGTGCCGGTCCACGGCGAACACCGTCACCTTCGGGCCCACCGGGACATCGCGCGGATGACCGGTTGCCTCGACGACCACGTGCTGATCTGCGAGGACGGCGACACCGTGGTGCTCGAGGACGGGCACGTCACGCGTGGTGAACCGGTGCCGACCAGCCACGTGTACATCGACGGCCTGCTCGACGACGTCGGGCCGGCCCTGCTGCGGGATCGACGTCGCATCGGTGAGGACGGCATCTGCATCGGCATCGTCACGATCGACACGCACGAACGTCGCCGGGCAGCGGACACGGTCGTCACCCAGAAGGGCGTGGTGTTCCACGAGTCCGCCGACGAGATCCTCGAGGCCGCTCGCCTGGCCGTCGACCGGGAACTCGAGGGCGTGTCGCCGGCGAAGTTCGAGGACACCGCCGCGATCCAGCGTCACGTCGTGCAGGCGCTCGGACGGTTCTGGCGTGAGGAGACGGGCCGACGCCCCTTCATCCTCCCGATCGTCCAGGACGTCTGAGCACACGACGTCCGCTCGGCGAGGCGCTCCGCGCCTCGCCGAGAATCGCACGGTGGTAGTTCCATCCGTGGGGCGAGCGGTTACGCTGTGGTGTCGTCCGCGAGGAGTTCGCCACGTGGCATCCCGTTCCCCCTCGACCACCTCCAGCAGGTCCGGTTCGTCCGGTCGCCGTCGCGGGGCTCCGTCGTCACGGTCCAACGGTTCGCGGGGGACCTCGACCCGGACCACGAAGACCACTGCGGGGTCCAACGGGGCCAGGGGAGCGCGCGGGTCCGCCAACCCGGGCAGAGCGGCGGGAACCCGCCGTGCGGGCGCTCCGGCACCCGCACGCGCGACCCGCAGCGTCACGCAGGTGTTCGGCACGCAGCGGCAGGACGTGTTCGGGATCCTGCTGATCCTTCTCGGGGTCCTGTGCGGACTCGGGACCTACGCCGACGCTGCGGGGCCCGTCGGCGAGGTGCTCAACGCCGTCGCGCTCGGTCTGCTCGGACTGGTCGGGTACGCCGTTCCGCCCCTGCTCGCCTGGCTCGGACTCGCGATCGTCATCGGCCGCCCGGCGGAGTCGGTCGGCCGTGTGGTCGCCGGCGCGACCCTGCTGCTGCTGGGCGTGCTCGTCGCGCTGCACCTGGCGGTCGACCAACCCCACCCGTCGGACGGCCTCACCGCCCTGTGGAACGCCGGGGGGCTGCTCGGTTGGGCCGTGGGCAGCCCGCTGGTGTGGGCCCTGTCGCAGTGGGGCGCGATCGCCGTCGTCGTCGCACTGCTCGCGCTCGGTGCCGTGTTCGCGACCGGTTTCACGTTCGCCGACCTCTTCGGCGCGTTCCGCCGGGTCCTGACCGAACGTCCGTCCGACGCGTCCGACGCGTCCGACGAGTCGGCAGAGGATCCGCGGGAGACGCGCCCGACGCAGGTGATCGAACCGGACCGTGCGGGCCACGACGCCGCGGCGTCACGTGCGATCCTGGCGTCGGTCGACGAGGAGTCCGCCGCCGAACCTCCGGTCGAGTCCACGGAATCCGACGACGAGTTCGCGGGCACCGTGGTCATGCCCGCTGCCGCGAAGGATGGCCCTCGTCGGGCCGCACGGGTGTCTCCGGTCCGGTCCTGGGCCGACTACGAACTGCCGTCGCTCGACCTGCTGGCGCGCGGCCGCGCGACCAGCAACGAGTCCGATCGCACGATCCGGGCCCAGGTCGACGCCCTGCAGGCCACCTTCCAGCAGTTCGGGGTCGACGCGACGGTCGCCCGGTGGTCCCGTGGTCCCACCGTCACCCGGTTCGAGATCGAGCTCGGGCCGGGCGTACAGGTCAAGAAGGTCGCCAACATGGGCGACGACATCGCCTATGCGCTCGCTGCACCCGACGTACGCATCGTGGCACCCATCCCGGGAAAGTCGGCCATCGGCGTCGAGGTCCCCAACCGCCGCCGCGACCTGATCACGCTCGGTGACATCCTGCGCAGCGACGACGCACTGGGGGACCCGCACCCGCTGACGGTCGCCCTGGGCGTGGACATCGCCGGTCGTCCGTCGCTGGTCAACCTGACCACCATGCCGCACCTGCTCGTGTCCGGTGCCACCGGGTCGGGCAAGTCCGTGACGCTCAACGGCATGATCTCGTCGGTCATCATGCGTGCCCGGCCTGACCAGGTGCGCATGATCCTGATCGACCCGAAGCGCGTCGAGCTCAATGCCTACGAGGGAGCCCCGCACCTGCTGTCGCCTGTGGTCACCGATCCACGGCGTGCCGCCGACGCCGTGCAGTGGTGTGTCAAGGAGATGGAGCAGCGATACGAACTGCTCGCGCTCGCTGGCTTCCGCAACCTCGACGGCTACAACGAGGCGGTCCGCGAGGGACGCCTCGAGGCTCGCCCCGGCCCGGACGGCACGGAGATCGAGCCCACGGAGCTGCCCTACGTCCTGCTCGTCATCGACGAACTGGCCGACCTCATGCTGGTCGCGCCACGCGACGTCGAGGACGCGATCTGCCGGATCGCCCAGATGGCACGCGCGGTCGGCATCCACATGATCATCGCCACGCAGCGACCGTCGGTCGACGTCATCACGGGGCTCATCAAGGCGAACATCCCGTCACGGCTCGCGCTCGCCGTCGCGTCGCAGACCGACTCGCGCACGATCCTGGACGCGAACGGCGCGGAGAAGCTCGTAGGCAAGGGCGACATGCTGTTCCTGCCCGCGAGTCAGGGCAAGCCGTCGCGCCTGCAGGGCTGCTGGGTCACCGAGGCCGAGGTGTCGAACATCGTCGCGTTCTGCCGAGCCCAGCGACAGGCCGAGTTCGACGACACGGTGCTGCGCACGGGCGAGGACGCCCAACGTGCCGACGCGCAACGCTCCGGCGACGACACCTCCGACGAGGCCCTGCTGCGGCGCGCCGCGGATCAGGTGGTGACCAGTGGCCTCGGATCGACGTCGATGCTCCAGCGCAAGCTGCGGATCGGGTTCGCCCGGGCCGGACGCCTCATGGACGAACTGGAGGAACTCGGTGTGGTCGGCCCCAACGAGGGGTCGAAGGCACGCGAGGTGCTGTGGGACGTCGAACAGCTCGAGGACGCGACCACGCGAGGACTGCTGTAGGCCGTCGTGCGGTGCCTGCCTTCGCGGTCATGCGTCGGCCGGTCCGGGTGCCGTCAGCGCCAGCGGAACTCGCCGGTGGCCTGTGAGCGCTCGCCCTTCAGCTGACGGCGAGCGTTGACGAGCGCGTAGCCACCGCCGATGACCATGGCTCCGAGCAGCAGCAGCCCGAGCCGCTCACGCGGCGTGTCCGCGATCGCGACGCGATGGTCGCCGTCTCCCGCGGCGGCGGCGAACGCGGCCGGGGCGAGCAGTGTCAGACTGACCGCGGTCACGCAGAGGGTGGCGGCCAGCCGTCGGATGCGCACGTGTAGGGTCTTCATGGGGGCGGATGCTAGCCGATGCCTGCCGCGCATCGGTGATCGGCTGTCGACGGGTGGACGGGCGTGGCTGTGCGCCCTGTGCTCCGGGGTCGTAGTCTTGGTGGAGGTTCTCGTCGCCGCGTCGTGGCAGGTCGGCGGGATGGTCGAGGTCCACCAGGGACGAAGTGAGCACAGGTATCGGTGACGCGCTGCGTGAGGCGCGTGAGGCCCAGGGTCGCACCGTCGAGGACGTGGCCAGGGTCATCCGGTCGCGCGCCGAACAGGTCCGCGCGCTCGAGGAGGAACGATTCGAGGTCTTCTCCGGGGAGGTGTACGCGAAGGGCTTCCTGCGCAGCTACGCCATCGAACTCGGTCTCGACCACGAGGAGATCCTCGACGTCTTCCGGTCCCGGGTGTCGGCCCCGGACGACATCCCGGCCTCGACGCTCATCACCGGGACGATGCCTCGAGGTCCGCGGAGGTCGACGCCGCCCGCCTGGTTGACGTGGCTGTTCATCGGGATCCTCGTCGTCGCCGGTCTGGGCTTCCTGGGGATGATCAGCAGCCGGTTCTCGCCGGACACGGCGTCGCCGGACGAACCGCTGGGTGCGCCACCGGCGCCCGCAGACCCGCAGGAGGAGGATCCGGGTACCGCGCCGCCTCCCGCGCCGGAACCCGAACCGGAACCCGTGTTCGAGGGCCTGGAGATCCTGGTCGCCCTCGAGGAGGCGTCGTGGATGCGTGTCACGGTCGACGGCGCGGTCCAGTTCGAGGGCATCGCCTCGGCGGGGGAGACGCTGCAGTACCAGGCCGACGAGCAGATCACCCTGCGGGTGGGCAACGCCGGTGGCGTGCGCATCCAGCGCAACGGAGTCGAACTCGGGTCGCCCGGTGGCCGGGGTCAGGTCGTCGAGGTCACCTACGACGTCGCCGACCCCGACGCCGCCTGAGCCCCAGCCCCACGCCACGACACCCGAAGGGTGTCCGACGCGACCCGCGTCCCGCACCTGACGGAGCCACCCTGTGACCGCGATCCACACCGACCCCGAGACCCCGGCACTCGCGCCGGGCGCCAGTGTCGCGATCATCACGCTCGGGTGCGGCCGCAACGAGGTCGACTCCGACCAGCTCGCCGGTCTGCTCCATCGAACCGGTCACGACGTGATCGACGACCCGGAGTCCGCCGAGGTCGTCGTCGTCAACACCTGCACCTTCATCGCCCCGGCCAGGCAGGAGTCCATCGACACGGTGCTGGAGGCCTGCCAGCTCAAGCACGACGGGAACGCGCGTGCGGTGGTCATCGTGGGGTGCATGGCGCAGCGGTATCCGGACGAGCTCGCCGACGCGATCCCGGAGGCCGACGCCGTCGTGGGGTTCGACGGCTACACGCGCCTGGGCGAGGTGATCGGTCAGGCCCTCGACGGGACGCTGTCGTCGCGCGTCGTGGGCGTCGGCCCTGCACACCCGGGGTCGAGGCCGACCCTGTCCCTGCCCGTGATCGCCGCCACCGCATCGGGGTCCGCGGCCGCGACCCCGCCGACCCGCGCGACACCAGCGGCCCGGACGCAGGACGACCTCGACCGGGTGCCGGCGTCCGGACCTCGGTTCGTGACCCGGGCGCACGACGGGCGGCCCTGGGCGTACCTGAAGATCGCGTCGGGCTGCGACCGTGTCTGCACGTTCTGCGCGATCCCGTCGTTCCGCGGGCGGTTCCGCTCGCGCCCGCTCGACGAGATCCTCGTCGAGGCCGAACAGCTCGCGGCATCCGGCGCCCGGGAACTCGTGCTCGTCAGTGAGAACACGACATCCTGGGGCAAGGACCTGCCCGGGGGACGGTCGCTGCAGCCACGACTGCTCGCGGAACTCGCTGCGATCGACGCGATCGAGCGCATCCGACTGATGTACCTGCAGCCCGCCGAACTCACCGACGACCTGCTCGAGGCGATGGCCGCCGAGCCGAAGGTGGCGAGCTACTTCGACCTGTCCCTGCAGCACGTCAGCGGTCCGGTCGTGGAACGCATGGCCCGGTCGGGAGACCACGAGCGGTTCGGTGCGCTCGTCGCGCGGATCCGCGGGCTGGATCCCGACGCCGTGTTCCGTTCGAACTTCATCGTGGGGTTCCCCGGCGAGACCGACGTCGACGTGCGTCGACTCGAGGACTTCCTCGTCGAGCACCGCCTCGACTGGGTCGGCCTGTTCGCCTACAGCCCGGAGGACGGCACCCCGGCCATGGACCTTGCCGACCAGGTGGCGCCCGAGGTCGCCAGAGATCGCCTCGCCCGGCTGTCGGACGTCCAGGAACGCGTCAGCGACGCCGCGTCCCGGCGGTTCGTCGGCAGGCAACTCGACGTGATCGTGCAGGAACGTGGGGAGGCGACCCTCGCGAGGTCGTATCGTGAGGCCCCGGACACGGACGGGGAGATCGAACTGGTCACGCCGGGACACGGGCCTGCCGACCTGCCGGTCGGACGCATCCTGACGGTGCACGTCGCGGACGCCGTCGGTGTCGACCTCGTTGCGCACGTCGACGCGGAGTCGGCAGGACCGGAGGGCGCACGTGCGCGCGCGTGACGTGTTCGGGATCCCGAACCTCGTGACCTTCCTGCGGGTCCTGCTGGTCCCGGTGATCCTGTGGCTGCTGACCCTCGACGACCCGACGGCGCGGTGGTGGGCGCTGGGCGTGTTCGTGTTCGCGGCCTGGACCGACTCGATCGACGGGTGGGTGGCCCGGCGGCTCGACGGGGTCACGGCCTGGGGCCAGCTCGCCGACCCGATCGCGGACAAGCTGCTCGTGATCGGTGTGCTCGCGAGCCTTGCGCTGGTCGGGGAGCTTCCGTGGTGGGCGGTCGTCGTGATCGTCGGGCGAGAGGTCGCCGTCACCGTGCTGCGAGTCCGGCTCGTGCGACGGCAGCGGCACGTGATGCCCGCGAGCGTCTGGGGCAAGGTGAAGACGGTGTCGCAGATCGTCGCCATCGCGGCGTACCTGCTGCCCGGACTCTCCCCGGTCGTCGCCGACTGGCTGCTCGTCGTCGCGGTGGCGCTGACGGTCTGGTCCGGGGTCGAGTACGGGTTCCGCGCCCGCCGCCTCACCCGCGTGGGGCAGGACGCCGGGTGACTGGCGACTCGCCCCACGACCCCCGTGCGGCACTGCTGTCCGTCGGGAGCGAACTGCTGCTCGGCGACCTGACCGACAGCAACGCGACCTGGCTCAGCCGGGAACTCACCGCCCGGGGCATGCAGGTGGTGCACCACCTCGCGGTGGGCGACGACGTCGACCGCATCGGGGAGGCGATCCGTTGGCTCGCGCAGCGCAGTGACCTGATCCTCGTCGGGGGAGGCCTGGGGCCGACGGTCGACGACCTCACCCGTGAGGCCGTCGCCGCGGTCATGGGTGTGGATCTCGAGTTCCGGGAGGACCTCGCTGACGCCCTGCGTGCGCGATTCGCTCGCATGGGGCGCACCATGTCAGAGCAGAACCTGCGTCAGGCCCGCGTCCCGGTCGGGGCCACGGTGTTCCCGGCGGTCGGCACCGCACCGGCGTTCGCCGTCGACCTGGCGGGTGACACGCCGACACGGCTCGTCGCCCTGCCGGGTGTGCCGTGGGAGATGCGCGAACTGTTCGAGCGCGACGTGGTGGCCGAGGTGCGTGCCCTGGCGGGGGAGCGCACCACCATCACCCGGCGCGTGCACGTGGCGGGGCGGGGCGAGTCGGACGTCGCCTCGGTCGTGGAGCCGATCGTGGCGCGTCACACCGAGGTGACCCTGGCGTTCCTCGCGCACACGACGGGGATCGAGGTGCGTCTCACGGTGAGCGCCAGCGACGTCGCCGTGGCCCGAGCGACCTCTGAGCCCGTCGTCGCGGAGGTCGTGGCCGCGCTCGGTCCGGGCGTTGCCGGCATCGACGACGAGGCCGTCGAGCAGGCGGTGGTGCGCACCCTCACCGAACGTGGGGAGACGGTCGCGCTGGCCGAGTCCGCCACCGCCGGGGACATCGCGGCGCGGCTCGGGCGGGTGCCCGGCGCGTCGAGGGCACTCCACGGTGGGATGGTCGTCTACACCCCTGAGGCCAAGCACACCATGCTGGGCATCCCCGACGAACTCCTCGGTGAACACGCCGTCGGCGAGGCGCTGACCCGTGCGCTGGCTGACGCGGTGCGTGAGCACACGGGCGCCGACTGGGGTCTGGCGGTCACCGGTGTCGCGGGTCCCGGAGACCTCGGCGACATCCCGGTCGGCACCGTCCACTGGGCGCTCGCCGGTCCCGGCCGCGACACCGAGGTCCACACCCGGCGGCTCAACGGCGACCGCTCCTCGATCATCTCCCGGCTGGGCACGGCGGCGCTCGACCTGCTGCTGCGACGCCTCGTCGAGGACCGTCCCGGGGCGTGAACGTGCGGTGCTTCGTCGCCATCCGGGTCCCTGACGACGTCCGTGACGCGCTCGACCGCGCACTGCAGGACCTGCGTGCGACGTTCGACGTGGCCTGGACCCGGTCCGACGGATGGCACGTCACGCTGGCCTTCTGCGGTGACGTGGCCGACGACCGCCTCGACGACGTCGTCGAGGCGGTGCGCACGGTGGCCTCACGCAGGTGCGACGAGAGTGCGCTGTGGCTCACGCTCGGCGGAGCGCGCGAGTTCGGGCGGGCCGTGGTGCTGGCGGTGTCCGACCACCCTGCAGACACCGTCGCCGACCTGGCCCACGGGGTGCAGGCGGGACTCGTGTCCGCAGGGGTCCCGGTGGTGCGACGCAGGGTGCGCCCCCACGTGACGCTCGCGCGTCGTCGTGGTGCGGTCGACACGGACCTCGTCGGCGCGGTCGACGACGCGCTCGAGCAGGCACGGTGGCCCGCCCAGGGGCCCTCGTGGGTCCCGACCGAGGTCGGCGTGTGGCGATCGACCCTCGGGGAGGGTCCGGCGCGTCACGACGTGCTGGCGTCGGTGTCGCTCGTCGACTGATCGTCGTCCGACCGGCCGTTGCCGCGTGCGACGGGCGGGGGCAGTGGACCTCCGCGGCGCCGCACGTCGGCGATCAGGGCCCACACGGCGTCGAACACGCGCATCGCCTGCTGGGCGTCGTAGAGCGCGCCGTGGGCGAGGTCGCGGTCGTGGGGGATCCCGAGCGCGGCACAGGTGCGCGCCAGGCCCCGAGGTGCCTCGGGGCCGGGAGCGAGCAGCGGCAGCGCGAGGGTCTCCACGTCGAGCAGGTGGTGGTCCCACGTGGGTTCGAGACCGAGCTTGTGGCACATGCGCTCCAGGTGCCGGGCGTCGAAGTCCGGCACGGCGCCGACGAGCACGGCGTCACGTGCGTCGTCGAGGAAGATCGGGAGCCACTCGGACGCCGGGGTCTTCGGCTGGGGAGCGATGCGTTCCTCGTAGTGCGTCAGCACGAGCGCGTCGGCGTCGGCCCCGTCGGTCGTGTGGGTGGGGAAGAACTGGCGCTCGACCTCACGACCGTCCTCGAAGCGCACGATCCACGACACCTCGGTGAGTTCGTGGCGCCGATGATCGAGTCCGGTGGCCTCGGTGTCGACGAACACGAAGCGGGTCGGGTGGACGGGAACCGGATCGTCGGCGGGTGCGCCGGAGTCGGTCGGGGTGGTCGTGGAGGGGTCGGTCGCGGCGGTCATGGGACTCCGGTGGCCAGGTGGAAGTCGGGTGGGTGACGCGTGCGTCCGGGATGCTCGCGTTCGAACAGGTGTTCGTGTAGCGTGGTCCACAGTCGACGGGCGGCGCCTCGCACATGATGTCACACGCTGCATCTACGGTGTGGTCACCAGGACGCCGGACGTCGGCGGACACGACGGCAGGGCCACCCCACAGGGCGGCGGACCCCGCTGGCTCGACGAGACCTGACCCTCAGCCCCGGAGGCATCCCGTGGATCGCGACAAGGCACTCGACCTCGCGCTCGGCAACATCGAGAAGCAGTTCGGCAAGGGCTCCCTGATGCGGCTGGGCGACGAGAGCGCCGTGCGCATCCCGGCGATCCCGACCGGCGCGCTCGCGCTGGACCTCGCGCTCGGGATCGGCGGGCTTCCCCGGGGCCGCGTCGTCGAGGTGTTCGGACCGGAGTCGTCCGGCAAGACCACCGTCGCGCTGCACGCTGTGGCCGAGGCGCAGCGACTGGGGGGCATCGCCGCGTTCATCGACGCCGAACACGCGCTGGACCCCAACTACGCACGGGCGCTGGGGGTCGACATCAACGAACTGCTGGTGTCCCAGCCGGACAACGGCGAGCAGGCGCTGGAGATCGCCGACATGCTGGTGCGTTCCGGCGCGATCGACATCGTGGTCATCGACTCCGTCGCGGCCCTCACCCCGCGTGCAGAGATCGACGGGGAGATGGGTGACAGCCACGTCGGCCTGCAGGCACGGCTGATGAGTCAGGCACTGCGGAAGCTGTCCGGGTCGCTGCACCGATCCAAGACGTGCGCGATCTTCATCAACCAGCTGCGTGAGAAGATCGGCGTCATGTTCGGGTCACCCGAGACCACACCGGGTGGACGTGCGCTGAAGTTCTACTCGTCGGTGCGGCTCGACGTCCGTCGCATCGAGACGCTCAAGGACGGAACCGACGCAGTCGGCAACCGCGTTCGGGTCAAGGTCGTCAAGAACAAGGTCGCCGCGCCCTTCCGGCAGGCGGAGTTCGACATCATCTACGGCGAGGGCATCTCGCGGGAGGGCTCCCTCATCGACGTCGGGGTCGAGGAGGGAATCATTCGCAAGGCCGGGGCCTGGTACACGTACGACGGCGAACAGCTCGGTCAGGGCAAGGAGAACGCCCGCCAGTTCCTCCGGTCCAACGACGACGTCGCACGAGAGATCGAGAAGAAGGTCAAGGAGAAGGTCGGCATCGACCCGATCCTCGCCGCGGAGGAGATCGACGAGGATCCGGACGGCGACTTCGACGAGGAGTCGTGATCGATGCCGCGGGACGCCGAACAGTGGCTCGCGCAGCGTGGGATCGCCCGTCGGCCGCTCGTAGACCCTGAGGGCGCGACCCCGCCAGACGGTCCCGGGACATCTCCGGGCCCCGAGGAGCCGCCTGCGCCGCCCGTCGAGGTGACTGCCTCCGAAGGCACGGATGCCACGGGCCCGGTGGGCGACGCGGTCCCGGCCGAAGCCCTCGCGTTCGTCCGGCGATCGACCTCCACCAGCCCGCAGTCCGAGGGCCGACTGCGCGACAAGCTCATCGGCCGGGGCTTCGACGACGCCCAGGTCGAGGCGACACTCACCCGTGCGCGCAGCGAGGGGCTCGTCGACGACCGTCGGATGGCCCGCGCACTGGTCGACGAGGCGCGGACGCGTGGACACGCGCTCATGCGCATCCAACGTGACCTCGCTGCACGTGGGTTCGACCGGGAACTGGTCACGTCCCTGCTGGCGCCCCACGAGTCCGAGGACCAGCACGCGGTCGCATTCGAACTCGCTCGCCAGCGAGCGGCACAGTTGAACGGGGTGCCTGCCGAGGCTGCGTTCCGGCGCGTGGCGGGCCACGTCGCGCGTCGGGGGCACCCCGACGCGCTCGCGCGCAAGGTCGCGCGCGACGCCGTCTTCGCCCTGCGTGAGGAGCAGCGCGCAGCAGACCGGTGACCGCGCCCCGGTCTGCGAGCGACGGGGTCCGGTAGCCTGCCCGCGTCCCCCACGTCGGCGCCAGAGTCGGCGTGTGGTCGCGTCCTCGCGACGATCCGGACCCCGGAGGTGCGTCATGACCGTGCTGCAGACGTGGATCGTGGTCGGCGTCCCGGGCCTCGTGGTCGTCGCGGCCCTGTTCGCGGGACGTTCCCGGGTTCGTGCGATGCTCGGACACGCTGCGCTGGGTGCCCTCGTGCTCACGTTCTTCCTGACGCCCGGTGGCGGCATGTCGGCCGCTGCGCTCGCCGCGGTCGCCGCCGTGCTGGTGGCGCTGGGCCGGGGCACACACCTCGACGGCGGCCCAGAGCACCACCAGGGCCGTCGGCGACTCACCACGGCCGGCGGCTGATCGCCCGTGCCGCGCACCTACGCCATCCGCACGTTCGGCTGTCAGATGAACGTGCACGACTCCGGTCGTGCCGCTGGTCTCCTCGAGTCGCTCGGGTACCGACGTGCCCCCACGGACGACGACGCGGACCTGATCCTGCTCAACACCTGTGCCGTGCGCGAGAACGCCGACAACCGGTTGTACGGCACGCTCGGTCACCTGCGCCGGGTCAAGGACGAACGCCGTGACGCCGGTCAGGACCTGACCATCGTCGTCGGGGGGTGCCTCGCACAGAAGGACGGGCAGACCGTCGCTGACCGCGCGCCGTGGGTCGACGTCGTCTACGGAACCCACAACCTGGGCAACCTGCCGGGTCTGCTCGCCCAGGCCGACTCGGCCGCCATTCCCGTCGTCGAACTCGTGGAACAGCTCGAGACGTTCCCGTCGGCACTGCCGGCCCGGCGTGACGTCCGCCACCACGCGTGGGTGTCCATCGCCGTCGGGTGCGACAACTCGTGCACGTTCTGCATCGTCCCGAGCCTGCGCGGCCCGGAACGGTCCCGCACGATGGGTGAGATCGTCGACGAGGTCCGGGGACTCGTGGCTGACGACGTCATCGAGGTCACCCTGCTCGGTCAGAACGTCAACTCGTACGGTCGTGACCTCGCCGGACGCAGCACGTTCCCGGAACTGCTGCGCGAGGTGGGCGGTGTCGACGGGCTGCGCCGCGTGCGCTTCACGTCCCCCCATCCTCGCGACTTCACCGACGACGTCCTCGACGCGATGGCCGACACACCGACGGTGTGTGGCCACCTGCACCTGCCGCTGCAGTCCGGTTCCGACCGCATCCTGCGTCTGATGCGTCGTTCCTACCGTCAGCGTCGCTACCTCGACCTGGTCGACCGGGTGCGTGACCGTCTCGACGACCCCGCGCTGACCACCGACGTCATCGTCGGGTTCCCCGGGGAGACCGACGCGGACTTCGAGGAGACGCTCGACGTCGTCGACCGGGTCGGTTTCGACCAGGCCTTCACGTTCCAGTACTCGCCTCGCCCGGGGACGCCTGCGGCCGAACGCGTCGACGAGTTCGTCGACCCTGACGTCGTGACGCAGCGCTACGCGCGCCTCGAGGAGCTCACCCGTCGAGACTCGCTGGCCGCGCACCAGCGCCTGGTCGGGCGCGCACACGAACTGCTCGTCGAGGGGCCGTCGAAGAACGACCCCTCACGTTGGTCGGGGCGAACGGACGGCAACCACCTCGTCCACCTGCCTGCCCCACAGTCGGCCGACGAGTTCGCAGCCGGGGACCTCGTCACCGTGGAGGTCGTGGAGGCCCACACCAACTACGTCATCGCGTCGGCGCCACGCCGCGTGGAGCGCACGCGCGCCGGGGATGCCGCACGCACCGGTGGGTACCCCGACGCGTCGGCCACCTCGATCGTCGGACGTGGCCTGCCGGTCGTCGCGGTCTGACGTGGAGGCGATCGACGCGATCCCCACGGCCGCGACCCTGCTCGAACAGGTCGATCCGCACCCTCGTGACGACGTCGCGGCAGACGTGCGCGGCCTGCGGTCCGCGATCGGTGCGCTGGACCTGTCACGTGCGGACGTGGTCGTGCTCGTCGTCAGGGGCCCGACCCGCGTGGCCGTGTCGCCCCGGGTCGACCTCGCCGGATACGGATACCCAGACGTCCGCGCGGCGATCGGCGAAGCGCGCCCGCAGGCCGACCACCTGGCGCAGCATCTCGGGGTGGAGGTCGACGTCGCGGACGTGCTCGACGGCGAGGTCGGGGTGCTCGCCCTGCAGGCGGCGAGACACGGGCCGGTCGACGTCGTCGCCGTGTCGCTGGACGACGACCTCGCCGCCGTCGACGTGCTCACCGGCGTGCTCCGTGGGCTCGCTGATGCGACCCGGCTCGCGATCGTGGTCGCCGGTGACCTGTCGGCGACGTTGACGGACCGATCTCCGGGGTACCTCGTCGAGGGTGCGCAGGACTGGGATCGCCGGGCACTGGGAGCCATCGAGTCGCTCGACGTCGACACCCTGCGTGGACTCGGTCCGGACGCTGCGAGGGACGTCATGGCACGGGGCTGGGCACCGCTGCTCGTCGCCGTCCAGATGGCCCACGAACTCGGGCTCGGTCGACCGGACGTGCGGTACGCCGCACCCCACGGGGTCGGTCACGTCGTCGCCCGGTTCGCGTGAACGCCCGATGAGCGTGCTCGCCATCGTCGGTCCGACGGCGTCGGGCAAGTCCGACCTCGCGCTTCGCGTCGTCGACCACCTGCAGGCGGTCGACCGCCGCGTCGAGGTCGTCGCCGTCGACGCGTTCACCGTCTATCGCGGCATGGACGTCGGAACGGCCAAGCCTTCGCTTCAGGAGCGTCGACGCACGCCGCACCACATGGTCGACGTGCTCGACCCGTCCGAGGAGGTGACCGTCGCCTGGTTCCAGCATCAGGCGCGCCTCGCGATCGAGGGCGTCCAACGACGAGGAGCGGTCCCGCTGCTCGTCGGCGGGTCGGGCCTGTACTGGCGCGCGGTCGTGGATCCCCTGGAGTTCCCACCGACGGACCCGGCGGTGCGCCGTCGCATCGACCAGCAGGTCACCGACGACCCGTCCGGGGCGTACGCCCGGCTGCAGCGTGTCGACCCGGATGCGGCGGCACGCATCGAGCCGTCCAACCTGCGTCGTGTCGTGCGTGCGCTCGAGGTGCAGGAACTGACCGGACGACCGTTCTCCGCGTTCCGCACGACGTGGGAGTCCCACGAGGGGATCCACCCGGACCTGCGCGTGGTGCAGCTCGATCCACCCGGCGAACGGCTGCGTGTGGCGATCGAGGCTCGCGTCGAACGGATGCTCGACGACGGGTTGCTCGACGAGACACGAGCCCTGGTGCGTGGAGGCCCGTTGTCACGCACCGCTGCGCAGGCCATCGGATACACCGAGGCGATCGCGGTGCTCGACGGCAGGCTCGCGCACGCGGACCTCGTGGAGACGGTGGCGCAGCGAACGTGGCGCTATGCACGTCGGCAGCGCTCGTGGTTCCGCCGGGACCCGCGTGGGCTGCGCATCGACTCCCTCGCCCGGTCGGACGAGGCCGTCGCCCACCTGTGGCCGGGCATCCTCGCCTGACGGAACACGGTCTGCCGTCACCACCCGTCGCCACCCTCCCGTGCGAGACCCGATGAGGTCTCGCCGGGAAGCTCAGGTCAGGGAGCGTCGGGCGGTGGGGTCAGCGTCAGCACCCGCCAGTGCACGTCGCGCACGGCCCGGTCCGAGTGCACGAGGGGCACGGTGTCGCCACGTGCCCACAGGTGGGCCTGATCGGCGTAGTGGTGGTGGAACGGGCGCCCCGACTGGCCGGTGAGCTGGACCCAACGGCCCGCGTCGAGGTCCCCGAGGTCGACGACCATGCGCATCGACGGCACAGCGTCCACCTCGTAGCCGTCGCCAGCGCTCCATCCCGTGGCGTTCACCACGTCCCGCCCACCCGCCACCTCGAACGGCCCGCGGTTGAGGATCCACTCGAACGGACGGATGCCGGAGGCCCCGAACGTCGCGTGATCGAGGTGCAGACGGTGCATGGCACCCCACCGCCACGTCGTCGGGTCCGGGGTGAACCGCTCCGACAGCTCCCGGTGAGCCTCGGCCATCGCGGCCTCGAGGACGTCGTCACGCGACGTGACCTCGAGGGTGGTCAGGTCGTCCCACCACGGGGATGCCGGACGCTCGAGCAGGTACCGAACCACCTCCCACCACCGCGCAGAACCGTCGGGGCGGGCCCAGACGGGCAGTTCGTCGTGGAAGGTGAGGGCGAGCACGTGGCGCCACACCGCGTTGAACGCGGCGGCTCCCGACGACTCCACGTCGTCGTGGCCGTCCCAGTCCACGAGGACCTGCTGGATCTGCGTGACCGCCACGTCGTCGGTGGTCACGGCCAGCAGGTGGCGCCGCAGGGTCGCCGCGTTCGCGTTGTGGGTGTCGAGCTGGATGGCGAGCATGTCGTCGACGGTGAGTCGTCGGTCGGTGTCGAGCAGGTCGTGGATCCGGGCGGCCCGGTGACCCATGTTGGGAAGGTCCTCCAGGACCGGCGTGTCGCTGCGGGGCAGGACCGGCTGGTTGGCTGCGACGATCACGCCGTCTGGCGGGTCGAGCAGCCACGGGCGTTCGTGGTCGCCGACGTCGCGGGGCAGGGTGTGCTCGTCGAGCCAGGCCGCCATCGGCTCCCGGGGCTCGTGGCGTTCGCGTACCGGTACCCGGCCCGCCGGCACGAACCCGATGCGACCGTCCACGTCGGCGTAGACGATGTTCTGGCTGGGCACCTCGAACAGGGCCGCCGCCTCGAGCAGGTCGTCCCAGTCGGACAGACGCGCGAACCGTGGGATCGCCGCGACGGTGGGCGTGGGCTGCAGGGCCGTCCACCGCAGGGCGACCGCGTGCTCGTGACCGCCCGCGCGGCGGTCTCGCCGGTCGCCGAGTGGCCCCGCCGCCACCTCACGTGCGTCGCTGGACACGTCGGAGATCAGCGGCCCGTTGCCTGTCTCTTGGATGGTGACGGTGACGTCGCGTCCCATCGCGACGCGGATCGTCTCCGTGCGTGTGGTCACCTCGACGAGTTCGTCACCGTCGTGGTGGTGGTCGCCGTCCAGACGTTCGATCACGAGGTCGGCGGCGTTCGCCGACAGGTTCGTGAACCCCCACGCTGCGCGGTCGGTGTGCCCGATCACGACCCCGGGAAGCCCCGAGAACGAGAACCCCGTCACGTCGTAGGGGCACGCCTCTGAGACGGGTCGGCAGCGCAGGCCCACCTGGTACCACAGGGAGGGCTGTGACGGTTCGAGGTGGGGGTCGTTGGCCAGCAGCGGTGCGCCGCTCGCGGTGCGGTCGCCCGACACCACCCACGAGTTCGACCCGATGCCCTCACCACGGCCGACCATCGGCGGGACGAGGTCGAGCAGCCGCTGGGTGTGTGCGAGCAGTTCGAGGTCGGGTTCCCCGATGACGGGTTCGATCGGCGCGTCGTCGGGATCGTCGGCGCTCTCGCCGTCGACCTGCTGGCCGCCGTCCTCGCCGGTCGCTCCGTCGGGATCGTCCTCTGGCGGATGGGTCGCGTTGGCGAGCCACTGTCCGTCGCGGACGGACCCACCGTCGGCGATGATGGCCGGGTGCTCGCCCGGTGGTTCGGGATACAGGGTGGTCCAGGACCGCCCGGGGCCGAGGTCGGTCGCACTGAGCCGTGCCCGCACCAGGTCGTCGTCGATGCCGGCGAGATCCCACGCCATCGCCCGGATCCACGCGACCGAGTCCGCAGGAGTCCACGGTTCGGGCTGGTACCGCAGGGGCCCGGTCAGGGGAAGCATCGCGTGCTCGAACGACAGCGCGGTGCCCCGGCGACCCGCCATCCACGCGTTCACTCCGGCGGCGTACGCCTCGAGCATGTGCAGGGTCTCGTCGTCGAGGAGTTCGAGGTCGGCCTCGGCGGCCCGCCGCCAGCCCAGCGTCCGCAGGAACGCGTCGGTCTCGACCTGGCTGGACCCGAACAGTTCCGACAGTCGTCCGGACGTGACGTGCCGACGGACGTCCATCTCCCAGAACCGGTCCTGGGCGTGCACGTGTCCCTGCGCGAACCACAGGTCCCACGCGTTGGCGGCGTGGACGACAGGGATCCCGTACCCGTCACGGCGCACCTCGACCTCGTCGACGAGACCCTCGACCTCGAGTTCGCCGACCAGGGGGGGAAACGATCGCCATCCGGCGAACAGCAGGTACACGGGCATGGACGCGACGAGCAGCACGACGACGAGGCCGATCATGACCGCACCGCGACGGATCCACGCCATGCGTCGAAAGCCCTTCGTCTCCACGCTCGCGGGGGCGCGCGCCCGCGAATGCAACCAGAACGATGGCGTGCGCCGCCACCACGGGGACGTACGCTGACGTGGTGAGATTCACCAGGGCACACGGCACCGGCAACGACTTCGTCGTCCTCGCCGACCTCGACGACCGCATCGGCCTGTCCGAGGCGTTCGTCCGTGCCCTGACGGACCGCCACCGGGGTGTGGGGGGAGACGGGGTCCTGCGCATCGGACCCGGGCGTGGTGACGCCCACGTGTTCATGGACTACCGCAACGCCGACGGCACCGTCGTGGAGATGTGCGGCAACGGCGTGCGGGTCGTGGCCAAGCACGTGGTCGACCACGGACTGGTCGACGTCGGTGAGGTGGTCGTCGTCGGTACGCGTGCCGGGGACCGTCACGTCACCGTCCACCGCGGCCCGGATGGTCGTGTCGCCACGGCGACCGTCGACATGGGTACGGCGTCGACCGAGCCGTCCCGCGTCCCGTTCGAGACCGACGCGGGGGACCTTCCGGTGCACGAACTCGACATCGACGGGGTGTCGTCGACCGTGTCCGTCGTCTCGATGGGAAATCCGCACGCGGTGTTCGTCGTCGACGACGTCGCGACGGCCGACGTCCACGGGATCGGCGCTCGACTCCAGGACCACCCCGCGTTCCCCGAACAGGTCAACGTCGGGTTCGCGCACCCGGTCGCGGACGACGCCATCGACCTGCGCGTGTTCGAACGTGGGGTCGGGGAGACGGCCTCCTGTGGTACCGGTGCGTGCGCCGCGGTGGTCGCCCTGCACCGTCTCGGTCACACCACGGACCACGTGTCCGTCCGACTCGCCGGGGGTGTCCTCGACGTGCAGATCGCCGCGGAGGGCAGGGTCCTCATGACCGGTCCCGCCGTCGAGGTCGCACACGGAGAACTCGACCCGGCGTGGCTCGCCGCGAACCTGCCCGACCGCACGAAGGTGACGGCGTGACCGACCCGGCGTCCGACTCGCCCACGACGCTCGACCTTGACGATCTCGACACGACGATCGGTCGTGCCGAACTGCGTCGCCGTCGGCGACAGGTCATCGGTGACGAGGCGCCTCGCGAGGGCGTGGACATCATCCGTCCCGTCGAACGCGCCGTCATCGTGGGGGTCGAGGGTCCCGCCGACACGGTCGAGCAGGTGGAGGCGTCGCTCGACGAACTCACCCGCCTGCTCGAGACCGCGGGGGCCGAGGTCGTCGAGCGCGCGATGCAGCGGCGCGACCGTCCGGATCCGGCGACGTACGTGGGCCGTGGCAAGGTGGCCGAACTACGTCGACTGGCGGAGATGCACGACGCCGACGCGGTCGTGTTCGACGACGAACTGGCTCCTGCTCAGCAGCGCAATCTGGAGGAGCAGATCGGCGTCAAGGTGCTCGACCGCACCATCGTCATCCTGGACATCTTCGCCCAGCACGCCACCTCGCGCGAGGGGCGCGCTCAGGTGGAGCTCGCACAGTTGACCTACCTGCTCCCGCGCCTGCGAGGTTGGGGTACCGCGCTGTCGCGTCAGGCGGGTGGTCGCGCCGCTGGTGGGGTGGGGATCGGGGGCCGTGGACCGGGCGAGACCCAGCTCGAGGTGGATCGCCGTCGCATCATGCGACGCGTGACTCGACTGCGCCGTGACCTGCAGGACTTCTCGCGGGTGCGTGCGACCAGGGAGGCCGAACGCGAACGACGCCGCGTGCAGACGGTCGCGCTCGTCGGCTACACGAACGCCGGGAAGTCGTCGCTGCTCAACCGCCTCACCGACGCGGACGTCGAGGTGGCGGACCGTCTGTTCGCGACGCTCGACCCGACCGTCCGGCGCCTCGAGCTGGAGGACGGCCGCAACGTGGTCGTGACCGACACGGTCGGTTTCGTGCAGAAGCTGCCGCACGGGCTCGTGGAGGCGTTCCGGTCGACCCTGGAGCAGACGGCGTCCGCGGACCTGCTGCTGCACGTGGTCGACGCGTCACATCCCTACGCGCTGCGTCAGGTCGCTGCGGTCCACGAGGTGCTCGCGGAGATCGGCGCCGACGAGGTGGACGAGCAGATCGTGCTCAACAAGGCCGATCGCGCGGACCCGGACGTGGTGGCTGCACTGCAACGAACGTTGCAGGTCGACTTCGAGGCCGACGCGATCGTCGTGTCGGCCCTCACGGGCCAAGGCGTCGACGCGCTGGTCGACCGGATCGCGACGCGCCTGCCCGCACGTCGGCGGCGGGTGACCGGCCACGTCCCGTGGGAGCGGCAGGAACTCGTCGCGCTGGCCCACCGGCAGGGGAGGGTCGTCGCCGAGTCGCACACCGACACCGGTACGCGGATCGTGGCCGACGTCGACGAGGACACGGCGGCGGCGCTGGCGGAGCACCTCGAGGACAACCCGTTCGCGCGAGACGTCGAGGACTGGGAGGCCGACGAGTCGGTCAGCGCACGTCCCGCAGGACCGTGACGACCCTGCCCATGATGCGAGCGTCCTGGTCGGACAGGACCGGGATCGGTTCGTAGGCCTCGTTCGCCGGGTCGAGCCACACCTCGCCGCCGTGTCGGCGGAAGAACTTGACGGTGGCCTCACCGTCGATCAGCGCCGCGCACATCTCGCCCTGCTCGACCGTGGGCTGTTCGCGAACGACGACGAGGTCACCGTCCAGCACGCCGGCGTCGATCATCGACTCACCGCGCACCCTCAGCATGAACAGCTGTCCGTCGCCCACGAGGTCACGCGGCAGCGAGTAGACCTCCTCCACGCGCTCCTCGGCGAGGATCGGCCCGCCGGCGGCGATCTCTCCGACGAGGGGCACGCTGCGAGCAGGCGCGGCACGCCGGTCGAGCGAGGTGTCGGGGTCCCGCTCGAACTCGATGGCGCGGGGACGGCTGGCGTCGCGGCGCAGGTAGCCCTTCTCCGCCAGGGTCTCGAGCTGCGCGTGCACCGATGACGGCGATCGGAGCCCGACCGCGTCGCCGATCTCCCGGACCGACGGCGGGTAGCCGTGTTCGGCGACGTGGCCGTGGATCATGCCGAGGATCGCCCGTTGCCGCGGCGTCAGGTCGGCAGCGGTGGCGAACACCTCCGGATCGCCCACGACGTCGGTCGGGTCGTCGGCAGGGTTGGTGTCGAGAGGGTTCACGGCATCGCTCCCGGGACTCGGGGTCCGTCAGGGACCCGTTCCGAACTCGCGTTCGGGCGGACCGTAGCAGGATCGTCGTCCCGAGGCGAACACCCGTTCGTCTCGGGGCTTGACAACCGAACAGGCGTTCGCTCAAATGGGGAACAGGTGTTCGGGTCGTCGCACTCGACGTGGTGTCACACCCCCGTCGTACGTTCGATCCGGCAACGGCGACAACCGCCTGACGGTGCCGCGTACAGGCACCCCGACGACGAGGCCACGACGTGAGCAGCATCGCGATCCCGCAGCGACCGACCTTCGTGGGTGGGCCCGATCGCCTCCCCGGAGGGCGACGTGAGGCGACCCCTGTTCGTGGGCCTGCGTTGCGTGCCGTCGGCTCACCGGTCGTCGCGGGCAGGACCGCCGACCAGGTCGCGTGGCGCCGGTTCCTCGTGTTCCTGGCGGTCGTCCTGGTCGCCGTCGTCGGGGCGGTCGGGGTGTTCGCGATGCAGGCATCGGGTCCGACGATCGCCGAGCGGACCGACGGCCACGTGATGGTCGAACCTCACCGGTCGCTGTGGGAGATCGCTGTCGCGACGGCGCCGGCCGGTGTCGAGCCATCGGCCCAGCTGGCGGCGATCGAGGCGATCAACGCCGGCACGATCGGGGACCAGGGGTCGTGGCGCGTGGTCCTGCTTCCTGCGTGGTGACCGACACGACCCTCGGACGACCAGACAGATCTCCGGCCACGTCACCCCCCGTGCGTGGTCGGGACACCGGAGACTGCGCCGCCCCGCACCTCCGGTGACCCGCCGCCCGGCGCCACTCGGTGCCGGGCGGCGCCGTTCCCCGTGGGCGCTCCGGATGGTCAGCGTCCCTTCGGAGGCGCTTCCTTGCGCAGTTCGGACAGTTCGAGTTCGAAGTCCTCCGGGCCCTCGAAGTTCTTGTACACCGACGCGAATCGCACGTAGGCCACCGGGTCGAGTTCTCGGAGATGGGCCAGCACCTGCAGACCGACCTGCTCGGAGGGCACCTCGCGCACCCGGCGTGCACGCAGTTCGCGCTCGACCTGTGCGGCGGCTCGCTCGAGCGTCTCGGGATCGACGCGACCCTTGGCTGCGCGTGACATCCCGTCGAGCACCCGTTCACGCTGGAACGCGATGAGCTGACCTGATCGCTTTCGAACCAGCAGTTCGGGGAGCTCGGTCCGTTCGAACGTGGTGTAGCGATCCCCGCAGGCATTGCAGGAGCGCCGACGACGCACGGCGTGACCGTCGGGCGTCGGGCGCGAGTCGACCACGCGGTCGTCGTCGACTCCGCAGTGCGGGCATCGCATCGGGACTCCTGCGGGGCGGAGCCGCGACGTGTGGCCGCGGTCCCGGGCCGCCTACGCGGATCGTACGGGCCCGTGTCCGCGGGTTGGGCGAGCCGCTACCGTCGCCGGCGATGAGCACACTCACGATCGGTCCGACGGCGCTGGGCATCACACTCGACGCGGACGCGTCGGTGGACGACGAGGGCTGGCTCGTGCGCCGGCTGCACGTCCCGGAAGGCCTCGACGGTCCGCGCGGGATCCTGCAGGGAGGGATCGCGGCGAGCCTGCCGGTCGGCGTCGCACGATCCGTCGACCGGTTCGGGGCCCCCCTCACCATGGTGCGTGCCCGACTCCACGCTCCCACCACGTTGGGTCGAAGCCACCTGGCGAGGGTCCGTCCGGCCGAGGGGACCGCGTGCCACGACGTGGAGATCCGTGACGGTGACCGTCTGCTGGTCAGTGCGCAGGTCGAACTGGCGGGGCACGAGCCCTCGAGCCACGCACACGACCTCACGGACCTCGCGAACGTGGCCCTGCCCGATCCCCGACCACAGGTGCGCTACCCGGACTGCTGGGTGTGCGGCGCGCGATCGGGACACCCGCAGGCGATGCACCTGTACCCGGGGTGGCACGATCCAGAGACCGTCGTGTCCGGGTGGTTCCCGCACGACTGGACGGTCCGGGACGACCACGGGACGGTGGACGAACTCGTGGTGGCGGCGGTGCTCGACTGTCCAACGGCCTGGGCGTGCCGCGACACCGTCGACGCGATGGGCATGGACGGCCCACTGCTCGCAGGGTTCGAACTGCACGTGCTGCGCGACGCGCCGGTCGGGGAACTGCTGCGTGCCGTCGCCCGGTTCGACGGTGCGGACGGCCGCCGCCTGCACGCAAGGGGGGCCCTGATCGACGAGGGCGGGGTCGCGCACGCGGTGGTGGCGGCCCTGCACGTCGCCGTGCCGGACCTGTCCGCGATCACCGGCTGACGGCGTTCAGGTCGCGGCGCGTTCCACCAGCAGTCGTCGGCCGTTCGCCCCGCTGTCGGCCGACCACTGGTCGACGAGCTCGATGCGTCCGTCCCTGCGCCGCTGCACTCGGCACCGCCCCTGGCCCATGGCACGGTGGACTCCGTCGCGCCGTTCCTCGACGTGCACGAAGCGGTACTGCAGCAGGTCGTCGACGAGCAGCCCGGCGAGTTCGCCGTCAGAGACCCGTTCAGCGTCGTAGCGGGCGATGACGCGACGACCTTCCTGCAGGAACCGCACCGACAGACCGCGAGTGACTGGCCCGTCGACCGTCTCGTCGAGCGTGAACGTCAGACCGTGCAGGTCGGAACCCCGACCCGGGTTGCGGTGGTTGCCGGCCTCCCAGTCCGGCCGGGTGAGTGCGTAGCCCCACTCCGAGGCGAACCGGCCGTCGGCATGCTGCACCGAGTCCCGGTACCGGGCCTCCATGCGGAACCCCGCCGCGTTGAACACGCGCTGCATCGGCACGTTGTGTTCGTGCACGCGCCCGGTGAGCCGGTGCAGGTCGGGGTCGGCGCTGAAGTGGTGGTCGGCCAGCTGGCGCAGCACCTCCCGTCCGACGCCGCGTCCCCGCACCTTCGGGTCGATGCGGATGGACACGCGCGCGTCGCCGGACTCCAGCCCGGACACCAGTGCGAACCCCGCGGGCTCACCGGACACGATGACGCCCCACGCCCAGCGGTCGTCCGAGGCCCACACTCCCTCGTCGAGTTCGGCGGCGAGCTTGCCGGCGTCCCAGTCCTGCGAGGGGGCGAGTGCGGTGGCCGAGGCCTCGTCGGTCGCCACGACCCACTCTGCGTCGTCGGCGACGAGGACCCGGACGTGGACCTCCGACCGTTCGACGCGGCCAGGACGGTGCGACACGGAACGGTCAGCGGTGCGTGACACGGGGGCTCCTCGGCCGGGTGGCGTGGTGCGGATGGGGTCGTGCGGGAACGTCGGTCGGGACGGTTACCGGGGAGGGGGCAGGGCTGAGGTCCGTCCGTCGGCGCCGACGCGCCGTCGGTTCGACGGACAGGGTGCCAGACCACGGACCGCCGTGCCGGGCCGTCCGACCCTGGTCGCCCGGCCCGTCGGCGTGGCGCGTGTGGCGTCCGGCCTCATAGGGTGGGGGTGTGGAGGTGCCGGTCCCAGCCGCCGGATCGGCGTGTGACGACGAGGAGACGATCCACATGGACCTGGTCGGACTCAGCGCGATCGACATCGCACGCGTGGTGCGGGACGGCGAGGCGTCCGCCGTCGAGGTCGTCCGCGCACACCTGGAGCACCTCGCGGAGGTGGAGCACCGGCTCGGTGCGTTCGTGTCGGTCCGGCGACGTTCGGCCCTCGAGGACGCGGAGGCCGTCGACGCCCGCGCCGACCGGTCCGACCTTCCACTCGCAGGGGTGCCCGTCGCCGTGCAGGACGTGGTCGACGTCGCCGGCGAGCCGACCCGCCACGGGTCCCAGGCCACCAGCGCCACCCCTGCGGAGGCCGACGACGTCGTGGTCGAGCGGCTGAGGGCCGCGGGTGCGATCGTGATCGGCAAGACGCGCTGTCCTGAACTCGGTCTGTGGGGCACGTCGGACGATCCCGCTGGCACGGCCGTGAGCCCGTGGGACCCGTCGCGCACGGCCGGGGGGTCGGCGGGAGGATCCGGTGCCGCCGTCGGTGCAGGAGTGGTGCCGGTCGCGCTCGCGGCGGACGGGCTCGGGTCGGTGCGCATCCCGGCGGCCGCGTGCGGCGCGTTCGGCGTCAAGCCGGGCGCTGACCGGACCCCGCAGGTGCTCGTGGGCGAACACCACATGTACGGGATGTCGCGCATCGGCCCCATCGCGACGACCGTCGCCGACGGTGCGCTGGTGCTCGACGTGATCAGCGGGACCGACGACCTGCGGGACGTGCCACCCCTCGAGGGCCGGGTGCGTGTCGCGGTGTCGTTCCGGCCTCCCACGCCGGGCATCGCGATCACGTCGTCGTGGCGCGAGGCCGCCATCGAGGCGGGCCGACTGCTGAACCACGCTGGCCACATCGTCGAACGCGACGATCCGCCCTATGAGCAGGCGACCATCCAGGCGGCCCTGGCCCGGTGGACCCAGGGGGCCGTGCACGCGGTCGAACAGCTCGGACTGGACCGTGAGGCACTCCAGCCCCGTACGCGCGGACACGTCGCACGCGGTGAGCAGCTCGCTCGCATCCGGCCTGTGCGGGAGGAGGACGCACAGCGCTGGAAGGAGCACGTCGAGCCGTTCTTCGACGACCACGACGTGCTGGTCACCCCCGCGTTCGCTCGCACCCAGCCCTCCGCGTCGGCGTGGCACACGAAGCCCTGGGTGTCGAACGTGGCGGTCAACATGTCGACCTACCCGTTCCTGGCGGCGTGGAACCTGGCGGACCTGCCGGCTGCGGTCGTGCCGCTGTGGCACGACGGTGGACGCCCGCTGGCGGTGCAGGTGGTGGCCTCACGAGGCCGAGAGGACCTCGTCCTGTCGGTGGCCGCCCAGCTCGAGTCGCTCGTTCCCTGGACCCGGCACGCGCCGGGATGGGGCGTGCCTCGGCCAGCCTGACCTCAGAGGTCGGCTGCCGGCGGGGTGACCAGCGGTTCCGAGCGGGTCGTGTTGGTCTCGTGGCGGATGCGCAGTTCGTTGCCCGCTGCAGCCGCCACGGCGGCGATGGGCACCGCGAGGAACACCCCGACGACGCCGATGAGCGTCGCGCCTGCCGTCAGAGCGGCGAGGATGACGATGGGGTGGAGGTTCACCGCGCGGCGCATGATCACCGGCTGCAGCACGTTCGACTCGAGCTGCTGCACGGCGACCACGATCGCGAGCACGATGAGGGCCTGCTGGAAGCCGCCCGTCGCCAGGGCGACGAGCACCGCGACGAGCCCGGTCAGGAACGCCCCGATGACCGGGATGAACCCGCCGAGGAACACCAGCACCGCGATGGGCAGCACGAGCGGTACCCCGACGATGGCCAGTCCGATGCCGATGCCGACCGCATCCACCATGGCGACGATCGCGGTGCCACGGACGAACCCACTCAGGGCGGTCCACGACCGACGTCCGACCGCACGCACGGTCTCCTCGTAGGGGTCGGGTGTCCGGGCGATGATCCAGTCGACGATCTGTCGGCCGTCCTTGACGAAGAAGAACAGCAGGACGATCGCCAGAAGCAGCGCCGTGATCATCTGGACCGCGATCGCGGCGCCGGACCACACCTGACTCGCGAGCTGGCCGGACTGGTCGGACAGCATCTGGAGGCCCTCCTCGACGGCCTCCATGATCTCGTCGCGGTCCCAGTCGAAGTTGTCCTCGAGGAAGACGAGCAGCGTGTCGAACGCCTCGGCGATGGTCGGCCCGAGCTGTCGGACCTCGCGCACGAATGCCGGGGTCAGCGCGGCGATCATGCCCCCGAACACGCCGATCCCACCGAACAGGACGACGGACGTGGCGAGTGTCCGGTGGACTCGGTGCCGCTCGAGCCAGCGGGCAGGGGGGACGCACAGCGTGGCCAGGATCAGGGCCACGATGACTGGCAGGGTGACGAGGTAGAGGCGGATGAGGACGTAGAGAAGCGCGGACGCGCCGATCAGCACCACGAGGATGCGCCAGGTCCACGCGGCCAGGGTGGTGAGCCACGACGGGACCCGCCGGATCTCGGGCACCGACCGTCGTTCGATCTGCCGCTGCAGCTGTTCGTCGTCCACGAGGGTCAGGCCTCCGCGTCGCGCGTCCCGATGTCCCACTCCGCGATCGCAGGCTAATCGAGACCGGTGTCCGTCGGCCGGTCGGGGTGCGAACGTGGGGCCGTGAAGGCGTGCGCAGATCGCACACCGAGAGGACGAACTTCTTCGTCCACCGTGTGGACGAAGGTGTGGACAAGTCGGGGTGGAACTGGGGACAATGGGGGGCGTGAGCGGTGGATGTGACGTGCAAACACAACATGTGGGGCTTCGAGGCCGCATTGGGCCACCACGGGTAGTGCACTCGACAGGATGGCCGACGACCGGGATGCTTGACGCCACGGCGCTGGGGCGTGTTGAGTGGCGAGCGGCTCACAGCGATGTAGTTCCGTCGCTGTCAGGCCGCACTGGGAGGCCGCAGGGGATGTCGCAGGTCGTGGACATGCTCGGTGGACCACGAACTTGGCACGTCGGCCGGGACGGTCGACCCGGCACACGAGCACCACGAGGAGCACGACATGGTTGACGTCCGATCCGACAGGACCCACGACGCGGACGCGTCGCACGCGGCCACGGCCGCCGGGACGCACGCGGGAGCGCCGCTCGAGGCCGTCGAGGCCGGTCCGGGGCTCGGCCTGCGCTTCGAGCGCTGGTTCACCACGCCTGACCGTCACCCCTACGACGAACTCGAGTGGGAACTGCGCGACGCGGTGCTCACCAACTGGCGCGACGGATCCGTGTCGTTCGAGCAGCGCGGCGTCGAGTTCCCGTCCAGCTGGTCGATGATGGCCACCCAGATCGTCACCCAGAAGTACTTCCGCGGGACGCTGGGCACGCCGGAGCGTGAGCGTTCGGTGCGCCAGATGATCGACCGTGTGGCCGACACGATCACCGGGTGGGGCCTCGACGGCGGCTACTTCGCCGACGAGGACTCCGCGGAGACCTTCCGGGCCGAGCTCAAGCACCTGCTCGTCCACCAGAAGGCCGCGTTCAACTCGCCGGTGTGGTTCAACGTCGGTGTGGAGGAGAAGCCGCAGTGCTCCGCGTGCTTCATCCTGTCGGTCGAGGACACCATGTCGTCCATCCTCAACTGGTACGTCGAGGAGGGCACGATCTTCAAGGGCGGCTCGGGTGCCGGGGTCAACCTGTCGCGGATCCGTTCCTCGAAGGAGCAGCTCAAGGGCGGTGGTGAGGCCTCCGGTCCGGTGAGCTTCATGCGCGGCGCCGACGCGTCCGCTGGAACGATCAAGTCGGGTGGCAAGACCCGTCGCGCCGCCAAGATGGTCATCCTCAACGTCGACCACCCCGACGTGGAGGAGTTCATCTGGACCAAGGCCCGTGAGGAGAAGAAGGTCCGTGTGCTGCGCGAGGCCGGCTTCGACATGGACCTCGACGGCGAGGACTACGCGTCGATCCAGTACCAGAACGCCAACAACTCGGTGCGCGTCACCGACGAGTTCATGCAGGCCTACGAGGACGACACCGACTACGCGCTTCGTGCGGTGACCACCGGCGAGGTGCTCGAGATGCGCTCCGCCCGCGACGTCATGCGCCAGATCTCCGAGGCTGCGTGGGAGTGCGCCGACCCCGGCCTGCAGTACGACACGACGATCAACGACTGGCACACGTGCCCGGAGTCGGGCCGCATCAACGGCTCGAACCCGTGCTCGGAGTACATGCACCTCGACAACTCGGCGTGCAACCTCGCCAGCCTCAACCTCAAGAAGTTCTTCGACTACGACGCCGGGCGCTTCGACGTGGAGTCCTTCAAGCGGGCCGTCGAGGTCGTGTTCACCGCCCAGGAGATCATCGTCGGCTACTCGTCGTATCCGACGGAGAGCATCGGGAAGAACGCGATCGACTACCGGGAACTCGGGCTCGGCTACGCCAACCTCGGTGGCCTGCTGATGTCGATCGGGCTGCCCTACGACTCAGACGAGGGTCGTGCGTGGTGTGGTGCGATCACCGCGCTGATGACCGGCCATGCCTACCGGACCTCGGCGGAGATCGCGAAGGTCGTGGGACCCTTCAACGGCTACGCGAAGAACGCTCAGCCGATGCTGCGGGTGATCGGCAAGCACCGTGACGCGGTGGAGGGCATCGACCCACGTCCCGTCGCCAGTGACCTGCTCAACGCCGCCCGCACCTCGTGGGACGAGGCGCTCGCGCTCGGCACCGAGCACGGGTTCCGCAACTCGCAGGCCAGCGTGCTCGCCCCCACGGGCACCATCGGCCTGATGATGGACTGCGACACGACCGGCATCGAACCCGACCTCGGACTGGTCAAGACCAAGAAGATGGTCGGTGGCGGGTCGCTCACCATCGTCAACCAGACGGTGCCCCAGGCGCTTCGTCACCTCGGCTACACCGAGGAGCAGGTCGAGGCGATCGTCGCCCACATCGACGAGAACAAGTCGATCCACGGCGCGCCGGCACTGAAGCCGGAGCACACGAAGGTGTTCCAGTGCGCGATGGGTGACGACACCATCCACTACATGGGGCACGTGAAGATGATGGCGGCCGCCCAGCCGTTCATCTCCGGCGCGATCTCCAAGACGGTGAACCTGCCCGAGACGGCGACGGTCGAGGACATCGAGCAGCTGCACCTCGACGCGTGGAAGCTGGGCATCAAGGCCATCGCGATCTACCGCGACAACTGCAAGGTGGCCCAGCCGCTCAGTGTCACCCGCAAGGAGGGTGCCGCCGCGCCGGCCGGCACGGACGTGGAGATCGTCCACGTGCCGCAGCGTCGCAAGCCCCCCAAGACGCGTCCGTCGCAGACGGTGAGCTTCCGGGTCGGTGACGCGAAGGGCTACCTGACCGCCGGCGAGTACCCGAACGACGGGCTGGCAGAGATCTTCCTGAAGCTCGGCAAGCAGGGTTCCACCCTGTCGGGCCTGCTCGACGCGTTCGCGATCTCCGTGTCGATCGGCATGCAGTACGGGGTGCCGCTCGAGAGCTACGTCGCGAAGTTCATGAACATGCGCTTCGAGCCCGCCGGGATGACCGACGACGAGGAGATCCGCTTCGCGACGTCGCTCGTCGACTACGTGGCACGCAAGCTGGCCATCGAGTACCTGCCGTTCGACAAGCGGGTCGAGCTCGGCATCCACACGCTCGAGGAGCGCACGCGGATGCTCGACCAGGGCCACCTCGAACCGCCGATCATGGACGACGAGGACGACCTGGAGGACCTCGACGACCTCACCGAGGACCCGTCGGTCCGCGCTGCGGTGCGTGCACCCCAGCCGACCGAGGCCGCTCGGGTCGCCGACCCGATGGTCGACCACGACGCACCGATGTGCTTCGACTGCGGCATCAAGATGATCCGCGCCGGTGCCTGCCACGTCTGTGAGTCGTGCGGCACCACCAGCGGCTGCAGTTGATCGCAGACCCCGCTCGTCCAGCCGGCACGACAACCGGGTGGACGAGTGGGGTCGCGCGTTCCGGTCGGTTTGCCCGAACTGGCGGGGCTCGGTCTACTTCGCCTCGACCGTGCGTGCGACGTCGAGGAGGTGCCGCGTGTCGGAGCAGCCCTCCTTCGGTGAGGTCATGGGGCAGACCACCCGCCGTGCATGGCTGAGCGTCCTGCTCACCAACCTGTGGATCCGAGCGGGTGTGCTCACCGTGCTCGTCGTCGTCGGCCTGACGTTCGGTGCACGGTTCGACCGTGACGCAGGGATCGACGGGCTCCGGGCCACGATGGAGACCTTCGGACCGCTCGCCGCCGTCGTGTTCGTCGCGATCTACGCCGTCGCGGGCACGATCATGCTGCCCGCGGCGCCGTTCTCGATCGCGGCTGGCGTGCTGTTCGGGGCGATCGTCGGGTCCTTCGTCGCCTTCGTCGGGGTGATGCTCGGCTGCGTCGGTGCGTTCTGGGTCGGTCGGGCACTCGGGCGTGACGCCGTCGAACGGATCGGGGGCCGTCACGTCGCCGCGCTCGACCGCTACCTGACGGATCGCGGATTCGCGTCGGTGCTGTTCGTGCGACTCGCGCCGATGTTCCCGTACAACGTCATCAACGTGTGCGCAGGGGTGAGTGGCATGCCCCTGCGCCCCTACGTGCTCGCGTCGATGATCGGCGTCATCCCCGGAACCATTGTGTACGCGACGCTTGGCGGTACCATCGACGAGCCGGCCTCGGCAGGTTTCGTCGCGGTGGTCGCGATCGTCGCCGTCGGCGCCGGTGTCGAACTGCGGCGTCGGGCCGCGCGTGCCGAGGCGTACCGACAGGCTGCGGAGGGCGCCTGACCGGTTCGCGCCGCGCGATCCGGAGCAGTCGCACCAACGGCCGGGGACTCGCCGCGACCGTCGTGCACACTCGATGGACGGTCGAAGGTGCTCGTGCATGGGGCCCCGACGTCGCTAGCGTCTCCGGTGGTTTGCCTCCGCAAGCAGGTCCTGCCCGTGAGACCCACGCCACAGATCGTCGACACCTCCCAGCCGTCGTGCCAGGGGCCAGCGACCGCATGACCATCGGAATCGGTTTCGACGACGTCCTCGCTGCGGCGCAGGCGAATGCACCGTGGGCGTTTCGACGACTCTTCGAGGACCTGTCGCCCACCGTCGTCGGCTACCTGCGTCTGCGCGGTGCCCGCGACCCGGAGGACGTGACCAGCGAGGCGTTCCTCAGCGTCTTCCGAAGCCTGTCGACGTTCTCCGGGGACGAGACGGCGTTCCGGTCGTGGGTGTTCACGATCGTGCATCGCCGACTGACCGACGAACGCCGGCGTGCCGGACGTCAGGTCCAGACCGATCGACTCGACGCACTCGAGATGGACTTCGGCGGAGACGTCGAACAGGAGGCCCTGGGACGCCTGGGCAGCGACTGGGTGCACGAGGTCCTGGCGGAGCTGAGCGCGGATCAGCGAGACGTCCTGCTCCTGCGGGTCGTGGCCGACCTTCCCGTCGACGAGGTCGCGGACATCCTCGGCAAGCGGCCCGGTGCGGTGCGTGCCCTCCAGCACCGGGGCCTCGAGCGGCTGCGCCGTCAGATGGCCGCACCGGCGTCGGTCGAGGTGGACGTGTCGTGATCCACTTCATGGACACCCCGGTCGCGAACGGCAGTCCTGGCGAAGCCGTAACGCAATGGTGTGTGCGAGCGATGACGTGAGCGAGATGACCAACGAACCCCTCGACGATCGCCTGGCTGACCGGCTCCTCACCGGTCGGCCACTGCCTGCACACCGGGAGGACCTGACGGACCTCGCGGTGTTCGTCGCTGCCATGCGAAGTGGGATCGACAGGCCGCCCACTCCCGCGCCCGCGCTCGCACAGATCCTCGACGAGGGTGTCGCGGCCCCGACGGCCGCCGAGGTCGCCGCCAGCGCCGCCGCCGCACGCCCGGTGCTCACCGGACTCGAGGTCACGGTTGCGATGGGCCGGTCGGCCCTTCGTCGTGCTCCCGGGATCGTCGCGGCTCGGGCGCGTCTGCTCGCCAGCGCGACCGTTCGGTACGGACGCCTGCGCCTGGCCATCGCGCGCTGGTGGACTCGATCCCTCGTCTCGCACACGCGCGAGCGGACGGCGTCCTTCAGTGTCGTCGGTCGACGGGCCGGCAGGGTCCTCAAGGTCGCCGTCGCGAACGTCGCCGCTCTGAGCCTCATCGCGCAGGCCGGACTCGCGGGGGGTGCCGTAGCGACGGCCACCGTGCTCGCAGGCGTGGCTGGAGTGCTGCCCGTTCCCGTCCACGAGCGCGTCGCGAATGTCGTCAGCCTCATGACACCGTTCGAGCTCCCGAACCGTGCGGAGTCGCTCGAGGCGGCCCCGTCGAGCGACGGAGACCTCGGCGAGGCACTGCTGGACAGCGACTCGTCGGCGATCGACGAACTCTCAGAGGAACGGATCATCGAGTCGGAGTCGAGCGACGGCGGTCCCTCCACTCCGTCGACCCGAGGCTCCGGTCCCGGCGGTCTGCCCCTGGGTCCGCTCGACCTCGACGAGGTGCTGGGCCGCGTGCCAGCCACCGTCCCGCCCGCTGACGAGCCCGCTGTCGTGCCGCCGGCAGCAGCGGCCTCGCCGCAGGGCGCGTTGGAAAGTGCGCCGGGCCAGTCTGGGAGTGCGCCGGGTCAGTCGGGTTCGGCGCCGGGCCAGTCGGGGAGTGCGCCGGGTCAGTCGGGTGGTTCCGGGCAGTCGGGTTCGGCGCCGGGCCAGTCGGGGAGTGCGCCGGGCCAGTCTGGGAGTGCGCCGGGTCAGTCGGGTTCGGCGCCGGGCCAGTCGGGGAGTGCGCCGGGTCAGTCGGGTTCGGCGCCGGGCCAGTCGGGGAGTGCGCCGGGTCAGTCGGGTGGTTCCGGGCAGTCGGGGAGTGCGCCGGGTCAGTCGAGTGGTTCCGGGAACGCTGGAGGCACGGACGACGCACCCGGCAACAGCGGCAGTGCGCCACGCGGCGGGGCTGGTCGCGGTGGTGGTGGCGGCGGCGGTTCCCACTGAGCGACGTTGGTCACCGTGAGTCCCGTCGGCCGCCCGTGACGTACCGGACGTTCGTCAACCCGTCCCGTCGGCGCTCTTCGCACGCTTCGCAGCGCGGCCTCGGATCGTCGCGTCGAGTTCGACCTTGCGCAGGCGGATCAGTCCAGGGGTGACCTCGACGGCCTCGTCCTCGCGGATGAACTCGAGCGCCTGGTCGAGCGACATGCTCCGTGGCGGTGCGAGCCGGACCAGTTCGTCGCCGGTGGCCGAGCGAACGTTGGAGAGCTTCTTCTCCTTCGCCGGGTTCACGTCCATGTCCTCGGCCCGTGCGTTCTGGCCCACGATCATGCCCTCGTAGACGCCGGTGCCGGGTCCGACGAACAGCTGGCCGCGCTCCTGGAGGTTCAGTAGTGCGAACTGGGTCGTGGATCCTGCCCGGTCGGCGACGAGAGACCCGTTCTGGCGGGTCCGCAGTTCGCCCTGCCACGGTTCCCACGAGTCGAACACGTGGTGCAGCACGCCGGTGCCTCGGGTCTCGGTGAGGCACTCGGTGCGGAACCCGATGAGTCCACGTGCAGGCACGCGGAACTCCAGACGGGTCCATCCGCTGCCATGGCTGTTCATCAGTTCGAGGCGTCCCATGCGGACACCGAGCATCTGGGTGACCACCCCGACGTAGTCGTCGGGGACGTCGATCGACAGCCGTTCGAACGGCTCGTGGAGCTTCCCGTCGATCTCGCGGGTGACGACCCGTGGCTTGCCGACGGTGAGCTCGAACCCTTCACGCCGCATCGTCTCGATGAGCACGGCGAGCTGAAGTTCGCCCCGTCCACGGACCTCCCACGTGTCGGGCCGGTCCGTCGGCAGCACCTCGAGGCTGACGTTGCCGACCAGTTCCTGCCGCAGCCTCGACTCGATCAGCCGTGCGGTGACCTTGTCACCATCACGCCCCGCCAGCGGCGACGTGTTCACACCGATCGTCATCCCCAGGTTCGGCTCGTCGACGGTGAGCACCGGCAGCGGACGGGGATCCTCGGCGTCGGCGAGGGTCTCGCCGATCGTGACGTCGTCGAACCCCGCGATCGCCACGAGGTCGCCCGGCCCGGCCTGATCGGTGGACACCCGCTCCAGACCGCGCGTGAGGTACATCTCGGTGATGCGGATCGTCTCGGTCGTGCCGTCACGACGACACCACGCCACCGTGTCTCCGCGTCGGACCGTGCCGTTGCGGATCCGGCAGAGCGCGAGGCGCCCCAGGTACGGGGAGGCGTCGAGGTTGGTGACCAGCGCCTGGAAGGGATGGTCGGGGTCGTGTTCGGGCGCGGGGACATGGGTCCGCAGGACCTCGAACAGCGCCGTGAGGTCCGAGGCGGGCTCGTCCAGGTCCGTGGTGGCCGTGCCCTCGCGAGCGTTGGTGTAGAGGACCGGCAGGTCGAGCTGGTCGTCGTCGGCCCCCAGGTCGATCAGGAGGCTGTACGTCTCGTCGAGGACCTCGGGGATGCGCGCGTCGGGACGGTCGATCTTGTTGACCGTGACGATGATGGGCAGACGCCGTTCGAGGGCCTTGCGGACGACGAAACGGGTCTGGGGGAGCGGACCCTCGGACGCATCGACGAGCAGCAGCACGCCGTCCACCATGGACAGGGCGCGTTCCACCTCGCCGCCGAAGTCGGCGTGCCCGGGCGTGTCGACGACGTTGATCGTCAGCGGGCCGTCGTCGGTGTGCAGTTCGATCGCGGTGTTCTTCGCGAGGATGGTGATCCCGCGTTCGCGTTCGAGGTCCTGGGAGTCCATGACCCGTTCTGCGACGTCCTGGTGGGCGCCGAACACGCCCGCTTGCCACAGCATGGCGTCGACGAGCGTGGTCTTGCCGTGGTCCACGTGCGCGATGATCGCGACGTTCCGGAGGTCTGTGCGGCGTTCCAGTGGGGTTCCTGGCGTGAGGGCAACCGGTCGATGCTACCCGTCCCGGCGCCCTGTCTCGGGCGTCACGCCGCGTACACCACGCGACGTGACGACGGCGCCGACGATCACCAGCGCGGTGCCGACGATGGCGGCAGGGTGGATGGCCTCACCGCGCGCGACGACGCCGAGCCCGATCGCCACGAGTGGCACGAAGTAGATGGCGATGGAACCCCGTGGTCCACCGACCCGGCCGACGAGGGTGGCCATGAGCACGAACCCGAGCCCGGTGCTGAGCATGCCGAGCGGCACCATCGCCGTGGCGGCCGTCCACGAGAACGTCGAACCCGGCAGGGCGAGCAGACCGAACGGGGTCACCACGACCAGGGCCGCGACCTGGACGCGCAGCATCAGCGCCAGCGACCCGTAGCGGTGCTGCAGGGGCACGGCGAGGTTGGCCGACAGTCCGTACAGCACGACGGCGACCAGTGCGAGTGCTGCACCCAGGGCGGTCTCGGCGCTGCCCGCGGTCGCCGCGAGGGGAACCTCGGGGAAGAACACGGCGACGATGCCGACGAACCCGAGCAGGAGCCCGAGTGTCTGGCGGCGGGCCGGGAGTCGCCGCAGGAGCACCGCGGCCCATGCCGCAGTGGTCAGCCCCATGGCGCCGTTGATCATCCCGGCGACCGACGAGTCGATCCACTGCTGTGCGAGCGGGAACAGCAGCAGGGGTACACCCATCCACGTGGTGCCGAGCAGCGCGATCCGGCCGAGGTCTCCCCGTTCGATGCGGACGCGTCGTGCCGCAGGCACACAGGCCAGCGTCAGGGCACCGAGGGTGAGGCGGGCCCAGGCCACCAGCCCGGGATCGAACGACTCCAGGCCGACGTCGATGAGGACGAACGACGATCCCCAGATGAACGCGATCGCCGCCAGCAGCAGCCAGTCACCCGGCGTGAAGTCGCCCAGGTTGGTCCCGGCCGAGGTCGACGGCAGTCGTGTCGGCACGGGGCGTGGTTCGACGGGATCGTGATCGGCCACGGCGAGGCTCGAGGGGTCCGTGAGGTGCCGGCGACCGGCAGATCGTGCTCACAGGGCGTCTGAGAGCGCCCTGGACACTAGTCCACATCGATGAACGTTCGGACAGGGGCACCGCGGTCGGGGACGCGTCGACCCGGCACCCTGTCGGGCGCGACGGGCCCGGTGGCGATCGATGTCCACCGAGCGGCCCTCCTCTCCTCTCCCCGAGATCCCGACCCGAACGGTCACGCCTGCGGCGCCGTGCCCGTGCAGCGTGTCACCTCGACGAACCGGAGCCCGACCATGAGCGTGCGATCCCTGGTGAGGCGGCGACTGCCGAGTGTGCTCACCCTGCTCGCCGTCGTCGCGACCTTCATGGTCCCGCTGCTCGTCGATGCCCGGCAGGCCTGGGACGGTCCTCGTGACCCCGAACTCGCCAGGGAGGCCCCGCGCACCATCTGGGCCAAGGAAGGCCCTGCGCAGGCCGACCTCGACCACCGGATCGTGGAGATCGACGCGATGATGCGCACCACCTACGTGGCGGGGCGCGGAGAACCGTTGGTGGACGACGAGGTGTGGCACCGGCTCGCCGAGTGCGAGGCGTCCGGCAACTGGTCGGCCAACACCGGCAACGGCTACTTCGGCGGGTTGCAGTTCGCGCTGGGCACGTGGCGGGGTGTCGGCGGACCCGGATACCCGCACGAGGCGCCCGTCCACCTGCAGATCACCATGGCCGAACGTGTGCTCGAACGTCAGGGCTGGGGTGCGTGGCCGTCGTGCTCGCGCCAGCTCGGCCTGCGCTGAGCACGCCCCGATGTGCTGCTGGGCGCGTTCAGTACAGGCCGGCAGGACGGAACCGGGCATCGTGTTCGCGGATCGCGAACCGGTCGCTCATCCCCGCGACGTGGTCGATCGCCGCCTGCGTCGGTGAACTGCCGGGCAGTCGATAGGCGGTGGGGATCTCGTCCGGATGGTCGCGGAACCACTCGACGAGGTCCTGGATGACGCGGACCGCTCGTTCGGAGTGCTCCTCGGCCTCCCGACGCAGGTAGACGCGCTCGAACATCCAGTCACGCAGTGCGTGCATGACCTCGAGCACGTCCGGTTCCATCGTCACCTCACCCCGTGCGACCGACGCGTCGATGACGGCGGTGACCATCGAGTCGATCCAGGCGCGTCCGGGTTCCCCGAAGGCGTCGACGAACTCGTCGGGGATGGTGTCGACCGTCAGGACCCCTGCGCGCAGCGAGTCCATCGCGTCGTGGGCGAGGTAGGCGATCCGGTCGGCGAACCGACACACCCAGCCCTCCGGGGTCGATGGGGGAGGGTCGTTCTTCCAGGAGGACTGCCGGATCCCGTCACGGACCTCCCACGTGAGGTTCAGCGGCTCGAGGACCTCGACGACCCGCGTCCCGTGGATCGCGTGCTGCCACTCGCCCTCCACGTACGGGGTCAGCGCGCGCTCACCCGTGTGGCCGAACGGGGCGTGGCCGATGTCGTGCCCGAGGCAGATGGCCTCCGTCAGGGTCTCGTTGAGCCCCAGCGCGACCGCGATCGAACGGCCGACCTGGGCGACCTGCAGGGTGTGCGTGAGTCGCGTGACGAAGTGGTCGCCGTCGGGGTTGAGGAACACCTGCGTCTTGTGCTTCAGCCGCCGGAACGCCTTCGAGTGCAGGATCCGGTCGCGGTCACGTTCGAACGCCGTGCGGAACGGGTCGTCGGGTTCGGGGGTGTCACGACCTCGGGACCGGGCGGCCCTGGTGCCCGCCGGTGCGAGCCGGCGATCCTCGTCGGCCTCCCGGACGGTGCGGGTGCGTCGTGCCAGCGGCCCTGCGTGGTCGGTCACCCCGGTCCTCACGTTCGCGGACGTCACGTTGCCGTGACTCTACGTGTGACCGCCGACACCGGTCGACCGGCGCGTCGAGCGGCCGTGGACTCCCGTCGGGGGAGGCGATCGGTCGTGTCCCGTAGCCTCGCGTGTCGAGCGTGTCGGTGCCCCGACGCGCGGTGTCCGTCGGCCCGCCTGCCCGAGGATCCTCGTCATGTCCACCCGTCTCGTCCGTCGTCGATCCGTCGCCGCCCTGTGCGCCGCGGCCCTCGTCACCCTCGCGTGCGGGTCCGGGGACCCTCGGGAGCCGTCGACCGACCCGGCTCCGGAGGCGACGCCGCCGGCGACACCGGAGGACGCCGGAGCGGATCCGGTGGATCCGACGGACGAGGACCCCGCGGGCGCGTTCGGCGACGTCGACCTGACCGTCCCGCTGCAGCTCGTCCAGGTCGCACAGCTGGGGTCACCGATCGCCGGAGCCGTGGGTCCCGACGGATCGCTGTTCATCGCGGACAGATCGGGCACGGTGCACCGTCTGACCGACGACGGTGCCTCGCCCGCACTCGTCGACGTCAGCGCCGAGACCACCACCGACTCGGAACGGGGACTGCTCGGCATCGCGTTCTCCGCGGACGGGACCGACCTGTACCTGTCACGGACCGACACCTCGGGTGACACGGTGCTGGAGGTCGTGGCGGTGTTCGAGGGTGAGCCGATCCCGACGCGACGCAGGACGATCCTGCACATCGAACAGCCGAGGGCCAACCACAACGGGGGAGACGTGCAGGTCGGGCCCGACGGCAGGGTGTACCTGGCGCTCGGTGACGGTGGCGGTGGCGGTGACCCGCTCGGCGCGGGACAGGACCTGACCACACCGCTCGGTGCCATCCTGCGGATCGACCCGTCGGCGGGCGACGACTACGTGGTTCCCGGGGACAACCCGTTCGTCGACGACCCGGACGCCGTCGACGAGATCTTCGTGTACGGACTGCGCAACCCCTGGCGATTCTCGTTCGACCGCGAGACCGGCGAGATGTGGATCGCCGACGTCGGCCAGAACCGCCGGGAGGAGATCTCGGTCGTCGACCCGGTGACGCAGGCGGGTGCGAACCTGGGCTGGAACCTCCGGGAGGGGACTCTCGAGTTCGCTGGTCCTGAACCCGAGGACCACCATCCACCCGTGCACGAGTACGAGACCACGTCGAGCCGGTGCGCGATCACCGGCGGGTACGTCTACCGCGGCGAGGCGATCCCCCAGCTGGTGGGCGCCTACCTGTTCAGCGACTTCTGCGACGGCGCCGTTCGCGCCATCGTCGTCGTCGACGGCGAGGTGGTGGCGGAGGCTGACCTCGGCCTGCAGGCCGGACCGGTCGTGTCGTTCGCGCAGGACGCCGACGGGGAGCTGTACGTGCTCGCACTGAGCGGTGAGGTGTACCGGATCGAACCCGCCTGAACCGGTCCCGGCGGGAGTCGTCAGACCACCAGCGTGATCATCGCGGCGAGCGCGATGGTCACCCCGAGCGCCTGGACCCGTTGCAGGCGTTCGTGCAGGAACTGCCGCGCGATCAGCAGGGCCACCACCGGGTACAGGGACGCCAGCAGCGACGCGAGGCTCAGCAGACCCGTCCGGGTCGCGAGCAGGAACAGCACGTTGGCCAGCATGTCGGTCACGCCGGACATGACGATCAGCCCGACGGCCAGGTCGCGGCGCTGGGGACGGCGTCCACTCCACAGGAGGAACGCGAGCAGGCTCAGTGACCCGGCCACGCGCGCGCCGAGCAGCGGCCACAGGCCCGAGTCCGCCGGCGTCGCGTCCAACGCGACGAAGAAGAACCCGAAGAACACCCCGGCGACGAACGCGACCACCGGTCCGCGTGATCCGTAGGCACGCAGCGACGCCCCGGGCGACCACGCGACGAGCACGACGGCCGCGAGGCCCGCCACGATGCCACCCACCTGCAGTCCGGTCAGCGAGTCTCCCGAGACCAGCACGCCCCAGGTGACGGGAACTCCGGCACCCACGACCGCGGAGATCGGCGAGATGACCCCGATGGGGCCGACCGCCATGCTGCGCAGGTACAGCACGAGCCCGATGTTGCCGACCGATCCTGCGAGTGCTCCCAGCAGCAGGGCCTCCACCGATGGCGTTCCGGACAGGAGCCAGAGGCCGGCGAGCAGCACCGGGAACCCCGCGAACTGCATCCCGATGGCCACGTGGAGCGCGGGCGCTCGCCGCGACGCGACGGCCCCGGCGACATCGGAGATCCCGAAGCTGAGCGCCGCGCCGAGCGCGAGCAGGGCACCCACCATCGACCTCCGGTGCGAGAGCCCGGACGGTCCGGGGCGTGGTTGCGACGATGCTACTGAGGGTCTGGTCGTCCGCCTGCGCCGCGACAGGTCTCCAGAGGCGATGGCCGACGGGCGATCTGGCCGTCGCCCACCGGGGCCGATGGACCCTGTGCTCCCCGTCCCCGCTCCGGGAACATGCAGCGGGAGGAGGGGATCGCATGTCTGGACCGACGGCGCTGACGAGTCCTGGTGACGAGGGGCCACCGACCGGGGGCTCGTCGTGTTCGGTGACGGCTGGGAACGAACGACTCGAGCCCGCCGACCTCGAGCCGGGAACCGCCCACGAACTGACCCTGCGGTACAGCGGCTTCTACCCCTGGTGTGGGACCGCGCTCCACACGGAGCGATGACCTGCGCCCGTGGGGGGGGCCGGGGGGGGGGCCCCCCCGGGGGGGCAGGCGTGGGACCGATGGTAACCGAAAAAGAGAGGGGGGGGCGGCCCGACACCCAGGGACAGCGCCCCC
>JBJHCV010000004.1:0-74882 GCA_050486225.1 Nitriliruptoraceae bacterium
CCATTGCGCAAGATTCTCCACTGCTGCCTCCCGTAGGAGTCTGGGCCGTGTCTCAGTCCCAGTGTGGCTGTTCGAGCTCTCACTCCAGCTACGCGTCGTCGCCTTGGTGAGCCGTTACCTCACCAACAAGCTGATACGCCGCGAGGCCCTCCAGTACCGCCGGAGCTTTCCCACCACGACCATGCGATCACGGTGGAGCATCCGGTATTAGCCACGGTTTCCCGTGGTTATCCCGGTGTACTGGGCAGGTTCCTCACGTGTTACTCACCCGTTCGCCGGTTTCCCCAGAGTGCAAGCACTCTGGTTCGTCCCTCGACTTGCATGTGTTAGACCCGCCGCCAGCGTTCGTCCTGAGCCAGGATCAAACTCTCCGTTGAAAGACCGTGACCACCGAGGTGGTCCAGATCTGGACAACGAAGGTCCGTCGACCATCCGAGGATGGTCGTTGATCCCTTCATCGTTAAGGGTTACTACTTTCACACTCACTCGGCGACCGACTCCACGAGTGGAGACGGTCGACGGGGTTGTGTCGCCTCACCTGCCCCGCAGGACCGGTGCGGCGTCACTGGCTTTTGGCACCCTGTGCAGTTCTCAAGGAGCGGCGTTCGCTCGTGGTGCTCGCGGGTTCCGCCCATCACGAACCGAGGTCCGTGCCGGGTCGGCTTCCGACTGCACCGTGTGCCTCGCAGGTTCGAGACCGTGCGCGGCCGGTGAAGCGTACCAGCGCGGGTCGGGAACCTCAAATCGCGAGGCGTTCTGCAGCGTCAGAAGATCGCGCCGGTCGCGCCGGCGCTTCGTTCACCCCGAGGGGCGTGCGGCTGCTGAACGATGCGAACTGTACGGGGTGGGATCGCGACGTGTCAAACTGGAGGATCACACACGTGTGGTTCGGTGTCGCGAGACCTCCTGCGAGGGCCATTCAGGCGCGCGGAGACCGCCGGTACGCACTGACGTACGGGCTGTCCGTGATCCACCACCGCCAGGCGACGTCGACGGCACGAGCCACACCGACACGGGGGCCCACGGAGACCTGCCCCGGGGGAACGGGCCACCGGTCGTCCACCGCGACGTGCAGCGGACCGGAGCAGTCCAGCAGGTCCACGCCGTCGTGCCGAGGCCCGTCGACGTCGAGGCCAGCGGTGAGTCGTCCCGGGCCACGCAGCAGGTCACGATCGACCCGGGCCGTCGGACGCCGACGTCGCACCAGGTCGTGCCCCTCCTCCACGTGGGCCGCGCGGACGAGCACGGCGGCTCCGCGCTCGGCCGCGTCGGTCACGACGTTGAGGCACCAGTGGATCCCGTACGAGCGGTACACGTAGGCGGTGCCTGCTGCCGCGAACATCGAGGTGTTCGTCGCGGTGCGCCCCCGAACCGAGTGACTCGCCGGATCGTCCGGTGTGTAGGCCTCGACCTCGACGATCCTCGCGCGGACGCGACCGGACCCCGTGTGTCGGCACAGCTGCATCCCGAGCAGTTGCGGAGCCGCCCGGTCGGCGGCACGCCCGAGGATCGCTCGGATCGAGTCGTCGTGGCCCGTCAGCCTCGGACCTCCTCGAGCCAGTCGGAGAACTCGGCCCACGGCCGCACGTTGACGACCGAGGACCGTTCGACACGGGCACGCCTCGCGTGGGCGATGCCGAACCGGGCCCGATCCAGTTCCCGCACGGCGTGGGCGTCGGTCGAGATGACGAACGTGACCCCCCGTCGGGCGCCGTCACGCAGGACGTCCAGCGGGGGCTCCAGTCGGGCCAGGCTCGCGTTGATCTCCAGTGCCGTGCCGTGCTCCACACAGGCGTCGAGGACGCGGTCCACGTCGAACCGGACCCCGGGTCGCGACCCGATCATGCGCCCCGTCAGGTGCCCGATGGCGCGCACCGCAGGATGTCGGATCGCGCGCACGATCCGGTCGGTCTGCGTGGCGACGTCACGGTCGAAGTGGGAGTGGATGCTCGCCACCAGCCAGTCGAAGCCTGCGAGGAAGTCGTCGTCATGGTCCAGCGTCCCGTCGACCCCGATGTTCAGTTCGGCTCCGTGGAGGAGGTGCACGTCACCTCGCTGCTGCTCGAGGTCTCGGACACGGTCACGCTGCTCGAGCATCCCCTCCCGGGAGACCCCGTTCATCGTCAGGTTCCTGGCGTGGTCCGTGATCGCGAGGTACTCGAGGCCCCGTGCGACGACGGCCTCGACGAGATCCTCCAGCGACGTGCGACCGTCGCCGGAGTCGTCCGTGTGGGTGTGCAGGTCTCCGCGGAGATCGCCGACGTCTGGCGAGTCGGGCAGATCGGACTCGAACTCCCCGTCGTCCTCACGAAGTTCCGGCGGGATCCACGGCAGGTCGAGTGCGGCGTACAGGTCCTCCTCCGTGGCACCGTGGGCAGGTTCGCCGTCGGCCGGCGCGAGGCCGTACTCGTTCAGCGTGAGGGACCGCTGCTGTGCCCGCTGGCGGAGGCGGATGTTGTGCGCCTTCGAACCCGTGAAGTAGACGAGCGCCGCGCCGAAGCTGGCTGACGGCACCAGGCGCACGTCGATCTGCAGCTGGTCGCGGGTAACGACCGACAGCTTCGTCGCCCCGTGCCCGAGCACCCGGTCCACCTCCACCACGTCCGACACCGCGTCGAGCAGGTCGAGCCCGGTCGGTCCGCCGACGAGCACGTCGAGGTCCCCGATGGTCTCCCGGAACCGCCGCAGACTGCCCGCGTACGCGACCTCCGACACCCCGTCGACCTGCCGGAGGCGCTCGACGAGCCGCTCCGCGACCGGCATCGCGTCGGCGATCGGGACCCGGCGCTGCTTGGATCCGAGTTCGAGCACGTCGATGGACGCGCGGAGGCGCTCCACGCGCTTCTCCCCGAACCCCGGCAGGTCCGTGACCCGCCCGTCGTCGAGGGCCGCGACCAGGCCCTCGACACTGGTCACCCCGAGTTCGTCCTCCAACCTCTGCACGAGCCTCGGGCCGAGTCCGGGAACAAGGGTGAGGGCGACCTTGCTGGCGGGATGGCGGGCGCGCAGTTCCTCGAGACGTTCCACCCGGCCGGTGTCGACGTACTCGCGGATCCTCGTGGCGATGCTCGACCCGATGCCCCGGATGCTGGCCAGCTCCTCCGCCGAGAGGCCGGCGACGTCGGTGTCGAGCCCCTCGACGGCCCGCTGGGCGCCGGTGTAGGCGCGGACCCGGAACGCGTTCGGGCTCCCCTCGTCGAGTTCGGTGAGGCGAGCGAGCTCGCCGAGGAGCCGGACGACGTCGGCGTTGCGGTCAGCCATCCACGCGGTCCCGATTCGTGCGAGCGCGCTCGCGTGCCCGCTCCAGTTGCACGCGCACGGACGCCTTCGCGGTGGCGTTGACCCCGTCACGACGTGCGATGGCCTGGTCGACGTCGAGGAGCGACGCGACGTCGGCGTCGAGCGACCCATGCGCCGCGGCGAGTTCGTCTCCCGTCAGGCCGTCGAGGTCGACCCCCCGGGACTCGGCGAGGCGGACCAGTCCCCCGACGATCTCGTGGGCCTCGCGGAAGGCCACCCCGCGACGCACGAGCTCCTCCGCGAGGTCGGTCGCGAGCGAGAAGCCGCCCGCAGCCGCTGCCGCGAGTCGTTCGCGGTCGAACGTCAACGACGCGACGGTGCCCGCCAGCGCGGGCAGCACCAGGCGCAGGGTCGCCACCGCGTCCATCACCGGTTCCTTGTCCTCCTGCAGGTCCCGGTTGTAGGTCAGGGGCAGACCCTTGACGGTCGTGAGCATCGACACGAGGTCGCCGACCACGCGACCGGCCTTGCCGCGCACCAGTTCCGCCACGTCCGGGTTGCGCTTCTGCGGCATGATCGACGACCCGGTCGAGAACGCGTCACCAACTCGGGCGAAGCCGAACTCGGCGGTCGACCAGAGCACGATCTCCTCGCCGAGCCGGGACAGCGTCACCGCCAGGATCGCGCACGCGGACAGCACCTCCAGGACGAAGTCGCGGCTCGCGACGGCGTCCATCGAGTTGGGTGCGACCCGCGCGAACCCCAGGTGGTCGGCGTAGGCCTGCGGATCGAGTCCGAGCGTCTGTCCGGCCAGTGCTCCGGACGCCAGCACCGACTCGTCGAGCCGCGCCCGGGCGTCGAGCAGGCGTCCGGCATCACGGTCGAGCATCCAGACGTACGCCAGCAGGTGATGCGAGAGCAGGACGGGCTGACCCCGCTGCAGGTGCGTGTAGCCGGGTGCGAGCCACTCGAGGTGGACCTCGGCCTGGTCGACCAGCGCCTGCTGCACGAGGCCCACCTGTGCGACGAGGTCGTCGCACGCGTCGCGGCACCACAGCCTCAGGTCGCTCGCGATCTGGTCGTTGCGGGACCGTCCGGCACGCAGACGTCCTCCGAGGATTCCCAGGTCCTCGACGAGCCACCGTTCGACGGCTCCGTGCAGGTCCTCGTCCTGGTCGACGAACGGGAACGTGCCAGCCTCGAAGTGCGCCGCGCAGCGGTCGAGTGCCGCGAGCAGTTGGTCACGCTCCTCGGCGTCGAGCACACCGATCCGTGCGAGTTCGTGGGCGTGCGCCCGGGAGCCCTCGAGGTCCTGGCGCCACAGGTGACGGTCGAACGAGGTCGACACCCCGATGGCCCAGGCGGCCTCGTCGGGACTTGCGGTGAACCGCCCGCCCCACAGCCGACCTGCGGTCTGCTCGTCCTCGTTCACGCGCTGCTCCTCGTCTTCACGTCGACGTCTGTCCCTCGGTCGGTACCACGCACAGCAGGTTGCCGCACGGATCGGCCAGCGTGACCCAGTCGTCGTGGGCCCCGACGCGCCGTGCGCCCAGATCGAGCAGGCGGGTCACCTCGGTCCCCACGTCGAGGGCACCGAGGTCGACGTGGAACCGTGGCCGTGCATCGACGGCCTGCACCGCCACGAGCAGTCGTTCCCCGGTCGAGGTGACCACGCCGTCGAGGGGTACGTACGGCCCCTCGCGCGCTCCCGGCTCGACCCCGAGCGCGGCCGCCCAGAAGGCCACCTCGTCGTCAAGGTGTTCACCCGGGACGTCGAGGAGCACCGCACACAGGTGCCCTCGGCCGTCGACCGGACCCTGCAGGGGGTTCGCCACGGCGGCGTCCTCGTCGATGACGCACAGTTGCAGCCCGACCGGGTCCTCAAGCACGGTGTACCCGTCGTCGAACCACCCCAGGGTGCGCGCGCCGAGCCGTTCGAGGCGCGCCACCTCCGCGTCGCGATCGTCCGCGACCAGGTCCAGGTGGAGGCGGGTGTCGTCGGTGCCGATCGGTTGCACGTGCACCTCGAGCGCACTGGCGGCGTCGTGCAGGTGCACGAACCCGCCCGGCGCGGCGACAGGGCGGGCCGCCAGCGCAGCAGCCCAGAACGCCACCGTGCCGTCGAGACGCCCGGCGGGCACGTCGACCTGGACGATCCTGATCGCGAGCGACATCCGGGCGCTCCTCGTGCCGGGGGGTCAGATCTCCCGGGGGTTGCGTGCGGCCCAGGTCTGCAGTGGCAGGCCCCACAGCTTCACGAATCCCTCGGCGAGCGTCTGGTCGAACAGGTCCCCCTCGTCGTAGGTGGCCATCTCGAAGGAGTACAGCCCCGACGTCTCGCTGCGGCGTCCCACGACCGTCGCGCTGCCCTTGAACAGCTTGACGCGCACCTCACCGTTGACGTAGCGGTTCGCCTCGTCGACGAACGCGTCGAGTGCGCTCTTGAGGGGCCCCCACCACAGCCCGTTGTAGATGAGCTGGGCGTAGCGGCCCTCCACGGAACGCTTGTGGTCCGCGAGCTCCTGCTCGAGACAGAGGTCCTCCAGGTCGCGGTGCGCCGTGATCAGGGTGATCGCTCCGGGGCACTCGTAGATCTCCCGGCTCTTGATGCCCACGAGTCGGTCCTCGATCATGTCGATGCGACCGACCCCGTGGGCACCGGCCCGCCCGTCGATCTCCTCGATCAGTGCGGCCAGCGGCATGGTCCGACCGTCGAGCGCGACGGGCAGGCCGTTCTCGAAGGCGATCACGACCTCGTCGGGCTCGTCGGGCGCGTCCGCGACCGCCACCGTGCGTTCGTAGACGTCGCTCGGCGGTTCAGCCCAGGGGTCCTCGAGGATCCCACACTCCGCGGTTCGTCCCCAGGCGTTCTCGTCGATCGAGTACGGCGAGGTCTTGCTCTTCAGCGGGATCGGGATGTTGCGCTCCGCAGCCCAGTCGATCGCCGCGTCGCGCGTCAGACCCCACTCGCGGATCGGTGCGAGGGTCTCCAGGTCCGGCGCGAGGCACATCGTCCCGACCTCGAAGCGGACCTGGTCGTTGCCCTTGCCGGTGCAGCCGTGGGCGACGCCGGCGGCCCCGGTCTCCCGCGCGACCCGCACCAGATGCTTCACGATGAGCGGGCGCGACAGCGCCGACACGAGCGGGTAGCGACCCATGTACATCGCGTTGGCCTTCAGGGCCGGGGCGATGAAGTCGTCGGCGAACTCGCTGCTCGCGTCGACCACGACCGACTCGACCGCGCCACAGGCGAGTCCGCGCTGCCGGATCTCCTCGAGGTCCTCGTGGGCGACGGCTCCCCCGCCCGTGCGGGTTCCCCGGCCCTGGCCGACGTCGACCGCGCACGCCACGACGTCGACGCCGCGGTTCTCCTTCAGCCACTCGATGGCGACGGACGTGTCGAGGCCGCCGGAGTACGCGAGGACGATTCTGGGCCTGCTCATGTGTGTCTCCTTGGGAACGAACGGGTGGAGTCGGGTGGGGTCGGGTGGGGTCGGCCACGAGGTCAGGGCGTGTCCGGGAGGTCAGGGTGGGGTGAGGCCGGTGCGTCGCGCAAGGTCTGCCGCGAGCGCTCGGCCGCTCGACGACTCGCTCGCGACGACCAGCACCGTGTCGTCACCAGCGACCGTGGCGATGACGTCGGGAAGTTCGGAGTTGTCGATCGCGGACGCGACCGGGTGGGCGCACGCAGGCGGGGTGCGCAGCACGGCGAGGTTGCCGCTGACCGCGATGCGCGTCACGAACTGCTGCAGGGTCTCGTCGAGGCGGTCGACGGGCGAGGGGCCTGGCTGCGGCGCGAGGCGGTACACCGGCGTGCCATCGGCACCGCGCACCTTCACGGCGCCGACCTCGGCGAGGTCGCGGCTCACGGTGGCCTCGTGCACGTCGAAGCCGGCCTCGGCGAGCGCCGCCACCACGTGCGACTGCGAGGCGAGGCCACGTTCGGTGATGAGCTGGCGCAGGACCTGCTGGCGCCGCCGCTTCACGGTCACGATCGATCTCCCAGCAGACGCACGAGCAGTGCCTTCTGTGCGTGGAGGCGGTTCTCTGCCTGGTCGAACACCCGGGAGGCGTCGCCGTCGATCACCTCGGCGGACACCTCCTCGCCACGATGCGCAGGCAGACAGTGGAGGAAGATCGCGCCGTTCGCCGTGAGCGACATCAGGTCCGCGGTCACCCGGTACCCCTCGAAGGCGGCGAGGCGTTCGTCGGCCTCGTCCTCCTGGCCCATCGAGGCCCAGACGTCCGTGTACACCGCGTCGGCACCCGCGACGGCCTGCCGGGGATCCGTGGTGACGAGAATCTCCGCCCCCGTCGTCGCCGCGATCTGCCGGCTGCGTCCGACCACGGATGCGTCGGGCGCGAAGCCCTCCGGATGTGCGACGCGGACGGACAGGCCCACCTTCGCGCCGGCAAGCAGGAGCGAGTGCGCCACGTTGTTGCCGTCACCGACGTAGGCGAGCGTGCGGCCCTCCAGTCCCCCGGTCGCCCCGCGGATGGTCTGCAGGTCGGCGAGCGCCTGACACGGGTGCTCGCGATCGGTGAGCGCGTTGACCACCGGCACGTCGGCCGCGGCGGCGAGCTCCACCAGACGGTCCTGCCCGAACGTGCGGATCACGATGGCGTGCACGTAGCGCGACAGCACCGCTCCGGTGTCGGCGACGGTCTCGCCACGGCCCAGCTGCAGCTCTGCGCTCGACAGCGTGAGTGGACTGCCACCCAGTTCGGCGACACCGACCTGGAACGACACCCGGGTGCGTGTCGAAGGCTTCTCGAACACGAGCGCGACCGTGCGCCCACGCAGCACGTCACGCACGGGCGAGCGACCCGCGGCCACGGCGGACGCACGCTCGTCGCGCAGTTCGTCAGCGAGGTCGAGCACGTCGATGATCTGCGGGGCGGTCAGGTCGTCGATCGAGATGAGGTCGTCCGGGAAGTCCGACATCTAGGCCTCCTCGTGCAGGTGTGCCAGCGCGTCGTCAAGGCGCGCCAACGCGTCGTCGACCTGCGCGTCGGTGATCGTGAGCGGTGGCGCGAGTCGCAGCACGTCAGGAGCGACGGCGTTGACCACCAGCCGCCTGCGGGCACAGGCGGCGTCGAGAGCGCCGGCGACGTCGCCGTCCAGTTCGAGACCGAGCAGCAGCCCGCGTCCACGTGTCCCGACCGCGACGTCGTGTCGCGCGACGAGGTCCTCGAGGCCTGCGCCCAGCCTCGCCGACACCTCCAGACCGCGGGTGAGCAGGCCCTCTGACTCGATGGTGGCGATCACCGCGAGCGCCGCCGCGCACGTGACGGGGTTGCCCCCGAAGGTCGTCGCATGGTCTCCCGGCGACAGGACGTTCGCGGCCTCACCGTGTGCGATGCACGCCCCGATCGGCAGGCCGTTGGCCAGTGCCTTCGCGACGGTGACGACGTCCGGGACGACCGGCGAGTCCTGGAACGCGAACCAGGGGCCGGTACGTCCCATGCCGGTCTGGACCTCGTCGACGACGAGCAACGCGCCGTGATCGTCGCAGGCCTGTCGCGCGGCGAGGAGCACGTCGTCGTCGACGGCGCGAACGCCACCCTCCCCCTGCACCACCTCGAGCAGCACGGCGCAGGTGTCGTCGGTGACCGCCGCCCGCAGGGCCGCGGCGTCGTCGTGGGGCACGTGGTCGACGAATCCGGCGAGCGGCGCGAACGCCGCGTGCTTCGCGGGCTGACCCGTTGCCTCCAGGGTGGCCAGGGTGCGGCCGTGGAAGGAACCCTCGAGTGCGACGACCCGGAACTTGCCCGCATGCTGCCGGAGCCCGTGGCGACGGGCGAGCTTGATCGCCGCCTCGTTGGCCGTGGCACCACACTGCGCGAAGAAGGTCCGCGCGTCGTCCCACCCGGTGATGCGCGCCAGCGCCTCCGCGAGCTCCACGGCCGGCGGCGTGCAGAACAGGTTCGACGTGTGCACGAGCGTCGCCGCCTGGTCGGCGACCGCCGCCGTCACGGCCGGGTGCGCGTGACCGAGGCTCGTCACGGCGAGACCACACAGCAGGTCGAGCCACTCGTCTCCGGCGTCGTCCACGAGCACGGTGCCGTGGCCACGCACGAACGTCGCACGAGGTGGCGGATAGGTCGACATCACGTGGGCGGCCGACCTCGCGGCGAGCCCGGTGGTGGCGGTGGTCATCCCGACTCCTGTCCCAGCGGCGGGGTGACCATGGTGCCCACCCCCTCGTCGGTGAAGATCTCGATGAGGATGGCGTGCAGGACCCGCCCGTCGAGGATGTGGGCCTGGGGCACTCCTGCACGGATCGCGTCGACGATCGACCGCACCTTCGGACGCATCCCCGCGTGCAGTTCGTCGTCCGCGAGCATCCGCTCGAGCCGGTCGACCCCGACCTCGCTCATGAGCGCCTGGCGTTCCGGGTCCCCGAAGTCGAGGTAGAGGCCGGGGACGTCGGTGAGGTAGACCAGCTTGGTCGCGCCCAGCGCGGCCGCGATCGCGCCGGCGGCGAGGTCGGCGTTGACGTTGCGTTCCACCCCGTCGTGGTCGCGTCCGAGCGTCGCCACGACCGGAAGGAAGCCGTCGGCGAGCAGGTCGTCGATGTACGTCGTGTCGACCTCGTCGACCTCGCCGACGAGCCCCAGATCCTCGCCGTTCGGCCCGACCGCCGGACGGACCGTGACGAGGCCGGCGTCGGTCCCCGCGGCACCCACCGCGGGAGCCCCGGCCTCCTGCACGAGGCCGACGAGTTCAGGGTTGACCTTGCCGAGCAGCACCATCCGGACGACGTCCATCATCGCCTCGTCGGTCACCCGCAGGCCCCCGACGAAGTTCGACTCGACGCCGAGCCGGTCCGCGAGGTCCGTGATCTGGGGGCCGCCGCCGTGGACGATGACGGGCCGCAGACCGACGAAGTGCAGGAGCGCGACGTCGGCGGCGAACGACCTCTTGAGGATGTCGTCGACCATCGCGTTGCCGCCGTACTTGATGACGATCGTCTCACCGTGGAACCTGGTGATCCACGGCAGCGCCTCGCGCAGGACCGCCGCCTTGGACTGGGCGACCTCGACGCGTTCGGCCGAGCCGGCGTCCGCGGTGACGACGCGGCGGCCGGCCGACGCCGCGAGGGACGAGCCGGGTCGATCGGTTGCAGAGGGGGTCATGTCGTCCTCGGGTGCAGGGCAGGTGCGGGTCAGGTCGTGTACTCGGCGTTGAAACGGACGTACTCGGGGGTGAGGTCGCAGGTGAGCACGGTGGCGGCTCCGGGCCCCGGTCCCACGTCGACGGTGATCTGGACCTCGTCGCTGGCCATCGCGGCGGCGACGGCGTCCCGGTCGAACGCCACGGCGACACCCCCGTCGCACACGAGCGTGCCGGCACACTCCACGCGCACCCGGTCGGGTTCGAGGTCGACCCCTGCGTTGCCGAGCGCCATCAGGATGCGGCCCCAGTTCGGGTCGGCCCCGTGCACCGCGGCGCGCACGAGCAGCGAGGTGGCGACCGTCCGTGCGAGACGTTCCGCGGCGTCGTCCGTGTCGGCGCCGCGGACCGCGACCGCGGCCACCCGGCTCGCGCCCTCGCCGTCCCGCACGATGGCGTGCGCGAGGCGGGCACACACGTGGTGGACGGCGCGGGCGACCAGGTCAAGGTCCGCGGGGCGCCCCGCCGTGCCGTTGGCCAGGAGCACCGCCGTGTCGCTGGTCGACCGGTCCCCGTCGACGCTGATGCGGTTGAACGTCCGGTCCACGGCCCGCCGAAGCACGGTGTCGACCTCGTCGGGCGTCAGTTCGGCGTCCGTCGTGAGCACCGCGAGCATGGTCGCCATCGCGGGCTCGATCATGCCCACGCCCTTCGCCATCCCCCCGACGGTGTGCCGTGTCCCGTCGGGACCCACGATCTCCACCGCGCACTGCTTGTCGACGGTGTCGGTGGTGAGGATCGCGCGGGCGGCATCGGGCCCGCCGTCGGCGTCGATCCTGTCGACGAGACCCGGGAGCGCAGCGACGATCCGATCGACGGGCAGGGGCACCCCGATGACCCCCGTCGACATCACGAGCACGTCGGTGCGCTCGACACCGAGCGCGAGAGCCGTCGCGTCGACGATCGTGTCGTTGTCTGCGGCCGCGGTCGGCGTGCACACGTTCGCGTTGCCCGAGTTGACGACCACCGCGCGCGCCCGCCCGTCCGCGGCGTGCTGCCGCGTGAGTGCACACGACGGCGCCTGCACGCGGTTCGTCGTGACCATCGCGGCGGCCACCGCCTCGGCGTCGCTCACGACCAACGCGAGGTCGGGGCGACCAGACGGCTTGACCCCGCTGGTCGTCCCGCCTGCCCGGAATCCGCGAGCGGCGGTGACACCCCCGGTGACCTCGGTCAGCCCGGACGCGTCGTCGGGACCCCATCCGGCGATCACGGGTACACGCCGATCGCGCTGAGTCCGGACGTCTCATCGAGGCCGAGCATCAGGTTCGCGTTCTGGATCGCGCCACCCGCCGCACCCTTGCCGAGGTTGTCGGTCACCGCCACGACGACGACACGCCGCGTCCGCGGGTCGACGAACGCCGACAACTGGCAGCCGTTCGACCCCGCCACGGCCTTGGTGACCGGGAACCTCCCGGGGTCGAGGACCGTGACGAAGGGTTCGTCGCGATAGGTGTCGGTCAGCAGGTCCTGGACGTCGTCGCCGTCGACCCCGTGCTCCAGTTGTCCGTACGCCGTGACGAGCATTCCGCGAGCGATCGGGATGAGGTGTGGGGTGAACGAGATCGCCCCCAGGTCCCGACCGTGCACGTCCAGGTGCTGCTCGATCTCACCCGTGTGCCGGTGGTCCGGAGCACCGTAGGCCGTGACGCTGCCGTCGACGTTGGAGAAGTGCAGGCGATCCGACAGGGCCCGGCCCGCGCCGGAGACTCCCGACTTGCCGTCGACGACGACGCTGCCGGGCACGATCACCGAGGCGAGCGGCACGAGTCCGAGCAGCGTGGTGATGACGTAGCACCCGGGGTTCGCGACGAGCGTCGCTCCGGCCACCGCCGTCCGCGCGAACTCCGTGAGTCCGTACACCGCGCGCCGCTCGGACGTTCCGTCGGGCAGCAGGTCGGGCCGCGGATGCACGTCGCCGTACCACCGCTCGAATGCCTCGGCATCGAGTCGGAATCCTCCGGACAGGTCGACGGTGCGCACGCCGCGGTCGGCGAGCTGTGACCCGAGTTCGATCGAGGGTCCGTGAGGTGTCGACAGGAACACCAGATCGAGGTCCGCCAGTTCGTCCACATCGGTCGGGCGGAAGACCCCGGCGTCGGCGAGGTTGGGGAACAGGTCGTGCACGGCCGTCCCCGCCTGGGAGTGGGCGGCGACGACGGCGACCTGCAGGCCCGGATGTGCGGCGAGCAGGCGCAGCAGTTCGACCCCTCCGTAGCCGGAGGCTCCGACGACACCGACGTGGTGGACCATGACGCTTCGAACCTCCTGAGGCCTCGTCCCGGCGTGCTCACCGTTCTCGCGGACGGTCCGGCGAGGGTCGACGGGAGCGCGCAGTCTGCACCATCTTGCATCTGAACGCAAGAACCTGCGGACCGGTTCCGCGCGCGAGCGCCGGTCCTCGTCAGTCGGAAGGCCGCTTCCGCAGGCGCTTGACCTCACCCCGGCGTCGCTTCGACTCGAGACGCCGGCGACGTGCGGCCCGCGAGGGTCGCGTCGCGCGTCGTCGTGTCGGCTCCTCGATCGCCTCACCGACGATGGCGCGCAGGCGCGCCCTGGCGGCGTCCCGGTTGCGGTGCTGCGAGCGGTGTTCGTCGGCGCGCAGGATCAGGACACCGTCGCCGGTGAGCCGCGGAGCCAGGCGGGCGAGCAGTCGCGTCCGCTCGGTGTCGGTGAGCGCCGCGGAGTCCCGGATCGACCATCGCAGTTCGACCCGGCTGTCGGTCGTGTTCACGCCCTGGCCGCCCGGTCCCGACGACCGCACGGCACGCACCACGAGTTCCGACCCCGGGATCACGACCCTCCGGTTGATCCGGACGTCGTCCATGGCGTCACCGCCTCAGGCTCGCACCCACCGCCTCGGCGCGACGACCGACCTCGGCGATGACCGCCTCCGCGTCCTCGTCCGTGAGCTGCCGCTCCGGATCCTGCAGACGCAACCGGATGCCCACACTGCGCCGACCGTCGCCCAGCTGTTCGCCCCGGTACTCGTCGAACCACCAGCAGGCATCGAGCAGCGCACCCGCACCGTCGACCACGGCCTGTTCGAGCACGTCGTACCCGATCGCGTCGTCCGCGACCAGAGCCACGTCGACGACCATCGCCGGATGACGCACGATCAGCGGGGCGAGCGCCGGGCCGTGACCTTCCGGGGGCACCCTGGCGAGCAGCGCCTCGGTCACGAGTTCGCCCACGACCACCGGCTCGGGCAGGTCGCGCGTGTCCGCCTCGGTGGGGTGCAGCTGCCCGACGAACCCGATCTCCTGGCCCTCGAGGAGCAGTCGCACGCTGCGCCCGGGATGGAAGCCCTCGCGCTCCACGGGCTCCCGCACGAGCAGGGCGGGGCTGGCGGGGTCCGACAGACGACGGGCGACCTCGTCGAACACCGCCAGCACGTCGTGCACCGACCACGTCCGACCGGGGTCCAGCCAGCGTTCACCGACCACGATTCCCTGCGCCACGAGGCCCATCGCCCGAGGCTGGGCCGGCAGCGGCTCACCCGCCGGTCCGGTCCAGCGCCACGGCGCCCCGAGCGCGTCGAGCGCGTCTGCGAGCGGGTCGTCCACCGGGCGGAACACACGTCCGAGCTCCACCAGTGCCGTTCCCGCTCGCCCCTGGCCCACGTTGCGTCGCACGGCACCGAGCAGACCCTCGACGAGCGACGGGCGCATCGCCGCGGCGTCCCGTGCGAGCGGGTTGGCCAGGCGCACCCGCCCATCCGACAGCTGCACACCGACCAGCGCGCCGTCGCCGACGAACGGGCGGATCACGGCCTCGGTGAACCCCTGGGCGAGCGCAGCCTCACGCGCCCCGCGTTCGAGCCTCTGCGCGGGCGACAGACCGCCCGACTGGCGCACCGACGGCAGCACCGCCGGCACGCGGTCGTACCCGTGCAGGCGGATGACCTCCTCCGCGAGGTCCGCCGGGCGCCGCAGGTCACCGCGCCACGTCGGTGAGGTCACCCGCAGGTCCGTCGGACCGTCACCCGGCTGCACGTCGCATCCGCTGCGCTCGAGCAGTACCTGCTGGGTCCGGGCGTCGAGTTCCTCCACGCCGAGCAGGGCGCGGACACGGTCGGTGTCGACGTCGACGGTGGTGGACCGGGCCCATGTCGGAAGGGGATCGTGGGCCACGACGTCACTTCCCGTCGCGCGAGCCCCCGCGAGGTCCACGAGGAGTCCAGCGGCACGAGCCGCGGCCAGTTCGGCCCCCGCCGGGTCGACGCGGCGCTCGTAGCGAACGCTCGCCTCGCTCACGAGCGAGAGGCGACGCGACGTGGCCCGGATGGTCGCCGGGTCCCAGACTGCCGCCTCGACGAGCACCTCGCGGGTCCCGGCGGACACCTCCGTGTCACGGCCGCCCATGACACCGGCGAGGCTCGCGAGCCGTTCGCGGTCCTCGATGACGACGTCTCCCTCGGCGAGATCCCGTTCGACGTCGTCAAGCGTCGTGATTAGCTCCCCCGCCCGGGCCTCGCGCACGCGCAGTTCACGGCCTCGCAACGTCGCGAGGTCGAACGCGTGGAGCGGTTGCCCGGTCTCGAGCATGACGAGGTTGGTGACGTCGACGACCACGTCGATGGAGCGGATCCCGCACTGTGCGAGTCGCTGGCGCATCCACAGGGGCGACGGTCCGACGGTCACGTCGTCGAGCGACCACGTCGCGAATCGCGCACACCGCTCGGTGTCGAGCGAGACGGGCACGAGGGCCTCGCCGGGCCCGCGGGGAGCCTGCGGCAGGTGCCACGTCGTGTCGAGGATCGCCGCCAGGTCCCGGGCGACGCCCACGATGCCCAGGTGGTCGCCACGGTCGGCCTGCACCGCGATCTCGATGACTGGCTCCCCGATGGGGATGATGTCGGTCAGGTCCGTCCCGGGCGGGTGGTCCTCGGTCAGTACGAGGATGCCGGTGTGGTCGTCGCCAAGCTGCAGTTCCCGCGGCGAGCACAGCATGCCGTTGGAGACCACACCCCGGATCGCGCGGGCCTCCATGGTCATCCCCGGGATGCTGGCTCCGACGGGGGCGTGCAGGACGAGGTCACCGACGTCGAAGTTGTCGGCGCCACACACGAGTTCGACCTCACCGTCACCGTCGGCGCCGGTGACGTGCACGACCCGGAGCCGTTCGGCGTCCGGGTGCGGCCGGTGGGCGAGCACCCGGGCGACCCGCACCCCTCCGGTCGAGGCGCCGGGACGGGCGACCTCCTCGACCTCGAGCCCGTGCATGCTCATGACGTGGACGAGGGCGTCGACGTCGAGGTCCAGGTCGACGTGGGCGGTGAGCCAGGACAACGGCAGCTTCACGGGGGCCTCCAGCAGCGCGGCGCGCCGGGCGGGACGGTCAGAAACTCGCGGCGAACCGGGCGTCCGCGTCGAAGAACTCACGGATGTCGCGAACCCCGTGACGCAGCATGGCGACGCGCTCGATGCCGACCCCGAAGGCGAAGCCGGTGTACCGGTCCGCGTCGATGCCGCACGCGGCGAACACGTTGGGGTCGACCATGCCCGCTCCGAGGATCTCCAGCCAGCCCGACGGCGACGCCTCGTAGGAGACGTCGACCTCGCAGCTCGGTTCGGTGAACGGGAAGAAGGACGGTCGAAGGCGGATCTCCCGGTCGGCCCCGAACATCGCACGGGCGAAGGAGAGCAGGGTGGCGCGCAGGTGCGCCATGGTGATGCCCTCGTCGACGAGGAGTCCCTCCACCTGGCTGAACACCGGCGAGTGCGTCGCGTCGATCGTGTCGGCCCGGAAGGTGCGACCCGGGACGACCACCGCGATCGGTGGTTGCTGGGAGGTCATGACGCGGGCCTGCACGGGTGAGGTGTGCGTGCGCAGCACCACGTCGTCGAACCCGTCGACGTAGATGGTGTCCATCTCCTGCCGGGCCGGATGTTCGGGCTCGATGTTCAGGTGGTCGAAGTTGAACGTGCCCGACTCGGCCTCGGGACCCTCGGCCACGCGGTAGCCCATGCCGGTGAACACGTCGACGATCTCCTGCTCCACCTGGGTGAGCAGGTGCGGTCGCCCGGGCCTCACACGACGGGGCGGGGCGGTGAGGTCGAGGCGTTCGGCACGCAGCCGCTCGTCGAGGGCGGCACCGGAGAGCCGTTCACGGTGCTCGTCGAGCGCGGCGTCGAACGCCGCGCGGAAGGCGTTGACGTGCTGGCCGAGTTCCCTGCGTTCCTCGGTCGACAGTGAACCCATCGACTTCTGGAGGGCGGCGAGCCGGGAACGCCGGCCGGTGAAGCGCACGCGGACGTCGTCGAGTTCTGCGAGGTCCCGAGCGGCGGCGAGCTCGGTCAGGCCTGCCGCCTGCAACTCCTCGATCTCCGACACCACGTGCTCCCGTCCTCGAGTGACCCGGAGGCCAAGACTAACGATCCGGGCGCCGCACGCCGCTCGCGCCGCCGAATCGTGGGGCGAGCACGTGCAGGGCGATCCCGCAGGCGACCGCCGCGTTGAGCGACTCCGCGTCGTCGACCATGCCGATGGCGACCGACTGGTCCGCGGCGGCGGAGAACTCCGGGCCGACCCCGTGCGACTCACTGCCCACGACGAGTGCGATCCCGCCGTCGTGGTCCACCACGTCGGCGAAGGAACGGGCCCCCGCAGCACTGAGCGTCACGATGTGGCGGCCTCCGCCCCGCAGCACGTCGACGGCTCGGGCGGCATCGACGCGGTCGGTCACCGCGACGCGGTAGGTGGCCCCTGCCGCGGAGCGCACGGCCTTGGGCCCGTGGGGGTCCGCGGAACCCTCGAGCACGACGACGCCAGCCGCCCCCAGGGCGTGTGCGGTTCTCACCACGGTGCCGACGTTGCCCGGGTCCTGGAGCCGATCGAGCACCAGCATCACACCCCCGGCGGGCAGGTCCTCGAGCGCACAGGTGGACGTGCGCACCACGGCGACGACACCCTGCGGGGTCACCGCGTCGCACACGTGCTCGAGCACGGCCCGGGACACGGGCGTGACGCGCACGTCACGCAGTGACCCGGGGGGACATCCGTCGAGCCACGCCTCGTCGGTGAGCAGGAGTTCCTCGACGAGGCCGGCCTCGAGGGCCGACGTCACGGCGTTCGGCCCCTCGGCGAGGTGGAGGCCGACCTGCCGACGTTCACGGCCACGGGCCAACGCGGCGATCTCGCGGACGCGCGGGTTGCGCGTCGAGGTGAGGTTCCGCGTCACCGAACCCGGGTCCCGTTCGTGGTCAGGCCGCGTCCTCGTCGAGTGCGCCACGCGCGACGACGACGAGCGCGCGGAACGCAGCCTCGTCGTGGACCGCGAGGTCCGCGAGGTTCTTGCGGTCGACCTCGACCTCCGCGAGCCGGAGCCCGTGCATCAGTCGGCTGTACGACAGGCCCTCCTGGCGAGCGGCCGCGTTGATCCGCGCGATCCACAGGCGACGCATGTCGCCCTTGCGCGCCCTGCGGTCCCGGTACGCGTAGCGCTCGGCGTGGTAGACGGCCTCCTTGGCCACCTTGAACCGGCGACTGCGAGCACCGCGGAAGCCCTTCGCGCGGTCCAGGACCGCCCGGTGACTCTTCTTCGCGTGCACGCCACCCTTGACTCTTGCCATGTCTCCGTACCTCCTCGGGAGTGCTGCCTCGAGATCGCGCCTGGCTACTGGTTGAGGAGGCGCTTGACCTTGCGGGCGTCGGCAGGCGCGATCACGGTGTCACCCGACAACCGCCGCTTGCGTCGTGAACTCTTCTTCTCCAACAGGTGTGCGCGGTTCTTCTGGCGCGACATCACCTTGCCGTTGCGGGTGACGCGGAACCGCTTCTTGGTGCCGCTGTGGGTCTTCTGCTTCGGCATGTCGTGACCTCGTGGGTGCATGACCGTGCGCGCGCACGGTCGTCGTGTGTCGGGCCGGGGCCGGGTGCGTCAGTTCGCCTCGACGGCCTCGTCGGCAGGCTCCTCGGAGGGCGCCTGCTGCACGTCGACCTCGTCGGGGGCGACGTCGGTGGCGTCGGCGACCTCGTCGGTCCGTGGCGCCTTCGGCCGGATCGGTGCGAGCACCATGACCATGTTGCGTCCGTCGACCTTCGGCATCGCCTCCACGGTCGCCAGTTCGTTCATGTCCTCGGCGAGCCGGTCGAGCAGTCGCAGGCCGAGTTCGGTGTGGCTCATCTCGCGGCCACGGAACATGATCGAGGCGCGGACCTTCGCGCCGTCCCTCAGGAACCTGCGCACGTGACCCGACTTGGTGCCGTAGTCGTTGTCGGAGATCTTGGGGCGCATCTTGATCTCCTTGATGGCGATCTGGTTCTGCCGGCGACGCGCCTCCTTCTCCTTCTGCTCCTGCTCGTACCTGGCCTTGCCCCAGTCCATGATCCGACAGACCGGCGGGTCCGCCTGGTTGGCCACCTCGACGAGATCGAGGTCCTGCTCGCGCGCCCGTCGCAGGGCCTGGGCGAGCGGGACGATGCCGACCTGGGTGCCGTCCGCGTCGATCAGGCGCACGCGTGGCACCTTGATGTCCGCGTTCAGTCGCCGTTGCTGTTCGTCGATGCTGCTGCCTCCTGATCCGAGGGATCACTCGTCGTGCGTCGCCGTCCTCACCGACGGCCCTCGCGGGTGTCGCGCACGCAGAACGGCGGCCGGAAGCGGCCGCCGTCAGGTACGACATCGCGTGACACGGACGTGGTCCCTGTCACCTGATGCGAACCCGGCGAGGATCGACCTTCCGGGTGGGTCGCACCCGAGGGTGCGTCCACTTCGTCTTCGGTTGTCGTGCCGACCATCGCTGGCCGTCTTCCAAGGCTACCACCCGCCGCCGGGTCGTGCCGGACGTACGCACGCGCCGGCGTCAGGATCCGGGCGTCCACAGACGACGTCCCGCCGACGGATCCGACGGGGGCGCGGCGTTGGTGGGGGGTGCCGAGGGCGTTGGCGCGTCCTCGGACACCTCGCCGGTCGGGCCCGCCTCCGTCGCCGGATCACTGGCCTGCTGGCGTTCGGCCTCGACCTGCGCCAGTCGCAGCTGGGTCAGCGCCTGGTCGACCTGCGAGGTCAGTTCGTCGAGGTCCCGACCCCTCATCTGCTCGGCGATCCCTCCCACGACGTCGATGAGCAGCCGCCCGTCGGGCCGCCCGAGCTTGACCTGCGCCGCGCTCAGCAGCGCCGAGCAGATCTCCGCCAACACCTGGTCGACGGGAGAGGACCGCAGCTGTTCCATGTAGGCGCGGACCTCCTCCTCGCTCGGCTGGTCTCCGGCACCGATGCCCTGGTCCACGTTCACACTCCTGTCGTGACGAGTCTTCGTCTGCCTGCGTGTGGGCGTCGAGGCTAGGCCACGAGCGACCTGCGCGCCGCCACGCACGCGGGCGCGATCTCGTAGCCTGCGCGGGTCCCGACCCGAGACGACCCGCGAGGGCGCCGTGAAGACGTTCGAGTCACTGTTCGAGGAACTGCAGGACCGCGCGCGGACCCGCCCCGCCGGATCGTCGACGGTCGCGGCGCTCGACGCTGGGGTCCACACCATCGGCAAGAAGCTCGTCGAGGAGGCCGCCGAGTCCTGGATGGCTGCCGAGCACGAGTCACGCGACCGCGCCGCCGAAGAACTGTCCCAGCTGCTGTACCACGCCCAGGTGATGATGATCGCGTGCGGCCTGGAACTCGAGGACGTCTACGCTCACCTGTGATCCGCCGGCGGTGGACGACCTCGTCCGTCTCGACACGCCGGATCACCGGGTCACCCGACGGTCCCACCCCAGAGGTCATGATGTTGCGCGTCGCCGTTCCGAACAAGGGCTCGCTGTCCGGTGCCGCGAGCACCATGCTCCGTGAGGCGGGTTACCGCCAGCGTCACGACGAACGTGAGCTCGTGCTCGTCGACCCCGACAACGACACCGAGTTCTTCTTCCTGCGCCCTCGCGACATCTCCACCTACGTGGGCACCGGTCGACTCGACGTCGGGATCACGGGCCGCGACCTCCTGCTCGACGCGGACACCGACGCGGTGGAACTCCTCGCACTGGGGTTCGGACGCTCGACCTTCCGCTACGCGGCGGTCCCGGGCACGGTGGCCACCGTCGACGAACTCGCCGGCCGACGCATCGCGACCTCCTACGCCGGTCTGGTGCGTCGCGACCTCGGCGAGCGCGGACTCGACGCAGAGGTGATCGAACTCGACGGAGCGGTCGAGAACGCGGTCCGGCTGGGCGTGGCCGACGTCATCGCGGACGTGGTGTCCACCGGCACGACCCTGCGACAGGCAGGCCTGGAGGTGATCGGCGACCCGATCCTCGAGTCCGAGGCGATCCTGGTGCGCCGTGACGGCGCCGACCCCGACGACCGCGTCGACCAGCTGCTCCGACGACTCAACGGGGTCATCATCGCGCGGCGCTACGTGATGATCGAGTACGACATCCGCGTGGAGCAGGTGGAACCGGCCTGTGCCCTCACCCCCGGCATCGAGTCACCGACGGTCAGTCCGCTGCACGACAAGGGCTGGGTGGCCGTGCGCGCAATGGTGGAACAGCGCGACGCCCACCGGATCATGGACGAACTGTGGGCGATGGGGGCCCGCGGGATCCTCGTCACCGACATCCTGGCCTGTCGGCTCTGAACCTCGGGCGGGTCACCCCACCGGGGCCTCGTCCGTGACGCGCCCGGCGGCGGTCAGCAGTTGCCGGGCAGCGTCTGTCGCGACCCGTTCGACGGGTTCACCGGCGACCACGCGCGCGTTCCATCGACCGAGCATGGGCACGGTCAGGTGGCCGGGGAGCGGTGACAGGCCGAATCGCAACCGATCGTGCCGCTCGAGTGCGGACGCCCGCACCTGCGGGGTCACGACGAAGGCGGGGAACACCTCGAGGTCGTCGACCAGCGGCCGCAGACCGGCGCGCCACGCCCGGCCATCGGTCGCGGTGGTCAGGCCCGCGATGCAGTCGCCCGCGCTGACACCGAGCACCGCCTCGGACGGGTCAGCGGCGAGGAACGGGCGGTCGCTGCGAACGCTGTAGGCGGACAGCACGGCGGACAGGCCATCGGGCCGGGCCGCGAACTGCTGGTCGACACACACGAGCGCCTCGGGCTGCGCCGACAGGCGCGACGCGAGTTGCGACATCGTCTGCAGGTCTGCGTGGATCGACGGCGGGCCCTGCACCACGAAGGCGAAGGTCGCGTTCGCGGGCGGTGTGTCGAGTCCGTCGACGATGCGCGGAGGCAGCCACACGATCGAGCGCTCGGCATCGTGGTCGCGCACGACCCGGAAGCTCTCGCGCGGATCACCCGGCGGATCGGCACGCCCGATGGACTCGAGCCACGTCTCGCCCGTGTATCCCAGGCGCACGTCCACGGCACCGAGTTCGAGGGCCTGGCGTGCGTCGCGACTGTCGGCGAAGGGCACGACCTCGGCCTCGATGTCCTCGGCGTCGAGCAGGGCCACCACGGTGTGTGCGAGCAGGTTCGACTCTGCATCCGGGCCGCTGGCGACGCGGATCGGCGGTGGCCCGTCAGGTCCGTCGCCCGGACCCTGGGGTCCACAGGCCACGAGCAGCACGAGCACGAGGGGCAACAGGACGCGAGGCATGGGCACAGGCTGCCACATCGGGCGCGTGAGGTGACACCGGCGAGGCGTCGTACCCTCGAGCGGCGACGGAGGTGTGCCCGTGAACGACGTCCGCGTGACCCGACGCCCGACCCTGATCCGCGCCGTCACGCTCGCCGTGACCCTGTCGATGCTGCTCGCCTCGTGTGCGGGCACGAGCGACCCGACACCTGACGAGGCGTCGGAACTGTCGCTCGCCGTCGCGAGCTTCGACGTCCACGTCGGAGACGACCAGCGCCTGCTGGCCGGCGTGTTCACCGCGGACCGCTCGCTGGTCGGGTTCGGTGAGGTGACGTTCCGGCTCGGTCACGTGGACCCTGCCCGGAGCGACCAGGTGGAACTGCCCCAGGTGGTGACCGCACGGTGGCTCGCGGTTCCCGGCATGGAGCCGACCGAGCCCACGGACCACCCGCGCCTGCTCGGGGGCGAGCCGGGATCCGGCGTGTACGCCGCACGGGTCAGCCTCGACACCCCGGGCACCTGGGCCCTGCTCGTCACCGCCGAGGTCGACGGGGAGACACTGGAGGGCCAGACGGTGTTCACCGTCCTCGAGGAGCCGCTGGTCCCTGCCGTCGGCGACCCGGCGCCGCGCGAACGCAACCTGACCCTCGCGGACGTCGAGGCGGGCCGCGCGCCCGCGCATGCCGTGGACTCCCGCGCCCGCGGGGAGGACGCCGCGATCCCCGACACCCTCCTGCACGACACGGTGATCGCGGACGCCCTCGACCGGGGCCGGCCGGTCGTCGTCGCCGTCACCACACCCGTCTACTGCGTGAGCCGCTTCTGCGGTCCACTCACCGAGATCGTCGCGGACCTGGCGGAGCGCCACGGCGACCGCGCGGACTTCGTGCACCTCGAGGTGTGGCACGACTTCGACGAGGGTCGACTCAACGACGCCGCAGCGGCATGGATCCAGACCGAGATCGGCGGCAACGAGCCGTGGGTCTTCCTCGTCGGCGACGACGGCACGATCCTGGCCCGGTGGGACAACGTGCTCGACGTCGCGGAACTCGAGGCCGCGCTCTCGTCACTCTGACGGTGCGGAGTCTCCGCGCCGACGACGGAGCAGCTGTGGCGGGATGATCGCCACGTCGTCGCCCGCGAGTCGGTGCCCGCGGTCGCCTGCACGCAGCATCCCTCGCAGCGCCGAGCCCCCGACGACGACGAACTCGCCGACGACGGCGGCCAGCACGGCCCAACCGACCAGTTCTCCGAGCAGCGCGATCGACAGCCCGGTGCCGCGCACCCAGCCGACGACCGGCCACGCCGTGAGCAGGCCGACGCCGGCGACGAGCAGCACCCTTCGCATCCGTCGACCCGTCCGACCGAAGTCGACGATCCCGTCCGCGGAGTCCTCTGGGGCGCCCTTCACAGGTCCGGTGCCCCCAGGTCGAGGCGCAGGCTCGCGAGCACGCGGGTCATCTCCCCACGCACCTGGGTCACGTCACGCGGGACCCTGACGTCCGAGCGCGGGTAGACCTCCGCCGTGGACACGTCGGTGACGCTCATACGCCACCCCCGCTCCTCGACGTACTCCCCCAGCCCGAACACCCAGGTGAGCACGACCCGGTCACCGTCGTCCTCGTGGACGTGGAACGTCAGGTGACGGTTGAACGCGACCGCCCACACGTCACCCCCACGGCGCGACGTCCCGGACCGGGAGAACCCCAGCGCCTCGAGCCCGTCGACGAACGCGTCGGTCGACGGCGTCACGCCATCGAGCCGGGGACGATCGGTCATCGGGCACCTGCCTCTCGCTGCGTACGCTGGCCGCATGACGATGCGATTCGCGGCCCCGATCGTACTGACCGCATCCCTGCTGTTCGGTTGCACGGGCGACGGGGAGGACGACCTCGACGTCGAACCGTCCTCGACGGTCGACGCACAGGCGGAGCTCGCCGAACGGGTGGCCGAACTCGAACAGCGCCTCGACCAGGCGCCCGACGTGGAACTCCCCGACCTGCAGGCCATCGAGCAGCGCATCGACGACGCCCTCGAGACCCTCGACGGGCTGCGCGAGGAGATGGACCTCGACCGAGACGCGAGGCTCGGGTTCGCCGAACGGGTCGACGACGTGGAGGCCGACCTGCGGAACTCGCTCGCGGACCTGCGTGACGAACTGCAGGCGATCCGTGCCGAGATCGCGGACCTCGAGATCCGTTATCAGGTGCTGCAGGAACGCATCGACCGGATGGACCGAGGCGGATGACCGGGCATGGGCGCCCACCTCGGCTGCCCGCACTGGCCGTTCGGTCCGGTGCCGCCTGCACGGAACGGGGACCCCCAGACCGTACGATCGCGCGCGTGACCACGCACTCCCTCGCTGCCATGCCCGCCACCATCGGCGGGCGTTACGTGCTGCGGTCGGAACTCGGCCGTGGGGGCATGGCGACCGTGCACCGCGCCCACGACGAGGCCCTGGACCGTGAGGTCGCGGTCAAGGTCCTCCACGCGCACCTCGCGACCGACGCCACCTTCCTGGAACGCTTCCGACGTGAGGCACGGGCCGCCGCAGCGCTGTCGCACCCGAACGTCGTGGCCGTCCACGACTGGGGCGAGTCCGACGACGGCGCCTGGCTGGTGCTCGAACTCGTCGAGGGCCCGACGCTCCGACAGCTCCTCCAGGAACTCGGTCCGCTCGAGCCCGAGGAGGCCGCCGGCATCCTGCTCCCCGTGTGTGAGGGGATCGCCGCCGCTCACCGCAGCGGCCTCGTCCACCGGGACGTCAAGCCCGAGAACATCCTGATCGGCCACGACGGCAGTGTCCGGATCACCGACTTCGGGCTCGCACGCGCCGTCGCGAGCGCCTCGGTCACGTTCGGCAGCGGCGTGCTCGTGGGATCCCCGCACTACATGTCACCCGAGGCCGTTCGTGGCCAACCCCTCGATCCTCGCGCCGACGTCTACGCGCTGGGCATCGTGCTGTTCGAGTGCCTGACGGGCCGCCCGCCCCATGCCGGCGACTCCGCGTGGTCGACGGCCATGGCCCACGCACAGCGACCGGTACCTCCGCCCTCCTCGTTCGTGGAGGGACTCGACCCGGCCCTCGACGAGGTCGTCGCGTGGGCGACGTCGATCGATCCGGACCACCGGTACGAGGACGCGACGGACCTTGCACGTGCACTTCGCAACGCCGTGGACGAGATCGCGCCGGTCGAACGCCTGCTCACCCACCTCGAGCCTCACGAACCGTCCGGCGAGACCGATGCAACGGCGGTCATCGACCGGTCGACGTCGACGACCTCCCCGCGACCCGTCACCCGGCGTCGCCGTGGGCTGGGCCTGCTCCTCGCCGTGATGCTGGCCGCCCTCGTCGCCGGCGCCGCCCTGTTCGGCAACCAGCTGTGGACCACACACTTCGCACCGCTGCTCGAGGTTCCGCAGCTCGTCGGCACGGAGCTCGCCGCAGCGACCGACACCCTCCGGGACGCAGGGTTCCGGGTGGAGGTCGCCGAGGACCCGGTCCACCACCGGTCCGTCCCGGAGGGCCACGTGCTGCTCGTCGACCCCGGGGACGAGGCTCGTCGGGGCACGACGGTCACCCTCGTGGTGTCTGCCGGGCCGCGTCAGATCGAGGTCGTCCCGGTCGCCGGACTCGACGGAACCGTCGCCGAGCAGCGCCTCCGCGCGGCCGGTTTCGACGTGGTGGTGGTGCGGCAGCACGACGACGACGTGCGAACGGGGCAGGCCATCGCGACGGCGCCCGCGTCGGGTTCCCTGGACGAGGGCGCTCGGGTCACATTGCTGGTGAGCGACGGGCCCGCCCCGCGGGAGGTCCCCGACCTCGTCGGATCGTCACATCCCGGGGTGCTGGACGCACTGGTCGAGCGCGGTCTGGATGCCCAGGTCGTCGAACGCCGACACGCCTCCGCGCCCGAGGGAACGGTGCTCGAGCAGTCCCCGGAGGCGGGATCGCAGGTGCCACCCGGCACCACGGTGGAACTCGTCGTGTCCGACGGCCCACGCCCGGTCGAGGTGCCCAGCGTCCGCGGCAGCCTCGTCGACGACGCCACCCGGCAGCTGGAGGGCCTGGGGTTCGTCGTCGACGTCGAACGGCGGGGTGGCCTCGGGTCGTTCCTCAACCCCGGACGGGTGTTCGACCAGGATCCGGGTCCCGGCAGCGTCCGACGCGAGGGTGACACGATCGTGCTCTACGCCTACGAGGGCTGACCGTCCGGACCCGTGCCCGACAACGCCCTGCCGCGCAGTTCGATGTCGGAGAGCGCCACGCCGCCCTTCGTCCCCTCGAAGACGCCGAGCACCTCGAGGCGCACCGACTGGGTGAACACCGGGGCCGGCAGCTCCACGGCCTGGGCATGCCGTCCCTGGTCCACGAGGTTGACGAGGTACTCGGACCCGTCGTCGAACGACAGCACGGCGCGGTGGAGTCGGCCGACGTCCTCGTACGCGCGTGCATCGAACTGGTCGCCGTTGCGCAGGACGATCATCTCCACCCACGCAGGTTCTGCGAGGACGACCTCCACGCGTTCACCGACCGTGGTCCCGTCGGACCGCCAGGCCGTGGACGGGTCGTCGTCGGCCATGTTCTGCGGCACGAAGTCACGCGCGTCCTCGCCCGGGGACGTCGTCGCCGCGGCGACGTCGGACAGGTCGAGCAGCACCCGCGCGTCGGCGGTGTCCTCTGGGTCGAACTCGACCGGGTCGTCGCCGTGGTCGGGAGCCCACGGGCCGATGCCGGCGACGGCCAGGCCCAGCAGCAGGACCACGGTCACCGCGAGCGCACCGACCAGGGGAACCCACCACGTGCGCAGCCAGTCACCGGCGCGCGGTGCGACGTCGTGCGCCGCGCCTGCCGCCTCGTCCTGCAGGGTGAGGGCCTCACCGGTGTCGAGGTCGGTGCCGCAGCGCTCGCACAGGAGCCGGTCCGGATGGTTCTCGGTCGCACAACGGTGGCACCGTCGGGCACCCGTTGGATCGTCGACCCGCACGGCCGGCAGGCGGTCGGTCACCACGGTCGAGGACCGAGGAGACTCGTCGCCCTCGTGACCACTCACGGTGCCGCCCTCGATGGTCGCTGGTCGTCGGCACGCAGGGTAGACGCACCGGTGCGTGCCGACCGCGACGCAACCCCGTGCTGGTGCGGCGGACGGCCACGACACGCGTGGATGTGCACCCCGCCGAGCCGGTGCTACCCTCGCCCGCATGACAGGTCATGGCGCGTTCATCGTCGACGGGTACTGGTTTCCCTATGGGACCCGGCCCGGGACGAGCGCGTCGTGAACCGCCACTGAGACACGACGAAGTTGCTCGGAACCCCGGGGCTCGCCCCGGGGTTCACTGGTTCCGGGGCTGAACTGGGAGGCGGGCACGTGACAGGAGAGGACACCACGATGGTTGTGGTCATGCGCTCGACCGCAGAGGATCAGGACGTCGACAAGGTCGTCAGGGCCATCGCGGAGGTCGGAGGCGAGGCCTTCGTCTCTCGCGGCAAGAACCAGACGATCATCGGACTGGTCGGCGACCTCACGCAGTTCGCCGAACTCCCCCTGCACGCCTTCCCCGGCGTGGAGGACGTCATCCGCGTCAGCAAGCCGTACAAGCTGGTGAGCAACGACGCCCAGCCCCGGCCGTCGACCGTCATGGTCGGCGACGTGCCGATCGGACGCGACACGTTCACGCTGATCGCGGGCCCGTGCGCCGTGGAGAGCGAGGAGCAGACCCGCGACGCCTGCCGCATGGCACGCGATGCCGGGGCGACCATCCTGCGCGGTGGCGCCTACAAGCCCCGCACGTCGCCGTACGCGTTCCAGGGCCTCGGCGAGGCAGGTCTGGAGATCCTCCACGACGTGGCCCAGGAACTGCAGATGCCCTACGTGACCGAGGTGGTCACGCCCGCGGACGTCGACACCGTCGCGGCCAGGGCCGACATGTTGCAGATCGGCACCCGCAACATGCAGAACTTCCAGCTGCTCAAGGAAGCCGGCATGTCGGGTCGCCCGGTCCTGCTCAAGCGCGGTCTGACGGCGACGATCGACGAGTGGATCATGGCCGCCGAGTACATCGCGCAGACCGGGAACCTCCAGGTCGTCCTGTGTGAGCGGGGCATCCGCACCTACGAGCCCTCGACGCGCAACACGCTCGACGTGTCGGCGGTCCCGGTTGCCCAGTCCCTGACCCACCTGCCGGTGATCATCGACCCGTCGCACTCCGGCGGGCGCCGCGAGCTGGTGCTGCCCCTGATCCGGGCGGGGATCGCGGTCGGAGCCGACGCGGTCATCGTCGACGTCCACCCCCATCCGGAGACGGCCCTGTGTGACGGTCCGCAGGCCCTCGTCGGCGACGACATGCTCAACCTGCGCGACACCGTCCACCGGTTCGCGACGGCTGCCGGTCGTGAACTCGTCGTCGAGGAGCCGGCGTCCGGCGAGGGCGCCTGGGGACGTTCCGCCACCGGCTGACGACGCCCCGGCCGGCACGACCACCCGCCTGCTGCGGACGTGCCGGCCGCTCAGCCGACCGCGTCAGACCGGGACCGACCCGGGCCGATCACCTCGGCGAGCAGTCGGGCGGCCCGAATCCCGTCGACACGGTCGACGTCGAGGTGGGTGACCAGCCGCACCAGGTGGTCACCCATGGCTCCGACCCGCACGCCGTCGGACGCCAACCGGTCCACCACCGTGGTGGCCGGGACCGACCCGGTGTCGACATACACGATGTTGGTCTCCACCCCGTCGACGTCGACGCTGCCCGCGACACGCTCCGCGAGGTGTTCGGCGATGCCACGCGCGTTGTCGTGGTCCTCGGCCAACCGTTCGACGTGGTGCTCCAGGGCGTGCAGGCCCGCCGCGGCGAGTACCCCGGCCTGGCGCATGCCCCCGCCGAGCCGACGTCTCCACTCGCGCGCCTCGCCGATCACGTCGGCGTCGCCGACGACGACCGATCCCACGGGTGCCCCGAGGCCCTTGGACAGGCACACGCTCAACGCACTGAACACCCGCCCCCACTCGGCGGGCTCCTGTCCGGTCGCGACGACGGCGTTGAACAGGCGAGCCCCGTCGCCGTGGAGGGGGACCCCGTGGCGGTCGGCGAGGTCACGTAGCCCGCGGAGTCGGTCGAGCCCGTGGACGGCTCCTCCCCCGCGGTTGGTCGTCTCCTCCACGGAGATCGCTCCGAGCCGGGTGTAGGGGAACATCGCCGGGCGCAGGCGTGGTTCCACCAGGTCGACATCGAGCCGTCCCCGATCACCCTCGACGGTGCGGAACTGCACGTTGGCGAGCACGGCACCTGCACCGGCCTCGTAGGCGACGAGGTGGGCACCTGCCTCGCAGAACACCTCGCTGCCCCGCGCACAGAGGGTGAGCAGGAGCACCTGGGTCGCCATGGTCCCGGACGCGACGAACATCGCCGACTCGCGGCCGAACCGTTCGGCGACGGACTCCTCGAGCGCTCGGACGGTGGGGTCCTCACCGAAGACGTCGTCGCCGACCTCCGCGGTCGCCATCGCACGGCGCATCGCCTCGGTCGGTCGGGTGACGGTGTCGCTGCGAAGGTCGATCGTCATCCGAAGAACACCTCCGCGACGCGGTACAGCGCCTCCGGCACGGTCTTGAGTTCAGCGGTCGCCTCGGCGAGTGGCACGGGCACGACGACCCCGTTGCGCAGGGCGGTCATCTGACCCCACTCGCCGTCGATGGCGAGCGCCGCCGCACGCACGCCCATGCGGGTGGCCAGCACCCGGTCGACGGCGCTCGGCGTCCCACCACGCTGGACGTGCCCCAGGATCGTCACCCGGGCCTCGTACCCGGTGCGGTCCTCGATCTCGTGGGCGATGGTGTGCGCCAGTCCCCCGAGCCGCGGTCGTCCGAACTCGTCGGCGGGAACCTCCGGAATCTGCAGGGTTCCCTCTGCGGGCGTCGCCCCCTCGGCGACCACGACGATCGAGAAGTCGCGCCCGGACGCGGCGCGGTGCCGCAGGTGCCGCGCCACGGCGTCGATGTCGAACGGCACCTCGGGGATGAGGATCGCGTCGGCACCTCCGGCCATTCCCGCGTACGTCGCGATCCAGCCCGCGTGTCGTCCCATGACCTCCAGGACCTGCACCCGGTCGTGCGACTCCGCGGTCGAGTGGAGGCGATCGACGGCTTCGGTCGCGATGTCGACGGCCGTCGCGAACCCGATCGTGGCCTCGGTCCCCCCGACGTCGTTGTCGATCGTCTTGGGGATGCCCACGATCGGGATCCCCTCGTCCTCGAACAGCCGACGTGACGCAGACAGGGTGCCCTCGCCACCGATGACGACGAGCCCGTCGAGGCGGTGGGTGCGCAGGGTCTCGTGGATCCGCTCGATCCCCCGGTCCTCCCGGTAGGGATCGACCCGCGAGGTCCCCAGCACCGTCCCTCCTCGGTGGAGCAGCCCACGGGTGGAGGCCAGCGTCAGGGGTTGGGCCTCCCCGTCGAGGACGCCGTGCCAACCACCGCGAAACCCGAACGTGTGCACGTCGGACTGGGTGCCGCGGCGCACGATGGCGCGGATCGCCGCGTTGAGCCCCGGACAGTCACCGCCACCGGTGAGCACGCCGATCCTCGAGGTCATGGGCACCGAGCCTTGTCGTGTGGAGTCGTCGGTTCGTGGAGCGATCCTACGTTCCGTGCGCCGACGGGCGTACGACTAGGGTCGTGCGCCACGGCCCGACAGGAGCGACCATGACCGTTCACGACGTCCACGCACACATCGTCCCTCGCGGACTCGTCGACGACATCCGTCGTGACGGGCCACGCCACGGGGTGGAGATCGTTCGCGAGGACGGCTCGGAGCATCTCCTGTTCGGCGGGGAGGTCGCGTCCAAGACGCTGCGCGAGAAGTTCCTCGACGTCGATGAACGTCTCGCCCACATGGACCGCACCGGCGTCGACGTGCAGTGGATCTCGCCGTGGGCGGACACCGCCGCGTACGAACTGTCGCGTGACGACGCCACCGAGTACTGCCGCTGGTACAACGACCACCTGGCGGCGATCATGGCCGACCACCCCGGCCGCTTCCTCGGGCTCGCGAACGTCCCCCTGCGTCACCCCGAGCGGGCTGCGGAGGAACTGCGCCGCGCCGTCGTGGACCTGGGGATGCCCGGCTGTGAGATCACCACCACGGTGGCCGGAGACGACCTCGACGACCCGGACCTCGAACCCTTCTGGGAGGCGGCCGCCTCGCTGCGGTGCCTGGTGCTGCTGCACCCGTTCCGCTCGCTCAAGGGGCGCGGGGTGAGCCGGTGGTTCACCAACAACATGATCGGCAACCCTGCCGAGTCCACCGTCGCGGTCGCCCACCTGCTGCTGTCGGGGGTCCTGGAACGCAACCCCGACCTGCGCATCGGGCTGGTGCACGGCGGCGGGTTCCTGCCGTACCAGCTGGGCCGACTCGACCGCGGCTACCGGATGAACCCGCACGTGGCCGGCGAACGGCTGACACGGGCGCCGTCCGAGTGGGCCCGCGAGATGCTGTACGACACGGTCACGCACTCGTCGCAGGCCATCCGGTTCCTGATCGACACCGTCGGCCCGACCCAGGTGGTGCTGGGCACGGACCACCCGTTCGAGATGGGCGACGACGACCCGATCGCCACGATCGACGCGGTGCCCGGACTGACTGCCGACGAACGTCGACTCATCCTGTCGGACAACCTGCAGGCGCTGCTCGACGGCATCCGTCGCTGATCGTCAGAACACCACGTCCGGCGGCTGCTCGGTCGGATCCGGACGGCGGACCGGATCCTGCGGGTCGACACCGATGGCGTCGAGCGCCATCGCGACGTTCGGATGGCACGAGTCGCCCGCCAGCTGTGCCCACAGGCCCGCTCGCTCGATGCGGTCCCGTTCGGACCCACGCAGCGACACCAGGTGCAGCGCCACGTCCCACGTGGCCAGGTCCTGCTTCAGGTCGACGAGCGTGCGGATCCCCGTGGCGTCGAGCCCCGTCATGGCCCCGACGTCCAGGATGATCCAACGCAGATCCGGCGCGCCGGCGATGCGGTCGAGGACGGCACGCGCCACGTGTTCGGCGGACAGGAAGTCCATGGCGCTGTCGAGCCGCAGGATCAGGCCGTCGTGGGGCTGGGATGCCGTCGGGTAGCGCTGGACGTTGCGGTAGACGTTGGTGCCGAGCACCCGGCCGAGCACGACGAGTGTCGGGCGCATCCGTCGCGACACGTGGGTGGCCAGGTTCACGCCCACCCCGACCGCGAGGCCGATCTGCACCCCGAACAGCAGCGTCGCGACGAATGCCGTGACCATGATCGTGCCGTCCGTGCGATCGAGTCGGAACACTGCCCGCGCCGCGCGCAGGTCGACCAGCCCAGAGATCGCGACGATGATGATCGCGGCCAGCACCGTGCGCGGGATCGGCTCGAGCGCCCGCGCGAGGACGAGGAGCACGAGCAGCACACCACCTGCCGCGACCACCCCCGCGAGTTGGCTGCGCGCCCCGATCGAGAACAGGAGCGCCGTGCGGCTGAAGCTGGCCGCGACCGGGAACCCCCCGAGCAGGCCCGCCCCGACGTTGGACAGCCCCGACGCGACGAGTTCGCGCGTACCGTCGACCTTCTCACGGCTGCGCGCCGCGATGGCCTTCACGATGCTGACGTTGCTCGTGTAGGCGATGAGGCCGATGACGAGCGCTGGGCCGATGAGCGCGCGCAGGTCGGTGAGGCTCACGTCGGGGATCCGGAACCGGGGCAGACCCGCCGGGACGGCCCCGACGACCTGCACACCGACGTCGTCGAGTCGGAACATCAGGACGCCCGCGGCGCCGAACACGCACACCAGCAGGGTCATCGGCAGGCGTCGGGAGACTCGAGGACCGACCACGAGCGCCGCCAGACTCGTCAGGCCGAGCAGCAGCGTCGGCAGGTGCACGTCCGGCAGATGGCGCACGGCGATGGCGACCGCGTCGACGACACGTTCGGTGCGCGGCGCGTCGACGCCGGTCAGGTCCCGGAACTGACTGAGACCGATGATCACGGCGACCGCCGCGGTGTAGCCGACGATCACCGGGTAGGAGATCAGCGCGATCACCGCGTCGGCGCGCACCACTGCGAGCACCAGGTGTACGACACCCACCATGACCGCCAGGGCGCCCGCGAGGGCGACGAAGTGAGCAGTCTCCTGGTTCGAGAGCGGGGCGAGCGCCGCGGCCGTGAGCAGGGAGATGAGCGCGAACGGCCCGTAGGACATGGTCGAACTCGTCCCGAAGAGCGCGTAGACGAGCAGCGACACGAGTGCTGCGTACAGACCGGTGATCGGCGGCATGTTCGCCAGCGCGGCATACGCCAGAGTCTGCGGCACGAGGAGCACCGCGAGGGTGACTCCGGCGGACACGTCGCTTCCGATCCAGCGTCGGTCGTAGTCGAGGACCCATGTGGGCACGACGGCCCGACCGAGGCGGGTCACGTCGAGGTTCACGACACACCGACCGCGGGAGTCCCGACACCGCGCACCATCGCGTCGAGACGTGTCGCGGTGCGTTCGAGTCGATCGAGCCAGAACGCCGGGGTCTCCCCGAACGCCGCGACGATCTCCACCAGGTCACGCTGTCGACGCGCCTCCTCAGCGAGCCAGGCGAGCACGTCGTGGGGCTGCTGTTCCAGCATGGCCTTCAGGGCGTAGGCACGCTCGCCGATCCGCAGGCCCACCCCGACGTCGCGGCACGCTCGCGTGAGGTCTGCTCGCGCGAGGACGAGACCACTGCGCACCGGCGTCAGCACCCCGTCGACGAGCACGCTCACGTCCTGCTCGACGGCCTCGTCGAGCGCGGGTGCCTCGGCGAGGTGGGCAGGCAGGGTGTCCGGCGGACCGACGACCTGTGCCTCGTCGGTCAGCACCTCGGCCAGCAGTCCGGCCCAGCGTCGCAGCGAGTCCGGGGCCAGTTCGTCGGCCCGTGCCCAGAACCGCGGCGCCCACGACAGCAGGTGTTCGTGCAGCAGGGCGCGGCGCGCGTGCCGCGCCCGACCCGTGCCCGTGTCGTCGAGGTCGACCAGTTGCGAGTACGCGTCGAGCAGGACCGTCAGATGGTCCGGTTCCGGCGGAGGGGTGACGCCGAGCGCACGCAGGAAGCCGGCCGTGCGGTCACGGGCGATGCCTCCGAGCTTGCCCTCGGGGCCCAGGTACACGGACCCGTAGGGGTACAGCTGGAAGGAGAACAGTTCGGTCGTCTCGTGACCTGCGGGCACCGGGTCGAGGTCGAGCACCCCGCCCAACGCGCTGGACGGCGCGGCGGTCTCGACGACCACTCCGCCGAGGGCTCGGAGCAGGTCCGCACGACTCACGACGGACCGGCAGGTGATCCGGCAGCGGTCCGCCTGCCGACGGGCCCGTCGATCGCGAACGCCTCGTTCGTGGGCTTGAGGGGACGGATGAGCCAGCGTGGACGCCGTTCAGCGTTCGGGGACACGACCGTCGCACTGCGCGTCCTCGCCAGCCAGTCGCGGTAGACCTCGCGCGATCGGTCGGTGTCCACCACGACGTCGCCGGCGCGGTCACCGGGCTGGGCCCGTACCACGCGCACCGCCTGGTGCCAGCAGTGCATGCCCGAGACCGGGTCGGGGTGCACGCCGAACGTCATGTTCTGGTGCACGCCGACGTCGGCCCACCAGATCCGCGACGTGTCCGGGTCCTCGCTGTCGAAGGCGCCGTGCGCACGCTCGGGACGCAACGCCCACCGCGACCCGTCGCGGTCCAGCGCCACCGTGGTGGTGTTGAGCCGGTGGCCGTGCTCGTGACCGCTCAGGCGCCAGCGCCCCATGTGGTGGCTGCACGCCACGACACCGGGACGGATGCCCTCGGTCACCCACGCCTTGACCACGAAGTGACCCAGTTCCGTCTCGACCCGCACGAGGTCGCCGGTGACGACCTGCAGGCCCGCGGCCTGGCTCGGGTGGATCCACAGCGGGTTCTGGTGGGAAAGTTCGTCCAGCCACTTGCTGTTCGCGCTGCGCGTGTGGATCTGGGTCGGCAGTCGGAACGTGGAGATCAGCGGGACCTGCCCGTCGTCGAGCCGAGACGGGTGGACGTGGCTCGGGATGTAGGTCGGCAGGGCGTACTCGCCCCAGCCCCAGTCGACCAGCGTCGACGACCAGAACTCGAGGCGGCCCGACGGGGTCGGGAACCCGCGGTGCACGGTGCCATCGATCTCGACGCCGACCGCTCGCCGGCCCTCGGCGTCGGGGTCGGGTGCCGCCGTGGGCGCGAAGTTCACCTTCTCCGGGGCGGGGTCACGCGAGAACACGCGGCCGTGCGGGTCGACGGACACGTCGGAGGTAAGTTCGGCGGCCGGGACCACCTGCTCGTGCAGCGGGCCGATTCCCCGCGCGACCTCGAAGGACCCGTACCGACGCATGTACTCCAGCGGCGTGAGGTCCTCCTGGGCTGCCCGTTCGGGAAGGCCGGGGACCGAGTTGGAGAACATCCAGCCGTAGTACTCGTCGAGGGTGAGCTTCTCGCCCGGCCTCTCGCGGGACTCGAAGTAGGAGCGGATGCCCAGTTCCCCGTCCGGGTCGATGCGCCAGGACAGCTCGATCCAGAACTCGTTCTCCTCCCACACCTCGCCGGGGTTGACCTGACGGGTGTCGGTGATCGTCTCGCCGAGGCGCTCGCGGGCGGCCCGCAGGACGGGCTGACGGAAGCTGATCCACTGCCCGTCGTACTGCTCGTAGCTGGTGATGTCGTGACGCTCGGACGACAGGCCCATCGGCAGCACGAGGTCGGCGAAGTAGGCGGTCTCGTTCCACGTCGGCGTCAGGGCCGCGTGCAGGCCGACCTTCGACTCGTCGGTGAGCATCTCGATCCAGCTGAACCCGTCGGGATTCGTCCACACGGGGTTGTAGACCCGGGTGAAGTAGGTGTCGATGACTCCGCGTCCCTCGTCGAGGAAGTGCGGCAGCAGGAAGCTCATCTCGTTCTGCGCGAGCGGGTAGTCGAGCGGGTAGGTGAGCTCGTTCCACGCGGCCGGGTGCGGAGGCAGGTGGATCGGCTTCGCGACGAACTTGTTCCAGGCGTTCGGGTAGGTGGCCCCCGGCACCGCGACCGCTCCCATCAGCGCGTTGAGCAGGAACAGGGTGCGCGACACCTGCCAGCCGCCCTCGTTGCCCGCCGCCGCCGACCGCCAGTTGTGGGTGGACAGGCGAGTGCCCGCCCCGGCGACGATCTCCGCCACCTCGGCGATCACGGCCGCGTCGACCCCGGACTCGGACGCGGCGAACTCGAACGTGTAGTCGGCGTACAGCGTCCGCAGGATCTCCTCGAAGCGTTCGAACGTCGGCTCCACACCGGGGTGCTCTGCCGTCAGGTACTCGTGCCAGTTCCACCAGCGACGGACGAACTCCCGGTCGAAGCGGCCGGTCTGGATCAGGTGGTTCGCGATGGCCAGGCAGATCGCCGGTTCACTGCCCGGGTAGGGGGCCAGCCAGTGGGACGCGTGCGTCGCGGTGTTCGACAGGCGGACGTCGAGGACGATGACCTTCGCCCCGTTCTCGCGGGCCTCGATGATGCGCTGGGCGTGCGGGTTGAAGTAGTGCCCGGTCTCCAGGTGCGACGAGATGAGCAGGATCACGTCGGCGTTGGCGTGGTCCGGGCTCGGACGGTCGATGCCCATCCAGAACTGGAACCCGGCGCGCCCACCGGACGAGCACACGTTGGTGTGCGAGTTGTGGCCGTCGATCCCCCAGGCACCGAGCACCCGTTCGGTGAACCCGTCCTCGCCGGGCCGACCGACGTGGTACATGACCTCGTTGGCGCGTTCCTCGACGATCGCGGCGCGGATGCGCGCAGCGAGGGTGTCGAGGGCGTCGTCCCAGCCGATCCGTTCCCACTGCCCGGCGCCACGTTCCCCGACCCGTCGCATGGGGTGGAGGATGCGGTCGGGGTCGGTGACCTGGTTGATGACGGCCGGCCCCTTGGCACAGTTGCGTCCACGCGACCCGGGCGACTCGGGGTTGCCCTCGAACTTGCGGACCTGCAGGGACTCGCGGTCGACGTACGCGAGCAGTCCGCAGGCCGACTCGCAGTTGAAGCAGGTCGTGGGCACGAGCATGAAGTGCTTCTCGACCCGGCGGGGCCACGATCGGCTGTCGAGTTCCACCCAGTCGTCCCAGCGTTCCTTCGGGGGGAAGTGGGCCAGGTCGATGCGTGACGGTCCCGGGTAGAACGTCTCGCCTCGTGCCTCGGTGTCCCGCCGGGCGGCGCTGACCCGCTCGGCCAGTTCGTCGAGGTGCTTGGTCATCGGCTCACTCCTGGTGCGTGCGCGATCTGCCCGAGGCGATCAGGCGAGGGGGACGGACTGGCCGGCCTGGACGTAGGCGTGCTCGAAGGCGAGCAGGCCACCGAGTGCCACGAGCGCACCGACGACCGGGGCCACCGGCGTGAGCAGAGCCAGGAGGGTCAGCCCGATGGAGGCCCAGAAGAACTGCCCGAGGCGTCCCGACACGAGGTTGTGCGCGGCCATCCGTGCGTGCGCCGTCGGATGCGGCAGCGTCAGTTCACCGAGCACCAGCAGCAGATGCGTGGCGGCGGCCCCGACCACGATCCACGTGAGCAGGGGTACGACGTCGGGTTCGACGACGACGGCGAGCAGGATCCCCGTGGAGGCACCGGCAAGGGCGGCCTGCACGGCCATGTGGGGCACGAGCAGGGGGTTCTGCCACAGGTCGCGCGCCTTGGCCTGCGCGAACAGGAACGCGGTGTACACCGCGGCCATCACGGCGGCGGGGATCCCGATCGCCGCGATCACCCGCAGCGCGGTCGTGGCGCCGAGCAGTCCCGCGACGAAGTGGCCCGCAAGGACCAGGGCGTACACCGCGAGGATCACCCCGCCACGCACGAGCCAGCTTCGCCACTGTGGCCGGGTCAGGATGAACAGGAAGCGGCCGGGGTGCTCCAGGTCCCAGATGAGCACCGCTGCGGTCGCGGCGAGCAGGGCCCCGGCCGCGACCGGCGTGGCGATCGCCCACAGGGCGCTGTCGGCGGCGAGCGCGCCGACGAGGACCAGCACGGCGAGCACACCGAACAGCCCGGCAGAGATCGACTTCGTCCACGTGTACAGGCCGACCCGCCAGTCCCACGGGATGCTGTGCGCCGTGTCGTACGCGAGGATCGCCGCGGCCGACGACGAGCCGCGCGTACCTGCGGGCACGCCCGCGTTCATGTGGTGGCCGTCCTCGGGCACCTGCTGGGCCCACGCGAAGATGTCGCCCGTGGGTCGCTGGGCGGCGAGCGGGTCGAGCGTCGACGAGTGCGCACCTCGGTAGAACAGCTTGGGCTTCGTGTCCTTCTCGGGGCGACGGACCTGCACCGACTCGCGGCCCACGGTCTGGGCGACCTTGGAGTCGGGGTCGTTGAGGTCACCCACCAGGATCGCCTCGACGGGGCACACCACGGAGCACGCCGGTTCGAGTCCGACGTCGATACGGTGCGCACAGAAGTTGCACTTCTCCGCGGAGTGGTCCTCCGGGTTGATGAAGATGGCGTCGTACGGGCAGGCGGCGATGCACGCCTTGCAGCCGATGCACGCCTGCTTGTCGAAGTCCACGATCCCGTCGTCGCGCGAGAACATCGCGCTCGTGGGGCAGGCGGTCACGCAGGGGGCGTCCACGCACTGGTTGCAGCGCGTCACCTGGAAGTTGCGCCGCACACTGGGGAAGGTGCCCACGTCCACCGACTTGACGTAGGTGCGCGACACCGACAGTGGCACCTCGTTCTCGGACTTGCACGCGGTGGTGCAGGCGTGACATCCGATGCAGCGCGACTGGTCGATGATCTTCGCCCAGCGCGGCTGGTTGTCTCCCGAGGCGTCGCTCGGCGCGACCATCGGCAGTGGTGTCCCGACCTCGACCATCCCGTCCTCCCGGCGCAGCGTCGACGGCGACGCCAGCACCGAACGAGGCGCGGACGTCGCTTGGGTGGCGGGGGTCACGCCCATCGCGTCGACACCCGCCCGCGGCTGACGGTAGACCGTCGACGCCTCCCCCGGCAAACACCGCCCGGCGCTCGGCAAACGTTTGGGGTCCTCGGCCGGAACCCGGCCCAACCTTCAGTCCCGCGGTGGCCCACCTACCACACCGTCCCCGAGGTCGCAGCCACCCACGGTTCCCACCGTGAGAACTGCTCGGGCACGGCGATCTCCGGCGGCTTCGTAGCGTCACGAGCGTCGACCCTGTCAACGGGCCACCTGCCACGCACCCACCTGCCCACGTCCCGACCCCAGAGGACGCACCCGCCATGCCCATCACACTTCGCCGCCTGCCCGCTGTCGCGTTCGTCGTCGCACTCGTGCTCGTCGCAGGCGTCACCTTCGCGCTCACCGGCAGCGCGCCAACCAGCCACGAGGTCTGGTCCCTCGACCAGGGAACCGACCGCATCCATGTGTACGACGCCGACCACGAGCAGGTCGCCGTCATCGACCTGAGTCCCGCTGCGCTCCGGGCCGTCGAGCCGGGATTCGACCCCGAGGCAGGGCGCACCGTGCCTCACATGGTCGACTTCGACTCGCAGGGCCGTTACGCATTCGTCGCCGCGACCGCCGGTGCCGCCACGATCGTGATCGACGCCGTCGAACGCCGCGTCGTCGCCGTGCTGGCCACGGGAGGTGGAAGCCACATGGCGGCGGTCACCCCGGACGACCGTGCCGTCTGGGTGGCGGCGATCGGTGCCCGGCAGCTCGTGGAGATCCCACTGGACCTCGACGCCGACGTACCCGCCTTCACGATCGGACGGACCGTCGACGTCGAGGACCTGCTCGCCGGGACCGGTCACGACTGGCCGTCGTACTCGCCGGTGTGTCACGACTACGACGTCGAGGGGCGAGCGTGGGTGACGCTTGGACCCGGCATCGATCAGGGCGGGCTGTTCGTGTTCGACCCGACAACCGCCGAGGTCGTCCACGCCTGGGACCCGACCGAGGTCCGCGCCAACTGCGGGATCGGATTCACCGCGGACCACTCGCGGGCCGTGGCCAACTGGTCCGGCACCTTCGGTGCCGACGTCGACGACGGCGAGGGCGAGTGGTACGTGTTCGACACGTCGTCGTTCGACCGGCTCCAGACCGCCTCGTCGGGAGGCGTGGACGCACACGGGATTCGCCTCACACCTGACGGTGACCGCTTCTGGCAGGTCAACCGCGGGACCGGCGACGGCCAGGTCATCGACGCGACCACATTCGAGGTGATCGACGCGCTCGACGCCGGAGACACTCCCGACATCCTCGACTTCTCACCCGACGGACGGTTCGCCTACATCACCCAGCGGGGCCCCAACCCGCTGTCCGGCGACCCGCACGTCGCCGTGGGGTCCCGGCCCGGACTGCTGGTGGTCGACGTCGCCACCGGCGAGCACGTCACACGTCTGGAACCGGCCACGGTCACCGGCGCCGAGGGTGTCGTGCTCAACGACGTCCACGGTGTCGGGGTGCGCCGCACCACCGGAGACGAACGCGTGGTGGTCGCTGCGCCGCTGTTCGCGGCGGATACGACGCCCCTGGCGTTCACCTGCCATCTCCAGGTGTGAGGGCGTGACCGTGTCGCCGGTCGTCGGTCCAGCCCCTGGGGCACGGGAGGCAGGAGTGGGTACCCACTAGCCTGCATCGTCCTCCACACGACGGGATCGACGTGACCGACGCACCGCCGACCTCCTGCCTCTCGCACCTGGTGGGTTCCGAGTCTGGCGAGCGGTACGACGCCGACGCGCTCCATCGCCTCGACCCGGCAGACGACCGGCCCCTGCTCGCGGTCTACGACCTCGACGGTGCCGCGCGCACGCTGTCGCGCGCCTCGATCGCGCAGCGACCCCGGGGGCTGTGGCGCTGGCGCGAGATCCTCCCCGTGCGGGATCCCGGGTACGTCGTGGACCTCGGAGAGGGAGACACCCCCCTCGTGTTCCCCCGGCGCCTGGCCACCGCGATGGACCTGCCCGGTCTGCGGGTGAAGGCCGAGGGCGGCAACCCGACGGGTTCGTTCAAGGCACGGGGGATGACCGCGGCGGTCTCACGCAACCACGAGCTCGGCGCGGAGGCGTTCATCGCACCGTCGGCGGGCAATGCAGCCGGTGCACTGGCGGCGTACGCGGCGGCGGCCGGCGTGCCTGCAACCGTCCTGATGCCGACCGACGCGCCGATGGCCAACCAGGTCGAGGCCGTGGTGTGCGGCGCGACCCTCGTGCTCGTCGACGGTCTCATCGACGACTGCGGGCGCTATTCCGCGGCGATCGCCGCGCGCACCGGAGCCTTCGACGTGTCGACGCTCAAGGAGCCCTACCGCGTCGAGGGCAAGAAGACGATGGGGCTCGAGCTCGCCCAGCACTACGACTGGCGACTGCCCGACGTGGTCGTGTACCCGACCGGTGGCGGCACCGGGATGGTCGGCATGTGGAAGGCCTTCGAGGAACTCGAACGGCTCGGGATGATCGGCTCCGAGCGCCCCCGCATGGTCAGCGTCCAGGCGGCGGGATGCGCCCCGATCGTTCGCGCATTCGACGAGGGCGCCCGCCGCGCGACGCGCTGGGAGGGCGCACACACGCGAGCGGGGGGCCTACGAGTGCCCGCAGCCGTCGGCGACACGCTCGTGCTCGACGCACTGCGAGAGTCGGGCGGCACCGCCGTCGCCGTCGACGAGGCCGACATCGACCACACCCAGCAGTTCGCGGGCCGTCACGGAGCCGGCTACGTCAGCCCGGAGACCGCGGCCGCGATCGCCGCGACCGCGCAACTACGCTCCGAGGGATGGATCGGCCGCGACGAGCAGGTCGTCGTGTTCGACACGGGCATCGGGGCCAAGTACCCGCCTCCGCCGTGTCCCCCGGCGCTGTTGACGATCGACGCGACCCGAGACGATCCCGAGGAGGTGGCCGAACGAGTTGCGGCGAGCCGGTGAGACCCGGCATCGTTCACGGCACGAGGCAGCCGCCCACCCAGCATCCACCCGACACGACGTCCACCAGAGAGGCACCCGCATGAAGTACGCAACCGTCCGCACCGACGGCACGACCCGAGGCGCCGTCGTCGAGGGCGACGAACTCGTCCTGGTCGACCATCTCGACGCGGCTGCTGCCGCAGCCGCCGGAGCGACCGCAACCGGTGGCACGCGCATCGCGCTCGCCGACGCCGACCTCGCGTCGCCCTCCGTCGCGCCGCCCAAGATCATCTGTGTCGGACTCAACTACGCCTCGCACATCCTGGAGATGGGCCAGCAGCTGCCGAAGCACCCGACCCTGTTCGCCAAGTTCACCCGCGCGATGATCGGCCCGTACGACGACATCGTCCTGCCGAAGGTCAGCGAACAGGCCGACTGGGAGGGAGAACTCGCCGCGGTCATCACGCGTGAGGCTCGCCACGTCACCCCGGAACAGGCTCGCGACGCCATCGGTGGCTACACGATCCTCAACGACGTGAGCATCCGCGACTTCCAGAAGCGCACCCTGCAGTGGCTGTCGGGCAAGACGTTCGAGCGCTCGACGCCGGTCGGCCCGTTCCTGGTGACTCCTGACGAGGTCGACCACGCGGCCGACCTCGAGGTCCGCGTGCAGGTCGACGACGAGGTCATGCAGGTCGGGCGCACCTCGGACCTGGTGTTCGACGCCGCACACACGGTGTCCATCATCAGCGAGATCATCACCCTCGAACCCGGCGACATCATCGCGACCGGGACACCCGGCGGCGTGGGCATGGCCCGTGACCCCGAGGTGTACCTGCGAGACGGTCAGGTCGTCCGCACGTCCATCGAGGGCATCGGCGAACTCGTCAACACCTGTGTCAGGGAACGGTGACGACCCGATGAACGCCGCTGGGCCGGTCGACAGGGCGCACCACGGCCGGCTCAGCGGTTTCGATGCGTCTCGATCACTCTCCCTGCCTCTCCACCCGGAATCGGGCGCGGCGCTGCGGGTCGGGTTGTATCGCAAACGTTTGTGGTCTACGGTTCGACGTGGACCCGGAGGGTGGTGAACGATGGCAGAACGGATCGCAGCGATCCTCGGCACGCGCTACACGGACCTGAGCATCGAGGAGGAGGTCCTCGGGCCTCTCGACGTCGAGTTCCGGGTGTCCGACGGTGGCGACGCCGACGAGATCATCCGGGTCTGTGACGGCGCCGACATCGTCCTGGCAGGATCGCGGCCGCGTTTCGACGCGCACGTGCTCGAACACCTCGAGGTGATCGGGATCGTGCGCTACGGCATCGGCGTCGACAGCATCGACCTGGACGCGGCGCGCGACAACGGCCTGTGGGTCGCCCGCGTGAGCGACTACGGCACCGAGGCGGTCGCCTTCCACGCGGTCACCATGGCGATGGCCGCCTTCCGTCGGCTCACCCAGGCGGACCGACACGTACGCGACGGCTCGTGGGGATTCACCCAGCTGCGTCCCCTGCACCTGCCCTCTGCGTCGACGGCAGGGGTGGTCGGCTACGGCCGCATCGGCCGCATGGCCGCCCGACAGCTGCGCGCACTCGGCTTCGACGTGCTCGCGCACGACCCGTACGTCGACGAGCCCGAGGAGGGCGTGACGCTCGAGGCCGACCTCGGTCGTCTGCTCGAACGCAGCGATGTGGTCAGCCTGCACCTGCCGGGTGGCGACGCGCTCATCGGCGCCGCAGAACTCGACCGGATGAAGGAGGGCAGCGTGATCGTGAACACCGCGCGCGGATCCCTCATCGACCAGTCAGCGCTCATCGCGGCCCTGCGGGCGGGACACCCCGCCGTTGCCTGCCTCGACGTCTACGAGTCGGAACCCGTCGACGTCAGCACGTTCTCCGACGTGCTCGACCACGTCGTGTTCACCCCCCACATGGCGTGGTACTCCGAGGAGTCCGAACGAGACATGCGCCACAAGACCGCGCTCGAGGCCGCTCGCCTGTTGCGCGGCGAGCCGCCCGTCGACGTCGTCGTCGACCCGACCCAGAGGTGACCCCCACGATGAGCACACGCAACATCGCCGACCTGCCCGGACCGGACGTCGCTCGACTGATCGCCAACAACCCCGTCGCGGTCATCCCGCTCGGCAGCATCGAGCAGCACGGCCCGCACCTGCCGTCGGGTACCGACACGTACGCGGCCGAACTGGTTGCGGCCGCGCTGGCCGAGCGCCTCGATGCCCTGTACGTCCCGTTCGGGCCGTACGGCGTCACGCCGATCCACGCAGGACACCCCGGGACGATCAACCTGCGACGATCGACGTTCGAGGCCCTGCTCAACGACATCTGCGACGAACTCGCGTCCATGGGGGTCCAGACGGTCGTGCTCGTCAACTGGCACGAGGGCAACAACGCCTCGATGAACTCGGTCGCGACCGAGATCCAGGACACCCGCGGCACGACGTTCGTCGCCGTACAGGCCTGCTACACCGCCCAGCGCATCTACACTCCCGAGGGCGGTGAGCTCACCCACGGGGGCGGCATCGAGACCCTCGCGGTGATGGCCTACGACGCCGACCTCATCCGGTTCGAACGGGTCACCGAGCCCACGCGACCCGAGGGCGCGTTCGAGATGGACGAGATGCGGCGTTCCCACGAGGTCTACGGCTTCGTGACCGATGTGACCGCACTGGCCAACGACGGCTGGTTCGGCAACCCCGCGTGGGCGACCGCAGAGCGTGCCGCGACCTTCGCCGACGACGTCGCCGAGGCCGCGCTCGACCGCGTGCAACTGGTCCTCGACGTGCAGTCGAACCGCTGACCCCAACGCTTCCGGCGCGACGCATCCCGTCACGTCGGTGATGACCACCCCCACTGAACAGACAAGGAACCACAGACATGTCGGACAAGATCAGACTCGCATCCGTCGGCCTCGGCCGCTGGGCCCAGGTCCTCGCCAACGCACTGCAGCGCAGCGAGGTCGTGGAGATCAACTCCTGCTTCACTCGTGACGAGACGAAGCGCAACGAGTTCCAGGCGAAGTACGGCGTCCCGAAGCAGGCCGCCACGCTCGAGGAGCTCCTCGCCGACGACGAGGTCGAGGGCGTCATCGTCACCACCCCCAACGACACCCACCTGCCCGTCATCACCCAGTGCCTCGAGGCCGGCAAGGCCGTGTACACCGAGAAGCCGATCTCGATGACCCTCTCCGACGGCGTCAGGATCGCGAACGCCGCACGCGACACGGGTCAGGTGTTCGCCGTCGGCCACAGCGCCAGGCGACTGTCGGGTTCCCGCGTCATGAAGCAGTGGATCGACGATGGAAGCATCGGCGGGGTGTCGATGGCGGAGGCGAACTTCTCCAACGAGCGCGCGCTCGAGCTCACTCCCAACGACTGGCGCTGGTACGCGGACAAGGCCCCGGGTGGTCCGCTCATCCAGCTCGGCGTCCATCACGCGGACAACCTGCAGTACCTGATGGGACGCGTGGCGTCGGTGCGCACCGTGACCAAGCGGGTGTTCACCAAGGCCGAGGTCCCGGATGCCGTCATGACGATCCTCGAGTTCGAGTCGGGTGCTCTGGGCTACCTGGGCACGGGCTGGGCGTCGGCGTCGGTGTACTCCATCAATCTTCAGGGCACGAAGGCCAACCTGCGCTACGACGTCGACTTCACCTACTGGGACGACTCCGACGTCACCGACCAGCACAGCACCCTGCTGGCGCAGCAGATGGGCCAGGCATCCCGCACACCCCTGGAGCTCCCGCCAACCGACATGTACCTGGAGCAGCTCGAGGAGTTCGCGAAGGCGATCCGCGGAGAGGCCGAGGTCGAGGTCGGTGGCAAGGAGGCCCTCGACGCGTTGGCGGTCGTGCACGCCGGCGTCGTGTCTGCTTCGCGCGACGGGGCGCCCGTGACACTCGATGAGGTCATCGGGGCCGCCGGGGCCTGACCGACCCGGACCCGCACCAGACATCCGACGGCCACGTGCGCGCGCACGTGGCCGTCGGTGCACCGACACCTGCAGGACGGACGAAGGACCGAGCCGTGTACATCGTGAGGCGCGAACTGCTCCGTTTCGCCGACCTGCCCGGTCGCATCTCGGCGGATCCGTTCGCCGACGTCGACGCCGACGTCAGCGTTCGCATCGTGCGCATCGCGCCCGTGGACGTACGGCGGCCCCATCGCCACCCCCACTCCGCGGAGGTCGTCCACATCCTGTCCGGAACGGGCAGCGCCTGGCAGGACGGGACACGCCACCCGGTCGGGCCCGGCGACACCATCCTCGTCCCTCAGGGAGTCGCGCACGCCACGCTGGCAGACCCGGGAAGCGAACTCGAGATGCTGTGCTTCTTCGCTCATCCCCAGCTGTCGGAGAACATCGAGGAGCTCGACGGTCCGGAGCTCACCACCCCGTAGACCGAACCGCTCTGGGGACGAGCCTCAGGCGTGCGCTGCCCAGCAGTCGACCATGAGCGTCGCGTGCCTCACCGGGAGCGGCGCACTGACCTGGATCGCGCTGAGGGGAACCGGACGTCCGTCGAGGCGTTCGCTCCACACACGCAGCCCCTCGCGCAGGTCACGGAGATCCGTGTGGTGGTGGACGATCCGCAGCAGGTGCTCGAGTCCCAGTCCGTGGCGCTGCAGTTCCTCCTCGACACGGTCGACGACGAGGGACGCCTGTTCGCGAGCCGATGACCGCAGTGCGGAGTCCGCCCGCGCCCGGCTCACGCTCGCCGGGACCCGCGCACCGCCCCACGGATGCATTCCCGACAGGAACACCAGGTCACCCGCCCGGACACTCGAGGGATCTCCCGGGAACAGTCCGTGGTCGTCGCGAGGCTCGCGTCGCTCGACGTCGACATGGTCCTGGACACCCACCATGTTGATCTCGATCAGCGCCGGACGGAGTCCGAGTTCGAGGCACGGCACGACGGTTCGGGCAGGTGGCGTACCTCCGAAGTGGTCGTTCCAGAGGTCGCTGACGTAGGGCATGTCCGCGATGTCCCGGACGAACAGGCTCGATGCCACGATCCCGTCCGGAGCGACGCCTGCCGACTCGGCGAGATCTCGCATGTAGGCGAGCACGTGTCGTGTCTGGAGCAGGAGTTCGTGGAACCCCCACGCGTGCTGGGGATGGCGGGTCGCGTCGGCGGCGATGCCCTCGGTGGGACGGTGCGGGAGTTGACCGGAGAAGAACACCAGCCCGTCCACCTCGAGTGCGGGCGCCCAGCCGGACGCCTCCCTTGCCGGCGAGTTCGGGTCGAGGATCGGGCGGCGGGCCGGTCGCCCGTCGACCGCGAGTGCATCGACACTGACGGTGCAGGAGGGCGAGATGGTGCCCTCCACGACGATCGACGTGCTCGGAGGGACGTGAGGCGTGAACAGGCCTCGCCGCGCGGCCTGGTGGGCGGGCACCGCGCTGGCACTCGGGTAGTACTGGTCGACCCTGACCACGTCGGCCAGGTCCAGCCCCACCCGTTCCAGTCCCTCGCGCAACCCGGCGAAGATCGCCTGGGTCTCCCGCCCGGTCGCAGGCACCTCCTGCCTGGGGTCGTCGACACCACACGGGCCGACGTCCGTACCGCTGTCGGCGCCAGGCGCCGCCAGAGCCGTCACGCCCTGCGCGGACACCCACCGACCAACCCGGCCGATGACGGACCGGGACATGCCCGGCTCGAGTTCCGTGGTGACGATCGACTCGTGCGTCATGGTGACCTCCGCCGGGCCCTGCCGTCGACCCTCACCGACCCTAGTTGCCACGCGACTGCCGCGAGAGGCAGACCCGGCGCCAGCGACCAGCCCTGCCCGGCTCGAACGACGTTCGGTGCACATGGTGAGCACCCTCGTGGACAGGGATTTCTGCCGGCTGTTAGGTTCCGTGGCGCACGTCGCGTGCAGTGGCCGACGAGCGATCCCGGTTCGTTCCGACCGGGTCCGCCCCGAGGCCGGACCACGCCGAGGTACTGACGTCCGTCAGCCCGGCCACCAACTGACCCGGGAGGTCACTCGACTCATGATGCCCACAGCCGTGGAGACGCAGGACTCCAACGCAGCCATGCCCTATCCCCCTGCCGTCCGGGTGGAGGCCGGGTGCACACTCCTCTTCGTGTCGGGCGCGACGGCGATGCCGCTGTACCACGAGCACCCGCACATCCCCGAGGAGGAGGCCCTGGTCCCCAACGACATCGAGGAGCAGACTCACCTCGTGATGAACAGCCTCAAGGAGTCGCTCGACGCACAGGGCGCCACGTGGGAGAACGTCGTCAGCATGACGCGGTACCACACCGACATGCGTGAGATGCCCGTGGTGGGCCGCATCGTCCGTGAGTACCTGGGCGACTGGCGACCGGCGAGCACGACGATCTGCGTCAACAACCTGAGCTCCCCGGGTGCCCGACTCGAGATCGACATGGTCGTCGCCATCCCCCCGCAGTGATCTCTCGCGCGTGACGACAGGACGGTCTCGTGGACACCCCGCATGCCCCTGACCTCGTGCTGGTCAACGGTGCCATCACCACGCTCGCCTCGGATGGCGTGACGCCTCCCGAGGTCGCGGCGATCGCCATCCGCCACGGGCGCGTCGTGTGGACCGGCGACTCCGATGCGGCGTCGGAGTTCGTGGGGCCGGCAACTCAGGTGATCGACCTCGGCGGGCGGCGAGTCATCCCCGGCATCGTGGACGCCCACGTGCACTTCGTCCGTGCGGGTCTCACCTGGAAGGACGAGGTTCGCTGGGGAACCACGACGAGCCTCGAGCAGGGCCTGGCCCAGATCGCGGACCGGGCCCGCTCGACACCTGCTGGATCGTGGATCCGGGTCATGGGCGGGTGGCACCCGAGCCAGTTCCCCGAGGGTCGGGGACCGACACAGGAGGAGCTCGACGCGGTCGCGCCGGACCATCCGGTCCTCGTCCAGTTCCTGTACGAGTGGGGTCTGCTGAACACCGTCGGACGTGAGCTGATCGACTGGAGGACGGCGGACGAGTTCGGTGTCGATCCGTCGACGATCGACACCGACGAGTCAGGTGACCCCGTCGGGGTCGTCAGGACGTCGCCGTCTCTGCGCTGGCTCCAGTCGCAGCTGACGTTCCCCGACCTCGATGGTCAGGTCGACTCGACCGCGACCGCCGCCACGGAGTTCCTGTCACTCGGCGTGACGGGTCTGATCGACGGCGGTGGAGCGAACACGGGCCCGGACAAGTACGACGCGGTGTACGAGGCGTGGCGTCAGGGGCGACTGCCACTGAGGGTGCGCACCACCGTGCACACCTCGAAGGCCGGTGACGAGGAACAGGACATCGCCGGATTCCTCCGCTACTCACACGCCCGGCAGGGAGACGAGTTCCTCCGGGTCCTCGGCATCGGCGAGACCATCCTCTACCCCACCCACGACGACTTCGGACGCCCGGCACAACTGACGCCGGAGAACCGCGACCGACTGCGCTGGGTCTTCGACCTCTGCGCGCGCAGACGTTGGACCGTGCAGATGCACATGATGCGCCCCGACACCCTGGACGCGGTGCTGCCCATGTGGCAGGAGGCGCACGCCGAGCATGGCATCGCGGACCTTCGGTGGGCGATCGTCCATGGCACGGGCCTCACGTCGCGCCACGTCCCGGTGCTTCGCGAACTCGGTGTGGGTGTGATCACGGAGGCGCTCCTGCGCCTGTCCGGGGACGACGCCCTCGAGTACTGGAGCGCGGACGACCTCGCCTTCGCGCCGCCGATCCACGAACTCCGCGCGGCTGGTGTCCCTGTCGCCGTGGGTTCTGACGGGCTCCGCGTGTCCAACTACAACCCGTTCGCGACCCTCCAGTGGCTCGTCACCGGCCACGCGCTCTCGGGTCGGCGCATCTGGGACGAGGACAACGTCCTCGACCGACACACCGCGCTGGAACTTGCCTGCGCGCAGGGACCTTGGTTCTCGTTCGAGGACCACGACCGGGGTCGCATCCAACCGGGCCTGCTCGCGGACCTGTCCGTGCTGTCGGAGGACTACTTCGCCCTCCCACCCGACGAACTCCCCCGCATCAGGTCTGAACTCACCCTCGTCGGCGGCGTGGCGAGGTGGAGTGGTGAGGCCTTCGCCGGTGCCCTGGCCTGACGACGCACGGACGACTCACCCCCAACGTCGGTCCACGGGCGTCGAGGTGAGTGCCGCGAAGTGAGTCCCGGACGTACCCGCCACGTCATTCGTCGACGTGCGGCGCCTCCCGAACGACGCGGTCAGATCCCATCACCAGGTTCCACACGTGGCGACGCAGGTTCTGGAACTCCGGACTGGCAACGGTCTCTGCGTCGCGCGGCCTGGGGATCGGCACGTCGACGATCTCGTGGATGCGGCTCGGACTGCCCATCATCACGATGATGCGGTCACCCATGAGCACCGCCTCCTCGATGGAGTGGGTGACGAAGACCATCGTGACCGGGTGTGCCTCCCAGATGTTGAGCATCTCGTACTGCAGGAGTTCCCGCGTCTGCGCATCGAGGGCGCCGAAGGGCTCGTCCATGAGCATGACGCGCGGTTCGACGGCCAGCGCGCGAGCGAGCCCGACCCGCTGTTGCATGCCCCCCGACAACTGGAAGGGATACGCGGACTCGCGCCCACGCAGCCCCACCATGTCGATGAACCGCTGCGCAGCCGCCTCCACCCGGCTCTTCGGGTTCCCGCGCACCATGAGCCCATATCCCGCATTTCCCATGACGGTCTTCCACGGGAAGAGGCCGAAGTCCTGGAACACCATCGCGACGCTCTGGCGAGGTCCCGTGATGGGTTCGCCATCGACGATGACGTCGCCCTCGTCCGGCTGCACCAGCCCGTTGATGCAGCGCAGCAGCGTCGTCTTCCCGCAGCCTGACGGCCCGACGATCGAGACGATCTCGCGGGGGCGGATCTCCAGGTCGATGTCCCGGAAGACACACAGGTCCCCGTAGTACTTGGCCAGCCCCTCGAGGCGAATGCTGCCCTGCTCCGTGGCGACCTGCGTGCCTTCGACCGTGCTCATCCTCTGGACCTCCTGGGGACCTGCCGACGACGTCGCGGGCGTCAGACGCCCGGACCCACCGGGAACTACACGTGGCCGTACCACGGGAAGAGGCGACGCACCAACTGCTCGGTCCCGATCGTGAGCACCAGTCCCACGATCGTCAGCAGGGACACGCTCACGATGGCCTCGTTGAGGCGGAAGAGCCTCGTCAGGTCCATCATGTGGTAGCCGATCCCGGGGACCGTGGCCAGGAACTCGACGATGACCGCCGCGACGAGGCACCGGCCCGACGACAGTCGCCAGCCAGCAATCAGATACGGCAGGGACGCCGGGGCGGCGATCCCGAACCAGACGTCGCGCCGACGTGCCCCGAAGGAGGCGGCCGGCTCCAGGTACTTCTTCGACACGGAGCGGCTGCCGTCCCACGCACCGATGGCCATCGGTGGGAACGCCGCGAAGATGATCAGTGCGAGTCTCGTCTGGGCGTTGAACCCGAACCACAGGGTGAAGATCGGCAGCACGGCGAGCATCGGCGTGGCGTACAGGCCATTGACGAACGGTCCGACGCTGTCCGCCAGCCACTGGATGCGACCGAGCAGCATGCCACTGACGACGCCCACCGTGCAGCCGACGGTCATGCCGACCATCACCGCCGACAGCGTGTCGAAGAAGTGACCCCACATGACGGTGTCGTTGAGCAGGATCCCGGGAGCCACGGCCAGCACACCACGCGGCGTCGCCATGTAGTGCGGACCCCACAGGGCAGCACCGATCTCCCACAGCACGCCCACACAGATGAAGGTGACCAGGTGGACCTTCCAGGTGGAACTCCGCCAGAACCGCAGGCCCACCCGACCGGCCGATCGGCCGACGCGTGGACGCTCGCCCGGGCCGGGCACCGTGTCGGCGTCACGGGCCACAGGAGCCACTTCGAGTCGATCCGTCATGATGTGCCGCCTTCTGTCACGTGCCCACCTGCGCCGGGCTCCTGTCGTCGAGGCATCAGTTGCGCCACGCCGCGAATCGATTCTCCAGCACGCGCCCGATGGCCATCGTCACGAGGCCGAGTGCGACGACGACCATCACGGAGGCGAGCAGGTTCTCCATCTGGTAGCGGCGCATGTAGGTGAGCAGCAACTGGCCAAGACCGGAAGCATCGAGGAGGAACTCCGCAGCGATCATCCCGACCATGCCGCGAGCGATGCCCTGGCGGATGCCCGTCATCGCGTAGGGGACCGTCGCGGGAATGACGACGTCCTTCCAGATCTGGAACTCGGACGACCCGAACGACATCGCCACCTCGTACAGGCGGACGTTGATCGCACGGACACCCTCGATCATGTTGATCACGACCGGGAAGAAGCAGAACGTGACCACGACGAGGGTCTTGGGCCAGAAGCCGAACCCGATCACCGCGAGGATGAAGGGCACCATCACGATGTTGGGTGTCACGTAGAGCACGGTGATGTAGTGCTCCACACCCTTCAGCCACGACACACGGCCCACGAGCACGCCCAGCACGATGCCGAGCACCGTGGCGATCGCGAAGCCCGCACCGAAGAGGCGCAGGGAGTCGAGGAGGGCCGCCGTGAGCACCCCGCTGCGCGTGATCTCGACCAGCGCGACCGCGGAGCGGGAGAACGACGCGAAGAAGATCTCGTCGAGGACGAACCGCCCGAGCAGTTCCCAGATCGTCGCTCCGACGATCAGGCCTGCCACGAGGTGCAGTCGTCGACGTCCCATTCGGTGGGCCTGGCGGTTCCGCCGTGCGACGGGACGTGGCGCAGTCCGCGCTGTCGAGGTGTCTGCAGTCACCGCATCGCTCCGATCAGGTCATGGAACGTCAGCACGCACCGGGACAGGCACCCGTGTCGTGGGCCGGACTCCGGCGTCCACGACACGACGCCCCGGGGCGGCGCCGCCTCGGGGCTCCAGCAGCCGATCGAAGTGGCTGCTGGAGACCCGAGGACGGATGCTGCCTACTCCTGTGCCTGGACGAACGCGAAGGCCTCTTCCCAGATGCTCAGGTCGATGCCGTCCTCGTAGTCCCAGGCCTGCTCGATGTTGCCCACGGCGATCCCCTGGGCGATCGAGTTCTCGATCGTCTGACGATCGAGGCCCGGGTCGTCGAGCTGCCACAGCGGGATCGCGAGCAGCGTCTCGAGGATCTCCTCGACCAGTTCCGGGTCGTCCTGCTCGACGATGCTCGTGATGTAGGCGATCACCTCGTCGCGGTTCGCCGGGTCGTGCATGAAGCGAATCGCCTCGATGTGCGCAGCCATCATGCGCACCATCGCTCCACGCTTCTCCTGCACGCTGTCGCGGTTGGCGACGAAGATGCCGTAGTGCAGCGGTTCACCGACGTCGATGAGCCGGACGAGCACCCTCCAGTCGTCCCCGGTCAGGTGACGCACCCACACGATCTCGTCGGTCTGCAGGACGTGGGTGTCGAGCACACCTGCCACGAGGGTGCCGACGTGGTTGCCGGAGGTGTCGATCGTGTCCACCTGGTCGATGGTCAGCCCGCAGCTCTCGAGCAGCAGCTGGAGGACCACGTACCGGGCGTCGCCGGGAGCCTGCGCACCGGACGTCGTACCTGCCATGTCCTCACAGGACTGGATGTCTGGGTCCCTCGTGACGAGGTTCCAGTCGACATTGTCCTGACCCTTGATGGCCACCACGTTGGTCCCGCGAGCCACAGCGGCGAAGAACGGGTCGCTGCCCGTGTACCCGCCGTCCAGCTCACCCGTGTGCGTCGCCTGGGTGACGGCGCCACCGGAACGGAACTCGCGGATCCGAACGTCCACGCCCCACTTGAAGTAGTAGCCGAAGTCGCGCGCGATGTGGTACTGCAGCGATGCCCAGATCGGACGCGGCCCACCGGGACGCCCGATCTCGAGGGGACCTTCGGCCTCCGGGAGGCCCAGGTCGTCGTCCGCGGGCTCCGGAGCTTCGGGGGTCTCGGACGGGGCCGACGGTTCCGGCGCGGGCGCGGGGGCGTCGTCGCCACCACAGGCGGCGAGCACGAGGGCCACGACCGCGATGAGCGCAGTGGCGCTGCGCAGACGCAGGCCTCCACGAGTTCGATGAGACATGGGACTGTCCTCCACTGGACGTCGGGCCCCGTGAAGTCCCGCGAGCACCGGCTCGTCGGCGGGGTGCCCGCAACCTACTGCCGTGCCAGGAGAGCAGTCAACGCACGACGGCGTGTTGGAGGCGCGGCGAGGAGCGGCAGTTGCACACTGTGACAACTGGCCTCCACGCATGAGGGCGGCCCACCTCGGGCCGCCCTCAGTACGTCGTCGTCCGACGACGATCAGTCCTGCAGCTGCGCTGCCTTCATGCGTTCGAGCATCTCGTCCTGCGGACGGATCAGGTACACGCCGCCCGAGCGCCGGTCCACGACCCACATGTTGTACTCGAGGTCGATGAACAGGTCGTTGGTCTGTGGCGTCTCCTGCGCAGGAGGCGGACTCGGCAGCCAGTGCCCGATCTCCACCGGGTTCGTCGGGTCCTCGAGGTCGTAGGCCCGGATCCCGGCGTTGAAGTAGGCAGCGAACACCAGGCGCTCACTGCGATACGTCCCGGGACGGTTCTCGTGGAAGTTGTGTGGCCCGAACCGCAGGCCCTTCTTCCCGAACTCCTCGACGCCCGGCGACGGGAACTGGCCGACCACCTTCGGGTTCTCGAGGTCGCTGACGTCGACGACGTGCATGCGCTTCTCGCCCTCGGCGATCTCGTCCTTGGTCTCCTCGTCCGTGGTGACCACCAGACCACGCCCCGGAAGCGGCATGCAGGTGTGGTTGGCCGCGACTCCCGGCCAGGTGACGTTGGAGATCATCTTCGGTGCGCTCACGTCGCTGATGTCGAGGATGACCATTCCGGCGTCGTCCCAACCGACGTACGCCACGTCTCCGTCGATCAGGCCGTGGTGGGCGGCATAGCGCTTGCCGTCGGGCCACGTCTGCTCCTCACCGGCAGCGACGTGCTGGCCGGGCCACCACCAACGCCCGGCCTCGACCGGGTGCTCGGGATCACGCATGTCGATGATCACGAAGATGCGGTCGTTGAATCCCTCCGGGATGGCCGAGATGTACGCGTAGTCGCCGCCGGTCCAGATGGGACGGTGCACTCCGCTGCCGGTCGAACGCCAGTAGCCGATCTGGCGCGGGCGGAACGGGTCCTCGAGGCTGTACACCGCCAACCCGGCGGCCCACGGGTCTCCCCCCTTGAAGCGCTCCTGGTTGGTGACGAGCAGCCCTTCGGCCACCTGCACCTTGTGAGTGTGGGTGCCCTGCGGCGCCGGCCACCGATCGACGATCTTCATCGCGGTCGGGTCGCTGACGTCCAGGACGGACGTCCCCATGCCGCTCGTCCCGAAGTGGCCGATGTAGAGGGCCGATCCCTCTCGCATGACCTGCATCGCGTCGCCGTAGCCGTCGAGGTCGTGGTGTCCGACGACCTCGAAGCCCGACGAGGACTCGGTGAGGTGTTCCATGCTCATGTGCGTCTCCCGGTCGTGTACCTGACATGCCGATTCATCCGGGGACACCCTACGCGGGATCGCACGGCCACTCACACTCAACGGCCTGAACGCACGACCCGCAGCAGGGCTGGGACTCAGGCCTCACCAATGACGGCGGTCGCCTCGATCTCCACCAGCCAGTCCTCGCCGACGAGCCGCGAGATCTCCACGTGCGTGCTCGCAGGGAACGGCTCGCTGAAGAACTCACGCCGGACCGAGTTGATCGCCTGACGATTGCCCATGTCCGTGGAGAACACACGCAGCGCCACCACGTCATCCATGGTCGCCCCGGCCGTCTCGAGGACGAGCTGGAGGTTCCGCAGGGCCTGGCGTGTCTGGGCAGCCGCGTCGTCCACTCCCGCGAGCTCTCCGTCCTGATCGACTCCGACGAGCCCCGAACAGAGGATCACCTGCCCGCCCGAGACCTTCCACGCAGGCGTGTAGATGCCCAGGACCGGGAGGTCGGGGGGCTGGACCGGTTCCTTCTTCATCGGGTTCTCCTGCCTGGTGGCAACACGGGACTGCCCACGCTAGTACGTCGTCGTGCGCGTCCGCCGTCCGGAAGCCCATTCCCCGCTCGGGTGCGGACTCCATGTGCCCCAAACGTTTGCGTTCGTTCGGCGTGCGACCTATCGTCACCAGCGATGCCTGCCGGCCTCGTTGAGGGCGCCCTGACCGCGCCGAGCGCGTGCACGGGTCCGCCGGGCGTCACCGAGTTCGTCCGTACGCGTACCCGCGCGGCGCGACGAGACAGATCACAATCAGGAACAGAAGGGTGGTCGTGGCGACATTCCTCATCCACAAGCCTGGTGACGCCGTCGGCGTCGCCACGGAGGACTTCTCCTCCGGACAGGCGGTCACGGGCCGATTCCGTGACAGCTCGGACACCGTAGAACTGGTGTCGAAGGCCGACATCCCGCTCGGGCACAAGATCGCGGTCACCGCACTCAAGGCTGGTGACGTCATCGTCGAGTACGGCGAGGAGATCGGTGTCGCGAAGCAGGACATCGAACCCGGCGAGCACGTACACGTTCACAACCTGAAGGGACAGCGGTGGGCCTGATCCGAGACTCGAAGATCCATGGATACCGACGCGAGAACGGTGCGATCGGTGTCCGCAACCACGTCATCATCCTGCCGGTCGATGACATCTCCAACGCGGCCGCCGAGGCCGTGGCGAACGTCATCCCGCACGCGATGGCGCTGCCGCACCCCTATGGGCGCCTGCAGTTCGGGCCCGACCTGGACCTGCACTTCCGCACGCTGATCGGGACCGGCGTCAACGCCAACGTCGCCGCCGCGGTCGTCATCGGCATCGAGCCGAACTGGACCAAGCGAGTGGCGGACGGCATCGCCGCCAGCGGCAAGCCCGTCGCGTCGTTCCACATCGAGGGAACGGGTGACCTGAAGACGATCGAGAAGGCATCGCGAGCCGCCCAGCAGCTGGTGCGTGACGCCGCCGAACTGCAGCGCGAGGAGTTCTCGCTCGCAGACATCGTCATCAGCACCAAGTGTGGCGAGTCGGACACGACCTCTGGCCTGGGTTCCAACCCGACGGTCGGGCGTTTCGGCGAGTGGCTGGTCGAGGACGGCGGCACCTACTTCTTCGGGGAGACCTCGGAGCTCACCGGTGGCGAGCACATCGTCGCCGAACGCTGCGACGACCCGGAGCAGCGGGCGAAGTTCCAGCGCCTGTTCGACGAGCACCAGCAGGTGATCCTCGACCAGGAGGCGGACCTGCTCGGTTCGCAACCGACCGAGGGCAACATCGCCGGTGGTCTGTCGACGATCGAGGAGAAGGCGCTCGGCAACATCCAGAAGATCGGGGACATGCGTGTCCACGGTGTGCTGGAGATGGCCGAGGCTCCCGACCGCGGTCCCGGGCTGTACTTCATGGACACCTCCTCGGCTGCTGCCGAGTCGGTGACCCTGTTCGCCGCCGGCGGCGCGGTCCTGCACCTGTTCACGACCGGGCAGGGCAACATCATCGGCAACCCGATCATCCCGGTGCTGAAGCTCACGGCGAACCCGAACACGGTGCGCACGATGTCCGAACACATCGACGTCGACGTGTCGGGGACGATCACCCTGGAGCAGGACCTCGACCAGGCAGCGACCGCGCTGACCGAGGAGGTCGTCCGGGTGGCGAACGGACGCCTGACCTGCGCCGAGGCGCTGGGTCACAAGGAGTTCGTCCTCACGCGACTCCACCGCACCGCCTAGTACGATCCATGCAGTTGACCGACGGGCGAGCGACCACGCAACGGTCGTTCGCCCGTCGGCCGTTCACGGTGGACGAGGGGTGACTCGTTGAAGCGACAGATCACGCTTCGTGAGGTCGCCGAGGCCGCCAGTGTCCACCCCTCCACCGCATCGCGGGCACTCAACGCCCAGACCCGGGCGATGGTCAACCGCGACACCGTCGCGCGCGTGCTCGCCGTCGCCAGCGAACTCGGCTACCAGCCCAACGCGTTGGCCCGCAGCCTCAAGGTCAACGAGACCATGACGATCGGGATGCTGGTTCCCGATCTCACCAATCCCCTGTTCCCACCGATCGTGCGTGGCATCGAGGACCGGCTGGCAGAGGCCGGGTACACGCTGCTGTTGGCCAACACCGACAACGACGCCGACAAGGAACACCACATCCTCGAGGTGATGGTCCGCCGGCGCATCGACGGTCTGGTCATGGCCACGGCGAACCGCGAGACCGGCCTGCCGGCGTTCCTGCGCGACGCCACCTACCCGGTGGTGCTCGTCAACCGCACGCTCGACGACGCGACGCTTCCCTCGGTCGCGGGCGACGACCACGTGGGCATGGGGCTCGCGGTGCGTCACCTCGCAGACCTGGGACACGAACGCATCGCCCTGATCTGCGGTCCCGACTCGGTCTCGACGGGCCTGAACCGCCGCCAGGCATTCGTGACCTGGATGAAGACGCTGGGACTCGAACCCGATCTGGTCGAGACGTCCACCTGGTTCTCCAGTCAGCACGGCGCCGACGCGTTCACGCGGCTGCTCGCGTCGGGACGCGAGTTCACCGCCGTCATCACGGCCAGCGACCTGCTCGCGCTCGGGTGCTACGACGCCGCGGCCGCACGCGGTCTGCACGTTCCCGATGACGTGTCGGTCGTCGGGTACGACGACATGCCCTACACGGACCGACTGGACCCACCCCTGACGACCGTCCACATCCCTCTGTACGAGGTGGGGGTCCGTGCGGCAGAACTCGTGCTCGACGCGCTTGCTCGACCAGACACTCCAGCCGTCGGGATCCGCCTGACCCCGCAACTGGTGGTTCGTCGGTCGACGGGGGCACCCCGACTGGTGCGCACCGCATGACCAGCGACGGCGACGCGCTCCCCCGACTGCCCGCGTCGGACGACGAGTGGCGCGAGCGCCTGACTCCGGAGCAGTTCCACGTGCTGCGGCGCGCAGGCACCGAACGGCCCTTCACGGGCGCGTACTGGGACACGACGACACCGGGCGTCTACCGGTGTGCGGGTTGCCGAACCGTCCTCTTCGAGTCCGCCACAAAGTTCGATGCGCACTGCGGCTGGCCGAGCTTCCACGCCCCGGCATCCGTGGAGGCGGTCACCGAGCACGACGACCACGCACTCGGACTTCGGCGCGTCGAGGTCCGCTGCGCGACGTGCGGCGGGCACCTCGGTCACGTGTTCGACGATGCGCCGGACCAACCCACGGGCCTGCGTTACTGCATCAACTCCGCGGCGATCGATCTCGAACCGTCGAGCGACTCGGGTCGGGACCCACGGGCCTGACGGCGAGCCCGGTCAGGACGCCCGACGACGACCGGTGTCTCCACCCGACGTGCGGTCATCTCCGGACGGCACGTCCTCGACCCCGTCGACCCGGCGCTCCGCTGACGTCGCGTGCCCGCCGGACCTGACCGCGGCGGCGTACTCGTCGACGTACTCCTGCCCGGACAGACGCATGATCTCGTACATGAGTTCGTCGGTGGCAGAACGCAGGGCGAACGGTTCGTCGCGTCGGTCGCGATACCGCGACAGATCCAGCGGCTGCCCGTAGCGCACGGTGATGGGTCGACGGCGTGGGACACGTCGCCCCGGAGGCAGTGCCTCCCTGGATCCGAGCACGGCACAGGGGATGATCGGCACCCCGGCCTCCAGCGCGATCCGTACGGGACCCGTCTTGCCCCGGTACAGGCGTCCGTCCGGGCTGCGCGTGCCCTCCGGGTAGATGCCGAGGAGTTCCCCGCGAGCCAACAGTTCGACACCGGTGCGCAGGCTGCCTGCCCCGCGTTCTCCCCCGTCGCGGTGGACGGGCACCACCCCGGTGGCCCGCACGAACCAGCGAGTCCGCCACGAGTCCCAGTAGTCCGCCTTGCCGAGGAAGTACACGGGCCGACGGATGTGCAGCGGCAGCACCACGGAGTCGACGAACGACAGGTGATTGCAGGCAAGGATCGCGGGTTGCGAGTCGGGAACGTTCTCGACACCCTCGACCGTCAAGGGGAACCATCGGTCCGCCAGTGGTGGCACGCTGCGACGCAACACGCGGTAGAGGCGCGGGGCATCCTGCATTCCGGGCACGATCACGTCCTTCGCGCACGCACGCGCGTCTCCGACATCCTGGCCCCCCGGATAGCCTACGTCGGACGCTGGTGGCCGTCGAGTGAGCACGGAGTTGACGTGGCCGAGGACCTGGGGACCTGGCCTCCCGAGCAGGCGACCGTGCTCTTCGAGGCCCTGGCGAACGCCGGCCTGAACCCGAGGGGCCGCCGCACCCGCCACGGGGTCGTGGTGACCGTTCCGGACGACGAGGCCGATCGCGCGCACCAGACCCTGGTGCAGAACATGGACGCGATCGCGCGAGCCGCCCGCTCCGCAGCCCCCACCCCGATACGCCGCCCCTCCCGCCGAGAGGACGACCAGTCGACGGGACGTCTCACCTCCGAACGGCTCAACTCGCTCGCGCGGCCGCTGGGCATCCTCATCGTGGGCATGATGATCGCTGCCGCGGTTCCGCCCCTTCGGCTCCCCGTCATCATCTTCACGGTCGCCGGCATCATCTACGTGCTGGGCCGCCAGCCCCGCGACGGCGACCAGCCCTGACCCCGACCGGGCGCCCCGACTCCTCAGGCGTGCAGGGTCCGCCTCAGGAAGTCGACCTGCAGGTCCTGCAGCCGCCGTGCCACCTCGGGTTGCGGAGTCATGTGGGTGATCCCGGGTAGCGGGACGAACTGGTGCCGCCACCCCTCGGCGAGAAGCGCCCCCGAGAGTCGCAGACTGTGGGCGGCGACCACGTTGTCGTCGGACAGGCCGTGGATCACCAGCAGTTCGGGTCCCTGGCCGCGACGACGCCCCGTGCGAGTGAGCCTCCCGGCGTCGTCGACGAGGCTCGAGGCGTCGTACGCCTCCCTGGCCTCGGCCGGATCGCCCAGGTAGCGCTCCGTGTAGTGGGTGTCGTACAGCCGCCAGTCCGCCACCGGCGCTCCCACGATCGCCGCACGGATGACACGTGGGGCTCGCAGCGCCGCGAGCGCGGCGAGGTACCCGCCGAACGACCACCCGCGGATCCCGACACGGTCGAGGTCGAGTCGGTCGTCGTGTCGAGCCGCTGCACGGAGTGCCGCGAGCTGGTCGGCGAGCACGGGCCCGGCAAGGTCTCCGTGGACCGCGCGCTCCCACGCGGGTCCGCGTCCGGGCGTCCCGCGGCCATCCACGACCAGTACAGCGAATCCCTGGTCCGCCAGCCACTGTGACGACAGCATCGCCGCGGCACTCGACAGCACTCGTTGTGCGTGGGGCCCACCGTACGGGTCGAGCACCACGGGCAGCGGTCCGTCGGCGCCCTCCGGCAGCAGCAGGGCCGCACGCAGTCGACGTCCGGTCAGGGTCAGCCACTCGACACGAAGTTCGAGTGCCGGGTCCTCCGCGACGACCTCGACGTCGACCGGGCGAGCAGCACCCACCACGGTGACGTGTGGCACCGCACGGTGACGGTCGACCCGGGTCAGCACGGTCAGGCGCGATCCGACGGTTGCACCGTGGACGGCGGGGCCTGCCCCTGTCAGGCGGTCCAGCCCCCGATCGCGATCCCAGCGCCACACGTGGACACTGGTCGGATCGCGGTCGGACCCGGTGAAGGTGACGGACCGGTCGTCGGAACCGACGATGCCGCGTACCTGCAGTCGTGCCGGGGTCACCACCTCTCCAGCGACCAGCAGCGCACGGCTGCCTCCCCGACCGTGGTCGGCCACGTCCTCGACCGTGACGAGGTCCCTGCCGCACCATGCCGGGCTGCCCGCGACCAGTTCGAGTGCATGGCCGTCGTCCCCGACCTGCCGGATAGGCACGGTGGTACCCCGAGCGGGGTCGGCGCGAAGCACGACCACCGACCGCTGGTCACGGGACTGGACCTGCAGGACGAGCCGGTCGTCCCCGTCCGGGTCGACGTCCCACGACACCCGCGTCAGGTAGGGATGGGTCAGGCGGTCCCACTCGACGTCGACGCGGTGTGCCCCGTCGACGGACAGGACCGCCAGCCGCACGTCGGCGTTGACGCGACCCGCCGCGGGATAGCGGTGCGGCTTCGCCGGTGCCCACGGCTGGGCAGGGTCCGTGATGAACCACTCGTCGACGTCGCGCTCGTCGACCCGGGTGACGGCCAGTCGCTCACCGTCACCACTCCACCAGAATCCTCGGGACCTGCCCATCTCCTCGGCGGCCACGAACTCCGCGACTCCCCATCGGACGCCTTCCTCGGAGATCACGGTTCGAGTCGCCCCCGGTCCACTGGCACCCGAGGGCACGTCGAGGACGTGCACCGCTCCCTGCGCCGCGTAGGCGACCCTGCTGCCGTCGGGAGACGGCCGCGGGTCGAACGCACCCGCGGCCTGCGGATGCTCGACGAGGGATCCGGACCTGGTGTCGAGGGTGATCAGCCGACCACCCACGACCAGTGCGACGAGTCGCCCGGCGACGTCGGTCGCGTAGGTGGTGACCCCCGACCCCGAATCGCGGGCACGTTCGCGCCGAGCGCGTTCCTCGGGGGTCTCGTCGCCGTCGACGACACCCTCGAGATCCCGCGGGTCGATCAGGCACCGTTCGACCGGCGACGACGGGTCCGTGAGGTCGAGCTCCCACAGCGCGTGGACCGGATCACGCCCCGTCGTCGACCGCAGGAACCGCACCCGTGAACCGTCGGCCGTGATCGTGAACCCCCGAGGAACCCCCAACGTGAACCGGCGAGTCGCCGCCAGGCGGTCGCCGAACGTCTCGGCCCTGCGACGTGGTGCGCCGCGATCCGGGGGCTCAGTCACCCGCAACACCCGGGTCGCCGTGAAGGTCGAGGTCCACGACCACGGGACGGTGCCTGCTCGCAGCCGGTACCCGCGGTCCGCTGTCGACCACGCACCGCGCGATCGTCAGCCGCCGGTCGACGAACGCGAAGTCACGGCGCGAGACGGGCTCGTCGGACGGGTAGGTGTCCCCGATCCCGGTTCCGGCGACGGCGAAGGCGTCCTGGTGGTCGGAGGCCAGGGTGCGTGCAACGGCGCCCTGCGGAGGTTCGCTGACGAACGCTCCGATGACCGTGGGAGGAGAGACCGACGCGAGCCACGTTCGAAGCGTGGCGAGGTGGGCCGCTCGGACGTCGGGTCGGAACCCGAACTGCACGGCCACCGCAGCGATGCTCGTTCCGCCGAGACTCAGGATGGCGCGCACCGCCTCGCGATCGGGCACGCGACGAGGCGCCTGCAGCCGCAGGCGATCCGTGGACCGCACGAGGGTTCCTGCGCGCGCGAGGATCGCGCTCGAGTCTCCGCGTTGCCCGCCCTGGACACACACGACCAGACCGGTGTCTCGCAGGATGCCGCGCAGCCGTCGCGGACTGGGCGCGCCGAGCAGGCACACGACGTCGGGTTCGAGGGCCGTGAGCACGTCACGGATCGCCGTCGGATCCCCGTGACCGCCCACGTTGTGGACCACGAGTCGTCGGTGGCTGGCACTGGTCATCGGCGGGCCGGCCTCACTGGTCGGGTCGGGATGGCGGGCGCAGTCGGGCCGCGCCGTGGGCCGCGAGGAGCGCGGCACCGACGATCCCGGCGTCGTCACCGAGGGCGGCGGGGTGCACGTCGGGCAGCCTACGGTGTCGCGCACCGAACACGTGCGCGTGCAACTGATCGGTGACGACCGGCGCCATCAGCGGAGCCAGCGCTGGCCCGGCTCCTCCCCCGAGGACGATCATCCCGGGGTCGAGCACGGTCACGAGTGTCGCTGCCGCGCGACCGAGTCGCCGGGCAGCCTCTTCGACGACCTGGCGGGCCACCACGTCTCCCTCGCGCGCCGCGAGCGCCACCTCGGACGCCGTGAGCGGGCGGCCGTCGTGTTCCGCGCAGCGTCGTACGTGGAGTCGTTCGATGGCGGTCGCCGCAGCGTGGGTCTCCAGGCACCCGACGAGTCCGCAGGCGCACGTCCGACCGTGGGCATCCACCTCGACGTGGCCCACCTCGGCTGCCAGTCCGTGCGCGCCCACCAGCGGCTCACCGCCGACCACGACGCCACCGCCGACGCCGGTTCCAAGGGTGAACATCAGGACGTCGTCGACACCGCGAGCGACACCTGCCCGGTGCTCCCCGAAGGCCGCAGCGGTCGCGTCGTTGACGACCGTCACCGCTCGACCCGTCGCGCGACGAAGTCGACCGGCGACGTCGAGGTCGGCGTAGGGCAGGTTCGGTGAGTACCTCAGCACGCCGTCCACGACCATTCCTGCCGCCCCGACCCCGACCGGCAGGCCGACCTCGAGGTCGGCGAGTTGCGCGACCAGCACGTCGACGAGGTCGTCGCCGCCTGTTCGGGGAGTGTCGCGGCGCAGCACGACATCGAGCCTGCCGTCGGCCGACACCTCCCCGACGCGCAGGTGGGTGCCTCCGATGTCGATCCCGACTGCGACGGCGCTCACGTCCACCCCAGCGGTGGATCGACGATGCCGACATCGACCAGGGTGGCTCCGACGAGCGCGAGGGTCACGACGAACACCACCCACACGAACGCACGCGAGCCGATCACCTCACTCCGGCGCACTCCGGTCATCGTCATCGTGTCGACGACGCTCGACAGCCACGTGAACGTGATCCCGACGCCCAGCACGACCACGACCAGAGGAACCTGCGACCACGTCACGACCGTGGGACGCGTGAGGTCCCATCCCACCCGGCCGAGCGCGTGAACCGCTGCACCGGCCCACAGGGCGACGACCAGTACACGCAACAGGCCCGGCGCGACCCGCCCGGCCACCACGTACCCCCCGCCCGGTACCACCAGTGCGACCACGATCGCGAGCAGTCGACGTGGCCATCCGGGTCGTCGAGGGAGCCCGTCCGGCGTGGGGAACCGTCCGACGGCACGCGCGAACGCGCGTCGGGGCGTCCCGCAGGCCTCGCACTCGTCGTCCGTGAGCGGTTGCCACCCCGAACACTCGAGGCATCGCCACTCCACGACGCCGTCCTCGACCCGCACGACCCGCGCGTCTGCGGACTCGGCAGGATCCGGTTCGACGGTTGCGCTGACGTCCACGGGGCCCCTCGCGACGGCCTGCACGACCCCGGCGAGTGCCGTGCCGTGCCAGTGCCCGACGTTAGCGGAGGCCACGTCGGCTCCCGGGGATGCAGAGGGGATGCGCGGGTGAGCGCTCGTCGGCCTCAGCCCCGCACGGAGAGCAGCAGGGTGAGGTGAGACAGGGCCACCCCCACCAGTGTGGGATCCAGTTCGTGACCGGCCCGTTCCCGCAACCGCACGGCCAGCTGGCCAGACGTCGCCTCCGACACGCACAGCACGTCGTCGATGGCATGGGCCACGGCGAGGATCCGCGCAGACTCCACGATCTCTTCGCGGGCGAGCCCGTCCGGACGTCCTGTGCCGTCCCAACGCTCCACCTGGGAGCGCACCGTCTGTGCGACGGCGGACCCCGCCGTGAGCTGCAGCATGCGCTCGCCGCGCTCCGGGAAGTCGACGGCGTCCACGGGCACGCCCGACCGACCGACGTCGTGGAGGTGTCCCGCGAGCTGGATGCGCGACAGCATGGCTGGCGACACGCCGTGGACCCGGGCCAGTTCTGCGGCCATGCGTCCCACACGTTCACCGTGGCCACGCCCCTGGGGCAGCGTCGGCTCGACCTCGTCGAGCAGTCGGACGATCGCCTCGAGTTCGGTCGTCACCGACAGGTCACCGCTGATCTCGCTCGCGTCGATCACGTCACGGGTGGTCCCGACCGCTGCGGCCTCCACGGCGCGTCGGGCGAGGTTGACCAGGTTGTCACCGTCACCGCCAAGGTCCGACCCCGCATGCCCGACGACCGCCCGCAGCGGAAGTCCGCGGTCCCGGCAGGTCGCGGCGGTGCCGACGATGCGCAGCGCCAGTCGATCCATCAGGGGCGCGCCCATGTTCTCCGCGAGCACCGCGAACTCACCGAAACCTGTCGAGTACAGCTCTGCGCCGGCGGCCCCGCACACGTGCGCGAGGGCCGACGCGAGTCGGCGTCGCTGCACCGACACGACGATGTCGGGCGACGGCGTCGTCCACCGGTCGGACAGCACGGCGACCCGCGCGATGCGCACGGAGGTCCCGGCGTCGATCAGTGAGGCGAGGCGCCGTTCGAACGAACGGTTGTCGGGCAACCCCGTGTGGAGGTCCGAGCCCTCTGCCAGCACACCCGGTCCGAGTGCGAAGCGCCGCTCGAACGACGCGAGGAGTGCCGAGGACGCGTGGTCCGGGTCGACCAGTCCGGCGAGCGCCTCCTCGTTTCCCTCCCCCACGATCGAGTGGGCACCTGCACGGACCAGATCAGCGGCGACGTGCTCCCCTCCCGTGTGTGCCAACACGACGACGGGAGGGCCGCCCTCCGCGTCATCGATCAGGGCCACGACGTCGCCGGGAGGAGTACGTGTGGAGACCAGGATCGCGTCGACCTCGTGGTCCCCGTCGTCCACCAGCACGGCGCCGATGGCCTCGAGGCGACGCCTGGCGATGTCGTCGAGTTCGACACATCGGAGCCTGAGTCCGAGTCCCGGAGCGCCTGACGCGCCACGGTCGCCGCCCTCGAGCGGTGCCGTGCTCATCCTGCCCACGCCTCGCTGGAGGCGTATGCGGCGCGGACACGATCCCCGTCGATGCGATCTCGCCAGCTGTCCGTCGCCCGAGCCTGCGCGACGTAGCTCGCGCGGCGCCGCTTGCCGGGGGCGTCGTCGGGCACCGGGGCGACGTCGTCGAACAGCGTGGCGAAGTACGCCTGCAGCGCGCGAAGCGCCTCGTGGCGCAGCTGGGAGGCGCGCGCCTCGGTCACCCCGAACTCGTCGGCGATGTCGCGCAGGAGGCGTCCCTCGAAGTGGTGTGCCGTGAGCACACGGCGCAGTTCGTCCGGAAGGCTCGCGACCGCATGGTGCAGGGTCCCGACGAGCTCACTGCGTTCCACCGCGGTCTCGGGCAGCCACTCGACGTGCTCCTCCACCACCTGGTCGGCGAGCGGCGGCCCGTCGTTGCCGTCCGTGCCCACGGGCCGGTCGAGGGTCAGCAGCGTCGAGGTGAGCTGTGCCGCCTGCTGGCGACGCACGTGGGCCTCGTCCATGCCGACCTCACGAGCGATCTCCGCATCGGCCGGCACCCGGTGCAGGCGTTCCTGCAGCCGGTGTCGCGCAGCCTCGATCATGCGCAGGTCGCGTCGCATCCGCCGCGTCGCCCAGTCCCTGGTCCTGGACGCATCGATCACCGCACCCCGGATCCGGATGCTCGCGTAGCGCGCGAACGGAACCTCAGCGGACGGGTCGAAGCGGTGGGCGGCGTCCACGAGCCCAGCGGCTCCTGCCGCTCGGAGCTCCTCCCGGTCGACGTGACGCGGGAAGCGCATCGCGACCTGGTTGACGACGTGGTCGACGAGGTGGAGGTGAGCCTCGACGAGGGTGTTGCGGTCGAGTCGTGCCACGTCGATGGCACCGACGTCACCATCGTCAGCGAGGCCTCGATCGATGGCCTCCCCCGGTGTGTGCTTCGTGATCCCCACGGTCTGCTCCTGGACGCCTCGCGTCGGTCGTCGACGTCTTCGGGTGCAACCACTGGTCGTCCGTGACCGGAGGTGGACACTGTCCGTTCAGACGGTCCTGCACTCACGTGAACGGCACCTGGACGGGTGAACTTCAGGGTTCTTCACCCTTCCTTTACGATTCCGGACGACGTCCTTCACGTTCCTGCGCCCTGCTTGAGCGGCGCATGGACCGGCCGACAGGCATCGCAGGAGGCCACCCGTGACCGACGAGTTCGTCCAGCTGATCCGACGTGAGGCGGATGCCGCACGAGTCCTGGCCATGCGCATGCGGGCCCTGGAACTGGTGGTCGCGGCGGGCTTCGACCGCTTCCTCGGGTTCGCCGTCGACGATCTCGATGCGGCTGCCGACAACCTGGAGGCGCTGGAGCTCTCCCGCACGGTGGCGCTGGTGACCGCGGGCTTCGAGCCCGACGCTCCTGCCGGCGAGGTGGTCAGCGAACTCGACGGCCGCGACGGCGCACTGGCTCATGCCGTCGACGAACTGGCCACGGCGATGGACGACGTCGAACGCACCCGGGATCGGGCGCGCCACGTGCTCGGCACGGCAGCACGTGGAACTCGCGCTCGGCTCGAGGCGAGTCACGCGCTCACGGCGGGGGTCTGAACGACCCGCGGGAACGCTCGGGTCGACGTCACGACCGCTCGGCCCGACGTCGAGGTCAGCGCTCGGTCTGGTCCTCGTCGGACACCGGCGTCGCGTCGAACTCCGCCGTCGCCCCCTGGGCGGCCCGTGGCATGCGCGCGACGAGCTGACGGGTCCGGCCGGCCCATCGAGCGGCCTCGGCGTTCTCGGCCTCGATCTGCCGGAACACCTCTTCACGGTGCACCTGGACGTGACGCGGCGCGTCGACGCCGACCCGGATCTGGTCGCCACGCACCTCGAGCACGGTGACCACGACCTCGTTGCCGATGACGATGGACTCGCCGGGCCTGCGGGACAGGATCAGCACGTCAACCCCGTCCGGTCGAGGCGCCGGTGACCCCGTCGTCCTCGAGCAGGGGCGCACGCAACGGCTCGTCCGCGTCGAGCACGACCTGGCGTGCGACGTGGGTGTGTGCGTTCGCGACGAACGGGGCGCGCAGGTTCATGGCGAGGTGGTCGCCGTCGACGATCACCGAACAGAACAGCGCCACGTCCTCGGGGGTGGAGATGCCCAGTCCCTGCGTGTCGGCATCCGGAAGATCCGGGGCATAGTCCGGGAAGAACAGCCAGGGGGACGCCACGACCAGTGCGACCTCGGGCGCGTCGACGCACACGAGCTCCTGGAACATCCCGTCCTCGGTGAGATCGACGAGCGAGAAGCGGGTCCCCTGATCGAGTCCGGGAATGCCACCGTCGAAGGCGAGCACGGCTGCGTCGGTCGTGTCCGTCACGTCCACATCTTCCTCGGCGGTGGTCTGGAGCGTAGCGACGGGCCCAGCGGGTTCCGTGGACCCGTGGGGCGGTCAGCGCAGGAAGGCGGCCAGCGTCGGCGGCAGGGCGCGGGAGAGCGCCTGCAGGGTGGCCTCGTAGGCCACCTGCTGGGTCTGGAGTTCCATGATGCCCTCGGCGAGGTCGACGTCCTCGACCTCGCTGAGCTGCGCACGCAGGATGTCCACGGTCTGCTGGGTACGCGCCTGCGCAGACTCGATGCGACTTGCCGACGCCCCGACCACGGCCAGACCGTCGCCGATCCTCGACATCGCCGTGTCCAGGTCTGCCAGCTGACCGCTGATGGCCGAGCTGCCACCGGACTCGAGCGCGACGGCCAGCCCGTCGAGTCGGGTGAGCAGGTCGTCACCCGCGGTGAACCCGAGCCACTCCGCGGCGGTCACGTTGACCCGCACGAGCTCGTCGTCTCCGACCCGGCGCATGATCTCGTCGCCCGCGCCCTGCGCCGTCCAGCCGCCGCCGTCGTCGGCGACCGCGACACCGTCGGCGAACCCCCCGAACAGCGGTCGCCCCATGTGCTGGGTGTTGGCGATCGCGACGATCTCGTCACGAATCGTGCGCACCTCGTGGGCCAGGGCGGCGCGTTCACCCGGCTCTGACGTCGACGCGCCTCGTACGGCGAGTTCCCGGGCCCGCTGCATACGGGTCATGGCGGCCTGCAGCTGCTGGTCTGCGGTGTCGAGCCAGCTCATGCCGTCTGCGGCGTTGCGCAGCTGCTGCTGCTGGGCGCGCATGGAACTGCGCAGCGACATGGTGCGACGAGTGGCCGCAGGGTCGTCCGAGGGACGCTGGACGTTGCGGCCCGTGCCGAGTCGGGTCTGGGCGCGGTCGAAGGCATGCATGCGCGCCTGCAGGCGGTCGAGGGACCGCAGGACCGTCGTCTCGCTCGTCACGCGCACGGCGTCCCCCTTCCGTCACGTGGTCGGGTGTCGGGTGTCGTCATCGTCCGACCACCCCAGTGCGGTTGATGAGCACGTCGAGGGCCTCGTCCACCGTGGTCATCACCCGGCTCGCAGCCTCGAGTGCCCGCTGGTAGCGCACGAGGTCCACCATCTCCTCGTCGATGCTCACGCCGTGCTCCGATGCCCGCGAGATGGCCGCCCCGGTGGCCAGCCCGCGCATCAGGTCCGCCTCGCGACGCGCCGTGTGCACCTCCGCGGCGAGTCCGACGACCGTGTCGGCGTGGCGCGTGTCGAGGCCGGCCGCCCCGGGATCCACGAACGAGGAGTGCGCGAGCGACGACAGGCGCTGTGCGTTCTGGCCGTCGTGGGGGCTCACGGCACCGGACCCGTCGACGGATCCGGCCGCGGCGAGCCGGTCGATGTCGCCCAGACCGACGGCGAGCTGCAGGGTGGCGAAGGGTTCGCCGGGGTCACCGAGCGCCAGCAGCGGTTCGCCGGGCTGGCCGTCGTCGGTGAACCCGGCCGCGTTGACGGTGTTGACCTCGGTGACCAGGCGTTCGACGAAGGAGTCCATCCGGTCGCGCGCCGCGGTCAGGTCGTCGCGCAGGAACGACTGCAGACCGCCGACCTGCCCGCGCACCGTGACGTCCTGCACGGTGCCCCCCGCAGCGGTGACCACGTCGACGTCTCGTCCCGTGAGGACGAGCGACCCGACGCCATCTCCGTCCAGCAGCGTCTCACCGCCGATGGTGACCACGGCCGCGCCGTCCTCGTCGACGACGGACCGAGCACCGACGAGTTCGGCGAGCTCGTCGAGCAGTCGGTCGCGGGTGTCGAACGCCTCGGACCCCACGTTGGACACGTGCAGGTTCGCGATGCGCCGATTGAGGTCGTCCAGGTCCTGCAGCGTGCGGTTCACCTGGTCGACGACCGCGTCCACGCGCTCGGCGGCCTGCTGTTCGGCGGTGTCCCACGCACCCGAGATGGAGCCGACCCGGCTGACCAGCGCGTCGAGCTCGTGGAGGACCTGGGTCCGCGTCACGGGATCGGACGGACCGTTGGCCCAGTCCTCGGTCGCGTCCCACAGGCGGCTCAGGTGCACGCCGATGCCGTGGTCGGGTTCTCCGGTGGCCTCCTCGAGCCCACCGAGCAGCTGGAGACGCGCGAGCGCGAACTGTTCGTCACCGACCGACGACCGGAAACGCGCGTCGAGGGCGTCGTCACGCAGGCGGTTGAGTGCAGCCACGTCGACGCCCGACCCGACGCGGCCGTGAGAGCCGGCATGGCTCGGTTGTGCCACGAGTTCGACCCGCTGGCGCGTGTAGCCGGGGGTGTTGGCGTTGGCGACGTTGTGGCTGGCCACGTCGATGGCCGTCTGGGCCGCCCGAACCCCCGACAGACCGCTGTACAGGCCGACGATCGACATGGGTCAGAGCACCTCCCGCACTCGGCCACGTGGTCCGGGCGCCGTGGCGCCGACCCTGCCGGATGCGTCGTAGGTGGGCGTCGCGACGTGCTCCACGCCGCTGAGGAGTTCGAGGGCGCTCGCGACGTCGTCGAGTCGGTTGCGCGCCATCGAACGGTTGTCCGCCGCGACCTGATCGATCTCGCCTGCCAGCGAGGCGAACGTCGCGGCGTGATCTCGGAACGTGGTGTCGAACGGGGACGGGGACCGCCGAGCGAGTTCGGTGAGCGACAGTTCGTCGGCCTCGACCCCCCATGCGTCCGCCAGTGCCTCGAGCGCCTCCTGCCGTCGGTCCTCGTGCTCGCGCAGGGTCGCGATGACCTCGTTGACCTCGTGCAGGGTGCTGGCCACGTCCTCGGTCGCGTCTGCTCCCAGCTGGAGCCTCGTCAGCGTCAGGCGGTACAGCAGCTGGGTGACCACGTGGCGCTCGTCCCACAGGCGGTGGGAGAGCTGTTCGAGAAGGGCATGGTCATCCATGTCGCTGTGGTCGGCCCTTCGGCGGTTGGCTCAAGGACTCCACGCGACCGCGGGCCACCACCGACCTCGACGAGCGCCCTGCGCGCACCGGACCCTGACCAGCGCGCGAGTACTGCACGGGCGTGGCATCCGGCCGACAGGAGGTTCCCACGCGCCACCAGACACGGTCGCCAGCCACCGGGAGGTCGCCGTTGCCGAGCCCGGCCATCGCGGTGTCCGCGTCAGACCTCGCCACGTCAACCCAGGGCCCCGGGGCGGCTGTCGGGCGTGACCCCACCACCGCTGCGCCCGGCTTCGCCGAGGTCCTGCGAGGCGTCGACCCGCGACTGCTGCCGTCGGTCGGCCTCGGCCACATGCTCGACCACTACGCCCAGTCCGCCCCGAGCGATCCCTCGACCAGTCCGGCCATGACCCGTGTCGGTGACGGGTCGACGTCACGTGCGGCGCTGGGCGCGACCCCGGGCGTGGGCCAGGGGTCGTCGCCACTCGCCACGGCCACGGCCGACCCCTGGGGCTCGGCGGGAACACGCCCGTCGAGCGTCGCGGACCCGGTGGGTGCCGCGGTGCTCACCGCCGGTGAGCGCTACCTCGGGGTCCCGTACCTGTGGGGCGGCACGGACCCGGCCACGGGATTCGACTGTTCTGGATTCGTCCAGCAGGTGTATGCGGACCTGGGGGTCTCGCTCCCGCGGGTGAGCATCGACCAGTCGCGCCAGGGCACTGCGGTCGCCGGACTCGGCCAGGCCCGGGCGGGCGACCTGGTGTTCTGGCGAGGGTCGGGCAGCAGGCCCAACCACATCGCCATCTACGCGGGCGACGGTCAGATGCTGGTCGCCCCGAGGACGGGCGACGTCGTGCGCTACCAGCAGATCTCACGCACACCGGACGCGATCCGCCGCATCGTGGCGTGACCCACGGACCGGTGCGGGGTGACGGCGCGATCGATCACCCCGCAGTGATGGCCTAACGTGGCCGGTCGGCACATCCGCACCACTCCCCGACCAACGAGGCGCACTGGCATGGCAACCGTGCTCGTCGTCGACGACGAACCGCAGATGCTCGTCGCCCTCGAGCGGGCCCTGTCGCACCTCGATCACGACGTGCTGACCGCACGCACCGGACGGGAAGGGCTCGACGTCGCGGTGACCGGTCGCCCCGACGTCGCACTGGTCGACCTGCGACTGCCCGACGTCAACGGCGTCGAGTTCGTCCGTCGGGTGCGCACCTGGAGTGAGATGCCGATCATCATGCTGTCGGGCGAGACGTCGGTGAACGCCAAGGTCGCGGCGCTCGACGCAGGCGCCGACGACTACGTCGGCAAACCGTTCGCCCTCGCCGAACTCAGTGCCCGCATCGACGCCGCACTCCGTCGCTCGGAGAACGGCCCGCACCGGGGACCGGTCCTGCAGTACGGCGACGTCACGATGGACCTGATGGCCCGCAACCTCACGGTCGCAGGCAGTGCGGTGCAACTGTCGCCGATCCAGTGGCGTCTGCTGGAACTGCTCGCGGGCAACCCGGGCATGATCCTCACCCACGGCCAGATCATCACCGCCGTGTGGGGCGAGGCCTACGGCGACGAGATGCGCACCTCGCTGCGTGTCCACCTGGGCCATCTGCGGGCACGGCTCGGCGACGACTCGGCCGAACCCCGGTACATCGCCACCGAACCACGCGCCGGCTACCGCTGGATCGCCGAACCCTCCTGAGCGGCCCGCTCCCGGCACCTTCGCCCCGGGCGTGCGCGCGTCCGACGACACCGCGGCCCTCCACCGTCTCCGTGACGGACCTCTCCGCAAGTGCTTGAGCACTGCACGTGGCGGCCGACGGGGTGCGGGCCGACAACCGTCGGTGAGCAAGGGGCTACGACACGGAGGTCTCCCCCATGCGCATCAACCAGAACATTGCGGCGTTCAACGCGTACCGCAACCTGAACCAGACCCAGAGTCAGCTGACCGGTTCGCTCGAGAAGCTGTCGTCCGGGTTCCGCATCAACCGTGCCGCCGACGACGCGTCGGGACTCGTGAACAGCGAGAACCTGCGCTCCCAGATCGGTGGTCTGCGCGTCGCGACCCGCAACGCGCAGGACGCCATCAGCCTCGTGCAGACGGCGGAGGGCGCGCAGACCGAGGTGCACTCGCTGCTGCAGCGGATGCGTGACCTCGCGGTGCAGTCCGGCAACCTCGGGACCAACGACCAGGTGGCCCTGCAGGCGAATCAGGACGAGATCGAGCAGCTCGTCGCGGAACTGGACCGCATCGCGGACCAGACCCAGTTCGGGACCCAGAAGATCCTCGACGGCCGGTTCTCCGGCACCGGCGGGGACCCCGTGGACCTGATCACCCAGGCCGACGGGTCGATCGACGCCGGCACCGACGACGTGGTGGAACTCAACGTCGCGGACCTGTGGGACGCGGTCGGGACTCAGCTCGACGCAGAGGAGATCGGCGACTACAGCGGTCGTGTCTCTCTGACGTTCGGACACGACGGTGCCGAGTTCTCCGTCGAGGTCGCACGCAACGCGTCGGCCAGTGACATCGCTCAGGCGGTCAACAACGAGCTCGCCCGACTGCACGAGGAGGACGGTCTCGCAGGCTGGGACGACTTCAGTGTCTCCGTCGACCTCACCGATGGCCTCGTGACCATCGAGGGTCCGACCGCAACAGAGGCGTTCACCGTCGACGTTGCGACGGCCCCCGGCGAAGGCGCGGTGTTCCAGGTCGGTGCGAACGCCGGTCAGGTCGTGAACGTGTCGATCAACGAGGTCTCCGCGACCTCGCTGAACGTGGACGCGATCGACGTGCTCACCGAGGCGGGCGTCAACGATGCCATCGCGGCGATCGACGACGCGATCTCGAGCGTGTCGGCCAACCGGGCCGAGCTCGGTGCGTTCCAGAACCGGATGGAGTCGACGATCCGGAACCTGTCGGTGGCCGTGGAGAACCTCTCCGCTGCCGAGTCGCGGATCCGCGACACCGACATGGCCCTGGAGATGGTCGAGTTCACCCGGAGCCAGATCCTCTCCCAGGCCGGGACGGCCATGCTCGCGCAGGCGAACCTGGTCCCCCAGTCCGTGCTGGCGCTCCTCCAGTAGGACCGGCCGTGGGGGGGGGGCCGCCCCCCCCCGGCGGCGCCCCCCCCCCCCACCCGCGGGAACCCACCAAAACGAAAGGCGGATAGTGGAAGAGAGCGCGGCCGACCCCGGC
>JBJHCV010000004.1:74892-211256 GCA_050486225.1 Nitriliruptoraceae bacterium
CCGCGGGACGCCACCGCACACCTCGGAGGGACCACCATGAGCAGTCAGGGACTGTTCTCCATCGGAGGCATCGCCTCCGGTCTCGACACCCACGAGATCATCGACCAGCTCCTGGCGATCGAACGACAGCCGATCGCACGCATGGAGCAGCAGCGTCTCCAGCTCGACACGACACGCCAGGCGTGGGGGTCGCTCAACACGAAGCTGTCCTCGCTGCGCTCCGCCATCGACCGTGTGTCGCGGCCACACCACTTCGAGCAGATGAGCAACGTCACGTCGTCGAACCCCGACGCCGTGAAGGTCACCTCCTCGGGCGTGCCAGCCGACGGCCAGATCACCTTCACGGTGTCCAACCTCGCCGCACGCAACCAGCACGCCTCCGGGGACACGTTCGATTCGCTGTCCGACCTCGTCGGCGACCGCACGCTGACCGTCACGATCGGCGGAGAGGCGCACGACCTGACCGCGGGGCTCGCGCCCGAGGCGACGCTGGCGGACCTCGTCGCCGCAGTGAACAACGCCGACGTCGGCGTCGGCGCCCGTGCTCTGCAGGTCGCCCCCGGCACGTACCGGCTCGTGCTCGAGGCCACCGACACCGGAACGGACCACGCGTTCACGGTGTCGACCAACGTCGAACCCGGCGGGTGGACGTCCTCGTTCACCGAGACCCAGCAGGCCGAGGACGCCGTGCTCATGGTCGGTGGCGTGCAGGTCACCCGCTCGTCGAACACGATCACCGACCTGCTCGAGGGCGCGGTGATCGAACTCGTCGACTTCCCACCCACGTCGGTCACGGTGCGCACCTCGCGCGACGTCGAGCAGGCCATCGAGGGCATCCGGGACTTCGTCACCTCCCTCAACGGCATCCTCGAGACGATCGACGACCTGACCGACTACGACCCGGAGACGCGCGAGGCGGGTCCGCTGCAGGGCCAGGCCGCGGCGACGAGCCTCGCCATGTCGCTGCGCAGCGCCCTCACCGCGCCCGTCGGAGGACTGTCCGGTGCTGCGTCGCTGGCCAGCAGCGCCGGCATCGAGCTCACGCGCGACGGCCGGGTGGAACTCGACGAGTCGGTGCTGCGCGCCGCCCTCGAAGGCGACTTCGACGGGGTCACGCGCCTGTTCGCCCGCACCGGGTCGACCACCGACGAGGCCGCCACGTTCGCCAGTGTCACCAGCGCGACCCAGCCGGGCACCTACGCCGTGGAGGTCACCGAGCCCGCGAGCGCAGCGACGGTCGTCTCCTCGCATGATCACGTGGCGCCCTCCGTCGACACCACCATCCGCGTCACCACGGCGGCGGGCTCCACCCATCTGCTGACCCTGACCGACCAGCACCAGACCGCACAGCAGGCCGCATCCGCACTGCAGCAGCAGCTCGACGACCTCGGCGTGTCGACCCTGAAGGTCGGTGTCGACGGCGATCGGCTCACCCTGTCCGACACGAGGGTTGGTTCGGCACACGGTTTCGCGGTCGAGGAACTCGACGACCAGGGCGAGGTCGTCGCCTCCGGCGAGGCGTTCGGACTGGCGACCGGCATGGTCACCGGGGTCGACGTCGCCGGGACGATCGACGGGCAGGCCGCGACGGGCACGGGCTCGCTGTTGCGGGCGGTCGCCGGGGACGCCGCCGGGCTGTCGGTGTCGGTCACCGGGGCTCCCGGTCCGTTCACCGTCACGTGGTCGCGTGGCGTGGTCGGCAACGTCGCCGCCGAGGTGGCACGCGCCGAGGGCGTCAACGGCACGATCTCGCGGGCACGACAGTCGCTCGAGGGACGGATGCGGATCTTCGACGACCGCATCGAGGTGTTCGAGCGCCGACTCGAGACCCGAGAGGCGACGATCCGTCGCCAGTTCCTCACGCTCGAGACCGCCCTGGGCCGGATGCAGGAGCAGAGCCAGTGGCTCGACCAGCAACTGGCGGGACTGAACGCCCAGCTGGGGAGGGGACGCTGATGACGGTGCTCGCGCACGCGCACTACCAGCAGACGGCGACCCAGACGGCGACCCCGGAACAGCTGGTGCTCATGATGTACGACGGTGCGATCCAGCGCATCGAACGCGCCGTCGAGGTGCTGGACGGGAACGAGGACGAGAACCACGAGGTGGCACACACGGCGCTCGTGCGCAGTCAGGCCATCCTCGACGAACTGCGCCTGTGCCTCGACCGCCAGCGAGGCGGAGCCATCGCGGACAACCTGGCCGACCTCTACGGCTGGTGCGTCGATCGACTCGTCGAGGCGAACCTGCGCAAGGACCCGACCGTGCTGGCCGACGTCCTTCGGGTCCTGGGCGACCTGCGGGACACCTGGGACCGCGCCTGTGTCACCGGGGTGAACGCCGAGGCCTCGGCGTGAGCGAGCACGTCGCGCCCCGTCCGACGTCGCCGCTGGTCGACGACCGTGGCACGCCACGCGAGCCCGACGGTGTCGTGCCGGTCGACTGGGAACAGGCGCTCGACGGGATCGAGGCCGACCTCGACCGGGTCGTGCTCGCCCTCGCACGGGGCGACGACGTCCCGTCGTCGGCCTGGGCGGCACCCAGCGATCTCGGCGAGCTTCCTGCGGAACTCGTCGACCGTGCCCGGGCGCTGCTCGAACGCATCGCGCAGGCGGCCCTGCACTCCCGGGAACGCATGGCCGAACTCGACGAGGAACTCGAGGGCCTGTCGACCAGACGACGCGCTGCCGACGCCTACCGGGCCGGCGACCCGCCCTGAGCGGAGTGCCCCGGCCAGCCGGGATGATCCCCCCAACCGCTTGAGTCGTCGCGCGCGCGGCCGACGGGCCGCACGACAACCGACATCAGGAATCCGCGTCTCATGGAGGAGGCTTCTGCCTCCTCCATGTCGTGTTCCGGGAGGGTCGCGCGATGGTGTGGGACATGACGACCAGGGTCGTCGTGCAGGCGATCGATGGCCTGTCGCGTCGTGTCGAGGTACGCGCGGACAACATCGCCAACATGCACACCCCGGGATTCCGCGCGCGTCACCTCGACTTCGAGTCGAACCTGCGCGCGGCCGTCCAACGCGGCGAGGTCCCCAGCGGCGGCGCACGCCTGACCCCGACGCCGTCGATCATCGACGACCGGGACAACAGCGTCGAACTCGAGACGGAACTCACCGGTGCCATGCGCGACGCCCTGCACCGTGACGCGATGGTGCAGGCGTTCAACTTCCAGCTCGGCCAGATGCGGGCGGCAACCGGGGGCCAGCGATGACGACCTTCTCCGCATTCGACATCGGACGCACGGGCATGGGCTTCGCCCACCACTGGCTCGACACCGTCGCGCACAACCTGGCGAACGCGAACACCGTCACGAACCCGGAGGACGAGCCCTTCCGTGCCCTGCACGCGGTGGCGCGGCCGCTCGACCGCGGCCCGTTCTCCAACGGCGGATCCGGGGTCTACATGGCCGATCGTGTCCGTGAGGGTGGCGACGCACCGCTCGTCCACGAACCCGGCCATCCGCTCGCCGACGAGCAGGGGTTCGTCGCCCAGCCCGTCATGGACCTCGCCGGCCAGATGGTCGACCTGATGGCCGCCCAGCGCACCTACCAGGCCAACGTGCAGTCGCTGCAGTCAGCCCGCGAGGCCTACGAGTCGGCGCTCCGACTGGGAGGACGCCAGTGAGCGTGAACCCCATCGGCGGGCTGCCCCCCATGCCGCCCATCACGGCGACCGACAACGCGAGCCAGAGCGCCACCGCAGGCTTCCGTGATGCGTTCACCCGCGGCATCGAACAGGTGGCCGCGCTGGAGAACAACGCGAACCGCCTGATCGAGGACGTCGCCACCGGCGGGACCACCCCCCTGCACGAGGTGATGATCGCGACCGCCGAGGCAACCATCGCCACCGACATGCTGCTGCAGATCCGTGACCGGGCGCTCGAGGCCTACCACGAGGTCATGAGGCTCCAACTGTGATCGCCTCCCCCCGCGCACTCGCACCGGACGAGGACTGACCCGTGCCCACCAAGGATCGCCTGGTCGCGCTGGTGCGCTCGTTGCCGCCGGCGCAGCGCGCTGGCCTCGCCGTGGCAGCACTCGTGCTCGTCATGGCCGCCATCCCCTTCTTCCAGTGGATCACGACCCCGTCGTACACGCTGCTGTACTCGGGGATGGACGACCGACAGCTCGCCGAGGTGACCGACCAGCTCGACGCCGGCGGGGTCTCCTATCGACTCGAGGGCGCGCGGGTGATGGTCCCCCGCGACGACCTGCACCGGATCCGCGCCTCGTTGGCCCAGGCCGGCGTGTCGGCGACCCCGGCGGTGACCGGCTACGAACTGCTCGACAACCAGGCGCTGGGCGTGTCCGACTTTCGTCAACGGGTGGACCTCCAACGCGCCTGGGAGGGAGAGCTCACCCGGACGCTGGTCGCGATGGACGTCATCGAGTCCGCCTCCGTGCGGCTCGTGATCCCCGAGGACTCGCTGTTCGCCGAACAGCGCACCCCCGCCACCGCATCGGTGCTCGTCGGGACGCGCGGAAGCCTCGACACCGGACAGATCGAGGCGATCACCCTGCTGATCTCGTCCGCCGTGGAGGGTCTCGACCCCTCGGACGTCACCATCGCCGACACGCGCGGCCAGGTGCTGCACTCCCCCGGCGACGGCGCAGCGGGCGGCTTCGCGGATCGCCACCAGCGACACACGCGCGAGTTCGAGGCCGCCCTCGCGGCAGACCTGACCCAGCTGTTGCACCGAGCGACGAACGCGCCGGCGTCGGCGGTGGTGCGCGCCCGCCTCGACTTCGACGAGATCGAGACCCAGAGCGAGCAGTTCGACGGCGAGGGTGTCCCACTGCGCGAGCACACCCTGTCGGAACGCTCCGAGGGTTCCACCCCCACAGCAGGGGGCGTCATCGGCGTCGACGGGGGTCCGCTCGCCGACGCGAGCGAGGGCACCTACGAGCGCGACGAGGCAACCCGCGAGTTCGGTGTCGGGCGCACCACCACACGCACGGTCCAGGCGCCGGGCACCGTGCAGCAGCTCAACGTGGCCGTCGTGGTGGACGAGGCCGCAACCCTGTCCGACGCCCAGCTGGAGTCGCTCATCGCCGCCGCTGCCGGGCACGACGCCGCGCGCGGCGACCAGATCGCGATCACCCGTGTCGCGACGCCTCCGGGACCCGACGCACTGCCCGTCGAGCCCGGCTGGGACCTGGTCGAACTGATCCAGCGGATCGTGGCGCTCCTCGTGCTCGTCGCGATCGCCGTCGGCCTGCTGCTGATGCTGCGCCGACGCATCGATCGTCCCGCCGAACGCGTGGTGCCCGCCCACGTGCAGACCCCGTGGGAACTGCAGGGCCAGCGCGACGAACAGGACCGTGAGGACCACCGGGCCATCCGCCAGGAGGTGTCCGAGCTCGTGGAACGTCAGCCCGAGGAGATCGCGTCGCTGCTGCGCAGCTGGCTCGCGGACCGCAGGCCCTCGTCGTGACCACCCCGGTCCTGACCAACTCGCAGAAGGCGGCAGCCGTCCTGCTCGCCGTCGGGCCTGAGCGTGCAGCCAGGGTGCTCGGCCACCTCGACGAGGAGTCGATCGAACAGCTCACGGTCGAGGTCGCGACCCTCGGGGACATCTCGACCGTCGAACTCGACGCCATCCTGGAGGAGTTCCGCACCGAGGCCGTGGCCCAGCAGGAACTCCTGCGTGGCAGCGAACACATCGCCCGCGACCTGCTGCGGCGTGTGCACGGCGACCAGGCAGACGAGATCGTCGACCGCCTGCTCGCGACGACGCAGGCCGCCCCCTTCCACTTCCTGCGGGTCCACGACCCCCAGGAGGTCCTCCAGCACCTTCGCGACGAGCACCCCCAGACGATCGCGCTCGTGCTCGCGCACCTTCCGGCCCGGCTCGGCGCGAGTCTGCTGTCGGGCCTGGACGTGGACACGCAGGTGGACGTCTCGCTTCGCCTCGCGACGCTCGGGCGCACCAGCCCAGACGTGGTCGCGAAGGTCGAGCACACGCTGCGCGGACGCCTGGGCGAGGTGCGTCGACGCAGTGACCGCCGCGACGGGGTCCGCGACCTCGCCGACCTGCTCAACCAGGCGGACCGCCAGACCGAACGCAGCATCCTGGGTCAGCTCGAGGAGACCGACGCGGAACTCGCCGAGCGCGTGCGTGCCCTGATGTTCCTGTTCGAGGACCTCGTCACGCTCGACGACCGTTCGCTCCAGGAACTCCTGCGAAACGTTGACCTCCAGCGGTTGGCGACGGCACTCAAGGGCGTCGGCGACGACGTCCGCCAGGTCATCGAGCGCAACCTCTCGCTTCGCGCCCGCGAGGGGCTCGAGGAGGAACTCGACCTGCTGGGTCCCGTTCGCATCCGCGAGGTCGAGGAGGCGCAGGGTGAGATCGTGCGCCTCGTCCACGAGATGGAGGAGTCGGGGCTCATCATCCTCAGTCGAGGCGAGGAGGAGTTCGTTGCCTGACGTCCTTCGCCACGCCCCTCCGGCACCGGCGCCCCACCGGCTGTCGGCGCCGAGCGTGCACGTCGACCCGATCACCGAACGGCACCTCGAGCACCGGATCGAGGTCGCCGAGCGCGACGCGTTCGCCCGCGGGGAGCAGGCCGGCCGGGCTGCTGCCGAACAGGCCGCCGACCGCGCGGCACGAGCCATCGTGGCGGCGATCGACCGGTGGACCGAGGAGGTCCGTGAACAGCGCGAGGCCGCGACGGCTCGCAACCTCGACCTCGTCGCGCTCGTGAGTCGGGCCGTCGTCGGCGCGTCGCCTCCGACGTCGGCGAACCTCCTCGCCGACCGGATCCGCACCGCCGTCGACAGCCTGCAGGCGCCCGACCTGACCGTGCACGTGCATCCGCAGGACGCCGACGCCGTGCGGGTCGCCCTGGACGCGGACCCGTCCACCACCGTCCTGCACGTCGTGGCCGACGCGCGACGGTCACCCGGTGACGCCGTCGTCGAGGGCGGTCACTGCGGGGCGCGGCTCACCCGCGACGCGCTGCTGCAGATCGCCATCGAGCTCGTCGGTGAGGAACCTGACGTGGGGGGTGCCGGGTGAACGGACTCCTGCGTCGCGCGTGCCACGGAACGATTCGTCGTGTCGCTGGCAACGAGGTCGAGGTCCGAGGCCTGCGCCTCGCCGTGGGTGACGCGGTCGACCTCGTCGCCAGCGGTCGTGTCCGGCCCGCCGAGATCGTCGCCGTCGACGGTGACCAGGCTCGGGCCCTGGTGTTCGGGACCGTCGACGGTCTCGCTCCCGGAGACCCCGTCCGGCCCCACGCCGCCGCGATGACGGCGCCCGTGGGCGACGCCCTGCTGGGACGCATCGTCGACGCGCTGGGACGTCCCCTCGACGGGCTCGGGCCGGTCGAGGCGCCCCGCGAGTCCGTGCACGCGCCGGCGCCGAGCGCCCTCGAACGCCGGCGCGTCGACCGCCCACTGGCCACGGGCGTGCGTCTCGTCGACACCCTGTGCACCGTCGGCCGCGGACAACGACTCGGGATCTTCGCCGGTTCTGGCGTCGGCAAGTCAACCCTGCTGGCCATGATGGTCCGGGGGACCGACGCAGACCGCAGCGTCATCGCGCTCGTCGGAGAACGAGGTCGCGAGGTCCGGGAGTTCGTCGAGGACGTGCTCGGACCCGACGGCCTGGCACGCTCCGTGGTGGTGGTCGCCACGTCGGACGAACCCGCGCTGCTGCGTCTGCGCGCCGCGATCTACGCGACCCGGATCGCCGAGGTGTTCGCCGACGACGGCGCAGACGTCCTGCTGACCGTCGACTCGATCACCCGACTCGCGACCGCACAGCGAGAGATCGGTCTCGCCGCCGGTGAACCGCCAACCAGCCGCGGGTACCCGCCGTCGGTCTTCTCCCTGCTGCCCCGACTGCTCGAACGTGCGGGGCCACGACGGACGGGAACGATCACCGGCTTCTACACGGTGCTGGTCGAGGGCGGCGACCACGACGAACCGGTTGCCGACGCCGCGCGAGCGATCCTCGACGGCCACCTCGTGCTCGACCGGGACCTCACCAACGCGGGCCGATTCCCCGCCATCGACCCGCTGGCGAGCCTCAGCCGCCTGTTCCCCGTCGTCACCACCGATGGCCAGCAGCACGTCGCGCTGACCGTGCGCCGCGCGCTGGCAGCACTGGAACGCGTCCGGGACCTCGTGGAACTCGGCGCCTACGTCGCCGGTTCGGACCCGGTCGCGGACTCGGCGCTGGCCCTTCGCGCCGACCTCGAGGAGTTCCTCACGCAGCCCGCCACCGAGGTGGCGGCCGCGGACGAGACCTGGGCACGCCTGACGATGCTGGCCGGCCGGCTCACCGGCAACTCCTCGGAGGTCGCCGCATGAGGCGTCGACTGGGCGCGGTGCTGCGCATCCGCGGGCTCCTCGAGGAACGTCGGCGTGCAGACGCGACGATCGCCGCCGTTCAGGCCGAACAGGCCGCACGGAGTCGCACCGAGGCCGACCAGCTCGTCGCGTCCTGGCGACCGGCGACCGGGCTGCAGTCTCCTGCCGCGTTCCAGTCAGCGCGACTGTCGGGCATGGGGCTGCAGGACGTGGCCAGCGCCAGCCGGGATCGCGAACGGACCGCCCAGAGGACCGCCGTGGAGACCCACGAGGTGTGGTCGCTCGCCGCCCGAGAACTGCGAACCGTCGAACGACTGGCGGAACGCGACCGCACCGCAGCCGCGCTGCGCGCGGCGCGCCGCGCGGAACAGCAGCTGGACGCCGCAGCACTCGAGCAGTGGAGGCGATCGTCGTGAACACCAGTGCATCCAGTCTCGTGACCGCCCTGCTCGCGCTGTCCGCCGAGCCGTCCGAGTCCGTGCACCCGACCGACCCTCCCGTCGACGGGGCGTTCGCTGCCCTGCTCGGCAGCCTGTCCCCCACGACGTCGGATGGCCCGGGGTCGGTGGAGCCCGAGGACCCGACCGCCGACGACCGCGACGTCGACCTGCTCCGGCGGCTTCGCGACGTGCAGGACGCCCGTCCCGACAGCATCCTGACCGCAGGCGAGGACGTGCCCGTCACCCTCGGGTGGCGACCTGGCGCTCGGCCCGCCACGGTCGAGACCGACGAGTCCCCCCAGCGGGACCACGCGCGCCACGACCACGACGCGACCGACCGGAAACCGCAGCAACTGGACACGACCCGGTTCGGCGTGCCGGTGTCGCGCCCTGCCACTGCCCGCGCGTCGGAGACCACCCCGACGGTGGTCACGGCTGTCGCACCCGACCGGCACGAGGGGTCCGGCGGCGTGGACCTCCGACCGTCGACGCCCACCACCCCGGGGTCGTCGGGAGCGACCGCGACGTCGACGATGGAGACATCCGACCCAGGAGTCGTGCGACCGGCCACACCGACGCACGGATCGCTCGCGATCCCCGTCGACCTGCTGGGAACCGACGCGGCGCCTGATGGACCCTGGGACGTCGAGAGGTCGACGACACCCGCCGGCGTGCGCTCCGGTGACGTTCCGCCGGACATCGCGCCGAGGACCGGGGTCCCTGCCTCGACGACCGCGGTGTCCGAGGCGGCACGACTCGCTTCGTCGCGGGAACCGTCCGACTCGTCCGAGCCGCTCGCCGAGACCGGGCGTCGCACCGAGGCCCGGGCCGAGACGCACACCCTGCCGACGGAACGGCCACGAGCCACGGAACGGCCCGCAGCGAGCACGCCGGTCGCCTCCGCGCACCGCGCAGACGCGACGTCGGGTGCCGACCAGCCTGCGGCGCCACCGCCGCCGACCTTCGACGCGCAACCGGATCGCACGACGCGTCCCGGCCTGTCCGCGGCCGTCGAACGGGTGCTGGAGGCCATCGCCGACCTCGAGCATGCGCCGCCACCTCGACGTCTGACCCTCGAGATCGGCGAGTCCCGCGTGCGGGTCTCCATCGAGGACGGTCAGGTCCGGGTGACCGCCCTGACCGACGACGCGGACACGCACGACCTGCTCGACGCGGCGCGCGACGAACTCGCCGACCGCGGCTTCGACCCGGGTGACGACACCCGACGGCACGACGACGGCCGGGACGAACCGACCCGCGACGAGTCGTCGTCCTCTCGTCCCCGACGACAGGCCGACGACGGACTGCGACTGTGACCGGCACCGACCGACAGGATCACGCCATGACGACGAGGGGGATGCGATGACGACGGTCGCCCCGATCCACGGGATGGTCCCGACCCAGGGGGCCTCGGCGACGACAGGGCTCGGGGGTCTGGACAGCGAGGGATTCATGAAGCTGCTGATCGCCCAGCTTCGGTACCAGAACCCCCTCGCCCCGTCCGACCCCACGGACATGATGCTGCAGACCAGCCACCTGGCCCAGCTCGACACGATGCAGCAGATCCTGTCCCTGCAACGCCGCGACATCGGCCTGCAACAGGCCGTGGCCGCGGCCGGGATGCTCGGGGTCGAGGTGTTCGGTCACGCCCCGGACGGTACGCCGGTCGAAGGCGTCGTCGAGGCCGTCCGTTACACCGAACAGGGACCCGTCCTCACGGTCGGCGACCACGATCTTCCACTCGGCCACGTCGCCGAACTGCGTGCCACCTGACCACCCCGACCACCCATCCGGACGACCGGACACACCCACCACCAGTCACCAACGATCCACCCACGACCAGGCACCAACCACCCACCAGGAGGAACTGCCATGCTCCGTTCCATGTTCGCTGCGGTCTCCGGACTGCGGTCCCACCAGACCATGATGGACGTCACCGGCAACAACGTCAGCAACGTCAACACCGCCGGATACAAGGCGTCGTCGACCACGTTCGAGGAGACCCTCACGCAGCTCGTGCGGGGTGGCGCCGCAGGCGACGCCGGCGCCGGTGGCACCAACCCCATCCAGATCGGGCTCGGTGCCGGCGTGTCCAACATCAGCCAGGTGTTCACCCAGGGCGCGAGCCAGGTGACGGGCCGCCCACTCGACGTCGCGATCCAGGGCGAGGGCTTCTTCCTGGTCAACGCCGGCGGCGGTGAGGACATGCTCATGCGCGCCGGGTCGTTCGCGTTCGACAGCGCGGGCAACCTCGTCGCCCCGGGTGGTCAGATCGCCCGCGGCTGGACGGACCTCGCCGATGCGGGTGACGAGGCCGAACTCGAGGACCTCACGATCGCCAACGTCAACGACTACAGCGACCTGACCATCAACGCGAGCGGGGTCGTCACCGGGCGGGACGCGACCGGGGAACTGCAGGAACTCGCCCAGTTGGCGATGGTCCGCTTCACCAACCCCGGGGGCCTGATCAACGTCGGCGGAGGCATGTACAGCCCGTCCCCGAACGCCGGTGACCTGATCCTGGGCACGGCTGGAGTCGACGGACTCGGGACCCTGCAGGGCGGAACCCTGGAGATGTCGAACGTCGACCTCGCCCAGGAGTTCACCAACCTGATCCTGGCGCAGCGTGGCTACCAGGCCAACGCCCGGACGATCACCGCCAGTGACGAGCTCCTCCAGGAACTGGTCAACCTGAAGCGTTGACCCCACCCGGCGAGTCACGGGTCCGCGCGCGTCGCGCGGACCCGTGCTCGCGGCTGCCGCACCGCGGCCGACCCGACGGGGCACCGACCCCTTGAGTCGGGACCTTCGCGGCCGACCGGTTCGAGCAGCAGGGTTCGACCTCACCGGCGTTCCCTCCGATCGACCGTGCACACGGAGGTGCCGGGATGATCCTCGTCCATCGACTCAGCGGCGAACAACTGCATCTGAACGCCGACCTCATCGAGTCGGTCGAGGCCACCGCCGACACCGTGATCACCCTCGTCGACGGGCGTCGCGTGCTCGTCCAGGAGTCACCATCGCGCGTCGTCGAACTCGTCCGTGACTACCGGGCCTCCCTGCTGGTCGCTGCAGACTCCCTGCGCGACGACGCGCACGGCGCGCGCCGCCTGACCGTCGTGGAGGACGAGGACGGCCGCGTCGACGTGATGCTGCTGGCAGGGCTGCTGATCGCGTTCCTCGGCATCGCGGCCGCGACACTGATCGACGGCAACGACCTCGGTCCACTGCTGGGACCTTCGGCCTTCCTGCTGGTGTTCACCGCCACCTTCGGTGCCACCGTCATGTCCCACCGTCGTGAGGACCTTCGCAGCCTGCCCGGCGCGCTCCTCAACGCGCTGAGCCCGCACGTCCCCGACGTGCACCGTTCGATCACCACCCTCGCCCGCCTGTCCGAGGCGGCCCGACGTGACGGCATGCTCTCGCTCGAGGGCCGTCTCACCGAGGACGACGACAGACTGATCCATCGCGGCGTGGAACTGCTCGTCGACGGGGTCGACGAGGACATCATCCGCGAGACCCTCCAGATCGAGATCGCCGCGACCGACGAACGTCACCGCACGCCCATCATCTTCTTCCGGTCGCTCGCAGGCTTCGCCCCGACGTTCGGCATGGTCGGAACGATCATCGGGCTGATCAACATGCTGGGCAACCTGCAGGACCCGGCATCGCTCGGGACGGGTCTGGCACTCGCCCTGCTCACGACCTTCTACGGCGTGCTGCTGGCCAACCTCGTGTTCAACCCGGTCGCCAACCGACTGGAGCGGCTGAACCAGACCGAACTCGCGGCACTCGACCTCGCGTTCGACGGACTGCTGTCGATCCATCGCGGGGCATCTCCGCGTGCACTCGTCGAGCGACTCGAGTCGTACGTCCCGCCCGCCGAACGCGTGGGTGCGGCCACGCGACTGTCCGACGAGCCCGTGGCCGAGGCGACGGGCGACGAACCGGGCGAGGCCGCCTGATGCGGGGCAAGGCCTACGGTCGCTTCTCGCCCGGCCGGTCCCGTCCGGACACCACGCAGGATCGCAGCGCGTGGCTGATGACCTATGCCGACGCAGTGACGCTGCTGCTCGCGTTCTTCATCATGCTCTACACGTTCTCCGAGATCGACATGCAGCGGTTCTCCGAGTTCATCGAGGGCCTGCGGACACCGTTCGGCAACGTCGCGGCGGACGGCGTGCTCGACGGGTCCCACGGGATCATGTCCGAACCCCAGCCCGCTCCCGAGGACCTGCGCGACCAGCGCGAGGACCTGCGCCACTGGATCGAGGAGATGCAGTCGCTCGACGTGACCGTGCTCGAGGGCATCACCGCCGAGGCCGCCGAACTGGCCTACCTGCGCGAACGAGCGGAACGCCGCCTCGACGAGGTCGAGGACGCGCTCGACGACGCGCTGGCCGCTGCGGGACTGGACGAGTTCGTCGAACACCACCGTGAGGATCGTGGGCTGGTGGTGACGATCAGTTCTGACGACATCCTGTTCGCGCTCGGCTCCACCGAGATCGGCGAGATCGGTGCCGAGGTCATCGAGGTGGTCTCGCAGGTGCTCCACGGGTTCGACAACCCGGTCCAGATCGAGGGCCACACGGACGACCTGCCGATCCGCCGTGCGGGCTACACGAACTGGAACCTGTCGACGGACCGGGCCGTGGCGGTGCTCCAGCGCATGATCGAACAGCACGGTCTGCCACCCGCGCGGGTCGGGGCCGTGGGTTACGGCGAGTACCACCCTGTCGCGACCAACGACACACCCGAAGGTCGAGCCCGCAACCGGCGGGTCGACATCATCGTGCTCATCGACCCGTGGGACCTGCAGTGACGACACCTCCCGACCCGCTCCCCGCCGCACCCCGATCGTCCCGTAGCCGTTGGCTGCTGGTCGCCGGTGCCGCCGTCATCTCCGTGCTGCTCGCCTCCAACGGCGTCACGCTCTGGATGCTCACCGCCGCGGACTCCCCGCCCGTTGCCGCGCCGACCGCCGGCTCCGGGTCGGAACGCCACGAGCCTGCGGACGACCCTCGACCGGCCGAGGGCGAGGTGGTCCGGCTCGACCCGATGACCACCACCGTCGGAGGTCCGACGGTCCGTCATGCACGCCTGACGATGGCCCTGGTCCTCGTCGAGGGCGTCGACCCGCAGCGGATCGAGGGGCGCGTGCCGCTCCTGCAGGACGCGCTGCTGCTCGAACTGTCGACGATGTCTGGTGAACAGCTGCATCGAACCGAGGGCGCTCGTGCACTGCGCGAACGCATGACGGGCCATGCCCACGACATCTGGGACGACGAGGTGGTCAGCCGAGTGGTGTTCACCGAACTCGTCATCCCCTGATCGCGGCGAGGGGCCACGCGACCCGACGGCGATTCGTGTCCGTCCGCGCCGTGTCCTTCAGCGCCGACCGCCCCGGTCGACGGGGTCGGCGAGCGTGGAGGACGCGACACGGTGACTGCGATGCGTGCGCCCACCGTCGACACGGCGGTCCATCCCGTCGACTTCCGACGACCCAGTCGGATCGGCCGGGATGCCATCGTCGTGCTCGAGAACCGACACGACGCCTTCGCGCGTCGCCTCGCGACCGTGTGGAGCGGGCCCGCCCACTCGGCCGTGGAGGTCGAACACGTCGCCACCGACCAGCTGTCGATGGACGACTTCGCCCGCTCGCTGCCCGTCCCGACGGCGCTCGGCACGGTGCGCGTCGACCGCCTCGCCACGACGATGTGGGTCGACATCGACCTTCCCCTCGCGCTCGTACTGGTGGAACGCATCCTGGGCGGACCGGGCGACCCCGACCGCGCCCAGGTGGCTCGACGTCCCACCGACCTCGAGTCCACGCTCATCGCGCACGACGTGCTCCAACCCGTCGTCGAGTCGCTCGACACGGCACTCGGCGAACTCGACGGTGAACCGGCGAACCTGACCGGGTTCGACACGACGGCACAGACCCTCCAGCTCGGTCCCCATGCCGAACTCCTGCTCCTGCTGACGTTCCGCGTGGAGATCCGCGGCGACCTGCCGGCCCAGGGACTGCTGACCCTCGCGTATCCCGTGACGCCGCTCGTCAACCGACTCGACGACCTGATCCGCGCGAGCGGCGGTGAGACCGACCCGGAACACGACCCGTCCACCTCGCCCATCCGCAGCCGCCTGCTGGACGCGACCATCGACGTGCACGTCCGGCTCGCGACGAGCGCACTGCCGGCCTCGACGCTGGCCCGACTCGAGGCCGGCGACGTCCTGCGACTGGACCATCGCGCCGTCGAACCCGCGCAGCTGGTCGTCGACGGCGACGTCGTCGGCACGGCACACGTGGGTCGTCGCGGACGTCGGCTCGCCGTCCAGGTCGCGACCTTCCGTCCGGCCGCACCCGCCGATTCGGCTCCCACCGAAGCGGGGTCGCGCGAGCGCCCCGGGGGTGCGGAGGTCCCCGTCGAGTCCCCCGTGCCGACCCCCGGGGCCGGTCGCGTCGACACCCACCTGTAGAACCGGAGGAGCATCATGACCACCGAGACCACCGCCGACGCGGAGTTTCCCGACCTGCCGGCCGGCGCCGGCGCCGGGCACCTGCGAGACCTCGAGGTGCTCGCCGACGTCGTGCTGAGTGTCACCGTCGAACTCGGACGTGTGCGCATGCCGCTTCGGGACGTCCTTCGGCTGCAGGAGGGCACCGTCGTCGAGCTGGACCGGCTCGCGGGCGCGCCCGTCGACGTGCTCGCCAACGGGACCACCATCGCGCACGGGGACGTCGTCGTGGTCGGTGACGAACTCGGGGTGCGCATCTCGGAACTCGTGAGCCGAAGTCCGTCGTGATCGACTCCCCCGCTGCCCTGCTGCTGCTGCTCGCCGCGTTCGTCGCGGTGCCGGTCGCCCTGCGCAGGATGCGCCGCGCGACCCCCGACACCGTGCGTGTGCTCGCACGGACCGCACTGTCACGCAACACCAACGTCGCACTGATCGCCGTCGGGGGACGGCGACTGCTCATCGGCGTCGGGGAGCGCGGCGTCCAGCTGCTCACGGAACTCGACCCGGCCGACGTCCCCGGCGCCAGCATGGAGACGACGCTCGGCAACGACCCTCACGCACTGTCCGGTCTCGACGGCATGGACGCCGCCGCGACCTCCCGCACCCCCCACACGTCGGAACTGCTCGCCGACCTCGGTGGTGGACAGCCGGGAACCCTGACCGCAGGGCCACGGATCGGCCTCGTGGACCGTCTTCGTTCGATGACGGTCCGCTCCACCCCGGACTCCGGGAGGCCGCCGCGTGTTCCGCCGGACCGCTAGGGCTCGCCTGCTGCTGATCGTCGTCGCCGTGGCGGCGTTCGTGGTGCTGCCGAGTTCCGCCGCCGTCGCCGTCGACGCCCCGGTGCCGCCTGCCGGCCCCCAGGCGCCCGGGGGCCCCACGGCGCCCACGGCACCGTCCGCCCCGGCGTTCGACGGCTCGACGGGCGTGTTCGTGACCCTGGACGACTCTGCGGGCAGCCTCTCCCGAAGCGTCACGACCGTCATGCTCATGACGCTGGCTGCCGTGGCACCGTTGCTGCTGCTGCTCATGACCACGTTCACGCGTTTCGTGGTCGTCATGGGCCTTGCCCGCACGGGTCTCGGACTGCAGACCGTCCCCCCGGCGCAGGTGCTCGTCGGTCTGGCGTTCTTCCTCACGCTGTTCTCCATGGCGCCGACGATGTCGGTGCTCAACGAGACCGCGATCCAACCGGTGCTCGCGGGCGAGATGGACGCCCTGCAGGCTGCGCAGGTCGGGTACGAGCCGATGCGAGAGTTCATGCTCGCCCAGACGGACGAGCGGGACCTGTCGATGTTCATCGACCTGTCACCCGATCCCGCACCCGCCAGCGTGGAGGAGATCGGCGCGACCACGCTCATCCCGGCCTTCGTGATCTCGGAACTGCGCACGGCGTTCACCATCGGGTTCGTGGTGTTCGTCCCGTTCCTGATCATCGACCTCGTCGTCGCGGCCGTCCTGATGTCGATGGGCATGGTCATGCTGCCCCCCGTGTTCGTGTCGCTGCCCCTCAAGCTCCTGCTGTTCGTGCTCGTGGACGGATGGGCCCTGCTGTCGCGATCCCTCGTGGGATCGGTCGTCTGACGTGGAGCATCGACGATGAGTGACGGACAGGTCCTTGAGATCGCGACGAGCGCCGTCGTCATGGCGAGCAAGCTCGCCGGGCCGCTGCTGATCACCGCGCTGGTCGTGGGCGTGTTCATCTCACTGCTGCAGACCGTCACCCAGATCCAGGAGATGACACTCAGCTTCGTGCCCAAGGCCATCGGCATGGTCGTCGTGCTGATCGTCGCGGGAAACTGGATGCTGCGAGAGATGACCAACTACTCCATCCAGCTGTGGTCGTCCATCCCCGGCCTGGTGACCTAGGTGCCGTCCGAACTCGTCCTCGACGCGGCGTGGACCGTCGGGTTCGTCCTGACGATGATCCGCATCGCCGCCTTCGCGATCGCCAGTCCCCTGCTCGGTCGCGGCGTGCCGGCTCCCGCTCGGCTGGCGTTCACCGTCGCGGTGTCGCTCGCGGCGACCCAGCGCGTCGTCGGGATCGTGGAACTCGGCGACCTCGTGTCGGCGGCGGTGGTCAACGCGGCGATCGGGGCTGGCCTCGGTTTCGTCACGGGCGTCATCCTGCACCTGTTCTCGTCGGCGGGCGGCACCATCGACCTGGTGTCGGGGCTGGCGGTGTCCTCCGTGTTCGACCCGATGCAGGGCGACCAGGGCGGCGTGTTCGCACGAATGTTCCACTTCACGGCGGTGACGCTGTTCGTCACCGCAGGGGGGCTCACGCTGCTGGTCACCGGACTCGTCGGCAGCGTGCGGCTGCTGCCGCTCGGAGCCGGGATCTCCGCCGACCCGGCACTCGGCGACCACGTCATCGCGCTGTTCGGTCAGATGGTCCGATCCGGCGTCGAACTGGCGCTGCCCGTCATCGGGGTCATGTTCCTCGTGGAGCTCGCGCTCGGGATCGCCGCGAGGTTCGCGCCCACCGCGAACGTGTTCCTGCTCGGCCTGCCCGCCAAGCTGCTGACGTCCATCACCGTGGTCGGTTCGTCCTGGGTGCTGTTCCCGGACGCGATGCGCATGGTCGAGGACACGGTCGCGAACTCCTTCGAGACGGTCGTGGCGGGACTCTCCGTGACCACTTGACCTGACGGTCCTGCGGTCGACAGAGGACACGAGCGGACGGATCTGCTCCTCACGTGGCCACGGACCGGCCGGTCGTCGACCGAGGTCTCGTTGAGCGCGAAGGACGGACGTACCGAGAAGCCCACCCCGCAGCGCATCCGCAAGGCGCGCGAGGAGGGCCAGGTGGCCCGCAGCCAGGAAGTGGCGGTCGCGGGTTCGTTCCTCGCGCTCGTGCTGACCATGGCGATCGCCGGCGGCCCCATGGTGCACCGCGCCATGGCAGAGATGCGCGCCGTGCTCATCGGGGCGACGTCCGTCGATGCGCTCTCCTCGATCGGCCGCCAGGCCCTCACCCTCGCCGTCATCCTCGCCGGCCCGTTCCTGTTCGCCGCCGTCGTGACCGGCGTCGCGGCAGGCGTCGCCCAGGTCGGGGTGAAGTTCAACGTGAAGCTGGCGAAGCCGAAGGCCAAGAACCTGTCGCTGAAGCGCGGCATCGAGCGTCTGCGGCCCTCGGTCGCCGGCTGGGAACTCGCCCGGTCGGTCCTCAAGCTCTCCGCCGTCGGCGCCGTCGTGTGGCCGACCCTGTCGGCATGGCGCAACCACCTCGCCAACGACCGGACGCTGGCCGGGGCGATCGACCGCCTCACAGGCGTGTACGGCGGGGTGCTGGTGCGCGCGACGATCCTCGCCCTGCTCATCGCCATCGCAGACTACGCCTACCAGCGCCGGCGAACCACGAAGAAGATCATGATGAGCCGGCAGGACATCCGCCGCGAGTTCCGTGACACCGAGGGCGACCCGATCCTGCGCGCCACCCGACGTCGTCGCCAGACCGAACTGTCTCGCAACCGCATGCTCGACGAGGTGTCGAGTGCCGACGTCGTGCTCGCCAACCCGGTCCACGTGGCCGTCGCGCTCCGCTACGACCCGCAGGAGGGCGCGCCGCGCATCGTGGCCAGGGGTGCCGACGTGGTCGCCGAACGGATCAAGGCGATCGCTCGACGCCACGGTGTGCCCATAACCACCGACGTGCCGCTCGCCCGGGCGCTGTTCCGGCAGTGTCGGGTCGGCCAGTACGTACCGTCGGCCCTGTACGAGGCGGTCGCGATCGTGCTCGCCGAGGCGTACCGCAGGACTCGACGCACGCCGGGGACCCGGCGAACGGTGCGTGTCGCATGAGCGCCACGACCACGCCACCCGCCCGGCACCTGCTGTCGCGCACCATCGTGCCGATCGTGCTCGTCGGCGCCGTCGTCATGATGGTGGTGCCGATCCCTCCCGTGCTCCTCGACGCGCTGCTGGCCGCCAACCTCGCGTTCGCCCTGCTGGTCCTGCTGGCCGTGCTCACCCTGCGTGACACGCTCGACCTATCCACGTTCCCGTCACTGATCCTCATCACGACGCTGATGCGCCTGGCACTCAACGTGTCGTCGACCCGGCTGATCCTGCTGGACGGCTACGCAGGCAAGGTGATCGACACGTTCGGACAGTTCGTCGTCGGTGGATCCGTGGTCGTCGGTCTCGTCGTGTTCCTGATCCTCATCGTGATCCAGTTCGCCGTCATCACCGCAGGTGCGGGGCGCGTCGCCGAGGTCGGGGCACGATTCGCGCTGGACGCCATGCCCGGCAAGCAGATGGCCATCGACGCGGACCTGGCCGCTGGCGCCATCAACGAGGCCCAGGCGCGGGAACGCCGGACACGGATCGCCCGGGAGTCCGACTTCTACGGGGCGATGGACGGTGCGTCCAAGTTCGTCAAGGGCGACGCGATCGCCGGCATCGTTATCGTGGCGATCAACCTCGTCGGCGGCCTCGTCGTCGGCGTGTCGATGGCCGGCATGGAGGTCGGCGAGGCCGTCAACACCTACTCGCTGCTGACCGTCGGCGACGGTCTGGTGTCCCAGATCCCCGCACTGCTGATCTCGGCCGCGACCGGCCTGATGGTGTCGCGCGTCGACGACGAGGACGACCTCGGTCCGACGGTTGGTCGGCAGCTCGTCAAGGACCCGCGAGCGCTGCGCATCGCCGCGCTGGTCGTCGGGGCGATCGGCCTGCTGCCCGGCCTGCCCAAGCTCCCCTTCGTCGCGATCGTGGTCACCCTGCTGGTTGCCGGGTCCCGGGCCGCATCAGCACTGCGCGAGGCGACCCGGCCGGCCGACGCCGACGTGGAGGTGGCCCTCGACCCCGACGACCCACGCGCGCTCATCGAGCGACTCCGCGTCGAGCCGCTGGAACTGCACCTGGCCTACGACGTGCTCGACCTGATCGACCGGGAGGCAGGCGGCGACCTGCTGCCTCGGGTCCGTGCCCTGCGCCGCCAGGTCGCCGAGGAGCTCGGCCTCGTGCTGCCGGCCGTTCGGACCTCCGACGAGGTGATGCTCGACGCGTCGACCTACCGGATCCTGGTCCACGGCGTGGAGGTGGCTCGCGGCACCGCACCTCGAGACCGCATCCTCGCCCTGCCGGCGCACGACGGCGGCCTCGAGGGAATTCCGGGCGAGGAGACGGTCGAGCCGGTGTTCGGCCTGCGCGCCTGGTGGGTTCCGAGCGAGGCCCGCAACCGCGTCGTGGCCGCAGGCGCGACGGTCGTGGACCGGTCCGCCGTCGTGGTCACCCACCTGGCAGAGGTCGCGCGCGCCCATGCGAGTGACCTGCTGTCGCGCCAGCACGTCCAGCAACTGGTGGAGTCGCTGCGCCACGACGAGCCACTGCTGGCCGACGAGGTCGGCACCGAGACGCTGTCGATGGCCCTGCTGCACGACGTGCTGCGCGAACTGCTGCGCGAACGGGTGCCGATCCGTGACCTCGCCAGGATCATCGAGGCCGTGTCGGCCCGGGCACGCGAGACGCGATCGATCGACCATCTCGTGTCGGCCGCTCGTGCGGCCCTCGGTGCGTCGATCGTGGGGCGCATCGCACCGGACGGTGACCTGCAGGCCGTCGGGTTCGCGCCGCAGGTCGAGGGCGAACTGCACGAACGCGTTCGCGACGTCGACGGCGTCATGCAGCTGGTCGCCGAACCGGACCGGATCGCCCCGCTGCTCGCCCAGCTCAACGACCTCGTCCGTTCCGCCGGGGGTGGCGCCACCGCGCTCGTGTGTGGCCAGCTGCTGCGCAGGCCCATGAAGCGCACCCTGGCGGCGGCCGGGATCGACCTGCCGGTGCTCGCCTACCCGGAGATTCCCGCACACGTCCAGCTGAGGGTGATCGGAGCCCTCGGTGCCCAGGAGAACGTCGATGCCTGACCCGCAGACCGACACCGCGCTCGCTCCCGGCGCCGTCGCCATCGTCGAGGCGCCAACGGCCGCAGCGGCCGTCGCCGCCGTGCACGAACGCCTCGGTGACGACGCACGGATCGTCGACGCCCGCAAGGTCCTGCGTGGCGGCGTCGGCGGCTTCTTCGCTCGTGAGGTCGTCCAGCTGCACGCCGCGCCGGCCTCGTCGGCGACCCGGGCCGCCGTTCGGGGCGCCGAGGATCGACCGGCTGATCGGACCCCGGGCCCCGCGGTCGCCTCGGGTGGCGCCCCGGCGGCGACGACCGTGGGTTCGGCTCACAACGGGTGGGGACTGCCCGCCGACTTCGGCACGGCAGAGGAGCGGGCCGAGCAGCGACGCGCCGCCGCCCGGTCGGCACGTCGCCGACCCCGGCGTGGATCCCGTCGCAGCCCGACGGTCCTGGCTCCCGCGGTCCGGTCCCCGGCCCCGTCCGCCGCCACGCGAGGCGCGCAGGCCCCAACCGGCCCGGCGCCGACACCGAAGCCCCACCGTGGGTCGCCACTGCCACCCGTGACGCCGATCGTCGAGGCTGCGGCCCCGTCGCATGCCTCGACGAGCACCGCGCCGGCCCCGTTCGAACGCCTCCTCGAGGATGTCGAGTCGGTCCCTGACACCGTCGACTTCGCGACGTTCCTGCGACAGCAGCTCGCCGAACGGGCGGCGACACCCACGGTTCCCACCGTCACGTCGGCCCCACCCGGTGCCACGACGACCGCACCGCCGGACACCGCCGTCCCGCAGGGCCTCGCCTCGATGTCGACGGTTTCCCGACAGGCGGACACCCCGCCACGACCCGAGTCCCCGACCCCGACCCCCAGCCCTGCCCAGCAGGCGGTATCGCCGGCGGAGGCGCTGCCGGAACCGTCGGCAGACGGGGAACCGCGCTGGTCGGTGACGGCGCTGATCCGCCTCGGACTGCCGGGAGAGTTCGTCCGGTCGCTGCGGGTCGCCCCGCCGGCCGACGACCTCGCCTGGACGGCGGCGCTCGCCACGGCACTGCGACCCCTGTGCCGACCGCTGCCGCGTGGCCGTGCACTGCTCGCGGGTCCGCGAGCGCCGGCGATCGCGGGCGAGGTCGGGCTGCCCGCCGCGCGAAGCCCCCAGTTCGTCGAGGCCCTGCGAGACGGCCACTGGGTGCACGTCGTCGTCGGTGACGAGTGGCGCGACCTGCTCGTCCACGATCCGCTGGCGGTGTCGTGGACGCTGACGAGCGACCTACCGGAGGCCATTCGCTGTGCGACCGACCTGGGGTTGGTCCTGGGCTACGGGTGGTTCAACGGGGACTATCGTCGCGCGCAGCCGATGGACGTCGCGATGACCATTCGCGCCCTGCTCGACGCCGCGACGAGGAGCCAGCCGTGACGACGGGTCCGCTGCAACGGGTGATCGCCGTGACCGGCCTGGCCTGTCTGGTGCCAGTGGTGGCGATGCTGCTCGTCGGATCGATCACCCCCGAGGTCGCGGCCCTGCGTGCCCTCGCGGTGATCGGCGCCGTGGTCGTCCTGGACCAGGTGGCACGGTCCGTCCTCACCGGCCTGCTCGGAAGGATCGAGGTCGCGCCGACGACGTCGCAGACGCCGGAGCCTCCGCGGGCGCCCGACTCATCGGGCCGCGCGGCCGGACCCTCGACGCGAGAACCCGTGACGGAGGTTCGCGACACCGTCGCGTGAGCGCAGCCACTTGTGCAGTTCGCTCACCAGCACCACGGCCAGCGCCACGACCCCGATACGCATCCACGCGGCCGCGGGCACGTCCGCGATCTGCAGCACGTCACGGGTCGGCTGCCAGTAGAGCGCCGCGACGTGCAGCGCGACCGCCCCGATGCTCGCCGACAGCAGGAAACGGTTGCCGGCCACGTGGGTCACCACGATCGATCGCCGTTCCGAACGTGAGTTGTAGACGTGGAACGCCATGGCAACGACCAGCGTCGTCAGCGCCGCGCCACGCTGCTGGGCCTCGTCCAGACCGGCGTCGATCGCCCAGACGAACAGCCACAGGCTCCCTGCTGCCATCGCCACACCGGTGAGCACGGTGCGTTCCCACAGGACCCGGCTCACGACGCCCTCGTCACGTCGTCGCGGCGGCCGATCGAGCACGTCGGGTTCGCCGCGGTCGAACGCGAGCGCGACGTCCTGCAGTCCATTCGTCACGACGTTCAGCCACAGCAGCGCAGCCGGGACGTAGGGCAGGGGCAGACCCGCGAGGATCGACGTGATGATCGCGACGATGGACGCGGCGCCGGTGGAGAGCAGGAAGTAGGTCACCTTGCGGACGTTGTCGAAGACGACCCGGCCCTCCTCCACGGCCGCCGCGATCGACACGAAGTCGTCGTCGGTGAGCACCATGTCGCTGGCCTCTCGCGCGACGTCGGTGCCAGAGCGCCCCATCGCCACCCCGATGTCGGCCGCCTTGAGTGCGGGCCCGTCGTTGACACCGTCGCCGGTCACCGCGACCACACGCCCCGAGGCCTGAAGCGCCCGCACGACCCGCAGCTTGTGGTCGGGCGCCACCCGGGCGAAGACGTCGACCTCGTCGACGACACGTTCGAGGTCGCGGTCGTCGATCGACTCGACCTCGACCCCGGTGACCACACGCGCATCGTCGTCGTCGACGATCGCGAGTTCCCGAGCGATGGCCCGCGCGGTCGCGGCGTGGTCCCCGGTGATCATCACGACCCGGATCCCGGCCCGGCGACACTGTCCGATGGACTCGACGACACCTGGCCGCGGAGGATCGTGCATCCCGACCAGCCCGGTCAGCACCAGGCCCCCCGCGCGCGGAGGCGCGTGCGGGTCGACGTCGTCGACCTCCACGTCGAGCCGCCGCTCCGCCGTCGCGAGCACCCGTAGTCCGTCGGCCGCCATCTGCTCGGCGGCGGCGAGCACCGCGTCCGGGTCGAGCCGCTCCTCGTCACCGGCGTCCATCGCCTCGCTCAGTTCGAGGATCCGCTCCGGAGCACCCTTGGCGCGCAGCACGGGACCGTCCTCGTCGACGACGACGTAGGACAGGCGCAGGCGGGACTCGAACGGCACCTCCGCGAGGACGGGCGTGTCGCGGCGGAGTCCGGCAACGTCGAACCCGGCACGCGTCGCGAACTCCAGCAACGCGACCTCGGTGGGATCCCCGTGCTCCTCGACCACGGCTGCGTCGGCGTCCGACTCGTGTCCGAGGTCCGCCTCGTTGCTCAGCACCGCCGTCCGCGCGACCGCGCCCAGTCCGGCGTCGGCCCCGTCGAGGTCGTCGGCCGGGCCGAGGGACCGGTGGCCCCCGTCGGGTGTCCACACGGCGACCACCGTCATCCGGTTGGCCGTCAGCGTGCCGGTCTTGTCCGAACCGATCACGTTCGTGGAACCCAGGGTCTCGACGGCCGGCAGGACCCGGATGATCGCGTTGCGTGACGCCATGCGACGCACGCCCAGCGCGAGCGCGACGGTCAGCGCGACGGGGAGGCCTTCCGGGACGACCGCGACGGCCAGCGCCACGGCGGTCAGGAACATGTCGGAGGGCGGGGTGCCCAGTGCGACACCGGTCGCGAACGCCACGGCCGTCGACCCGAGCACGGCGACCGCGACGACGTTGGCGAACCGCTTCATGCGGGCCTGCAGGGGCGTCATGGGGCGCTGCTGGGTGCGGATGCTCTGCGCGATGGATCCCAGCTGTGTCGACGTCGACGTCTCCACGACGACGCCGGTTCCCCGGCCACTGGACACGACCGTGCCCATGTACACGAGGTTGACCCGGTCGGCGGCGAGCAGGTCGGCGGCGACGGCATCGGTCGACTTGCGCACCGTCGCGCTCTCACCCGTGAGCAGCGACTCGTCGACGTCGAGCGTGGTCGCACGCACCAGGCGCAGGTCGGCAGGTACCCGAGTCCCGGACGTCAGCTCCACGACGTCGCCGGGAACGAGTTCGGACGCGTCCACGTCGACGACGTGACCGTCTCGCAGGACCGACGAACGCGGTGCCGCCAGTGCCATCAGCGCGTCGACGGAGCGTTCGGCGCGCCGTTCCTGGACGAACCCGATGCTCGCGTTGATCACGAGCACCGCGGCGATCACGGCCGCGTCCGTGTACTCGTCGATCAGGATCGTCACCACGAAGGCGACGACGAGGATGCTGATCAGTGGACTGGCGAACTGCGCGAGCAGGACCTGCAGCGCCGTGCGCGGCTTCTCCCGTTCGAGCACGTTCGGCCCGTGCCGCTCGAGCCGCTCGTTGGCCTCGGCCGACGTGAGGCCGCGACGAGGGTCGACGTCGAGTTCCGCGCACACCTCGGCGGCCGTCCGCGCGTGCCAGTCGTGCGCGGTGTCCCGCGTGGGGGTCTGCCCGGTGTCGCGCTGGGTCACCCGTGCCCCTCCTGGTCACGCACGCGCCCGACCCGTGGACGGGACGGGCGATGCCCGGTCACCCGTCCGCCGATCCCTCCGCGAGATCGACCAGGTCGACGACCGTCACCTGCACGGTACGCGCGTCGGACCGTGCGAAGTGCAGGGTCAGGTCGAACGTGGCTCCCTCGACGACGTCCGCGTCGGGCACGACCAGCATGAGGTGGAGCCCGCCGGGTCGGAACGCCGTCGACGAACCCGCTCGCAGGTCGACGCGGTCGAGCTGTCGCATGCGCGCGAAGCCGTCGACGATCTCGGTCACGTGGATCTCGACGCCCAACGCGGCGTCCGTCGCCACGGCGACGAGTTCGTCGTCCCGGTCCCCCTCGTTGTGGATCGTGAGCACCACCTGCGAGGACCCCGACACGGGCACCGCGGCGCGAGCGGCGGAGATGCGGAGGCTGGGTTCACCCGCCGAGACACAGGACGTGAGGACCAGCGCGAGCAGCACGGACGCGACGACGTGGCGCCGGCCACGGCCCCGAGTCGACCTGGTCACGCGTGAACCCGTCCTGTCGTGCGGAGCGCACCCCCGCTCGGGCGAGGGTACGGACCGGCGCGCAGCAGGAACTCGACCGCAGGCCGAGGGAGCCGTCCTGCGTCAGCGCCCCGGGGTCACGCGAACGCACCGAGCACGGCACCGACGGCCGTGAGCCCGGCGACGTTGAACACCCCGTTGATCCAGAAGTGGGTCACCGGTTGGGGCTTCTGGTCGTAGATCGCCGTGACTGCCGCGGCCGTGAGCGCGTATCCGACGCCGACGACCAGACCCAGCGCGGCGCCGTCCGCGACCGAGGTGACGCCCACCCCTGCGGCGAGCAGCGACGTGACGACGGCTGCGACGACGTAGGCGAGCAACGTGAACAGGAACACCTTCGGATCCGGCTGCTGGTCCTCGGGGACCTCGATGCCGCCTGCGTCCTGCCACCGCTTCGAGATCGGTGGCGCCATGTACCAGGCGGCACCCATCGCGAACCAGACGAGCGCTGCGACGACAGCCCCCACCCAGTGGACCTGCCCGAACATGTCGAGGACCATCCCAGTGCTCCCTCCGTGACCGGCTCCGCAGGACGCAACTCGCCCACCGCAGGACGTACGGGCGAGTATGTCATGGCGGTCACCGGAACAGGCGGCCGATTCCGCGACCCGTGGCTCGCCCGACGATCCGGCGCCCAACGCGCCTGCCGATCCGCCCCCGCTTCACCGCGTTGACGTCGCCCAGCAGTCGCGCGATCCGGTACAGCGTCCCTCGTGTCCGGTTGATCCCCATCGTCATCACTCCCCAGCCTGTGCACCCCAACCTACCGACGACGGGTGACACGTCGACCTGAGGCCGATCGGCGTGTGGCGCCGTATCCTGCGCCGCTGCCGTGTGGACTCGCCGGCACACCGCGTCCGCGCCGACGACCCTCCCGGGCGCGTCGCCGGCCCCGATGGAGACCTCGCCAACATGGCCGTCAGCCCTCCCGACTCGCCACCGCACGTCGCGGACAGCCACGACCTGATCCGTGTCCACGGTGCGCGGGAGAACAACCTGCGCGACGTCAGCATCGAACTGCCCAAGCGCCGCCTCACCGTGTTCACCGGCGTGTCGGGGTCCGGCAAGAGTTCGCTGGTGTTCTCCACGATCGCGGCCGAGTCACAGCGGATGATCAACGAGACCTACAGCGCCTTCATCCAGGGCTTCATGCCCACCATGGCGCGTCCGGACGTCGACGTGCTCGACGGCCTCACCACCGCGATCATCGTCGACCAGGAGCGCATGGGTGCCGACCCGCGCTCGACGATCGGCACGGCCACCGACACCGGCACGCTGTTGCGCATCCTGTTCAGCCGGCTCGGCGATCCCCACATCGGTTCTCCCCAGGCGTTCTCGTTCAACGTCGCGTCGATCAGTGGTGCCGGCGCGGTGACCACCGAGCGCGCCGGCAGGACGGTGAAGGAGGCGCGGAGCTTCAGCGTCACCGGCGGCATGTGCCCACGCTGCGAGGGGCGCGGGTCGGTGTCCGACTTCGACCTCACCGCGCTCTACGACGACACGAAGTCACTCGCTGAGGGGGCGCTGACGATCCCCGGCTACACCATGGACGGGTGGTACGGGCGCATCTACATGGGGTCCGGGTTCCTCGACCCCGACAAGGCGATCCGCGACTACACGCAGCGAGAACTCGACGACCTGCTGCACCGGGAACCAACGAAGGTGAAGGTGGACGGAGTCAACGTCACCTACGAGGGACTGATCCCCCGCATCCAGAAGTCGTTCCTGAGCAAGGACCGTGAGGCGATGCAGCCCCACATCCGCACGTTCGTGGACCGTGCGATCACCTTCACGGCGTGCCCGGAGTGCGACGGGACACGCCTGACCGAGCTCGCCCGGTCGTCGAGGATCGCGGGGATCAGCATCGCGGACGCCTCGGCCATGCAGATCAGCGACCTCGCCGAGTGGGTGCGCGGACTCGACGAACCGTCGGTCGCTCCCCTGCTCGAGGCGCTCGGGCGCACCCTCGACTCGTTCGTCCAGATCGGACTCGGCTACCTGAGCCTCGACCGGCCCGCGGGCACCCTGTCGGGTGGTGAGGCCCAGCGCACGAAGATGGTCCGCCACCTGGGATCGTCGCTGACCGACGTCACCTACGTGTTCGACGAACCGACGATCGGCCTGCACCCCCACGACGTGCAGCGGATGAACGACCTGCTGCTCCAGCTGCGCGACAAGGGCAACACGGTGCTGGTCGTCGAGCACGAACCAGAGACGATCGCGATCGCCGACCACGTCGTGGACCTCGGCCCCGGCGCCGGCACGGAGGGTGGGACCGTCTGCTACGAGGGCCCGGTCGACGGGCTGCGCGTCAGCGGCACGCTGACCGGTCGCCACCTCGACGACCGCGGGTCGCTCAAGATGACCGTGCGTGCCCGCACCGGCGCCCTCGAGGTCCGCGGTGCCGACACCCACAACCTGCGTGACGTCGACGTGGACATCCCGCTCGGGGTGTTCGTGGTCGTCACCGGAGTCGCCGGATCCGGAAAGAGTTCACTCGTGCAGGGGTCGGTCGCCGGCCACGACGACGTGGTCACCATCGACCAGAGCGCGATCCGCGGCTCGCGCCGCAGCAACCCGGCGACCTACACGGGACTGCTCGACCCGATCCGCAAGGCGTTCGCGAAGGCCAACGGCGTCAAGCCTGCCCTGTTCAGCGCCAACTCGGAGGGGGCCTGCCCGGCCTGCAACGGCGCCGGGGTGATCTACACCGACCTCGGCCCCATGGCGACCGTGTCGACGACCTGCGAGGAGTGCGAGGGTCGGCGCTTCCAGGCCGCGGTGCTCGAACACCACCTGGGTGGTCGCGACATCAGCGAGGTCCTCGCCATGTCGGTCACCGAGGCCACCGCGTTCTTCGCCGAGGGAGACGCACGCACGCCGGCGGCCCACCGGATCCTGCAGCGCATGTCCGACGTCGGACTCGGCTACCTGCGCCTCGGCCAGCCACTGCCGACCCTGTCGGGGGGCGAACGCCAGCGTCTGCGGCTCGCGACGCACATGGGCGACGACGGGGCGATCTACGTGCTCGACGAGCCGACGACCGGCCTGCATCCCGCCGACGTGGCACAGCTGCTCGGTCTGCTCGACCGACTCGTGGACGACGGCCGGTCCGTCATCGTCATCGAGCACCACCAGGCGGTGATGGCGCATGCCGACTGGATCATCGACCTCGGCCCCGGGGCCGGACACGACGGCGGCCGGGTCGTGTTCGAGGGCACGCCGGCCGAACTCGTCGCGGACCGGTCCACGCTCACGGGCCAGCACCTCGCCGAGTACGTCGGCGCGTGACAGGCACACGGCCCCTCCGAGCACCGTGCGTCGGTCACCCCGTGGCACGCTGCGCGTTGGCCCGGACGGCGTCGCGAACCCACACGGCCAGGCCGGGTTCGATCGCCTGGTAGGTCGCGGTGAACCGGGGATCGGTGACGTAACCCTCGGCGAGCTGGACCTGCATCGCGTGCGAGCAGGGGTAGAACCGCTCGCTGATCTGCACGCGGTGCGCCTCGACGGCGTCCATGGCCGCTTCGGTGTCGGCCGGGGCGCCGGACCGGAACACCTCGAACATCACGTCCTCGGACAACTCCTCACCCTCCTCGTGGGCGGCGATCGCGCGATCGACCGCGCGGATCACGTGTCCAAGTCTCTGCGCCTCGGCACCGAGCATGTCGCGCTGATGACGCAGCGCCCGTCCGCGGTCGAAGTCGTCGGCGTCCAGGAGCCGACGGATCTCGGTCAGCGCGAACCCCAGTTCGCGGTAGAACAGGACCAGATGCAGACGTTCCAGCGCCTGCTCGTCGTAGAGGCGGTAGCCGGCCTCGGACCGGTGTGCGGGACGCACGAGACCGATGTCGTCGTAGTGGTGCAACGTGCGCACCGTCACGCCGGTGAGCGCCGCGACCTCACTGACCGTCCTCATCGTCCTGCCGTCCCTGGACACGTGCATGCAGGGTGCAGCATGACGCGACGTGAGGGTCAAGAGAGGCCGCGAGGACCGTCAGGGCCTGACTGCGGTGAACGCGTGTCCCTGGACCCCGAACGTGCGGGCGTTGCCCTCACCGGGAGCACCGCCGTAGGTGTCGACGGGGTCCCCGAACCGGAGGTCGACCAGTCCGACGCCCTCGATGACCGTCTGCCACCCTGCACACGGCAGGGCACCAGCGATTCAGCCCTTCCACAGGTCGATGTCCTCGCGCGCGTCCTGCGGCACCTCCACCTCGACGCACACGTCGGCGATCTGGATGCGCCCGCCTGGCCGCAGGACCCGCACGACCTCCCGGTACGCCTCGACCTTGTCGGGAACGAGGTTGAGCACGCCGTTGGAGATGACGAGGTCGGCCCATCCGTCCTCGACCGGCAGGTTCTCCGCGAACCCCTCGCGGAACTCGACGTTGCCCACGCCCGCGTCGTGGGCACTCGACCGCGCACGTTCGAGCATCGCCGGGGTCATGTCGACGCCGATCACCGCTCCCGAGTCTCCCACCGCGTTGGCGGCGATGAGCGAGTCGAGACCACCTCCCGACCCGATGTCGACGACACGTTCGCCGGCGGTGGGAAGTCCGAACGAGAAGGGATTCGCGACCCCCGCGAACGCCTCGATGCACCGCTCCGGGAACGGCACGAGCCAGTCGTCGTCGTAACCGATCCGGGTCGTCGCCTCCCTGCCCGTGTGGAAGTGGAACTCGCCCCCCACCGGATCAACCGCGACGTGCCCGTAGTGTTCCTGAACCGCTTCACGCAGCGCGTCGACGTCGACACCCTCGTCCCTCATGCCGCGACCTCCCCTGAGGGCACGACACCCTGCCACCCATCACGCGATGCGTCAACGGCCCCTCGGCGTGAGCCCATGGTCGGGCGTGAGCCCCCGCAGGGCCTGTCAGGCCGGCGCGGGTGCCCTGTGGGTCGTGACGGAGCGGAACGTGGCGGAGCGTGGGCGTCCTGTCGGCACCGACAGCACGCAACGTGCCGCTGTCGTAGCGTCGGGCACCCGCGTGTCGAGGATCCCGAGGGCCACTCGTCGGGTCTCGTCCAGCGAACCTGACGCGAAGGAGGGACGATGTCCGACGCAACGGTGGCCGACGTGCTCGCCGAACTGGCCGAGCTCGAGGACCCGCGCATCCGCGCCGTCAACGAACGGCACGGCGACGACCACGGGGTGAACCTCTCCCAGCTGCGTGCGGTCGCGAAGCGGCTCGGCCGCAACGACGACCTCGCACGCGAACTGTGGCGCACGGGCGACAGCGCGGCGCGGCTCGTCGCCCTCCTGATCTGCCGTCCGAAGTCGTTCTCCGGCGAGGACCTCGACACCATGCTGCGCGAGACCCGGACCCGCAAGGAGCACGACTGGCTCATCAGTCAGGTGGTGCGCCGGCACCCGGAGGTCGAGTCGCTGCGCGTCGCGTGGTTCACCGATCCGGACCCGCTGGTGGCCAGCGCCGCGTGGACGCTGACCGCAGAACGCATCGCGAAGACCCCGGAGGGTCTCGACCTGACCGGGCTGCTCGACATCATCGAGGCCCGGATGAAGGACGCCCCGGAACGCCTCCAGTGGGCGATGAACACCTGCCTCGCCCAGATCGGCATCGAGCACCCGGAGCTTCGGGCACGAGCGATCGACATCGGCGAACGTCTGGAGGTGCTCAAGGACTACCCGACGCCACCCAACTGCACCTCGCCGTACGCGCCACTCTGGATCGCCGAGATGGTCCGCCGCCAGACGGCAGACTGAGGACCCGGGCTCGGCGCAGCCGACCGCCTCACGACGACCCCCCGATGTCGCGCAGCCACAGCTGACCACAGGCAGCCTCGATGTCCCGGCCCTGCGTGTCGCGCACCGTCACGTCGAGCCCGCCACGTTCCAGGTGCCGCCGGAACGCGGCCAGTCCCCGGTCGTCGATCCGAGCGAACCGGTCGCCGCCCTCCACCGGGTTCCACCGCATCAGGTTGACCCGGGCCCGTGCCCCCTGCAGCAGGCCGACCAGCCGCTCGGCGTCGTCGGGTGTGTCGTTGAGCCCCGGCAGGAGCAGGTGGACGTAGGTCACGACCCGGTTGTGTCGAACCGCCCACCGTTGGCTCTCACGCACGACGTCCGCCAGGGAGAACGAACGCGAACCCGGGATCAGCCGGTGTCGCAGTTCGTCGGTGGTGGCGTGCAGCGAGATGGTGAGGTTGATCTTCAGGTGCTCCTCGCGCAGCTGGCGCAGCCGCCGAGGGATGCCGATCGTCGAGATCGTGATGCCGCTGGTGCGCAGGGCCAGTCCGCGGCGCTCGCGCAGGATCCGGATCGCGGCGAGCACCTGCTCGTGGTTGTGCAGGGGTTCACCGATGCCCATGAACACGACACGGTTCACCTTCGGACCGAGTTCGAGCACCTGCTGGACGATCTCGCCGGCACGCAGGTTGCGCTGCAGGCCGAGCCTGCCCGACGCGCAGAAGGTGCACCCGAAGGCACAGCCGACCTGCGAGGACACACAGGCGGTCATCCCGGTGCGACGGCGTATCCGGACGGTCTCGATCGCCATCCCGTCCTCGAGGGCGAACAGGAACCTCGTGGACATGGCGCCGTGGGTGACCTGCATCCTGCGCAGCGGCGCGACGCGGGTCACGCCGTCGACGCCGACCAGGCGGTCGATGAGGGGGCTGGTGCGGACGCGCTGGCGATACAGCTGGTGGTGGACGGTGGCAGCCGCGGCGGTGCCGAGGCGCCGTTCGACCTGGGCGAAGGTCAGGTCGAACACGGACGGGGGAGGAAGTCGTCGCATGGGAGTCTCTCGTGCCGGGTAGACGTCGCACGTGGCGGCCGTCGCTCGTGGATGCGCACACAGGCGCGAGGAGAGGTCCCTGCTGCAGCACGAGGGCTCACGGAGACTCGAACCGGGCCGGCGCACAGAGGCCTGGCCGGTGGAGGTCGAGCAGGTGTCAGGAGGCGCCACGGCCACAGGCCGTGGACACGACGTCAGGTCAGTGCGTGACGACGCGCATCGCGCCCGCTGCGCCCGTGGGCTGACAGCAGGGTGGCACGATCACTGGAAGAGGAGAAGTCCCATGGGGTGAGTCTACCCGGGACCGAGGCAGCGCCGCGGTGTCGACCCGCCCGGCCATCCGGGGCGTCTGCTCAACTGCACACGATCGGCGCAGGGACCGGCCGCAGGGACCGGCACGGCCATCGAGGTGGAGGAGCGAGCCATGGCGCATCCACGGATGTTCGACCCGGACGACCCGTGGCTGGCGCGTGTCCGTTCACTGGCCCTCGCACTGCCAGGCGCCGACGAGAAGGAGTCGCACGGACGACCCGCCTTCTTCACCCGGCGGGTGTTCGCCTACTACGGCGGTTCGGCGCGCCACGACGCCGCGTGGGTCGAGCACGGACAGGCGGTCGTGTTCCTCCCCGCTCCGGACGAGCGTGCCGCCCTCGAGGCAGACCCACGCTTCTGGGTACCCGCCTACCTCGGTCCTTCTGGATGGCTCGGACTGGACCTCGATGGCCGGACCGACGTCGAGGAGGTGGCCGAACTGCTCGAGGAGTCGTTCCGGTTCACTGCCCCGACGCGCCTCGTCACCGTGCTCGACGCAAGGATGCCCCGTGACGATCGACCCCTCCCACCCTGAGCCGACCGGCGATGTGTGGTGCCCGTTCTCACTGCGGATCGACGAACTGTCCGCGATGCTCAACTTCGAACTCGTCGACCACCCGGTGTACGACGGCGGCGAACTGCAGTGGTTCGACGACGAGGTCCACGGCACCGGGATGCTTGCGTTCCTGTCCCGCCGCGAGGACCGACGGGTCGACTACTACCTGCAGGCCGGACTGCACGTGGACCGAGGCGGGTACGAGATCGGCGGCGGGATCGGCAGTTGGACCGAGATCGACTTCGACGCCGCACGGCTCGTGGTCACCCCCGACGGGGTTCACGCGGAGGCCGCGTTCACCGACCGCGACGGACGGTCGGTCGAGGTGCGTGTCGACGACCGCGACGGCAGGCGACGGCGACCCGGAGGCCTGCTGGCTCCGGTCAGCGCCACCATCGAGCGGCCGGTCAGCCTCCTGCTGGTCTGGATGCCCCGGTTCGACCTCCTGCGCACCACGGGTGCACGGCCGGTCATTCGCATCGACGGGTCGGACGTCGAAACCGGACGGCTGCCCGGCGTCCGCCTGCACCGCCGTCACCTGGTGAAGTACGCCTCGCCAGTGGTGACCATCGAACTCAACCGGGCTCCCGACGGTGCGCCGCCCGTCGAGGCGTCAGGTTCACAGGTCGAACTCGACCGAGCCGGAGCCGTGCGCGAGGTGAGCGCCCAGTTCGCCGGTCATCGGTCTCGCCTGCGATTCGACCCCGCTGTTCCCGACCTCGCCCGCCTGGCCGACGGCTCGACGTCGACCGGACGCTGGCACGTCGAGGTCGACCGGACCCGCCTGACCGGTGGCACCTGGTCGACGGCACGCACCGGCGACACCGTCGCCCTCGGACTGGACGTGGACGAACGCTGGAAGCCGGGCCGCCTGCCATGGCTGATGCGACTGGTCACCACCGTCGTACCGGTGTTCCGCCGCTGGCCCACCACCTACCGGTGGCGTGCCGCACTGCACCTCGGGCTGCGGCCGACCCTGTCCTCCCGTTGGGAGCGGACCGGTGGCGAGCGAGGACACGACTACCGACGTGCCACCGGATCCTGAACACCGCAGCGTCTGGGGCCGGGATCACCCGAGCCTCACGGACCTGTCGAGCCACGCGTTCGAGCTGGCGCCGGAGCCGACCGGCCCGAACGCCGATGACCAGTGGCACCTGTGCCGTCGTCCCGGGTGACGTACAACGGTTGGGCACCGTCGTCGGGCGGTGGCGTGCGGGATCGGGTTCGCGATGGACGTCAGGGATCGGTCGTCACAGCACGTGGGACGGATGCTCGTGTTCGTGGGCCTCGCCGCACTGCTCCTCACCACGGTGCCGCCCACCGCGTCGCCCGCCCACGCCGCGAGTGTCGACGTTCGCGAGGCCCAGGCACTGCTCAACGACCTCGGACACCCGGCCGGTCCCGTTGACGGGATCGACGGCCCGCAGACGCGCCGTGGGCTGTGCACGTGGCGACGACTCGCGGGCATGGAGACGCATCGGGGGCCGCTCACGGCGACCGAACTCGAGGCGTTGCGCGCCACGACCGGGTTGCCGGAGGCGGCCGAGGGGCGCGGCGTCACCGTCGACCGAACCTGCCAGAGCGTCTACTACCGTGCCGACGGCAACTGGCAACAGGTGCTGGCTGCGTCGACCGGCCGGGGTGGTCTACCCCGCGAGGGCGACTACACGATCCGTCGGACACGAACCGGGTGGCACACGTCGACGCTGTATCCATCAGCGACGCCGAACATGTACAACTCGATGTACTTCTCGGGGGTGATCGCGATCCACGGGTCCAACCACGTCCCACCGCGGCCGGTCAGTGCCGGCTGTGTGCGCGTCACCCCGGCGGGCGCTGACTACCTGCACGCTCGGCTCGAGATCGGCGACCCGGTCCAGGTCATCGGCAGCTACTGACGACTCAGCCCCGCGCGACGAACACCATCGTGACGTCGTCAGGGGCAGGGCGACCCGCGAGGTGCGTGTCCACGGCCTCGACCACGTCCGCGACCAGCTCGTCGAACGGCGGAGACGCGCCAGCGAGGAGCGAGGCCAGGCGTTCGTCGCCGAACGGTGCTCCCCCGGGATCTGTGGCGTCGGTCACCCCGTCGGTGTGGATCCACAGGCCCTCGCCTGCGGCCAGCCGCACGCTGCCGGTCTCGAAGGTGCACCCGGGAACGAGCCCGAGAGCCGGTCCGGTCGGCGTCAGCGACTCGACGGTCCCACCACGGCAGACCTGCGGAGGGTCGTGGCCGGCGTTGACGTATGTGACCTCACCTGAACCCGTGTCGACGATCCCGGCGAACACGGTGGCGAACATGTTCGCGTCGTCGTGGGTCGTCGCCAGGTAGTCGCTGGTGTGACGGACCGCGGAGACGAGCAGGTCCGCGGACGGCGCGCCCTCTGCGGCCTCGAGCATCCTGGATCGGAGGAGGCTGCGGAACAGTGCCATGTACAGGGCCGCGCCCACCCCCTTGTCACAGACGTCCCCGACGAGCACCGCGAATCGCGCCCCGGGCAGGTCGAACGCGTCGTAGAAGTCGCCGGCGACCTGTCGGGCGCTCGCGAAGTGGGCCTGCAGCCTCCAGCCGTCCGGGTCAGGCAGGTCCGACGGAAAGAATCCGGCCTGGATCTCCCGGCCGACCTCCAGTTCGCGTTCCAGCGCCCGGGTCGCGACGCGCCGCGCGTCGTCCAGTTGCTTGCGCGCCATCGACGAGGCGAGGCGCGCCTGCAGCAGCACCGGATTCAGCGGCTTGGGCAGGTAGTCGTCGGCTCCGAGTTCGATGCAGCGCACCACGCTGTCGATCTCGTCGACGGCGGAGACCATGATGACGCGCACCGCGGACAGTTCGGGATCGTCACGCAGGTGTTCGAGGACCTCGTAGCCGCTGAGCCCGGGCATCATCACGTCGAGCAGCACCACGTCGTAGGCGGCACCGGCAGCCAGCGCGGCGCGCATCATGTCGAGGGCGACCTCGCCCCGATCTGCCTGATCCACGGTGTGACCGGCCCGTGCCACTCGACGCACGAGCAGGTCACGGTTCACCTCCACGTCGTCGACGACGAGCACCCGACCGGGCGCGGCGGCCGACGCGGCCTGGTCGGGCGCATCCGAGGTCACGGCGCCGGTTCCTCGGCCGCGAGCGACGACAGGATGAGGGGCAACTGCTCCTCTGCCGCCTCCTCACCCTGGTCGATGATGGACGGGAAGCGTTCCGTGTCGAAGAGGCCGATGCGCTCCCGGAAACGCGGGACGATCGGGATCACCTCACCGTGGTGGGCCAGGTTGTGGAACGCGAACCGCGACCGCAGCAGGTTGTTGGTCATGACGCTGCTGAGCTGGAACGCGAGCCGCGCCGGCGACGAGATGCGCGTCTGGTGTGCGGCCTCGAATCCGATCGCGATGATGGTCTGGGCACCCTCCCGGATCGCGACCCCCACCGGCAACGGATCCGACAGGCATCCGTCGATCATCGTGCGCCCCTGGTGTTCGAGCGGCGGGAACACGAACGGGATCGACAGGCTGGCTCGGATCGCGGGCACGACGTCACCCTCGTCGATGACGACCTGCTCCCCGGTCTCGAAGTCGGTCGCGGTGATGCGCAGGGCCGTGGAGGTGTCGGCGAAGTGGGTGTCGCCGAAGGCCGCCCGGACCGCCTCGACGATGGGGCTCGGGTCGCGCAGGCCCCACTGCGGAGAGAACCCGAACATCCTCGGTCGGATGGCCTGCAGCATGGCGCCGCGTCGGGGTCGCGACGTCAGCTCACGCGTCCACATCCGGGCGGTGGCCTCCTCGGTCCTCTCCGCCGACCAGCCCATCGCCATCGCGGTCGCGAACACGCTGCCGGCACTGCACCCGACGTACAGGTCGACGTCGATGTCGTGGCGCTGCAGCACCCGCTGGACGCCGAGCGCCGCCGCACACTTGACGCTGCCCGAACCGATGACCATGGCCACCCGCGGACGGGCACGACTCGGCGCGACCTCGCTCACGACGCGAAGCTCGCGACGGCGGCGTCGACGGTGTCGTAGGTGCGGATGATCTGGTCGAAGCCGCTCATCTCCAGCACCCGCGCGACACGGTCCTGCACGGCAGCGACGCGGAAGTCCCCGCCGGCGCGACGGGCGTGCTTGACCGCGGCGAGCAGGGCACGCAGCCCGGCGCTGCTCGAGTACTCCAGCGCGGACAGGTCTGCGACCACCTCGGTCCACCCCTCGTCGATGCGGCCGGTGAGCCCGTCCATGAGCGTCGGCGCGCTCGTGGCGTCCACCTGACCGCTCACGACGGCCACGCCGATGCCTTCGTGGTCCCGGAAGTCGAACTCCATGGTCTCTCCAGCGTTCAGGTCGTCGGTGACACCGCGCGGTGCCGCCGGCCGTTCAGGTCGTGGGTGCCGTGGTCACCGAGGATCGGGGTCAGGGGTGATCCTGACCATGACCGAGGTGACGTTGTTGCGCCCGTCACGCTCGTGGACGATCTCGTCGGCCACGCCGGCCACCAGGTGCAGGCCCAGGCCTCCGGCCTCTCGTTCCTCGAGCGGCGCGTCGACGGCTGCCGGCGCCACCGCAGTCGGGTCGAACGCGGGACCGTCGTCGACGACCACCAGGCGCAGGGACGCGCCCGAGGTGTCCGACCCCCGCTCCACCCGGACGTCCACACCGACGCGACCACCGGTACGTCCGTGCGTCACCACGTTGGTCACCAGTTCGTCCGCGGCGAGCTCGAGCCGCCATGCCGCGTCCTCGTCGGCGCCGAGTGCCCTGGCCGCGTCACCGACGGCCACCCGAAGCGCCGGGATGTCGTCCAGTCCCACGTCCGACGACCAGCACACCCGGTGTGGTGGCGAGTCGGGGTGGGTCATCGTGTCCGTCCCGGCAGGTGGGGCGTCAGGCAGCGAGCAGATCATGGCAGATCACGGCCCGTGAGTGCGTGGATCGTCTCGATCAGGGCCGGCAGGTCCGTCGGCTTGGTCGCGTAGTCGTCACAGCCCGCCTCGAGGCACCGCTCGCGGTCCCCGGACATCGCGTTCGCGGTGAGCGCGACGACCGGTATGGCCGCGGTGCGCTCGTCGGCCTTGAGGGCCCGTGTCGCGGCGTAGCCGTCGAGCACCGGCAGACTCATGTCCATCAGGATCACGTCCGGTGCGGCGTCGGCGACGGCGTCGAGCGCGGCCTGACCGTCGACCGCGACCGTGACGGCCATTCCCCGACGCTCGAGGCGACGGGTGAGCATGTCGCGGTTCATGTCGTTGTCCTCGACGAGCAGGACTCGGATCGCGTCGTCGGTGGTCATCGGTTCTCCGTGGTTGCCGGGTCCGCAGTCGCCCGGGCGTCGTCACCGGCACCAGCGTGAGGCGTCGAGTCCCTCGGGATGCGCACAGTGAAGGTCGACCCCACCCCCGGCTCACTGTCGAGGGTGATCTCTCCGCCGAGCATCTCACAGAAGCGGCGACTGATCGCGAGCCCCAACCCCGTACCGCCGTATCTGCGCGTCGTGGACGGGTCTGCCTGTGCGAACGGCTGGAACAGTTCTCCGGCGACGTCGGGCGCGATGCCGATGCCCGTGTCGACCACCCGGAACGCGACCCGGTCGTGGTCCTCCCCACGAACCTCGAGGGTCACCGTGCCCTGCTCGGTGAACTTCGCGGCGTTGCTGAGCAGGTTGAGCAGGGTCTGGCGCAGCTTGGTGGCGTCCGTCACGAGCGCGTCGAGCGCGTCGTCGACGTCGACGACGAGCTGGTTGCCGTTGCGGCCCATGAGTGGCGCGACCGTGCTCGCGATCCCGTCGACGAGCTGGACGACGTCGACCGGCTCGAGGAAGAGCTCCATGCGCTCGGCCTCGATCTTGGACAGGTCGAGCACCCCGTTGATCAGTTCGAGCAGGTGCGTGCCCGCCTGCCGGATCCGCGTCAGATCGGCGACCAGGTGGTCGGCACCTGACTCCTCGGCCTCCTCGGTGAGCAGCTCGCTGTACCCGATGATGGCGTTCATCGGGGTGCGCAGCTCGTGGCTCATGTTCGCGAGGAACTGGCTCTTGGCGCGGTCGGCCTCCTCCGCGCGCACGCGGGCGGCGCGCGCGTCCTCCAGCAGACGCGCGTTGCGCACGGCCACAGCGATGTGGTCGACGTACAGCCCGATGGTGCGGATGTCGTCGTCGGACAGGTCGAACGGTCGCGAGTCGTGTCCGAAGTAGATGGTCCCGACGACACGGTCCTCGATGATGACCGGGAACGCGATGAACGACTGCGACGGGGAGATCTGGTTGAGGCGCCGGTCGTTGTCGGACAGGATCTGTGTGTCGTCGACACGAGGCACGTACACCGGCTGCCGGGCCTGGATCGTCTGCACGAACGCGCTGGCGGTGTCGTCGAACGGGATGGTGAGGTCCTGCAGTTCGACGCGGGTCTGCATCGTGAACCCGACGCCGAGCAGCACGGTCGGGTGCAGGTGCTGGTCCTGCTCGTCGACCTCGACGAGGCCGAGGCGGTTGAAGTCGAACACGCGCTCGAGGCGGGACCTCACGACGTCGAGCACGCGTTCCAGGTCCGGTGTGCGGTTGATGGTCTGGACGACGTCATTCACGGACTGGATCTCGTCCAGCGCGCGTTCCAGCCGTTCGGACTGCTCGGTCACCCGGCGATTGGTCGACTCGAGGTCGACGCGTGCCGTGATCAGCACGCGTGCACCCCGGTGGGCGGCCCAGCTCGTCGCCCAGAGCACCGACGCGATGCTGGCGGCGGTCAACAGGACGGTGAGGTCGGTCGCCGCGATCGTCGGGTCGTGCCCGAACAGCAGCAGACCGATCGCGCCGCTGGCCGCAAAGGTCGCCGCGCCCGCCAGCAGGATGCGTGGTCCCCCGAGCAGCAGCATGTTGCCCGCGTTGATGAGGAACATGAACGCGGCCGGCATGGGGACGAGCGACACGTATCCGGCCAGCAGTCCCCCGTAGGCCGCGTCGACGAACAGGGCGAAGTACGCCGCACCCTTGCGATGACGCGAGTGGGTCCCGTACCAGTGCAGCACGTGCGGCGCGACGAGGGCGAACGCCAGCACCACCCAGACGAACGGGCCGTGGTCACGTTCGACCGAGACCACGACCCCCCAGATGAGGGGCATGACGACGATGCGAGGGATCCGCGTGTTGCGCAGCACGTAGTGACCGCGGTGACGCGGCCAACGGGAGGCTTCGTTCGACGCGATGTCCGCGCGAGGCTGGTGATCGACGTCGTCCTGCTCCGATGGCGGAACCGACGCCTCTGGCTCGCGCACCTGGCCCTCCCGGGGACCGGTCGGCCGCGACGACAACGCGGCCGGGTCGCGTGAGACCCTAGTCCCGGTCGGCTGCATGGGTGCGACTGAGGTCGATCACGGTCCGTGGAGCCGACCCGCGCTCGCCGGCGCGGGTGGTGTCCACCCGCCTGGCCCCCTCCAGAGACCTTCCGTGTCCGCTCGACCTCCGGGCCCAGGACTCACGGGGCGTGTGGCACTGCGTGATGCGGCGATGCCATGAGCGACCTCATCTCGGTAGGCCTCGATGCCGAGGCCCACCGAGCCCGCGCCGAACTCGCTGACGACGAACGGGACCGCGTCGAGGCTGCACAGCTGGAGGAGATGACGATCGACGACACGGCGTCATGCTGAGGGCGGCGCCACTCGCGTCGACACGCAGCGCCTCCCACGATCTTCGAGGTGTCACCGCAGGACGATGCGATTGCCGGTCACCAGCCATGCGTCGTCGGAGCACAGCCAGGCGATCGTCGTGGCGACCTCGTCGGGTGTGGCGATGTGGTGGTGCGCCCACGACGCGGACACGAACTCACGCACCGCGTCGGTCACCCAGCCTGTGTCCGTGACCGGCGGCATCAGGCTGTTGGCCGTGATGCCCACGGCCCCCAGTTCGGCCGCCGCACTCATCGTGTAGTTGTCGAGGGCGGCCTTCGCCGCACCGTAGGAGGCTTCTCCGGGGAACCCGTCGGATCCGCCGGAGGTGAGCGAGACGATGCGGCCCCAGTCGTCGTTGCGGGCCAGGTGTCGTCGAGCGAACTCGGCGATCAGCAACCCACCTGCGCGCGCATCCACGGCGAACTGCTGGTCGTGCGTTGCTGCCGACACGTGTCGGAGCTGCCGGTCCACGTGGTCGGTGGCGGCACCGGTGAAGGAGTCACCGACCCAGCCCGTGGCGTTGTTCACCAGTATGCGTACCGGTGCGTCGAATGCGGCCTCGGCCGCGTCGAACAGGCCCGGGGCCGCTGCGTCGTCGACCAGGTCCCAGGCGACGGCGACGGCCGAACCCCCCGTCGCACGAATGGCGGCGGCCACCGACTCGGGCTGACGCGATCGAGCCTCGTGGTAGGCGGCTGGGATGCCGGGGTCACGCGGCTCATGGAGGGCGAGACCGGTCACGAGCACGCGGGCGCCGCGGGCTGCGAGCGCCCGCGCGGTGGCGGCGCCGATGCCGTGGTTCGCGCCGGTCACCAGTGCGACGGGGCTGGCGCCGCCCGAGGTACGGGACGAGATGGACAGGGAGATGGCAGAGTTCGGCACAGTGGACTCCGAAGGTCGGTCCGGTGCGCACGGCGCACCGACGAGCGAGCATGCTTCCCCGGCGCGCGAACGCCAGGAAGAGTGCGGAACGAACGCTCGTCGCCTACCTCAACGTGCCCTGCCGTACTCGGGGACCTGGAATCGCCCCGACGCATCACCGGCGGGGACCACGACCGAACGCTACAGGCCGGTCCAACAGGTTCGCAGGACATCTGGCGACAACGCCCGTGTACCTACCCGGCGAATGGCGCCATCACCCTGATGATGGGCGGGTTGCCCCGAGGCACCAGCCCGCACATGTCGACCGGGGTTGCTCAGGTTCCATCAGCCTCTGGGGTGGTGGATGTGATGCCGCATCGGTCGTCGTCCAGTGCATGTCGCCCACCCTTGTGGTGAGATCCGCGTCGCGCCTGCTCACCCACCTGGCCGGCACGCACCTGGGACGTGGAGGACACATGGTCGAGGACGTCGATGCGAACGCGTGGTTGCAGAAGATCCGTGCCGATCCCGGTCACTCCGCCTGGTACGTCGAGCGTTTCCGGACGATGGCCGCAGCTGGCGACGACCTCGCCGGCGAGGCACGCCTGATCGACGCGATGGTGCCTCGCGGGTCCCGCATCCTCGACGCCGGATGCGGACCTGGCCGCGTCGGTGCCTTCCTGGCCGACGCAGGCCACGAGGTTGTCGGCGTCGATCTCGACCCGGTGCTGATCGCGGCCGCCGAGGAGGACCACCCCGGTCCGCTGTGGCTCGTCGAGGACCTTGCGACACTCGACCTGCCTGCGCAAGGGATCGACGAGGGCTTCGACGCCATCGTGTGTGCCGGCAACGTCATGACGTTCCTCGCACCCGGCACCCGTGAGCAGGTCCTCGAGCGGCTCCGGGCACACCTGCGCCCGGGCGGGCGCATCGTGGTCGGCTTCGGCACCCAGCGGGGCTACGACGTCGACGAGTTCCACGGGCACGTGGACGCCGCGGGGCTGGTGCCCGACCTGCTGCTGTCCACGTGGAGCCTCGAGCCCTACCGCGACGACGCGGACTTCCTCGTCGCGGTCCTGCGCAGCGCCGAGGACGCCGCGCCGCAACCACAGGCCAGTGGACGACGTCACACCTGGTGACCGACGGTCCGGAGAGCCGGACGGGCTGCCAAGGAGACCTCGATGAACCACTTCCCCACGACCGGGACGCTCGCCGCTCTGGTGATCCTGGTCGCCGCCTGCGGCGGCGCGGCCGACGCCACAAGCGCCGAACCCGACCAACCGACCGCCCCTCCTGTCGCAGGCATGTGCGCGCAGGACCACCCGGACTGCGTCGACACCGTCGTCGAGGACGTCGACCCGGACGCCCTCGACGAGGGCGCCATGATCCGTGACGCGCAGTCCCTGCTCGGACAGAGCGAGGCGGAGGTCCTCGAGCAGCGGGCAGACGTCCGCGTCGGCCGCCACGGCGACGAGGAGATGATGCTCACCCAGGACCACGTGATCGGACGCATGACGATCGCGACCGAGGACGACGGCACCGGCACCTTCCGGATCGTCGAGGTGACACTCGAACTGACAGACGGTCCCCTGGTCCTCACCGGAGCGTCCTGATCCCGCGAGGCAGCAACACCCAGGCCGACCGGGTCATCCCGGCTGGCCACCGTGCCGGGAAGCCGCCGCAGGTGGAGTTGCCCATGATGGAGTTGACCCGGTTCGGCGGACACCTTGTCCGCGAAAGCGGGTCAACTCCACACCGGCCAGGGCCGGCATCGGCACCGGACGCGCGGACGAGGACACGGCGATGAACGCGGTCAGGGCCTGCCCATGCCCGGGACGAAGGCCTGCACCCAACCAGGCTGGCGCGGCCGCGAGCACCATCAGCGCATCCTCGATCCGCGTCGGTGTCTCACGAGCGTGACGGCGATGGTCACCACGGTGAGCGGCACGACGAACCACGTGAACGCGGCCCCGAACTGCGGTGCCAGCCCGTGCTCGGCCGCGCTGAGGAACAGGTGGCCGGTGTAGGCGGCGTAGTAGCCGAGGAACACGGCCGCTTCCCAGCGGGCGATGGTGTGTCCGGTGAAGAAGATCGGCAGCGCGGCGATCGAGACGGCGATCATCACGGGGATGTCGAAACCCAGCGCTCCTGGGCTGACCGGGATTCCGTCCGGCGCCACCAGCCCGCCCAGTCCGAGCACCGCCAGCAGGTTGAACAGGCAACTGCCGACCACGTTGCCCACCGCGATGTCGCGTTCGCCCCGGATCGCGGCCAGCACCGAGGTCGCGACCTCCGGCAGGGAGGTCCCGGCCGCGACGATGGTCAGTCCGATGACCAGTTCGCTGACCCCGAGCGCGGTCGCGGTCGCCACGGCCGCCTCGACCAGCCACCGTGCACCCAGCACCAGCAGCCCCAGCCCGACCAGGACCAGAACGACGTTGACGACCGGCCGGTTTCGCTCGGCAGGCACGGCGAACGCGTCGTCGTACTCGGCGACCACCGACCGCAGCTCCCGTCGGCTCCGGCGGATCAGGAACACCGTGTAGCCGACGATCCCAGCGAACAACAACGCGCCGTCGATCCGTCCGATCCCGCCGTCGAGCGCCAGCAGCAGCACCACGACCGATGACACGATCAGCAGGGGCACGTCGAGCCGGACCAGCTGCTGGGCAACCACCAGCGGTGTGATCAGTGCGGACACCCCGAGGATGAACAGCACGTTGAAGATGTTGCTGCCGACCACGTTGCCCAGCGCCACGTCTGCCTGTCCGGCGTACGCCGAGCCGACCGTGACCGCCATCTCCGGTGCCGAGGTCCCGAACGCCACCACCGTGAGACCCACGACCAGCGGTGTGACCCCGGCTGCGACCGCCAGCCGCGACGCCCCGCGCACCAGCAACTCCGCGCCACCGACCAGCAGCAGGCCGCCGAGCACGAACAGCACGACCGGGCTCGACACGGCGCCTCCTCATCGGCCCGGGACCACACTCCGGCGCCCGGCACGCCACGCATCATGCCGCGCACCGCGGCTCCGTGTCAGGCTGCCGCGAGCCAGGTTCCGACATCACGTGCGTCGAGGAACGCGCGGGGTGTCGAGCACGGCCCGGGTCACGAGATCCGCCGGGCCGCAACGATCGCGTCGTCCTGCGCTGACGCCACCGCTCTGGCACGATCGAGGTCGAGGAAGGGCAGGGCATGGAGTCGCTGGTCGCGGTACTCCTCGTCGTCGGTGCTGTGCTGGGCGCCGATCGGCTCCTTCGGCGGTACTTCCGCCAGGAAGGCGACCGGACGGTGGGAGCGCGCCAACGAGGCCCTCAGACGGCGTGGAGGCGTCCCACGGGTGAGGTCGTCGACGACCTGACGAGGACCGACGCCGAGCGGGAGCGCTCCGACTCCTGAACCGGCGACGGGCGCCGCGACATGGCGTTCACGGCGCACCCGTCACGCAGACCCGTGCGACACTCCCGGGGTCCCGGAACATCGAATGGTGGGGCGTAGAGGAATCGAACCTCTGACCTCTTGCGTGTCGAGCAAGCGCTCTGGCCGACTGAGCTAACGCCCCGCAACGGACTCGTGCGGTGTCCGGAGCGGAACGGTAGCGGCTGGCGCCAGGACCCGCCAACGCGCCTCGGAGCACACGGACGCCCGGCGTGCATACACTCGCGACTTCAGATGCAAACATGTATCCGAATCGTCCTCACGCCCGTGACACACGAGTCCCTCATGTCGCGCCCACGAACCCACACCGTCCTGGTGCTGATGATCGTCGCGTCGTCGATGCTCGCACCCGCGGCCTCGGCGACCACGACGACCTGTGACGCCCCTGCGGAGGTCCGCGTCAGCCTGGCCGGCGACGGTGAGGTCACCACCGTGCAGGCCTTCGATCGTTCCAACCGTGCCTGCGAAGCAGCGGACCTGACCTCGCCGGTCGACGTGTCGATCGTGCATCGCGCCGACGACGGTCGCGTGGTCGAACATGGTCGCCTGCCGGGAGCCGGTGAGCGCCTGCACACCGAGGTCCTGATCCGTGACCGCACGGCCACCGACCACGACATCACCACCGAGGGGCCCCGTGGACCCCTGTCGTTCACGGAACGACTCGGGATCCCGATGCTCACCTCGATCACCGTCACCTACCCGTCAGGGTGGACCGTGGAGGGCCCGACGGGCCCCGGCACCGCGATCGAGACGTCCGACGCCCGGGTGCAGGTCCACCACGCGGGGCTGCTGTTCCCCCCGATCACCGACCGGGAACGCCGCTTCGAGGTGTCTGCGATGTCCGGACGCGGCATCCCGACGATCACCGTGCGCGCCGTACCCGTGACGAGCGCTGACGAACTGGGGATCCCCGACGGGCTGCTCGACCGCTCCGACCTTGCCGTCATCGCCGCGTTCACCGACCTGGTGACCGAGGGCGCGGACGAACTCGTGGACGGCACTCGCGAGCTGGCAGACGGCACGAGGGAACTCGCCGACGGGACGCGAGAACTGGCCGACGGCACCCGGGAACTGGCGGACGGGACCGAGGAGTTCGCCGACGGGATGCGCGAGTACGCCGACGGGATCGGTGAGCTGGCTGAGGCGATGCCCGACCTGACCGACGGCAGCCGCGAACTCGCCGAGGCCGTGGAGACGATCGCCGAGGTGCTGGCCGAGGTCGCCGACGGTGCCGATCAACTGGCCGACGGCACCGAACTCGCAGCGTCTGGCGCCGACGGGCTCGCAGGTGCGATCGCGGGGTTCCCGAGCCTGTTCTTCGACACCTTCGCGGCATTCCTCGCACAGGGCTTCATTGACCCGGCTGACGACCTCACACCGGATCAGCGGACAGCGGTGGCGAGTGTTCTCGCAGCACTGACCGATCCGGCACAGTCTCAACCCGCACCGAACCAGAACCTCGGTGCGGGCTCGCGCGGACTCGCGACTGGACTCGATGACCTCGCCGACGGCATGCGCCAGCTCGCCGACGGGCTCGACGAGCTGGCCGACGGCACCGGTGAGCTGGCCGACGGGACCGACGAGTTCGCCGACGGGATCGAGGAACTCGCCGACGGGGTCCTCGAACTGGCTGACGCCGCCGAGGAGATCTCCGACGGCACCCGCGAGCTCGCGGACGGAACAGCCGAACTTGCCGACGGCACCGACGAACTCGCCGACGGCACCGAGGAGCTCGCCGACGGGGTCGACGAGCTCGCCGAGGGGGTGGAGGAGTTCCCGGACGCGCTGCGGGAGATCGCGGCGATGGCCGACCGGGCCGGGGAACGACTCGCACGCACCGCGGCGACCACCGTGAAGGGCGCGGAACTCGCCCGGGACCACGGGCCGGTGACCTTCGTGCTCACCAGCACGGGTGCGGTGCCCCTCGGTGTCGGTGACGTCGCACCGTTCGCGTTCGCCGGGCTCGTCGGTGCGGGTTCGGCCGTCGCGGCACGCCCGGGGACCCGGCGACTCCTCGACCGGTGGCGCGCCACCAGGACGGGTGACCGATGAGCCCGACACGACGCACACGCGCCGAACAGCAGGCGGAGACCCGCCAGCGGCTCATCGACGCCGCGGAGCAGGAGTTCACCGAACGCGGCTTCGAGGGTTCGACGATCGACGCGATCACGGAGCGCGCCGGTTACACGCGTGGCGCCTTCTACTCCAACTTCGCGTCCAAGACGGAACTGCTCACCGCGCTGGGTGCCCACCGGATCTCCACGTTCGTGCGCGACGTGCTGCCGGGCATGGTCGGCGACGACGACGCGGACGCCCTGTCGGCCGCCCAGTGGCTCGCGGAGCAGACCCCGGCCACCGAACTGCTCCTGCTCATCGAGATGGCGCGCCTGCGTGACACCAACCCCGAACTGGACGGCACGATCCGAGGGTTCCTGGAGGGCGTGCTCGAGTTCATCGCCGAGGTGCTGCCGCAGGCCGGATCGGAGCGGCCCGACGAGACCCCCCGGCTACGGGCGATGCGGGCCCGCGCCCTGCTGACCGTCGTCACCGGCGTGCGTGTGATGCGCCACCTCGACGTCGACGTGGACTCGTCGATCGTCGCCGAACTGCTCACCGCCGCCGCGCACGTCACGCCCGCCGACGCGGACGCCGTCACCCCCGGGGCACGTCGTTGATCCGGATGCTGGACGCGCTGGCCCGAGCAGCGACGCGGATCCCGTCCCTGACGCTGCTGGCGCTCCTGGGTGCGACGGTGGGGTTCGGGGCGCTGGCCTCGCAGCTGGAGGTGGACACCGGCGTGGAGGGGTTCGCGCCGGAGGGCGGCGTCGTCGAGACCCTCGACGAGGTCGGCGACCGGTTCGGCACCGCCACCGCGGTGCAGGTGCTGATCGACGCGGGCCCCGGCGGTGACGTGTTGCGCCACGACGTGGTGCTGGCGGTGGAGCGCCTGCGTGCGACGCTGGAGGCCGACCCGACCGTCGCCGCGGCCCTGCGCGAGGACCGCACCGGCCAGCCGGCCATCATCACGTTCGCGTTCCCGTTCACCGTCGCCGTCGACGACCTCGACGACCTCGAACCGTTCGAACTGGAACTGATCGTCGACGCCGTGCTCGAGCGGGCGTTCGACGACATCGCTCCCCTGCTGTCGTCCGAACTCGACCCGGACGTCGCACGGGCACGCAGCGGACTGGTCCAGGTGTCGTTCGACGCCGAGGTCGACAGCTCGGTGCGGCGTGCCGCCGCCGAACGTGTGGGCGACCTCGTGGCCGACTTCTCCCATCCGGGGCTGCGCACCGGCGTCGTGTCACTGGTCGAGATCGAACGGGCCATCGAGGCGTCGCTCGAGCGTGACCTGCCGGTGCTGATGGGCACCTCGCTGGTGCTGGTGCTGCTGGTGCTGGGGTTGCTGTTCCGCTCGGTGGCAGACGTCGCCGTCGGGTTCGTCGGGCTGATGTCGTCGATCGTGTGGATGGCCGGGTTCGGGACGCTGCTCGGACCGAGGTACCTGGGCGTGATCGGCGACTTCTCCCAGATCGGCATCGCCATCCCGGTGCTGCTCGTCGGCCTCGGCGTCGACTACTCGGTGCACCTGACGACCCGTTACCGCGAGCAACGGGCGCTCGGCGACGATGCACGCCGGTCCGCACGCGTGGCGATGACCACCGTCGGGTTCGCGCTCGTGCTCGCCACCATCGCGTCGGTCGCCGGGTTCCTGGCCAACCTGGCGACTCCGCTGCCACCGATCCGCGACTTCGGGATCCTGGCCGCCGTCGGGATCGTCGCGGCGTTCGTCGTGCTCGGCGGGCTGGTGCCCGCCACCCGAACGCTCATCGACCAGCGGCGCGACCGTCGCGGGCACACCGAGGGCCGCACGCCCGCGGCCCGACGACTCGAGGGACACGACCCGCGGTGGGTACGCGCCGCCATCGCGGTGGCGACCCGCCACCCGTGGCCCGCACTGGGCATCACCGCGGCCCTGCTCACCGCTGGCATCGTCGCCGCGACCGGGCTGAGCACCGAGTTCGACGAACGCGACTTCCTGCCCACCAACGAACCCGTCATCGCGACCATCGACCGGCTCGAGCAGCAGTTCGGCGGTGACGTCGGCGAACGCACGTACGTGCTGGTCGACGGGGACCCGAGCGACCCCGACCTGCTCGCCGAGGCCGCCGCGCTCGAGGCCCGCCTGGGCGAGGTCGAGGGCGTGCGGCTCGTCGGGGACCGCGCGGACGTGATGTCGATCTTCTTCCTCGTCGACATGCACGCCACCCAGGGCGAACGCACGCGTGAGCGCATCGCCGACGACATCGCCGCCTGGCACGACCCCGAGTCGGCTGCCGCCGACGTCGACCTGCCCGACCCGATCGACGACCGGCTGGTCGACGACTCCGACGAGCTCGACCTGCCCGAGGACCTGACCGATCACCTCGACGCGCGCCTGCCGCCGGGGACCTCCACGGTCGCGGCGCTGATCTCCTCGATGGACCCCGACGAGCTCGAGGAGCTGATCCGCGAGGCGATCGCCGATTCGTACCGCGACGACCGCCCCGCGAGCGTGTCCGACGACGACCTGGCGAGGCTGGCTGCGCTGCCGGAGGCCGACCTCGACGTCGACACGCTCGACGGCGCCGGGGTGCCGATCGACGACGACGACCGTGACGCGCTGGAGACGCTGGAGGCGCTGGAGGCGGCCGGGTGGCGCACCGGGGGCCCCGACGACCCGTCGGTGTGGCCGGCGCTGGTGGCGGCGCTGGACGCACGGGCTGCCGACGAGGTCGCGTCGTTCGTCGACCCGGGCGGCCTGCTGGTCAGCGTCGGCACGTTCGGTGGTCAGGACGGCGCGGCAGCCCTCGTCGCAGCGCTCGGACGCGTGGCCGAACCGCTGACCGCACACGCCGACGTGCGTGTGGTCAGCGACCCGCAGGTCACCGCGGAGATCATCGCCTCGATGTCGGCCGCGCAGCTGCAGGCCATCATGATCAGCCTCGTCGCCGCGGCGGTGCTGCTGGTGTTCGCGTCGTGGTTCACCGCCCGCAGTGTCGGGCTCGGGCTGATCGGGATCGTGCCGAGCGCCGTGGCGCTGGTGCTCGTGCTGGGGTCCATGCGACTGGCCGGGATCGCCTTCAACGCGCTCACGGCCACCGTGGCGTCGATCTCGGTCGGCATCGGGGTGCCCTACGGCATCCACCTCATCAACCGGTTCCGTGAGGCGCGCGCCCACGGCCTCGACCCGCAGCGCGCGATCGAGGACACGATGCGCAACACCGGCCCGGCGCTGGTCGGGTCGGCCGTGACCACCGGGCTGGCGTTCGTCGTGCTGACCCTGTCGGAGTCCACGCCCGTCGTGCAGTTCGGGCAGGTCAGCTTCCTCATGATCGGCTACGCCCTGCTCGCCTGCGTGCTCGTCCAGCCTGCCCTGCTCGTGCTGTGGGCCAGGCGACGCGACGCGGTGCGCTGAGGCCACCCCAGCGTCGGGCACACTCGCCCGTCGCCCTGCGCGAAGGATCCCACTGACATGTCCGAACAGGTCCCCGTGTCACCCGACGCCGAGTCGTCCGACGTCGCCGTCGAGGTGTCCGGCGTCCACCACACGTTCGCCGGCGACGTGCACGCGCTGACGGGTGTGTACCTCACCGTGCGTGCCGGAACCGTCTACGGGTTGCTCGGCCCCAACGGCGCGGGCAAGACGACGCTGATCCGGGTGCTGACCACCCTGCTGCGCCCCGACCGCGGGACGGTGCGGGTGGCCGGCATCGACGTGCTCGCCGACCCCGTCGCGGCCCGGTTCCGCATCGGACTGGCCGGACAGTTCGCCGCGGTCGACGCCTTCCTCACCGGCCGGGAGAACGTGCGCATGATCGGCCGGCTGTACGGGCTGTCGGCCAGCGAGGCCCGCCGTCGCACCGACGAGGTGCTCGAGGGCATCGGGCTCGGCGCGGATGCGGACCGTCGCGTTCGCACCTACTCCGGTGGCATGCAGCGTCGGCTGGACCTGGCGGCGTCGCTCGTCGGACGCCCCGAGGTGCTGTTCCTCGACGAGCCGACCACCGGGGTCGACCCGCGCAACCGTGCGGGCCTGTGGGAACTGATCGAACGGCTCGTCGGGGACGGCACCACCGTCCTGCTCACCACCCAGTACCTGGAGGAGGCCGACCGACTCGCCGACCTCATCGGCCTGATCGACCACGGACGCATCGTGCGTGAGGGCCGCGCGGACGAACTCAAGGAGGGGCTGGGCACCACGACGCTGCGCGTGGTCGTCGACCACGACCGGGTCGCAGCCGCCGCCGAGGCGCTCGCGACACTCGACGGAGCGCCCCGGGCGCACGTGATCGACGACGAACTGCGCATCCCCGCACCGTCGGGCACCGACACGCTGCTGGACGCCGTGCGGGTGCTCGACCGCGTCGGTGTGCACATCCGTGACGTGTCGCTCATCACCCCGACGCTCGACGACGTGTTCCTGCGGCTCACCGGACAGCCCCCCACTCCCGCCGCCGGCCACGCCGCCGGCCCCGACACCACCGCGGTGACGCCATGACCTCCTCTGCGACCGTCACCCCTCGGATGACGCCACGACGCGCCGTCGTCGACACGCTGGTGATCACCCGCCGCAACGTCATGCGCAACCTGCGCCTGCCGCAGCTGCTGCTGTTCTCCACGATCCAGCCGGTGATGTTCCTGCTGCTGTTCAACTTCGTGTTCGGCGGGGCGATCAGTGGGACCCTGCCCGGGGGGCTCACCTACATCCAGTGGCTCATGCCGGGGCTGCTGCTGCAGGTGGCGATCTTCGGGGCGGGACAGACCGCCATCGGACTGACCGACGACCTCTCCCGTGGGGTGATCGACCGCTTCCGGTCCCTGCCCATGGCGCGCTCGGCGGTGCTGGCCGGACGCACGTCCGCCGACCTGGTCCGCAACGCCGGCGTGCTCAGCCTCATGATGCTCGTGGCCACCGCCATCGGGTTCCGCTGGGGCACCGGACCCCTGCGGTTCGCGGCCGCGTTCGCCGTCGCACTGCTGTTCGGTCACGCGGTGTCGTGGATCATGGCCACGATCGGCCTGGCGGTGCGCAATCCGGAGGCCGCCCAGTCGGCGGTGTTCATCCCGTCGTTCCCGTTCGTGTTCGCCTCGGCGATCTTCCTGCCGACCGAGACCATGCCGGGCTGGCTGCGGGTGTTCGCCGACCACCAGCCGGTCACCGTCGTGGTGCACGCGCTGCGCGGCCTGATCCTCGGCGACCATGCCCTGCCCGCCGGGCAGACGCTCACGGCCCAGCTCACGCTCGCCGGCGCCTGGATCGCCGGGATCACGATCGTGTTCGCGGTGCTCGCCGTGCGCATCTACCGGCGTGTCGAGTCCTGATCCGCACACGTGATGCGCTCGGCGCGCACCGCAGGATCTGGCCGACTGAGCCCCCACAACCGCAGAACTCGAACGTGCCCCCCACGTCGTGCAATCGTTGGCCGAACGTTCACCCGAGATGTTTCCAACGGAGGCGTAACTTACGCTAGCGTAATGTCCTCGGCGGCCTCGCTGCGCCACGACCAGCGCGCACGGGCGACCGGGAGGAACGACGCCAGACGACGCAACAGGCAAGGAGCACAGGTGCTACCGGTCATCATCCAGGGCGGCATGGGAGTCGGCGTGTCCAGCTGGCAGCTGGCCCGAACCGTGGCAGGACTCGGACAGATGGGCGTGGTGTCCGGCACGGCTACCGCCGTGACCCACGCGCGTCGGCTGGCAGACGGCGACCCCGGAGGTCACACCCAACGGGCGCTCGAACACTTCCCGTTCCCGCACATCGCCGAACGGGTCCTCGACCGCCACCTCGAGCGCGGCAGTCGCGGCGCCAGGTTCCCCGGACTGACGCGCCCCAAGATCGAGTACACCCGGGAGCAGCTCGAACTCACCGTCGCCGCCAACTTCGCCGAGGTGTTCCTCGCACGCGACGGCGCCGGCGGCCCCATCGGCATCAACTTCCTCGAGAAGATCCAGATGCCGACCCTGCCGTCGATCTACGGAGCCATGCTCGCCGGGGTCGACTACATCCTCATGGGCGCGGGAATCCCGGCCAGGATCCCGGCCGTCATCGACGGGTTGCACGTCCACAAGGACGTCTCCCTGCCGATCCACGTCGTGGGTGACACCGCCGAGGACCGCACCGAGTCACACTTCTCCCCGGCCGAGTTCGCCGACGGCGAGGTGCTCCCCGAACTCGACCGTCCCCAGTTCCTGGCGATCGTGTCGTCGGCGACACTGGCGACCTACCTCGATCGCAACTCCGCGGGCAGTCCAGACGGGTTCGTGGTCGAGATGCCCACCGCCGGCGGCCACAACGCCCCCCCGCGCGGCAGGCTGCAGCTCGACGAGGGCGGCGAGCCGATGTACGGGCCGCGCGACCGGGTCGACCTCGAGGTCATCGCTGGCCTCGGCAAGCCGTTCTGGCTCGCGGGCGGCTACGGCACCGCCGAACAGCTGCAGGCCGCACAGGCCCACGGCGCCGTCGGGGTGCAGGTCGGCACGGCGTTCGCCTTCTGCGAGGAGTCCGGTCTCGACCCGGAGCTTCGCCGTCAGGTCCTGGACCAGGTCGCGGCCGGCGAGGCCCGCGTGCGCACGGACGTGCGTGCGTCGCCCACCGGGTTCCCGTTCAAGGTCATCGAGACGAAGAACACGCTCAGCGAGGGCGGCGTGTACGCGCAGCGGCCCCGCAAGTGCGACGTCGGCTACCTGCGCGAGGCGTACCGCAAGGACGACGGAGGCATCGGCTACCGCTGCGCGGCAGAGCCGGTCGACGACTGGATCCGCAAGGGCGGGGACCCGGACGCCGTCGAGGGACGCCAGTGCCTGTGCAACGGCCTGCTCTCCACGATTGGGCTCGGCCAGGTCCGCCGCGAGGGTTACGCCGAGGCACCGATCATGACCGCCGGGGACGACCTGTCGTCCCTGACCCGCTATCTCGAGGGCGGTCGCACGACCTACCACGCCCGTGACGTCGTCGAGCGCCTGCTCGGAGTCTCCGCCGACGCGTGACCTGGCCGTCGGGACCCGTGACTGCGGATCCCGGTGCTGCGGGACGGTGCTGCGGACCGGTCCTGCGGGTCAGTGGCCGAGGATCGCGCCCTCGGTGCGCGGATCGGATGCCCCGGCACAGCCCGACGGCAACACCTCGATGAGGTTGGCGTTGCCCGCCGCGTAGTCGTAGGGCCCGATCTCCTGCACGGTGTGCCCCCGAGCACGCAGGCCGTCGACGACCGCCGCGTCCATGCGCGACTCGACCGACACGGACCCGTCGGTGGTGTCCACCACCCAGCGCGGACGCTCCAGCGCCTCGGCCAGGTCCCAGTCCCCGTCTCCCTCCAGAGCCGCGAGCAGCTGCACGTGGGTCTGCGCCTGCCCGTCGCCACCCATCGTGCCGAACAGCAGCTTCAGGGCGCCGTCGCGCAGGGCCATCGCCGGGACCAGGGTGTGCATCGGACGTCGGCCCGGACCGATCGCGGCCGGACCGTCGTCGTCGAGCGTGAAGTGGGCGCCGCGGTTGTGCAGGGTGATCCCGGTGCCTGGCACCACCACACCGGAACCGAACCCGAGGAAGTTCGACTGCATCAGGCTGATGCCCAGCCCGTCCCCGTCGAGCGCACACACGTAGGCAGTACCGCCCGGAGCCGGCCGCCCCGGCGCCGCTGTGGTGACCCGGTCCACGTCGATCGACGCCGCGTGCTGCGCGAGCCGATCCGCGTCGAGCAGGCCGTCGGCACCGATCGTCATCGTCGTCGGGTCGGACAGGTGTCGGTTGCGTTCCCCGAGCGCGATGCGCATGGCCTCGATGCGCACGTGGGTCGCCGCCCCGGGGTCCGCGGGCAGGTCACCGAACGCGTCCAGGATGCCGAGCGCGGTCAGGGTCGTCACTCCCTGGTTGGGCGGCGGCAGCTGCACGATCTCCAGCCCGCGGTGCATCCGACGCAGGGCGTCGACGTCCTGTACCCGGTGGGCGGCGAGGTCGTCGGCGGTCATGGTCGAACCACCCGCCGCGAGCGTCTCCACGATCCGCTCCCCGATCGCCCCCCGGTAGACGGCGTCGGGACCGTCCTCGGCGATCGTCAGCAGCGTGTCGGCCAGGTCCCGCTGCACGAACCGCCGGTTGTGGGTCCGCATCGGCCCGAAGTGCTCGAGGAACCCCGGCACGGACTCGGCACGGGGACTGGCCCGGCCCGACAGTGACGCACCCTTGGGCGACACGACGAACCCGTCGCGGGCGAACCGCACGGCGCGGGTGACGAGGTCGCCCATGCTGCGACTCCCCCAGCGCTCGAGCAGCCGGGCCCAACCCGCGACGGCACCGGGAACGGTGACCGACAGCGGACCGACGGCCGGCATGCCCGAGGTCCCCGGCAGGCTCCACACGTCCCCGTGCTGCTCGACCGCGGCGCGGATCGCGTCGGGGGTCGCGCCCGCAGGCGCCCGGCCGGCGCTGTCGATCGCTCGGACGTCGCCGTCCCACACGAGGGCGAACAGGTCGCCGCCGACGCCGCAGTGGTACGGGGTCACGACCGCCAGGACCAGGTTCGTCGCGATCGCGGCGTCCACGGCGTTGCCGCCCTCCGCAAGGACCTGGGCCCCGACGGTCGAGGCGAGATGGTGCGGAGACGCGACCGCCCCGGCAGGGAAGGTGGAGGTCATGGGCGGCACGCGGTCACCTCACAGGCCGAGCAGCGACAGGTCGACGGGCAGCGCACGTCACACACCGCCTCGCCAGACATCCTACGCACTACGCTCCGACGACCGTTCCGACGGTGCGGGAGCCCTCGATGAACGCCACGCCGGCCCTGCGGGCCACGGACCTGCGCTTCGCCTACGGCGACCTGATCGCGGTCGATGGGGTGTCGCTCGACATCGCCCCCGGGGAGATCGTCGGACTGCTCGGGCCCAACGGCGCAGGCAAGTCGACCACGATGCGGATGCTGATCGGCCTGCTCGAACCCGACGGCGGGACCATCGAGGTGCTGGGCATCCCTGTCGCGACGCGTCGTGACGAGGTCCAGGCGCGCATCGGCGTCGTGTTCGAGGAGAAGAACCTCTACCCGACGCTGACCGGACGCGAGAACCTGCGCTTCTTCGGGCGCCTGTTCGGGGTCCGCGACGTCGACACCGACGCGCTGCTGGCACGTGTCGGACTGACCGGCCGCGGCGACGACCGCGTCGCCACCTACTCCAAGGGCATGCGTCAACGCCTCACGATCGCCCGGTGCCTGCTCAACGACCCGGACCTGCTGTTCCTCGACGAACCGACCGACGGGCTCGACCCGGTGTCGGCGCGGGCCGTGCGCGCGCTCATCCGCCAGGAGGCCGATCGCGGCGTGGCGGTTCTCATCACCACGCACGACATGTACGAGGCGGACGAGCTGTCCGACCGGGTGGCGTTCATCGACGAGGGACGGATCCTCGCACTGGCACCCCCGGAGCAGCTGCGACTGCAGCACGGCGAGCGTTCGGTGCGTGTCCGCGTCCGGGGTGCCGACGGCACGGTCGACGAGCACGTGCTCGGACTCGACGGTGCGGGCCGCGACCGGCTGCACGAACTGATGCAGCACGAGGTGGTGACCATCCACACCGAGGAGGCGACGCTCGAGGACGTGTTCGTCGCGTTCGCGGGACGGCGACTGGCATGACCGCGCCCGGGCGACGGCGTCGCGACATCGTCACCGCGATCATCGCCAAGGACCTGCGGCTGTTCAACCGTGACCGGTTCTACGCGTTCGTCTCCGTGCTCACCCTCGTGCTGTTCGGTGGACTGTTCTGGCTGCTCCCGTCGACCCTCGACGACACGATCCACCTCGGTGTGCACCTGCCCGGAGGCGACGAACTGCTCGCGGCCGCCGGAGACGACGAGTCGCTCGTCGTCCACGTCCACGACGACCGGGAGTCGCTCACGCGGGCCGTGCGTTCCGGCGAGGTCGTCGCCGGCCTCGACTTCCCCTCGACCTTCCTCGGCGACGTCGCCATGTCGCGGCCCACGTCGGTGCGCGTGCTGCTCGGTGACCAGACACCACCGGCGATCCAGGAGATCCTCGGGGCGGTGGCTCGCGAACTGGCCTTCGCGGTCGCCGGTGTCGACCCGCCCGTCGAGCTGTCCGACCCCGAACACATGGTCCTCGGTACCGACCGCTCGGCTCCCCTGCCGCTGCGCGACCAGATGCGACCGCTGCTCCTGCTGGTCGTGCTGCTCACCGAGATGTTCGCCCTGGCCTCCCTGGTGGCCGTGGAGATCGCCCAGCGCACCGCCCCCGCCGTGCTGGTGACACCCGCACGGGTGATCGACCTCGTCACCGCGAAGGCCACCCTCGGCACCGCCATGGCGCTCGGTCAGGCACTGCTGATCGCACTGGCGACGGGCACGCTGGTCGCGGGATCCGGGCCGGCGGTGGCCGCACTGGCACTCGGCGCCGTCCTCGTCACCGGGTGCGCGCTGCTCGCGGGATCGGTCGGCCGCGACTTCGTCGCCATCGTGTTCTGGTCGATGCTCGCGTTCGTTCCCCTTGCCATCCCGGCGTTCGCCGTGCTGTTCCCCGGGACCCCGGCCCTGTGGATCCGGGCGCTGCCCAGCCACGGACTGGTCGAGACCCTGGTGCGGGTCACCGGCCACGGCCAGTCGTGGGCCGACGTGTGGGCACACCTGGCGGTGCTCGCCAGCTGGTGCGTCGCACTGCTCGCCGCCGGACTCGCCGTGCTGTCGCGACGTCTCCGGAGCGTGTGATGGACCTTCGTCGTGTCGCTGCGATCCTGCGCAAGGACCTGCGCCTCGGACCTCGCTCCCCCCTGTTGCTGTGGGCGCTGGTCATCCCCCTGCTGCTGACGGTGCTCGTGCGGGGAGTGTTCGGTGAACTGTTCGCCGGGGAGCCCCGCCTCGGGGTCGTCGACGAGGGCGACTCGGCCGTCGTGGAGGTCCTGCGTGACCTGGGCGGCGTGCGGCTCACCCTGCTCGACGATCCTGACGAACTCGCCGACCTCGTTGCCGACCACCGACTCGACGCCGGGCTGGTGCTGCCCGTGGGCGTCGACGACCGGGTACGCGCCGGAGAGGCCCCCGCCATCCGCGCCTGGCTCGCCGGCGGGAGCGGACCGGAGGCCCGCGCACTGGTCCTCGTGCGCACCCTCGAGGCGTTCCGGACCGTGGCCGGCGACGTGTCGACGGTGGAGGTCACCTTCGAGGAACTGGGCGACACGTCGCTGCCGCTCGACCTGCGCCTGCTCCCCCTGCTGGTGATGTACGCCGTCGCGATCCCCGGCGGCATGGTGCCGGCGTCGAGCCTCGTGGAGGAGAAGGAGCGCGGCACGCTCGCCTCGCTGCTCGCCACACCGACCTCGATGCGGGAGGTGCTGTTCGCCAAGGGGCTGCTGGGTGTGCTGCTGGCCGTCGCCGCGGGTCTGGCGACCCTGCTGCTCAACGACGCGTTCGGTGTCTCGCCCACCGCCGTGGTGCTCGCCGTGCTGGTCGGCGCGACGATGATGGCCAGCATCGGGCTCGTGATGGGGGCGTGGTCACCCGACATGACGACCATGTTCACGGCGTGGAAGGCCGGTGGGATGGTGATCTTCCTGCCGGCGATCTTCTTCATCTGGCCGCAGCTGCCGTCGTGGCCGGGACGGCTGATGCCTGCCTGGTACTTCCTGCACCCGGCGTACGCCGTGGGGGTCGAGGGGGCCGGGCTCACGGACGTCGCCGGTGAACTCGCGATCGGCGCAGGCATCGTGCTCGCGCTCGTGCCGGTCGTGCTCGCCGCGGGCCGGCGGGCCGAACGCCGCCTGTTCGCGGGCGCACCGACCCGCCGCTGACCGTGCCCCGGGGCGAGGTCGCCGACGGGCACGGGGCGGTCACGGTCAGTAGTCGTACCCGCCGGGAGCGGATCCTCCGCTGCCCGCCGGTTCGGGTCCGGTCGCGGCGTCGTCACCGCGGATCACGGTGCCGTCGGCGGCGATGACCCACCACACGTCCTGGACGCCCTGTCCGGTCACGTCGCCGGGAGATCCGTCTCCCGCCCACAGGTACAGAGGCCAACCGTCGTAGGTCACCTGTTCGCTTCCGTCGGGGTGCGTCGCCGTGCCGAGCAGTCCGGCGTCGACCCCGTCGCCGGCGACCGGCGCGTCCTCGACCAGCGGCGGCCACGACGCGGCGCACGCGTCCACGCACGTGCCCGGACCCTGCGCGTCCGGATCGAACACGTACAGCGTCATGCCGTTGGCGTCGACCAGCACGTCACCGAGGGAGGTCGAGGCGACGGCGACCGTCGCCTCGCCGGTCGCGGGGTCGTCTGCGGGCGCCGGGTCGTCGGTCGGCGGCGGATCGCCGGCCGGATCCGGCACGGCCTCGGGTGCGTCGGAGGTGGCCTGGTCACCCGGCCCGCAGGCCGCGAGCAGCGCGAGCAGCGCCACGACGGCCAGTGTGGGGCGTGGATGGAGACGGTCCATGGTGTGTTCCCTCCTGCTCAGAGTCGGGGCACGGTCGCACGCACGACCGTCGGTCCGGCGTGTGCGGGATCACGCCAGTCGGGTTCGGCGGTCACCCAGAAGCTGCGGTAGTCGTCGAGGGTCCCGTCCACCGGGAGGGCGACGAGCACCTGTCCAGCGTCGGGTTCGAGCTGGCCGAGGCTGACGATCCGTCCGTCGACCCGGTACAGCCACGCCTCGTAGACCGCGGGTTCGGCGAGTTCCGGCAGGCGCTCCAGGTCCAGGCGCACCACCACGCGGTCGCCGGTGACCTCGTAGGCGATCGACCCGTCGACGTCGTAGGGCTCGACCGCCGTCGCCGCGACGCTCACCGTCACCGGACCCCCGGTGATCACGGTGCCGAGGACACCGCCGACCAGCAGCGCCACCGTCGCGCACACGACCAGGACGGGTACGAACCGCCGGGTCATGCGCCGACGCACGGCGTCGGCGACCACGGCGTCCCGGATCCGGCCCGGGACGGACACCGGGCGCTCGTGCGCCACGTGCAGCAGGCCGACGAGCCCTTCCAGCGCCTCGAACTCCTCGCGACAGCCAGGGCACGTCGCGAGCCACTGCTCGACGTCGGGGCGATCGTCGTCGTCCAGGCAACCCAGCGCGTGACCCGCCAGCAGCTGGCGGTCGTGCGGGCAGTCGACCTCGGCGTCGGTCACGGTCATCGCTCCAGTCCGAGTTCGTCGCACGCCAGGCCGAAGGCGCGCAGGGCGTAGTGCATCCGGGACTTCACGGTTCCCACGGGCAGCCCGAGCCGCGTCGCGATCTCCGTCTGGCGCAGCCCACGCAGGTGGGCGAGTTCCAGGACCTCCCGGTGTTCGGGGCTCAGCCGGTCGAGGGCTGCACGCACGAGGCCTGCGGTGAGCAGGCGGTCGAGTTCGTCGACCGGGTCGGCCACCGGGGTCGACGCGCCGTCGAGGGGCGCACCAGCACGCGCGTCCACCGGTTCGGGTGCGGCGGGCAGGGGACCCGGGGGCCGGCGCGAACGCCCTCGGTGCAGGTCCACGATCCTCGTGCGGGCGATCTGGAACACCCACGTGCGGACGCTGGCCCGCTCGGGGTCGTAGCGGGTGGACAGGCGCCACACCGACGTCATGACGTCCTGCACCAGCTGCTCGGCCAGGTCACGATCACCGAGTCGTCGCAGGGCGAACCCGTACAGCGGCGGCGCGAACAGGTCGTAGAGAGCACCCAACGCCCGCTCGTCCCCGTTCGAGACACGTTCGACGAGTTGCGCAGGGTCAGCCGCGGTTCGGTCCAGCACGCCTGCACCTCGATCCCGTGACGTCGCGGGCGTCTCCCACCCCCGGTATACGCCAACGACGCGGGGAAGGTTCACCGAAACCGGTGCCCGTTCGCCACCGCGGGCGGTCATGTGGTCTGATTGGACCCCGATGTCACCGAGAACGACAGGCAGGGCAGCAATGGCGGACCCCAGGCACAAGAGTCGCGACGTCACCGAGGGCTACGAGCGCGCACCGGCCCGCGCGATGCTGCGGGCCATCGGCATGGGCGACGACGACTGGAGCAGGCCCCAGGTCGGAGTCGTGTCGTCCTGGAACGAGGTCACGCCCTGCAACCTGCCGCTCGACCGCCTCGCCAAGCAGTCGAAGCTGGGGGTGCACGCCGCCGGCGGCTTCCCGATCGAGTTCGTGACGATCGCGGTGTCCGACGGGATCGCGATGGGCCACGAGGGCATGCGCGCGTCGCTGGTGTCCCGCGAGGTCATCGCCGACTCGGTCGAGACGGTGATGCACGCCGAGCGGTTCGACGGGATGGTCACGTTCGCCGGCTGCGACAAGTCGCTGCCGGGGATGGCCATGGCTGCGGCACGACTCGACGTGCCGAGCGTGTTCCTGTACGGGGGGTCGATCCTGCCCGGCCACCACGACGGTCACGACATCACCATCCAGGACGTCTTCGAGGCCGTCGGGGCACGAGGACGCGACCAGATCGACGACGAGGAGCTCGCCGCGATCGAACGGGCTGCGTGCCCCGGCGAGGGGTCCTGCGGCGGCATGTTCACCGCCAACACGATGGCCTCGGCCATCGAGGCCCTTGGCCTCGCCCTTCCCGGCACCTCGTCCGCCCCCGCACCGGACCCGCGCCGCGACGAGTACGCGTACCGGTCGGGCGAGGTCGTCGTCGCCGCGATCAACGAGGGTCTGACGGCCCGACGGATCATCACCCGCGAGGCCCTGGAGAACGCGATCAGCGTCGTGATGGCCGTCGGTGGATCGACCAACGCGGTACTGCACCTGCTGGCCATCGCCCGAGAGGCGGAGGTGGACCTCACACTCGACGACTTCGACCGGATCGGCCGGCGCGTTCCCCACATCGCGGACACGAAGCCCGGCGGCCGCTACGTCATGAACGACCTCGATCGCATCGGCGGCGTGCCCGTCGTGCTCAGGGCCCTGCTCGACGCCGACCTGCTGCACGGAGACGCACTGACCGTGACCGGCCGCACCCTCGGCGAGGAACTCGAGGCGATGGACGTCCCGGCACCAGACGGCGACATCGTGCACCCGCTCGACGATCCGGTCCACGTCGACGGCGGTCTGGCGATCCTGCGCGGTTCGCTCGCTCCGGAGGGCTGCGTGGTCAAGGTGGCCGGGCTGACCGCGGGCCAGCAGGTCTTCGAGGGCCCCGCGCGTGTGTTCGACGGAGAGCAGGACGCGATGGCGGCGGTGCTCACGGGCGGAATCGTCGACGGCGACGTGATCGTCATCCGTTACGAGGGCCCCAAGGGCGGCCCCGGCATGCGTGAGATGCTGGCCGTCACCTCCGCGGTGAAGGGCGCCGGACTCGGCTCGACGGTGGCGCTGCTCACCGACGGACGATTCTCCGGCGCGACCCACGGCTTCTCGATCGGTCACATCGCGCCGGAGGCGACCGACGGCGGCCCGATCGCGTTCGTGCACGAGGGCGACACGATCCGCATCGACGTGCCCCAGCGTCGCATCGACGTGCTCGTCGACGACGCGGAGCTCGCACGTCGTCGCGAGGGCTGGGAACCGCTGCCGCCGCGCTACACCCGCGGGGTGCTCGCCAAGTACGCACGGACCGTGCGGTCCGCCTCGGAGGGCGCGACGACCAGCGTCTGACGCCTGGAGGCGACGTGCAGTTCGACGAACTGAGGTTCGTGTGTCAGCAGGCGGCACTCGACCTGCTGCGCACCCGCGGGCGTCCGCTGCCGCCCACGATCGTGCTCCCGGGTCCGGAACGGACCTCGCTGCTGACCCTGCCCGACTTCCCCGACGAGGACGAGGACCGACACGCGATCCTCGTCCAGCTCGCGTTCGACCGGGTCACCACGCCTCGTGTGCCGTGCTGGGGGTTCGTCGCCGAGGCCGAGACGGCCGACGGTGACGTCGTCGTCGTGGTCTACGGAGCGCGGCGTCACCCGCCGCACCTGACCGCCGCACGGGTGACCGGCGACGCCACCCTCGACGAGTTCGTCGCCGAGGAACCGCTCGACCCCACGGCGATGCCGTTCCTCCACCCGCTCCAGCACGCCGTCGACTCGCTCAGTGGCGAGGGCGACGTGTTCGACCTGATCGACCCGAAACGGGCGACTGGCACGGCGCACCCGGGTCACGAACCCGGAGGACACCAGCACTGACGTCGCCCGGTGGTCGCGGCGTCCTTCACCGGATGCCCGCGGCCCCGGCGACCCGGCCGTACCAGTCGGCGAGGCTGTCGACGGTCTCGTGGGCGTTGAGCCCGCTGGGGTTGGGCACCACCCACACCTGTGCACCACCGATCGACGTGTCCTGCAGACCGAGTCCCGCACGGCGTGCGCCGAACGCCGTGCGGTACGCGGTCACGCCGGCGATCGCCACGACCCGTGGCCGCCAGTCCTCGATGCGCGCCACGAGCCTGACCGCGCCGTCGCGCAGTTCCTCGTCGGTCAGCTCCGAGGCCCGGGCGGTCGCACGTGCGACGAGGTTCGTGATGGCGATGCCTCGCGCGAGGAGTTCCGCGCGGCCTGCGTCGTCGAGCCCGGCCACCCGGTCGAGTTCCGACGCGGTGAGCCCGGCGCGGTACAGCGCCGGGTAGAACCGGTTCGTGGGATGGGCGAAGTGGGTCTGGGTCGCCGCCGTCCACAGTCCCGGGTTGATCCCGACGAACAGCAGCCGTGGCGGCTCGTCGCCGATCAGGTCCGGAACGGTCGCGTCGCGGTACCCCTCGAGTTCGGCACGGGTGAACGTCACGCGTCGTCGCTCGCGCGATCGAGGCCCGCCGGCGCGTGCACCCGCACCTCCCCGGCCCGGCGACGGTCGAGGTGCAGGACCTCGAGCCGCCAGCCGTCGTCGGTGACCACCTCGTCACCGGCCTCGAGCAGTCGACCCAGCCGTTCCACGAGCCAACCCGACACCGTCTCGGAGGTCCCCTCGGCGAGTGCGAGGCCGGTGAGCGCCTCGAGCTCGTCCCTTCGCAGGGTCCCCGGCACCGTCCACGTGTCGCGTGTACGCCGAACCGGGGACTCGTCGTCGAACTCGTCGGCGATGTCCCCGACGAGTTCCTCGATGACGTCCTCGAGCGCGAGCAGGCCGGCCGTGCCCCCGTACTCGTCGACGACCAGCACCAGGTGTCGCCGGTCCTCGAGCATCTCGAACAGCAACTGTTCGAGATCGCGTGTCTCCGGCACCGCGGAGATCGGACGCAGCAGGTCTCCCAGCGTGAGCCCGTCGGGGTCCTCGTGCACGAGGGCGTCCTTGACGTGCACGAGCCCGACGATGTCGTCGAGGTCGCCGTGGTAGACGGGCACGCGGGTGTGTCCGGTGTCACGCGCGAGGGCGAACAGTTCGTCGACCCCGGCGGTGTCGGCCAGCGCCACCAGGTCGACCCGTGGGGTCATCGCCGCCTCTGCGTCGATCGATCCGAGGTTCAGGGCGGCACCGGCCATGCGGGCGTCCTGCGCAGAGATCGTCCCGTGTTCATGGGACTCGGTGAGCACCAGGGCCAGTTCCTCCGGCGTGTGGACCAGTCGGTGCTCGGCGACCGGTTCGACGCGCAGCACCCACAGCACTCCCCGCGCGGCAAGTGTGAGCAGGGCGGTCAGGGGGCGGAACACCGCGATGAACACGGCGAACGGTCGGGCGAGCGCCAGCGCGACCGCTTCGGGCCGTGCGATCGCGAGGTTCTTCGGGGCCATGTCGCCGAGCACCATGTGGAGGAACACCACCACCCCGAGCCCGAGGGTCACGGCCGCCACGGGGACCACCGCCGCGGACAGTCCCCAGCGTTCGAACCAGTGCCCGAGCACGTTGACCACCGCCGGTTCCGCGATGGCGCCGAGCCCGAGCGCGCTCATCGTCGCGCCGAGCTGCGCTCCCGCGAACGTCGTCGGCAGGTCGGACAGCGCACGCAGCGCGAACCGGGCCCGACGGTCACCGGCCTCGCCGGCGTGCTCGATGCGGGTCCGGCGACTCGCGAGCAGGGCGATCTCGGTCGCGGTGAACGCGCCGTTGACCGCCAACAGCACGAGGCCGACGACCAGCGCCCACGGACTGAACACGCCCGTGAACGTCTCGGTGGACGCCACGGCGATCACCGTTCACCACCCGTCAGCTGGACGGCCACCTCGGTGATGCGCGCACCACTGGTCGCGGTGACCGTGATCGTCGCCGCGTCCGTCGTCACCGACTCGCCGACCTCCGGGATGTGCCCCAGCGCGTCGAGGACGTGGCCGGCGACGGTCTCGTAGGGCCCCTCTGGCAGTTCGACCCCGACGAGCCGGGCGAGCTGGTCGACCCGCATCGCGCCGGACACGAGGTGGCGACGCGGCCCCGCGCGTCGCACGACGCGCGCCCGTCGGTCGAACTCGTCGGAGATGTCCCCGACGAGCCGTTCGACGACGTCCTCCACGGTGACGATGCCGGCGGTCGTGCCGTGCTCGTCGACGACGAGCGAGAACGTGCGCTGCTCGCGTCGCAACAGGGCGAGCAGTTGCGGCAGCCGGGCCGCCTCGGGCACGGTGAGCACGTCGACGGCGACCGCTCCGACGGTCGTCGACGCGTGTTGGTCCACCGGCACGGCGAGCAGGTCCTTGACGTGCACGGTGCCGACGAAGTCGTCGGTGCCCGTGACGCGTACCGGGAACCGACTGTGGCCGGTCTCGCGCGCGACGCGGCGCAGGTCCTCGAGGGTGTCGGTGTCCAGCAGGGCAACCACGTCGGGGCGAGGAACCATCACCTCCACCACCCGCACGTCCCCGAGCTCGATCGCCCGTCCGAGCAGTTCGGTCTGCACCTCGCTGAGGCTGCCGTGCGCGCCGGACGCGGCCACGATCCGCGAGAGTTCGTCGAGCGAACGGCCCCGTTCGAGTTCGTCGGCGACCTCGATGCGGAACAGCCGCCGGGCGACCGCCGCCGCGCTCGCGTCGAACACGACGATGACCGGCCGCAGCAGCCAACCGAACAGCCGGGTCGCGGGGGTGAGCGCCAACGACACCGCGACGGGACTGGCCATCGCCACGTTCTTGGGCACCAGTTCGCCGACCACGACCTGGACGAGGGTCGACAGCAGCAGCGCGGCCGTCACGGAGATCGCCAGCGACGTCTGCTCCGGGATCCCGACCAGCGCGAGCAGCGGACGGATGAGCACGTCACCGATGGCGCGGTCGGCGATGTACCCGACGACCAGCGACGACACCGTGATGCCGAACTGGGCGACGGACAGGGCGAACGACAGGTCCTGCAGTTCTGCGAGCACGGCGCGAGCACGCCTGCCGCCGGCGGCCGCACGTTCCTCGATCGTTGATCTCGGGACGGTGACCAGCGCGAACTCGGCCGCGACGAACACCCCGTTGACGAGGATGAGCGCGGCGACCGCGGCGAGCAGTGCGAGCGAGTTCACGGTCACCGGGACTCGGGGACGGCGACGCGGTCACCACGGGCAGGCGCGTCGGGAACCAGATCCCGGGCATGGGCGTGCATGTCGAACTCCTCGTCCATCAGTGCGCTGATGCCGAGTCCCGTGAGCGACGCCAGCAGGACCTCGGCACGTCGCTGCGCCCCGGCCTCGTCGAGCGTGGGATCGTGGCGACGCCAGGCGGCGGCGAAGCGTTGCACACGACGGCGGTGTGCCCGCGCCACCCGGGCGGCGATCGTCGGATCGACGAGACCCCGACCCACCGCGAGCTGCACGTAGATCCGCGCGATGGGTGCACTGTCGGTCATGAACGCGACGAACGCATCGACGAGCGCCTGCAGGTCCTCGGTGCCGGAACCGTCGGGGTCTGGGTCGACGGCCTCGATGGACTCGCGGACCACCTCGAAGACGACCTCGTCCTTGGACGCGAACTGGTTGTAGAAGCTGCCGGCCCCGACGCCGGCCCGCTGGGTGATCGACCGGAGCGTGACCGCGTCGATCCCGGACGTCGCGAGCAGGTCGCGTGTCGCGGACAGGATCCGGTCACGGGTCTCGATCCCCACCCGGTAGCGGGCCACGGCGCCTCCCGGTCGTCGGCGCACCCCTCCCGGGTCCGACCAGTCGGCAGGGAGCGGCGTCACACCGTCCAGGTGACGGCGGCGACGCGCGAGCATCGCACAAGTGGAGCAGATGTTCAATATTGAGTGTACGCTCCAGTTGTGGATCCCGGGGTGGGAGCACCGCCATGAGCCACCATCGCAGCAACGTCCGAGACATCGAGTTCAACCTGTTCGAGGTGCTCGGCACCGACACGTACCTCGGGACCGGCCCGTTCTCCGACTTCGACACCGACCAGGCCCGAATGGTCCTGGACGAACTCGACCGGTTCTCCCGCGAGTCGATCTGGGCCGAGTCGTTCACTCCAACCGACCGGACGCCGCTGCGGCTGACCGACGACGGCGACGTGGTCATCCCCGACGAACTGCACGCGGCACTGACCGCCCTGTACGACGCCGGATGGCACCTGCTCCCGCTGGCCACCCGCCTCGGCGGTGCCGGCGCGCCCCCGACCATCCGCTGGGCCGCCAACGAACTGCTGTTCGGCGGGCACGCAACCGCCGCCCTGTGGCCGCTGGGGCCGCTGATGGCCGCGGTCATCGACCGGCTGGGCACCGACGGACAACGTGAGCGCATCGCCCGACCCATGGTGGACCGGCGCTGGGGCGGCACGATGGTGCTCACCGAACCGGACGCGGGCAGCGACGTGGGTGCCGGGGTGACCCGGGCCGTCCGGGTGTCGGACAACGGAGACGACGACCTCGGCAGCGTGTGGCACCTGACCGGGGTGAAGCGGTTCATCACGTCGGCGGACTGCCAGACCCACGAGAACACCATCCACCTCGTGCTGGCCCGCCCGGAGGGCGCAGGTCCAGGGACCAAGGGACTCAGCCTGTTCCTCGTGCCGAAGCGGCACCTGACCGACGACGGCTCGCTCGGCGAACGCAACGGCGTGCGCATCGCATCGCTCGAGCACAAACTGGGCATCCGCGGGTCGGCGACGTGCGAACTGGTGCTCGGCGACGGCGACACCCCGTGCGTCGGGTGGCTGCTCGGCGACGTCCACGACGGCATCCGGCAGATGTTCCAGGTCATCGAGTACGCACGGATGATGATCGGCACGAAGTCGATGGCGACGCTGTCCACCGGCTACCTCAACGCGCTGGACCACGCGAAGGTCCGCGTGCAGGGACCAGACCTGTCCCGGGCCCGCGACCGCACCGCCCCGCGCGTGGAGATCATCCGGCACCCGGACGTGCGCCGCATGCTCATGGACCTCAAGGCCCACGTGGAGGGCATGCGCGCACTCGTGTTGTACGCCGGATGGGTCCAGGACCAGGCACAGCTGTCCCTGCACGAGTCGGCGCCCGGCGCGGGCGACGACGACGTCGAGGGCCACGACCGCTGGATCGCGCGCGAGGACCTGCTGCTGCCGATGGTCAAGGGCTACTGCTCGGAGAAGGCCTTCGAACTGCTGTCCACCGCCCTGCAGGTCTTCGGGGGCGCCGGGTTCACGCAGGACCATCCCCTCGAGCAGTACCTGCGCGACGCGAAGATCGACACGCTCTACGAGGGAACCACCGGCATCCAGGCTCTCGACCTGCTGTTCCGCAAGATCGCGCGCGACCAGGGCGCAACCCTCACCTGGCTGGCGGGTGAGATCGAGGCATTCGTCGATGCGCCCGACGACCCGGACGGTTCCGACTCACTGGCAGACGAGCGTCGACTGCTCGCCGGCGCACTCGAGGACACCCGTGCCCACCTGGGCGTCGTGCTCGGTCACGCACTCGCCTCCACCGAGGAGGGTCAGGAGACCCAGGTCCACCTCGCGGGGCTGCACGCCACCCCGCTGCTGTTCTCCCTGACCGAGACCACCATCGGTTGGCTGCTGCTGCGCAGTGCCACCGTCGCACTGGGTGCCCTGGAGCACGCCACCGGACCCGACGTGGACTTCTACACCGGTAAGTTCGCTGCCGCGCGTTGGTACTGCGCACACGTCCTGCCGCACGTCACCGCACGACGCGTCGCGGCGGAGCGTGAGGACGGCAGCCTGATGCAACTGGCCGACACGGCGTTCTGAGCACGGGCCCGCCCCCGGGCCCACGGACCCGCCCCGGGCCCGCACGTCCGCGCGGCGCCTCTGACGCCGCGGCCACCGGTTTCCGAGGAGACCCGAGGTGTCCGATCGCATCCGCACCGTCGTCGTCGGGGCGCTTGCGGTGGTCGCGGTGCTCACCGTCCTCGCTGGGATGGCGGGCATGCTCGTCTTCGCCCTGTGGGCGACGCAGCAGTCGACCTCAGCGCCCGCACCGGAGTCGCGGATGCAGGCCCCCGCGCGGTCGACCGACGCCGGCCACGACGACGGCTTCGCGCCCTGGGCCCGCAACCCTGACGGGTCGCCGGTGCGGTGGGACCCGTGCGAACCGATCCAGGTCGTCGTCAACCCGGACGGCGGTCCCGACGGGTGGATCGACCGGTTCGACGAGGCGGTTCAGGTGCTGAAGGACCACGGCGTCGACCTGGTCGTGGAGGGGCACGTCGACGAACGGCCGCACGCCGAGCGTCGTCCCCATCAGCCTGACCGCTACGGACACCGCTGGGCTCCGGTGCTGGTCGCCTGGTCAACGCCGGGAGAGACCGGGCTCGGCCTGCGCGCCACCGACCGGGCACTCGCCGTGCCGATCGCGGTCGGCACCGGAAGGCATCGCAACCTCGTGACCGCCCAGGTGGTCCTGAACGCGGACCGCACCCGCCCGCCGGATGCGCTCGACCTGGACGGAGACGACCGAGCGGACTCCTGGGCCGCAGTGCTGCTCCACGAACTGCTGCACGTCGTCGGACTCGACCACGTCGACGACCCGCGCCAGCTCATGCACTGGGCGCCGGGCAGCGGCCCGGTCGAACTCGGCGACGGCGACCTCGCTGGCCTGCGGGCGCTCACGACGGGAGGGTGTCGCCCTGCGCCGACCCCCGGACCGGTCGACGTCCGGTGACCGTCAGCCTCGGCGCGCCAGGGTGTCGATGACCCGGGCGAGCGCCAGGTCGCGCTCGGTGACACCGCCCGCGTCGTGACTGGTCAGCCGCACCGTCACCCGGTCGTAGACGTTCGAGAGTTCCGGGTGGTGGTTCATGGACTCCGCGGCGAACCCGATGCGTACGATGAATCCGATGGCGTCTGCGAAGCCGTCGAGTACGAACTGTCTCGTGAGGCCGTCGTCGACGTGTTCCCAGCCCTCGATCTCCTCGAGGGCGTCGGCGATCGTCTGGGCGTCGAGTGTGTCCACTCGCCCGTGGTACCACGGCGCCCCGCCGGAGGTCAACGTGCCCGTCCTGCCGATGTTCCCGCTCGCGACCGTGCTGCTCCCGCACATGGCGCTGCCCCTGCACGTCTTCGAGCCCCGCTACCGGGCGCTGATGGACGACGTGCACGGTGTGACCGACGAGTTCGGCATCACCCTGATCACCCGCGGCGCGGAGGTCGGTGGCGGCGACCGCCGCGCAGCGGTCGGCACTGTCGCTCGCATCGTGCAGGCTGAACAGCTCGACGACGGCCGCTGGCTGATGATCACGGTTGGCGCCGGCCGCTTCCGGGTGGACCGGTGGCTGGACGATGCCCCCTACCCCCGTGCCGCCGTCACCCACCTGGACGAACCCCCGGTCGACGACGACCACCTGACGCGGCTGCGCGCGCTGCAGCCTCGACTGCGCGACGTGCTCGAACTGCACGCGCTCGTCACCGGCACGAGCGATGCCGACCTCGAGGATCCTCCCGACGACCCGGCACTGGCTGCCTGGATGCCGGCCGTCGTCGCCCCCCTGGGTGACCTCGACGCTCAGCGCATCCTCGAGGCGGAGGACTGGACACGACGCCTCGACGTGCTCGAGACGTCCCTGGACGACCTGGGCGCTGCGCTGCGCTTCCAGCTCGACGCCTGAACGGCCCGGCCGGGCAGGCGGGGGCGGCGTCGGGTGAGGTGGCCGGCACCCGCCAGCAGGGCCCGAGCGCCGCGAACTCAGTCGGTCAGGGCGACCACCTCGCGGAGCGCGTCGATGGCGAGTGGCAGCAGGACTCCGAGCGCGACGAGCAGCACGAGCAGGGCGACGAGCCATCGGCCGGTCGGCCAGAAGCCCGGATCGCCGTCCGGACGCTGCGACTGCGGAGACATCGCCACCACCTCGGGTCACGCGATCTGCCGTCACCGACGACGGCCGCGCGCAGGGTACGCGACGGTGGACACCACTACGCTCGCGGCATGTGCGGTCGGTACCAGTCCGTCTCCTCCCCCGCGACGCTCGTCGACCACTTCGGGGTCTCCGAGGTACGCACCGAGGCGCTGCGCGAACGCTTCAACGTCGCCCCGTCGACCGACGTGTACGCCGTCATCGACCACGATCACGTGCGGGCCCTCGGCACCCTGCGCTGGGGTTTCGTCCCGCGGTGGGCGAAGCGCGTCGGCGGCACCGGACAGCCGATCAACGCGCGCCTGGAGACCGTCGCGACCAGCCGGATGTTCGCCTCCTCGTTCGCGCGACGTCGGTGCCTGCTGCCTGCCGACGGGTTCTACGAGTGGAAGGACCGCGGCGAGGGGCGCGCGAAGCAGCCGTACCACGTGGCCGATCCGGACGGGGCACCGCTGGCCTTCGCCGGGATCTGGACGACGTGGCGCAACCCGGAGTCCGACGACGTCGTGCACTCGACCGCCATCATCACGACCGAGGCCCGCGGCACCATGACCGAGATCCACCACCGGATGCCGCTCATCCTGCCGTCGACGCTGTGGTCCCCCTGGCTGGACACCACCGACGAGGCACCGCACCTGCTCGACGCGGTGACCGCACTCGGGCCTCCTCGCCTCACCGCGACACCGATCACCGCGCGGGTCAACAACGTCCGCAACGACGGACCGGAACTGCTCGAGCCCGGCGAGGTCGACTGACCGTCAGGTGGCTGCTCGGGTTCCACGCGCCCGCACGGACTCGGCGAGCCGGAGTCCGTCGGCACAACGGGCGGCGAGCCCCACCCCGTCGAGTGCCGCGCCGCCCACGTGCAGGCCCGGCACCTGCGCAACCTGTGCATGCAGCTGCGCCACCGCGTCGAGGTGTCCGACCGCGTACTGGGGCAGTGCTCCGTCCCACCGAACGACGTGCGAGCGCACGACACTGCCCCCGTGCCGCAGCAGGTCGCGCAGGTCGCGTGCGACCACCGTGACCAGTTCGTCGTCGTCGAGGTCGCGATGCCGCACGTCGTCGACCCGGCCGACGCTTGCCCGAAGGAGCGTGCGCGGATGGGCACGGTGGTGCGGCCACTTTCGGGTGCTGAACGTCGCCGCCTTCACCATGCGACCCTCCGTACGCGGAACCAGCAGCCCGCTCGCGTCGGGGAGGTTCGCGCCGTCGAGCGCCAGGGCGACGACGGCCACACTCGCGGTCGTGAACCCCGACAGCGCTGCGGCGACGTCGGGAGCCGCGTCACCCAGCAACCGCGCCGCCACCGAGGCCGGGACCGCCAGGACCACGTCGTCGGCGGCCAGCAGCCCCGAGCCGGTCTCCACGGCGAATCCGTCACCCTCACGGCGTACATCGGTGACCGCTCGGTCCAGGTCCACGGTCAGGTCCGTCGCCAGTCGGTCCACCAGCCTCGACAGCCCCCCACGCAACGTCTGGAACACCGGGCCGGCGGCAGCGCCCCCCGCTCGCCCTGCACGGCCACGACCCGGTTGCCTGCGTGCCAGTGCGCGCAGCAGCGATCGCTGCGACGCGAGCGCGAACAGCGGTGGCACGGTCGCACGGGCACTGAGCTGGTCGGCACGGCCGGCGTAGACGCCCCCGAGCAGGGGCTCGACCACGTGGTCGACCACCGCCGACCCGAACCGCGTGCCGACGAGTTCGGCCACGCTCACGTCGTACGCCGTCACCGGCCTTCCGACGAGCGGCTCCATCGCGGCGCGCAGCACACCATGCAGCGGTACCGCTCCGGAACGGGCCAGGGCGACCACGCTTCCGGGCACGCCCATGAGGGTCGCCTCCGGCAGGCGCCGGAGGCGTCGACCGCGAGCCAGCAGCACACGGCCGGTCGCCGGCGCCACGAGGTCGTCCCCGAGGCCGACATCACGTGCAAGGTCGGCAGCGTGGGGTTGGCGGGCGAGGAACGCGTCGGCACCGACGTCGAACGGCACCCCGTCGAAGTCGATGGTGCGCACCGCCCCACCCAGCCGGGACGAGGCCTCCACCACTCGCACGTCTGCGTGTCCACGCAGGTGCCATGCGGCCGCAAGGCCCGTCAGTCCCCCGCCGATGACGACGACCCGCCGGGTCGCCGACGATCCCGCGTCCGCGGCGGTCACGTCGCCGCAGGGCCCACGACCCCCTCCTCGTGGACCAGTTCGACGACCCGTGCGAGCACGTCAGGATCGGTCTGGGGAAGCACGCCGTGCCCGAGGTTGAACACGTGGTCGGGACGGCCCCCGGCGGCGTCGAGCACGGACCGGACCCGCGCAGCCACCTGCGGCCACGGACCGAGGCACACGGCGGGTTCGAGATTGCCCTGGAACCCCACCCCCGCGGGAATGCGGCGCCGGCCCTCGGCGAGCGGGACCCTCCAGTCGACCCCGACCACGTCCGCGCCACTGCGTCCCATCAGCCCCAGCAGCTCGCCCGTCCCGACCCCGAAGTGGATGCGCGGCACCTCGAGGTCCTCGAGTCCCTCGAGGATCCGACGGCTGTGGGGCAGCACGAACCGTTCGTAGTCGTCGGGGTGCAGGGCCCCGGCCCACGAGTCGAACAGCTGCACGGCCGACGCTCCGGCCAGCACCTGCTGACGCAGGCTCACGGCGACGATGTCGGCGAGACGTTCCATGAGTCCGTGCCACGTCGACTCGTCGGAGAACATCAGCGCTTTGGTGCGGGTGTAGGAACGAGACGGACCGCCCTCCACCAGGTAGCTGGCGAGTGTGAACGGCGCCCCGGCGAATCCGATGAGCGGCACGGCAAGTTCACCGACGAGGATGCGCACGGTGTCGAGCACGTGGACGATGTCGTCCGGTTCCAGCGCCCGGAACCGGTCGAGGTCGGCCTCGGTGCGCACGGGCTGCTCGACGACCGGACCGACGCCCGGCTGGATCGTGACCCCGATCCCGATCGCCTGCAGCGGCGTCACGATGTCGGAGAACAGGATCGCGGCGTCGACGCCGTAGCGCCGGACCGGCTGGAGCGTCACCTCGGCGGCGAGTTCCGGGGTGTTGACGACCTCCTCGAAGTCGTGACGTTCACGCACCGCCCGGTACTCGGGCAGGGCCCGCCCCGCCTGTCTCATGAACCACACCGGCACGTGGTCGTGAGGTGCACCCCGGCACGCCCGGACGAACGCGCTGTCGGCATGACGATCCACACGGCACCTCGGGGCGATGGGCGTCGACGGTACCCGCGCGGCCCGTGCGACACGCCACGCCGGACCGCGCCACGCCGGACCGCGCGGGTCACACGACCGGGGACAGTCCCCCGTCGACGTTGATCGCGGCTCCCGTGATGAACGACGCCTCGTCCGACACCAGGAAGTTGATCAGTGCGGCCGCCTCCTCGGCGTCGCCGACACGGCCCACGGGAATCCCCACCCTGCGTGCGAGGTCGTCGTAGAACTCGTCGAGCGTGCCGGGTTCGCCTGCTGCCTCCCATCGGCGCTGCAGCTGCCGTGACCGCAGCCGGCTGACGCAGATCGCGTTCACGAGGATGCCGTGGGCCGCGAACTCCTTCGACAGCGCCTTGGTCAGCGCCATCCCCGCCGCGCGGGACACCGAACTGGGATGCGACGCGCCTCCCGGATGCTTGGCCGAGATCGACAGCACGTTGACGATCCGGCCACCCTCCTCCCGCGCGAGCAGGTCGGCGATCAGTCGTCGTGACAGTCGGATCGCACTGAACAGCTTCAGGTCGAGGTCCGCCACCCACTCCTCGTCGGTCACGTCGAGGAAGTTCGTGTTGTGCGACGTCCCGACGTTGTTCACCAGCGCGTTGAGCGGCCCGAGCGCGTTCGTGGCCTCGTCGTAGAGGCGCCGGAGCTCGTCCGCCCGGCCACAGTCGGCCACGATCCCCACGATCCGGCCGGTCGCGTCCGGGTCGATCTCGGCGACCGCCGCCGCCAGTTCGTCCTCGCCACGTGCGCAGATGGCCACCCGTGCGCCCTCGGCGAAGAGCCGAGCGGCCGTCGCCTTCCCGATCCCTGCGCTCGAGCCGGTGATCAGTGCGGTCACTGCGTCCTGACGTCCCATCTCGTGCTCCTGCGCCCGGCGGATCGCGCGAGGCTAACGGAGGGCCACACAGGGTGATCTCCGCCTGGTCACCGACCCGCGCGTCGCACGACGAACCACGTGAAGGGCTGCGTGACTCCCGCTGGGGTCGTGTGCACCTCGCGCCGATGGGTGACCGGCTCGAACGCCGGTGCGAACACCCCTGCCAGTGACGACGCGTCGTGACGAGCCACGGGCAGTCCCGAGCACGTGTCGGGGCCGTCCGGGGCGAACGTCGCCACGACGATCCATCCACCGACCTCGACCGCGTCCGACGCGGTGCGCACGTACGCCTCGCGGTCGGACGGCGACGTGAGGAAGTGGAACACCGCACGGTCGTGCCACAGTCGGTACGTGCGTCCCGGACTCCACTGGCGCACGTCGGCGACCGTCCACGTCACCTGCTCTGCCCGTGTCCCAAGTCGGGACCGGGACACCTCGAGGGCACGCTCCGAGACGTCGAGCACGGTCACGTCGGAGAAGTGGCGCTCGAGCAGACCGTCGACCAGCCGTGAGATGCCACCCCCGACGTCGACGACACCCGCGTCCCGGTCGACAGGCAGGGTGTCGATCAGTTCGAGGGACAGGGACGGCTCCGACTCGAACCAGCTGACCTCGTCAGGGGCGCGGCGGGCGTGGACCTCGTCCCAGTGTCCGGGCGTGTCCGAGGCAGCGATCGACAGGGCGTCCTCCGTGGCGTCCGGTTCGACGACAGTGTTGCACGACGGCGCACGTCAAGCCGTCGAAGGGCACAGGCCTGGTGATCACTCGCCGGATGTGGCAGTGTCCGCACCCGTGGCACGGGAGCCACCACCGGGACGGACCACCGCGGCCGTCCGGAAGAACCGGGAGACGACCTCGATGAGCAGCAGTCAGGGAATCATCGCCGACCACCGCGACCAGGTCGCGACCATCACGATCGACAGCCCGGGGCACCTGAACGCCGTCAACGGCGCGATGATGGTCCAGCTTGCCGACGCGATCACCCGTGCCGAGCAGGAGGGGTGCATCCTGCTGCGCCTGCGTGCGAACGGGCAGGACTTCAGCATCGGGCGCGAGCACTTCGAGTCACCGCGTGCGGCGACCGGCACGATCTCCCCGGCCGACTGGACGCAGCTTGCCGTCGACGTGTTCGGCGCCGTCGCGAACTTCTCGGGCATCTCCATCGCCGAGGTTCGTGGTTCCGCGTTCGGGTTCTCCGCGGCGCTCGCCCTGCGGCTCGATCTGTGCGTGGCCTCGCAGCAGGTGCGCTTCGCGTTCGACGAGATCACCAAGGGCTTCGCGCCGCGTCTGGTGATCGGACAGATGCTGGGACTGCTCGACGAGCGCACGGTCATGAAGCTGGTCGTCACCGGCCGGGCCATCGACGCCGACGAGGCGTTCGCCCGGGGTCTCGTCTCCTACCTGGTGCCCGACGAACTGCTGTCCACGCGCACCGACCAGCTGATCGAGGAACTGCTCCAGCTGGACGCCGACGGCCTGAGAAACGCCAAGCGCTACATCCACGAACTGCGTGCGGTGCCGCTGCCGGACCGGGGCGACTTCACCACGAGCCGGGTCCACTCCGACTACGACCGGGGCGCGCCCCGCCTGTAGTCCACACCACAGGACGTCCGACCTCGGCGCCACGAGGTGGGACGTCCACGAGTGCGTGCCCTCCGAGATCACGTGCTGGCCGTACAGTCTCCGGTGCGTCTCACGTGTGCCCTGCACCCGTGCACCGTCGGAGCCATCATGGGATCACCCGCCGCGTGGCACCCGGATCCAACCGACCGTCACCAGCTTCGGTACTGGGACGGCGGTCGCTGGACCGAACACGTCGCGGACCAGGGTCGTGTCCGCACGGATGCGCTCGACCCACGCATGGCGTTCTCGGATCCGCTCCGACTCCGCGTCGAGGACATCGACCGACGCATCCACGAACTGCAGGCAGAACGCGACGAACTCCTCCTGACACTGGCCCGCGCCGACGACGTGGTACCTGCACGGACGTCGGACGCCGCCGCGCACGAGGACGCCGCTGGATCCGCTGGCAGCACCCGTGACCTGTCTGGCCCCGAACGGGCGGAATCCCAGCCGCCCACGGGCTCACCCGTCACGGGACTTGCTCCACCCTCGGGCGCACCGATCGCGGGCGAGCCACCTCAGGAGGCTGCGCAGCCGACCTCGGGGAGGTCGGGGTTCGCGGCGTTCCTCGCGACCTCCGGTGTGTTCCTGCTGGCCGCGGCCGCACTGACGTTCACCGCCGCGAGCTGGACCCTCATGACGACGACCGCCCAGTTCGTGGTGCTGGTCGCGGCGACGGGCCTCGTCACCCACCTGTCGGTGAGGATCGACCGGCGTGGCCTCGTCGGGGTCGGAGCTGCCGTCGGCGTGCTCGCGGTCGTGCTCGCCGCCGTGAGCGTCTGGGGTGCCCAGCGAGCGGGGGCTCCCTGGCCCACGGACTTCACCCCGGTCATCGGCGCCCTCGCGGCGACGGCGGTCGGATGGGCGCTCTCACGATGGGCGGTGCGCTGGGTGACCACGGCTGCGGCCCTCGCCCTGCTCACCGCGGGCGTCACCCTGACCGTGGCGCTCGCCACCCACCTCGAACTGGGCGCGGCTGCCGTCTCGCTGATCTCGACGACCCTGTCCGTGGCGACCGCGGCGACGACCCCGACGTGGAGGACGCTGCCGGCACGACGGATCGTCGGTCTCGGCGCGCTGGCGGGGCTCACCGCCGCCGGCCTGGTGGCGGCGATCCCCCTCGCCGATCCGTCTGTCGCCCTGCCCGGCCTCCTCGTCGCGACGCTGATCGCCGTCGCCCTGCTCGTGGTGGCGACTCGGTGGTCCTCAGCGAGCCTCGGGCCCGTCTCACTGATCGTCACCCTGTCGCTGGCGGCCCTCGCCCACCGGTTCGGACCACCACCCGAGTTCGTCGACGGGCCGAGCCCTGCGGTCTGGCTCGCGGTCGGACTGGGCGCGTGTCTGGTGGCGTGGAGTTCCCTGCGGGTGGATCGCCGACTGCGGCCTGCCCTGCTGATCGGTGCATCACCCGCTGCCATCGCCCTGATCCCGGCGACGCTGCTCGCGGTGGAGGGAGCCGGGGCCCGCGTGGCCGGATCGATCGGAGGCGCGACCGCGACGCTCACTGATCCGTGGGTGGCCGCAGGCGTGGCGCTCGGGGCCGGGGCGCTCCTGGCCCTGCAGCGACGTCCGGCGTTCCTCACAGGGCTCCTCGGGCTCGTCGCCATCACCACGGCTGGCGCACTGCCGGACCTTGCGGCCCCGGCGCTGCTCGTCGGCACCGGCGTTGGCGCTCACGCGCTGCGCGGACGGACGCGAACGGCGTCCTTCGTCGCGCTGGGCGTGGCCGTCGTCGCCGTCGGGATCGTCGCGGGCGACCGCTCACTGCTGCCCATCGTGTCCGTCGCCGCGACCATGCTCGGCGCCTGGGTCACCGTGTCGAGCCGTGGCGCGGAACGCACCGTCGCGACCGGTCACACGATCCTCGGTACGGCGCTCGTCGTGGGCAGCACCCTCGACGCGCTTCAGATCGATCGCGACGTGCTCCTCGCGACCGCTCTGGTGGCCGGGCTGGTGGCCACCACGTTCGCCACGCACCGCGATGGCGCGCCCCTTCCCGTGGGCTCGATCATTGCGTTGGCTCCGCTCACCGTGGTGGTTCCGGCGTTCGCATCCGGGCCGCGTCCCGCGGGTCTGCTGGTGATGCTCGCCGCCGCCGGATGGCTCGTGATGGCCCTGCAGGGCCATCGATTCGCGGCCTGGGCGTCCGCAGCCGTCGCCTCGCTCGGCTCGGTGATCGTCCTGCAGGACCTTGGCGTCCAGACGATCGAGCTGTACACGGTCGGTCCGGCGGTGCTGTTCGCGGTCGTGGGCATCCACTGGCTCGCGACGGACGACACGGTCGGCACCGTGCCCGCGCTGCTCCCCGCGCTGACCATCGCCCTGGTGCCCAGCATGATCGTGCTCGCGGACGACCCGCAGATGGTGGCTCGGCTGGTCGGGCTCACCGCCGTCGCCGGCGTGCTCGCGCTCGTGGGTGTGGTCGGTCGACTGCTGGCTCCCACCGTCGCCGCCGCGATCGTGGCGATCTGGGTGGCGCTCAGCCAGGTGGGCCTCGTACTGCGCACGGTGAACCCGCTGATCGTGTTCGTGGTCGTCGGCGTCCTGCTGGTGTGGTTGGGCGCAAGCTTCGAACGCCAGCGACGCCGGGCCGGCCTCCTGATCCGACACGTGAGCCAGTTCCGCTGACCGCCACAGTGCGCCGTCCGACGCGCCAACGGGCCGACGCGACGAACCTGCGCGCACCCTGACGCAGACGGCTCGACGGGTCCTCGCGCCCACGCGAAGCGTCCCCGAACCGGCGAATTGGGCGTCGGAGACGTCGATGCACGTCGATTCGCGGTTCGTCAGTCCCCCGTCAGGTTCGGCGCGCAGTCTTGACCCTCACCTGTAAACACGCTGTCCATGTGACCGGGCAGCCGTCTGGAGGAACCACCTGCGACCTGGCGGGGCGAGGGCATCGGAGTTCCCATGCAGTACCTGAGGCACAGCGCGCGAGGCACTGGACCGCGATCTCGGCACCTGCAGCGCGCCAGGCGCCTGTCCGAACCGGAGCGCGTCCACGAGGCACGAAACGCGCTCACGGCGATCGAAGGGGTGGCCGCGGCGCTGCAGACCGACAGCGGGCATCTCACACCGGGAGCACGCACCCAACTGCTCGAGGCGGTCACCGGAGAGACACGACGCCTCCGGCGCCTGCTCGATCCACCGAGGTCGACCCCACCGATCGAGCCCTTCCCGGTCAACGGTGCGCTCACCGCCCCGGTCATGTGTGCACGGTCACTGGGCACCCGGGTGGAGGTCGCGGTCCCGAACCGGCTGTGGGCGCTCGGGCGGAGTTCGGACACCTCCCAGGTCGTGCACAACCTGTTGCAGAACGCACGCCGGTACGCCGAGGGTCCCGTGACGATCACGGCTCGCCTCGAGGCGACGCACGTGGTCGTTCGCGTCACGGACCGAGGCCCAGGCGTCGCACCTGACGAGGCCCGATCCATCTTCCGGCCCGGTCACCGTGGAACCGCGGCGACCGATGCCAGCGGCGACGGACTCGGCCTGCACATCTGCACACGCCTCATGCGCGGCCAGGGAGGCGACCTGCGCCTCGAGGTCGACGACTCACCGGGCGCCACGTTCGCCCTCGTGCTCCGGCACACCGACACCGTCGGCCGTCCGAGCGCGACACAGCCGCTCGATGACCCCTCGCAGTTCGGCGAGCGTGTCCGGCTCGACGAACGGTCGGACCCGACCGTCACCCAGAACGGTCAACGTGCGTCCCGAGGTGTCGAGCACGAGCACGGTGTCGGCCATGACCCCGCCTGAGAGTCCTTCGGTGACCAGCGCGAGATCGAACCTCGTGCGCGGGACGAGCCAGGCCTTGTCCATCCCGCGCGACACCTGGAGTTCCGCCGAGTGCAGGGCGCTGGCGAGTGCCTCTCCGAGCATCAGCGGAGCGACGCGGACGAGCACCCGGTACCCGGGCGAGGTTCGTGCGCCGGACCCGCCGTCCGTGGAACATGGATGCTCGGTCATCTGGTCAGCATCGACCGAGTCGGTGCCCGGTGTCATCATCCCGATTGATGACACCGGGCGAAGCGGTGGGCACCGGCGATGAGCGGCGGCACGAGGTTCCGTGTCGTGATCGTGGACGACCACGAACTGCTGTCCCAGAGCCTCGAGTTCGCCCTCGTGGCGGCCGGGATGAACGTCACGCGATGCACGGAACTGGCCGACGAGCACATCGTGGCCGCCATCGACACGATCGCCCCCGACGTCTTGCTGCTCGACCTGTTCCTCGACGGCGACCGGGGTTCGAGCCTGCACCTCGTGCCGCCCCTGGCCACCCGCGGCGTCCAGGTGGCGATCCTCACCGCCTCGCGCAACGAGGTGCTCCTCGCGGAGTGCGTCGAGGCCGGCGCGATCGGGATCATCCCCAAGTCAGAACCGTTCGACCGACTGGTCGCCGCCGTCCGTCAGATCGCGACCACCGGGACGCTCCTGTCGTCGGCCCAGCGCGAGGAGTGGCTGGGATCCCTCCGGCGACATCGCGCGCACGAACAACGGCGCCTGGAGCCGTTCGAGCGCCTCACGTCGTCCGAGGCCAAGGTGCTCGAGGCGCTCATGGCGGGCCAGTCCGCCAAGCAGATCGCCGCGGATCGGTTCGTGTCCCTCACGACCGTGCGCACCCAGATCCGCACCCTGCTGCTGAAGCTCGGCGTCAGTTCGCAGCTGGCGGCCGTCGCGCTGGCGATCAGCGTCGGATGGCCGGCGAGACGTGCCGTGGCGACCTCGCCCGCGCCGTCGAGGCACCTCGGACGCACGGGCTGACCGCGTCGGCGGGGTCTTTCATCAATGTTGGCGATGTCGACCCCCGGGCACTCCTGCAGCATCGGTGACGTACGCAGACGTCGAGCACACAAGGTGCGGCGTCGTCATCGACAGGAGATGCCATGTTCGAACGGATCACCCTGACCCTGCACCACCTGCGTCACGGCGCGACCAGTCGTGTCGAGGACGAAGAGGGCGCCACCGCCGTCGAGTACGGCCTGCTGGTCGCCCTCATCGCCGCAGTCATCGTCGTCACCGTCGGACTCCTCGGCACCGCGATCAACGATGCCTTCAACACGATCCTCACCGAACTGACGTGATGTGACGGCGTGGTGGCCGCAGGTGGGTGGTGCGGGGCACAACCCCAGCACCCCCACCTGCACCGAGAGCGAGGGTCCGGCGATGTGGAACCGAGCGAGGGAACGGGACCCGACCGGCGACAGTGGCGCCGCCGCGGTCGAGTTCGCGCTGCTCATCCCGCTGCTCGTGCTGCTGCTCGGTGCCGTCGTCGACTTCGGCCTCGCGTTCAACACCCAGATCAGCCTCACGCACGCGGCCCGCGAGGGGGTGCGCGTCGAGGCGCTCGGCACCGGGGACCCGATCGCGACCGCCATCGCGGCGTTCGACGCGCCAGCGGCGCAGATCGTCGATCCCCCGGTCCTCGAACAGGCGTGCCCGTCGACCGACGGGGCACGGCTCGTGGTCACCGCGAGCACGAGCATCTTCCTGCTCAGCATGTTGCCCTTCGTCGACGACGAGTTGGCCCTCGAGGGTCAGGCGGTGATGCGATGCAACGGATGAGCGACGAGGACGGCGTCGTCGCCGTCGTGTTCGCGATCACGCTCGTGGTGCTCGTCGGTGTGGGAGCACTCGTGGTCGACGCCGGCAACCTGTACTGGGAACGCCGCCAGCTGCAGATCGGCGCCGAGGCCGGAGCGCTCGCCGCCGCACACGACCACGTCGTCGGCAACGGCGCCGCTGCGGCGGAGGCGTCCGCGCGCGCCTACGCCTCGGCCAACAACGTCCGACTCGCACACGTGGCCGACATCCACATGCCGACCACGAACAGCGTCACCGTGGAGGCGGTCACCGGCGACCTCGACGGGGCCGGCTCACTGACCGCGTTCCTCGCGGGGGTCCTCGGGTTCGACGACTACGCCACCCGCGCCTCGGCGACCGCGACCTGGGGTGCCGCCGGCATGCCGCCCTCGGTGATCCCCCTGACCGTGTCCCTGTGTGACTTCGCGGGCGCGGCAGGCACGTACACGCCCGACGACCTCTCCGCGATCGCCGCGACGCTGCCGACCGTCGCCCAGCTCGAGGCTGCACACGGCGGCACGGTCACCGGCGGCCAGATCATCCTGTTGCACGACCCTCACGACGAGGACGACTGCACGGTCGCGCCGGGATTCTCCGGCGAGGGCGAGACCAGGATGCCGGGCGGGTTCGGCTGGCTCGAACTGGACACCCCCAGGAGCGCCTGCGAGGTGCACGTCACCGCCTACGAGGACAACGGCGAGTTCTGGGTCCCCAACCGCACCGGCACCTATCCCGAGGGCAAGACCTGCGTCGTGGCGCAGTACCAGCAGGCGCCGCTCGTACCCGTCTTCACCGGGTTCGCTCCGCCCCCGGTCAACGAGTACCGCCTGTACGCCCCTGCCGCCTTCTACATCACCGGCGTGCGGATTCCCCCGGGTGCCGCGACGCCGACGGGCATGACCTGCCCCGGTGGCCCCAGCGTCTGGTGCATCCAGGGCCACTTCGTCCAGAAGGTGGACCTCGGCGCGAGCCTGGGCACCGGACCGGATCTGGGCGTCACCGCGATCGCACTGACCGGATGAGCACCGACCCCTGCCACACCGACCCCTGCCACACCGACCCCGGCGAGCACCGCCTCGCCTCGACCAGGAGCCCACGATCATGAAGCGCACGATCATCGGTGTGGTGATCGCCATGGTGCTGGCCACCATCGGCACCGTCGTGCTCGTCAACTTCGTCCGAGGCGCCGAGGCACGGGCCCTTGCCGGCCTGGAGACCGTCGAGGTGCTCGTCGTCGACCGCGACATCCCGCGAGGCACGGCCGCCGAGAGCCTCGGGTCCTCCGTCACCACCCGGCTGGTCCCGGCGAACGTGCGGGCCGACGGCAGCGTCACGACCCTCGACGAGATCCACGGCCGGGTGGCCGCGGTCGACCTCGTGGTGGGTGAGCAGGTCGTCGCAAGTCGCTTCCTCGCTCCGGCACAGCTCGAGGCCGAACGCATCGTCGAACTCCCTCCGGGACTCCAGGAGGTCACGCTCTCCCTCGCTCCGCAGCGGGCCATGGGCGGCAGGATCGCTCCCGGGGACACGGTGGGCCTGTTCGCGTCCTTCGACCTCCGTGGAGAACTCGACGGCAGCGGACTCGAAGGAGAGGACCTCTCCCTGCTCGAGGACCTGGCGGAGTCCAGCAAGGTGATCCTGCACCGCCTGCTGGTCACCAACGTGCAGGTCGAGCACCTCCCACCACCGCGTGACGACGACCAGTCGGGTCCGGAGCTCGCACCCACCGGCAACCTGCTGATCACGCTCGCGGTCGACGTCCCGCAGGCGGAACGCATCGTGTTCTCCGCCGAGTACGGCTCGATCTGGCTGTCGGCGCAGGACGAGGACACCTCGGAGGCGGGCAGCCGCATCCGCAACCTGAGGAACATCTACCATGACTGAGCTGCGAATCCTGCTCGCGACCCCGCATGCCGGGTACGAGCAACGCGTCCGGCAGGCCTACGGAGAGTCCCTCAACGGCGAACTGCGACGCATCGACCTCGACCGGGGCGAGGTCTCCGCCGATGCGCTGCTCGCGCGACTCGACGGACTCACGCCTGACGTCGTGGCGATCGGCCCGGAGGTCGAACTCGAGGACGCGCTGGGTGTCGCTCGCGGTCTCGAACTGCACCGCCCAGAGATCAGCGTGCTGCTCGTCAGCGAACCCAGCGAGTCGCTGTGGCAGCAGGCGCTGCGGGCCGGCGTCCGCGACGTGGTCGCCCCCGACGCGAACGAGGGCGAGCTTCGCGGGGTGTTCGACCGGGCCATCGAGGTCGCCGCCCAGCGGCGTCGCAACCTGGTCGGGGACACCCGGGAGCGGGCGTCCGACCGCCGGATCATCACGGTGCTGTCTCCCAAAGGCGGTTCGGGCAAGACGGTGGTCGCGTCGAACATCGCGCTCGGCATCGCGGCCGCGCACCCCGATGGCGTGGCGATCGTCGATCTCGACCTCCAGTTCGGCGACGTGGCGAGCAGCCTGCGCCTGCAGCCCGAGTACTCCATCGGCGACGTGGTGAGGGGTCCAGGCGACGTCGACGCCATGAAGCTCAAGGCCTACCTCACCGCTCACGCGGGGAGTCTGTGGGCGCTGTGCGCGCCGGGAACGCCTGCGGAGGCCGAGGACATCGACGCGTCGCACGCCCAGGCGGTGGTCGAGGCGCTCTCCGGAGAGTTCCGCCACGTCGTCGTGGACACCCCAGCGGGTCTGGGCGAACACACGCTTGCCGCCCTGGAGGTGTCCTCGGACTGGGTGCTGTTGTGCGGCATGGACGTGCCGAGCGTGACCAGCATGCGCAGGACACTCGATGCGCTCGACCGGCTCGGCATGACGGGCCCGCGACGTCACCTGGTGGTCAACCGGGTCGACCGCAGGGTGGGCGTGGACCTGATCGAGATCGAGGCCGCCATGGGCATGCCGATCGACGTCACGATCGCCAGTTCCCGCAGCGTGGCCGTGTCGACCAATCACGGCATCCCCGTGGTCGAGTCCAGTCCGGGCTCCCAGGTCGGACGCCAGCTGACGGCGCTCGCGCAGCGATTCATCGAGCAGGCCGCTCCCCCACACCGAACCCGACGGAGAGCAGAGGCGGGACGATGAGACTCGGACAACGGCTCAGGGAACTCGACGGCGGCGCTGCGGTCGACGTGCCGACCGACACGGACGATCCCGAACCCCGGGCGTCCAATCGGGCGATCGCGACGCTCAGGCAGGAACCTGCACCTGTCGTCGATCCTCTGGCGCAGTTGAGGGAACGGGTCCAGGAGTCCCTGTTCGCACGTCTGGGCACTCGACTGTACGAGTCGTCGCTGACCGAGGAGCGCCTCCAGGCCCTCGTCCGCGAGGAACTCGGTCAGGTCGTCGACGACGAACGGATTCCGCTGACGGGAGTCGAACGCGAGCGACTCACGGCGGACGTCTGCGACGACGTGCTCGGGTACGGGCCGATCCAGGCCTTCCTCGACGACTCGTCGGTCACCGAGGTGATGGTCAACAGCGACGTCGCCATCTACGTCGAACGCGCGGGCCGCATCCATCGCACGACGACGCGGTTCCTGTCGCAGAACCACCTGCGCCGCGTGATCGAGCGCATCGTGTCGCAGGTCGGACGCCGCATCGACGAGTCCTCACCGATGGTCGACGCACGACTGCCCGACGGGTCCCGCGTCAACGCGGTCGTCCCCCCGCTCGCGATCGACGGACCGACACTCACGATCCGCAAGTTCGCCGTCGACCCGTTCGACGTCGACGACCTCGTCAGCCTCAGCACCATGACCCCGGAGATCGCGACGCTGCTCGAGGCGTGCACCAGGGGCCGCCTGAACATCCTGGTGTCCGGAGGAACGGGTACCGGCAAGACGACCCTGCTGAACGTGCTCTCGTCCTTCATCCCCGAGGACGAGCGCATCGTGACGATCGAGGACGCCGCCGAACTGCAGCTGCACCAGGACCACGTGATCCGCCTCGAGTCGCGACCGCCCAACATCGAGGGCAGGGGCCAGATCGCGATCCGCGAACTCGTCCGCAACTCCCTGCGGATGCGACCTGACCGGATCGTCGTCGGAGAGACCCGAGGCGGCGAGGCCCTGGACATGCTCCAGGCGATGAACACCGGCCACGACGGATCACTGTCGACGGTGCATGCCAACAGCCCCCGCGACGCCATCTCCCGACTCGAGACGATGGTGCTCATGGCAGGCATGGAACTGCCGTCACAGGCGATCCGTGAGCAGATCGCGGCCGCCGTCGACGTGATCGTTCAGATCGCCCGCCTGCGCGACGGCACCCGACGGATCACCCACGTGACCGAGGTCCATGGCATGGAGGGCCACGTCGTCACCCTCCAGGACGTGTTCGTGTTCGACTTCGAACGGGGCATGGACGCCGACGGTCGGTACCTCGGGGGCCAGCGGGCCACCGGCGTGCGCCCCCGATTCGTCGACCAGCTCGAGCAGCGGGGGATCCCGGTTCCACCCCACGTGTTCAGTCCTCCGGGCCAGGACCCCGACATCGGGCCGCGGGGACGGACACTCCGATGAGACGAGGGCTGGTCGTCGGCCTCGCCACGCTGGTGGCTCTGGTCGTCGTGTCGCCCGCGTCGGCGACCGCGGACGATCCCGAGGGTGAACTCCGCATCGAGTCGGTCGGACTCGTCGACCATCCCACGGTGACCCTGGCGGTCACCACACCGGGTGGGAGCGCCGAGCCCGCCGCGGACAACGCGTTCACGGTCCTCGAGGACGGCGTCGCCCGGCGCGCTCGGGCCGAGTACGTGGGCAGTGTCGGTCTGCACGTCGTGCTGCTCATCGACACGACAGGGAGCATGGGTGGCGCCCCGCTGGCCGGCGCGCAGGCCGCGGCGAGCGGATTCGTCGCAGCCGTCGCCGAGGACGCCCGCATCGCGATCCTCGGCTACGACACCGAGGTGTCGACGGTCACCGGCTTCGCCGCGTCACGCGACGAACACCTCGACGGCATCGCGCGACTCACGGCGTCCGGCAGGACGGCGACCTACGACGCGGTCGCGGCCGCCGTCGAGCAGTTCTCGGCGGACGTCGACACGCATCGTGTGCTGATCCTGTTGACCGACGGCGAGGACAACGCGAGTTCCCGCACCGTCGACGACGCCATCGACGCGCTGGTGGAGCACGACGTGACCCTCTTCGGGATCGAGTACCTCACCGCGTTCAGCGACGACGCGCCCATCGACGCGATGGCTCGTGCAACGGGCGGTGGCGCGTTCCACGCGGACGACGCCGACGTCCTCGGTGCCGTGTACGAACGTCTGGCCCGCGAACTCGTCAGCCGCTACCGGGTCAGCTACGTCACGGACAGCGTCGGGACGGTCGAGGTGACCGTGCGGGTGGACCACGAGGGGCGCACCGTCACCGGAACGAGGACCGTCGTCCTCCCGCCGCTGCCCGTCGACGAGGTTGCCACGGCGCCCGACGACGCGCCGTCGATCGCTGATGTGGCGATCGTCCCCCCGTCGAGTCCGTCTCCCGCCGCCCAACGGGCCGTGATCATCGGCGCCGCGCTCTGGTTCGTCGCGCTCATGGTGTTCGTCATGGTGTGGATCGGTCCTCGGCGAGGCCGCGGCATGCTGACGGCGCCGAGGTCGCTCCACACACGCGACGGCGCCGCGAGCGGCCTGCGAGGACTGGCCACCCGGGCGGGTCTCGCAGCCGATCGCACGCTGGAGCGTCGCGGGCATCGGCGCAGTCTCAGCGCTGCGCTCGAACGCGCCGGGCTCGACATGCGTCCCGGAGAGTTCGTGGTCCTGGCGATGGCCGCCGCGGGCGTCGCCGCCGTGACCATCCAGGCACTGGCCGGTTGGCTGGCTGGCGTCGCGGCCGCCGTCGGCACCCTCGCGGCGTCTCGAGTCGTCCTCCGATGGCGAATCCGACGACGTCAGGCGCAGTTCGCCGAGCAGTTGGGCGACGTCCTGCAACTGCTCGCCGGCAGCCTGCGCGCCGGATTCAGCCTGATGCAGGCGGTCGACTCGGTGGCGAAGGAGGCGGGCGGGCCAGCGGCGCAGGAGTTCGGACGGCTGATCGTCGAGACGCGCCTCGGACGGGGCCTGTCGGAGGCACTGGACGCGATGTCCGCACGGGTCCAGTCCGACGACTTCACGTGGGTGCTGCAGGCGATCGAGATCCACCAGGAGGTCGGTGGAGACCTGGCCGAGGTCCTCGACACCGTCGCCGAGACCATTCGGGACCGGGGCCGGGTTCGGCGTCAGGTCAAGGCGTTGAGTGCGGAGGGTCGACTGTCGGCGTACGTCCTCATGGCCATGCCTGTCGGTGTCGCCCTCGTCATCCACGCGTCGAGCCCCGACTACCTGCCCGCGCTGACGACCCACCCGCTGGGGTGGGCGCTGATCGCCGTGGGGTCGATGCTGATGCTGGTGGGTGTCATCTGGATGCGCAGTCTCGTCCGCCCCGTGTTCTAGGAGCGTCCCATGTCGATCCCCGTGATCTTCGCCTCGGCCGCGATCGCGATGTCGCTGCCCGTGCTGTGGTGGTCGCTGGCGAGTGCTCGCACGAACGCGTCGGTCGCCGAGCGCGGCCTGCTGGCGAACGCGTCCGCCGACACGCGCGCGACGGCGCTCGCGCGGTCCGCTGCGACGCGTGCACGACCCACGGCGGGCGCGCTCGTCGCATTCGCCCGCAGGCTCACGCCCCAGGGGTGGATCGCGTCGCTCGAGCGGCGCATCGTGCTCGCCGGTCGCCCCGAGGCGTGGCCGATCGGCCGTGTTCTCGTCGCGAAGATCGTCCTGGGCGCCGTCGGGTTCGCCTTCGGCTGGCACGTCTTCGGCGACGAACTGACGGGGTCGTCGGTGCTGATGTGGGCGGGTGCGACCACCCTCGCGTACTTCACGCCGGACCTGCTGCTGTACAGCCGAGGGCACGAACGCCAACTGGCCATCGGGCAGGAACTGCCCGACACGCTCGACCAGATGACGATCGCGACGGAGGCGGGGCTCGGGTTCGACGCCGCGATGGCCCGCGCTGCGCAGACAGGCGACGGGCCACTGGCGACGGAACTGCGGCGAACCCTGCACGAGGTCCAGATCGGTGTGTCCCGATCGGTCGCGCTTCGCAACCTCGCGGACCGTGTCAGTTCCCCCGACCTTCGCCAGTTCGTACTCGCGGTGACCCAGGCCGAGACCTACGGCATCCCGATCGCGGCCATCCTTCGCACCCAGTCGGCCGAACAACGGGTCAGGCGTCGCCAGCGCGCCGAGGAACACGCCCTCAAGGTCCCCGTCAAGATCGTCTTCCCCCTCGTGCTGTGCATCCTTCCGACACTGCTGGTCGTCGTGCTCGGTCCGGCGGTGGTCCAGATCGTGCGAACACTGTTCTGACCACCGGACGCCCCGGGCGGTTGTGGTGGAGGAGTCGGCCGATAAGCCGGATTCTGTCCCCGCTCGCGCGGGTGGCGACCATCTGTCTGGGACGTCGGTCACCCGACGCCTCGTGCAGTCCACCTGGGACACTTCGACGGGCCGCCGATGGTCCCTGCTTGACCTTGCTCCGGGTGGGGCATGCCCAGCCACGTCGGTCACCCGCCGTGCTGGTGAGCTCTTACCTCACCGTTTCACCCTTACCCGCACCTCCCCCAGGTGGCCGTGGCCATCCGGGATCAGCGGTGCGGGCGGTCTGCTCTCTGTTGCGCTTGCCGCGTGTCACCACGCCTGGGAGTTACCCAGCACCCTGCCCTGTGGAGTCCGGACTTTCCTCGCCGGCGAACCGGCGCGGCCGCCTGTCCGACTCCTCCGTGAGAAAGCGTACGACCCCGATCGCACTCTGGCACGATTGGCCCATGACAACGCCCCAGACCCCGCATCCCGTCGGCGCCGACCTCGCCACGACCGCCCCTCGGGCCATCGCCTGGATGGACGGTCGGGTCGTCCCCGCGTCCGACGCCACGGTGCCCATGACCGACGAGGGGTTCCTGCGCGGCGACGCGGTCTTCGAGGCGGTGCTCGTACGTCGGGGCCGGACCCACGCACTGGAGGAGCACCTCGCCAGGATGCGTCGCTCGGCGCACGTGCTGTCGCTGCGCCTGCCGGTCCTCAGACGTGTGGTGCAGGACCTGCTGGCGGGGTGGGGCGCTCGCGACGGGACGCTGCGCCTGATCGTGACCCGGAGTGGCACGATCCGCGGCATGCTCAGCCAGGAGTCGCAGCCCGAGACGCTGTCGCTGGCGGTGCTCGAGATCCCGTGGGGTTCTCCACTGACCGGCACGAAGACCCTGTCGTATGCCCTCAACATGTGGGCGACCCGCCAGGCTCGTGACCGGCATGCCGACGACGCACTGATCGTCGACGACGGTGCCGTCCTGGAGCTCCCCACCGGCGCGATCGGGCTCGTACGACGCGGTCAGGTGCTGGCGCCGGATCCGCAGCGCCTGCCGATCCTCGACTCGATCACCATGCAGCAGCTCGCGAGCGTCGTCGACCTCGAGTGGTCGACACCCACCCTGAGCGACCTGCTCACGGCGGACGAACTGTTCGTCGTGTCCGCATCACGCCCGGTCGTTCCGGTGCACGCCGTGCTCGTCGGGGACGAGGAACGCACGCTGCCCGCCCCCGGGCCCATGACCCGTGCCCTGCGAGACCGGCTCCTGGCGCACATCGATGCGACGCTCGACGACGACTGATCGACTCGGCCGGCCGGCACTCCGGCGAGCACTACCCTCAGGGGCGTCGAGGAGGCCTTCGTGGACGACACGGCACCACTGATCGTCGTCGCCAACCGACTGCCGGTCTCGCGAACCGCCGACGGTTGGCGAGCGTCGTCGGGGGGACTGGTGACGGCGCTGCGACCCGTCGTCGAGCGCGTGGGTGGATCGTGGATCGGTTGGGACGACGACCCGGAGGGCGTGCCGTCACGCGTCGACGACCTCGCGTGCGACCTCCATCCGGTCGCCCTCACGGCCGAGGAGGTCGAGGGCTACTACCACGGGTTCTCGAACCGCACCCTGTGGCCCCTGTTCCACGACCTCGCGGCGCAACCGGTCATCGACCGTGCCCTGTGGGAGCACTACGAACGGGTCAACCGGCGATTCGCGGAGCAGGTCGTGCAGGTCGCCGCCGGGATGGACCGCACACCGGTGGTGTGGGTGCAGGACTACCACCTCATGCTCGTGCCTGCGCTGGTGCGAGCGATGGCGCCAGACCTGCCCATCGGGTTCTTCCTCCACACCCCGTTCCCCCCGCCCGAACTGATCGCTCGGCTTCCCTGGCGTGACGCCCTGCTCGGCGGCGTGCTCGCGGCCGACAGCGTCGGGTTCCACATCTCCCGGTACCGGGACAACTTCGTGCGATCGGTCCAGCGGGTGTTCCCCAGCATCACGGCACTCGGTGACACACTCGTGCATCCTGACGGTCGTCACGTTCGGGCCGTCGCTCATCCGATCTCGATCGACGCAGCCGAGTTCTCCGACCTGGCCCAGTCCGACGAGACGAACCGGGAGCTGGCCGGGCTCGTCGAACAGTTCGAGGGTCGCCGGGTGTTCCTCGGCATCGACCGACTCGACTACACCAAGGGCATCCGTCACCGGCTGCAGGCCATCCAGCGACTGCTCGAACGCCGTCGGGACCTTCGTCGGGACTTCGTGTTCATCCAGATCGCGGTCCCGAGCCGCGACGACGTGCAGGAGTACCGAGACCTGCGCGCCCAGGTCGAGACCGAGGTGGGGCGGATCAACGGGCGGTTCACCGAACCCGGGCACGACGTGCCCGTGCACTACCTCTACCGGGGGGTGAGTCGCGAGCGGCTCGCGGCCTACTACCGGCTCGCCGACGTGATGTGTGTCACTCCCCTCAAGGACGGCATGAACCTGGTCGCCAAGGAGTTCGTGACGGTGCAGGCCGCCGCATCGGGCGCCGGGGTCCTGTTGCTCAGCGAGTTCTGCGGGACTGCGTTCGAGTTCGGTGACGACGTCGTACGGTGCAACCCGTTCGACGTCGACGGTATGAGCCGGCTCATGGAGAGCGCACTGGAACTCGAGGAGGACGACCGGCGAGCGCGCATCCGTCGGCTGGCCGAGATCGTGCGACGCTCCGACGTGCACCGCTGGGTCGCCGACGAACTCGACTCCATCCGTGACGGGCGCGGACGCCCGTGATGCTCCCGCACGCAGACGCCGCGGCGCTGCTGCGCGCACTGGGACCGCTCGAGCGGTGCATGGTCGTGCTGGACTTCGACGGCACCATCTCCCCCATCGTTCCCCACCACGACGACGCGGCCCTGCACCCTCGGGCCGGTCAGGCGATCGACCGCCTGGCCGGTGTGGCGCGTGTGGTCGTCTCGTCGGGACGTGACGTCGACGACCTGCAGCGACGCGTCGGCCACCGAGATGTGGTGTTCGTGGGCGGTCATGGTGCCAGGATCGTCCACCGCGGCCAGATCCTGACAGAACTCGTCGACGAGGACACGATGACGGCGCTGCTGGACGAGGTCGAGCGCGACCTGCTGTCCGTGATCGACGGACACGAGGGGTGGGCGGTGGAACGCAAACCCACCTCGATCGCCGTCCACCACCGTCGGGCAACCGACCTGGGTCCGCTGGCCGACGTGCGCCGAGTACTCCAGGGTCGTGCCGACGCGGCCGGGCACGTCGAGGTGCTCGAGGGCCGTGCCGTGGTGGAACTACGGGCGGCTGCGAGTGACAAGGGACGTGCCCTGACCTGGCTGCTCGAGGAGTTCGACGGCCCGACGACGCTTGCGATCGGCGACGACGTGACGGACGAGGACACGTTCCGCGTCGCGCGAGATCACGGTGGCGTCGGCGTGCTGGTGGGAGTCCCGAGGGCCACGGCGGCGTCGTTCGTCGTCGCCGACCCGGACGAGGTCGTCGACCTGCTCGACGGACTCGTCGTGGCCAGCCGTCCCGCCGTGGAGCACTGACATGTCGCGACCGAACGCGGAGAAGCGGGTCCACGACCTGCTGGCGACCACCACCCGCACGCTTCACGAGACGAACATGCGCGTGCTGCTGTTCGGGGTGGGTGTTCCCGTCTCCATCGCGACCCACCTGTTCATCGACGGCCAGTTCTCCTGGCTCGCCGCACCCCTCGTGTTCCTCGCGGGCCTCAGCGCGGGTACCCGGTTCGGTCTGGGAGTTCTCGTCGTCCTCGTGGTCGGACACATCGCCGTGGACGCCGTCACCCTCGGCACGCAGGCGATCCCGGGCGGGATCGTGCGCTCGGTCGTGCTCACCGGGATCATGCTCCTCGGCGCGACGGGCGCGCAGCTCGAACGGCAACGTGAGGCTGCGATGATCCGGGCGGTCCGCGAGGACCCGGTCACCGGACTGCTGAGCGTCCGGGCGTTCTACGACGAACTCGAGGCCCTGCGCAACGCTGGTCAGCCCTTCGCGATCGTGCTCGCCGACCTGCGCGGCATGCGTGCGCTCAACGAGCGCTACGGGCACCCGACGGGTACCGAGGCGATGCGCGCGCTCGCGCACGTCCTGCGCCGCAGCGCCGGCGCGGACGTACCCGCGTCACGCCTGGGCAGCGACGAACTGGCGGTCGCGCTGGTCGGTGCCGACCGGGAGCGCTGCCGCAACGTCGTGCAACGCATCGTCGAACGCCTCCACGAGGAGACGGTCGCGCTGCCGGACGGTGAGCAGTTCGAGGTCCACGCGGCGTACGGCATCGCGCGCTACCCGGAGGACGGCGACGACGAGGTCACGGTCCTACGCGCCGCCGAACGCGCCAAGGAACTCGCGAAGCAGGCAGGGCTCGACCGCGTCGGTACGGCAGACGGCGACGTCCTGTAGCAGTTGCGATATCGTTGCGATTGCGTTCCCGTTGCGCAGGAGCCGATCGTGGCGACCGTGACCGACCTCGATCCACGCGATGCCGCTGCCCGACTCGTGGCCGAGCACGACGGCCCGTGGGTGATCAGGTTCGCGGAAGAACTGGAGCGGCGACTCGGCGGACGCGATCTCGACCGGATCATGCAGCGGTGGAACCTCTCACGTGCCGAGCTCGGCAGCCTGTTCGGCGTGTCCCGCCAGGCGGTCTCCCGGTGGATCGTCGGAGGCGTCCCGGCGGAGCGTGCCGAACAGGTGGCAGACGTCGCTGCGATCACCGACCTGCTCGAACGCCACCTGAAGCGTGATCGGATCCCCGCCGTGGTGCGTCGGCGGGCACCAGCGCTCGGCGGATCGAGCCTGATCGACCTCGTCAGCGCAGGCTCCCACCGCGACGCCCTGCGACTCACGCGTGAGATGTTCACGTTCACGGACCTCCACGCGTGATCGACGAGACCCTGCCCGACGGCCACGAGTGGTTACGCGTCGCCGACGCCCACTGGGCCGATCCCCTCGACGCCACGTTCGCCCAGACACGCGGCGGACGGTGGAATCCCCCGGGTTCGTGGCGAACGCTGTACCTGAACGAGGATCTCGTCACCGCACGCCTGAACATGAACCGGTTCGTGGCAGGGTGGCCCTACGAGCCCGAGGACCTCGACGAGGCCGCTGGCCCCCACCTCGCCGTCGCGACACTGCCTCGCGATCAGTCGGTCGCCGACGTGCACACGCCTCAGGGAGTCCGAGCCGTCGGGTTGACCCCGTCCTACCCGTTCGACCCGACCGGATCCCCGGTGGAGCACGAGGTCTGCCAGGCCGTCGGGCGTCGGGTGAAGGCCGCCTCCCTGCGCGGCGTGCGGTGCCGGTCCGCTCGGACACCGCAGGGCGCCGGTCGCGAACTGGCCTGGTTTCCCGCGACGACCAGGAGCCGCGCGACCCTGGTGAGACGCGTGGCCTTCACCGAGTGGTTCTGGGGGTGAGGACGCCTCCGGGCCGAGGGCGGACCGGGAAACGCCGGCACCGCGTTCGACTCAGGCGGGGATGACCAGCAGACGCCGGCACTGCGGGCACGTGCTCAACGGCGGGCCGGCGAGCAGGTCGCCGACCTCTGCCATGGGCATCTCCACCCGACACGCCGAACAGGCCTGTCCCTCGAGCCGTCCGACCGCGACACCGCCGGTGCGCGCCACGACCTGTTCGTAGCGTGCGAGCAGTTCGGCCGGCAGGTCGGCGGCCTGGCGATCGCGCACGACACCCAGTTCCGCGAGTTCGGCCAGGATCACCGAGGCTGCGGCATCTCGTGCCGCCGTGAGTTCGACGACCCGGGACCGCTCGACCCCGAGCCGTTCGTCGAGTTCGAGCTGGCGGGTCTCGAGCACGTCGACCTTCTCCAGGATCTCCATCAGGAGTTCCTCGTGCTCGGTGATCCGGCGCTTCGTCGACTCGACCTCGGCCTCGACCGACCGCATCTGCCGCTCGTTGCTGATCGTCCCGTCGTAGAGGCGTGACTGCTCGGCGTCGCGCCGCTCGGTGAGGATCTCGACCTCGCGTTCGAGCTGCCGCTGCTGTGCGCCTGCCCGTTCGAGTTCGACGACGGTGTCGTCGAACTCGGCCGCCAGCGCCGCGATCAGCGACTCGCACGCGTCGAGTTGCTGCTGCTCCACGAGCCCGTCCAGCAGGTACTGCTGACGACGCACCGCGCTGTCGGTCTGCTGGAGCTCGAGCAGGAGGTCGAGATCCTCGAACGACGGCGAGGTCACGGTGTCAGCTCCGAGTGTCGGGCCCGTGCGCGGCCCACGGGTCGGTGAGGGTGCGAGACGCTAGCACCGCGGCCTGCAGGCCCCGCCTTCGGCCGTCGTCGGCCAGCGCGTCGACCACCCGCGGCATGGCCGCCCACTCCGTCGCGTGATGCCCGGCGTCGATGAGCGCGAGTCCCTGCTGCAGGGCGTCGAGGGCCACGTGGTGCCGCAGGTCGCCCGTCACGAGCACGTCGGCCCCGGCCGTGATCGCGGCGTCGATCGTGCTGTCTCCTGCACCTCCGACGACCGCGACGGTTGCGACGGACCGGTCACGGCTCCCGGCGGTCCGCAGGTGTGGAGCCGGCAGGTCGTCGCGGACACGCGCGGCCACAGCTCCCAGCGGCATCGATGCGGGCAGACGGCCGAGGAGTCCGATGCCGGGACGTGTCGCCGCGACCAGGGGATACACGTCGTGGGCGATCTCCTCGTACGGGTGTGCGCGGCGCATCGCCTCCAGCACGTCGTCGAGGTCCCGGGTCGCCACGACCGTCTCCACCCGGAACTCGTCGACCTGCTCGTCGCGTCCCACCTGACCCACGTACGGGTCGGCGCCCGGGCCGGGCCGGAAGGTGCCGATGCCCGCCACACGGAACGTGCAGCGCTCGTAGTCACCGATGGCACCTGCCCCTGCCGCGCTCATCGCGTCGACGACGGCGTCGAGCGCCCCCGGTGGGACGAACACGACGACCTTCACCGTGGACGTGGAGGCGTCCTGCGTGGTGAGTGGACGCACGTCCTCGAGTCCGAGCAGGTCGGCGACGGGCTGGCACGTGCCCGTGCCGTCCGCGGCGACGTCGAGGTTCGTGTGCGCCGCGGCGACCGCGACGCCGGACGCCGCCGCCTGCAGGGCGAGCGCCGCGGCGGGGCTCGCCGGGGTCAGGATCGACACCGGCCGGAACAGCAGCGGGTGATGCGCCACCAGCAGGGTCGGCGGGCCATCGGCAGCCTCGGCAATCACGGCCGATGTCACGTCGAGGGACACGAGCACGCGCTCCACGGGCCAGTCGGGGTCTCCCACCTGCAGTCCGACGTTGTCCCAGGACTCGGCCCACGACGGCGGATAACGCGCATGCAGCACGTCGATCCACGTGCCGACCGTGTCGCCTGTCAAACCGGTGTCTCCTGCCTCGTGGGTCACCCCGAGCCGGGCCAGCGTACGCGGAGCGTCGCTAGCATCACCGGTTCGTGCCCGAACGTTCGGGCGGGTAGCTCAGTTGGCCAGAGCGCCTCGTTTACACCGAGGAGGCCGGGGGTTCGAGACCCTCCCCGCCCACACACCACCACTCGTCAACCTCGTGGGTCCGTGCGCCGGCAGACACCCGCAGGGGATCCCGTCCGTGCGTGGTCACGACCTCGGGTCGCGGCCGGTGAAGGCGAGCAGGCGGGTCTGTGCGTCCGTGTCGTCGTCCACGACGACCCTGGGGCCGTAGTGGCCACTGGCTCGAAGCACCTCGTCCATCGGCTCCATGCCCGCGAGCATCGCCTCCACCAGGCCCTCGTCGAGGCGCTCGTCGAGACCCACGGCACGTGCCAGGTCCCACGTGTGCAGGAGCACGTCCCCCGTGACCAGCAGGTCGATCGCCTGCTCGACGGTGAGTTCTCCGGGGGGGCCGGCGTCGAAGCGGCGCGCGGCGACCTCCGGATCGTCCAGTGCCGCCTGCAGGGTGTCGACGAACGCCGCCCACGCCTCGACGGGATCCTGCCCGGGCGTCCTGTCGGGGAACGGGATGCCGGCCCTGCCGATGACGGAGGGAACCCAGGTGAGCAGGTGGGACACCACGTCGCGAGCCGTCCACCCCTCGCACGGCGACGGGTTCGACCAGGCAGGTGGCGGGACCTGTTCGACGCGGTCGGTGAACCGACCGGCAACCCGGCGGAACCGCTCGGCGGGCGTGTCCGCGACGGCGAGCAGGCCGTCGAGCCGGTCGAAGGTGCCCTGCATCCCCGCCTCCATGCCGGAGTGCACGTGCCCGTCACGGTGCTCCGTGCTGGTGTGACGCACGAGGGTCTGCAGTGTCGTCACGCCGTCGTGCTCGGTGAGGGTCATGGTGTTGAGGGACTCCGCCTCGGGAAACCCCTCGAACACCTCGGTCGACACGATCCGCTCCGGGTGCACGACCTCGCGGTAGGTGCCGTGCCACGCGAGTTCGGTGCCCTGCACGTCGCGAGCCACGTAGCGCCACGTACCGCCGGGACGGAGGTCGAGTTCACACGCGACCAGGGGACAGAAGTCGGGTCCCCACCAGCGCAACAGGTGGCGCGGCGTCGTGAGGGCGTCCCACACGAGCGTGCGAGGCGCCTCGAAGGCGCGGGTGATCAGGATCTCCGTGCTGGACGGCAGCGTCACCGTGGCCGATCCGTGTCGTGTCGCCATGCCGATCACTCCTGTCGCGGTGCGTGCGCGTCCGCCTGCATCCGCTGCAGGTGGTCGTCGAGGCGGTCGTGGTGCTCGTTCACTGCCGTCGTGAGCGCTCCGAGCCAGGTCTGGAGCGGCGCGAGACCCGATCGGTCCACCCGGTAGAGGCGTGCGCGCCCGACACGCCGGCAGCGCACCAGGTCGACCTCTCGGAGCACGCGGAGGTGCTTCGAGATCAGCGGCTGGGCAAGATCCAGTCCGGCCGCCAGTTCGCTGACGGTCGCCTCGCCCGTGGCCAGCCGGTCCAGCACCGCGCGGCGCGTCCGGTCGCCGACGGCGTTGAACGCATCCGTGGTCGTTGCAGCTCGTGCCATGCCCAAATAGTATGCCCATATGGGGATGTGTCAATCGCGACCCACACTCCCGGAGGCACACGTGACCTTCGACGTCGGATCTGCAGAGGAGGTCGTGGCCGCGCTGTTCGCACGGCGCGACGACGGTGAACTCGCGAAGGTCCGTCGACGCCTGTCCCCCGACGAGGAGGCATTCGGGCTGCGGATGCGCGACCTGTTCGACGTCGCGAAGGCGCACACGGACCTCGACCTCTCCGAGGTGGACCGCCTGCTCGACCACGCTGCGTACGAACCTCGGATGGCCGCGCTGTGCATCCTCGACTTCCGGGCTCGCCGACGACTCGACGACGGCCAGCGCGAGCGGTTGTACCGGACCTACCTGGACCGCCACGACCGGATCACCACGTGGGACATGGTGGACCGGGCGGCACCGCGCGTCGTCGGGCGACACCTCGCGGGCCGGTCGGCCCAACCGCTGTTCGACCTGGCGGAGGCGTCGGAACCCCTGCGCCGACGCACCGCGACCACCGCCACGCTGTACCACGTCCGGCACGGCAGCGACGCCGACCTCGCCGACGCCCTGTCGGTGGCCGCGCGACTGGCCGCAGATGCCGAACCGGTCGTCCACAACGCAGTCGGGACCTTCCTGAAGCACGCCGGGAACCGGGATCCCGGGGTGCTCGACCGCTTCCTCGACGAGCACGCCGACTCCATGGCTCGCCCTGCACTGCGGCTCGCCATCGCGGGTCTCGACCCTGCGACACGCGCAGGCTGGTTGGCGAGGTGACCGCATCGGTGACCCGACCCTGGAACCGCGCACCCACGGACGACGTCCCACCAGTGCACGTCGAACCAAGGACCGCACCGTGAACCCGCAACGCCCACGTTCCCTTCGGACTCTGGCAGCCGCACTGACCGCCGCCGTGCTGGTCGCAGGCTGTGCCATCTCCGAGCCCGACCCTCTCCCCGACGCCGAGCCCGGCGCTGCGGGGGGCACCACCATGCACGTCCTGACCGTCCCGGAGGCGAAGACGAGCGACGACGAGGGGGCACTGTTCGTCGTGGGTCTGCTGATCGACGACGGGTCCGGATGGCGCCTGTGCGAGATGGTGCTCGAGTCGTACCCGCCGCAGTGCGGGGGCGCGTACCTGACCGTCGAGGGACTCGACGACTCGGCGCTGCCACTCGAGGAGGCGAGCGGCGTGCGCTGGCAGGTCGACGCCACCGTCGTCGGACTGGTCGACGGGGACGTGCTGACGGTCACCGGCTCGGCCGCGTCGTCGTGACCCCCGACCGTCCCGACCCGCGCACGACCCCTGACGGCCCGGCCTCGCCCGCCTGACTCGCGGATCAGCCACCCACCGCACGGATCGAGCCGCACCCTGTGGACCATCCCGTCGACACGCCGCTCAGCGCCACCAGCCGATTCCTCGTGGAGATCTCGGCGTGGATCCTCGTACCCTGGGCCCTGTGGCAGACATCGGTGATGGCGGCCGTGGCGGCCCTGGTCGTGCTGATCGCCCTGCCGGCGACGTTCAACGCACCGGGCGACAAGCGGGTCGACGGTGTCGCGGTGCCCGGTCCCGTGAGGATCGGGATCGAGGCCGTACTGTTCCTCGCTGCGGTGTGGGGTGCCCTGCGCGTGGTTCCCGGACCACTCGACACCGTCGCGGTGGCAGCACTCGTCGCGGCGCTCCTCACGCAGGTGCGCCGGTGGCGCTGGCTGGCGACCCGCAGCACGAGGTGAGGAGGGCGATCCGTCCGTGAAGGCCCTCGTCCAGCACGCCTACGGCTCGCCCGACCACCTGCGCCTCGAGGAGGTCGAGACGCCCACGCCGCGCGCCGACGAGGTACTCGTCCGCGTGCGTGCCGCCTCGGTCAACCACGCGGACGTCGCGCTGACCCTCGGCGAACCACTGGTCATGCGGCTTGCCCTCGGCCTGCGGCGACCACGCGTCCGGATCCGGGGTCGTGACGTCGCCGGCGTCGTCGAGTCGGTGGGCCGCGACGTCACCAGGTTCCGTCCCGGCGACGAGGTCTTCGCCGAGTCCACCACCGGGACGTTCGCCGAGTACACGCGCGTGCCCGAACGGCGGCTCGCGAGGAAGCCGGAGAACCTGACGTTCGAACAGGCCGCAGCGGTCCCGCTGGCCGGGGTGACCGCCCTGCAGGCCCTGCGCGACAGGGGCAGTGTCCAACCGGGCCAACGGGTGCTCGTCAACGGGGCGTCTGGTGGAGTCGGCACGTTCGCGGTCCAGATCGCCAAGGCGCTCGGTGCCGAGGTCACCGGCGTGTGCAGCACCCGCAACGTCGACCTTGTCCGTGCGCTGGGTGCCGACCACGTGGTGGACCATCGCCACCACGACGTCACCCGCAGCGACGCGCGTCACGACGTGATCCTCGACAACGTCGGCAACCACTCCCTCGCCTCGCTCGTGTCCGTCCTGACACCGCAGGGTGTGCTCGTCCTCTCCAACGGCACGGGCGGACGAGTGCTGGGCCCGTTGGGTCGCTACGCGGGGGCGATGGTCCGCTCGCCGTTCGTCGGCCCTCGCCTCCGTGTCCACGCCGCACGACCCGACGGCGACGACCTCGCCGCGCTCGGCAGGATGATCGAGGCGGGAGAGGTCACCCCGGCCGTCGAGTCGATCCGACCACTCGACGAGGTGCCGCAGGTGATCTGCGACCTGCTCGAACACCACGCCCGGTCGAAGATCGTGATCACCGTCTGAACCGGCCCGCGGATCATCGGATCCGTGCGCCGCGGGCACGCTCAACCGGCGGTCGCAGCCTGCCCTCGACGCGGGTCCCGGTTCGTGCGTGCACGACGGCCTCGCCGAACCTCCGTCTCCAGCGCGTCGAGCGGCTGGTCGAACGCCGATCGCGCGACACGCAGGCTCTCGAGCCACGACACCGCGTCGTCGACACCGTCGGCCACGAGCCGGTACAGCCGGCGTGTCCCGTCGGCGCGGACGCGCACGAGGCCGGCGTCACGCAGCACACGCAGGTGCTGCGACACCGCAGGCTGAGACAGGGGCCGCGTGACCGAGAGCGCCGTGACGAGCGTGGTCACCGACTGCTCGCCGTCGGACAGCAGTTCGAGGATCCGGCGCCTCGTCGGGTCTCCGAGCGCGTCGAACACCGGCCGCTTCACTCGGTGGGCAGCCCGGTGTAGAAGGCGATGGTTCGTTCGGCGGCCTCCCGGGCCGCGGTCGGCTCGTCTCCGTCCGCCACGGCAGCGTCGGCCCATCCACTCGCACAGATCCGGACGTACTCGACACCCTGCGGGCCGGTCGTCCACGCCTCGGCCTCCGCGGGGTCGACGGCGGCCTGCGACTCGAGGTGCAGGCCGAGCGCCATGAACCCGAGGTCCCAACCGACACCGCCGGCACCGGGACCGAACTGGGCCCAGAACGCAGGGTCGACCGGCGCCTCGTGGGCGAGCTCGAGCGTGGTGTTCGCTCCGGCCGGCGTCAGCGTGACCCGTACCCACGACACCTGCTCCGCGAACTCCCAGGTCGCCTCGATGACCTCCGGCGGGTCGCACCGCTCCACCGTGCCACCCGCGTTGCCCTCGAACTGGTAGCGGCCACCAACCCGCAGGTCCCCGCTCACCGGAAGGAACCACCGTGGGATGCGTTGCGGGTTCGTCACCGCGTCCCACAGGTCGGCGCGGTCGGTGGCGTACTCACGGCGCGCCACGACGATCCTCGTCGGGACGCCGCCACGCACGCCGGTGTGGACCTCACGGGCCGTGAGCCCGGCGGTGGCCGAGGGATCGATCATCACGGGTGGACCTCCCTGGTCGACTCGGCGGCCAACCGTAACATAAGCACAGGCTTATTGATAGGTCCTGCGGAGTCCCGGCGGACGGAGGTGGCCGTTCAGTCCAGAGTTTCCACGAGCGCGACTCGCCGTCCCACCTCGGTGAGCGCCGCGAGGTCGCCCGCGGCCTGCGCACGCTTCAGGCGTCCGAACGTGTGGTCACGCCCGGGGATCAGGGCGTCGACAGGATCGTCGCCCACGAGCATCAGGAACACCCCTCGATCGGCGCCCCCCTTGTGCAGCTGGCCCGTGGAGTGCAGGTAGCGCGGCCCGATGCCGATGGTGACCGGGACCTCGTGGCGGGCACGCAGGCGATCCGCTGCGGCACGCATGGCCACCTCGTCGTCACCACCCGGAGTGACGAACCCCAGCAGCCCGATGTGGTCCCCGCGCCGCAGCCGGTCGAGCACCGGGGTCGCGGACCCCGGTTCGGGCAGGTCGTCTCCCGCAGCGAGCACACGCGCCGTGGCGTCCTTGGCGCGCGCGACGTCGGGCTGGTCGAACGGGTTGATGTGCAGCAACGCCCCCGCGACCGCCGTGGCGACCTCCCAGCGCACGACCTCGGCCGCGATCTGGTCCACGCCCGACCAGGGGATGCGCACGATCGGCGCCACGTCTGCCGCAGCATCGGCTGCGGGATGGTCGCCGAGGCACACGACGAGTCGGTCCGCGTCGAACGCCGCGTTGTCGGGTGTCTCGCCGAGCACCGGGACCAGACCGAGGCCGTCCTTGCCCGTCGACTCCGCGACCAGCTGTTCGATCCAGTCACCCAGCACCGAGACCTCGTCGGGCAGCAGCAGGGTGAGCTTGTCCCGACCGGTCCGTGCCGCCGTGGCGAGGACCGCCCCGAGCACGGCGGGTTCGTTGACGGCCGGGTCGTCGGACCGGGACGCCGACAGCATCGTGCGGGCCGACTCGAGGTGTCGCTCCGGGTCGATGCCCGCCAGCAGTCCCGGGAACAGGCCGAAGGCGGTGAGCGCGGAGAAGCGTCCGCCGACGTCGGGGTCGCCGTGGACGACCCCGCCCCAGGACTCGGTCGCCGCCCGCCGGTCGAGTTCGCTGCCGGGGTCGGTGATCGGGACGATCCAGTCTCCAGCACGGTCACCGTGCACCTCGACCAGCCGTGCACGGAACCGTTCGAGCCCGCAGACGGTCTCGATGGTCCCTCCGGACTTCGAGGCGGGCACCAGCACCGTGCTCCCCCAGTCGACACGCCCCTCGAGCGCGAGCACCGCGGCAGGATCGGTGGTGTCGTGCACGTGCAGCCGGTGACCCTCGGGGCCGACGGTGGTCAGCAGTTCGGGGTACAGCGACGAACCGCCCATCCCGACGAGCACCGTGGTCGTCGCACCGCGGTCACGCAGGCGCTCGACCAGCGCACGCATCGCGGGCAGTCGCGTGTCCGCTCGCGTCGGCGCGTCCAGCCAGCCGAGCCGGTCGGCGATCTCCGTCGGGTCTGGTCGCCACACCGTGTGGTCACGATCCCACATCCGCCCGGCGACGTGCATCGCGTCGTCGAGCGGCAGGTCGAAACCGAGCGCATGTTCCACGTCACGTCCTCGCATCGCCGTCCGTGCAGGATCGTAGGTGCTCTACCCTCCCCCGATCCCCCACCTCCCGGATGCCCAGACCCATGCACCCGACGCCCCGGCGACACGGCCTTCCCGACCTGCCCACCGGCGTCGAACCCGGCGGCCGGTTCGGTGAGTGGGGCGGTCGTGCTCCGCGTCTGGCGGTGTTCGACGTGGACGGCACCCTGCTCGGACGCACCTCGGAGCCCACGCAGGCAGTCGTCGACGCGTTCGCGCGCGCCCGCGCCGCCGGGATGCGCACCGGGTTCGCGACCGGGAGGATCCGCCACGCCATCGGCGGCCTGTCCGAACGCCTGTCCCCCACAGGCCCGAACATCGTGTCCAACGGCGCCGCCGTCGTGGACCTCGACGGGGCGGACGTCACCTGGCCGATCGAGGCCGCCCACGTCCAACGACTGCTCGACCTCGTCCGACACCGTGACGACGTCTACGCGGAGATCTGCGCGGTGGACGACTACCTCGTCTCGTCGTGGGACGAGCGTGCCGCCGCGCACTGGGAGATGATCGGGCAGCGTCCTGCCGGAACTCTCGAGTCGGCGGCCGAACTTGGTGACCGTGTGGTGCTCAAGGCGACGCTGGTGACGTTCGGCCGGCACGAGGCGACGATCTCGGCCCTCGCGCACGCCGTCGAGGACGCAGGGTTGCGTGCCGGGACGTCGAGTTCACCGCGGACCCCGGACCTGGGTTACCTCAACGTCACCCACCCGGACGCGGACAAGGGACAGGCCGTCGCCCACGCGATCCGCCACGTGGGTGTCGACCCGACGGCGACGATGGTGGTCGGCGACGAGGACAACGACCTGCCCATGTTCGCCCACGCGGGCACGGCGGTGGCGATGGGCCAGTCCGGCGAGGCGGTGCGCCGCGGCGCGCACCTCGTCGTTCCGGACGTGGACCACGACGGAGCCGCGGTGGCGCTCGACCTGGCCGTGGACTGGCTGCAGTCCGAGCGTCAGGTGTCGCGGCGAACCGAGTAGTTCGGGGCCTCGTGGACGACGTCGAGGTCGTGGACGTGGGACTCGCGGGCTCCTGCGGCTGACTGGCGGACGAACCGCGCCCGCTCGACGAGCGACGGCAGGTCCCGGGCACCGACATAGCCCATGCCGGAGCGCAGTCCACCGACGAGCTGCGCGGTCACCTCGGCGACGCTGCCCCGGTAGGGCAGCAACCCGGACACACCCTCCGGGACGAGCTTGGAGGGCTGCTCGGCCTCGGCACCGCTGCCGCCGATGCGCTCGTGTGCCGCGGTCTCTGCCTGGAAGTAACGGTCGGCGGATCCCGCGCGCATCGCGTCGATCGAACCCATCCCCCGGTACTCCTTGTAGCGACGGCCTCCGACCAGAGCGAGCTCGCCCGGCGACTCGTCGGTGCCCGCGAGCAGGTTGCCCACCATCACGGCGTGCGCTCCGGCGGCCAGCGCCTTCACGAGGTCACCGGAGTAGCGGATCCCGCCGTCGGCGATGGTCGCCACCCCGAGGTCGCGGGCCGCGGTCGCGCACTCGAGCACGGCGGTGAACTGCGGCATGCCCACCCCGGTGACGACCCTGGTCGTGCAGATGGACCCCGGACCGACGCCGACCTTGACCACGTCGGCACCGTGGTCGGCGCACGCCCGCACCCCGTCGGCGGTGGCCACGTTGCCCACCATGAGCACGACGTCAGGGTGCCGGTCACGGACCTTCGCCGCGAACTCGAGGACGCCCACGGCCTCGCCGTGGGCCGAGTCGATCGTGAGCAGGTCGACGCCGGCGGCGACCAGCGCATCCGCCCGTTCGTCGGAACCCGGTCCGACACCGATCGCCGCAGCGCACAGCAGCCGCCCCCGCTCGTCCTTGGCGGCCCTGGGGTACTGGCGGACCTTCTCGATGTCCTTGAACGTGAACATCCCGGTCAACGCCCCGTCGTCGTCGACGATCGGGAGCTTCTCCACCCGGTGGGTCTGCATGAGGTCCCGGGCCTGCTCCAGCGTGGTGCCTGGACGCGCCGTGACCAGTCCCTCGGCGGTCATGTGGTCACGGACGACGCTGCCGGGCTGCACGTCGAGCCGCAGGTCCCGGTTGGTGATGATCCCGGCCAGACGACCGTCGGCGTCGACGACGGGGAATCCCGACACGCGGAAGCGGGCCATCAGTTCGAACGCACGCCCGATCGCGTCACCCGGTGACAGCGTGACCGGGTCCACGATGAACCCGGACTCGGAACGCTTGACCGACTCGACCATCGCGGCCTGTGCTTCGACGGACGCGTTCTTGTGGATCACCCCGATGCCGCCCTGGCGGGCCAGAGCGACGGCCATGGGCGCCTCGGTGACCTTGTCCATGGCGGCGGACACCAACGGCAGCCGCAGTTCGATCCGCGGGTGCAGCCGAGTGCTGATGTCGACGTCGCGAGGCAGCACCGACGAACTGCGGGGGGTGAGCAGCACGTCGTCGTAACTGAGCGCTTCGGGGATCTCGATCACGTCTGGGCCTGTGGCTGCGCGTCCGGGACCACGAATCTACTCGGTCCGTCCCCGGTCCACGCGGAGCCGTGCGAGGACCGGGATCGCGGCCACCTTGTCCTCGCTGAGCTCGTCCCAGTGGATGCGCGCCGGTGGCCGGGATGGTCGCCGCACCTCGAGCACCTCGTCCGGGGTGACCACGAGGTCCACGAGCACGTCGTGGTCGTCGTGCGGGATGGCTCCCTCGTCGAGCACCTGGGCGGAGTGCACGGTCGTGGCGACCACCGTGTGGTCGTCGACGAGCCCGGCCTCCGTGGCGATCGCGAACTCCAGATCGCTGAACCCGCCGCCCTTGCCCAGTCGCACACCGTCGAGCCCGACGGCGACACACCCGGTGACCACCAGGTCGACCGGTCGCATGTCCGCGACGGCGACCCTGCGCGCCGAGGCCGACGCCCCGCGGATCGACGACGCCCGGCGTGGTGTGTCGACCAGGTCGTCCGGGTCGAGCAGGAAGAAGGGTTCGGCCTCGGCGAGTCGAGGCACCGCCATGTAGACGAGGATCCCGGTCTCCAGCGCCCGCTGACGTACCGGCCACTGAGGACTGTCAGGATTGGCCTTCAGCGTCCGGGCGGCCCGCCACGCATCGGTGTCGGTGAGCCGGTCGGCGGCGGCCTCCGCCCCTCGGAAGTTGCTGATGCGATGGCGCACACCGGGGAACCGCGCCGCGCCGACGGACTCGAGCCGGTCCCAGACCTGTGCGCGCAACGCTGCCTTGGCGGCGAGCAGAGCCGGGTCGCCGGCAGCGTCGTGGTCGTGGCGCCGCGGGGTGGTCACGAACCGTCCCCGTCGGCACGCCGTCGACGCAGTTCGTCGATGCGCCCGAGCTGCCGTTCGAGGCCCGTGCGGCGTGTCGTGGACAGGGCCTCGAAGGCGCGCTGTGTCTGGTCGATCCCCCGACCGAGCCGGTCGAGCACGTCGGTGAACCGTGCCCACTGGGTGGAGAACTCCCCGAGCACCTCGAGGATCTCGTCACTGGTGCGTTCGAGCGCGGCCTGCTCGGTGGCCTGACGCACGATCGCGAGCACCGCGAACAACGTCGACGGCGCACAGATGACCACGCCACGGGACAACGCGTCGTCGAACAGTGACGGGTCGTGCTCCTGCAGGAAGTCGTGGATCCGGTCGTTGGGGATGAACAGCAGCACACAGTCGAGGGTGCCGTCGTCCGGGTCGATGTAGCCACGGTCGTCGAGTTCACGCACCCGGTCACGCACGGCTCGCAGGAACGCGGCGCGGTGCTCCGCCTCGAGACCCTCCTCGTCGGCACGCAGCATGTCGAGGTAGCGAGTGAGCGGGAACTTCACGTCCAGGTGCAGGACCCGGTCGTGGGGCAGCAGGATCGTGAGGTCGGGACGCGTGCCGGACCGGGTCGTGCGTTGGGTGACGTAGTTGATGCCCTCGACCATCCCGGCAGCGCGCAGGACGTCCTCGGCCATCCGTTCGCCCCACAACCCGCGGGCCTGCGGGCTGGCGAACGCCTCACGCAGTTCCCCGGCCGTGCGGCTGAGCTCGGTGTGGGTGCGGGAGACCTCGCGCAGCTGTTCGGTCACCTGCCCGAACTGGGTGGAACGCTGCACGTCGAGCCGCCGCAGGGTCTCGGTGAGCTCCGTGACACGCGCCTCGATCCGCTGCAGTTCGACACGCCCGTCGACGTCCGTGCCGACCCCGCGTCCCCGTCCCCCCGCGCGGGTCACCACCACGACGACGACCACCACGATCAGCAGCACCCCACCGGCGACGGCCAGGGTGACCGGGTCGAGCGTGACGGTCATGGTTCCCGGTCGAACGGATCGTCCTCGACGAGTTCGTCACCCTCGGGATCGAACTCGGGTTCACGTCGGATCGGCTGGACCCCGGTCGACGGGAAGTCGCTGAGCGGCCCCTTGGGTCGGGCGTCCCAGTTCGCGAACGTCAGCTCGGTCTGCAGGTACAGAGCGACGAAGCGGGCTGCCGCGACGATGCTGTCGAGGTGGGTGCGTTCGTGCCCGTGGGTGGCGTCGACCCCGAACCCGACGAGGGCGGCACGCGTCTCGGCTCCGGCCTCGAGCGCGGCGGCGACGTCCGAGCGGTAGTAGCGGAACACGTCACGGTGCACCTCGATCCCGTGGTCGACGGCGAGCTGGTGGAGCCGACGGGTGAGGTGGTAGTCAAACGGTCCGTGCAGGTCCTGCATGGCGATGGACAGCCCGGTCTCCGTGGAGTGCTGCCCGGGAGCGACGACCGCCGAGTCGATCGAGACCATCTCTGCGACGTCCGTCGAGATGCCGCTCGACGCTCCGTGGCCCACCTCCTCGGCGATGGTGATCAGCAGGTTCGCGGCAACCGACAGCTCGAGCCCCTGCTGGATGACCCAACGGAACGCCGCCAGTGCCGCGGCGACCCCCGCCTTGTCGTCGAGGTGCCGCGACGTCACGAACCCGGAGCGGGTGATCACCGGGAACGCGGTCTGCGCCACGAAGTCCCCCACCTGGATGCCCAGGTCGGCGAGGCCCTGTGCGCTGGAGACCTTCTCGTCGACACGCACCTCCACGTTGTCCCAACCGGCGGGCTGGTCGTCGATGGCGTCGCCGAACGCGTGCCCGGACGCCATCCGCGGCAGGATCGTGCCCGTGTACGTGCGGTCCGGCTCGTCCGTGAAGATCGTGACCCGAGAGCCCTCGGAGAAACGGGCACTGTGGGTACCGACCGGCGCGACCGACAGTCGGCCGTTGTCCTCGAGCGAGCGGACCATGCACCCGATCGTGTCGGTGTGCACGACCACGGCGCGCTGCAGCACCCCGCCGTTGCCGTCGAGCCGTCCGATCATGGCACCACGTCGGGTCAGTTCGAACGGCAGGCCCATCTCCTCGAGTCGTTCGCCGACGTGCTGCATGATCACGTCGGTTCGGCCGGTGGGGCTCGGGATCCGCAGGAACTCGAGGAGGACCTCGCGCATCCAGGGCACGTCGATGTCGGGTTCGATGATGTCCATGTGACCGACCCTACCGCGACCACGACGGACGTCCCGGGACCCGGGCGCGGTAGCGTCCCGCTGACCGATCCCGAGGTACGTGTGAGCGACGCCCAGGCCCCGCAGCCCGCCTGCTTCCTGCATCCCGATCGTCCGGGGCTGCTGCGCTGCTCGCGCTGTGAGCGGCCGATGTGTGGTGCGGACGCCATCGAGGCACCCGTCGGCTACCAGTGCCCCGAGTGCGCCGAGGGCGCCATCCCGGCGCGTCGGCTCCGGGACCTGCGCGCCGACCCCCGGGTCACCCAGGTGCTGCTCGGTGCCATCGTCGTGGTGTTCCTGCTCAGTCAGGTCGAGCGTTCCGCGCTCTTCTCCACGTTCGGCCTGGTCCCCTACATGGTGGGAGACGGCGCCTGGTGGCAACTGGTCACCAGTGGCTTCCTCCACGCCAACCTGATGCACATCGCGTTCAACGCGATCCTGCTGTGGCGGCTCGGCGAGATGCTCGAGTCGGTGCTCGGGCACCGGAGGTTCGCCGCCCTGTACCTGCTGGGGCTCGCCGGTGGCAGCGCCGGCGTGCTGCTGCTCGCCTGGGCGACGGTCGGCACGCCACTGGGCACGACACCGCTGCTCGGCCCCGCGCTCGGCACCCACCCGCTGAGCGTCACGGTCGGCGCGTCGGGTGCCGTGTTCGCCCTGATGGGTGCAGCGGTGGCCGGGATGCGCGACCGCGGCGTCAACCCGTGGCGCACCGACATCGGAACACTCGTCCTGCTCAACCTGGTGCTGACGTTCCTGATCCCGGGCATCTCCGTCGGCGGCCACGTCGGCGGGCTGCTCGCGGGCATGCTCGGCGGTCGACTGCTCCTTCGCCGTCCCGGTGCCCCCACCTGGCCCGTGCTCGCTGCGACGGCCGTGCTGTTCGTGGGATCGATCGGTCTCGGACTCGGCATCGTCGGCACCATCCAACGCCTGCTCTGACCCTCTCACTGCCGCGGAGACCCGACCATGAGTGACGACCACGACCTGCACCACGACCCGGACGACCCTCACGGGTTCGACACGCGTGCGCGCGAGTGGGACGAGGACCCGCGCAAGGTGGAGCGCGCCCGGAGGGTGGCCGACGCCATCGTCGCCGCAGGGATCCTGCGGCCGGACACTCGTCTGCTGGAGTTCGGTGCCGGCAGCGGGATGCTGTCGCAGCTGCTGCGAGAGCACCTGGGGGAGATCACGGTCGTCGACCGGTCCGAGGGAATGCTCGAGGTGCTGCGGAGCAAGGCCGACGGCGGCCCCCTCGACGGGGCGACGGTGCTCGACGTCGACCTGGTGGAGGACCCGTTGCCCGGGGTCGAGGTGGATCTCGTGGCGAGCGTCATGGTGATGCACCACGTGCTGGAGACCGAACGGCTGCTACGTCGCCTGCACGGCCTGCTCGCCGAGGGAGGCTGGGTGGCCCTGTGCGACCTCGACGCGGAGGACGGCAGCTTCCACGCGGGTTCCGACGACGTGGTGAGCGGCTTCGACCGTGAGGAACTCGGCCAGCTGCTGACCGACATCGGGTTCACCGACGTGTCGTTCCTCGACAGCGGTGTCCTGCACAAGAACGGCCGTGACTACGGACTGTTCCTCGCGTTCGCTCGTCGAGCCTGAGGGCACCCCACCCGCACAGGGTCACTCGAGGCCGTGGTCGACGCCGGACGCACCCGGTTCCCAGCCGGTCGGCAGGGCCCGGGTCGCCGGGAACAGCAGGTCGACGAACCGCTGCGCGGTGGGCTGGGGTTCGTGGTTGGCCAGCCCCGGACGCTCGTTCGCCTCGATGATCACGTACTGGTCGCCCTCGACGTCCGGCACGATCAGGTCCATGCCGACGACGGGGATGTCGAGCACGCGACTGGCCTCGACCGCGACCTCGGCGAGCACCGGGTGCAGTCGGGCCGTCACGTCGTGGATCGTTCCTCCGGTGTGCAGGTTCGCGGTGCGCCGGACCGCCAGGTGGACCCCGTCGGTGAGCACGGTCTCCAACGTGTATCCGGCGTCCTCGACGGTCCGGGTGGTGGCGTCGTCGAGCGGGATCGACGACTCACCCCCGGTCACGGCCTCGCGCCGCCGCGATGCGGTGAGGATCAGCTCCTCGATGGTGTGACGTCCCGTGCCGGTGATCGTCGCCGGACGTCGGATCGCGGCGGCGACGACCTCGTGGTCGATGACGACCACGCGCAGGTCGTCCCCGCGCACGCAGGCCTCGATGAGCACGTCCGGACAGTGGGCCGCCGCGGCGGTGACCGCCCGGCGGAGTTCGTTCACGGTCCGCACCCCGACCGTGATGCCGTTGCCCTGCTCACCTCGGGCGGGCTTGACGACGGCCTCGGCCACCTGCTCGAGGAACTCCACGTCGCCCTCGTCGCCCGTCGCGAGCCGCCCGGTCGGGACCCGCAGACCGGCGTCGGCGAGCAGTCGGCGGGTGAGCCGCTTGTCGTCACACCGTGCGACGGCGACCCCGGTCGTCAGTTCGGAGAGCGACTCGCGGGTGTGCACCGTTCGGCCACCGTGGGTGAGTCGCAGCAGGCCGGACTCGGCGTCGGTGACCCGCACGTGGATGCCGCGACGCAGGGCCTCCTCGGCGATGATCGCGGCGTACGGGTTCAGGTCCTCGATGCCGTCCGCCGGACTCGCGGAGAACAGGCGCTCGTTGATCGGGTTCTTGCGCTTGACGCAGTAGACGGGAACGCGTTCGAACCCGAGCTTCTCGTACAGGCGGATCGCCGGGGCGTTGTCGTGGACGACCGACAGGTCCAGGTAGGCACGGCCTCGGTGACGCAGCCGGTCCGCGAGTGCGGTGACGAGCGCGCTGCCGATGCCGGGGCGTGGCGACTGCGCGTCGACGGCGAGGCACCACAGGCTCGAGCCGTCCTCCGGGTCGTTGAACGCGTGCCGGTGGTCGACCCCGGTCACCGTGCCGACGATCTCGCCGGAGTCTGCGTCCTCGGCGACCAGGTACAGGAACGTCGGCGAGTGCTGGTTCGCCCACAGCGTCTCCACCGGAGCGGTGACCATCCCGGCGGCCGCGTACAGACGGTTGATCGCCACGGCGTCCTGCTCTCGCGCGAGATCCCGGATGACCACACCGCGAACCGGGTCCGCGGTCGTGTGACGGTGGAGCCGGAGCCGGTAGGTGTGGCTCGGGTCGATGAACAGCTCCTGGGGAGCGCGGCTGACGAGCACGTGGGGTTCGCGCACGTACAGGCAGATGTCTCGCTGCCCCGGGGTCTCCCGGGAGATCGCCGTCACGAGATCGTCGTGACGCGCGAAGGTCTGGCCGAAGATCAGCCTCCCCCACCCGCACTCCAGCGTCACGTCCTCGTCGAGGTCGACGGTCAGGTGCGTCGGACGAGCATCCCAGGACCGCGTCGACAGGCCCTCCTGCAGAGGCGGGTGCGCTCCTGCTCGCCCGTCACCTCGATCGTCACGGGGCCCGTCGGGGCGGGATCCCTGGGCCATGTCAGGGCCTGACGTCGTGGGTCTGGAGCCACATCTCGAGCAGTCCGAGCTGCCACAGCCGGTTGCCGCGCAGGGGGGTGAGGTCGTCGTTGGGGGCCGCGAGCAGCCGGTCCACGTACTCGCTGCGGAACAGCCCCCGTTCCCGGGCCTCCGGAGCGTGCAGTGCGTCGCGCACGAGGTCGAGGTAGGGGCCCTGCAGGTGCGTGAGCGCGGGAACCGGGAAGTAGCCCTTCGGCCGGTCGATGACGGCGGCCGGGATGACCCGACGCGCGGCCTCCTTGAGCACGCCCTTGCCGTCGTGCGCGAGCTTGAGCTCGGGCGGGATGCGCGCCGCGACCCCGAGAACCTCGTGGTCGAGGAACGGGACGCGGGCCTCGAGACCCGCCGACATCGTCATGTTGTCGACCCGCTTGACCGGGTCGTCGACGAGCATGATCTGTGAGTCGATCCGCAGCGCCATGTCCGTCGCGGTCTCGGCCCCGGCGCGCAGGAAGTGCTCCGTGACGAGCCGGGTCGACGGATCGTCGGCACACCGGTGTTCCGGGGCGACCACGTCGGCCATGTCCTCGTGCGACCGGTCGAAGAAGGCGTCTCGGTACCGGCCGACGGCCTGTTCGACGAGCTGTTCACGGGACGCGCCCCGCATCTGGTCGGTCAGCGCCTGCATCGGCGGATACCAGTGGTACCCGGCGAACACCTCGTCGGCGCCCTGTCCGGACTGCACGACCTTCACGTGCCGGGCAACCTCCTGGCTGAGAAGGTGGAACGCGACCGCGTCGTGGCTGACCATGGGTTCACTCATCGCAGCGACGGCGGTCCCGAGCGCGGGCAGCATCCGGTCGGTGTCGATGCGGATCCGGTGGTGCTCGGTGTCGAACTCGCGCGCGATGACGTCCGAGTAGCGGAACTCGTCACCCTCGATCCCGTCGACGGACTCGAAACCGATCGAGAACGTGTTGATGCCGGTCTGTCCCGCCTCCGCGAGCAGGCCGACCACCAGCGACGAGTCGAGCCCGCCGGACAGCAGGACCCCGACGGGCACGTCGGCCACCAGCCGCCACTCGACGGCCCGACGCAGCGAAGAGAGCACCTCGTCCTGCCAGTCCTGTTCGGACCGGCCGGCCGCGTCGGGGTCCCTCGTGAAGTCCGGTTCCCAGAAGACCCGCTCGGTGCGCGTGCCGTCGGGTTCCAGGGTCATCACGGTGGCGGGTGGAACCTTGCGGACCCCGTTGAGGATGGTGCGCGGTGCCGGCACGACCGAGTGGAACGTCAGGTAGTGGTGCAGCGCGACCGGGTCGATCGAGGTGTCCACGCCGCCGCCGGCGACCAGGGCCGGCAGGGTCGAGGCGAACCGAAGCCTGGAGGCGTCCTCGGAGACGTAGAGCGGCTTGATCCCGAACCGGTCGCGCCCGAGGACGACCCGTCCCGTGTCCCGCTCGTGGATGACGAACGCGAACATTCCCTGGAGTCGCTCGACGAATCCAGGCCCCCAGCAGTGGTAGGCCTTGAACAGCACCTCCGTGTCGGACGTGCTGAAGAACTCGTAGCCCTCACCACGCAGCTGCTCGCGCAGCTGCTGGTAGTTGTAGATGCAGCCGTTGAACACCGCCGTGAGCCCGAGGTGCGCGTCCTGCATGGGCTGACTGCCGCACGCCGACAGGTCGATGATGGACAGGCGCCGGTGGCCGAGCGCGACGGGACCGCTCGACCACACCCCGTTGCCGTCCGGACCTCGGGCCGCCATCTCGTCGGTCATCCTGGCGACCGCCGCGACGTCGGCGGTACGGCCGTCGAGTCGCAGCTCTCCACTGAAGCCGCACATGGTTGCGGGATCCTCTGGACGGGAACGGAGGGTCGGGCGCCGACGAGACTGCGCGGGTCGCGAGGTGGGGTGGCGCCGGGGTCATGCGCCGTCGGCGACGGCATCGAGGGTAGTGGGCTGCGTGGCGCGGATCGAACTGTGGCGAACGCACGCCGGTCGACGTGACGCCGCCCCGCCTCCCGAGAATGATTCGCGAATGTCCCAGACGACGCTACGAACGACCGTCGCACGTGGCGTCGCCCTGACGGCCGCGCTGCTCGCCCAGTTGGGTGCGGCCCTCATGATCATCTCCCACGCCGGGTTCCACCTCGGGCTGCCCGGGACCCCCGACACCGGCCGCATCGTGCTGCCGGCGGTCATCGGCTTCACGGTCGCCAAGCTGGCCTACGCGACCATCGTGCTCGGGGTGCTGTGCCATGCCCGGTGGGCGCCGAGTGCCGGCGTGGTCGTGTTCACCCTGACGCTCGCAGCGGCCTGGTTCCCGTTCCGTGGCTGGGTCAGTGCCGTCGCCGGCATCGTGAGCATTGTCGCCATCGCGGCCCTGGTCCGACTGGGCGCGTTCAGGGGTCTGCGCGCCTTGATGCGGCGTGTCGTGCAGCGTCGCCCGACCCGGCTGCGCGAGATCTCGTGACCTCCCGGCTGCCGGACGCCCTGCGTCCCTGGCTGGGCGCCGGCATGCTGTCGCTGTCTGCCGTCTGGGTGCGTCTCGCCGACGTGGAGCCGTTGCGGTCCGCCCTGCTGCGCACTGTGTACGCACTGCCAGTCATCGCCGTGATCATGTTGTGGCGCCAGGACCGACGGTGGATCGTTCCCGGTGGGCTTGCCGCCGGGGCACTGCTGGGCATCGACTTCATGGCCTGGCACGAGTCGATCCGGCTGGTCGGCGCGGGCCTCGGCACCGTGCTGCCGAACCTGCAGGTCGTGTTCGTCGGGATCGCCGGCGTGCTGCTGTTCGGAGAACGGCCCCGCAGGACGTTCTGGGTCGCCCTGCCCATCGTCATGGCCGGTGTCTGGCTCCTCGGTTCGGTGGGTCGCCCCGTCGTCGTCGGGGGGTCGATGGCGTGGGGCATCGCATGGGGCATCGTCACCGCGATCGCCTACGCCGCCGTGCTCGTCACGATGCGGCTCGTGCGTCGCCGCACCCGGATCGACGCCGTGTCGGGCCTGTGGGCCCTGACTCTGGGCGCGACACTCGCGACGCTGCCCGTCGCGGCGTCACAGGGCGTGGCCGAGCCTGCCGGCTGGCCCGCCGACGGCTGGCTCGTCGCGCTGGCGATCGGCTCGCAGGTCGTCGGATGGCTGCTGCTGACCTCGTCGATCCACCGCCTGCCGGCGACGGCGACGTCCATCGCCCTGCTGACCCAGCCGATCCTGGCGCTCGTGTGGGGCGCGCTCCTTCTCGGGGAGCCGCTCGGTCCGCCGCAGCTCGCGGGGGCCGCGGTCGTGCTCACCGGGGTCGTGCTCGCCCATCACGGGACGACCTCGACGGTGACTCCCCCCGCAGGCTGACGCCGTTCAGGCAAGTACCGCTGGGTCGAGGTCGAGTGCCACCACCCAGTGCGGTTCGTTGACCACCTCGACGATCCGCAGGTCACCCGCCACGGAACACAACAGGTACGCGTCCAGCGTGTCCACGTCGCGTCGCCCGAGCCACTCGATCATTCGTCGCGTCGCGTCCCGCGACGCCGTGTGCAGGTCCGGACCGATCCCGAACGTCACCACCCGGCCCCCGTCGGGATGTCCGCGGCCCCCGAACGACCGTGGCGCGGCCTGCAGCAACGGTGCGTCGAGGCCTGTCCCACGCTCCACGGACACTCGGAGCCGCGCTCGCGCCGGCACCTCCACTGCCGTCCCGCACACCTCCCCGTCGCCCTGTGCCGCGTGCGGGTCACCGACCGACAGCAGGGCACCGTCGACCTCCACCGGCAGCAGCAGCGTCGCACCGGGGGCCACGTCGCGACAGTCGAGGTTGCCGCCGACGAGGCGCGGAGGGATCACCGAGTGGACCCCGGGCTCGGCGGGTGCGACCCCGACCGTTCCGAGGAACGGCGCGCGGTCGAGCACCGCCACGTCACCGAACTCGACGTGCGCTCCGACACGGCTGACGACCACGTGGGGCTCTGGCAGTTCGTCGGCGAGCAGGCCGAACCCCGGGATCGCCGTCGTCCAGCCGACCACGTCGGGTTCGACCTCGAGGACCTCGACGACGAGCGTGTCCCCGGGCGTCGCGCCCTCGACGTGGACCGGCCCGGTCAGCGGGTTCGCGCGCGACAGGTCCAGGGCGACGACGTCGCCGGACGTGGCGTCGGGTGTCAGCTGCCCGTCGAAGCAGTCTCGGATCGTCAGTTCGACCTCGTCACCGGGCGCGACGTGCGCGGCGGGTGGGACCGAACGGTCCCACCCGAGGTGACGGTGCACGTCGGCGTGCAGCGAACGGGTTCGAGGGGGCGTCGACACGGTGGCTCCGAGCGGATCGGCGCGTGTGCGCCCGACGGTAGCCTCGCCTCGATGCCTGATCTGCTGCGCCCTCGCGCACTCCTCCGACACGGTCTCGTCCTGACCGTCGTGGTCACGTGCATCGCGCTGGGCCAGTGGCAGCTCTCTCGCCTCGCGGAGATCCGGGAGGTCAACGCCCGGCTCGAGGCACGGATGGACCAGCCCTCGGTCGACCTCTCCGCGCTGGAGCCCCTGCCCACGGCAGGGGCGGACCTCGACGGCGACGCACTCGACGACATCGAGTTCCGTCACGTGGTCGCCCACGGCACGTGGCGCACCGATCTGGAGGTCCTGCAGCGCAATCGGGAACACCGGGGAGAGTCCGGATTCCACGTGCTGACGCCCCTCGAACTCGACGACGGGCGGCTGCTGCTGGTCCGGCGCGGCTGGGTACCGCCGCGCCTCGACGAACCACCCGTCTCCGAGGCGATGCCCGCCGGTGGTCGCGTGACGGTCCAGGGGCTGCTCGAACGACCTGTGTCGTCCCCGTCGTTCGGTCCTCGCGATCCCGACGAGGGGCACCTCGCCCGCGTGTTCCACGCAGACACGGCTCGTCTCGCCGTCCAGATGGACGGCGCCCTGCTCGCACCGGTCATGCGCATGGAGGCGGCCGACCCGACGGGTGACGGCGATCTGCCGCTGGCCCTCGACGGACCGCGCCTCGACGAACGCAACCACCAGTCGTATGCCGTGCAGTGGTTCACGTTCGCGCTGCTCGCGGCCGTGACCTACACCGTCTGGCTCATCCGGTCGGATCGCACGAACCGGTAGTGGGACACGTGCCAGGTGTCGCCCCGGTCGAACGCGAACAGTTCCTCGCACGCGAGGTCGAAGACCCGCCAGCGGTTGAACCACGCGCGCGCCTGGCGCGATCCGTACGTTCGCGCGAGCACCTCGGTGACGGGTCCACGCTGCGCGTCGAGCCGCTCGAGCCAGGCCCGCAGCGTCCGCGCGTAGTGGCGGCCGCTGACGACCCAGTGGTCCTCGATCGCGAGGTCCGTGACCGTGTGCAGGAGCAGGTCGTCCGACGGCATCAGACCGCCGGTGAAGAAGTGCCGAGCCATCCAGTCACCGGACCCGCCCGTCTCGAACGCATACGGGTCGGAGCGGTGGGCGAACACGTGGACGAACAACTTGCCGCCCGGGCGCAGCCACGTCGCGATCCGACCGGTGAGTTCGGTGTGGTTGCGCACGTGTTCGAACATCTCGACGGACACCACTCGGTCGAAGCGTTCGGGGCCCACGACCGACGTCCCGCCGAGTGACGCCAATCGGTCGGCGTCGCGACCCAGGTCGTTCACGTCGCACGTGACCACGGTGACGTTGTCGAGTCCGGCCGCACGCGCACGTTCCACGATGTAGGCGCGCTGGGTGGCCGAGTTCGACACGGCCGTGATCCGGGAGGCGGGGAAGCGCTCCGCCATCCACAGCGTCAGCGATCCCCATCCGCACCCGAGTTCCAGGACGTCCTGCCCGTCGGCGAGCTCGGCCCGCTGACCGGTGAGTTCGAGCATGGCGTCCTCAGCGGCGGCGAGGTCGTCGACGCCGTCCTCCCACAGGGCGCACGAGTACTTGAGGCGCGGCCCGAGCATGCGTTGGAAGAGTTCGGTGGGGACCTCGTAGTGCTGTTCGTTCGCCGCGTCGGTGTCGATCGCGACGGCCGACTCCCGCAGTCGAGCGATCAGGGCCCGCTTTCGCGCCATGCGCTGCTCGACCCCTCCCCCGGTGACGTCCCGATGACGCCGACGCAGCATGCGACGAACCAACCGGCGCAGTACGAGGTCCCCGAACAGGCCTCGGTCGACGACCTGGTCGACGACCCATGCCGCGACCCTGCTTCGCAGGTTCATCGGGTCCCCGAACTGGAGGTCGAGGTGACGGGCACCGTCGTGTCGTACGGCCACAGCCCCTGCGAGGCGTTGAGCGTCCGCGTGAGCACGATCTGCAGGTCGCTGATGTAGCGCGACGCGAAGGCTCCCTCGCAGTAGGCGAGGTAGAACTCCCACATGCGAGCGAATCGGTCGTCGAAGCCCAGCGCTCGCACGTCGTCGAGGCGGTCGAGGAAGCGCTCGCGCCAGTGGCGCAGCGTGTGTGCGTAGTGGGTGCCGATGTTGACGACCTCGTCGACGTACAGGTGCGAGGACCGTCCGGCCGCCTGGGTCAGCGCGGCCAGGGACGGCAGGTGGCCACCCGGGAAGATGTAGCGCTGGATGAAGTCTGGGCGACGCCGATAGGTCGCGTAGCGCTGTTCCGGGATGGTGATGACCTGCAGGGCGACGAGACCGTCGTCGGCGAGCACCCGTTCGATCGAGGCGAAGTACGTCCCGAGGAAGCGGTGGCCGACGGCTTCGAGCATCTCGACCGACACCACGCGGTCCCAGGTGCCCTCCACGTCCCGGTAGTCGACGATCCGGATGTCGACGAGGTCCGACAGCCCGGCCTCGCGTACGCGCTCGCGAGCAAGGTCGGCCTGCTGCTGCGACAGGGTGATCCCGGTGACGTGACATCCGTGTTCGCGGGCCAGGTGGATCGCGAGGCTTCCCCACCCGCACCCGATCTCCAGCACCCGCATGCCGGGGCCGACGCGGGCCATGGCGGCCAGTCTTTCGAACTTGTGCCGTTGGGCGTCGGCGAGCGACTGCCCAGGGTGCTCGAACACCGCCGACGAGTAGGTCATGGTCTCGTCGAGGAACTGTCGATACAGGTCGTTCGACAGGTCGTAGTGCGCGGCGATGTTGGCGCGAGCACGGGAACGACGGTTGGCGCGCACGGCGTGCACCGCGCGATCGGCGAGGATCTCGAGGACGGCCAGCGGTGCGATCCGTGCGAACGCCGGTCGGTTCGCGATGACGATCCGCACCAGGGCCACCAGGTCGTCACACGACCAATCACCGTCCATGTACGACTCGCCCACCCCGACGGAGCCCCCGCGCAGCAGTCGGACGAAGAATGACGGGTCGTGCACGTCGAGGCGGGCCCGCAGCGTGGCTCCGGGGTCACCGAACGTGGCCAGCGACCCGTCGGGGGTCGACACCTCGAGGTGTCCGTGGTCGATGCGCGACAGCATCCCGGTCACGATCGACCGGGAACGTCGCTGCGCGATGGAACCCAGGATCATCGACGTCGGTCCTGTCGCGTGCGGACCGCGCCGGGCGGTGGTTGCGGGCGACGGTGGAACGTCGTCCGTCTCCACCACAGCCGCAGCGCCTGCAGGTGGATGAGCACCACGGTATGCAGCGGAGCCATCGGCTGCGCGAGCATCAGCGGGCCCAGTGCGGAGAAGGGACGGCGCCTCCCGGTCTGCGTGGCGTCGAACACGCGTCGACCGTCGGCGTCCACCACGTCGATGTGGGCGAGCATCCGTTCGGCGGTGTCGAGCTTCAGCGTGAACGCGTACTCGAGTCCCTCCACGGGGAGGAACGGAGACACGTGCAGCACCTTCGACGCGCGGGCACGAACGATCGTGCCGTCCACGTCGAGGTCACTGAGCAGGTGGCACCAGCGGTCGCCGAAGGTGTTGTGCACCTCGGCCACGACGAGCGCGAGACGGTCGTGGTCGTCGTACCAGAACCACCAGCTCACCGGGTTGAACACGTGCCCGAGCACGCGCAGGTTGGTCACGACGCGCAGGGGCCCTGCGGGGACCTCGAGACCGGCGTCCGCGACCAGGTCGGTGAGCTGTGCGCGCACGTCACGGTCCGAGCCGTCGAGGTGGTCACGGTCGTGGAAGGTGGTGATGCCACGGCGCCGGGCCGAGAACCACCAGTGCGCACGGTCGAGTTCGTCGAGTTCGTCCAGGTCGAGCAGCACGTGGTGGGTCCGGTAGCGGAAGGCGTGGGGCCGCGGGACGTGACGACGATGGCGCACGGTGCCCACGAGCACCGCGGACGTCCGGGTGTCCGTTCCGCGCGACCCCTCCGATCGCGGTCGGGTCCCGGCCGGGCGGATCGGGGCGTTCACGGCCACGACACCCCGAGGTCGTCGGCGACCCGTACCGCAGACCACAGCGCGTCCTCGTGGAACCCGTAGCGGTGATACGCGCCGGCGAACCACGTGTGGCGGCGCCCGTTGAGCGAGGCGAGTTCGTCGTGGGTCGCGACGCTCGTGGTGGAGTACACCGGGTGGGTGTAGGTGAACCGTCGCAGGACCCGACGTTCGTCGATGGGGGTGGTCGGGTTGAGGGTCACCACGTACTCCTCGGTCGCATCGAACTGTTGCAGGCGGTTCATGTGGTAGCCCAGCGACACCCGGTCCGTCGGCACCGTGCAGTCCTCCAGACGGTAGTTCCACGATGCCCACGCGGCACGACGGGTCGGCAACTGGGACGCGTCGGTGTGCAGCACGGCCTCGTTGTGCGAGTAGTCCCACGCGCCGAGCAGTTCCTTCTCTGCAGGCGTCGCGTCGTCGAGCATGCCGAGCGCGTCGTCGGCGTGCGTGGCGATCACGACCCGGTCTGCGTCCATGGTCGTGCCGTCGCCGAGCCGCAGCGTGACCCCGGCGTCGTCCCGGGTCATCCCGACGACACCGTGACCTCGGTGGACGCGATCACCCAGGGGCGCCGTGAGCGCAGGGATGTACGACGACGCCCCGCCCGTCACCGTCCGCCACGACAGGTGACCGTTCACACTGAGCAGGCCGTGGTTGGCGAAGAATCGCAACAGCGTCTGTGCGGGGAAGTCCTCCGCCGATCCGGTCCCCGTCGACCAGATCGCCGCAGCCATCGGCAGCAGGTGGTGGTTGCGGAAGGAGCGTGAGAAGCCGTGGGAATCGAGCAGTTCGCCCACGGTCCCCGACACGCCGCGGTCCGCCAGCCGTCGACCGAGGCGGTTGAACCTGGTCACGTCGGCGAGCATCCGGAGGTGCCCCGGGTCGACGACGCGGCGACGATCCGCGAACGCACCGGGAAGGCTTCCTGCGTACTCGAGCCGGCATCGCTGGCACTGGACCGACCACGACATGTCGGAAGGCTGCGTGGCCACATCGAGTTCGTCGAACAGCCGGACGAGCAGGGGGTAGGTCACCGTGTTGTGCACGATGAACCCGGTGTCGATCCCCAACGTCGACCCGTCGGGCTGCGTCACCCCGACGGTGTTCGTGTGCCCCCCGAGCCGGGAGTCCTGCTCGATCAGGTGCACCTCGTGGCGGCGGGACAGCAGCCACGCACTGGCGAGTCCGGCGATTCCCGAACCGACGACCACGACCCGCACCCGACTGCTCCTGTCCGACCCGCTCGAATGGCAGAGTCGGACCAGGTTCGGTGCTGTGATGCCGACGGTTGGGTCGGAGTCAGCCGAGCAGCAGCCAGATCGCGAATCCTGCGGTCACCAGTGCTCCCACGAGTGTCGCCGCGGCGAGTGCGATCAGCCACTGTGAACCGGTCACGTTCCTCTCCTCCACGTCTGGGATGCCCCGCGGGGTCGTCGGCGCGGAGGCTAGTCGAGGCCGGGCACGAGATGGACGTCGGATGGTGAGGAGTCAGCACCACCCGCTGATCGACGGGAACGGGTTCACCGCCTGACCGCCGTACCGACGACCGATGTGCAGGTGCGGCGGGGTCGTGCGGGCGTTGCCCGTGTTGCCGACCGTCCCGATCTGCTGACCACGGCTGACCTGTGTGCCGACGGACAGTCCGCTGGCGATCGCATCGAGGTGCGCGTTGTACCACTCGCTGCCGTCGCCCGTCCGGTACGTGACCGTGATGCCACCGAGCGCGGTCTGCTGGCTCGCGGTGTTCATGCGCGTCACCACCCCGTCGGCCACCGCGACCACCGGCGTGCCCCGCGAGGCGAAGATGTCGTTGCCCTGGTGCCACCGGTTCGGTGCACGCGGATAGCCCCAGTCGTTGATGAAGTCCCGCCCGGCTCGCGCCCCCTGCACCGGGCACACCGCACCCGGGATGTCGGGCCCTCCGGCCCAGCCCGGGAATCCCGACCGGTCGGAGAACCCGGCCTCACGTGCCTGGGCGGCGACGAGCGCGGAGCGCAGTTCGGTCTCACGAGCCGCCACCCGCGTCAGCAGGGCCTGGGTCTCGGACGCGGAGCCCCGCAGTCCGCCGAGCACCTCCTGCTGTCGACGCTCGTCCTCGGCGATGGAGTCGGCGACGGCCTGCGCCTCCAGGCGCAGTTCCTCCACGACCTGCAGGGTCTCGGTGGCCTGGCGTTCCGCCTCCTCGGCCTCGGCCTTCGCCTCGGCGGCGGCCTCGGTGCGCGTCTGCTGCTGATCCCTCAGGTCGAACACCCGGGCGACCGTCGCGTCCTGGTCGGCGATGACGATGCTCAGTTGCTTGAGCGCCACCGCGAAGTCGTTGGGGTTGGCGGAGCGCCGGATGACCTCGAGCGCCATGGCCCCTCGCTGCGCGCCGGAACTGCCGTACTTGAAGGTCCCCACGACGTGTTCGACCAGCAGCTCCTCCTCGACCGCGAGTTCCCCCTCGACGTCCGCCAGGTTGGCCAGTGCGACCTGGTGGAACCACGCTCGCCGTTCGCGGTCCTCCTCGGCCATCACCAGGGCCTCCTCGGCGAGGCGGACCTGACCTTCCGCGGCGGTCAGGCGAGCCCGGGCATCCTCGAGACGCACCGTGATCTGGGCGAGCTCCTCCTCGGTGCTGCCGATGCGGGACCGAACGTCCGCGAGGCTGGAACTCAGGCTCTGCGACTCGGCGCGTGCCCGGTCGAGCTCCTGCTGGATCTCACTGGCGGACCGGTCGTCGGCCAACGCGAACGCGGGGACGGTGAGGGTCACGGCCACGGCAGCAGCGAGCCAGCGCAGGCGGACTGCGCCGACGGACCGACGTCGTGGCGGCGTGCCTGCCATGCGGTGTCGATTCCCGGGCCGTGCGATGCGGCGGAGCGGCGTGGCGAAGGATGCCACCGGTGAAACTACACGCGTGAGTGTGCCGGGTACACCAACGTTCGGCCAGCACCGGGACCCCGCGACCACCGGGGTCGGTGATCCCACGGGCGTCCGAGTCGATCAGCGGGCGGCCCGATACCTCGCGTCGACACCGGAGCCCGTCCGCAGCACGACGCCGCGTCCGTGCAGCCGGTCGAGCGCCTCCGTCAGGTCGTCGGGATCCGCGCCCAACGCGTCGGCGAGCGATGCCGACGACGCGGTTCGTTGCGCCCGAAGCTCGGCGAGCAGCAGTTCCTCGTCCGCCACACCGGCTCCCTCGCCCGCGGCCAGTCGCCACGCCATCGCCGCAGCACGGCGCACGGGCACGCCGAACGGGTCGGGTTCGCGCAGTCCGGGCGGCGTGCCGAGCTGCCGCACGAGGCTCGTGGGATCCTGCGGGCGACGGGGGTGCAGGACCACGGCCGACAGGTCGCCTCGTGCGACGTCCATCGGTCCGTCTGGGTCGAACCCGATCTCCACCGCGTCCACCTCACCGGCATCGTCGTGGACGCGGTGTTCGAGCAGCACGTCGGCGAGTTCGTCGACGTCGCGGCCGCGCAGACGCAAGAGGACGGACGCATCCGCGGTGATCCGGGCCACCACGGCCTGGTAGACGGCGATGACGTGCACGCACCGGTCCATCCCGCACGTGCACGTCGCCCGCCAGTCCCCCCTGCCCGGCACCAGGGAGATGCCCGCGTCCTCGACGACCTCGAACTCGGCCGTTCCGGGACTCCGGTCGAGCAGGGCGACCACGTGTCGCGCGCGACGCGCCAGCGCCCGGGTCGCGTGCTCCCAGTCGGCATCCGGGTGCGCCGGCCAGTCGACACGCACCTTCGTCGTCTGGCGGTCGCGCACCGTCGCCCGCACGACACCGGCGGAGACCTCCAGGTCCACGACCCGTCCCCTGCGTGCGAGGGCCTGGCCCTGGGCGACACGTCGAGGGTCACCGGCGAGGTCGCCGTCGCGCTCCAGCGCCCGAGTCCACCGACCCAACAGCTCGTCGATCATGCGCGACCTCCCGTGACCACGGTCAGTCGCGGGCGACCCCCCTGCGCGTCGTCCCCGCCCGAAGGCGCCACGTCGTCGAGGTCGTCGAGATCGTCGAGATCGTCGAGCGCATCGGCGGACAGCGACACCAGTGCGCTCAACTCCGCGTCGTCGAGGTCGGTCAACCACGTCTCGTCGGTCCCGATGACGGTGTCCGCGAGTGCCCGCTTTCGATCGAGCAGGGCGCCGATGCGCTCCTCCACGGTTCCTGCGGTGACCATGGTGTGCACGGTGACCGGACGATGCTGGCCGATGCGATGGGCGCGGTCCGTCGCCTGGTCCTCGACGGCGGGGTTCCACCACCGGTCGTAGTGCACGACATGGGTGGCCCGCGTGAGGTTCAGGCCGGTGCCCCCGGCTCGCAGCGACACGACGAAGGCACGGGGAGCGTCCACGTCGTGCTGGAACCGGTCGACCATCGTGTCACGGTCGGCAAGCGAGACACCTCCGTGGAGGAAGTCGACCCGGCCCACGCCGAGGTCCTGTTCGAGGTGGGCGACCAGCAGGTCCCCCATGCGGCGGAACTGGGTGAACACGAGCAGGCGCTCACCGGAGTCGACGACCTCGGTGACGATGCGTCCGAACCGCCGCAGCTTGCCCGACCGTCCGACGATCGGGCCGTCCTCCCCCAGGAACTGGGCCGGGTGGTTGCAGATCTGCTTGAGCGCGGTCAGCAGTGCCAGCACGCGCCCTCGGCGTTCGAACGCGTCGGTTCCCAGACCGTCACCGGAGAAGGCACGTTCGGTCGCCGCCCGGTAGAGGCCGGCCTGCTCGGTGGTGAGCCCACAGGTCGCCTCGACCTGCTGCTTGGCCGGCAGGTCCACCGCCACCTCGGTGTCGGACTTGCGACGACGCAGCACGAACGGACCGATGAGCCGTCGCAGACGTTCGCTGGCCTCCGGGTCGTTCCACCGTTCGATCGGCACCGCGAAGTGCTCCTCGAACCGACGCCGCGTGCCCAGCAGCCCCGGGTTGACGATCTCCATGATCGACCACAGCTCGGACAACCGGTTCTCGACCGGGGTACCCGTCATGGCGACGCGCAGCCGCGCGTCCATGCGCCGCGCCGTGCGCGTGGTGACCGACGTCGGATTCTTGAGCTGCTGGGCCTCGTCGAACACCACCGTGTCCCAGTCGACGCTGGTCAGGATCGCCTCGTCACGCCGGAGCAGCGCGTAACTGGTCACGACGACCTGGCCGGGCCGCATCGCCGAACGACGGACCGATCGCTGGGGGCCGTGGTGGGCCGTCACGACGAGCCCGGGCATGAACCGGTGCAGTTCCCGTGTCCAGTTGCCGACCACCGACGTCGGGCACACGACGAGGTGGGGCCGGTCGTCGGGACGTGACCCGAGCAGCGCAATGGCCTGGACCGTCTTGCCCAGACCCATGTCGTCGGCGAGTACCGCGCCCATCCCCAGCTCCGCGAGTCCCTGCAGCCACGCGACACCCCGTTGCTGGTAGGGCCGCAGCGTCCCGGTGAACGCCGCAGGTATCCGGGCGTCGCGGCGTTCGCCGCTCGCGAGCCGCTGCACGAGGTCCGAGAACTCCGACCCCGCACGCGCCTCGACCCATCCGTCCTCCCGCGTGTGGTGACGACCCGCGAGCACCGCCGCCAGCGCCTCGGTGAGCGTCACACTGATGCTCTGTCCCGCGCTGCGCCCCGCGTCGACCACGTCGTCGTCGACGAGCACCCACCGGCCGCGCCAACGCACGAGTGGTGCCCGTCGGGCCACGATCCGCGCGAACTCGTCCTCGTCGACGGTCTCGTCGCCGACCGCCAGTTCGTGACGCAGTTCCGCCAGACCGCCGATCCCTGCCGCAACCGCGTCGTCGTTGGCTGACGGGACACGCCCGACCCGCAGCCGGACCCGAAGTCGTGGCGCCCCCGCCTGCAGTTCCGCGGGCAGTTCGACGCGCACCCCTGCAGTCGCGAGGTTGTCGATCCCGTCCGCCAGCAGCGCGGCGACCTCGCCGTCGTCGAGGGTCTGCGACGTGGGCTGCTCCACGTCGAGGCTCCGCTCGAGCGGCGCGAACAGCCGTGCGGCGGCCGCGAGCCCCCGCAACAGCACCACCCGGGGCGCGTCCACGGCCACTCCCGCGACCTCGATCGTCGGCGTGGTCGCCGCCCAGACGTCGGTCGCGTCGACACGTGCGCCGTCCCCGTCGACCACCTCGAGGTGAAGGTGCACACGCCAACGGTCCGGCTCGGGCTCGTCCGGGTTCTCGGGCGCCGTCACACGCAGGCCGAGCCGAGCGACGGACGCGCGCTCGTGGCCGACGACCGGTCCGATCCAGTCGGCCACGTCTCGCGACGTCGCGTCCACGTCAGCCACGTGGTCCACGACGGGATCCGCGCCCGTCAGTGCCGCGAGCCACGACTCGGCGAACGTCGCCGCAGCGACACGTCCCCGACGATCCACCTCGGGGCGTCTTCCCTGCCGTGCACACGAGTCCGCCACGGCGTCGAGGAACGCCGTCAGCAGACGCTCCGCGGTCCACACCGACCCGGGCCCGTCACGCAGGGCGTGCGCTGCGGGTGGCATCGCGGCGGCGAGCAGGTCGACCCGGTCGTCCGCGCGGGCCGCGATGCGCCAGGACGCGATCCCGCGGCCCATCGACGGATCGCTGGCGATCGTCGGGACCAGGTGGCCTGCGGCGACGAGTTCGAGCGCGAGCTTGGCCGCGACGCTCCATGCATGGACCGAGTCGGACCAGCGAGGCCGACCGGGAACGTCCCGATCCGCGGGCAGGCCCGCCAGCCAACGCAGCGCGGCGAGCAGGTCGATGCGTCGAGCGTCGACCTCGACGTCCACCGCCCGGACGTCGGCGACGTCCCGGGCACCCGGGGTCCGCTCGATGCGCACGGTGGGCAGGGTCCACACACGACCGCGGGCGAGACCCAGGGACCGGGCGACCTCGTCCGGTTCGGGGGCACCTGCCGTCCACAGTGCGAAGCCGCTCGCCGCAGGCGTGGGACCTGCCGGAACGAACGTCAACTGTGCAGACTCGAGCACGGGCACTCCCTCACGAACGAGCCCACGAGCGTAGACCACACGTGCGGTCGGCGAGTCAACCCGTGCCATAACGTGTCGCCCATGAACATCCTCGATGCGCTGCTCGCCGTCGCCGTGCTCTCTGCGGTCGTCGGAGGCTTCCGCGCGGGCCTCGTGTCGCGCACCACCTCGTGGATCGGGATCCTCGCCGGGCTGTTCCTCGCGAACCGCACGATCCCCTGGGCCCTCGACCTGATCGATCCCGAAGAGACCGGCATGCGCCTGGTCGTTGTTCTCGTCGCGCTGACGGTCACCGTGGGTCTCACCACGGGCATCACCGGGATGGTCGGGGCGTTCCTGAGCCGCGCGATCTCCGTGACCCCGTTGGCCGCGCTCGACCGGATCGCCGGAGGAGCCGCGAGCGTGCTGATGGTGGGCGTGCTCGTCTGGCTGCTGATCCCGGCGGCAGCGGACATTCCCGGACAGATCGCACAGCAGGTGCGCGGCTCTCGGATCGTCGCCACGATCAACGCCCAGACGCCCGATCCTCCGGACGTGCTGCGCAGCGTGCGTCGGTTCGTGGACTCGAGCCGCTTCCCCGAGGTGTTCGCGGACCTCGCCCCGGCTCCTGCCACCGGACCCTCGCCTCGGGTGACCACGATCGACGCCTCCGTCATCGAGGCGACGACGACGCGTACGGCGCACGTGCGTGCCGACGGGTGTGGACGCAGGTTCGAGGGCTCGTCGTTCGTCGTCGGCGACGGACTGCTCATGACCAACGCGCACGTGGTCGCCGGAGCGGACTCCGTGCGGATCCGGTTCCCCGACGGGACCGAGCACCCCGCGACCGTGGTCGTCCACGACCCCCAACGCGACCTCGCCCTGCTCGAGGCGCCCGGGATGACCCGCTCGCCCCTCGAGCTCGCGGCCGTCGCGAACGGCGACGAGGCCGTGGTGATCGGCTACCCGGGAGGGCAGCTGGACCCACGCGTGGCTCCCGCGCGGGTCGAGGGCAGTCGCGTCGCCGTCGGTCGCGACATCTACGGTGCCTCGCGGACCGAACGCAGGGTGGTGTTCCTCGCCGCGGAACTCCGCCAGGGCGACTCCGGGTCCCCGGTCGTCGACGAACAGGGACGCGTGGGCGGTGTCGTCTTCGCGGTGAGCCCGGACCGACGCGACGTCGCCTACGCGCTCGACCTCGACGAGGTGCGCGCAGTGCTCGGCGCCGATCGCAACCCGGGAGAGGCCGGACCGTGCATGTGATCGCACGGGGGGACGGTCAGACCAGTCGGAGGATCGCCGCGGCGTGGACGAGCACGGCCAGCACCACGAGCAGGTGGAAGACCTCGTGGTAGCCGAACCAGTCGGGCACGGGATCGGGGCGCCGCAGGCCGACGGCGACGGCACCGAGCGTGTAGAGCACACCTCCCAGCACCACGAGCGCGACGGTCACCGCACCGGAGGCCGCCCACACCCAGGGCAGCAGGGCCACCGGCACCCACCCCAGGGTCAGGTACACCGCGTTCGAGTACCCGCGAGGTGGCGCGAAGGGCAGCCACTCGACCGCGATCCCCAGCGCGGCACCAAGCGTCACCACCAGGATGAGCACGACGCCCGGCCACCCCTCCAGCCCCACGATGCCCATCGCGACACCCGTCCCGCTGATCGCGAGGTAGATGCCCGTGTGGTCGAGTCTCAGGAGCCGCTCGTGGACCGGTGCACGCCAACGCCGGGCGTGCAGCAGCGCACTCGCGACGAACATCGCGCTCACCCCGCCACCGAAGGCCGTGAGTGCCCCTCGTGCGAAGACCGACGGCGCGAGCACGACGAGCACCCCGGTCGTCGGCACCGCGGCCAGCGCCGCGATCAGGTGCAGGACGCCGCGCAGCCTGGGTCGCGGCGCGGCAAGGGCCCGTTGGGTGTGCACCGACACCTGCAGCCCACCGGAACGGTGACGGTGAGCAGCGTCCTGCGGGTCGACGTCCATGCCCGCCAGGCTATCCCCACCTGCGCGCGCCGGACCACGCCGTGAGGCCCCGCGGACAGGACCGGGTCGTGACCGGTCTGGCGACCGTCGTCGCCGTGGGGATCGTCGGCCAGCTGGCCCTTCCCGTCGACAGTGCCCTGCGTGGCCTGCTCCAGGTGCTCGCGCTGCTCGTGATCGTCGCCGCCGTCGGATGGCGACTCGTGCGGATGCCCCCGGCGGCCAGGACGGTGTGGGCCCCGGTCGCGGTAGGCCTCGTCGCGTATGCCCTGGGTGACGCCGCCCTGACCGCATGGCGGGTGTTCCTGCCCTCGAATCCGCCGCTGCCCCACCCCCTGCACCTGATGAACGTCGCGGGAGGGCTGATCCTGGCCGCCGGGACGTTCGGCATCGTGCGCCGGCGGGGGTTCGCCGACCTGTCGTCGGCAATCGACACCGTCATCGTGGGCGCGAGCATCACCACCTTCGTCTGGGTGGTCTTCGTGTCAAACGTGTGGGACTGGTTCCCTGCCGGGGGACTGACCCGCGTCTTCGTCACGGCGTTCCCGCTCGTGCACGTGCTGGTGCTCATCGTCGCGGTGCGTCTGGTGGTGCGCCGTCGGCCCAACACCCCCGCCTCACTGCTGCTCGCCGGCTCCGGCGTCGTCCTGGTCGTCGCGGCGCTCGCCAACGGGCTCGGACTGCTGCTGGACGGGTACGAACCCGGCCGCAACAACGCACTGTGGTTGCTCGCGTTCGGACTGGGTGGCCTGTCGGTGGTGCACCGATCGGCGCCTCAGACCCCCCGCCCCATCGGACCGGACGCCATCAGCGACCAGATTCTGCGCACGGTCGCCCTGGTGCTGGCGACCATGCTCCTGCCGATCACGATGCTGCTCGTCGCGGCCAACAGTCGTGACGTCATCATCGCCGGCACGACGGCCTTCATCCTGCTGCTGATGGCCGCGAGGATCCGGTCCCTGCTGCGCCGCATCAGCTCGCGCGCAGACCTGCGCGTCGAGGAGCAGGCCATGCACGACCAGCGCCGGTTCTCCGCGCTGGTCCGCCACATGAACGACGTCCTGCTCGTCATCGACGAGGACGGTGGGGTCACGTACGCGAGTCCGTCGGCCCGACGTCTCTACGGCGACGACCCCACGGGCTGGAGCATCGCCGACGTCGTCGAGTACCTGCACGAGAGTGAACGCCGGTCCACCCTCGGAGCCATCGTCGACCAGCTCAACCACGCAGAGGACGAGGGCCCGGTCCGGGTCAGCGCGCGACTCCTCGACCGCGACGAGAAGGCGCAGTACGTCGACATCGTCGCGGTCGACCTGCGCGGCGATCCCGACGTGGAGGGCATCGTGCTCACCATGCAGGAGACCACCGAGCGCGACGACCTGATGCGCCAGGTGCGCGAACTGGCGTTGCGCGATCCCCTGACCGGGTTGGGCAACCGCGCACTGTTCAACGACCGGTTGACCCACGCGCTCGCCCGGACCCGACGGAGGAACGAGAACCTCGCGCTGCTCATGTGCGACCTCGACGACTTCAAGGACATCAACGACACGCTCGGTCACGCGGCTGGCGACCGGCTCCTCGTCGAGATCGCCCGTCGGTTCCAGGAGGTGGTTCGCACCTCCGACACGGTTGCGCGACTGGGAGGTGACGAGTTCGCCGTGCTGTGCGAGGGTCTCGAGTCCGACGAAGACGCCGGGATGACCGCTCGGCGGCTGCTCGAGGTCGTCGACGAGCCGTTCGAGATCGACGGACACCACCTGCGTGCGGGCCTCAGTGTGGGCATCGCGGTCGACGACGGGTCACGCGACGCACAGGAGCTCCTGCGCGACGCCGACATCGCTCTCTACGAGGCGAAGCGTCAGGGCAAGCGGCGCTGGGCCCTGCACCGTCCGACCATGACGGTGCGCAACCAGGAGCGTCTGAGGATCGCGGAGGACCTCACGCACGCCCTCGCGGACGGGGCGCTCGACGTCGCCTACCAGCCCATCGTCGAACTCGCGACGGACCGGATCGTGGCCGTCGAGGCCCTGGCGCGGTGGAACCATCCGGAACGCGGTCCGATCGAACCGCACGAGTTCGTCGAGATCGCGGAGTCCAGCGGGCTCGTCTCCGCAATCGGACGCCACCTGCTCGAGGAGTCCGTCGCGACGCTGCGCCGGTGCCTCGACACACGCGAGGACCTCGTGCTGCGCATGGCGGTGAACGTGTCGAGCCGTGAACTGCGGGAACCCGCGCTCGTCGACCACGTGGTGCACCTGCTCGAGGGTCACGAGGTCGATCCGCAGCTGCTGGTGCTCGAGGTCACCGAGACGAACCTGCTGGACGACTCCGCCCTGTCACTGGCGGTCATGCGTCGGCTCCGCACCCACGGCGTGCGGTTCGCGATCGACGACTTCGGCACGGGGTACAGCTCGCTGTCGTACCTCCGACGCCTGCCGGTCGACATCATCAAGATCGACCGCAGCTTCGTCGCCGACCTCGGCCGTGACGCGACGTCGGGGGCACTCATCCGTGCCATCGTCGAACTCGGCCGGTCCCTCGAACTGGACGTGTGTGGTGAGGGCGTGGAGACCACCCAGCAGCGCGACCTGCTCCTGGAACTCGGGACCTCGTTCGCCCAGGGCTTCTGGCACAGCCGCCCGATGCCCGCGGACGCGCTCGTCGACCTGCTGTCGGATCCGGACACCCGCCTCGTCGTCGACACGCCGGCCGTTCCTTGACCGGCCGATCCAACACGATCCGTCACGTGGCCGCGTTGGGGCTCCAGCGCGCCGGTGACCTGATCGTGGACCCGAAGACGGTGCTCACGTGGCTCCTCACCGGCCTCGGGGCCCCTGCCGCAGCCATGGCGCTGATGGTCCCCGTGCGTGAGTCCGGGTCGATGCTGCCCCAGGCAGGTCTGCTCGCCCTGGTGCGACGCAGCCCGGTGCGACGGTGGTTCTGGGTCGCCGGGGCCCTTGGTCAGGCGGCCTGCGTAGTGGTCATGGCGCTGCTCGCCGCCGGAACCGACGGTGCGATCGCCGGCTGGGGCATCCTGGCGGCACTCGCCGGGTTCGCCGTGGCACGTTCCCTGTGTTCGCTCGCGTCGAAGGACGTGATGGGTCGCACGATTCCCAAGGGTCGTCGAGGACGGGTGACGGGCAACGCGACGGTCGCCGCTGGGCTCGCCGCGATCACCCTCGGCGTCGGCCTGCGCCTGCTCGGCGGCCAGGACTCGTCCACCGCGACGTTCGTCGTGCTGCTCGTCGCCGCGGCCGGCTGCTGGATCGCTGCAGCAGCGGTGTACGCCACGATCCACGAACGCCCCGGCGACCACGACCCCGACGCCGGGGCGGACGAGGTCGTGTCGGCGCTGTCCCTGCTGCGCGACGACGACGTGTTCCGGAGGTTCGTGCTCGCTCGCGGGCTGCTGCTCGTGTCGGCGCTCAGCCCGCCGTTCGTCGTCATGCTGGCGGCCGGAGTGTCCGGAACGGGCCTGCGCGACCTCGGACCGTTCGTGATCGGCACCGGGATCGCGAGCCTCGTCGGGGGGCGCGTGTGGGGGGGACTCGCGGACCGTTCGAGCCGCCGCACCATGATCGCGTCGTGCCTCGGCGGGTCGACGGTGGTCGTCGTGTTCCTGCTGGCCCTCCGGGCGCCCGAACTTCGAGACCTGGCGATGCTGTACCCCGCGACGCACCTGTTGCTGGCCCTCATGCACACCGGTTCCCGGGTGGGACGCAAGACCTACCTCGTCGATCTCGCCCGGGGTGACGACCGCACCGATCGGGTGGCCGTGTCGAACGCGGCGATGGGTGTGGTGCTGCTCGCGGTCGGCGGCGCGACGTCGATCGCCTCGATCGTCGGACCCGAGGTCGCCCTGGCGCTGCTCGCCGTCCTCGGGTTCGTCGGCACGTTCGTGGGTCGCACCCTGCCGGAGGTCAGTGCCGCCGACGCCTGACGCCGACAGGCCGCCGTCACGTGGCGTTCGACGGGTCCGGATCGTGGTGAGCGACGGCGGCCCGGAGCACGTCAGCGAACCGCTGCGGGTCCTCGACGGTCACCGTCACGCCCGGGTGCAGCAGCCGATCCGGCCCGAGCAGGGAACCGACCGGTTCGCGCAACAGCACGCACACGCCGCCCCGATGGTTCGTCCCGAACGTGACACCGTGATCCACCGCGGACCCGCGCGGCCCGATCGCCTTCACCCACAGGTACGGGCCAGTCACGCAGGCCCGTTCGACGTTCGACAACGGCGTGCGCAGGGACCACGGTCCGAACCTGATCCGCAGTTCGCGCTCGTCGACGGTCACGCCGGACCGCGACGGGGTGATGCCGATCACGGCCAGCAGCACGCGCGCCACTGGATCGAAGGCGAATGCGAAGTGCCGTGCGACCACGAGTCCCTCCCGTCGTGTGCGCGGACCGTCTCGGCCCTGCTGGCCGCCCGACGCTCCTGTCCTCACCGGTTCGGGGCCGTCGACGACCAGGTACGGGTGGACGATCCCGGTCACGGCAGCAGCCGGCCGGGACGGCTGGGCGCCTCCGGACCGGTGGTGTCCTGCACTGCGCTCACCCCGCGGTCAGCAGGCCCACTCCGAGGGCGATCAGCCCGGCCGCCAGGGATGCGCCCCCGATGAGGACGAGGACCACGAACCCGTTCGGTCGCTCTCTCCCCTGACCCAGACTCGAGAGGAAGAATCCCGCCGACATGAGCAGTGCAGCGACGGGCACCCCTGACCGCGCCACCACCCCGAGGAGTCCGTCCAGTCCCGCGACGTCGGCGTACAGCAGGCCGACGAGCGACAGGATGAGGAGCACGCCCGCATGGGCATGACCTGCTCGAGCGAACGACTGCTGGAACGGGGTACTGGGCATGCCTCCCGTGGTCAACCGCATCAGGTACAGGCCGCCTGTCTCCACCGTGACCAGCGAGAACACCAGGATCGCGGCGGTCAACCGGGTCGCCTCGGACAGTTCGACCATGCGCCAACCTCCGCGTGTCCCCGAGCCAACGCTCGAACCGTCGTCGCGGGTCGACGCGATGGAACGGTGGGCCGGGCGGGGCTCGAACCCGCGCCGCCTCGATTATGAGTCGAGTGCTCTGACCAACTGAGCTACCGGCCCGAAGTGGCGCCCGATCCTCCGTCGCCAGCCACCCCGGAGGATCTCCGCCGGGTGCCGCCGACCATCGGGCGCCGTCCTCTCGAGGACGGCCGGACCGACCTCGACGATTCTCGGATCCATCGTACGACGCCTGCTCCTCACCGTGCGCGCGACGACACCTCGAGCGCCCGGGCGCCGGTCATCGCACCGTGTGGAGCGCGGGCCCACCCCCGGGGTAGAAGCCGCGGTA